>NZ_CAMFIA010000016.1 GCF_945952405.1 uncultured Stenotrophomonas sp. | reverse complement strand
CATCGGTCGGCCACGGATCGGCCAGCACCAGCTGATCGCTCTCACCGGTGAACGGACGCACCCGCAACACGCGGTACCTGAGCCAGAAAGTGCGCCTTTTGCAGCGCGGTCACGATGCCGAACTGGATGCACGCGTCTTCCAGCGGCTTGGCGTACTGGCCGGCGCCCATGGCGGCGGCTACGGTTTCGGTGCTCACCATGGTCTCTCCTGCATAGGTGCCCGCCCCGCAACCGGCTGGTGCGCGAGGATGTGGTTGGTCCGAGGGGCTGCGGGCGTAGAGGGCCGATCACCACCGCTGCCTAGGCGCTGCCCAGTCTCCAAGGACCGTGCGCAGACCGCCCGCCTGCGTGGACGCCGGCCCCAATCGCCTCACGGCGAGCGGAGGGGAATTCGGCGCGGTGGTTGATCGGTGTCTGGGTCCCGGAAACGCAGAAGCCCCAGCGCAGGGCCGGGGCTTCAGGGACAATTCTTGACTATTGCAGAATTAGCGCATCGAACTGTGCAACTTGTCAAGCATCATTGTGTCCGGCCGCCCAGGAACCACCAGCGATCCAAGCGAGAGAATCACCCGAATGGTCAGTGGGACCGAGGAACTGCTGATACTCCCTAGGTTGCTCCGAGCCCCAAGCGTCAAATTCGTTCCGCCAGTCGTCACCAGCCCTCAGACCGCTACGCTCGAGGAACCAAATAAGAGGGAAGGCTTTCAGGAAACCATCCCCATGGGAGGGGAATCCTGCATCGGGAATTTCATTGAGCCAGCTGAAGTCAGCCATGTTCGTGCTCATCTACGTGCAACTGAACAATGGCCACCGCAAGCACCTCTCCGGCCACGACGTTGATCATCGGCAATGCACGAAACTCCAATTGCTGTGCAACAGCCCACACGTTGAACTCCGCTTGCCAATCACTTCCCGGCTCAAGCCCGGATTTACTAAGCAGGTCCGTGAGTTCGACCTTCAGGTGCTTCTTCCCGTCATGCGCGTTCCACCGCAGTGGCTCAATGTCGTAGATCCAGTCAAATTTTCCTTTTGCCACGTCAATCTCCATTAGGCGGCGATCCTGCCGCCCATGAAGTCTACCCCGCGCTGCAGCTCCCTGCGGTACTGCCAGACCGACAGCGCGCCGCCGTACTTCTCGGCCACCATGCGTGCCTTCACCGCCTGGCTGGCAGACACGGTGAACTCGGTCCGGACGATCAGGGCGCGCAGCGGGTACTGCCTCTCCATTGATGCCAGGGCCCGGTCGATCCAACGCAGCTCATCCGGAACACCGACATCGACCGCAATCTCCGGGTTGTCGTGTGGGTGATCCGCGTCGTTGGAGGCGCGAATCGGGTCCGCCGCCCACAGTGGCACGATGCGAAGGCCTTTCACGCCGGCGCCGGCCGCCATCAGGCGGCGACGATCGGCCCCATCGCGGCCCACCAAGTCCTGGATCGCCCTCTCCCGCGTCAGCGGGGCGTGGTCGCGAACCTTGTCCAATACGTGCACGCTCCTGTCGGCACGGCTCAGCGCAAACCGATTCACCTGGGCATGGCCCCAGCGGCGCAGCTCTTCGGTCAGCGGATCAATGTTGCGCATCGCGCATGCCCTCCAGTACGGCGTCATCGAATCGGAAAACCGGCAGCTTGCTGTCGGTGTCGCAGGTGCCAGCCCGTTCGGGCCAGCCTTTGCAGTGGAATCCAGCGGCACCGGCGGCGCGGAACTGGCAGACCGAGCAACGGCCGTGCTTCTGCACGTAGGACCGGTAGCGCTTCTGCATGCGCAGCTCGGCGCCAGTCATGCGGCAGCCTGGCCCATGGCCAGCTGGTGCTCGGCCCACAGGGCGATCAGCAGCGCATCGGCGCGGCCGTTGTCCTTCTTTCGCTGCAGCTGGCCCGCGGCGGCCGGGAACCGCTGGATCGCAAGCAGCCGGGCGGCGTCCTTGTCCTGGCCAATCAGCCCGAATCGGCGCTTCCAAACTGCCGGGATGGCGCGCAGGTATGGCACACCCATCACCTGCAGTACCGCGCGGGCTTGGCCGTAGCTGTCGCCGAAGCGGAATGCGCTGGTGCCGCCGTCGCCAGGCCGTGCACCGACCTTTTCCAGCGCGGCGTGCACCTCAGCGCCGGGGTGCGCCTCGCGCTGGGCACGGATGAAGGTGGCCACCGCGCGGGCGTCGACCTCCTTCCAGCCATCCACCTCGCGGGTGGGCATATCCAAGATCGGGCCAGGCACGCCGTCGATCAGGGTGGCCACCGCCCCGGACAGGCCGGGGTCGATGCCAAAGGTCACGCGGCGGGTCGCCATGAGGTCTTCTCCAGGTGCTGTTCGATCAGGGTGTTCTGCAGGTCCAGCAGGTAGTCGTCGGTGCCGATCTCCTGCCGGAACCGACGCGGTTCGCGGGCGTAGCTGGGGCCGTACCGGTCAGCGCAGGCGGAGTGGCTGAGGCCAGCCATCGGCCCACCGACGTGGTGCCAGGGGCACAGGCCGATGGTGAAGTCATGGCCGCGCCGAGGCTGGCCGTGCTTCCCGCCGACAAGCAGGTGGTGCACCTGGCAGGGCATGAAACCGTGGCCGAGTGCGTCGCATACGATGCAGCCGATCTCGCTGATAGCGTCCATCCGCTGCTGCTGGGCGGCGGTGGGCTTGCCCGTGGAACGACCGCGCCTCATGCTTGCTCCCACCGAAAAGGGGGAAAATCATGAGCTGCGTTTACAACTGCTTTGCCGATACTGGCAGCACGAACTGGAGCGCATGGCTCCAAACAGGCATTGCTGCTATTGCGGTAATTGTCGCTGCCTTGGTTCCAACAGCCATTTTTCGACATGAGCAACGACAATCGAGGGATCGAGAGCACGCCCGTGCAAAGTGTGTTTTTGCAATCAGTCTCGACCTTCTGAGGACCAACGTTCTTGAGCTCCAGGTAGGTACCCAACTTATTCAACAGGGCGAACGAAGCGAGCACTTCCTTGATTGTTTGATCCAGGACACTCGAGTACTTCCGGAAGTCCGTGATGCGCTTGGAGTTGGTCATGAATTTCCCAGACTTGCGGATAAACTCGTCGCCTACGTCCTGAAACTTGACGACGCGCACGCATCCGCTATCGCCACAAAGAACAATGCGGCAAGTAAATGGCTGAATGGAGACGATCCCTACGATCTCAGGGACAAATTCGATTTGGCCGCTGACGCTGGCACCGCACTTACGTCTAGCATCCAAGCAATAATGAGCGAAAGGGCCGAGCATTAAGCTGCACTCCCCTGCTGCCGGGCGTTGACCATCCGCCAGTAGTCCGCGCGCACGTCGTCCAGCATTACGTGCGCGTAGTGGTCACCGATCCAGGCTGTGATGCCCCTGAAGAAGGTGGCGAATTCCTCCTCCTCCATCGAATCGAACGCCAGGGACTGGGCCACCTTCACCGGGATCGTGCGGATCTCCGGCAGCACGCCGACAAGCACCTTGCGGGCACCTGCTCCCAACACCGCCTCGGCAGCATCCAGTAGCGCTGCGATGACCGGGCTGGCGTCCATCTCCACCATCTCGCAGCAGATGCCTGACTCAAGCTGCACCTGCTTCAGTGCGGCGTGTGCGTCCAGGTCACGGAACGCCTCGACGTTGTCGACCAGCAGGTGGCCGATGACGTGGGCCAGGCGGTGGAAAGCTGCATTGCGCGAGGCCTTTGATCTCCAGTCGGTACTCATGGCCGGCGCGGTAGCCGCGGTCCTTGGCCAGCCGTCGATCGATGTCGTTGCTTGGGACGAACGCGCCCAGTTCTTCACCGGTGGCCGCATCGACCAGGCGCATGCAGGTGGCGTAGATGGGCCGGCTGGCCCGCTTGGCGCGGACTTTCCGTGCAGCTTCTGTCATCGCGGTCATGCGTCGTCTCCTGCAACAAGGTCACGGCGGCTGCGACGGCGGCGGCCAGCGGCCGGCACCTCGAAATCATCCTCCCCACCGCCGACGGTCGAGGTGCCCTTCAGGCTGTAGTTCGGCCGCGGGCCGGTGTAGTCATCGAACGCGCTGCACTGCAGCCGGTGCTGCAGGTAACAGGTGCCGGTCTCGCCCTGGCGGTTCTTCGCCACGATCAGTTCGGAGATTCCCGGCGCGCCGCAGGCATCCTTGCTGTAGTAGTCGTCCCGGTAGAGGAACATGATCACGTCGGCATCCTGCTCGATGGCACCGGACTCCCGCAGGTCGGCCATGCCGGGGCGCTTGTCTAGGCTCTTCTCCACGCTGCGATTGAGCTGCGACAGCGCCATTACCGGGCAGTGCAGCTCCTTGGCCAACAGCTACCCGCTGGCCGCCTGATGGAACTCTGGCGCACCAGCGAACTGCGGGTTCTGCGCCAGATGGAGGGCCGCGACGCGTTGACCGTCGCGGCTGCCCTCGGGCGATCCCCACGTGCCGTCCAGGACATGGCCCGCTGCCAAGGGATGCCGGTACCGCGGCAGCCTCACGCCCGGTACTGGCCGGCACCCACCAAGCGCCGCGCCCGGCAGCTCCGGGCAAGCGGCAACACCATCAACCAGATCAGCACGGCGCTGGGTGTCCCGTTCGGGACCGTGCGCCGCTGGGTCTACGAAGGAGCTGCAGCATGAGCGAAGTTCGCCGCCCCTGCCCGACCTGCAACTGCGAAGCGCAGTTGGTCAGTGGCCGGGAAATCTATCCCCATTGCCCGGACCTGTACCACAAACCGTTCTGGGCATGCCTGCCTGCCCTGCCGCACTTGGGTTGGTTGTCACGCAGGCGGTCTGCGCCGCCTGGGCCGCCTGGCAGACGACGTCACCCGCCGGCTGAAGATGGACGCCCACGCCGCTTTCGATCCGATCTGGAAGGACGGCCGGATGAAGCGCAAACAGGCATATGCCTGGCTGGGCGAGCAACTGGGCCTGTCCGAACGCGACTGCCACATCGGCTGGATGAGCGACGAGGATCTCCGTCGCGTTGCTGAAATCTGCGAAGGAACGACGGCATGAGCCGCCACGTCGCCCGCCGCGCGCCCAAGGAAACCATCGGCTTCGCTTGGGGCCGGTTCCCCACCACGGACGGCAGCGCCGTCACCTGGCGCCTGTACCGCCGCGACCACCGCCGGGCGCTGCACATTCATGTGCAGACCTTCTTTGCCCATGAGGACCGTGCGGTGATCGCCGCCCACCTGCGCCGCGCGCGCCGCTACCTGCGCGACAAGGTGGACGACATCGACCTAGTGGCGATGGGGCTGCTGCCATGAAACCGCAGCTATCGCTTCACTTTAAGGAGTGCCTCTTCACGGGAGTAATCCTCAGGCTGCGAACCCGCAAACTTTGCAAAGCGCTTGGCCACTCCAATGCTGGCCGAGAGCATTGCAAGCAAGGAATCTCTGAGAAGCATCAGATCGTTGTTCTGATTGACCAGAGTGGGGATTACGACTTCTGCCGAATCGTCCTCTGTGGGCAGACGGGCTGCAACGCGTTTACTTGCGACGTGGAGCCCTTTCCACATACCGATAAGTCTAGCTACATCGTCACCAAGGCCATGTTTCAGATTGTGCAATCGCTCTTGAGCATCCTCCGAAGCAGGAAGTGGCGAGTAAGACATATCGGCGAGCAGCTTATTAAGTTCTTGGCGACCGATGATCGTTCCAACATTAGCGATAGTCGCTTCGTCGAGAACCTCAATAAATGCACCGAGCATGGCCGGGAGCATTGCGATTTCAAGATCCAGCAAGCTTCCAAGGATACGCGCGGTCTCCTCGCGAGCCGTGACCATTTCTTGATGCTGCTGTTGAGCTATTCGCTTCGCCTCGTCTGCAATCGATGTTGCCCGTTCCGAGATGGAAGTTGCCTCCCTGGAGATCGAAGTTGCTTCTGCTGCGGCCTTTTTGGCCTGCAGACCCACCCACACGGTGACGCCGGCCGCGATCGCTCCCACCCCAACCGCAACCCAATCAGAGAGCTTCCCAACCTCGTCCGCGAGTGGACAAAAAAATGCCATACATCCTCCATGAATAGGACGTGCATTCTGCCATGACCTACATCCATCCGAACGACCGGGTCTACGCGCTGGAGCGCGCCCTAGCCGCCGCCATCGCCCAGGGCGAGGACCGCAAGGTGCAGGACGACCTGCGCGAGATCCTGGCCGAAGCCCGGCGCGAGGCCCGGGGATGAGCAACCTGGTGCTGGTGCCGGCGCCGAAGGATCCGGGCGTCCCGTCTCGCATGCGGCAGCCGACGAAGGACGCCTATCGCCAGTGGCTGACCCAGGCCAACGAGCGCATCGAGCAGCTGCAGGCCGAAGTGGCTGAGCTGCGCGCCGGCGGCAGCATCAGAACCACCCGGCTCGGTCTGATCACTGACCTGGTAGCAGCCGCCACTGCCCTCGGGCACCACGAAACGCTGCGCAGCAGCAGCGACGAAACCATCGACTACTGGCGCACGCGCGTTGAGCAGCTGCGCGCCGAACTGACAGGAGAACACCATGGCTGAGATCACCCGAATCCGACTCCAGCACGCGAACAACGGCATGGCCGCCGGCGGCCGTCCGATCCGGATCCCCCGCTCGATCGACAGCGTGCGCGCGCATCTGAAGCGCCACTTGGTGGAAGAAGGGAAGCGCATGCAGGACCTGGCCGACGTCTGGGGCTGCTCGAAGCACAACGTCTACGACCTGTTCTACCGCGATCGGCCTATCTCACCGACCCACATCGAGCTCGCCGCGAAGCTGCTCGGCCTGGACGAATTCGACACCAACGAGCTGCGCCTGCTCGGTGCCCGCGAGGCCGGCTGGCATATCGACGCCAACTTCCTTCTGGGGAGACTTCCATGAATGCCGTTTGGAATTCTCCCGCTCACAACTCGGGACTAATACCAACTCTTCTTGCTGAGCCGTTTAAGACGGGGTCTGATGCGTGCCCCCTTCAGCCGCTCTTGTCCGTTCTCAATCCAACCACGGCAGTTCTTCAACAAGTTCTTGACGGAATCCTCAGCGTCCTTCCAATCCTCGTTTTCCATAGTGCCGAGAGTACGACCGCAGTGGAGAACATCACTCACTGCTTCAAGCATGTGCGCCATCCCAAGGAGGAGATCAAGATCAACTCCGGGCCACTTGGAAGCGTCAAAACCACAAGCGTGATCTCCTTCCAGCTTCTGAGAGAGATATTGGAACCTAGACCGAGCTGCCTCCAAATTGGCCAGTTTCCAGGCAGCGTCGGCTGCCTCGACCGATATCTCATCCAAGGGAAACTCTTTCCTCAAATTGGAGAAATACACGCCGATGCTTACGGCGTTATTAATGTAAGAAGCCGCAAAGAGTGCATTGAGACGCTTCCTCTGCATGCGACGCTGGATTGCAGGGGCAAAGATTGCCGCGAATACCGCCGAGACAGTCCCGACTGCGGCCCAAGCATCCCACCACACGACACAGCCGCCGATGCCGGGCTCCATGCACGGACTTACTCCATGCCACAACTGTTGCAACAGATTCACTCTCAGATCCCCTTGTGGATAGGCCGGCATTCTGCCACGGCTTGCCATCACAACGAGACTGCGCATGGATAACCCAGCCGCCGGAAGCAAGATCCACGTCGGAGACTGCGTGGAAGTGATGCGCGGTATGGCTGCTGGTTCGGTGCAGACCTGCGTAACCAGCCCGCCGTATTACGGGCTGCGCGATTACGGCGTGGCTGGGCAGATCGGCCTGGAAGGTACCCCGGCCGAGTACCTCGCGCGCCTGGTCGCGGTGTTCCGCGAGGTACGCCGCCTGCTGCGGGATGACGGCACGCTGTGGCTCAACTTGGGCGACACCTACACGCAGTCCGGCCGTGGGCAGGAAGGCGCGGCGGTGACCCTCGAAGGCAGTACTGGCCGCAATCGCTCCGGGGCGCTGGGTGCTCTCGGCGCGATGGGAGGGCGCATCAGCGTGCAGGGCCTGGCGCCCAAGCAGATGATCGGCATCCCGTGGCGCGTCGCGTTCGCACTGCAGGACGACGGCTGGTTCCTGCGGCAGGATATTATCTGGGCCAAGCCGAATCCGATGCCGGAAAGCGTTACCGATCAGTGTACCAAGGCGCACGAATACCTGTTCCTACTGTCCAAGTCTCCCAGGTACTACTTCGACATGGAGGCGATCAAGGAGCCATCCGCCGGCGGCAACAATTATCCGCCGAACGGTGGACCTGTGCCTGGGCAGCCCGCGCAATCCCGGCTGCGCCCATCGGTGCGTCGGGGCGGCTTCGACGGCAAGACCAGCGCACTGCCCGGACGCGGGGCATTCCGCGCAACGGTCGAGATGCGCCACAAGCGCAGTGTCTGGAACGTGGCCACCACGCCATTCAAGGACGCCCACTTCGCCACCTTCCCCGAGCAGCTGATCGAGCCATGCATCCTGGCAGGCGCACCTGCCGGCGGCCTGGTGCTGGACCCGTTCATGGGCGCCGGCACAACTGCGGTGGTTGCCCAACGCCTCGGCCGACAGTGGCTGGGCTGCGAGCTGAATGCCGAATACGCCGCGATCGCCGAGGCGCGCATCCGCGTCGCGCAGCCTGGTCTGTCGTTTGGAGACGTTGCATGACTCCGCCCATGGCTGAACAGCTGCTCACCGCTGCACCCGCTCTGCCCCAAGCGGGCAGAACAGAACCAGCCGCCCTATGGAGCCGGCGCCCAAAGTGCCAAGAGCTGAAGGAGGAACGAGGCGAACAGCAAGACCAGCGCAACCTTGCTCATAACGAGGTAGCGGGCTTTGAACCAGAACACCGCACGCTTTCGGCGCGGATCTCCTTCCGGCACCTGGAGCCCAGGACTGCTGACATATCCCTCCTTCGTGATCTGCCAGCCGGCGCTGCCCCAGAAGAACAGCAGCACCACGCTGACCAACCCTGCTACCTGCCCGGCAATTGTCAGCTGGCGGGCGTCCACGCCGATAGCGGCGATGAGTTCGGCAATGGGCATGGGCGCACTCCGGCAAAGGTGTCCAGCATGCTGAATCAGTCAATGAAGGCTTGCAAGCATGATGCAGGGGTCTGGAGGAAAGGTGCGAGCGGTCTGGATGTCGACCACCGCGAAGTCGGCCACTTGCTGGCCAGCCTGTCGGGGGTGGACCTATCCAAGGCCAGCAAGGCTACCGTGCCCGCCTGGGAGGCGCGTGGCCTGTCCCTGATCGAACTGGCCCGTGGGGACCGGGCCAAAGCCGACCGGATCATGGCCCCCGTATCGAAACGCCGCCACCGCGGCACCAATCTGGCCGCCGCCGGCGCGCCAAAGGAGGAAGCATGAACGAGAGCATCGCAGTCACCCCCAGCCGCCTCCTGCGTCGCGCCGAGGTTCTGGCCCGGGTCGGCATGGCGAAATCGACCCTGTACTTGCGCATTTCGGCTGGGAAGTTCCCGAAACCGGTCCACCTGGGCAGCTCCGTTCGCTGGGTCGAATCGGAGATCGATTCCTGGATTCAGGACCAGATGGAGCAGCGAGACCAGACGGGCGAAACTGGGGGCATGGGTGGGGGTATCGCGGACGCGGCATAGGGCCGGATAATTGCAGCACAAGGGCCTGCGCCTGCACTACGGTAGAGCCCACCTCCACCATTTACCGGTCCAGTCGGGACCAAAACGAAGCCGGAACCCTAGGGTCTCCGGCTTTTTTTTGTCCAGCGTTGTGCGGGGCGTTCCCTGTACCCGCCTTCCAGACCCGGCAACCATGGGCGGCGGGGTTGTTTGATTCAGCGCCTGGAGCGCGTCGCCTGGAAGTACTTCAGACCCTGCAGGAGCGGCAACCTACTGCCGCTCCATCGTGGGCCGTCCGCCGGCGGGCCAGGTGATGCGATAGGCCAGGACATCACCAGCAGAGACAGTCACGTTCTGGAACGTTGAGAGGTTCTGGCAAAGACCACCACCGGCCTCAAGCTTCAGGAAGTAGCTTCCTGGCGCGACGTGCATGCTGGCCGATTCGCCCGGCTTCAACGCAACGACCTTATGATTGTCTATCAGGATGTCGAACGAACAGCCACCGCCCGCAAAGCCTTTATCGCGCGTCACGTTGAGGGTGGCCGAGCGATCGGGACTGCTTTCAAGGTAACGGGTGTCGTACACCCGGCCGGCTGACACCGCTTTCGCGGCTCCGGGGGCAACGGCCGTCGAGGAACATCCTGCGGCAAGTACAGCCAGGAATCCCAGCGCTGAAATCTTCTTCATACGTCCCCCTTGTAGGGCTGCGAGTCTACCCGGCCGGCACGTCCAGGGAAAACCTGCAGCTCTTGGCGGCAGTCGCGTAACGACTGCCGCTCCTTCCGTATCAATCAGATCCAGATATAGCCCAGGATCCCTTCGAACACGGCCTGGTACTTGCCTTCGCAGTTTGGATCAAGCGTGTCGAAATGATCGTTGTAGGCATACACCTTCGGGATGTTTCGGGTGCAGCGATACAGCGGCACGGTACCGGGAAGCTGCGTGCCCGCCATGTAGCCCGTGATGGGCATGCCGTTGGTCGTCTTCATATGACCTTCGCAGTTCGCATCCGTGGATGAAAACGAATCCATCCAGTTGTTGTGCAGGCATGCATAAAGGGTAATGCTCCCCTCGAACGGGTAGTACGAGATGAAGCCGAGAATGCCCTCGCGACTACCGGGATGTCTTGATCCTGCAGCCGTGATGGGACGAGCGGTGAACGTATTGTCCCTCCACCTCCATCGCTCAAGGTCGACCAGCTGGACCCCGGCAGGCAGATCTGCGGCCTGGGCATTCGCTTCAGCCAACAGCTTCGGCGTTGCACCCAGATAATCGATGTCCTGCGCAGACGCGTTCCACGCGAGCGAAGCGGCCAGGACAGCTCCAATAGCAATCATCTTCTTCACATCTACTCCTTTTCCAGAATGGACGTCCATATTTCCAGCGAGCGTCATGCCCGCACTCCGATTCTAGGGAAAGGAATTCCGTACCACTGAGACACGGTTGGAGATTCGCGCCTTGAAGCGATAATGGGCATATCAACAGCGGACGGGTGCCTGCGTTGTTCTCGATCCCGCTTCTCTGGTGGCCTATGCGTGCCCCCTCACCCACAGCAAAAGCTATCGGACCGCGCATTCGTACGGATGCACCTGGAAGCCGAGCGAACGCTCTCCATCGGCAGCGATCTCTGCAGCATCACCGAAAGCACTGTAGGGAATCTGGCCCTGGAGCTGCCGGCCGGGCTCAATCCTGATCTCGCCGCAACCGCCAGGACAGTAAGCACTCCCTGTTGGCAGCAGATTCCGCGCGCCACCCGATAGAACAAGCGTGGCGCCATCGAAGCCTGCCGGCAAGGCGCCCACCGTTGGCCACCACTCCCTGGACACACAGATCGGAGCCTTCGCCCGTGAGATCAACGTCACGTCGAACCGTTGCGCTCCGGGATTATCCGTAACGGCCAGAGCGTAATCGGAGGCCGGTACCCATCGGATTGCCGGCACCGCGGCGCACGCCGCCAGTGCCATCAACGCGATCGACAGCAGTCCGTTCTTCATCGGGCTGGATCCGTTTGGCTTTAGACTGCGCCCAGCAACACCGCGGGCCTCAGGAGATGCAGCTTGAACGACATGATTCACGACAGCACCAAGTTCATCAAGGGACCTCTCCAGTTCGAGTTCGACGACGAGTTGGGTCTTCTGCGGATATCCGCCGTGTACACATCAAACGAATCCGGTGTCGGGCAGGCGGAAGTAAGGAAAGACACATGGATGCTTGATACGCCGATCTGCCAGGAGCTGGTAGAACTTCTGCCAGCACTGAAAGCGTTCCTGGAACTGCAGGTCGCCATGCACGGCACTCCCCTGCGAAACCCTGAACCCAGCTAGCTCCGCATATCCGGGCGTTTCCATGCAGCACGTCCACTGATTCCTGCGCGACAAGGTGGAAGGCATCAACCTGCAGCCCATGCAGATTGCGGCATGATCCGGAGCCTGTCAGGACGCTTGGCAAGCCTCCGCTGACGCGCCAAATACGAATGCGTGGAACTCATCGGCAAAAGTAGCCGCGAACGCCTCGGCACACTCGAGTTGCACCCCAAAATTGTTGACCTGCGACATCGACTGGGTCACGTATTTGCCACTGTGTTCCTGGGAGCTGAAGCCGGCGGCCCTGTCGACGAGCGCGTGAATCCGCTCAGCGCCAAAACGCGCTTCCCGGGCATGGCCAATCAGCGTAGCCAGATCCGCTCCCAAACCGGCAGGAAGCGTGTGGATGCGATCTTCGGCCAGTTTCGCACTCGGAAGAAGCGGGCCATCGAGGTCGGCGATCGCCCGATGAACTGCCTCAGCCCAGGCATGAACTCCCGGCACAAAGCTGGCGGCACCCAGCGCTTCCTTCACCTGCTGCAACCGGACCGGAAGCCTGGACACCTCATTCAACAGAAGCCTGCCGATTATCCGTGCGGTCTCCTCACGCAGCGTCACGGCTTCCGCATGCTGTTGGCCGGCAATTCTGGTCGCCTCCTCGGCAATTTCGGCGGCGCGTTTGGAGGTTCTGTGGGCGAGCGCCGCCACCACCGTGGTTGCCACTGCGGCACCGACACCGACCACCACCGCGGCCCAGTCGGCCACGTTTCCCCAATCCGTCGAAAGCAGGCAGATCGTCATCGCCAGATTCCCCCGTCCGTGTTGGAGCCGATTCTGCCACGACCGGCGGCCGCGCCAGCACCGGCCAGAATCCCTCAAGCACTCCGCACGTCCGGCAGCCATGAATGCCAGCCGGGCCCTTCAAGTGTTATCGGCCTGGCCGACGTTCCGTGGCACTGGATACGCGGAAGCCCCACCTGATCGCTCAGCTGCATATCTCAGGCGCCAGGGCCTGCCCGACACCTGTCAATCCGGATCAAATTCATTGCATCATTGCGGCCACCGAGACCCGATCTCCGCCAAGGAAGAAACGCAATGAAGCATCTGCTCGTCCCCGCCCTGCTGGTCGCCGCACTGTCCGGTTGCATGCCCACCAAGCAGGCGTCACCCGAGCAGATCAAGGATGCACCGGCCGCGCGAATCTTCCCGTTCGACGCCCAGGGCGAGCCCACCGGCACCGTTACGGTGACCCGCGACGTGGGATTCATCGGCAGCGGCTGCTACATGGGCGTGATGATCGACGGCAAGATGGCTGCGCATCTCGACCCCGCCGAGCGCGTGTCCTTTACCTTGGCGGAGGGGCGCCATGTGTTGACCGCCACACCCGTCCAGGGGCGCGGCCTGTGCGGTGTGCTGCAGTCGGAGAAGACCAACAACTCCCGCCGGCGTTCGACCGAAATCCACGTCCGCGCAGGCGCGACGCAAGCCTATCGGCTCTACTCTCCCGCAGAAGAATTCCCGGTGATCGAACCGGCGTTCTGACGCCATTCCTCCGCTTCCGACAGAAGGACCTGCCATGAAAGCCGCTCTCACCGTCTCCCTGCTCCTGGCGGCCGTCGCCGCAGTCCCGGCCGCCCATGCAGCCGCACCGGCCATCGCGCCGCCCGGTACCGCCACGCTGGAAGCGCTGCTGGCCTGCAAGGCCGGCTCGAACTTCAGCGAGGCCGAAGCCATCGACGCGCTGCAGGCGGCCGGGCTGGCCAGGAAGCCGGGGGGCACGTTCGAGCCGGAGGTCGCGCCGGTCGCCCTGTTCGGCGGCACGGTGGCCAGCGCCGATGTCAACGTAGCCGAGGGCGAAAAGAGCCTGTTCGTGTACTTGAACGGCGTCGATGCCAAGCGCTTGGCCAAAGCATGGTCGGTGACCACGGTCAACGAATACGCCAATACCGAAGAGCCGTCGTACGTGAAGCGCGTGGACGAGGGCCACACCCTGCATGTGATCGCGGGTGACGACTACGAAGGCTATTCCGCTGCGGTGAAGTGCCAGATCACGCCGTGACGGCCTGACCCGCGCTACAGCCAGCGCCGCACGCGCTGGCGGAACCGCGCATACGCTTCGGGAAAGCGGACCGACAGTGCCCGCTCTTCCGGCAGGATCTGCCAGCGGGTGATGTACAGCACGAACAGTGGCACCGCCAGCCACGCCACCGGGTTCTGCAGGTACAGCATGGCGCCCGCCAGGACGGTTGCCTGGCCCAGATACATCGGATTGCGCGTGTAGCGGTACACCCCGTGGGTGACCAGCGCGCTCGACGCCGACGGGCGCAGCGGGTTGACCGTGGTGCGCGCGTGCTGGAACGCCAGCTTCGGCAGCAGGTTCAATGCCAGGCCGATCGCCAGCAATGCGCCTGCCAGCAACGTCGGAAACGGCAGCGACAGCACCCGCTCTCCTGCCAGGCGGCTGCCCAGATAGCCGAGGCCGCCGCACAGCAGCATCACCAGGGGCGGTGGAATCCGGGTCTCAAGCCAACGCATCGCCATCCCTGCATCCCTCCATTCACCCCAGTGTCACACGGGAATGCCTGAATCGCTGCCATGGCAGCGGTTTCGAGGCGCAAACCGACCACCCGGTATCTTTTGTTTTGGCAGGCCGAACGCTAGAGTGGCGCCACCGCGCAGGAGGATCGTATGGCTACCACGGGCTTGGGCTTCATCGGCCGCACGACCCTCATCATCACCGTGCTGCTCAGCCTGGGCGGCTGCGCGACGCTGCGCCAGTTCGGGCCATCGGTGCAGGTGGCCTCGGTCACGCCCGGCCAGTACATCGCGCTCAAGCGCGGCGACATCCTCACCTCTGGAAAGCTCAGCGCGGCCACCACGGAAACCCTGCGCGTGGCCGGTCTGGACGAAGGCGTCTGCGCCAAGCCTGGCCTGCCCTGCATCGAGGCGATGGAGGCCAGCATCGTGGTGCGCGAAGAGGACAAGCGCTCCAGCCTGGCCGAGCTGTGGCTGCAGTATGCGATGACCCTGCCCGCGCCCAAGCGCGAGTACTCCGCCTCCGGCCGCGCCAAGAGCGCGATCACCGAGCTGGATGCCGATTTCCAGCCGCGCCTGGATGCCTGGATGCAGGTCGCGCGGCAGGCCTATGCGTACCTGTTCTTCACCGAGCGCACGGCCAACCAGCGTGGTTTCGAAGACCGCCAGACCCAGGTGCGCGACTACTACAACCTGGCCGTGCAGGAAGCTTCGGTGCAACTGTACAACGCCTATGCCACCGGCCGGGTGCGCAACGATACCAGCCACCTGACGCTGGGCCGCTGGACCTTCGTACTGGCCCCGTCCACCGATGCGTCGCCGCTGGATACGCGTACGCCGACCGAACTGGTGCCAGCGGCGTCGCTGTCATTCACCGGCACGCTGCGCAGCGTGCATCGCCGCGATGGCTTCGGTGCCGAGCTGGTGGCAGTGATGGCCGATCCGGCAGCCAGCACCGCCCCCACGCCCTCGACCACGCAGGCTGCCACTGCACCGGCGCAGAGTTGGAGCGAAATGCCCTCGCCGTCGATAACGGTGCTGCTGCGCTTCTCGGGCAGGAACCTGTGGGAAGTGCTGCACGACGACGAGCCGGAACTGGAAATCCACGACCCCTACCAGGTCACTGAAGTCACCCTGCACGGGCAGGAAGTACCGCTGGCCGCGAACTTCACCGCCGGCTATGCGCTGTGGCTGGCACGCTCCAACTTCGCCCACCAATCGCTGCGCTCGCTGTTCGGTGGCAAGGGAGCGATCGACACGCCGCACCTGTACATGATGCAGCCGTACGATCCGAACCGCCGCGTGCTGCTGATGATCCATGGCCTGGCCAGCAGCCCGGAAGCCTGGGTCAACGTCGCCAACGAGCTGATGCGCGACGACGAGATCCGCCAGGATTTCCAGATCTGGCAGTTCTATTACCCGACCAACATGCCGATCGCGATGAGCCACGATGCGATGCGCCACACGCTGGCCGAGGTGTTCAAGCACTTCGACCCCAGCGGCAAGGCGCAGGCTTCGCACGACATGGTGCTGGTCGGGCACAGCATGGGCGGGGTGATCGCGCGCCTGATGATCTCTTCTTCCGGCGATCATCTGGTGGACACCCTGCTGGCCACCGCGCAGATGACCCCTGCGCAGCGCGAACTGCTGCGCACCCGGGGCGCACCGGTGCTGACCTTCCTGCCGGAACCGGAAGTTTCCCGGGTGGTGTTCATCGCCACGCCACACCGCGGCACCGATGTGGCGAGTACCCGCCTGGGGCGCTGGATCGGTCGCCTGGTGCGCTTGCCGCTGACCGTGCTGGAAGACGTGGCCACCATTGCCAACGACGGCCAGATCGATCGCAACGATGGCAAGCACGGCTACCAGATGAACAGCATCCAGAACCTGGACAAGGATGATCCCTTCGTCCGCGCCGTTGCCGACCTGCCGATGGCGCCGAAGGTGCGCTACCACTCGATCATCGCCCGCGCCAAGGCCGACGGTCCGCTGGAAAAGACCGACGATGGACTGGTGCCGTACTGGAGCTCGCATCTGCCGCATGCGGAGTCGGAGAAGGTGATCGTGTCCGGGCACAGCGTGCAGGAGGCCACCCCGGCGATCATCGAGCTGCGCCGGATCCTGCACGAGGACATGCAGCAGCATGGCGCAGTGGTGAAATAGCCCCATCGGGAAGCCGCCCGATCATGCCGCCCCCTCACTCGATACGACAAGGCAACGGAATGCATATCAAGGACATCATCGGCCTGATCGGCCTGCGCGGCTCCGATCCGGAGCTGTGCGCCTGGTTCGCGCAGCAAGGGCTGGCCTCTCCGCCCGCCGCGATCACGGCCAACCAGGGCCAGAAATCGGTCAAGGACAAGACGCATGGCGTGGAGTACCACTTTGCCTTTGACATCATCCATGACCGCTTCTACCCGCCGCAGGACGCCAAGCGCGGGAGCTGGGTGAGCCACCTGAAGTCGGTCACGCTGTATTCCCATCGGCCCCGCGGCGCTCCCGCATTGCCTGCAGGGTTCTGGAGTGGCTACGTCGCGCCGGAGGCCTCGTTGCAGGAGTGCCTGGACGGCTTCGACGGCCGGATGGAGGATTTCGGTGACACGGCGTACTTCGAGAAGCGGCTCGCGGACGACGTGCAGATCAAGCTCTGGTTCGATCAGCGTCGCCTGCGCGTGCAGGAGCTGCAGATCAATCTGGTCGAAGACCGCCAGTTCATCGGCCATCACGATTTCGACCCGGGCAACGAACACAACACCTTCAAGCAGGCGGCGACACTGCTGGTGCGCTGGCTGCTCGAGCGCGGGCACCTCAAGCTGGCCGATGCCGTCCGCGCTACAGGCTCAGGTGTTGAGCACGAAGCCATCCTCCATTTCGTCAAGCAGCGTCTCAACAATCATGTGTGGAAGAGCCAGCTGCACGATGATCCGGTCCTGCATGCGGTGCTGGCACATTCGCAGACCACGCGTCCGCTGATTCTCAAGGATGGAACCCGGCTGGCGCTGTACGCGCCCTGGATGCTGATGAAGGCCGGCGGTTACTGGGACGCTCACCAGGCGCTGTACAACGACGACACCCTGCCGGACTGGAGCGAACGCCTGACCGCCTTCGAACGCTCGGTGACATTGGATGCGGTGCAGCAGCAGGCGTTCCTGTTGGCGATGGATGAGGCCTACCACTGCGTGAAGGCGATGCAGGCGTAGCGTCGAGCGCCGCCTGCCGCCGCTGAACCCGGGCGACACGTGAGGGGAAATCCCTCATCGCGCGTGCGCAGCCGCCCTTCTATGCTGGCCCCACTTTCCCCGCAGGAGGTCCGCATGAACACGCAAGAGCCCAGCCGCCAGCCCAGCCCCGATCCGGCCGAGCGCGATGCCTTCTTCCCGTCGCCGTACTCGCTGTCGCAGTTCACGTCGCCCAGAAGCAACCTGTCCGGCGCCGACTATCCGGACGCGCGCCGTGATGGCCGCTGGAAGGTACTGATGATCGCCGCCGACGAGCGCTACCTGCCCACCGCCAATGGCCATCTGTTCTCCACCGGCAATCACCCGGTGGAAACCCTGCTGCCGATGTACCACCTCGACAAGGCCGGCTTCGACATCGACGTGGCCACGCTGTCGGGCAACGCCGCCAAGTTCGAATGGTGGGCATTCCCGCGCGAGGACAAGGAGATCGGCGGACTCTACCAGCGCTACGAAGCGCGCTTCCGCCAGCCGCTGGCACTGGACGAGGTGGTGGCCGCACTGGGTCCGGACTCGGACTATGCGGCGGTGTTCATCCCCGGCGGCCACGGCGCGCTGATCGGCCTGCCGCAGAGCCCTGCGGTGAAGGCGGTGCTGCACTGGGCGATGGCTGCGCAGCGCCACATCATCACCCTCTGCCACGGCCCGGCCGCCCTGCTGGCCGCAGGCGTCGGCGAGGCAGACGGCGGATCACTGTTCCGTGGCTACCGGATCTGCGCCTTCCCGGATGCGATGGACCGGCAGACACCGGAGATCGGCTACATGCCGGGACAGCTCACCTGGTTCTTCGGCGAGCAGCTGGCGCAGCAGGGCGTGCAGATCGTCAACGACGGCATCGATGGCAGTGTGCTGCAGGACCGCCTGCTGCTGACCGGCGACAGTCCGCTGGCCGGCAACGCGCTCGGCCAGCTGGCCGCGCGTACCCTGCTCGACGCGCTCGCCGGGCGCTGAAACCGATGACCGGGCTGGTGCACGCGCTGCTTGAGCTGGAACGTGCCCGTACGCTGGCGACGGTGGGCGCGGTCCTGCGCAGCATTGCCGCGCCGCTCGGCTACGACCGCGTGCTGGTGTTCGCCACCGGCACCGGCCTGGAACGCGGCACGCAGCGCGTGTACTGGATCGAGGGTGACTGGTTCGGCGATGGCAGCGATACCGACCTCACGCGCTACCTGCGCGCCTGCCCGGTCAATCGGCACGTCCTCGACAGCGATGCGCCGTTCTTCTGGAGCAAGCGCCAGGGCCTTCGCGGAGAGCGCTACCAGGTAGTGAAGCAGCCGCGTGGCGAAGGCCTGCATGGCCTGCAGGTACCGGTCTTCGGCACCACCGGCCTGGAGGGCGCGATCAGTTTTGCCGGAACCTCGATCGATGCCTCGGCCGGCGCGCGCCTGCAGCTGGAAGCTGCTGCAACCGCAGCATTCCGTGCCGCGCGACAATTGGCCGAGGCGCCCGCCGAACTTTCCGGAAGCCTGCTGAGCACGCGCGAGCGCGAAGTCCTGCGCTGGGTCGCGGCGGGGCGGCGGCAGGCCGAGATCGCCGCCACGCTGGGGCTGTCGGCACGAACGGTGGAAAACCACCTGCGCCGCGCACGCCAGCGTCTGGGGGTGGCAACCACCGCACAGGCGGTGCGTGCCGCCAGCCGGCGTGGCGAGATCGAGGACTGATCACGCAGCAGGCACTTCCTGCGGCCTGCTTCACGTGTTACACACGCCATGCGCATGTGCGCGATTGCAGAAAGCAAGGATGATGCTTATGAAACTGCAACTGGCCGTGATGGCCGCATGGGTGGTGGCAACGGCCACCCTCGCTCCGGTGGCGGATGCCCATGCCGGCGGGCCCAAGGAAAACGTTTCATGTGTGCCGGTGAGGGTGGATGTCAACCGCGTCCATCAGCGTTGCACGGAAACCTACACCGATGAATTCGGCAACGTATACGAAGCCGAGTACTGGATCGACGAGTACGGCAACCCCTACCTGCGCAGCGAATGAGCCACAGGGGGACGCGCCGGGCCGCCTGCCGGGCCGGCGTGCACGCAGCAGCTTTGCACGTGGCGGCCTGACCGCCCACGCGCAGCTGCACGACACCGCGCAGACGCGCGATTGCAGACACAAGGATGATGCTCATGAAACTGCACCTGGCCTCGACGGCCGCACTGGTCGTGGCAGTGGCTGGAATGATGTCCACCGGCACCGTGCGCGCAGGAGTGGCCTCCCCGCCGGGCAGCGTGACCCGCTGCGAACCGTTTGAAGTGGAGCGCTATCGCATCCATCAGCATTGCATCGTGACGATGCCCGATGCCGATGGCGATATCTTCCTCACCGAGTACTGGATCGACGAGTACGGCAACCCCTACCTGCGCTGATGGGCCAAGGGACACCGCGCCGGGCAGCTGACCGCCCGCGTGCATTCGCACGACACCGCGCAGACGCGCGATGACTGACACAAGGATGATGCCGATGAAACTGCACCTGGCCGCGATGGCCGCATTGACGCTTGCCCTGGGGGCGCTCTCCGTCGCCCCGGACGCCACTGCCGGAAACGATGGAGGCGGGCCGGAGAACACCCGCTGCGTACGGGTGAAGATGGGCCCCTACTACCACCAGCGCTGCGAAGTGACGTACTTCGACGAGAACGGTGAACCCTACGTCCGCGTGTACTGGATCGACCAGAATGGCCAGTGGTATCTCCCGGCCGACTGAGAATCGATGATCCCTGATCGCGCCCGCGCGATCCGCCGGGCGGCGCCTCCCGCGTCCGCCCGGCACTGCCAGCCGCCCATCCCGGCATACCGCTGCGCCCAGCTTCCGTGGCATGCTCCATGAAACCGTTTTCATGGAATGGAGGGATTCCACGATGTTGCCGCGTTTCCATCGCCCGGCGCTGTGTGCACTGCTGGCGCTTGCCCTGCCTGTCGTCGCCTGGGCCACCCCACCCGCACCGCTGAAGGTGATGTCATTCAACGTCCGCACGCCGGCGGACACCGAGCCCGGCAAGCGCTGGCCGGACCGCCGCAACGCCATGGTCAAGGTCATCCTGGATGCGCACCCGGCGGTGATCGGCACCCAGGAGCTGGTGAAGGAGCAGGCCGACTACCTGTCCGCCCACCTGCCCGGCTATCGCTGGTTCGGCGAAGGCCGCCGTGGTGGCAGCGGCGACGAGCACATGGGCGTGTTCTACGACAGCAAGGTGCTGGCCATCGAGACGTCCGGCAACTTCTGGCTGTCCGATACGCCCGATGTGCCGGGCAGCATCACCTGGGGCAACCTGTACCCGCGCATGGTCACCTGGGCGCTGTTCCGGCGCCTCGACGACGGCCGCCGCTTCTACTTCATGGATACCCACCTGCCCTACCGCGACGAGGACGAACCGCGCCGGGTGAAGGGTGCCGAACTGATCGGCCAGCGCCTGGCCGCGCTACCGGCCGATCTGCCGGTGGTGTTGACCGGTGACTTCAACAGCGAACCCGGCGGTGAAACCTACAAGGCATTCACCGGCCTGCTGCAGGACACCCGCACCCAGGTGAAGGCTGCGCAGGGACCACGCCTGACCTTCCACGATTTCACCGGCAAGGCCACCGCGCAGCTGGACTGGGTGCTGGTGCGCGGCTTCCATGCGCGCAGCTTCCTCACCGATGACCGCCGCATCAACGGCGTGCTGCCGTCGGATCATTTCCCGCTGGTGGTCGAGCTGGACTGGCCTCGCCCCTGAAACAGGAAGGGGACGGAAGCCTGTGCTTCCGTCCCCTGCCGCTTTTACTGCTGGGCCACGCTTGGCGGCTGCGGTGACTGCCCCCAGCCACCCAGTGCCTTGTACACGCCAACCACGCTGACGTTGACCTGGGCCTCGGCGGCCGCCAATGCATCGTCGGCCGCCAACTGCGTGCGCTGCGCATCGAGCAGGGTCAGGAAATCTTCCGAACCCTCGCGATAGCGGATCTGCGCCAGCGATTCGGCACGTCGTGCGGCCTGTGCCTGTTCAACCACGATCGCCAGCCGCGCCTGCTGCTTGGAATAGCGGGTCAGCGCATTCTCGGTGTCTTCCAGCGCCAGCAGCACCGCCTGCTCATACTGCGCCGCCACGCCCTCGGCTTCGGCCTTGCTGGCACGCAGGCGCGCACGCACGGTGCCGAAGTCGAATGCCGCCCAGCTCAGCGATGGAGTCAGCGACCAGGCCTTGTTGTTGCCATTGACCAGGCCGCTCGCATCGCCGCCGAGGAAGCCGACAAAACCGGACAGCGACAGCCGCGGGAACAGATCGGCGGTGGCCACGCCCACGCGGGCGGTCGCGGCGGCGAGGCGACGCTCGGCCACGCGCACGTCGGCGCGCTGGCGCAGCAGTTCGCGGGTATCCCCCAGTGGCAAGGCCTTGGCGAACGCCGGAACCTCGTGCGGCGCCAGCATCGCGGTCAACACTTCCGGACGCTGGCCGAGCAGCACCGCCAGGCGGTTGCGCGACTGCGTCTCGGCCACTTCCAGCAGCGGGATGTCGGCCTCGATTGCCTTCAGGCGGGCACGGCTGCTCTGCACGTCCAGCTCACTGCCTGCACCGAGCTCCCAACGCGCCTCGGTCAGCTTCTGCGTATCGCGCAGGTTGACCAGGGTGTGCTGGGCCACCGCGATGCGCTTCTGGGTACCGCGCAGCTCGAAGTAGTTGCGTGCAACTTCAGCGGCGATCAGTACCTGCGCGTCGGCCAGGTTGGCCTGCTCGGCGTCCAGATCGGCGCGCGCGGCTTCTGCAGCACGGCGCTTGCGGCCGAACAGATCCAGCTCCCAGCCGGCATCGAAGCCGAGCTGGTAGCTTTCACTGAACACCCGCTGCCCACCCAGCTGCGGATCGGGTTGCTTGCGGCGGTCGTAGCTGCCGCCTGCGGTGATGTGCGGGGCCTGGTCGAAACGGCTTTCGACGAACACCGCGCGGGCCTGGCTGACACGGGCCACGGCCACGCGCAGGTCCAGGTTGTCCGACAGTGCGCCATGCACCAGTTCTTCAAGCACCGGATCATCGAACTGTGCCCACCAGCTCGCCACCGGCGAGGTGGTGCTGAACACCGGCTGCTGCGCGCCCTGCAGGACCACCGGCTCCTGTGCCGGTGCCTTGTAGTTCGGGCCGACGCTGACACAACCCGCCAGTACCAGGCTGGAGACGGCCATCGCCAACGTACGGATCACCACGGCAGCACCTCGCCCAGGTAGGTGAAGCTGCCGTTCGGGCCCTCATGGCCGATCAGCGCCATCTGCACGCTGGAGCGTGCGCCTTCGGCGATCTCGATTTCGCCATGGCCGCCGTTCATGTCGGTTTTCACGTAACCCGGATGCACGGTGTTGACCTTGATCTGCGTGCTGCGCAGCTCGTGCGCCAATGCCAGCGTCCAGCTGTTCACCGCAGCCTTGGACGCGTTGTAGGCCGGTACCTTCATGTCATAGATGCCCGATGCCGGATCGGCATGCAGGGTCTGCGAACCGAGGATGCTGGACACGTTGACGATGCGGCCGGCCTTGGCCTGCTGCAGCAGTGGCAGGAATGCCTGGGTCACCGCCACCAGGGCGTAGACGTTGGTGTCGAACGTGCGGCGCCAGGTATCCAGCGACTGCTCCGACGGTAGCTGTGCCGGGTTTTCCAGCAGCACGCCCGCGTTGTTGACCAGGATGTCGAGGCGCCCGTGGCGCTCACGCACCTGCTGCACAGCCTCGGCGATGCTGGCGCCATCGGTGACGTCCAGCTGCAGCGCTTCCACCGGCAGGCCTTCGGCCTGCAGCTTCAGCGCCTGCTCCACGGCCGCTTCGCGCTTGCGGCCGGCCAGCAGCGTGTGCACGCCGGACTGGGCCAGCTGGCGCACGGTTTCGGCTCCAATGCCGCGGGTGGCACCGGTGACCAGTGCGATCTTGTTCTGATGGGTGTTCATGGAGTCATGCCTTTGGAGGGGGAAAACCGACACCGGCCGGAGGACCGGTGTCGGCGGAGTTCCATGTCAGTGGTGGAGGGTCGGCTCGCCGTGCTGCACCAGCTGGCCACCGCCCTTGCGGGTGACGAACTTGCGCAGGGCCACGTAGAACACCGGGGTGAGGAACAGGCCGAACAGGGTCACGCCCAGCATGCCAGCGAACACCGTGATACCGGTCACCGAGCGCACTTCGGCACCCGCACCGTGCGACAGCACCAGCGGGATGGTGCCGGCGATGAACGCGATGGAGGTCATCACGATCGGACGCAGACGCAGTCGGCAGGCTTCCAGGGCAGCTTCAACGATGCCCTTGCCACCCATTTCAAGTTCGCGGGCGAATTCGACGATCAGGATCGCGTTCTTGCACGCCAGGCCCATCAGCACCACCAGGCCGACCTGCACGAACACGTTGTTGTCACCGCCGGTCAGCCATACGCCGAACAGCGCGGACAGCAGGGTCATCGGCACGATCAGGATCACCGCCAGCGGCAGCGACCAGCTCTCGTACAGCGCGGCCAGCACCAGGAAGGCCAGCATGATCGCCACCGGGAACACGATGAAGGCGGCCTTGCCCTGCGTCGCCTGCTGGTAGCTCAGGTCGGTCCATTCGGTGGTCATGCCCACCGGCAGCACCTTGCCGGCGATCTCGGTCAGCTTGTTCATCGCCTCGGCCGAGGACAGCAGGCGCGGGTCGGCTTCGCCGGCCAGGTCGGCCGCCGGGTAGCCATTGAAGCGCAGCACCGGGTCCGGGCCGAAGGTCTGCTTGATCGTGACCATCGAGCCGATCGGCACCATCTCGCCACGGTCATTGCGGGTACGCAGCTTGCCGATGTCTTCGACCGTCTCGCGGAACGGACCATCCGCCTGTGCGATCACCTGCCAGGTACGGCCGAACTGGTTGAAGTCGTTGACATAGGCCGAACCAAGGTAGGTCTGCAGGGTGTCGAACAGCTCGGTGAGCTGCACGCCCTGTGCCTTGGCCTTGACGCGGTCCACCTCGGCGTCGAGCTGCGGCACGTTGGCCTGGTAGCTGCTGATCGGGAACGCCATGCCCGGGGTCTGCGCAACGGTTCCCTGCATTGCCTGCACGGCATTCTGCAGCGCGCCGTAGCCCAGGTTGCCGCGGTCCTCGATGAACATCTGGTAGCCATTGCCGTTGCCCAGGCCCAGGATCGGCGGCGGCATCATCGAGAACGCGAAGCCTTCCTGCAGGCCGGCGATCTTCTGGTTGATCTCGGCGTTGATCTGCGCAGCGGTACGGCCATGACGCTCGGCGAACGGCTTGAGCGGAATGAACGCCACACCGGTGTTCGGGGTGTTGGTGAACTGCAGTGCGTTCAGGCCCGGGAACGAGATGGTGTGGGCCACGCCATCGGTTTCCTGGGCGATCTTGGCGACCTTGCGCAGCATTTCATCGGTACGCGCGATCGACGAACCTTCCGGCAGCTTCACGCCCGCGATCAGGTACAGCTTGTCCTGGGTCGGGATGAAGCCCGGCGGCACCAGCTTGAAGATCACGCCGGTACCGACCAGCAGTACTGCGTAGACCACGAACACCGCACCGCGGCGACCGAGAATGCGGGCGACGCCGCGCTCGTACTTCTCCGAGCTGGACTTGAAGAAGCGGTTGAACGGACGGAACACCCAGCCGAACAGGCGGTCGATCAGGCGGCTCGGGCCGTCCTTCGGCGCGCCGTGGGCCTTCAGCAGGCGCGCGGCCAGGGCCGGCGACAGGGTCAGCGAGTTGATCGCCGAGATCACCGTGGAGATGGCGATGGTGACCGCGAACTGCTTGTAGAACTGGCCGGTGACGCCGGACAGGAACGCCATCGGCACGAACACGGCGCACAGCACCAGCGCGATCGCCACGATCGGCCCGGACACTTCACGCATCGCCTGGTGGGCCGCCGCGGTGGGCGACAGGCCTTCCTCGATGTTGCGCTCGACGTTCTCCACCACCACGATCGCGTCGTCGACCACGATGCCGATCGCCAGCACCAGGCCGAACAGGCTCAGCGTGTTGATCGAGAAGCCCAGCAGGTACAGCGCAGCGAAGGTACCCACCACCGACACCGGCACCGCGATCAACGGGATGATCGAGGCACGCCAGGTCTGCAGGAACAGGATCACCACCAGCACCACCAGGGCGATCGCTTCCAGCAGCGTGGAGACCACGGCCTTGATCGAGTCGCGCACGAAGATGGTGGTGTCATACACCGCTTCATACTTCACGTCGGCCGGCATGGTCTTCTGCATCTCGTCCATCGTGGCGATGACCGAGTCACGGATTTCCAGTGCATTGGCGCCCGGCGACTGGAAGATGCCGATGCCCACCGCGTTCTTGCCGTCCAGCTGCGAGCGCAGGGTGTAGTCACCGGCACCCAGTTCCAGGCGGGCAACGTCGGCCAGGCGTACGATCTCGCCGTCCACGCCGCTCTTGAGCACGATGTCGCCGAATTCCTTTTCGGACTTCAGCCGGCCCTGGGCGTTGATCAGGGTCAGGAACTGGCTGTTCGGCAGCGGTTCGGCGCCGAGCTGGCCGGCCGAGACCTGCACGTTCTGCTCGCGCATGGCGCGCACCACGTCGCTGGCGGTCAGCCCGCGCGAGGCCACCTTGTCCGGGTCCAGCCAGGCGCGCATGGCGTAGTCGCCGCCACCGAAGATCTGCGCATCGCCCACGCCCGGGATGCGCGCCAGCGCATCCTTGACGTGCAGGCGTGCGTAGTTGCGCAGGTACAGGGTGTCGTACTTGCCATTCGGCGAGGTCAGGTGCACCACCATCAGGAAGGTCGGTGACTGCTTCTGGGTGGTCACGCCCTGCCGCCGCACGTCCTCGGGCAGGCGCGCCTGCGCCTGCGCCACGCGGTTCTGCACCTTCACCGCGGCCGCATCCGGATCGGTGCCCGGGCGGAAGGTCACGGTCATCTGCAGCACGCCATCGGAGCCGGCGACCGACTTCAGGTACATCATGCCTTCGACGCCGTTGATCGCCTCTTCAAGCGGCGTGGCAACGGTCTCGGCGATGACCTTGGGGTTGGCGCCCGGGTATACCGTGCGGACGACCACCGACGGCGGCACCACTTCCGGGTACTCGCTGATCGGCAGGATCGGAATCGTGATCAGGCCTGCGGCGAAGATCACGATCGACAGCACCGCCGCGAAGATCGGCCTGTCGATGAAGAAACGGGAAAAGTCCATGGAGGAATTCCTGGGAAATGCCACCGGCGGGCAACAGCCACCCTGCCCCTCGCCACGATGACGAAGGCAGGGAAGGCTGCCGCTGGCGCCGGCAGCTAAACGGGGACGCGGATCAGTGGTTCAGCGCGGCGGTGGCGTCGCGGCCCGGTGCCGGCGCAGCCTGCGGCTGCATCGCCACGGCCTTGGCCTGCACCGGCATGCCCGGCATGAAGACCTTCTGCACGCCGTCGATGATCACCTTGTCGCCGGCGGCCAGACCGTGCTCGACGATACGCAGGCCTTCGGCGGTGCGGCCGAGCTGGATGTCGCGGCGCTGGGCCTTGCCATCCTTGTCGACCACGTACACGTACTTGCGGTCCTGGTCGGTCAGCACGGCCTTGTCGTCGATCAGCATGGCCTGGAACTGGCCGCTGCCGAGCAGCTGCACGCGGGCGAACAGGCCCGGAGTGAACTGGCGATCGGCATTGTCCAGCAGCGCGCGGACGCGGATGGTGCCGGTGCTGCGGGCCACCTGGTTGTCGAGGAAATCGACCTTGCCCGAGTGCGGGTAACCCTCTTCACCGGACAGGCCGACCTTCACCGGCAGGTCGCTGTCGCGCTCGCTCGGGCGCTCGCCCTTGCGTGCCATCTGCGCGTACCGCAGGAAGGTGCTTTCGTCAGCATCGAAGTAGACGAACACGGTATCCAGCGACACCAGCGTGGTCAGCACGCTGGCGCTATCGCCGGCAGTGACCAGGTTGCCTGCGGTGACCATCGCGCGGCCGGCACGGCCGTCGATCGGTGCACGCACCTTGGTGAACTCCAGGTTGAGGCGGGCAGCATCCAGTGCTGCCTGCGCCGCCTGCACGGCGGCACCGGACTGGTCGGCGGCGGCACGGCGCTGCTCGGCGGTCTCGGTGGAGATCGCCTGCTGCTCGGACAGCCGCTTGGCACGCTCGGACTCGCTGCGGGCCAGGGTAGCCTGGGTGCGGGCACGGGCCAGTTCGGCGGCGGCGCGATCGTACTCGGCCTGGTAGCTGCGCGCGTCGATGGTGAAGAGCACTTCGCCCTTCTTCACTTCCTGGCCTTCGACGTAGTTGACCTTGTCGATGTAGCCGGACACGCGCGGGCGCAGTTCAACGCTCTGCACCGCTTCGACGCGGCCGCTGAACTCGTCCCACTGGCTGACCTGCTTGACCAGCACCGGCGCAGCACTGACCTGCGGCGGCGGCGGCGCACCGGCCTCTTCGGCATGGCCGCCGCTGCAGGCTGCAAGCACGGCCGCGGCGAGGATCGACACGCCGGCCATCGCGATGCGATGTCCGAAACGATGTGGGGTGGTGTTGGGGGAAGTCATGGCATGCATCCGTACGGAGGGGTGGTACAGCTAATTGGGATGGAGCAAAAATCGGCGGCGCATACTGCGACCTCAACCATGGTCGAGGTCAAGCGACGCCTGCGGTATCGCGCCAGAGGGGAGGAATTTCCAGGTGCAGCAGGCCGCGTGGCAGCTCGGCATCACTGCTGTCGCAGCGGACGATGGCGCGGTTGTCGCGGCAGCCATCCAGCAGCGAGACCACGCGACGGCCCACCAGCAGCGAACTGGGCCATTCGATGCAGGCGTTGGCCGCGTTGGCCGGCGTGCACACCGGGCTGCACACTTCCAGCATCTGCGCACGCACGCCGATCGCCTGCGCTTCCTGGTGCACCACCTGCGCGTACATGCGCATCGCCGCCGCAGTGATCGAGCTCTCGCCGTAGCCAGCCCACGGCTTGACCGCCGCCGGGCTGCCGATCATCACGTAGCGGCGCGCGTGCACGTTGTCCTGCAGCAGCGGCAGCAGGTGGCGGACCGCGTGGACGTGCGGCATCAGGTCGGCCTGCAGCGCGCCCAGCAGTTCGTCGCCGTTGCGATCGACCACGCGGCCGCGGCGATAGGGGCCACCCATGGCGGCGATCACCGCGGCGAGCGGGCGTGGCCGCTGCGCGATGCGTTCGGCCAGCGCGCGTGCCGAGCCGTCATCGCTGAGCGAGCCGAGCAGCGTTTCCAGCCCGGGCTCATCGGCGAACTGCTCATGCAGCGCCGCCAGCCGGCCCGGATCGCGGCCGACCACCAGCACCGGGCTGCCGGCTTCCAGCAAGGCGCCGACCACGCCCTGGCCGACGGCACCGGTGCCGCCGAGGACCAGGACCTCGGGCGTCAGTATCCCATTCACGGGACATTTCCTCCCAAATCCGGGATAGTCCCAATTCGACGCAGTCGGTCACCCTTGTGCGGGACCAGGCGGACGGCACCGCCACGCTGCTGACGCATGGGCGCGGTAAACTCCCGGAAATCCTTGTGCACCAAGGAACTCGGGCGGGCTTCAACGGTCATCGCCAGGTCCAGGGTGGTCTGGCCGGCGTTCCGGAGTCGGGCAAGAATGTTGCGCAGGCTCATGGCGGACGGGCTCCAAATAACGAATGGCGCCACGATAGACCTCAAACCTTTACTTGATTAGTCCTGATTAAGGGGAATAATCATCCCGCTCCCGGTCCAATCGTTCTGTCACGATTGTCCCATCCCCGACGTCCAGGATCCCCGACCATGTCCCACGATCTCAACGAGACGCTGATCTTCGTCAAGGTGGTCGAGCAAGGCAGCTTCATTGCCGCTGCCAAATCGCTCGGCCTGCCCAAGACCACGGTCAGCCGCAAGGTGCAGGAACTGGAGACGCGCCTGGGCGCGCGCCTGCTGCACCGGACCACGCGCCGGCTCGGCCTGACCGAGGCCGGTTCGATCTATCACGAACACTGCCAGCGCATCGCACGCGAACTGGAAGAAGCCGAAAGCGCGGTGAGCCAGCTGCAGTCGGGCCCGCGCGGCTGGCTGCGCTTCACCGTGCCGTACTCGATCGGCATCACCTGGATCGCGCCGCTGCTGGGCCAGTTCCATGCGCAGTACCCGGAGATCCGCCTGGACATGCATCTGGGCAACGAGAAGCTGGACCTGATCGCCGGTGAAGCCGATCTCGCCCTGCGCGTTGGTGCCCTGCCCGATTCCAACCTGGTCGCGCGCAAGCTCGGCAGCCTGCGCACGCAGGTGTTCGCCAGCCCGGCGTATATCGAGCGCTATGGCGAACCGCTGCACCCGGAAGAACTGCAGTTCCATCGCATCCTGGCCATGCGCAAGCCGTACCACACGGGCAATTCGCCGCGCTTCACCTGGCAGCTGGGCGAGAACGGCGGTGAGCTGCGCGACTTCCCGGTCACGCCGTTGATGACCGCCAACGACATGTCTGCGCTCAATGGTGCACTGGTCTGTGGCGAAGGGCTGCTGCTGACCGGCGACGTGATGGCCAAGCCGTTCGTCGAGTCGGGCATGGTGCGCCGCGTACTGGCCGGCTGGACCGGCCCGGAAGTGGACTTCAATGCGGTATTCGCCGGGGGCCGCCTGGTCTCGCCGAAGGTGCGTGCGTTCGTCGATTTCCTGGTCGAGAAGCTCAATTTCGACGCCAACTACATGCTGGCCCAGTGCCCCGGCGCAAAGCTGGCGCAGCAGCAGAAGGCACAGGAAGACGCCGCCCTGGAAAGCAGCGGCAAGCGGATCCTGGAGAAGGTTGCCGCCTCGGCGGCATAAGAAGCGCCATCAGCGTGCCGAGCAAGCTCGGCACCCACAAAAATGCCGCCTGCAAGGGCGGCATTTTCGTTCCGGCCGATGGCCGGACCGGCTCAAGCAGTAACGCTATGCGTTACTGCTTGAGCGGAATCACGCGGATTTCGACGCGACGGTTCTTCGCGCGGCCGGCATCGGTGCTGTTGTCGGCAATCGGGTACGACTTGCCGGCGCCCAGCGTTTCGATACGCACGCTCTGCACGCCCTGGCCGATCAGGTACTGCGCGACCGAGTCGGCGCGTTCCTTGGACAGGCGGTTGTTGACCGCGTCGCTGCCGATGCTGTCGGTGTGGCCGACCACTTCGATCATGGTCTGGTTGTAGTCACGCAGGGTGCCGGCCACGCCATTGAGCGAGCCATAGAACTGCGGCTTCAGGGTCGCCTTGCCGAAGTCGAAGGTGATGCCGTCCGGCAGGTTCAGCATGATGTTGTCGCCCTGGCGCTGCACATCGATGCCGGTGTTGGCGGTGCGCTCGCGCAGTGCGCGTTCCTGGCGATCCTGGTACTGGCCGACAGCGGCGCCGCTGAGTGCACCAATACCGGCACCGATCAGGGCGTGCTGGCGGCGCTCGGTGGCGCTGTCGCCGGTCAGCAGGCCGGCGGCCACGCCGATGGCGGTACCGATCAGCGCATTGCGGCCGGTGCGGTTCTGCTGCTCGGTCGGGTTGCCGTACTGGTCACTCTGCACGTAGGAGCCGCCGGTGGCGCAGGCCGACAGGACGGCCGCACTCATCAGGGCCAGTGCGACGTTGCGGGTGGTGTTGCGGATCATGGGGTTCTCCTTGGTTTCCGGTCGGGCCGGCGGCTTGCGGGCGCAAAGAGAATAAACAGCCAAATGCGATGTCGGGATGATGATGCGGAACGCCGACAGGGCCGCGTTCAGCTAACTGACCGGCCCGCTCAGCCAGCGCTTTACCCTGCTCCCGACTGGCGGTAGGCCGCCAGCGCAGCATCCCGCCCCGCCGCCAGATCGACCAATGGCGTGCGCGGATAGCCTGGCGCATGCGCGGCCAGCAACAGCGGATGCTGCCAGGGTGCGAAGCGGGCCTTCACCGGCAGCGCGGCCAGTTCGGGGACCCAGCGGCTGATGTAGCGGGCCTGCGGATCGAACTTCTCGGCCTGGGTCACCGGATTGAACACGCGGAAGTAAGGCGCGGCATCGGCGCCGGTGCCGGCCACCCACTGCCAGCCCATCGTGTTGTTGGCCAGGTCGGCGTCGACCAGGGTGTCCCAGAACCAGCGTGCGCCATGCAGCCAGTGCGCGCGCAGGTGCTTGCACAGGTAACTGGCCACGATCATGCGCACGCGGTTGTGCATGTAGCCGGTCTGCCACAGCTCACGCAGTCCCGCATCGACAATCGGCACGCCGGTGTTGCCGCGCTGCCAGTCCCGCAGCTGCGCCGCGCTGGGCGTGGCCCAGGCAAAGCGGTCGAAGCGCGGGTTGAGGTTGTCGGTGGGCGTCTTCGGGAAGTGGTGCAGCAGGTGGTAGGCGAAATCACGCCAGCCCAGCTGGCGCAGGTAACCATCGATATCGGCATCGGTGCCAGCACTGCGCAGTCCCTCCAGTGCATGGGCGATGCGCCACGGAGCGATCTCGCCAAAATGCAGGTGCGGCGACAGCCGTGAGGTACCGATGCGGTCCGGCAGGTCGCGTTGCTCGCGATAGCCGCGCAGGGCGCCCTCCTCGAACACCGACAGCGCCTCCAGCGCCCCCGCTTCGCCTGGCTGCCAGTGCTCCCAGAAGCCGGCATCCCAGTCCAGCGCGGGGGCAAGCCGCAGCTCGTCCAATGCCAGGCTTTCGAACGCGTGCCCGCCCAGCGATTGCGGTGCCGCCTGCAGCGGAGGCAGGTGCCAATGGCTGAGTACGTTGCGCCAGTACGGCGTGAACACCTTGTACGGCTGCCCCTGCTGGGTCGCGATGTCCCACGGCTCGAACAGCAGGCTGCCGTTGCAGCTCTGCGCATCGATGCCCTGCCCGCGCAGCGTGCGCTTGATGGCCGCGTCGCGCGGCTGCGTCGCCGGTTCGTACTTGCGGTTCCAGTACACCGCCTCGGCGCCGCTCTGTTCGATCAGCGCCTGCAAGGCTTCCAGGCTGTCGCCCGCGCGCAGCACCAGCGAGGAACCGCGCGCGCGCAGCTCGCCGTCCAGCGCAGCGAGCGAGCGCTGCCGCCACGCATCGGAGGCCGCACCGGGAGCCCATTCGCCTTCTTCATGCGGCGCATGGATATAGACCGGCACCACCTGATGGCCCGCCTCCAGCGCGGCCTGCAGGGCCGGATTGTCCTGCAGCCGCAGATCGCGACGGAACCATAGCAACGCTACCGACACTTGCACCGCCTTCGTTGTGGATGGCGCACATGATAGCCAGCAGTGGTGAAGACGATGCGCGTGCCCGATCATCCACGCCTGGCGTGGATCTACTTCCCGAACCGCTGCATCGCTTCGCTGACCAGCGCACGCGCTTCGGCCGCGTTGCCCCAGCCATTGAGCTGTACCGGGTTTCGCCCGCCAGGCAGGTCCTTGTAGACCCGGAAGAACGCCTCGATGCGCTGCCGTTCGATCTCCGGCAGGTCGGCCAGGTCGCGGATGCCGGCATAGGTCGGGTCGATGCTGTCGGTCGGCACACCAATGATCTTCTCGTCGTGCTCGCCCCCATCGATCATCTTCAGGTAGCCGATCGGCCGGAAACGCACGATCACGCCGGGATGCAGCGGCTCGCGGGTCAGCACCAGTGCATCCAGCGGATCGTTGTCGCCCGCCAGCGTGCGCGGTATCGATCCGTAGTTGGCAGGGTACGCGACCGGCATCGACTGGAACCGATCCACATGGACCAGCCCGTCTTCCCCGATCTCGTACTTGGTGAAGCTGCCGGCGGGGATCTCCACCGCCAGGTTGACTTCCTGCGGGGCCTGCTTCGGTTGCGCCACCAGGAACGGATGCAGCACCGCATCGGCGGCGGTCACCGCGCTGGCCAGCAGCAACAGGGCCGCGCCGATGGCGGCAAGGGGAAGGATGCGACGGGAAGCGATCATCGGTGTGTCCTCATTCCCAGCAACGGTCGGCGCGACCTTTGGCGGTCTGCGCGCGCGGGCAGTCGCGCGGTGCGATGCGCCCCTCGGTCAGTTCCAGGCGCTGCTTGCCTCCCTTGGCATCACGGCGCAGCTCGAAGGCATCGTAGAGGCGGCCAGTGACCGTGCGTGCCTCATAGCGCAGGTGGTTCGCATCAATCTGCAGCACCTGGAACAGCTGGGTGTCCTCGGCCACGGGATCCATCGTCCTGCGCGCCTGGTCAGACAGGCGGTACTGCTTCGGCCCGGCCACGGTCACCACGTACTGCGGCGTGGCGGCCTGCCCTTCGCCGCGTCGGCCATAGGTGTGGTCGTGGCCCTGCAGCACCAGGTCGACATTGTGGCGGCGTACCACCGGCAGCAGCACGTCACGCAGCGCGGCGTTCTCCCGGCCCTCACGCGGCGAATAGAACGGCTGGTGCAGCAGCACGATGGTCCACGGCTGCGGGTTGCTGGCCAGCACCGCGTCCAGCCACTGAGCCTGCGCCCTGGCGGTACCGAGGTCGAGCGCCGAGGTGCCATCGAGGACCGCCACGCGCACGCCCTGTGCATCGAACCAGTAACTGGTCTGCTGCGCGGCGGCGGCACCATTGCCCGGCAGCGCAAAGGTCACCGGCCAGTGCCGGCCCAGCACGCGGCGCTCCTGCGGCGTGCCTTCGAACTCCTCGAAGTACTCGTGGTTGCCGATCGCCGGCGCCACCAGCGTTTCCTGCGCCAGCCAGGCCGTCGCCGCGAACCACTCGCCCCACTCGCTGTCGTCCATGTTGTCACCGCCGCTGACCAGGTCACCGGCGAACAGGCTCACGCGTGCCTGCGGCGCGGTCTTCTGCGCGGCACGCACCACACGGCTGACATGGCTCACGTTCTTGTTCTGGGTGTCGCCGAAGTACAGCAGGGTCAGCGGTTGGCCTGCGCCGGCCAGCGTCCGCAGCTGGTTCCAGGCACTCCAGCTGCCATTGCCCTGCACGCGGTAGACGTACTGGGTATCCGGCTGCAGGCCGTCGATGTCGGCACGATGATGGTGCGACAGCCCGTTCTCGGTCTGCAGCGCCCGCGTCGTCGCCCGTACCTGGCGCACGCCCTCGATGGCCGGCGAATCAGCGGCCAGGGCGATCTCCAGCAACGGCGCCTGCACGCTGCCATCGGTACGCCAGGCCACGGCGAAGCCGTGGCTGGGGTCGATGGCGGGCGAGGCGACGATGCGATCCGGCACCGTCGTCGCTGCGTAGTGGTGGCTGCCCGCCGGCACCTGGGTATTCGGCTCGGCCGCGGCGATCGACAGCGCCGGCAGTGCCAGCAGCAGGCCCAACGCCAGCGTGCGCATCATGCATCGCCCGCTCATGCGCCGCACTCCAGCGGCAGTGCCAGCTGCCTGGCGATGCTCTCCCAGTCGAACGCCACCACGCCCTGGTCATCATGCACCGCGTACAACGCGCCATGCGGGAAGCGCGCACTCGGCTGCTGCATCATCCAGATGCCATCGGTGTTGGCCACGGTGTTGCCCTGGAAGGCACCGACCGGCTTCAGCGTATGCCGGTCGAACAGGTGGAACACGCTGCGCTGCTTGCCCTGCTCGGTGGTGATCCACCAGCCGTCGTTGCCACAGGTCCGCAGGGTCACGCCCTCGGCCTGCGCCTTGAACACGTCGCGGCCGAAGGTGGTGCCGGTGAAACGGCCGGCCAGGGTGTAGACCTTGAACTCACTGGCGTAGCTCTCGTCCTCTTCGGCGATCAGCAGGTGGTCGTTGTCCGGGTCGCCCCAGATCGACTCGACCACGCGCAGTGCCCCCGCCTCGGTGGTGTCGCCGATGTTGGCCACCCGCGTTGCCTCGACCCTGGCCCCGTCGCGGGTCACGTGGTACTGGCGCACGCGCTTGTCCAGCTCGGCCAGCGGCGGCAGGATGTCACGCCCCTGCGCATCCTCGCCGTTGTCCCAGGAGTCGGTGACGTAGACGCTGTAGCCATCGGCACGGCGGTCGACCCACAGCCCGTACGGTTTGCGCAGGTCGTCCGCAGCGAAGGTCGCCAGCGGCGTGAAGTCCGGCAGTCCCAGCACCTGTACGCGGTGATTGTCGCGCTCCACGATCCAGAGCAGATCGTCGGTCACCGCGATGCCGTTTGGGCGGTCGAACTGCCCCGGCGCGGTGCCACTGCTGCCGACATCGCGCAGGTGCTGGCCGGTGCTGCCGTCATAGACCACCAGCTTGTCGGTGGCCTTGGCGGTTGCGATCAGCCATACGGCGCCGTCCGGCGCACGCCAGGCGGCCGGCGAGTCGATGTTGTCGGCCGGCGTCATCGGCGAAAGGAAGGCCTCGGCAATGGTCGCCACCGCACGCTCGGCGGGGGGCTTCGCTGCCGCCGGTGCCGCGGCCGGATCGTTGCCGGTGGCCGGCGTGCAGCCGGCTGCCAGGGTGGCCGTCAATGCGGCGGCCAGCAGGATGATGCGGCGCCCCATCACAGGGCCACCTTCAGGCCCAGCGCGTAGGTACGCCCATATTCTTCCATCTGCAGGGTGCGTGAACGCGTGCCCTGGTACAGCTCCAGCGGCTTGTCGAGCAGGTTCTGCGCTTCGAAGTACATGCTCACGCGCGGCGTGAACTTGTAGTCCAGCGAGAAGTCGAGCTGGGTGTTGGGCGCAACGAAGATATCGAATGCGCGGCCGGCACCGAGGGTGTCGAGATACTCGCTGCGGTGCACGGCAGCCACGCGCGTGCTCAGGCCGTACTTTTCGTAGCCGATGTGGGCGCTGTACACGTTCTTCGACGCACGCGGCAGGGTGAAATCCTCACCGGCACGCTTGGCCAGGCCAGGGTCGAAATCGGTGTCCAGCCAGGTGCCGCTGGCGCCGACCAGCAGGCCATCCCAGCCCGCCGGCAGGAACGACAGCTGCTGCTGCCAGTTGAACTCGGCGCCGCGCACCTTGGCCTTGTTGCCATTGATCGAGGTCACCACCGGCAGGTTGTCATAGATGCCGGCCGTACCCGCCTGGCGGACCTGCACGATGTAGCCGTCGATCGACTTGTGGAACACGCCCAGCGAAAGGATGCCGCTGTCGCCGATGTACTTCTCCACCGACAGGTCGATGTTGGTGGACTCGTACGGGTCCAGGTCCGGGTTGCCGAGGCGCACTTCATTGTCGTTGCGGGCCAGGCCGATGCGCGGCGAGGCATCGCCGAAGCCCGGGCGCGCCACCGTCTTGTTGGCGGCGAAGCGGAACACCCAGTCGTTGCTGGCGTCGTAGCGCAGGTGCAGGCCCGGCAGCACGTTGTTGTAGCTCTTGCTGGCGCTCACCCGGGTTGCGCTGTACGAGCGGCCGTCCTTGGCCACGTCCACGCGGTTGCCGGTGGCACTGAAGCGGGTGTTCTCCACGCGCACGCCGCCGATCACGCGCAGCGCGCCGATGTCCCAGGTACCCATCGCATAGCTGGAGAAGACGTCCTCGCTCGCGGTGTAGTCGCCTTCCAGCGAGGTCGCGGCGTTGCCACCGGCATCCTGCGGGCGCGCGCTGAACTCGCCGCTGTGCTGCGACCAGTAGCTGCGCATCGCCGACGAATCCATGCCCTGCCCCATCGGGCCGTGGCGATGTTCCGGCGACGCAGTGGTCCAGTCGCTGAGCTTGATCGCCGGGCCCACCCGCAGCGAAGCCTCATCGACATTCACATCGCGGTCGCGCCAACGGCCGAGCAGGCCGAACTTGTAGCTGCTGTTGTCACCGTCGAAACGGATGTTGACCTGTGCACTGCGCTCTTCGTCATCCACCTTCTTCGGCTTGGCCACCACGCGGTCGAACTTGTAGTTGCCGTTGTCCAGCCACTGGTTGTTGTCGAAGGTGTAGGTCGGCAGCCGGCTGCGCTGGTCCAGGGTGCCGTTGAACGCCTTGCCATTGAGCTTGAAGCGCGACTCGATCTCATCGTCCACGCGCTCCTCGGTACGGGTGTAGCCGATCTTGTAATCCAGCACCGCATCGGTCAGCTTGTTCTCGCCGCCGAGGCTGGCGGCAAAGGTGTTCTCTTCCTTGGTGCGGTAGCGCATGCGCTTGTCGATCGAGTCCTTCGGCATGCCGGCCAGGCGGTACTGGTCGGTGCCCGTTGCGATCATGTCGGCGCTGTTGAAGTTGAAGATCACGCGCTGGCGGGTTTCAGCGTCGTCGAACTGGCTGTACAGCGTGCGCAGGTAGTAGCGGCTGTCTTCGTTCGGGCGCCAGTCGAGGTTGAGGTTGGCGCCAATGCGCTTGCGCTCGATCTCGTACTTGCGGTTCTGCAGGTTCAGCGCCGTGATCTCGCCCGGACGGGTGGTGGTCAGGTCCTTGTTGCCACTGACATCGCCGTACTCGACTTCGCTGTTGTCCGATTCGAACGTACGCTTCTGGTAGTTGACGCCGGCGGCGATGCCGAAGGTGTTGTTGAACACCTCGCTGTAGTTGAACGCCGCCTTCGGGCTGGTCTCGCCGGACAGCTGCTGGTGGCTGCCCTCGATCTTGGCGCGCAGGCTGCGGCCGTCACGATCGAATGCCGAAGCGGTCTCGACCAGGATCGCGCCGCCGATGGCGTCGCCCGGCATGTCCGGGGTCGGCGACTTGACCACGCGCAGGCGCTCGGTCGAGTCGGACGGAATCACGTCCATCGGCGCAGCGCGGCTGGAGTTGTCCGGGGTGCCGATGGCGATGCCATCGACGCTGACGCTGTTGAGGTTGGCATCCAGGCCACGCACGACCACGTAGCGGCCTTCGCCCTGGTCGCGGGTCACGCTGATGCCCGGCAGCCGCTGCAGCGACTCGGCCACGTTCTTGTCCGGGTACTGGCCGAGGGCGTCGGAGGACACCGCGTCTTCGATGGCGTTGCTGCTGCGCTTGAGGTCGACCGCGCGGATCTGCGCTTCGAGCTGGGCACGCACTTCGATGCGGTCCAGGTCGACCGCATCGGCGGCCACGGCGCCGGTGGCGGCGATCGCCTGCTGCCCGGCTGCCTGCAGCGGTGCTGCGGCCCCCATCGCCAGGGTCAGGGTGATGGCAACGGCCAACGGAGTCTTGATATGCACTGGGAATCCCCATTCCTGTTAAGAATGGGTCTGCACGGTATGTCCGCAAGGTTGCATGGCCATGACATGCATCTGCACATTTCGGGTAACGCCGCCGTGGCCCGGTTTGGGGTTCGGCCCGCCGATCCGGCAAAATGGCCGCCTCTCTCCTTTTTCCCCTTCCCGACCATGAAGATCGTCGAAGTGCGCCACCCGCTGGTGCAGCACAAGATCGGCCTGATGCGCAACGCTGCGCTCAGCACCAAGGATTTCCGCGAACTGGCCAACGAGCTGGGCACGCTGCTGGCCTACGAGGCCACCGCCGACCTGGACACCGAGCCGCATACCCTGCCCGGCTGGGCCGGCCCGGTCACCGTGCAGCGCATTGCCGGCGCCAAGATCACCGTGGTGCCGATCCTGCGTGCCGGCCTGGGCATGCTCAGCGGCGTGCTGTCGCTGATCCCGGCCGCCCGCGTCAGCGTGGTCGGCCTGCAGCGTGATGAAGAAACCCTGCAGCCGGTGCCTTACTTCGAGCGCCTGACCGGCCGCCTGGAAGAGCGTGATGCGCTGATCCTGGACCCGATGCTGGCCACCGGCGGCACCCTCATCGCCACCATTGACATGCTCAAGCGCGCTGGCGCCCGCCGCATCAAGGGCATCTTCCTGGTCGCCGCGCCGGAAGGCATCGAAGCGGTCAAGGCGGTGCACCCGGATGTGGAGATCTACACCGCGGCCATCGACGCCCAGCTCAACGACAAGGGCTACATCCTGCCTGGCCTGGGCGATGCCGGTGACCGCATCTTCGGTACCCGCGTCGGCTGATCGCCCTCGGGGTCAGAACCCTTTCCTGCAGAAAGGGATCTGACCCCAGCCGCCTAGAGACCGGCTGCGAAGGCCTCCAGCTGGTTGATGACGGTGTTCCAGCCATCGAAGAAGCCCAGCTGCTCATGCTGGTCTCGAAGGGCCTTGTCCGGGTGCATCACCCGTGCGGTGTAGCGGCAGCCCTGCCCCTCGTCCTCCATCGTGATGATGGCGGTGAAGCCCAGCCACGGTGACTGCGGCCGCCAGCCCGGGCCCAGCATCGAGGTGAACACCAGTCGCTGCTGCGGCACGATCTCCAGGAAACTGCCCGGATTGTCACTGCTGCCGCCGTCGGGGCCCTGCATGACGGTATGGAAGGCCCCGCCCGCGCGCAGCTCAAAGGCGCGCACTTCGGTCGTCCACGGTTTCGGGCACCACCACTGGCGCAGCAGCTCGGGGGCGGTCCAGGCCCGCCACAACGCAGCGCGCGGTGCGTTCAGCACGCGGCTGATGACCAGGTCGGTGTCAGGGATGTTGCCTGCGTCTTCGGCCATGGGCCTGCTCCTGTTGGTGAAGGGTTTCGACGAAATCGACCATGCGGTCGGCGCGTGCTTCCCATGCCGCGCGCTGCCCGGCCAGCCACCGTTCGGCCTGGCCCAGCCGCGCCGGTACCAGTTCACAGGTGCGCACGCGGCCCTGCTTGCGGCTGCGCACCACGCCGCTGCGCTCCAGTACGGCCAGATGCTTCATCAGCGAGGGCAAGGCCATTTCGAAGGGTTCAGCCAGCGTCGATACCGTGCGCGGCCCTTGCCCCAGCGCGGCCACGATCGCGCAGCGGGTGGGGTCGGCCAAGGCCTGGAAGACCGCGTTGATGGACGGATCATACTTACCCATATGGCTAAGTATTTCGCCGATCTGAATGCTGCTGCAAGCGGGCTGGGCCGGGAAGCCGATTCTTCACGTGGCCTTGCTGCCCGCAAGCGAATGCTCCGCGCACCCGCCACCCCTTGGAGCTCCCGATGAAAGCCTCTTTCCTGCTGGTCGCCGCCCTGCTGGTCGGCCTGCCCCTGGCCGCCAACGCCACCACCCCGCAGCAGCAGCGCATGGCCGAGTGCTCGGCCAAGAACAAGGGGCTGAAGGGTGACGCCTACAAGACCGCGCAGAGCTCCTGCCTCAGCGGCCACGCCGCCGACACCAAGGCGGTCAATCCGCAGCAGGAACGCATGCGCAAATGCAATGCCGACGCCGGCGCCAAGAAACTGGCCGGTGATGCGCGCAAGACCTTCATGAGCAGCTGCCTGAAGGCCTCGTAAGGCCTGCCTTCTGCGGTAGCGCCGAGCGTCGGCCCGGCGCTGCCTTCACCCGAGGGCGCGTGCCTTCAGCTCACCCTGCTCGTGCAGGGTCACGAAACGGCCCTTGTCATCGCGCCCCAGCTGCGCCAGCGCGACCTGCGGATCGTGGGTGAAGAACAGGCGCACGTTGCGCGCCAGCTTGTCTTCGAGGAACTGCCGTTTTTCGTCGATCAGCAGTTCGGCGTTGCGGTCGTACCCCATGGTGATCGGCACGTGGACCCAGGAGCGCCCCGGGATCAGGTCGGCGCAGAACACCACGCCACCGTGCGTGCCCTCGCCCGCCTGTGCCTGGCCGACGATCTCGGCCAGCATCAGGCCCGGCGTATGGCCGTCGCTGTAGCTGAAACGCACGCTGCGCCCCAGCGCTTTCGAGTACTCGCCGTCCACCACTTCCAGGCGGCCACTGGCCTGCAGCAGGCCTGGCAGTTCTGGAATGAAGCTGGCCCGATCACGCGGGTGCGGCTGCTGCGCGCGCTGCCAATGCTGCGCACCCACCACATAGGTTGCATTGGGGAACAGCAGCTCGGGCTCACGCCCTTCGCTCCACGCCGCCAGCAATCCACCGGCGTGATCGAAGTGCAGGTGGCTGAGCACCACCACGTCGATGTCCTCGTGCTCGAAGCCGGCTTCGCGCAGTGAATCGATCAGTACGTGCTGGCTCTCCTGCACGCCGTAACGCTCGCGCATGCGCGGTTCGAAGAAGGCGCCGATACCGGTTTCGAACAGCACCGTCTTGCCTTCCAGCGGACTGGCCAGCAGCGCACGGCAGGCCAGTTCGATGCGATTGAGCTCGTCCGGAGCCGCCCATTTTTCCCACAACGCGCGCGGCGCGTTGCCGAACATCGCACCACCATCGAGGCGCTGCGAGTTTCCACGAATAGACCAGAGTTTCATGTGCCGATTATCGGCGCCGGCTCGTTAAATAATCGCTAGAAAGGAAACAGAAAACCCCGCCGTTGGCGGCGGGGTTTCGCTGGGCTTGCGATTTGCGCCGGCCAGCGGCGGGCAGCGCCGGCTCAACGTGCCGGCACGACCTGGGCGCTGCCAACCGGATTGCGCGGGTCACTGCCGCCGAACAGCGTGTTCGTCCTGCGGTCCCATTCCACGGTCTGCAGGTTGCCCCATACGTGGCTGGAGCCCCGGCCACCGACGGCGACCTCGCCCGGCAGGTCGATCTTGTGCCCCATCGCCTGCAGCTGCTTCACGGTGTCAGCGTCGAACGCATCGTCCTCGGCTTCGATCAGGTCCGGCAGCCATTGGTGGTGGTAGCGCGGCAGTGCCGCGACCTGCTGCGCGTCCAGCCCGGCGTCGTAGCCGAGGATGCCCAGCAGCACCATGGTGATGATGCGGCTGCCACCCGGCGTGCCCAGCACCACCACCTTGTCGGCGTTCTCCATGAAGGTCGGGGTCATCGAGCTGAGCATGCGCTTGCCGGCCTTCGGCGCATTGGCCTCGTAGCCCATCACGCCGAACGCATTGGGCGTACCCGGCTTCAACGCGAAGTCATCCATCTCGTTGTTCAGCAGCACGCCGGTGCCCTTCGGAATCAGGCCCGAGCCATACAGCAGGTTGACGGTCTGGGTCGCACCCACGCGATTGCCATCCCGGTCGATGATCGAGAAGTGGGTGGTTTCGTCGTCCTCCAGCGGGGTCGGGTTGCCCGACAGCAGGTCGCTGGGCGTGGCCTTCTCCGGATGGATGGTGGCACGCAGGCCCTGCGCGTAATCCTTGCTGGTCAGCACCTTCTGCGGGATCTGCACGAAGTCCGGATCGCCGAGGAAGAAGGTGCGGTCACGGTAGGCACGGCGCATCGATTCCACCACCAGGTGGGTGCGGTGCGCCGGATCCAGCGTCTTGATGTCCCAGCCTTCCAGGATCTGCAGCATGCTGGCCAGGGCGATGCCACCGGACGACGGCGGCGGCGCGGTGGTGATCTTCCAGCCGTTGTAGTTGAAGACGATCGGCTCGCGCTGCTTCACGCGATAGCCGGCCAGCTCCGCGGCGGTCCACTTGCCGCCGGCCTGCTTGACCCCGGCCAGCAGCAGCGCGCCGGTCTGGCCCTTGTAGAAGCCATCGAAGCCGCCGGCCGCCAGGCGCTCCAGCGTCTGCGCCAGTTCCGGCTGCTTGAACAGGTCGCCGCTGGCGATCGGCCTGCCGTTACGCAGATAGACCTCGCGGGTACCGGGGTAGCGCTCCATCACTTCACGACGCGAGGCATAGCCCTTGGCCATGCGGTCGTACACCGGGAAGCCCTCGCGCGCGATGCGGATCGCCGGCTGCAGCGATGCCGACAACGGCAGCTTGCCGTGCTTTGCGGACAGCTCGACCAGCGCTGCGGGCAGGCCCGGAATGCCGGCCGACCACGCACCATTGACCGAGCGGTCACGGTCCAGGTTGCCCTGCTTGTCGAGGAAGGCCTGCGGGGTGGCAGCGGCCGGAGCGGTCTCGCGTGCGTCCAGCATCACGTCCTTGCCGGTAGCCGCGTCATGCAGCAGGAAGAAGCCGCCACCGCCCAGGCCGGAGCTGATCGGTTCCACCACCGCCAGCGTGGACGACACCGCCACGGCGGCATCGAAGGCATTACCGCCCTGCGCCAGGATATCGATGCCGGCCTGGGTGGCCAGCGCGTGGCCGCTGGCAATGGCCGCCCCATCAGGACGTTGGGCACGGGCCGGGCTGTCGGCCCAGGCGATCGGGCTCAGCAGCAGGCCGAGCAGCAGCAGGGGACGGACGATCAGCGTCTTCATTCGGATGAGGGCTCCGCATAGAGTTCGGGGTGATCGTGCTGCAGCTGGCGCAGCTTGGCCAGCAGCTGGTCTTCCGTTTCCACGATCTCCGGGTCCGGGTCGATGCACTCGACCGGGCAGACGACCACACACTGCGGTTCGTCGAAATGGCCCACGCATTCGGTGCAGCGGGCAGGGTCGATCACGTAGATGGTTTCACCCATCGAAATGGCCTGGTTCGGGCAGGCCGGCTCGCAGACGTCGCAGTTGACGCAGAGCTCGTTGATTTTCAGCGACATGGCGATACTCCTCGCCCGCGCCTTGGGACAAGGACCGGCCCGCGCGGGCGCGCGGGCCGGTCAGGTCATCAGCGGCACCCGTCGCGGGGTGCCGCCCGGGCCATGCCGGAGCATGGCCGCCATGGCTCGGTATTACTTGGCTTCGACGAAAATGTACTCGGCACCGGTCGGCTGCACGGCAGCCTGGACACGGGCGTTGTCAGCCGACTGGCCGATGAAGACGACGCGCACGCCCTTCATCGAATCCGGCGACACGTCCTTGAAGACGGCCTGGATCATGTCAGCCATCTTGCCCGAGGCCGACGAACCGAAGGCCAGCATGTTGCCCGGCTGCACGCCACGGGCCACGGCCTGGGTCGCGCTTTCGGTCTGGCGCTCGTACTTGGACTGGAAGTCCGGGTCCGATTCCGGGGAGAGGTAGTACAGGAACGGGCTGTTGTTGATGTTGCCCATGTTCTGGATCGCCACTTCCTGCAGGTACTTCTTCCAGCCTGCATCGTCATCCTTGGCCGGAGCGACCAGGGCCTGCTTGGCCTCGTCGACCGGAGCGGCCTCTTCCTTCTTGCAGGCGGTGAAGGCCAGGGCCAACGAAGCGATCAGCATCGCGCGCATGGTGGTGTTCATGGGTTTCCTCCCGGAATGGTGCGTGGTGTTGTACGTAATGGGGTGCAGGTACAGCAGGACTTACGACTGTGCCGCCTTCGCTTCGCGGACCTTGCGCAGGGCTTCAAGCACCGCGGCCGGCACGAAGCCGGACACGTCGCCACCCAGGCGTGCGATCTCGCGGACCAGCGAGGACGAAATGAAGCTGTGCTGCTCGGCCGGGGTCAGGAACAGGGTCTCGACCTCCGGGATCAGGTGGCGGTTCATGCTCGCCATCTGGAACTCGTACTCGAAGTCGGACACCGCGCGCAGGCCGCGCAGCAGCACGCCGCCCTGGACCGAGCGGACGAAATGGGCCAGCAGGGTATCGAAGCCGATGACTTCGACATTGCCATGGTGGCCCAGCGCGCCACGCGCCAGCTGCACACGCTGCTCCAGCGGCAGCGCGGGGCCCTTGGACGGGCTCTGCGCCACGCCGACCACGACCTTTTCGAACAGCGGTGCTGCCCGGCTCACCAGGTCGATATGACCATTGGTGATCGGGTCGAACGTGCCGGGGTAGACGGCAATGCGGCGGTTGGCCACGGTCATGGGCGGTTGCAAATGTTCAGACGAGGTCAAAGTGTAGCAGTGGCGCGGCGGTACAGGGCAAAGCGCACCTCGCGGGTGCCGCCCTCGCGGTGCAGCAGCCATTCCGGCGGCAGCACCGGTATGTGGCCGGCCGGAGACTCCAGGTACAGCCAGGCATCGGCGGCCAGGTGCCGCGGCAGCTGGGCCAGCACGTCCTGCCACAGGCCATCGGCGAACGGCGGGTCGATGAAGACCAGGTCGGCCTGCTGTGCCGGCGCCCCCTGCAGCCAGCGCAGCGCATCGGCCTGCACCACCGCGACCTGGCCGGCGGCCTGCAGCTTGGCGACCACGGCGGTCAGGTTGCGCCCCAGCTGCGCATCACGCTCGACCAGGGTGGCGTGCGCGGCGCCGCGCGAGACCGCCTCCAGCCCCAGCGCGCCGCTGCCGGCGAACAGGTCCAGTACCCGGGCACCGCCTACTTTGGGCATCAGCCAGTTGAACAGGGTCTCGCGCACGCGGTCGCTGCTGGGCCGCAGGCCCGGCAGGGTCGGCACCGGCAGGCGGGTGTTGCGCCAGCGGCCACCGATGATGCGGACCTGGCCGTCATTGCCAGCACGGCCGTTCACCAGCGCCCCCGGCGGGGTTCATTCGAGAAATTCAGCATGGGCGGGATTGTAGTTCGGGCGGGCATTGCCCGGCACCCGCAGAAGCCACAGCAACGGCCGAAGCAACGTCAAAAGCGGGTTTCCTGAGGGACGCCGGAACGACTCTTGGGGTCAGATCCGTTTTCCTGCGGAAAAAGGGATCTGACCCCGGTTTCATTTCGATACCTGTCAGAGGCGGGGCGGTGTGGGTTGGCAGGACCGTTGGCGCCATGGATGGCGCCATCGAGCCCCCATGGGTGAGGGCGCTTTGCTTGCGAAGCACTGCTTCGCAAGCGCCCGAACGCACAGCCGCCAGCGGCTGGGCCGGACCCCGGAGGGGGGTTCACGGCGTCCCCGCAAACCCACAGTGCCCCGCCCTCCCACGGAATGCCCGCCGTTGCTGTCGCGGTCGCCTCTGCGGGTGCCGGGCGCAGCCCGGCCGACCAACCCCTTGATTTCGGGACAATCAGCCATACCCCTTGGCAGGGCCGCACGCGCCGGCGCGGCATTGCACACGGAGCCTTATCGATGACCGAGACCCACCAGACCGAAACCCTTGGCTTCCAGACCGAAGTCAAGCAGCTGCTGCAGCTGATGATCCACTCGCTGTACTCCAACAAGGAGATCTTCCTTCGCGAGCTGGTCTCCAATGCCGCCGACGCCGCCGACAAGCTGCGCTTCGAAGCCCTGACCCAGCCAGCCCTGCTGGAAGGCGACAACGAGCTGCGCGTGCGCGTCAGCTTCGACGCCAGCGCACACACCATCACCATCGAAGACAACGGCATCGGCATGAGCCGCGCCGAAGCCATCGCCCACCTCGGCACCATCGCCAAGTCCGGCACCGGCGATTTCCTGCGCCAGCTGTCCGGCGACCAGAAGAAGGACTCGCAGCTGATCGGCCAGTTCGGCGTCGGCTTCTACAGCGCCTTCATCGTCGCCGACGAAGTCGAAGTGACCTCGCGCCGCGCCGGCCTGGCCGCGGGCGAAGGCGTGCGCTGGACCTCGCGCGGCGAAGGCGACTTCGAAGTCGCCACGATCGACAAGGCCGAGCGCGGCACCCGCATCGTGCTTCACCTGAAGGACGGCGAGCATGACTTCGCCGACGGCTGGCGCCTGCGCAGCATCCTCAAGAAGTACTCGGACCATATCGGCCTGCCGATCCAGATGCCCAAGGAAGGCGGCGAAGAAGGCGCTGCGCTCGAATGGGAGACCGTCAACCGCGCCAGCGCGCTGTGGACGCGCCCGCGCACCGAGATCAGCGACGCCGAGTACACCGAGTTCTACAAGCACGTGGCGCACGACCACAGCGACCCGCTGGCGTGGAGCCACAACAAGGTCGAAGGCAAGCTCGAGTACACCTCGCTGCTGTACGTGCCCGGCCGTGCACCGTTCGACCTCTACCACCGCGATGCGCCCAAGGGCCTGAAGCTGTACGTGCAGCGCGTGTTCGTGATGGACCAGGCCGAGCAGTTCCTGCCGCTGTACCTGCGCTTCATCAAGGGCGTGGTCGACTCCAACGACCTGTCGCTGAACGTCTCGCGCGAGATCCTGCAGTCCGGCCCGGTCATCGACTCGATGAAGGCGGCGCTGACCAAGCGTTCGCTGGACATGCTGGAAAAGCTGGCCGCCGACAAGCCGGAGCAGTACGCCACGTTCTGGAAGGAATTCGGCCAGGTATTGAAGGAAGGCCCGGCGGAGGACTACAACAACCGCGAGAAGGTGGCCGGGCTGCTGCGCTTCGCCTCCACCCGCGGCGATGGCGATGCGCAGAACGTGTCGCTGGCCGATTACCTCGGCCGCATGACCGAAGGCCAGGACAAGATCTATTACCTGACCGGCGAGAGCTACAGCCAGGTCCGCAACAGTCCGCACCTGGAAGTGTTCCGCAAGAAGGGCGTGGAAGTGCTGCTGCTGACCGACCGCATCGATGAGTGGCTGATGGGCTACCTGACCGATTTCGACGGCAAGGGCTTTGTCGACATCGCGCGTGGCGACCTCGACCTGGGCGCGCTGGAAACCGAAGCGGACAAGCAGGAACAGGAAGCCGCGGCCAAGGACAAGCAGGGCCTGGTCGAGCGCCTGAAGACGGTACTGGGTGACGACGTGGCCGAGGTGCGGGTCTCGCACCGCCTGACCGATTCGCCGGCGGTACTGGCCATCGGCGAACAGGACCTGGGGCTGCAGATGCGCCAGATCCTCGAGGCCAGCGGACAGAAGGTGCCGGACAGCAAGCCGGTGCTGGAGATCAACCCGGGCCACCCGCTGATCGCCAAGCTCGATGCCGAAGCGGACGGCACGCGTTTCGACGACCTCGGCCGGGTGCTGTTCGACCAGGCCGCGCTGGCCGCCGGCGACAGCCTGAAGGACCCGGGCGCGTACGTGGCACGCCTGAACAAGCTGCTGCTGGAGCTGTCGGCCTGATCGGCAGAGTGGTCGCCGGGCATGGCCCGGCGATGCTCGGGTAGAGGCCAACCCTGGTTGGCGCCCAGGACGCGTGCCAACCAAGGTGGGCACCGACCCGGGCGGGTCGAGCGGCCCAACCACGGTTGGCACCTGCCGAGGGGGCTCAGGCTTCCCGGTCCAACAGCGAACCCAGCATCTGGTCCTGGCGGCGGATCACCGTGGCATTGGCAGCGAAGGCCAGCACCTCGGCTTTCGCCGCCAGCAGGTCACCCAGCGGCGCGCCGGGATCGGCCGCCGTCGTGGTCACTTCGGCCTGCACCCCGCCCGGCTCTACGCTGCTGCGCTGCAGCTGCAGGCGCTGGGCATCGGGCGTCGCCAGGTTGGCCACGTTGTGCGCGGCCACCTGCACACCCTGCTGGGCCGCGCGCATCCCGCCGAGAGCGATTCCCATCACGTTGTTCATCGCGGTCTCCGGGCCGCCCTGCGCAGCCCTCCGAACCGGTTAACGGCCGATCGGCCGCGACCTTGAGTCCACATCGGCCAGACAGGCCCGAGTGGTAGCATATCCCCCTGATTTCAGCGCCTTTTGCCAATGCTCAGTTTTTTCCGCCGCAAGAAGCCCCAGGATGCCCCCGCAACGGAGGCCGCCAAGACCCAGCACTACTCGGCTGAAGAGCTGGCGGCGGCGTTCCCGTCGGCCGCGCCCGTCGAGGACAAGCAGCCCGCGCCGGTAACTGCGCCCACTACGCCTGCGCCGGCCACGCCGGCAGCAATCGAGCCGCCCCCGGCGGTGCCCGCGCCGGTCGCCGCCGAACCTGCTGCGGTCGAGCCCGCTCCGGTCGCCGCGGTGGCCAGCGCGGCGGTTGCGGCGGCACAGATCGACGTCGCCGCCCCAGCCATCGAAGCCGCACCCGCGCTGCCGCCCTCGCCGGCTCCGGTAGCGGTAGCGGCCAGCGACGATCTGCCGGCAACCGCGTCGGTCGACGCCGTGCCGGCGCCCGCCGGCAAGCCCGGCTGGCGCGAGCGCCTGCGCAACAGCGTCATCGCGCGCAGCTTCGGCGGCCTGTTCTCGCGCAACCCCAAGCTCGACGATGACCTGCTGGACGAGCTGGAAACCGCACTGATCACCGCCGACGTCGGCGTGGGTGCCACCACCGACCTGGTTGAAGGCCTGCGCAAGCGCATGAAGTCGCGCGAGTTCGCCGACGCCAACGCGCTGCTGGCCGCGCTGCGCGCCGAACTGATCGCGATCCTGCAGCCGGTGGCCAAGCCGCTGGTGATCGATCGCACTGCCAAGCCCTTCGTGGTGCTGACCGTCGGCGTCAACGGCGTCGGCAAGACCACCACCATCGGCAAGCTGGCCAAGCGCTTCAAGGACGATGGCCACAGCCTGATGCTGGCCGCCGGCGATACCTTCCGTGCCGCCGCTGTGGCCCAGCTGCAGGCCTGGGGCGAGCGCAACGGCGTGGCCGTGGTCGCGCAGGGGCAGAACGCGGATGCGGCGTCGGTGGCATTCGACGCACTGCAGGCCGGCAAGGCACGTGGCACCTCGGTGCTGATCGCCGACACCGCCGGCCGCCTGCACACCCAGTCCGGGCTGATGAACGAGCTGGGCAAGATCCGCCGCGTACTCGGCAAGATCGACCCCAGCGCGCCGCATGAAGTGCTGATGGTGATCGACGGCACCACCGGCCAGAATGCGTTGTCGCAGCTGCGCCAGTTCAACGCTGCAGTGAACGTGACCGGCCTGGTGGTGACCAAGCTGGACGGCACCGCCAAGGGCGGCGTGGTGTTCGCGCTGGCCCGCGAGTTCGGCATTCCGATCCGCTTCGCCGGCATCGGCGAGCGCCCGGAAGACCTGCGCGTGTTCGATCCGGAAGCCTTCGTCGACGCCCTGCTGCCCGAAGCGCTGGGCGCCTGATACGCCGTGCAGCCACGCCTGGCGTGGCTCTACTGCGCTCCGGGCCGCGCGGGATTCATCGCGGCGGCACCCACCACAGTAGAGCCACCCCATGGGTGGCTGCCCACCTCCGGAACAGCGATGCCCCGCCAGCCGCACGCCAGCGCCGCGCCAGCCCACGCAGACAGCTTCGTCACCCGACTGCTGCACTGGTTCGACGACCACGGCCGCCACGACCTGCCCTGGCAGCACCCGCGCAGTCCCTACCGGGTCTGGCTGTCGGAGATCATGCTGCAGCAGACCCAGGTGGCCACGGTGATCCCGTACTTCCAGCGCTTCCTGCAGCACTTTCCGACCCTGCCCGAGCTTGCCGCCGCCAGCAACGACGCGGTGATGGCGCAGTGGGCCGGGCTCGGCTACTACGCCCGTGCGCGCAACCTGCACGCGGCCGCCAAGCAGTGCGTGCAGCTGCACGATGGCGACCTGCCGCGTGATTTCGATGCCCTGCACGCCCTGCCCGGCATCGGCCGCAGTACCGCCGGCGCGATCCTCAGCCAGGCCTGGAACGATCCCTTCGCGATCCTCGACGGCAACGTCAAGCGCGTGCTCAGCCGCTATCACGGCATCGAAGGTTTCCCGGGGCTGCCGGCCATCGAGAAGCAGCTGTGGGTGATCGCCGAGACCCACGTGGCGCAGGTGCCGACCGGACGCCTGGCCGACTACACCCAGGCACAGATGGACCTGGGCGCGACGGTCTGCAGCCGCGCCAGGCCGGCCTGCGTGATCTGCCCGCTGCAGCACGACTGCGTGGCACGCCGCGAAGGCCGCACTGCCGAGCTGCCCACCCCGAAACCGGGCAAGACCCTGCCCGAACGCGAAGCGGTTGCCCTGCTGCTGCGCGACGCCCAGCAGCGCGTGCTGCTGCAGAAGCGGCCCGACACCGGCATCTGGGCCCAGCTGTGGACATTGCCGCAGGCCGAGGCCGGCAGCATGCTGCAGGACTGGTTCGACGCGCACGTCGACGGCTCGCTGGAAGATGCCGAGGAACTGCCGGTACTGCAGCACACCTTCAGCCACTACAAGCTGCACCTGCAGGTGCTGTCGCGGCAGGTACACGGCCTGCGCGTGGAAGAACCCACGCTGCGCTGGGTCGCCCGCGACGAGCTGCCCACGCTCGGCCTGCCGGCCCCGATCCGCAAGCTGCTTGAGGGCGCCACGACCAAGGCGCCGAAGCGAACCTCCAAGAAACCCCGCAACCACGAGTGAGTGCCATGTCCCGAACCGTCTTCTGCCAGTACCAGCAACGCGATGCCGAGGGCCTGGACTTCGTGCCCTATCCCGGCGAGCTGGGCCAGCGCATCTTCAACCACATCGGCAAGCAGGCCTGGGCCGCGTGGCTGGCGCACCAGACCATGCTGATCAACGAGAACCGCCTGTCGCCGCGCGACCCCAAGCACCGCGCGTTCCTGGAAGGCGAACTGGTCAAGTTCCTGTTCGAGAAGGACGCCGAAAAGCCGGCCGGTTTCGTACCGGAAGCCTGACAACAAAAAAGGGGACGGAGGGGATTAAGTCGTTTGTGCCACAAACGACTTAATCCCCTCCGTCCCCTTTTTGATCATTTGGCCGGGGCGGTTTCCGCCTCGCGCTCCTGTACCTGCGCCTGGCGCAGTTCCTGCTCGGAAGCGCGCAGCGCCTTCACGTCCAGCTTGCGGATGCTGTTGATGAAGCACGGCATGCGCGGGCCACCGGTAGGGTCGCGTACCAGCACCTTGTCGAACCGCGCCGAAACCCGGTTCATCTGGCTGGTCAGGCCGATCGCGGTGGCATACGGCAGGTCCTGGCAGGCACCGTTCAATTCCAGCAGATAGGCCTCGCTGGGACGGGTCCACACCGCCAGCGCGCTGTCTCCCAGTTCGGTCCAGCCATTGAGGCTGCCGAAGAACTGCATGTCGTTCTGCGGCGGCCCGGCATGGGCGCGGTACAGCTCCAGCTTGTCGGCACTGCTGAGCCGGCCGGTGGTGGCGCAGGCGGCCAGGGCCAGGCAGAGGCTGGCCATCAGGATCGGGGTCTTCATGGCGATCTCCTCGGGGAACCGACTGCGATCATGCGCCCGCCCGCGTGCCGCCGGCGCAACGGCCGGCATGCCCGTTCAGGTACCGGGAGGCGGCCGTTGCCGGCCGCTCAGACGTCGGCGTGGGCCAACGCGTGCAGGCGCCCTTCGCGCAGTTCCAGCACGCGGTCGAGGCGGCGCGCCAGGCTGCGGTCATGGGTCACCAGCACCAGGCTGGTGTGACGCGCGCGGTTGAGTTCCAGCATCAGCTCGAACACGGTACCGGCGGTACGGTCGTCCAGGTTGCCGGTCGGCTCGTCGCCGAGCACGCAGGCCGGATGGTTGACCAGGGCACGCGCCACGGCGGCGCGCTGGCGCTCGCCGCCGGACAGTTCGCCCGGCTTGTGGTCGAGCCGATGGCCGAGCCCGACCGCTTCCAGCAGCGCCGTGGCACGGCTGGAGGCCTCGGCCACGGCAGTGCCGGCCAGCAGCACCGGCATCATCACGTTTTCCAGCGCGGTGAATTCCGGCAGCAGGTGGTGGAACTGGTAGACGAAGCCCAGCGCCTGGTTGCGCAGCAGGCCGCGCGCGGTGTCCGACAGTGCCGACATCCGCTGGCCGGTGACGTAGACCTCGCCGGCGGTGGGGATGTCCAGCCCCCCCAGCAAGTGCAGCAGGGTGCTCTTGCCGGCGCCGGAGGCACCGATGATCGCCACCGTTTCGCCGGCGGTCACGGTCAGGTCCAGGCCGTCGAACACCGGGGTCTGCATGCGCCCTTCGGCGTAGGTCTTGCCCAGTGCTTCGGCACGGATCACTTCATCGCCGCGGTTGAAGACCTTATTCATAGCGCAGGGCCTCCGCCGGCTGGGTGCGTGCTGCCCGCCAGGCGGGATACAGGGTGGCCAGGAAGCTCATCAGCAGCGCCACCACGGTGATCGCGATCACGTCGCCGGTCTGCATGTCGGTCGGCAGCCCAGTGATGTAATAGACGTCCTCCGGCAGCAGCTTGACGTTGAACACGCTCTCGATGGCACCGAGGATGCGCTCCAGGTTGAGGGTCAGGGTGATGCCGCCGATCAGGCCGGCCAGCGTGCCGAAGATGCCGATCAGCGAGCCCTGCACCATGAACACCTGCATCACCCCGCCCGGGGTCAGGCCCAGCGTGCGCAGGATGGCGATGTCGGCCTGCTTGTCGGTGACCAGCATCACCTGCGACGAGACCAGGTTGAACGCGCCCATGGCGATGATCAGCGACAGCAGGATGCCCATCACCACCTTTTCCATGCGCAGTGAGTGGTACAGGTTGGCGTTCTGCTGGGTCCAGTCACTCACCCGATAGGCACCGCCCAGGCTCTGCGCCAGGTCCACGCCCACTTCCAGCGAGCGATCCATGTCGTGCAGTTTCAGGCGTACGCCGGTGGCGCCATCACTGCGCAGCACGCGCTCCAGGTCCTGCATGTTGGCAAAGCCGACGCCGCGGTCGACCTCGTTGTAACCCGCCTCGAAGATGCCACTGACGGTGAAGCGTTTCATCCGTGGCACCGCGCCGGCAGGCGTGCCCTGCACTTCGGCGAAGGTCACCAGCACCTGGTCGCCGACGTCCACGCCCAGCCAGATCGCCAGCTCCTTGCCCAGCAGCAGATTGAAGCTGCCCGGCTTGAGGCTGTCATAGCTGCCCTTGGTGACCTTCCTGTCGATCACTGACACCTTCGGCTCCAGCGCCGGATCGATGCCCTGGATGATCGCGCCCTGCACGCGCGGGCCGCTGATCATCGACTGGATCTCGATGTACGGCGCGGCACCGGCCACGCGCGGATCCTTGCGGGCCACGTCGACCACGCGCATCCAGTCCGGCATCGGCTCGCCGTCGCGGCTGATGGTGGTGTGCGCGGTCATCTGCAGCAGGCGGCTGCGGATCTCCTTCTGGAAACCGCTCATCACGGCCAGCGTGGTGATCAGCACCGTGACGCCGAGCGCGATGCCCAGGATCGATGCCATCGAGATGAAGGAGATGAAGCCGTTGCGGCGCTTGGCGCGCAGATAGCGCAGGCCAATGGCCACGGGAATGGGTTTGAACATGCAGGCACGCCGGTCAATTCAGCTTATGGTGCCATCGACCGGGGCCGACGGGAAACGCTACGTGCGGCCACAGCCAGTCGCAGTTCACGTCGCTGCCCGGAATCCAGCACATCGGGCCAGAACAACAGGCGCCGCTGGCGCCGGCCCTGACGCCAGCACAACAGCAGCCAGCGGCCGCGCACCACCAGTTGCGGCCGCTCGATGTCCTGCCCGGCCACCTGCAGCGGCTCGGGAAGCGGGGGCAGAAGCACCTGCACGCGCGGCCGGCGCTGGCGCCAGGCCAGTTCGGCCAGCCCGATGCCCCAGGCCAGCACCACCGCAGGCATCAGCAGCCGTGGCGGCAGATCCGATGCGCGCAGCAGCCAGGGGGCGGCCGCAAGCACCGCCAACTGGGCGCCAGCCTGCAGCCGCGAGGGGCACCACTCAAGGCTTGAGGGCGAGGATCTTCTGCATGAGGGGGATCGCGTGCGCATGCGGGCAGGCCTCGTAGCCCATGAACCAGCGCCACAACTTATCGTCCTCGCAATCGAGCAGGAACAGGAAAACCTCGCGCTCTTCGGTCGGCGCGGTGCTCCACTCGTGGTCCAGGTAACGGCCGAACAGCTGGTCCAGCTCACGCATGCCGCGGCGGCAGCGCCAGCGCAGCTTCTTCAGCAGAACGTCTTCTTCCATCGTGTTTCTCCAGATACAGCAAAGCCACGCATGGCGTGGCTTTGCTGGGGTGGCACAGCCACGCAGGGCGTGGCTCTACCCGGTACGGCCAGGCCCGATCAGGCGCGGCGTTCCATCATCAGCTTCTTGATCTCGGCGATCGCCAGCGCCGGATTCAGGCCCTTCGGGCAGGTCCGGGCGCAGTTCATGATGGTGTGGCAGCGGTACAGCTTGAACGGATCTTCCAGATCGTCCAGGCGCGCACCGGTGTCCTCATCGCGCGAGTCGATGATCCAGCGGTAGGCCTGCAGCAGGATTGCCGGGCCCAGGTAACGCTCGCCGTTCCACCAGTAGCTCGGGCAGCTGGTCGAGCAGCAGGCGCACAGGATGCACTCGTACAGGCCGTCCAGCTTCTTGCGGTCTTCCGGCGACTGCAGGCGCTCACGGTCCGGCGGTGCCGGCGTCTGGGTGCGGATCCACGGCTTGATCGAGGCGTACTGCGCGTAGAAGTGGGTCAGGTCCGGAACCAGATCCTTGACCACGTTCATGTGCGGCAGCGGGTAGATCGGCACTTCCTTCTTGCCGCAGTCCGAGATGGCTCGGGTGCAGGCCAGGGTGTTGGTGCCGTCGATGTTCATCGCGCACGAACCACAGATACCCTCGCGGCAGGAGCGACGGAAGGTCAGGGTCGGGTCGATCTCGTTCTTGATCTTGATCAGGGCGTCCAGGACCATCGGGCCGCAGGCGTCCAGATCGACTTCATAGGTGTCGGTACGCGGGTTGCTGTCGTCGTCCGGACTCCAGCGGTAGATCTTGAAGGTGCGCACGTTCTTGCCACCGTTCTTGACGGGGAAGTGCTTGCCCTTCGTGATCTTGGAATTCTTGGGGAGTGAAAACTCGGCCATGGCTGCTCTCGTTGGCTCAGGCGGCCCGCGCCCTTGGGCGCGGATTGCATGGTAGGCGGGGTCGGATCAGTACACGCGCGGCTTCGGCGGCACCACGGACACGTCGTCGGTCAACGTGTACATGTGCACCGGACGGTAGTCGAAGCTGCACTTGCCCTTCTCGTCGACGCTGACCAGGGTGTGCTTCTGCCAGTTGTCGTCGTCGCGGTTCGGATAGTCCTCGTGCGCATGCGCGCCGCGGCTTTCCTTGCGCTGTTCGGCCGAGTTGATCGTCGCCACCGCATTGAGCAGCAGGTTGTTCAGCTCGTAGGTCTCGATCAGGTCCGAGTTCCACACCAGCGAACGGTCGGAGACCTTCACGTCCTGGAACGAGTCGAAGATCTTGTCCATCTTCTCGCAGCCTTCCTTCAGCGTCTGGCTGGTGCGGAAGACCGCCGCGTCGGCCTGCATGGTGCGCTGCATGCGATCGCGGATGACCGAGGTCGGGGTATCGCCGTTGGCGTGGCGCAGCTTGTCCAGCAGGCCCAGCGCCTTGTCGCAGGCATCGGCGGCCAGCGACTTGTGCGATGCGCCCGGCTTGATGGTCTCGGCGCAGCGGTTGGCCACGGCACGACCAAACACCACCAGGTCCAGCAGCGAGTTCGAGCCCAGGCGGTTGGCGCCGTGCACGGACACGCAGGCCGCTTCGCCGATGGCGTACAGGCCCGGCACCACGGCATCCGGATTGTCACCGACCTTGCGCACGACTTCGCCGTGGTAGTTGGTCGGGATGCCGCCCATGTTGTAGTGCACGGTCGGGATGACCGGGATCGGCTGCTTGTGCACGTCGACGCCGGCGAAGATGCGGGCGCTCTCGGCGATGCCCGGCAGCTTCTCGTCGATCACGCCCGGGCCCAGGTGGGTCAGGTCGAGCAGGATGTGATCCTTGTGCTCGCCGACGCCGCGGCCTTCGCGGATCTCGATGGTCATCGAACGGCTGACCACGTCGCGCGAGGCCAGGTCCTTGTAGTGCGGTGCATAGCGCTCCATGAAGCGCTCGCCGCTGCTGTTGCGCAGGATGCCACCTTCACCGCGGACGCCCTCGGTGATCAGGCAGCCAGCACCATAGATGCCGGTCGGGTGGAACTGCACGAACTCCATGTCCTGCATGGCGATGCCGGCGCGCATGGCCAGGCCGCCACCGTCGCCGGTGCAGGTATGCGCCGAGGTGGCGCTGAAATAGGCACGGCCGTAGCCACCGGTGGCCAGCACCACGCCCTGGGCGCGGAACAGGTGCAGGGTGCCGTCGGACATGTCCAGGGCCAGCACACCGCGGCAGGCGCCTTCCTCATCGAAGATCAGGTCGAGCGCGAAGTACTCGATCATGAAGCGCGCATCGTGCTTCAGCGACTGCTGGTACAGGGTATGCAGCATCGCGTGGCCGGTACGGTCGGCCGCCGCGCAGGTACGCTGCGCTGCCGGGCCTTCGCCGTACTTGGTGGTCATGCCACCGAACGGACGCTGGTAGATCTTGCCTTCGGCGGTGCGCGAGAACGGCACGCCGTAGTGCTCGAGCTCGATGATGGCCGGAATGGCCTCACGGCACATGTATTCGATGGCGTCCTGGTCGCCCAGCCAGTCCGAACCCTTGATGGTGTCGAAGAAGTGGTAGCGCCAGTCGTCCTCGCCCATGTTGGCGAGCGCGGCCGAGATACCGCCCTGGGCGGCAACGGTGTGCGAACGGGTCGGGAAGACCTTGGTCAGGCACACGGTCTGCAGGCCCTTGGCGGCCAGGCCGAACGTGGCGCGCAGGCCGGCGCCGCCGGCGCCCACCACGACCATGTCGTACTTGTGTTCGGTGATCTTGTAAGCGGACATCTAATCTGGATTCCTGTGTTGGTGCCTGGGCTCAGGCAACGCCGAGGGCGATGCGGCCCACCGCAAACACACTGACGATCATGCCGAGCACGGCGACGAACTTCACCGCGGTCTGCAGCACCAGGGCCAGCAGCGATTCGTGGATGTAGTCTTCCAGCACGACCTGCATGCCGAGCTGTGCGTGCCAGAACATGGCGATCAGCAGGCCGATCAGCGGCACCGCATTCCACGGCTTGGCCACGGCGGCGGCAGCGGTCGCGTAGTCCGAGCCGAGCAGGCTCAGCACGAAGACCAGGAACCAGATGCCCAGCACCACCAGGGCGGCGGCGGTCAGGCGCTGGTGCACGAAGTGCTCGGTGCCGGTCTTGGCCGAGCCAAGGCCGCGCACGCTCTTCAACGGGGTACGGAACTTGCTCACGCGGCACCTCCGAACATCACGTAGGCCCACACCAGCAGGGTGATCACCAGGCTGCCGGTGACCGACAGCCAGCTGCTGCGGATGAAGGCGGGGATGCTGAAGCCGATGGCGAAGTCCTGCACCACATGGCGGATGCCATTGCACAGGTGATAGGCGAACGACCATGTCCACGCGAACAGGAACACGCGGCCATACCAGGCCCCGGCATGGCCGGTGAAGCAGTTCCAGGACTCGGGCCCCATCATCAGGGCCAGCAGGCCGGCGGCGATGATGAGGGCACCAACAGACAGAAAGACGCCAGTGGCTCGATGCAGGATCGAGGTGGCCATCTGAATCTGCCAGCGATACACCTGAAGGTGCGGGGAAAGTGGGCGTTGTCTGGTCGCCATTCGCTGGGCTCGTTGTCTCGGCTGGGCGGCACACGGCCGCGTTGGCTCAATGCTGATCAGAAATCGATGCAGCGTCCGTTTTTCTCCCAATCGCCATACCGCACCGGATCAAGTCCGCCGCGGCCGCCGAATTCCTCCACCTTTTCCTGTTCCACGGGCACGGGTGCCGCGGGGACCAGCGGGGCTTCAGTTTCGTCGTCGGGAGTGGGGGTTGTTTGGCCTATCATGTTCGGTCTCGCAACGCACAAATTTTAGACCTCGTTCACGTGCCTGACAACCTGCCCCCTGCTTTCGTCGGATATCCGCGCCTGCCCGGCCACCAGCTGCTGAGCCTGCAGGGTGCCGACGCGGCCGTTTTCGCCCATGCCCAGTTCAGCAGCGACGTCACTGCCCTGCCCCTGCTGCACTGGCAGTGGAGCGCCTGGCTGAGCGCCAAGGGCCGCACCCTGGCGGTGTTCCAGCTGCTGCGGCTGGCGGAAGACCATGTATTGCTGGTGCTGGCCGACGGCGATGCCGATGCGATTGCGTCGCAACTGCAGCGCTTCGTGTTCCGGCGCAAGGTGAAGGTGCTGCTGCGCAGCGACCTGGCGGTGGCCGGCGCCTTCACTGCCCCCGAGGCCGCCAGCGGTGGCGCCATCGCGCGCAGCGCGGGCGACGGCTGGGAGCTGGACCTGGGCAGCGATGCACTGCCGCGTACCCTGCGTATCGGTGCCGCCGATGCGTTCGCGCCGGCCAGCGAGGCCGATGAGGCCGCCTTCGCCCTGGCCTGGCGCCAGGCCGACCTGCGCTTTGGGCTGCCGCGGCTGGAACAGAGCCAGCGCGAAGTGTGGACGCCGCAGCAGCTGGGCCTGGACCGCCTGAACGGCTACAGCGTGAAGAAGGGCTGCTATCCCGGCCAGGAGATCGTTGCCCGCACCCACTTCCTCGGCAAGGCCAAGCGCGCGGTGCAGCTGCTGCATACCGCGGCACCGGCCCAGGCCGGCGATGGCGTGCAGCAGGACGGCGCGGCGCTCGGCACCATCGCCAGCGTGGCCGGCGACCTGGCACTGGCGGTCCTGCCGCTCGAAGCCAGCGATGCCGACCTGCAGGTGGGCGCTGCCATCGCACAGCGCCTGCCGCTGCTGGACGGATTGGCGCGCTGAATCGGAAGGGCTCTCATCCACGCAGGGCGTGGATCTACTGCTCATCCACGCATGGCGTGGATCTACTGCTCATCCGCGCATGGCGTGGATCTACTGCTCATCCACGCAGGGCGTGGATCTACTGACCGGCCCGGTGGGTGCGGCCCCTTGCCGGTGGGTGCGGACCGTTGGTCCGCACGCCCCCAGGTAGTGCCGGCCGCTTACAGGCGCTCGCCGCTCTCTGCATTGAAGAAGTGCAGGCCCTGCGGATGGATCGCCACCCGGATCTCTTCGCCCACCGCCGGCAGCGACTGCGGCGCCACGCGCATGGTCAGCGCGTGCTGACCACTGCTCAGGTTGACGAAAATCTCGTTGCCAACCGGTTCGATGCCTTCGATGCGCGCACTGAACGCATGCGCGTCATCGGCGCCGGCCGGCTGCAGGTGCTCCGGGCGCACGCCGACCGCGATCGGCTTCTGCAGCCACGCCGGATCGATCGTGGCCTGGCCCAGCGGCGCACGCCATTGGCCATCCACCACGGTCACGCCACTGGCATCGCCCTGCAGCGTGCCGCGCAGCACGTTCATCGCCGGGCTGCCGAGGAAACCGGCCACGAACAGGTTGGCCGGGCGGTCGTACAGCGCCATCGGTGTGTCGATCTGCTGGATGATGCCGTCCTTCAGCACCACGATGCGCTGGCCCAGGGTCATTGCTTCGACCTGGTCGTGGGTCACGTAGATCATGGTGGTGCCGAGCTTGCGGTGCAGCTGCGCAATCTCGGTGCGCACGCTGTGGCGCAGCTTCGCATCCAGGTTGGACAGCGGCTCGTCAAGCAGGAACACCGCCGGCTCGCGCACCAGCGCACGGCCCAGCGCCACGCGCTGGCGCTGGCCGCCGGACATCGCCTTGGGCAGCTTGTCCATCATCTCGGTCAGGCCCAGCGTCTGTGCCGCCTCGGCGATGCGCTTGTCGATGGTCGCCTTGTCGTGGCCGCGCAGCTTCAGGCCGAAGGCCAGGTTCTCGGCCACGGTCATATGCGGGTACAGCGCGTAGCTCTGGAACACCATCGCGATGTCGCGATCCTTCGGCGCCACGTCGTTGACCACGCGATCGCCAATGGTCAGCGTGCCACCACTGATCTCTTCCAGGCCGGCCACCATCCGCAGCAGGGTCGACTTGCCACAGCCGGACGGGCCGACCAGCACCATCAGCTCGCCGTCGGCGACCTCGAAGCTGGCGTCCTTCACCGCGACCTGGCCGTTGTCATAGACCTTGCGCACACCCTGCAACTGCACTTTTGCCATATCACCTATCCGGTCCGCCCGAAGCCGGGCTGTCTTTTGGGACTGCCTCGGCCCTCCCGATGGCAGTGATGATTGCGCGCCTGCCGCATGACGGCGAGCACTGCAATCGAATACAGTTGCCCATTCTGCCATGTAAACGTTTTCACGTGGCACTATCCGATGATCGGTGCGCACCGATCTGCAGCGGCGGTTGAACGAAGCTTCCGCCGAGGCAGTGGTTTCGAATGGAACGGTCTTCCGCTACTCCGGAGACCGCCCCCGACGAACCTCGGACAGGCAGTTGCGCGGATGTCCCCCGAACCCAGCCATGAAGCGATTGACAACGATGTCACCCGGATCTGAAACTCGAGCGATGCACGACACCCTCTTCCTGTTCGGTGCCACAGGTGATCTGGCCCAGCGCTACCTGTTCCCTTCGCTGCTTCGCCTGCTTGGCGACGGCCTGCTGCCGGAGGACTTCCGCATCCGCGCACTGGCCCTGTCCGGGCATGACACCGAAGCCTTCCATGACATCCTGCGGCCGCGCCTGCAGCAGGCCATGCCGCTGGCCACGCAGGAAGACATCGGCGCCCTGCTGCGCCGCATCGACTACCGTTCGGTGGACCTGCGCGATGTCGACTCGGTCGCCGCCGCGGTCGCCGACCTGGTGCACCGCAAGTGCGTCAGCTACCTGGCCATCCCGCCGGGCCTGTACATCTCCACCTGCGAAGGCCTGGCCAAGGGCGGCGCCCTCGCCGCGCCGGCACGCCTGATGCTGGAGAAGCCGATCGGCAGCGACAGCGAAAGCGCCGAGGAGATCATCAGCACCATCGGCCAGTGGATCGACGAGGACCGCGTGTTCCGCCTCGACCACTACCTGGGCAAGGCCGCGGTGCAGAACCTGATCGCGCTGCGCTTCGGCAACACGCTGCTGGAAGCGGTGTGGAACCGCAACTACATCGAATCGGTGCACATCCTGGTCGCCGAAAGCGAAGGCGTGGATGGCCGCGACGCCTACTACGCCCGCTCCGGTGCGCTGCGCGACATGGTGCAGAGCCATATCCTGCAGCTGCTGTGCATGGTGGCGATGGAGCCGCCGGCCTCGCTGGAAGCCGACCGCATCCGCGACGAGAAGGTCAAGGTGCTGCGCGCCCTGCGCCCGCTCGACGCCAGGCATGCCGCGCGCGACAGCGTCCGTGGCCGCTACACCGCCGGCACCATCAATGGCCAGCCAGCGCAGGCGTACCAGCCGCCGGAAGGCAGCGATGTGGAGACCTTCGCCGGTGTCACCGCGCATATCGACAACTGGCGCTGGAGCGGCGTGCCGTTCCACCTGGTCACCGGCAAGCGCCTGCCCGAGCGCACCACCCGCGTGGTGGTCACGCTGAAGCCGGTCACCCATTGGCTGTTCGAGCGCCCGCAGCGCGCGCAGGCCGCACCGAACCGCCTGGTGTTCCAGCTGCAGCCGCAGGAGAACATCGAGCTGGGCCTGATGAGCAGCCTGGCCGGCCCGGAATGGGGCGCGCTGGAACTGCATCCGCTGGAACTGGAACTGTCGGTGCCGACCGGCCTGCATCGCCGCATCGCCTACGAACGCCTGTTCCTGGATGCCTTCAACGGCAACCACACGCTGTTCGTGCGCGACGACGAAGTCCGCGCGGCCTGGGCCTGGATCGACAGCGTGGCCGATGCATGGAAGGAAGCCAAGCTGCCGCTGGAGCCCTACCCGGCAGGCCAGTGGGGCCCGGACAATGCCAGCGGGTTCCTGCCGCAGGGCGTTGACGCGCCGGACAGCGAGGCGTCGGCATGAGTGCCGGCTCGCAGCCGGTGCTGGTTGCCGACATCGGTGGCACCAACGCCCGCTTCGCCCTGGCCGACACCTCGCGCGACGCACCGCTGCTGAAGGACAGCATCCGCGAGTACGCGGTGGCCGAGTTCCCGTCGCTGGGCGATGCCGCGCGCCACCATCTCGAGCAGATCGGTGCCAGCGCAGGCCGCGGTGTGTTCGCGGTCGCCGGTCGCGTCGACGGTGACGAGGCGCGCATCACCAACCATCCGTGGGTGATCTCGCGCAGCCGCACGGCGGCCATGCTCGGTTTCGACGAGCTGCACCTGATCAACGACTTCGCCGCGCAGGCAATGGCGATTTCCCTGCTGCAACCCGAGGACGTAGTCCAGGTCGGCGGCGCCGCCTGGGTCCCGGGCAAGCCGGGCCAGCCGCGCAACTACGCGGTGATCGGCCCCGGCACCGGGCTTGGCGTGGGCGGCCTGATCCTGCGCCACGGCCGCTGCTACCCGCTGGAAACCGAAGGCGGCCACGTCAGCTTCCCGCCGGGAACGCCGGAGGAGATCCGCATCCTGGAAATCCTCTCCGAGCAGTTCGGCCGGGTCTCCAACGAACGGCTGATCTGTGGCCCCGGCCTGGTCAACATCCATCGCGCGGTGTGCGAAATGGCCGGCATCGACCCGGGCCAGCTGCAGCCGGTGGACGTGACCGCGCGCGCCCTGCACGGCGATCCGCAGGCGATGCGCACCGTCGATGTGTTCTGCGCGGTGTTCGGCGCCATTGCCGGCGACCTGGTGCTGACCCAGGGCGCCTGGGACGGCGTGTTCCTCACCGGCGGCCTGACCCCGAAGATGCTCGACTCGCTGCAGCACTCCGGGTTCCGCCAGCGCTTCGAGCACAAGGGCCGGTTCTCTTCGATCATGGCGCGGGTTCCCTCGCTGGCCGTGATGCACCCCCATGCCGGACTGCTGGGCGCCGCCGCCTATGCCGCCGACGCCGAACGTGACGCCCCAGGAGTTGCCGCATGAGCCCCACCCTCCACGACGACCGCATCGAGTTCATCAACCACGGCGATGCCGATGGCTGGATCGAGGCGGTAGCCGCCGAGATGGCGCAGACCCTCAACCACGACATCAATGAAGTGGGCCGTGCCCGCATCCTGCTGTCCGGCGGCACCACCCCGGCGGCGGTCTACCAGGCACTGGCCGAGCTGGATGTGCACTGGGACCGGGTTGAGGTGAGCCTGGCCGACGAGCGCTGGCTGTCGCCGCAGGATCGCGACAGCAATGCCTGGCTGGTACGCGAGCACCTGCTCAAGCGCGCCGAAGGCGCCCACTTCGATCCGCTGGTGCGGGTCGGCAAGCCGCTGCCGGAATGCGTCTACACCGCCAACCTGCAGGCCCAGCACAGCCAGCCGCCGAGCCTGGTGGCACTGGGCATGGGCAACGATGGCCACACCGCGTCGCTGTTCCCGGGCTCCAAGGACCTGGCCCGCGCACTGGAAAGCACCCTGCCCTACGCGGCACTGGATGCCACCGGCTGCCCGGGCGCGAACCAGTGGCCGCTGCGCATCACCCTGACCCCGCACGGCCTGCGCCAGTGCCGCCAGCGCCTGCTGCTGCTGCGTGGCAAGCAGAAGCTGCAGGTGCTGCGCCAGGCGCTGGACAGCAATGACGCCCAGCAGTACCCGATCCTCAACGCGATCAACCTGGACGGCGCGCGCCTGCGCGTCCACTGGGCTGATTGATGTCGGCGGCGGCGCCCCGCCGCCGCCTGCCTCTCGCCACCACGAACGCCGGTAGCCAATGAGCCTCCATCCGCAACTGCAAGCCATCACCGAGCGCGTCATCCGCCGCAGCGCCGCTTCGCGCGCCGCCTACCTGGCGGCGATCGACGCCGCCCTGCGCGATGGCCCGTTCCGCAGCCGCCTGAGCTGCGGCAACCTTGCCCACGGTTTCGCCGCCTGTGGCGGCACCGACAAGAGCCGCCTGCGCGGCGGGGTGACGCCGAATCTGGGCATCATCACCGCCTACAACGACATGCTGTCGGCGCACCAGCCGTTCGAGACCTATCCCGAGCAGATCCGTGAGATCGCCCGCGAGCTGGGCGCCACCGCGCAGGTGGCCGGCGCCGTGCCGGCCATGTGCGATGGTGTCACCCAGGGCCGCGGCGGCATGGAACTGTCGCTGTTCTCGCGCGATGTGATCGCCCAGGCCACCGCCATCGGGCTCAGCCACGACATGTTCGACACCACCGTCCATCTCGGCGTGTGCGACAAGATCGTGCCCGGCCTGTTGATCGGCGCGCTGGCCTTCGGCCACCTGCCGGCGGTGTTCGTGCCGGCCGGGCCGATGACCCCGGGCATTCCGAACAAGCAGAAGGCCGAAGTGCGCGAGCGCTATGCGGCCGGCGAGGCCACCCGCGAAGAGCTGCTGGAAGCCGAGTCCGCGTCGTACCACGGCGCCGGCACCTGCACCTTCTACGGCACCGCCAATTCCAACCAGGTGCTGCTGGAAGCGATGGGCGTGCAGCTGCCGGGCGCGTCGTTCGTCAATCCGGGCACGCCGCTGCGCGATGCACTGACCCGCGAAGCCACCGAACGTGCGCTGGACATCACCGCACTCGGCGACGATTTCCGTCCGCTGGGCCGGATCATCGATGAGCGCGCGATCATCAACGCGGTCATCGCGCTGATGGCCACCGGTGGCTCGACCAACCACACCATCCACTGGATCGCGGTGGCCCGCGCCGCCGGCATCGTGCTGACCTGGGACGACTTCGACGAGCTGTCGCAGCTGATCCCGCTGCTGGCCCGCGTCTATCCGAACGGCGAGGCCGATGTGAACCGCTTCGCTGCAGCCGGCGGCCCGGCGTTCGTGTTTGGCGAACTGATCAAGGCCGGCCTGATGCATGGCGACCTGGTCAGCGTCGCGCGCGGCGGCATGGCCGACTACGCACGAGAGCCGCAGCTGCGCGACGGCCAGCTGGTTTACCTGCCGGGCCTGGAACGCAGCGCCGATGAGGACGTGGTGCGCGGGGTCGACAACCCGTTCGAGCACCAGGGCGGCCTGCGCCTGCTGCGCGGCAACCTCGGCAAGTCGCTGATCAAGCTGTCCGCGGTGAAGCCGCAGTACCGCACCATCGAAGCGCCGGCCGTGGTGGTCGATGCACCGCAGGTGCTCAACAAGCTGCATGCCGGCGGGCTGCTGCCGCATGACTTCGTTGCGGTGGTGCGTTACCAGGGCCCGCGTGCCAACGGCATGCCGGAACTGCATTCGCTGGCGCCACTGCTGGGCCTGCTGCAGAACCAGGGCCGGCGCGTGGCGCTGGTGACCGACGGCCGCCTGTCCGGCGCCTCCGGCAAGATTCCGGCGGCGATCCACGTGACGCCGGAAGCGGCGCGCGGTGGTCCGCTGGCCAAGGTCCGCGAAGGCGACATGATCCGCCTCGACGGCGAGGCCGGCACGCTGGAAGTGCTGGTGGATGCCGCCGAATGGGCCGCCCGCACGCTGGCGCCGAACACCGCACCGGCTGCGCATGACCTGGGCCGCAACCTGTTCGCGATCAACCGGCGTGTGGTCGGCCCCGCCGACCAGGGCGCGATTTCGATTTCGTGCGGGCCGGCGGCCGCCGATGGCGGGCCGTGGAATTACGACGCGGAGTACGAGCTCGGGCACGATGCCGCAGCGGCGGCGGCGCCGCATGAGGCGAAGGACGCCTGAAGCGAAACGCCGCGACAGGCTTCCCGTCCTGGGCAGTAGAGCGCTCTGGACAACTCCGGGCGCGTCATGTGCGCTGCGGCCACTGAATCAAGAAGAGCAAAGGCAAAGGCAAAAGCATGGGTATCGAACAACATCAGGTGCGTGCGGCGGAGCTGTTGCATGCGGCCGGCATCCTGCCGGTGGTGACGATTCATACGCTGGACCAGGCGCGTGCGGTCAGCGCCGCGCTGCTGGAGGGTGGTTTGCCGGCGATCGAGCTGACCCTGCGCACGCCGGTGGCGATGGAAGCGCTGGCGATGCTCAAGCGCGAGCTGCCGGACGTGGTGGTAGGTGCCGGCACGGTGCTGACCGTGCAGCAGATGCAGCAGTCGATCGATGCAGGTGCGGATTTCCTGGTGACCCCGGGTACGCCGCCGGCACTGGCCGACGCGCTGGCCGCGGCACCGCTGCCGGTGGTGCCGGGTGCGGCGACGCCAACTGAACTGCTGTCGCTGTATGCGCGCGGCTTCCGCGTGTGCAAGCTGTTCCCGGCCACGGCCGTGGGCGGGCTGGCGATGATCAAGGGCGTGGCCGGCCCGATCGCCGACCTCAAGCTGTGCCCGACCGGTGGCATCACCGAGAACACCGCTGCCGAATACCTCGAGCAGAAGAACGTGGTCTGCATCGGCGGTTCATGGATGGTGCCGGGCAACTGGATCGCCGACGGCCAGTGGGACAAGGTGCGCGCCAGCGCCGCCGACGCGGCGAAGATCATCAAGCGCGTGCGCGGTCATTGATGTGTTTCGGGGTCAGATCCCTTTCCCGCCGGGAAAGGGATCTGACCCCAGCTGCGACCCGGCCGTTACAGCGGCCGTGCCGGATCCACCAGTCCGTACTGACTGGCCATGCGGGCCAGCGCGATGTTGTCGTGGATTCCCATCTTCTCGAACAGACGCGCCTTGTGCGTGTTCACGGTCTTCGCGCTCAGGCTCAGGCGCCGTGCGATGTCTTCCTGACGCAGGCCCTGGGTCAGCAGCAACGCCACTTCCAGTTCGCGCGGCGACAGGCTGTCGAACGGCGAACCGTTGCCTTCCACCGTCGACAGCGCCAGGTTCTGCGCGATGCTGGTACCCAGGTAGCGACGACCGGCCGCCACATCACGCACCGCCCGCAGCAGTTCCTGCGCATCGCAGCCCTTGCCGATGTAGCCGGCCGCGCCCGCTTCGAGCAGGCGCTTCGGCAGCGGCCCATCTTCCAGCACCGACACGATCACCACGCGCGTGTTGCGGTGGCTGCGGACGATGCGCTCGGTCACTTCCATGCCACTGACACCCGGCAGGTGCAGGTCGCACAGCACCACGTCCGGCAGCAGCTGGCGGACGTCGCGCAGCGCGTCTTCGCCGGTCTCGGCTTCGCCCACCACCTCGATGTCGGTTTCCCCCGACAGAATCATCTTCATCCCGGTGCGGACCAGCCCGTGGTCATCCACCAGGTAGACTCGAATCGTCATTCACGTACCTCTTCGAATGCGGCCAATGCAGGTCAAGCTAGGCAGGGTGCCGATACCCTGCAAGCGCGTCCGGAATGCGGCGCCGGCAAAATGCCTTGCGCATCACATAACCGCGCGTTGTGCTTGCCCCCTGTCTTGCAGAACCTGCTGCAACGAAACAACTGATCTATCACGTAGACGTCCCGGGAGGGCCATCCACGTCATTCCCCCTGTGTTGATGCTTCGCTGGCCTTCGCTGGCGGCGAGCCGTGACGTCGCCATGGATGCCGGCGACTGAACATGACCAGATAGCACCCTACCACCCAAACCAGCGCGGCACACCATCCGGCCAGGATGTCGGAGGGGTAATGCACCCCCAGGTAGACCCGGGACACGCTGACCAGCAGGCTGAACGCCGGCGCCAGCAGCAGCACCGGCCAGCGCCAGCGGGTGTTCCAGGCCAGCAGCACCAGGGTCACCGCCAGGGTCATCGAGCCCATCGCATGGCCACTGGGGAAGCTGAACGTCGATTCCGGCGCGATCGATTCCCACAGGCTGGGGCGCTGGCGCTGGAAGAAATGCTTGCTGCCCATGTTCAGCAGCGCCGAGCCGACGAAGCTGACCGCCACGAAGGTGGCCTCACGCCAGCGCCGGTAGCCCAGCAGCACGCCGATGATCAGCACGTCGGCCGGAATCAGGAACCACTCGTAGCCCAGCCGGGAGATGAGCACGAAGAAGCGATCCAGCAGCGGCGAATGCAGGCCATGCATCTGCCAGAGCAGGGGCGCGTCGAAATGGAACGATTCAAACTCGTGCACTTCGTCGGCCAGGGCGACGAAGCCGGCCAACGGCAACAGCACGCCGCCGAACAGCAGCAGCAGGCGCCAGGCATTGCGCGCCATCCAGTGGCGGAACCCGGAGGCGGACTCCGGCGCAGCGAGAATCGCAGGCTTATCCGGCGCTTCGGACATAGGTGCGTTCGACGTAGTCGTCGATCAGGGCGACGAACTCCTGGGCGATGTTGTCGCCGCGCAGGGTCACCTTCTTCTCGCCGTCCACGAACACCGGTGCGGCAGGCGTCTCGCCGGTGCCCGGCAGGGAGATGCCGATGTTGGCATGGCGCGACTCACCCGGTCCGTTGACGATGCAGCCCATCACCGCCAGGGTCATGTTCTCGGCCCCCGGATGCTGGATCTTCCACAACGGCATCTTCTCGCGCACGTGGTTCTGCACCACCTTGGCCAGCTCCTGGAAGAACTCGGAGGTGGTGCGGCCGCAGCCCGGGCAGGCCGTGACCAGCGGCGTGAAGGCGCGCTGGCCGGTGGTCTGCAGCAGTTCCTGGGCGACGATCACTTCCTGCGTACGCGACTGGCCCGGTTCCGGGGTCAGCGAAATGCGGATGGTGTCACCGATGCCTTCCTGCAGCAGCACGCTCAGCGCCGCCGACGAAGCCACGATGCCCTTGCTTCCGATGCCGGCCTCGGTCAGGCCCAGATGCAGGGCGAAATCGGAGCGCTGGGCCAGGTCGCGGTACACCGCGATCAGTTCCTGCACGCCACTGACCTTGGCCGACAGCACGATGCGGTCGCGCGGCAGGCCCAGCTCCACTGCCTGCTCGGCCGAATCCAGCGCCGAGCGGATCAGCGCCTCGCGCAGCACCCGGCCAGCGTCCCAGGGTTGTTCGCGCAGGTTGTTCTCGTCCATCAGCTTCGCCGCCAGTGCCTGGTCCAGCGAGCCCCAGTTGGCGCCGATGCGCACCGGCTTGTTGTAGCGGATCGCGAACTCGATCAACTGGGCGAACTGCAGGTCCTTCTTCTTGCCGAAGCCGACATTGCCCGGGTTGATGCGGTACTTGGCCAGCGCTTCGGCACAGGCCGGCTCGGCAGTCAGCAGCTGGTGGCCGTTGTAGTGGAAATCACCGATCAGCGGCACATCGATGCCCATCATCGCCAGCTTGTCGACGATGCGCGGGATCGCCGCGGCGGCTTCAACGGTGTTGACGGTCAAGCGCACCATTTCCGAGCCGGCACGCCACAGTTCGGCCACCTGCTTCACGCTGGAGGCGACGTCGGAGGTGTCGGTGTTGGTCATCGACTGCACCACGACCGGCTTGCCTCCGCCTACGGTGACCCCGCCGATCTGGACGGCATGGGTCTGGCGGCGGGGCCAGGCAGTGGCATCGGAAGGAGGAGTCGGGCGGGTGACGGCGTCGTGCATGGGCGCATTCTACCGCCCGGCCCCGCATTCCGGGTGACTCGCATTCAGCCGGCGGCACGGCTGCGGCCTATTGTCGCAGGCACGCCCGCCCGCGAACGCATACGATGGGCACGAATGACCGGTCCCGACGCCCCGTTTCTCCGCACCCTGTGCAGCCTGCGCTGGCTTGCCGTAGGCGGCCAGGCCGCCACCATCCTGGTGGCCACCTGGGTGCTGGGCCTGCCCCTGCCGCAGCTGCCGTTGTGGGCCGGCGTGGCCGTACTGGCCCTGTTCAACGTCTATACCCAGCTGCGCCCGGAGGCCGCCGACACCGCGCCGCTGACCGCGTTCGGGCACATCCTGGTGGACGTGATCATCCTGACCTGGATGGTCGGCTGGAGCGGTGGCATGGCCAATCCGTTCAGTTCACTGTTCCTGATCCTGATCGCACTGGCCGCATTTGCCCTGCCGCTGCGCTGGGCGCTGGCAGTGGCGCTGGCCTGCCTGCTCGGCTACGCCGCCAGTGGCCTGTTCGGCCAGCCGCTGCCGGACGGCTATTTCCGCGCGCAGGACCTCAACCGCTGGGGCGTGGTCGCCAACTTCCTGATTTCCGCTGCGGTGGTGCTGGCCTTCTCCACGCGCCTGGCGCTGGCCCTGCGCCAGCGCGAACTGGAACTGTCGGCCCTGCGCGAACGCTTCGCACGCAACGAGGGCATCGTCGCCCTGGCCACCCATGCCGCATCGGTGGCACATGAACTGAACACGCCACTGGCAACCATGACCCTGCTGGCCGACGACGTCGCCGAGCGCAGCGAAGAGCCGGAAGTACGCGAGGACATGGAAACCCTGCGCGAACTGCTGGTGCAGTGCCGCGAGCGCGTACTGGCGCTGGCCGCACCGGCCTCGGCCGATGCCCCCGGCCGCGGCCATTCCAGCGCCCAGCAGGTGCTGGAGCAATGGCGCCTGGTGCGGCCGACCATCGACCTGCACCGCAACGACGATGCGCCGCTGCGCTTGCCGCTGGACCCGGGCGTGGGCCATCTGCTGATGGTCCTGCTCAACAATGCCGCCGATGCCGGCGAGCAGGCCGGCCGCCCGCGCGTGGACCTGAGCCTGCGCATCGAAGGCGACGACCTGATCGGCGAAGTACGCGATTACGGCCACGGCTTCGACGCCCGTGCCGCCGTGCTGCCAGGCAAGCTGTTCGGCAGCAGCAAGAGCGAGGGCATGGGCGTTGGCCTGGCCCTGTCCCATGCCACCATCGAACGCCTCGACGGCGAGATGTGGATGCGCCCGGCCCAGGGGGCCGGCAGCCGCGTCGGCTTCCGCCTGCCGCTGGCTCCACGCGAGGACACCCCATGAGCCTTCACCACTCCACCCTGGGCCTGCTGGTCGACGACGACGAGCTGTACCTGCGCACCCTGCAGCGCAGCCTGGCCCGCAAGGGACTTGAAGCGCAGACCGCACAGGATGCCGCCAGCGCGCTGGCGCTGGCCCGCCAGCACCCGCCGGCATTCGCGCTGATCGACCTGAAGCTGGGCAGCGATTCCGGCCTGGCCCTGATCCAGCCGCTGCGCGCCCTGCGTGCGGACATGCGGATCCTGCTGGTGACCGGCTACGCCAGCATCGCCACCGCAGTGGAAGCGATCAAGCTGGGTGCCGACGACTACCTGCCGAAGCCGGCCACGGTGCCGATGATCCTGCGCGCCCTGGGCGAGGAGGACGACGGTCCGGCCGACGATGGCGAAATGGAAGTGCCCGACGCGATGACGCCGATCAGCCGCCTGCAGTGGGAGCACATCCAGCAGGCCATGCACGAGACCGGCGGCAACGTCTCGGCGGCCGCACGCCTGCTCGGCATGCACCGGCGTTCACTGCAGCGCAAACTGGCCAAGCGGCCGAGCCCGGAACGCGATCCGAGCCGCTGAACATGTAGAGCCGAGCCCTGCTCGGCGTCCTGCGCCGCGCAGCCGAGCATGGCTCGGCTCTACAGAAAGCGGGATCGCCAGAATGCCGGCCAGCGGCCGGCACTACCAGAACGGACCATCGGTCGTGCCGGCCGCTGGCCGGCACCAGAACCTCAGCGCTTCAGCTGCGCCAGGATCTCGCGGGTCATCGGATCGGCGATCGCCACCTCCTCACCCTGCAGCGCCGGCAGCAGGCCGCTGGCCAGCTGCTTGCCCAGTTCGACGCCGAACTGGTCGAAGGCGTTGATGTTCCAGATCACCGACTGCACGTATACGGCGTGCTCGTACATCGAGATCAGCGCGCCCAGCGCCTGCGGGGTCAGCGCGTCGAGCAGGATCAGCGTGCTCGGGCGGCCACCCGGGTAATCGCGATGCGGATCCTCGCTGCCCTGGCCATTGGCCAGCGCCTCGGTCTGCGCCAGCAGGTTGGCCAGCAGCGCCTGGTGGTTGATCGTGTAGGGGTCATCGTTGTGCACGCAGCCGATGAAATCGGCCGGAACGATGCTGGTGCCCTGGTGCAGCGCCTGGAAGAAGCTGTGTTGCACATCGGTGCCTGCCCCGCCCCACCACACCGGCACGGTGTCGGTGGTGACCGGCTGGCCATCGCGCTGCACGCGCTTGCCCAGGCTTTCCATCACCAGCTGCTGCAGGTAGGCCGGCAGCAGCGCCAGGCGCTGATCGTAGGTCATCACCGCATGGGTGGCGCAGCCAAGCAGGTTGCGGTTCCAGATATCGGTCAGGCCATGCAGCACCGGCAGGTTGCGCTCCAGCGGCGCATCCAGCGCATGCGCATCCATCTGCGCGGCGCCTTCCAGCAGCTGCTCGAAGCGCTCGAAGCCGATCGCCAGCGCGATCGGGAAACCGACCGCCGACCACAGCGAATAGCGGCCACCGACCCAGTCCCACATCGGCAGCACGCGCTCGGCAGCGATCGCGAAGGCCTTGGCGGCACGTTCCGGATTGGCACTGACCGCGTACAGGCGCTCGCTGCCGCCCAGCCAGTCGTGCAGGATCTGGCCGTTGAGCAGGGTTTCCTGCGTACCGAAGGTCTTGGAGATCAGGACGCCGGCGGTCTTCGCCGGATCCAGCGTGGCCAGCGTGCGCTGCATGGCGGCGCCGTCCACGTTCGACACGAAATGCACGCGCAGGCGCGCACCGCTGACCGGACGCAGCGCATCGGCCACCAGGCGCGGACCGAGGTCGGAACCACCGATGCCGACACTGACCACATCGGTCACGCCGCTGTCTTCCAGCGCGCGCACCAGCACGCCCATGCGCTGGCGGATGCCACGCGCGGTGGCATAGGCCTCGGCCGCCACCGGCGCATCGACCACGTCGCCACGCAGCGCGGTGTGCAGCGCGGCGCGGCCTTCGGTCAGGTTGACCTGCTCGCCACGGAACAGGCGGTTGATGGCAGCGCCGACATCACGCTCGGCGGCCAGCGCCAGCAACGCCTGCAGCGCCGCGGCATCGTACTTCTGCCGGGCGAAGTTGGCATACAACGGACCGACCCGCAGCGCCAGCTGCTGGACGCGGCCGGGTTCGGCGGCGAGCAGGCTGGGAATGCTTGCGCCCTTCAGGCGCTGGGCGTGGGAATGCAGCGAGTCGAATCCGTTGTTCGTTGTCATGCGGCCTGGGTCGGGATCGTGTCGTTGGTGTGGGTGATCTGGTTGTTGCCATCAACGTACACCAGCTTCGGCTTGAAGCTGTCAGCTTCCTGCTCGGTCATGCTGGCGAACGCGGCAATGATGATGATGTCACCGACCTGCACGTGGCGCGCGGCGCCACCGTTGAGCGAAACAACGCCGCTCCCGGCCTCGGCGCGGATGGCGTAGGTCGAGAAGCGCGCACCGTTGGTCACGTCCCAGATGTGGACCTGCTCGAACTCGCGGATGCCGGTGGCAGCCAGCAGGTTGTCATCGATGGCGATCGAGCCTTCGTAGTTCAGCTCGGAATGGGTGACGGTGGCGCGGTGGATCTTGGTCTTGAGCAGGGACAGGTGCATGGGGGCGCTGCAACGGCAAAGGAAAGAGCGGATTCTAGCACCCGCCCGGCCGTCGTCAGGGGGCTGCGGCAGGACGCTGAAGGCCGTTCAGGCGCCCTCGCCCGGCGCCCGCACCCCGGCCGGGCCGGCGCAGCCGTCGATGCACAGGCCGAACACGGTATGGAAGGCCAGGCCGGCCACCGCTCCGAAGCCCCCTGCCGCCAGCACCAGCAGGCCATAGCCAATCACATCGAAGGTGTCGACGTAGCGCAGGCGCTGCAGCAGCGGGCCGTTGTCCGCGCCCGGCCAGGTCCAGAAAGCCATGGCCAGCGTCGCCACGCCGAAGCCGACCCCCACGAAGCTGGTGCGGCGCAGGCGATGCCGGGAGTGCTGGATCAGCGCCATCGGCAGCAGTACGGCCAGCGCACCGCAGGCGGCCAGCGCGAACATCTGTGCGCCGCCGCTGAGCGCCGGCACCGGCGTGCGCCTGAATTCGAGCGCGAACAGCAGGCCGCCAAGCAGCTGGGCGGGCAGCATGCCGGCCGCCAGCACTGCCAGGATCGAGGCCCGCGCATAGCGGCCGGCCTCGGAAGCGAGGGTCTTCATTGCAGATCTCCCGTCCGTGGGAAGGTGGGAGGCGCCCGTTGCAGGCGCCCCGGAGCCGCGAGCGGCTCAGAACTCCAGGTTGTCGATCAGGCGGGTGCTGCCCAGCCGCGCGGCGATCAGTGCCACCCGGCCGCCACCGTCGAAGCTTGGCTCGGCCAGTTCCGGCGTGCGCAGCACCGCATAATCAACCTGGAAACCGGCCGCCTGCAGTGCGGCGGTGGCGTCGGCCTCGATCTGCGCGCGCGACTGCCCCGCCACGTAGCCCTCGCGCATGCCCAGCAGGGTGCGGTGCAGCGTGGTCGCAAGCGGGCGTTGCTCGGCGCTCAGGTACTGGTTGCGCGAGCTCTTGGCCAGGCCATCCTCGTCACGCACGATGTCCGCACCCACGATCTGGATCGGGAATGACAGCTCGGCCACCATCTGCCGGATCACGGCCAGCTGCTGGTAATCCTTGCGGCCGAACACGGCCACGTCCGGCTGCACCTGCAGGAACAGGCGCGCAACCACCGTGCACACGCCATCGAAGTGGCCCGGGCGGCTGGCGCCCTCCAGCACTTCACTGACGCCGGGCGCGTGCATGCGCGTGGTCTTGTCCACGCCCAGCGGGTACATCGCCTCGACGCTGGGCAGCCACACGGCATCGCAGCCGACCTGCTCCAGCCCGGCCACGTCAGCCTCGGGCGTGCGCGGATAGCGACTGAAATCCTCGTTCGGGCCGAACTGGGTCGGGTTGACGAAGATGCTCGCCACCACCTTGTCGGCGTACTGGCGGGCCAGGGTCACCAGCGAATGATGCCCACCGTGCAGGTTGCCCATGGTCGGCACCAACGCCACGCGCAGGCCCTCGCGCTTCCACTGGGCGATCTGCTCGCGCAGCGCGCCGAGCTCGTTGAAGGTCTGGATCATTGGGCGTAGGCGTGCTGTTCGTCGGGGAAGCTGCCGTCGCGCACGGCGTCGGCAAAGGCGCGGGTGGCACCGGCCACCGAACCGCCCTCGGCCAGGAAGTCCTTGACGAACTTCGGGCGGCGGTGGCCGCTGTCCAGGCCAAGGAAATCGTGCAGCACCAGCACCTGGCCGTCGCACTGCGGGCCGGCACCGATGCCGATGGTCGGCACCGCCACGGCGGCCGTCACCTCGGCGGCAACCGGCGTCGGCACGCATTCGAGCACCATGATGCTGGCGCCGGCAGCGGCCACGGCGCGGGCGTCCTCGACCAGCTGGCGCGCGGCATCGCCACGGCCCTGGATCTTGAAACCACCCAGGCGCAGCACCGACTGCGGGGTCAGGCCCAGGTGCGCGCAGACCGGGATCTCGCGCTCGACCAGGTAGCGGATGATGTCGACCTTGAAGCCGGCACCCTCGATCTTGACCATCTCGGCACCGGCCTGCAGCAGCTGCAGCGAGGCATCCAGCGCGCGCTCCGGGGTGGCATCGGCGCCGAACGGCAGGTCGGCCACCAGCAACGCACGCTGCAGCACGCGGGCCACGGCACGGGTGTGGTAGACCATGTCGGCCACGGTCACCGGCAGGGTCGAATCGTGGCCCTGCACGACCATGCCCAGCGAATCGCCGATCAGGATCAGGTCGACACCATTGGCGTCGAACGTGCGGGCAAAGCCGGCGTCGTAGGCGGTCAACATGACCAGCTTCTGGCCATTGCGCTTGGCCTCGGCCAGGGCGGGAATGGTCCAGGGCTTGCTGTCTGCGTGGGTGCTCATGTGCTGATAACCGGGGGAGATAACCCGGGCATTATCACCCTATCGGCGCGATCCCGCAGGCATCCACCCGCATCACTGCATCCCGCACGCAGCCATGGCCGGGAATGGCCAGATCCGGCGCGATTTCGGCCAGCGGCACCAACACGAACGCACGCTCGTGCATGTACGGGTGCGGCACCTGCAGGCCAGGCTGGTCAAGCACCTGCTCGCCGTACAGCAGCAGATCGAGATCCAGCGCGCGCGGCCCCCAGTGCACCGCGGGGTCGCGCACGCGGCCAAAGCGCTGTTCCAGCGCCAGCATCGCCTGCAGCAGCGCAGCGGCCGGCAGACCGGTTTCGACCGCCACCACGGCATTGACGAATGGCGGCTGGTCCTGGTTGCCCCAGGCCGGCGTTGCGTACAGGCGCGAGGCCTGCTGCAGGCGGGTGCCGGGCAACCCGTCCAGCGCGGCCATCGCCGCGCCGACGGTCGCGGCCGCGTCGCCAAGGTTGGCGCCGAGGCCGATCCAGGCAAGGGTCATCGCTTACTCGCCCGCTGCACCGGCCGGGGCACCCGGACGACGGCGGCGACGGCGGCGCTTGCGCGGCGCCCCGCTCTGGTCATCGGCGTCTTCGCTGTGCATCGCATCCAGCGACGATTCCAGCTCGCGGCCGGACTGCGCCTGCGCCTCGCGCCAGAACACGACGTCAGCCTCATGCTCGGCCGAGGCCACCTGGCGCAGGCTGAGGAAGTCGAACGCGGCGCGGAAGCGCGGATGGGTCAGGGTGCGGAACACGCGCTTGCGCTGGCGCGAACCGAAGCGCGACTGCAGCAGCCAGATCTCCTGCATCGGCAGCGAGAAGCGGCGCGGCAGCGCGATGGTGCTGAGCTGCTGCACGGTGACGCGGTCGGCAGCGCGACGCTGTGCCTCTTCCGGTGCGACGCCCTGCTTGAGCAGGGTCGCCTGCGCGCGGCAGAACGCCGGCCACAGCAGCAGCGCGAACAGGAACGCCGGCGAGACCGGCTCGTCGTTGGCCACGCGTGCATCGGTATTGGCCAGGCCTTCGACCAGCATGCGGCGCAGCGCGCCGGTGCGATTGGCCTTCAGTGCCTTGGCGCTTTCCGGGAACAGCACGTCGAGCAGGCCGTAGCGCTCCAGGCCCTCGAAGCTGGCCACGCCGTGACCGGACAGGAACAGCTTGAGCACTTCCTCGAACAGGCGCGCCGGTGCGGCCTCGTTGAGCAGGCCGGCCAGCTGCGGAATCGGTGCCGCGGTGCCTTCTTCGATCTGGAAACCGAGCTTGGCCGCCAGGCGCACCGCGCGCAGCATGCGCACCGGGTCTTCGCGGTAGCGCTGTTCGGGGTCGCCGATCAGCTTCATCAGCCGCGCCTGCACGTCTTCGAAGCCGCCGGTGTAGTCGCGCACCGAGAAGTCCTCAATGGCGTAGTACAGGGCGTTGCAGGTGAAGTCGCGGCGGACGGCGTCGTCCTCGATGGTGCCGTACACGTTGTCGCGCACGAGCATGCCGTTTTCCATCTCGCGGTCGCCGCTGCCGTCATCGCTGTTGGCACGGAAGGTGGCGACTTCGATGATCTCGCGGCCGAACACAACGTGGGCCAGGCGGAATCGGCGGCCGATCAGGCGGCAGTTGCGGAACAGCTGCTTGACCTGTTCGGGCGTGGCATCGGTGGCCACGTCGAAATCCTTGGGTTGGCCATTGACCAGCAGGTCGCGCACCGCGCCGCCGACAAGGTAGGCGCCGAAGCCGGCATCGCGCAGGCGATAAAGCACGCGCAGGGCGTTCGGGCTGATGTCCTTGCGGGAGATCGTGTGCTGGTCGCGCGGAATGACGCGCAGGCTGAACGGTGATGTAGCAGGGGAAATGATGTTGGCGCTTCCGGTTGAAGTTTCGGGATTGCCCAATGGCATCGAGGTGCATATACTAGCGCTCCTGCCTCGGCAGCGACACAGTTACGCTCCCTTCGTCTAGTGGTTAGGACGTGGCCCTCTCAAGGCTAAAACAGGGGTTCGAGTCCCCTAGGGAGCGCCAGTCGCCGCAGCAGGAACCGAAAAAGCCCGCCTTGTGCGGGCTTTTCTGTTTTCCGGGAGTGTGATGGCTTCGGTCGGCCTGGTCGCTTTGGCACCTCCCTGCAATCGGCTTGAGCCGGTGGGGTCACCCAGGGCAGGACGCGCCGTGAACCCATCCATGGGGGCTCGATGGCGCCATCCCTGGCGCCATCGAGCACCATGGATGGGCTTTTGCGTGTCCTGGAGAGGGCGGCCTGCCCCCTCAAACTCGGGACAACCAGGCGCCAACGGAATGCAACCGAAGCCAGCCCCGTCAGCCTTCCATCTGCTCCAGCTCCTTGCCCTTGGTCTCGCGCACGTAGCGCACCACGAACAGGATCGAGAGGATCGCCGCCACCGTATAGATGCCGTAGGCCCCGGCCAGGCCGATCCCGGCCAGCAGCATCGGGAAGGTCACGGTGATCGCGAAGTTCGAGGTCCACTGTGCCGCGCCGGCCACCGCCAGCGCCGGGCCACGGATCTGGTTCGGGAACATCTCGCCCAGCATCACCCACATCACCGGGCCCCAGGACATGTTGAAGAACACGACGTAGGCATTGGCCGCCACCAGCGCCAGCCGTCCCATACCATCGGACAGCTGCAGGCGGCCGCCGGCCAGGCTGCCGCTGGCGAAGGCCACCACCATCAGCACCAGTGCCACCGACATGCCGACCGAACCGATCCACAGCAGCGGCCGGCGGCCAATGCGATCGATCAGCAGCACCGTCAGCAGGCAGGCGCCGATGCTCAGCGCACCGGACAGCACATTGATCAGCAGTGCGTCGCTCTCCGAGAAGCCCACCGCCTGCCACAGCACCGCGCCGTAGTAGAACACCACGTTGATGCCGACCAGCTGCTGGAACATGGCCAGGCCGATGCCCACCCAGAGGATCGGGCGCAGCCTGCCGGTGGCCTTGTCGAGCAGATCGGCAAAACGCGGCTTGTGCTGGTCCTGGGCCAGGCTGGCCTCGATCTCGGCCTGCTTGGTCGCGGCTGCCTGCGCGCCATACAGGCGCGACAGCACGGCCCCGGCTTGCGCCCGTCGCCCTTTCAGGACCAGGAACCGCGGGCTTTCCGGAATCACCAGCAACAGCAGCAGGAACAACCCGGACGGCAACGCCTGCATCCAGAACATCCAGCGCCAGGCCTCATGCCCCAGCCACAGCGGCTCGGTCGAGGCGCCGGCGGCGCGGGCCAGCAGGTAGTTGCTGAGGAACGCGGCGAACAGCCCGCAGATGATCGCCATCTGCTGCACCGTGGCCAGGCGGCCGCGATAGCGCGCCGAGGCCACCTCAGCGATGTAGGCCGGCGACATCACGCTGGCCGCACCCACTGCGAAGCCACCGAGCACGCGCGCGGCGATGAACAGCCAGGAGGCATGCGCGGCTCCGGCACCCAATGCAGAGACCAGGAACATCAGCGCGGAGACGATGAGTACGCCGCGCCGCCCCAGCCGATCGCCGAGCCATCCCGCCAGGAACGCGCCGATCGCACAGCCCAGCAGCATCGAGGCCACTTCGAAGCCCAACGCCGCCTCGCTCGAGTTGAAGGCCTGGCGCAGGCCTTCGACCGTGCCATTGATGACGCCACTGTCGAAGCCGAACAGGAACCCGCCAAGCGTGGCGACGCAACTGATCAGGACGATGAACGCAGTGTTCTCACCGCCGTGGGAGGCGGCGCCGGGCTGGGCTTGGGACATGGACGATCCTGCTGGGAAGGGAATCCGGCCACCGCGGGCGGCCGGCTGTCGCGCAGCGTCGCACAGGCCCTGCCGTACCGCCAATGGGCGGCGATGGCCGCCCCGGCAGAGCCTGCCAGACGCCCGTTTTGCCGGCCGCGCCGACAGCAGGGGTCAACCTGTTCTAGAATTGGCAGGTTCAGGAATCGATCCACCCCCAGCCCATGCCCTTTGTCGTCACCGAAAACTGCATCAAGTGCAAACACACCGATTGCGTGGAAGTGTGCCCCGTGGATTGCTTCCACGAAGGCCCGAACTTCCTGGTGATCGACCCGGATGAGTGCATTGACTGCACGCTCTGCGAGCCGGAGTGCCCGGTCAACGCGATCTTCCCGGAGGACGACGTTCCCGCCGGCCAGGAAGGCTTCGTCGCCCTCAACGCCGAGCTGGCGAAGGAATGGCCGGTGCTGACCGTGCGCAAGGATCCGCCCGCCGACGCCGGCGAATGGGACGGCAAGCCGGACAAGCTGAAGCTGCTGGAGCGCTGAGGCGCCAGCGGCAGTGAACAGAAAAGGGCGCCCTGGGCGCCCTTTTCCGTTCTGGTCCCAGCCAAAGCGCCGACCAAGGTCAGCGCTACCTCGGCCGGTGCGGACCGGTACTTACTGGGCCAGCTTCGCCTTCAGCGCAGCGATCAGCTTCACCGGCGCGGCAGCGGTGGCCGGCAGGCCACGCGGGTCGACCGCGGAGATGTAGGCGCCGGCATCGACAGCGACCACGCGGACCAGGAAGTTGCTGCCTTCGTAGGCCACGTCGTACGAGCCCAGCAGCTGCGCGCGGCTGGCGATGGTCACGCCCTCCACGCCTTCCAGCGCGGTGCCGACCTTGGCGAAGGCTTCGTCCTTGCCACCGGCAATGGTGAAACCGGTATTGCCGACAGCCGGAGCCGCCGCCGCCGGAGCCGCCGGCTTGGTGGCCGAGACCAGCGCCGGCACCTTGTTGTCACCGGTGGTGGCCGGCAGGTTCAGGTCCGGCGGCACTTCCAGCGGACGCATCTCCGGCGCCAGGGCGTAATCGCCCTTGACGCCACGCTTGAAGCAACCAGTGGTACCGGCAGCGACAGCCACGGCAAGCAGGGCGTAGGACAGCACGCGGACGGTGGAAACGGATTGACGCATGTGAATCTCCTGGGTCAGACCAAGACGGAAGGTCAGTGGCTGGAAAGGGCTTCGAGGGCGGCGATGTCGCCGGCAAGGTGGTCGGCCGCCGGTGCGTGCAATGCCGACAGCGGCAGCAGCGGCAGGCGAAGGTCGTGGCCGACGCCGATGCGGCGCAGCAGCGCCTTGACCGGAATCGGGTTCGGCTCGACACCGCAGAAGTCATGGAACGGCTGCAGGCGCGCATTCCAGGACGCGGTGGCTTCGTGGTCGTGGGCCGCCGCCAGCTCGCACATCCGGCGGTAGGCGCCGGGCAGCACGTTGGAACCGACCGAGATCAGGCCATCGACGCCGGCCTGGATCGAACGTGCCGCGGTGCCGTCGTCGCCGCTGAGCACGGCGAACTGCGGGGTGTGCAGCGTCATCAGCGCCTGCACCCGGCCGATGTCACCCACCGCCTCCTTGATGCCGACGATGTTGGGGTGTCCCGCCAGGGCCGCCACGGTTTCCGGCAGCATGTCGCAGCCGGTGCGGCCAGGTACGTTGTACAGCACGATCGGCAGCCCGCCCAGGTCGGCAACCGCGCGGTAATGCGCGATCAGGCCGGACTGGGTCGGCCGCACGTACGGCGGCGTGACCACCAGCGCATGGCTGGCACCGAGCGCGGCGGCGCGGCGGGTCTGTTCGATGGTTTTGGCCGTTCCCGACAGGCCGGTACCGGCGATGACCGGGATGCGGCCGCCGATGCGCTCGACCGCGCTGGCCAGCAGCAGGTCGTACTCGGCATCGGTGAGGGTGGCTGCCTCGCCGGTCGAGCCGGCTACGACAACGCCATGGACGCCACCTTCCAGTTGCAGATGCAGCAGGCGCTGCCAACCGTCGGGATCGAGGGCGCCGTCGGCCCGGAACGGGGTCGCCAGCGCGGTGATGAGGCCGGAAAGGGACAAGGACGTGCTGCTCTTGGCTGGAAAGGGAAAACGCCCGCCACGAAAGGCCGGGGGCGACCTGAATGTTACTTGCGGCGCGAAAGCACGGGCAAGTATGCTGGACACCGGTGGATCCCCGCCTCTGGCGGGCATTCAGACTAACGCATGCATTACCCGGAATCGCCTTGACCGACACCACCCCGCGCCCCGCGCCGAGCGAAAACCACCTCCTGATCAACGCCTATACGACGCATCCGGAGTCCCCCCTGCTGTCCGTCACCCGCCGCATCGCCGACAGCGGCTGCAATCTGGTGGACGCACGCCTGGCCACGGTCGGCCGCGATGTCTCGGTCACCGCCCTGGCCACCGGCTCCTGGGACTCGGTGGCCAAGCTGGAGGCGATGCTGACCCGGCTGGAGCGCGAGGAAGGCCTGAAGCTGGTCTGGTACCGCACCGCCGCCAAGCAGGCGCAGTCCAACCTGCTGCCGTACATCGTCGAAGTGATCGCCGCCGACAAGCCGGGCATCCTGTTCCAGCTGGCCGATTTCTTCGACCGCCAGGGCATCACCATCGAGAACCTGCAGAGCACGCGCTACCGCGCCATGCAGACCGGTGCGGAAATGTTCAGCGCACAGGTCACCATCGGCGTGCCGGCCAACATGCACATCGCCGCGCTGCGCGACGATTTCCTTGAATTCTGCGACCACCTGAACCTGGACGCGATCATGGACCCGATGAAGTTCTGATTTTTCGCGCGCCTCTCACGGGCGCGTGGCGTTTCATGTAGTTGTAGCATCCGACGTGTTCGATGCTGTCATCGCCCAGCTTGCTCGGCGAACGTTCTACCAGGCTCGACAGAAGGACCTCATGAACAACGGCGATACCCTGGACAGCACCACCCTTTCCCTGCCGCTGGCCCTGTCCGGTGGCGACCAGGCCACCCTCGGCGATTACGCCGGCCACTGGCTGGTGCTGTACTTCTACCCCAAGGACAGTACCCCCGGCTGCACCACCGAAGGCATCGACTTCAATGCGCTGCTGCCGAAGTTCAGGAAAGCCGGCGCGGTCGTGCTCGGCGTCTCGCGCGACTCGGTGAAGTCGCACGACAATTTCTGTGCCAAGCAGGGCTTCGCGTTTCCGCTGGTCAGCGATGGCGACGAAGCGCTGTGCAGCGCCTTCGACGTGATCAAGATGAAGAACATGTACGGCAAGCAGGTACGTGGCATCGAGCGCAGCACCTTCCTGATTTCTCCCGACAGCCGCATCGTGCAGTCCTGGCGCAAGGTCAAGGTCGCCGGCCATGCCGATGCCGTGCTTGCCGAACTGAAGGCCGCCCAATCCAAGTGAGTCCCATCGCCCACTTTGTCCGCCACCACCCTGCCCTGCAGGTCGTGGTGGTTTTTCCCTGTCCGTAACCAGGAACCGACGATGACCCGAGGCAAGCGCATCTACGTGCTGGATACCAACGTGCTGATGCACGATCCCACCGCGCTGTTCAAATTCGAGGAGCACGACGTCTACCTGCCCATGCAGGTGATCGAGGAGCTGGACAACGGCAAGAAGGGCACCTCCGAAGCGAGCCGCAACGCCCGTCAGGTGAGCCGCTTCCTCAATGAGCTGGTGCAGGCCTCCGGCCTGGACAACCTGGCCGACGGCATTCCGCTGCAGCGGCCGCAGGGCCTGCAGCTGCGCGGCAAGCACAGTGCCGGCAAGCTGCGCTTCCAGACCAGCCACTTCGACGCTGGCAAGAGCTTTGGCAAGGTGATCCCGGACAACGCCATCCTCGGCGCGATCCTGGCCCTGAAGGAAGAGACCCCGGACCTGCCGGTGGTGTTCGTTTCCAAGGACATCAACCTGCGGATCAAGGCCGCGATCGCCGGCATCGTGTCCGAGGACTACGAGAACGACCGTGCGCTGGACGATTTCAGCCTGCTCTACACCGGCGCCACCGAGCTGCCGGAAGACTTCTGGAAGCGCCACGGCGAAGACCTGCGCAGCTGGAGCGACAAGGGCCGCACCCATTACGAAATCCAGGCCCAGGACGGCGAGGAGTGGTATCCGAACCAGTACGTCTACCTGCCCGGCGAAGACGAAGTCGAACTGCGCGTCAGCCGTGTGGTCGGCGATGGCAAGGTGGTGCTGTCGCTGGTTGATGACTTCCGCCACGGCAGCCATGCCGTGTGGGGCATCAGCGCACGCAACCGCGAGCAGAACTTCGCGCTCAACGCCCTGATGGATCCGGAGATCGACTTCGTCACCCTGCTCGGCACCGCCGGCACCGGCAAGACCCTGCTGGCGCTGGCCGCCGGCCTGGCGCAGACGATGGACCAGCAGCGCTACCGCGAGATCATCATGACCCGCGCCACGGTCAGCGTCGGCGAGGACATCGGCTTCCTGCCCGGCACCGAGGAGGAGAAGATGACGCCGTGGATGGGCGCGCTGACCGACAACCTGGAAGTGCTCACGCACAACCAGGAAGGCGGCACCTGGGGCCGCCAGGCCACCAACGACCTGCTCGCCAGCCGCATCAAGATCCGCTCGATGAACTTCATGCGCGGCCGCACCTTCCTGTCGCGCTACCTGATCCTGGACGAGGCGCAGAACCTCACCCCGAAGCAGATGAAGACGCTGATCACCCGTGCCGGCCCCGGCACCAAGATCGTCTGCCTGGGCAACGTCGAGCAGATCGACACCCCGTACCTGACCGAGACCACCTCGGGCCTGACCTACGCGGTGGATCGCTTCAAGAACTGGCCGCATAGTGCGCACATCACCCTGCGCCGTGGCGAGCGTTCGCGCCTGGCCGATTACGCTTCGGAGGTGTTGTGAACCGCTGCACCCGCCTGCTGCTGCCCACGGCTGCGATCGCCCTCGCAGCCACCCTGGGCGCCTGCACCACCACGCGCGGCCCGGCCAGCGTGCCGACCGCCGAGCGCACCGGGCAGTCCTGGGTGGTCACCCGCCCGATCATCGCCGCGCAGGTGCTCGACACCTGCTCGCGCGCCAGCCCCGGCCGCGAGGCCGGGCGGGTCAGCGGCTACTGGGCTCCCAGCCGGCAGCAGGTGGACCAGCTGGAAGCGCAGCTGCCCGCGCTGCAGGCGCAGGTGCCCAAGGTGCTGGACTTCGATCGCCAGTACGTCGGCATCGAAAGCGCCGGCAAGCGGCTGATCTACATCAACGCGTTCCAGCTGCCCGACGACAGCGGCATCAATCCGGCCCGCGAGGCGATCCGGGTCTGCGATGGGGGCGAACAGTTCTGGGGCGCCGTGTTCGATCCGGCCAGCAACACGTTCAGCGAGCTGCAGTTCAACGGCGGCCTCGACGGGCCCTGAGCGGCACCGCCGATGGGAATTCGCCTGCCCACCTGGGTGTGGATCGGTGCGGTCGCGCTCTCCTGCGTGGCCGGCATGGTCAACGTGGTCGGCTTCCTGGGGTTCGAACACCAGGCAGTCAGCCACATGACCGGCAGCACCAGCCAGCTGGGCATGGCCCTGGCCCAGGGCGACTGGCGTGCGGTCGGCCACCTGTGGGGCCTGCTGATCGCGTTCTCGCTGGGTGCGATGCTCAGCGGCCTGCTGATCCAGGACAGCGCACTGCAGCTGGGACGCCGCTACGGCGTGGCACTGGCCCTGGAATCGGCGCTGCTGCTGGTGGCCATCCCGCTGTTTGAACGCCACCAGATCTGGGGCGCGCTGGCCGCCGCGATGGCCTGCGGCCTGCAGAACGCGATGACCACCACCTTCAGCGGCGCGGTGGTGCGCACCACCCACCTCAGCGGCATGTTCACCGATCTTGGCATCGGCCTCGGCCACCTGTTGCGCGGCCTGCCGCTGCAGGTCCGCCGGTTGACCCTGAGCGGCCTGATCATCAGCGGCTTCCTTGGCGGCGGCATCATTGGCGCCTGGCTGTTCGTGCACTGGCAGTACGACGCCCTGCTCGCCCCTGCCCTGCTCACCGGCCTGACCGGCCTGGGCTACGTGCTGTACCAGCAGTGGGCGCGCTGGCGGCATTGAACCGCTCGCCCCTGGGGTCAGATCCCTCTCCTGCGGGGAGGGATCTGACCCCGTCTACCACTGTGGCGACCACCCGGTTGGCACTGTTCCCTCACAGGTCACCACGGCACAATCGCTGGATGAGCCCGACCACTCCCGTATCCGCCCTCACCATCGCCGGCTCCGACTCCGGCGGCGGTGCCGGCGTTCCCGCCGACCTGAAGGCCTTCGCCGCACACCGCGTGCATGGGCTCGCCGTGTTCGCCGCGCTGACCGCACAGAACACCCGTGGCGTCACCGCCGTGCACGTACCGCCGATCGCATTCCTGCAGGCCCAGATCGACGCCTGTTTCGATGACTTCGACATCCATGCGGTGAAGCTCGGCATGCTGGCCAACGCCGAGGTGATCCATGCCGTCGCCGATGCGCTGGAGAAGCATCGTCCGCCGCACGTGGTGCTGGACCCGGTGATGGTGGCCACCAGCGGCGCGCGCCTGCTGGAAGAAAGCGCGCTGAAGGCCATGCGCGAGCGCCTGCTGCCGCTGGCAACACTGGTCACCCCGAACACGCCGGAGGCGGAACTGCTGATCGGTCGCCGCATCGGCAATGGCGATGATGCCGAAGAGGCCGCGTCCACCCTGCTCGAGCTGGGCGCCGGTGCCGTGCTGCTCAAGGGCGGCCACCTGCAGGAAGGCAATCGGGTAATCGACCGCTACTTCGACGGCGTCAGCAGCGAAGCGTTCATCCACGCCCGGCTGCCGCTGGATGCACATGGCACCGGCTGCACGCTGGCTTCGGCCATCGCTGCGCAGCTGTGCAATGGCCTGAGCCTGGCCAATGCCTGCGAGGCCGGCATCGACTACGTCGCACGTGGCCTGCAGCGCGGCTATGCGCCCGGCCGCAGCGACGTGCGGGTGCTCGACCACTTCGGCGCAGCGCCGCACGCATGAGCCTGACCACGCACGTCCTCGCCGTGCAGTGCAGCGATGGTCATCGCTACGAGGTGATCGCCTGCGTCCCCGCGCAGCCGATCGCCCGCCTGTTGTGGCTGCCGGCACTGGGCGTGGCCGCACGCCATTACCTGCCGCTGGCACAGGCGCTGGCGGCGAAAGGCGTAGCGGTCTACCTGCATGAGTGGCGCGGCAACGGCAGCAGCTCGCTGCGCCCGTCACGCAGCCAGGACTGGGGCTATCGCGAAGTGCTCGAGCAGGATCTGCCGGCCAGCCAGGCCGTCCTTGCCGCGGCCGCCGCCGACGACGAAGCCGGTGCGCGGCCCTGGATCATCGGCGGCCACAGCCTTGGCGGGCAGCTGGCCTGCGTGCATGCCGGCCGCAACCCGCAGCGCTTCAAACGGCTGTGGCTGGCCGCCAGCGGCTCGCCGTTCTGGCGCGGCTTTCCACCACCACGCGGCTGGCTGCTGCCCCTGGTCTATCGCTTCCTGCCGTGGATCGCGCAACGCCAGGGCGTACTGCATGGCCGTCGCCTCGGCTTCGGTGGAACCGAAGCGCGCGGACTGATCGCCGACTGGGCGCGCGTCGGCCTGAACAACCATTACGCCGCCGCTGGCATGGATGAGGATCTCGATGCACAGATGGCGCGCGTGCAGGGCAGCGCGCAGGCGGTGCTGATGGAACACGACTGGCTGGCACCGATCGGGTCGATGCGCACGCTGCTGGCGAAACTGCCGAATGTGGCCGCACAGCTGCGTGTGCTTTCCGCGCAGGAACTGGGCACGCGCGCTGATCATTTCGCCTGGCTGAAGGCGCCGGATGCCGTGGCTGACAGCTTTTTCATTCAGTTGGATGAAAATTTTCACAAAACTGTTGACGGTGCGCGCCGACATCCGCATAATTCCGCTCCTGTCGCAGGGCGCCCGTAGCTCAGTTGGATAGAGTACCTGGCTACGAACCAGGCGGTCGGGAGTTCGAATCTCTCCGGGCGCACCACTCGACAGGCTTTCAGCATCCGCCGCTGAAAGATGTAATAGAATGTGGCAACAAATTGATTGTGTACCGCGCGCCCGTAGCTCAGTTGGATAGAGTACCTGGCTACGAACCAGGCGGTCGGGAGT
>NZ_CAMFIA010000015.1 GCF_945952405.1 uncultured Stenotrophomonas sp. | reverse complement strand
GAACCTGTGACCCCTACCATGTCAAGGTAGTGCTCTACCGCTGAGCTAACCGCCCATCTTGTTCTTGCCGCCCGAAAGCCGGCCTTGCTACGTAAAAACCCGGCGCCAGGGCCGGGCTTTGCAGTTCACGACCGCCTTCTTGCGAAGACGTCGTGGTGGGCGGTACAGGGTTCGAACCTGTGACCCCTACCATGTCAAGGTAGTGCTCTACCGCTGAGCTAACCGCCCGTTTTGCTTCTGCATTTCCGCGATTGCGTCGGTGCAGGCCGCGTATATTACGGATGACGGCTGTGAAGCGCAACACTTTTGTGAAGATGCGGCTGCGCCGCCGCGTTCAGCCGAGGCTGGCCTCCTTCAGCTGGCGGATCTGGTCGCGCACGCGCGCGGCATCCTCGAATTCCAGGTCCTTGGCGTGCTGGTACATCTGCTGTTCCAGCGCCTTGAGGCGGGCCGCCAGCTGGGCCGGGGCGAGGGAACGATAGTCCGCGACGTCCTCGGCCACGCCCGCCCGGCTCCTGCCCTTGCCCTTCTTCGCCTCCTTCTCGGCGGCGTCGGAGCGGGCGCCTTCCAGCACGTCGGTGATCGGGCGCGCGACCGAGCGCGGCACGATGCCGTGTTCCTCGTTGTACTCGACCTGCTTGGCGCGACGGCGGTCGGTCTCGTCGATCGCCGCCTGCATCGAGCGGGTCACCTTGTCGGCATACAGGATCGCCGTGCCGCGCACGTTGCGGGCGGCGCGGCCGATGGTCTGGATCAGCGAACCGGTGGAGCGCAGGAAGCCCTCCTTGTCGGCATCCAGGATTGCCACCAGCGAGACCTCGGGCATGTCCAGGCCCTCGCGCAGCAGGTTGATGCCCACCAGCACATCGAACTTGCCCAGGCGCAGGTCGCGGATGATCTCGACGCGCTCGACCGTGTCCACGTCCGAATGCAGGTAGCGCACGCGGATGCCATGTTCGGTCAGGTACTCGGTGAGGTTCTCGGCCATGCGCTTGGTCAGGGTGGTGACCAGCACGCGGTCACCGGCCTTGATCCGCGCATTGGCCTCGCTCATCAGGTCGTCGACCTGGGTCCCCACCGGGCGGATCTCCACCACCGGATCGATCAGGCCGGTCGGCCGCACCACCAGCTCGGTGATCTCGTCACCGGCTTCGCGCAGCTCGTACGGCCCGGGCGTCGCCGAAACGTAGATGCTGCGCGGGCAGCGCGCTTCCCACTCCTCGAAGCGCAGCGGGCGGTTGTCCAGCGCCGACGGCAGGCGGAAACCGAACTCGACCAGGGTCTCCTTGCGCGAGCGGTCACCCTTGAACATCGCGCCGATCTGCGGAATGGTCACGTGCGATTCGTCGATCACCAGCAGCGCATCGGCCGGCAGGTAATCGAACAGGGTCGGCGGCGGCTCGCCGGCGTTCTTGCCGGTCAGGTGCCGCGAGTAGTTCTCGATGCCGTTGCAGAAGCCGACTTCGGCCATCATCTCGATGTCGAACTGGGTGCGCTGGGCCAGCCGCTGCGCCTCGACCAGCTTGTTCTGCGCGTACAACTGCTCCAGGCGTTCCTTCAGCTCCACCTTGATGGTCTCCACCGCCGCCAGCACGCGCTCGCGCGTGGTCGCGTAGTGGGTCTTGGGATAGACGGTGAAGCGCTGCATGTTGCGCAGCGTCTCGCCGGTGAGCGGGTCGAACAGGGTGATCTTCTCGACCTCGCCGTCGAACAGTTCCACGCGCAGCGCTTCGCTGTCCGACTCGGCCGGGAATACGTCGATCACTTCGCCACGCACGCGGAACGTACCGCGCTGCAGCTCGTATTCGTTGCGCGTGTACTGCAGCTGGGTCAGGTGGTTGATCAGGTCGCGCTGGTCGATGCGTTCGCCCTTGGACAGGATCAGGCGCAGCGACAGGTAGTCTTCCGGCGCACCCAGGCCATAGATCGCCGACACCGTTGCCACCACGATCGCGTCCGGGCGCGACAGCAGGGTCTTGGTCGCGGCCAGCCGCATCTGCTCGATGTGCTCGTTGATCGAACTGTCCTTCTCGATGAAGGTGTCCGACGAAGGCACATAAGCTTCCGGCTGGTAGTAATCGTAGTAGCTGACGAAGTATTCGACCGCGTTGTGCGGGAAGAACGCCTTGAACTCGCCATACAGCTGCGCCGCCAGCGTCTTGTTCGGCGCCATGATCAGCGTCGGCTTCTGTACGTTCTGGATGACGTTGGCGATGGTGTAGGTCTTGCCTGAACCGGTGACGCCCAGCAGGGTCTGCTTGGCGATGCCCGCTTCGAAGTTGCTGGTCAGCTTGGCGATGGCATCAGGCTGGTCGCCCGCCGGCGAATACGGCGAGACGAGTTCAAAACGGTCGCTCATGGTGTTGCCAGTTCCCGGGAGTGATGAGTATACGGGGCAAGGGGTGACGGCCGGCTGAGGGGTTTCCGGGCAGGCGGACGCGGCAGCACCTGATGGCGATGCCCGGCCACGGCAGCGAGGCTGGATGCATGCGCCGATCCCTTCCGCCCTGCCCCGCCGCGCCGCGCGGCATCCACCTGCTCGAGCTGCTGGCGGTCGTCGCGGTGCTGTCGGTGCTGCTGGCCGCCGGCTGGCCGGCCCTGCAGTCGATGCTGCTGCGGTACCGCGCCGACGCCCTGCAGTTGATGCTGCACGCCAGCCTGTCCGCCGCACGCCACCAGGCACTGACCCGGCGCGAACTGATCGGGTTGTGCGCCAGCGAGGATGGGCTGCACTGCACGGAGGACTGGAGCAGGGGCTGGATCGTCTATCGCAGCGGCGAGCGGCGGCAACCACCGCCTTCGCCCGACGCCATCCTGAACCACCAGCACGGGCGCCCTGACATCCGGGTCCGGGCCCAGGCCAGCAGCGGGCGGCCACAGCTGTTCTTCCAGGCCGACGGCCGCAGTCCCGGCGCCAACCTGACCCTGCGCATCTGCGCGGGCAACCGGTTGCATGGCCGGCTGGTGGTCAACAACGGTGGACGCACGCGCACCGAACGCGTTGACCGCAACCTGCCCTGCTGAGCGGATTCCGCAACACGCAGAAAAGCAGAAGCCGCGATTTCTCGCGGCTTCTGCAGTATCTGGCGCCCGAAGTTGGACTCGAACCAACGACCCCCTGATTAACAGTCAAGTGCTCTAACCGGCTGAGCTATTCGGGCGGGGAGGCGCATTGTACTGGGCAGTTACGTGAAGATCAACACCTGATTACCAGCAATCGGTAAGCGTGCCTTCGGCGGTTTTGCGGTTGGCCTGGTCGAGGCTCATCTTGCCGCAACTGTCCTTGGTCTGGCTGCCCTGCGGCGTCGCGGTGATGGTGAACGAGGTGCCGTCGCCCTTGAACGCCAGGTTGTAGCGGGCGACGCCTCCCTCGCGTGGCGAGACCTTGGCCGGCAGCGTGTAGCCGGAATAGGAATTGTTGCTCGAGTGGTAGCGCTCGGCGCGCTGCGCATATTCCGCCATGTCCGCCTTCACCACAGCACGGTGCGAACGGCGCACGTACTGCTGGTAGGACGGAATGGCGACCGCGGCGAGGATGCCGACCACGATCACCACCACCATCAGCTCGATCAGGGTGAAGCCCGCCGCGCGACGGGAACGGAAATGAGTCGACATGGGCGGAGTTCCTTGCAGCGGAATCATTGGAGCTGACGCCAGGATTGGCGACCGCACGGATACGGCAGGTACAGCGACTGACTGCCGGCGGCACCGACCACCATCCAGCACGAACTGCCGCCGGGCGGACCTTCCTTGCCACTCGCAAGCCGCGGCATCACCGACAGCGAGACATCACGGACCGGCGCGGTGCCTTCGCTCTTGAGCAGGATGCCTGCGGTGCCCGCCACCGGCTTGCTACCCTTGGGCGAGCCGGTGCGGACGTTCTCCAGCGCCGCGGCACCGCTCAGCGATGACAGGCCGAACAGCCAGTTCGAACCACTGGTCGAACAGCCGACCGTTTCCAGGTTGGGGACGTAGGTCGGCATGAACATGATGCCGCTGACCAGCATCGGATTGCCAACGAAACGCTCGCCATTGGTGGTGGGCAGGTTGACCACCCAGCCGCTTGCATTGGCCGGCACCGCGCCCGCCGTGATGCTGCGCGCCTCCGCGCCGACGCCCGGCGTATCCGCGGTGTATACGGCGAGGTTGGCTGCGGTCAACGTCGTGGCCGCGCGCTTGCCGGAAACATCGTTGACCGCGTACAGCCCCTGCTGGGTCTTGTCGTCCTTGTCCGAATAGAACGAGAAGCTGCCGGTGCCGAAGTACAGCATCACGCCGCCGGAGGGCCCGGTCGCCGCGGTCATGCCACCGGTGATCGGCTGCCGGTAGTTGCGGCGATCGGTGTCCTGGGCGACCTTGCTGGTGAACACCGGCACCGACAGCGCGGCATTGGTGCTGTCGGTCAGGTCGAACTTCCAGATGGCACCGCGCTGGTCGGCCGCGTACACGGTGTCCGCCAGCCCGTCACGGCCGCGCACGTCCTGCTTGGCACCCTGCCAGCGGTCCACCACCACCACGTTGCCCAGGCCGTTGTCGCCGCTGATGTCGCTGGCCGAACTGCCTTCGGCCGCCTGGATCATGCGCACGCTTCCGCTGGCCATGTCCACCACGTACAGGACGGCCCTGCGATTGACGCTGCCGTAGCCATTGCCGAAGATCGCCTTCCAGGCGATGCCGTTGCCTTCCTTCACCGGCACGATCACCGGCTTGCCCAGCACGAAGCCGATGTTGTCGCGCACCGCCTGCGACAGCGACGGGTTGATGTCATTGATTTCCCACAGCACCTGGCCGGTGCCGAAGCTGCCTGGCGTACTCACGTCCAGAGCGAACACCGAACGGCCACCTGCACCGGCCGTGCCGACCAGGCCGGTCTGCCAGGTGCTTCCATTCAACATGTCCGAGACCGCGATCGGCCCGTCGACATAGTAGCGGTGCCGGAAGGTCTGGTCCTTGCTGTCCGGCTTGTACGGGAACAACAGGTTGGCCATGTGACCCAGCGCAGTGGCCGGGATATAGGCAAAGCTCTCGCTACCCCCCGAGCTGTCCATCTCGCCCGATGCACCCATGCCGCCGTCGAAGGCGTGCAGCATGCCGTCGTTGGCCCCCACGTAGACCATGTAGCGGCGCCCCTTGGCCTTGGTTTCAAGGTACTTGGCATAGCCGACCGCATAGTCGCCGCCAAGCTGGCGGTAGCCGTAGTCGTCCAGCGGCGAACTCACCACCGGGGCCGAGGTGACGATGTCGCCCAGCGGCGTGGTGCGGTCACGGTACTTGCCGCCGTTGCGCTTCTCGGTCGATGCATCCGCCTTCAGGTAACGGATGGCGGACTCCAGGTCGGCATCGATCGCCTTCAGCTTGTCCGCAGCACACACCAGCATCGTTGCGTACTTGCCATCCGGCTTGCTGCACAGGTCGGTCAGGCTGATGGTGGATGCGCCGAAATCAACCACCGAACCAGCCTTGTTGGCCACGATGCGGCGACCGCTCGAGGACAGTTTGGCCGACGCTTCCCAGGCTTCGCTGAAAACCGCCACCTGGTCGCTGTTGATGGTCACGGTCGAGGCCTTGAGCTTGCTCGACCAGTCGGTTGCGCCGTTGCGGATGTCGAAGCTGGGCGACACCGACAGTGACCCCGCACCGATGCGGGCGCCGGTCATGCCCAGCGTTCCCGACGGCGACTTGCTGGCCGTGATCGCCTCCAGCACCCGGCGCATGGCCACCGTTACGTCATTGGGCGTCTGCGCATTGATGAACTCACCGCGGCTGTTGAGCGCGGCATGCCAGATTTCGTCCACCACCGTGCCATCGTCCACCGTCACCGGGTTCGGATTGCTGTCCCAGTTGGGCGGATTCTTGAACGGATCGGCGGTAGCCGCGGCATTGACCCCATAGATGCGCCCCTGCGCGCCGAGGGTAACGCCGTAGAAGTTCATGTGCAGATCGGTCTGGCAGTCCAGCCGCTTCCAGTCCGGCGTGCTCTTGTCCAGGGTCTTGCAACGCTCATCGACCGGCACCTGGCCCGCAGCGAAGCTTGTGCCCGAGCGCAACGGCGTCTTGTCGCCGGCATAGTAGGCGGCGGTGATGTCGGCCATCGTGTTGCTGTAGCCGTCCGCAAACGGGACGGTCGGGAGCTGCGTCGAACCCACCGCGTCGGCGTTGTTGTAGGACCCGACCGGCGTATCTCCCGAGTTGGTGTAGCCATCGGTAAACAGCATGCCGCCGTTGCGCTGGCAGGCCCGGATCACCGGCGCGCCCTCATCGGTGCGGCGGAACTGTTCCGCCATGAACTCCACCGCGCGACGGTTGGGCGTACCGCTATACGGGTTCAAGCCATAGATCTGCGCATACAGATCGGCACGATTGGTTACCAGATCATGCATCGTCACGTTCTTGCGGGTGTTGATCGTGAAGTAGCCCACGCGCATGTTGTCGACCCCGTACAGGGCTTCCACCGAGGCGCCGATGATGGCCAGCGTGCGGTTGCGGTGATACTGGAACCAGTTGGCGAAGTTCTGGATCGCCAGGCCATAGGCGCCGTCGACGCTGTAGTTGTCACTCTTGATCTGGTAACGGCGAAGATTGCAGCCGGGACCGCAGGCACCTTCGATCACCGGGCGGTTCTTGTCATCGCTCTTGTAGCCGTAGGGCGCCGGGGCGCTCTCCGGCAGGTAGAACGTCGCCGGGTAATACTCCACGCCATAGGTCACCGCCGAGGTAATGCTGCGCGCTGCGGTCTGCCAGCCGCCACTACGGTAGTAACGGTTGTCGGTACCCTTCAGATCCGGGATCCGCATGCCGCTGACGAACTGGAAACCCTCATTCGAGCGCGAGCGAACGTTGGTCACGTCATACGAATTCTTGTAACCGGGGAAGTTGGAGCGGGGATCCGCAAGTGCAGCAATCGGACTGGCGTTGTCCCAGCGCGTCCCGTCGGCCTTGATCCACGGAAGGTAGGTCACCGCTGGATTGAAATAGCTCGCGTTGTAGACGTGCGAGCGGGCGAACCCGAAGATGTCCAGCGGCGGAATGGCCTGGCCTGCGCTGTAGTTGCTGTTGAAATCGCTATGCGGATAGAGATACAGGTAGCAGTCGGCAATGGGATTTCCTCTCGAGTCATAACAGTTCGCGCCGATGTTGCTGAACTGGCCTGCGGAGCGGAAGAAACTGCCGGTCGAATTGTTCCAGATCATGCGGCCATCGCCGCCCGGGAACATGCGCTCGAACATCATCGAGTTGGAATCGTCCACCGCCATGATGAACGCCGGCGGCGTCGGCACCTGCACGTTCATCGGCTCCTGCGCCAGCACGCCCTGTGCCTGCGCGGCCATCAGGGTATGCACCAGGTAACCACCGGCGGCGAGCACGGCGAAGCCAACGCCCGCCAGGATTCTACGATTTCGCGTGTTCATGGGCTCCCCACCCTCACAGCTTGAATACGGTGTCGATCGCCGAGCGCGAGGTCGCGTCGGCGGCCGTGTCGCTGGCATACGTCGTGATCTGGTAGACCGGCGTGGCCGTCTCCAGCGGTTTGCCCATGTCCAGCGCCCCCTCCCCCTGGATGCAGCCCTGGATCTGCCGGACCTTCACGGCCGGCTTGCTGCCCAGCTTGGTCTTGGCCACCCAGTCGGACGGATCGAAGCCATCGTCACAGCGCTGGTCGATGTCGGCCGACCCCACCACCGGGTTGTCACCGGCCGACTGCCGGTTGGCGATCTTCTCGACCGCGTTCTCGGCACTGCGGGCGGCGCCCTCGGCGTTCTGGAAGGCCAGGCTTCCGGCGCGGTAGCCGGATGCCATGCGCTCCTGCATGCCGGCGACCTGCATGCCGATCACCCCGAGCAGGGCCAGCAGGATCAACAGGATCAGCGCGATGTACAGCACCGCGCCGCGCTGGCCGGCTGGAGCGGAGAAGGTGCGGCGGGAGGATCGAAGGGAAGGACGCATGGTCGTCAGTTTCCGAACAGGCGGTTGCGCAACGCAACGGAGACTTCATAGGCGCCGCGGTGGCGCTGGTCATAGGGTTTGCCAGGCGCGATGGTGACCCCGAGCACGCCCATATAGGTGTCGGCGCTGCCCGCCGCTTCGGCCGATGCCCGCTGCGGGCTCCTGGCCAGCAGGCCGACCTGCACCATGCCGACCCGGCGCCACGCCGCGGTGGCCGTCGCATCGGTGGCGGTACTGACATTGCTGGCCACGCGCTGATCGACGATGCGCCCGGTCGGCGGCGTGGCCAGGGCGATGTCGGTGGTCGCATCCAGGCCATACAGCAGCTGCATGTTCTCGATGCCTTCAACCAGCTCCTCGCCGTCCACGTAGGCGCCCGCACCGTTGGCGCGCGCCCGGTACAGCGCCGGTTCGTTGTTGCTGTTGGCCGCGATGTAGTACACCAGGCCATCGGCGCGATACAGCATGGTCATCGCGTTGTTGACCGAGTAGCCACTCAGGTCGACCTTGTCGACCTTCACGGTGGAACCGCTGATGGCGCCGGTGAATACATCGGCACGCGTGCAATCAGCCAGCGCGAACACGGTCGGGGTGCCGGCGGCGTTGGCCTTGAGCCGCGCCATGCCATCACTGGAGACGGTCAGCGTGGTCGCCGTGCCGTCCACGCTCGCACCGGTGACGACCGCGCCTTCCGGGCTGAGCAGGCGCAGCACCAGGATGTCGCTGCCGGGCAGCGGCTTCGGCTTCAGGTTGGCGATGCTCTTCGGAACCGAGCCGGCCGCGCTCCAGGCCTTGCCCAGCGTCAGCGTATCGGTCGGCGCCGTGCCGGCCGCCTCGTAGCCCTGGATCGGCACCGTGAAGTCCAGCGGATCACCACTGCCGGAGGCCACGCCCAGGTTGTAGCGCACATCACCGGTGTTCTTGACCACGTGCGCCTGGTCGTTCACGCAGCCGAAGTGGCCGGCCATGCGCAGGTCGCGCTGCAGGAAATCGAGGGCGAAGCGGGCATTTTCCTGCGTTCGCGCGGCACCTTCGGACAGCCGCGAGGCGGCGCGGGAGGCAATGAAGATCTGGGTGATGCCCAGCAGCAGCACCAGGCCGATGACCATGGCGATCATCAGTTCGATCAGCGACAGGCCGCGGGCTCGCGAGAAGGGACTCATGGGCGCATTCACAGGAAGGTGGTCAGGCCGAAGGTGGTCAGGCTGTCGGGATTCTTGGGATCCCAACGCTGGTCCCCCCAGCTGATCGCCACACTGACCTGGCCGGTGCTCTGGGTGAAGGTCACCTCGGCGCTGGCCTTGTCACCCAGCGTCTTGACGACTTCACATTGCCAGCGCGCAACATTGCTCTTGGGCGTCACCGCCGCCCCGGTCGGCCACGCACAGGCGCCGCGCGCGGTCACCGAACCCGCCGCGAATGAAGCACTCGAGTAGACCCCGCCGGCCAGGGTATCGGTGCGCTGTGCGCGCATCAGCTCGATCAGGTCATTGGCCAGGTTGGTGGCCTGGGTGCGGTAGTTCGCGCTCTGCACGAAGCGCACGTTGGTGGTCTGCAGCAGCGCGAAGCCCAGCAGGCCGAAGGCCAGGATCAGCACCGCGACCATGACTTCGATCAGGCTGAAGCCGCCCTGCGCGAGGCGCGGACGGGCAAGGTTGCGGCGGCTCATGCGCATGTCCCCTTGGTCACCCGGACCTGGCCGGACTGGTTGATGGTCAACGTGCTCTTGCCCTCGCCGGTCTTGCACGAACTCGGCGACAGCACCAATGACTGCTCCGCGACCGCCTTGCGCCGGCCACGGCCATCGAAGGTGATGGCGGCGTCGGTCGGCCCTGCCACGCTCAGCTGCGGATTGCCCTGCGAGAAGCGCAGCACGGTGTCGCTGCCGCCGAGCTGGCCGTCGCCGTCGAGGTCCGACCAGGCCAGCACGCCCTTGCTCCACGAGCCATCGCAGGCGGTGCCGTCGGCGCTGCCGCAGATGCCACCGCCCCGGTTGTTGCGGATGCCCTCGCTGCGCGCCAGGTTGGTCAGCGCGATCAGTTCATTGTTGGCGGTCGCCAGCCGGTTCGCGCGCGTCATGCCGCGGAAGCTGGGATAGGCGATCGACGCCAGAATCACGAAGACGGTCAGCGTGACCATCAGCTCGATCAGGGTGAAGCCTCGTTCCCGGCGCAAAGACATTGGACGCTCCCCAGCGTATTGATGGCCACGATGGGCCATCGCCCCGCCACCGGCAAGCGGCGGCAGGATGAACGGTCAATCCGGGGCGACGGGCGTCAAAGCCTTGACGACCCGCCCTCCCCACCCGGCGCCGGCGCGATCCCCATCGCGCCGGCACAGGCTCAGGCCAGCACCTGGTAGCAGGGCTGGTACTCGCCGGAGATCTTCATCCGGCGCTGCTCGACGAAGGCGCGCAGCAGTGCATCCAGGGCCTGCATCATGTCCGGGTCGCCGTGGATCTGGAACGGCCCGAACTGCTCGATGCGGCGCATGCCGTCTTCCTTCACGTTGCCGGCAACGATGCCCGAGAATGCCCGGCGCAGGTCAGCGGCCAGCGCGTGCGGCGCCCGCCCGTGGTGCAGGTCCAGCGCGGCCATCGCCTCGTGGGTCGGCACGAACGGCTGCTGGTATTCCCACGGAATCTCAATCGACCAGTTGAAGAAGAACGAATCCTTCTGCGCCAGGCGATGCTCGCGCACGCGCTTGATGCCGTTGGCCATCTTCCTGGCCACCGCCACCGGGTCGCCGATGACGATTTCGTAGCGCTCGGCTGCCGCATCACCCAGGGTCAGGCGGATGAAGCGGTCGATCTGCTCGAAGTACGGCGCGGCCACGGTCGGGCCGGTCAGGATCAGCGGGAACGGCAGGTCCTTGTTCTCCTCGCGCAGCAGGATGCCGAGCAGGTACAGGATCTCCTCGGCGGTGCCGACGCCACCGGCAAACACGATGATGCCGTGGCCGATGCGGACGAAGGCCTCGAGGCGCTTCTCAATGTCCGGCATGATCACCAGGTGGTTGACGATCGGGTTCGGCGATTCGGCGGCGATGATGCCCGGCTCGGTCAGGCCGATGTAGCGCGTCACGCTACGGCGCTGCTTGGCATGGGCGATGGTGGCGCCCTTCATCGGACCCTTCATCGCGCCCGGGCCGCAGCCGGTGCAGATGTCGAGGCCGCGCAGGCCCAGCTCGTAGCCCACCTGCTTGGTGTACAGGTATTCGTCGCGCGAGATCGAGTGGCCGCCCCAGCACACCACCAGGTTCGGATCACCCGGGTTGAGGATGCGCGCGTTGCGCAGCAGGCCGAACACCGCATTGGTGATGCCCTCGGACGACTCCAGCTCGGCCGCGTAGGCCGGGCCCATCTCGATGGCCATGTAGGCCAGGTCACGCACCACCGCAAACAGCAGCTCGGCCACGCCGCGGATGATCTCGCCGTCGACGAAGGCCATCGCCGGCGCATTGACCAGGTCGATGCGCACGCCGCGATCCTGCTGCGCCACCTGGATGTCGAAATCGGGGTACAGATCGCGCGCTGCGCGCGGATCGTCAGAGGCACTGCCGCTGGTCAGCACGGCCAGCGCGCAACGGCGCAGCAGTTCGTGCATGCCGCCGGCGGAGGCATCGCGCAGGCGCGCCACTTCGGCCCGCGACAGCACATCCAGCCCACCGCGCGGGTAGATCCGCGCATCCTGCACCGGCAGCGCACGGGCTGCTTTTTCGTTCGTGGTCATATCCAATTTTTCGCTTCCTTCAAGGTTTCCGACTGTACTGCCGCCCCCTTAAAAAACAAAACGGCCGGGAAGCCCGACCGTTGGATGTGTGCAGCCCGCGACCACCTTTTCCGGGACCGCATCGGCGGCATTGGCACCGCGCACATTTCTGGATGCTACGCCGTTGCCATGCCACCTGCAAGAACTTTCAACTGAACGGAAAACGGCCGGGTTTCCCCGGCCGTTTTCACTTACTGCTTCAGGCTCTGACGGATCAGAACTTGTACTTCACGGTCAGCTGCATCGACCAGCGCGACACGGCGGTGTTGCCCTTGTCGTTGTTGTTTTCCTGGATCGAGGAATCATCCGCACCGGTGAACGAGTAGATGTACTTGCCGGTGGCCGGATCGATACCAGCGAAGTTGCCCACGCGACGGGTGGCGTAGAAGCCGTAGTCGTCGATCAGGCCCCACTTCTTGTTGATCAGGTTGCCGACATTCATGATGTCCAGGGCCACTTCACCCTTGTGACCCTTCACGAAGCCCGGGAACTCCTGGCTGACGCGGACGTCGAAGCTGTTGACCCACTTGGCGCGGTGCGAGTTGGCCGGGACCACGCTGCCACGGTAGGCATCGAGTTCCGGGTTCTGCGCCAGCCAGTCGAAGAACTTCTGCTCCATCGTCTTGCCGCCGGTGAACAGCACGTCGCCCGGGCCCTTCGGCACGTAGAACAGGTCGTTGCCGATGGCGCTGTCGCCGTTGGCATCGTTGTAGAACACGTAGCTGTACGGACGGCCCGAGCGGCCTTCGTAGAACAGGCCGATGCGGGTGGCGTTGTCACCGAAGAAGTTGTGCTTCCACTCCAGGGTGCCGGTGAAGCGATCCTTGATGGCATAGCGCGAGTTGTACGCCACGTTCTCGTTCGCGTTCAGGATCTGGGTGTTGTTCCAGTTCGAGGTGTTCTGCGAGCTGGTCAGCGGGCTCACTTCCTTCGACTGGGTGTAGGTGTAACCCAGCGACCAGCCCCAGTTCTCGGTCAGCGGCTTGGCCAGCGAGAAGGTGGCCTGGCTGCCACGGCCCTTGTCGGTGTTGCGGAGCAGCAGCACGTCGCCGATGTTGTTCGGGCGGTTGGCACGGTTCAGTGCACCGTTGGTGCCGTTCTCCATGCCCAGGTTGTCGCCGGTGCGGCTGTCGATCTTGCTGTTGGCCGAGTTCAGGCCAGCCGGGTTCCAGTACAGCTCACGCCCGTCCTGCGCCGACACGAAGGTCGCGCCCTTGCCCTTGCCGTCGGTCAGGTCCAGACGCTCGAAGTACAGACCGTCCTTGACCTTGGTGAACAGCACTTCGGCCGAGGCCACGATGCCGTACCACGGCAGTTCGTGATCGAAGGCCAGGTTGGCCTTCCACACCGACGGCAGACGGGTGCCCGGGGCGATGATGTCGACGTTCTGGCGAGCGATGATCTTCGACGGATCCGGGATGAACGGATGGTCGGCGTCGGCGCTGAAGCCACCCGGGTTGCCGCTGACGTTGTACTCAACGTAGTTCAGGCCGGTGTTCTGGTAGGCGCCTGCCAGCCACACGTTCGGCGCTGCACCACCGAACAGGCCCACGCCACCGCGCAGCTGGGTCGGGCGATCGCTGTCGAAGGTGTAGTTGAAGCCGACACGCGGCTGCAGCAGGCTCTTGTCCACCAGCTTGGTGTTGTCGTAGCCGTAGCGTGCCTGGATATCGGTGTTGTACTTGTTCTGGCTGGTGAAGTCCGGGATGTCCAGTCGGACGCCGAACATCAGGCTCAGGTTGTAGTTGATCGCCCAGGTGTCCTGGATGAACAGGCCGGTGTTCTTCAGGTGGAACTTGGCCGGGATGTCATCCAGGCTGCCGCCCGGACGCGGCACGCGCAGCTGGTAGCCGTTGGCGGTGCCCTTCAGGAACGACGCCAGGTCGCGGAAGTCATACGCGCCGTACAGGTTACGGCCGTAGAAGTTCATCAGGTTGTTGTCGGTGTAATCGAAACCGAACTTGACGGTGTGGTCACCGACGTACCAGGTACCGGCACCGAAGGCGCTCAGTTCCTTCGACTCAACCAGGTTGGTGTGGGTGTTCTGCTCGGTACCCAGGTACAGCGAGTTGTTGCCGAAGCGCACGCGCATCTGCGGCAGGTGCGAGGCGGCGACGCGGTTGGACGAGTAGTCCTTGTGCGAGACCTTGAACTCGGTCGAGAAGTTCTCGGACCAGTCGCTGAACAGCTCACCCATCCAGGTTTCGTACTGGGTCGGCTGGGTGTACCAGAAGTCGCTCAGCGACAGCGCGCTGCTGCTGACCTGCGGGAAGCGGACCACGTCCTGCTTCATCTTGTTGTAGCGCAGGGCCGCACGGTGGTTCTCGTTGATGTTCCAGTCGAGCTTGACCGCGTACTCTTCGATGGTGGTCTTGTTGTTCAGGCCACCGACGCCGCCGACCGGGTAACCCAGGTCGCTCATGCGCTTCTGCACGGCCGAGATATCGGCGTCGCTGATGCCGCCCTTGGACGGATCCTTGTTGTACGGGCTGTCGCTCAGGCTGACGCCGCCGCCGCTGCGCTCGTACTTTTCATAGTTGGTGAAGAAGAACAGCTTGTCCTTGAGGATCGGACCGCCGAACGTCATGCCGTAGGTCTTTTCGTCCTTGAAGCCGTTGAAGTCCGACTTGTCGCCTTCCAGGCGCGAACGGACCATGTCCTTGTCGCGGTACGAGCCATACACGGTACCGTGGAATTCGTTGGTACCCGACTTGGTCACGGCGTTGATCACCGCACCGGTACCACCGGAGATGGTGGTGTCGTAGTTGGCCAGGTCGATGTTGATTTCCTGGATGGCGTCCATCGACACCGGCTGACGCTCGGTCGGCAGGTTGTTGGAGCCCAGGCCGAACGGATCGGAGGCGCTGATGCCGTCGATGCGGATGGCGTTGTAACGGGTGTTCTGACCACCGGCCGAGATCGCGCCGTCAGCCTTGCTGACCTGAGAGATGCGCGGGTCCAGGCGGATGTAGTCCTGGATGTTGCGGTTGGCCGACGGCAGCGCGTCCATCGTTTCGCGGGTCACGTTGCTGCCGGTGCCCATCTTGTTGGCGCTGAACAGATCCAGGCCGCCAGCGGTCGCAACCACGTTCACCGCGTCCAGGTTGGTCGCCGCCAGATCGCCGCTGAGGTTGGCGTTGACGGTGTTGACCTGGTTCAGGTTCAGGAAGACACCCTCTTCGGTCTTGGTGCCTTCACCGGACTTGGTGATGGTGATGGTGTACGGACCACCCACGCGCAGGCCGCGCGCATTGTATCGACCCGACGCATCGGTCGTGGCGCGCGAAACCGTGCCCGACTCGGTGTGGGTGATGGTGACTTCAGCGCCGGCCACAGGCTGGCCTGCGGCGGACATCACCTGGCCGCCGACACCGGCAGAGGTGCTCTGGGCGAAGGCGGGAGCGGCGGCGAGTGCAGCCACGAGACCAAGGGTAAGCTTGGACATCCGGAGTGGGTGGGTCATTTTTCGGTAGCCTCGATGCGAGTTGGCGATGGCGGAAAAAAAGCGCATCCAATCAGCCCTGCGGGTGGCTGGTCGGAGAGTTATCTGGGGTTCCCTACCGCTTGGCTGAAGGCAGCCATAACGGTTAACACTAGATTAACACGCTACGCCATCAATGTGACGGTTGTGCGACAAACGGCACCGGATCGCAACGCAATCGTGACGGGTTCTTCACTCCGCCTTTCTCCGGGGCTCACGCGCCGGGGTGTGCCTCGCCGGCATCCAGGATCTGCCCGCGCCAGGCAAGGCCGGCACGCGACAACAGGGTCACGGCCGCCGCTGCGGCCGCCTCCGGGCCCTGCGCGGCCGGATCCTGGTCGACCGAATAGGCCCGGGCACGCAATGCGGTACGCAACGGCCCCGGATACAGCCCACTGACCCGGACCGGGCTGCGTCCGAGTTCGTCGTGCAGGCTGCTGATCAGGCCGCGCAGGCCATGCTGGGCCACGCCGTAGCCTCCCCAATAGGCCTGCCCGACCCGCGCGGGATCATCGACGGCGAACACCAGCGCCGCATCCTCCTGCTGCCGCAACAGCGGCAGGCAGGCCTGGGCCAGCCAGGCCGGGGCGGTCAGCGTGACATGCAGCGCGCGGGCGAAGCTGGCCGGATCGGCCAGTTCGAACGGGGTCAATCCCGGGAAGTGGGCGGCACAGACCAGCAGGCCGTCCAGCCGTCCCAGCTCACGCTGCAGGGCCTGGGCCAGCTCGGCATAGTCGTCGGGACCGGCGCCCTCCAGGTCCAGCGGGTACAGCAGCGGCTCCGGACCGGCCGCCTGGACCTGGGCGTAGACACGGTCGAGGCGGCGCGGCTTGCGGCCCAACAGGACCACGGTGGCACCGGCCGCCGCCGCAGCGACCGCCGCCGCACTGCCGAGCCCGCCGCCCGCACCGGCCACCAGCACCACGCGATCCTGCAATGGGCGACCATCGAGCGCCGCGTCGGTCGCTGACGTCGATGGCCAGGCACTCATCCCTGGGTCGCCTCTTCAACGATGCGCTTGAGCTCGCCGGCTTCGAACAGCTCCAGGATGATGTCGCAGCCGCCGATCAACTCGCCGTTGATGAACAACTGCGGGAAGCTGGGCAGGTTGGAGAAGCGCGGCAGGTTGGCACGGATCTCGGGCTCCTCCAGCACGTTGACCGTGCGCAGGGCCACAGCGCCCGCTGCCATCAGCGCCTGCACGGCGCGGCTGGAAAAGCCGCACATCGGGTATTGCGGGGTGCCCTTCATGAACAGCACGAGCGGGTAACGATCGACCTCGGCCTGGATTTGCTGCATTACCGCCACAACCTCACTCCTTGCTTCGCCGGACAAACCGACCGCAGTGGTCGGCTAGACTGCCCACGGTAGCCGCCATTGTAAGCGGATGGAACCGGCTGCCGCCGCCCCTCTGGCCACGAACCCGTCCATGCCTGTCGAATTGCCTGCCCTGCCCTACCTCTCCGGCTCCCTGCAGCCGCACCTGTCCGCACAGACCCTGGAGCTGCACCACGGCCGCCATCATCGCGCCTATGTGGACGCGGTCAACGCCGGCATCCTCGGCACCGAGTGGGAAGAAGCGTCCCTGGAAGAGATCGTCCGCCATGCCCAGGGCAAGCTGTTCGATGCCGCCGCCCAGGCATGGAACCACGGCTTCTACTGGCAATGCCTGCGCCCGCGCGGCGGCGGTGAACCGCAGGGACGGCTGGGCGAGCTGGTCAAGCGCCAGTTCGGTGACGTGCAACGCCTGCGCGAGGAGTTCAACCGCACCGCACTGGGCCTGTTCGGCTCCGGCTGGGTGTGGCTGGTGCAGCATCCCGGCGGGCAGCTGGGCCTGCAGGCCACCCGCAATGCCGGCACCCCGCTGACCGGCGAGAGCACGCCACTGCTGTGCTGCGATGTCTGGGAGCACGCCTACTACACCGATTACCAGAACGATCGCGGGCGTTACCTCGACGCGTTCTGGCAGATGGTCAACTGGGAATTCGCCGAGAGCCAGCTGCGCTGAGGCGCCAGGCCCCTGGGGTTGCCGGCCAGCGGCCGGCACTACCGGAACACGGTTGAAGCGTCACGCGCTCTCGTGCGCGGCCACCGCATCCATCACCCGCGCCGAGTACACCAGCGCTGCGCCGGCATTGAGCGAGACCGCTACGCCCAGCGCCTCGGCGATCTCCTCGCGGCTGGCACCCTGCTTCAGTGCGGCGTCCACGTGCACGGTGATGCAGCCATCACAACGGGTGGTGACCGCCACCGCCAGCGCGATCAGCTCGCGGGTCCTGGCGTCGAGGTGGTTGGTCTGGGCACCGGCGTTGGCCAGCGTCGCATAGCCCTTGACCGTGTCCGGCGACAGCTTGCCGATCTCGCCGATGCGGCCCTTCAGCTCCTTGCGGTAGGCATTCCAGTCGAGCATGGGGGTGACTCCTGTGAGAGGAGCTCCACGCTACCACCGGGAATGTTGCGCCGATGCCTGCACCGGCGCGCCACAGCGTTGCATTGCCGGCCCGCGGCCGGCACTACCGGACTCAGCGGTTGCGCAGCACGTGCACCGCCGGCGCCACCTGGGCCTGGCGATCCAGCTCCAGGCCGACCTGCTCCAGCGCATCGGCCAGTGCCGCGGCATCATCATCACGCAGGGTGGCATGGCCGACCTTGCGCCCATCACGCGACTGCTTGCCGTAGTCATGCCAGTGGCCGCTGGCCTGGGCCAGCACCGGCGCCGGGTCCGGCATCGCCCCCAGCCAGTTCAGCATGCAGGCATGGCCGAGCATGCGGGTACTGCCCAGCGGCAGGCCCAGCACGGCACGCAGGTGGTTCTGGAACTGCGAGGTCTCGCTGCCTTCGATGGTCCAGTGGCCGGAGTTGTGTACCCGCGGCGCCATCTCGTTGGCCAGCAGTTCGCCATCGCGGCAGAACAGCTCCAGGGCGAACACACCCACATACTGCAGGTGCTCGGCAACGCGGCGGGCATAGCCGACCGCAGCCGCCTGCTCGGCAGCCGACAGCACGGCCGGCGCCACGCTGGCAGACAGCACGCCATCCACATGCCAGTTGCCGGTGACCGGCCAGGCCTCGAAGCTGCCATCGCGGCCGCGCACGGCGACCACGCTGACTTCGCGCTGGAAGGCGACGAAGCCTTCCAGGATCAGGCCGGTGCGCTCAACCTGCGCGCCCAGGGCCTCCCACGCGGCATCGATGTCGGCTTCGCTGCGCAGGCGGAACTGGCCCTTGCCGTCGTAACCGAGGCGGCGGGTCTTGAGGATGCACGGCAGGCCGAACTCGGCGGCCTTCGCAGCCAGCTCGTCGCGGCTGCGGATGTCGGCGAAGGCCGGCAGCGGGATGCCCAGCTGCTGGAACAGGGTCTTCTCACTCAGCCGATCCTGGGCCACGGCCAGTGCGGCCGGCGGCGGGTAGACCGGCACGCGGTCGGCCAGGAACTGCGCGCTGTCGGCGGGCACGTTCTCGAAATCGAAGGTGACCACATCGACCTTCGCGGCAAACTCCGCCAGCGCCTGGCGGTCATCGAAGGCGCCTACGGTGAGCGGCGCCAGCGGGCCGCTGCAGGCGTCGGCCGCCGGGTCGTACAGTTCGAAACGCAGCCCCAGCGGCGCACCGGCCAGGACCATCATGCGGGCGAGCTGGCCGCCGCCCAGGATGCCGACGGTCAGGCTCATTGGCGCGGGTCGTCGTGGGCCATCACGTCTTCGGTCTGGCGCGCACGGAAGGCCTGCAGCGCCTGGCCGATCGCCGGCTGGTCGCTGGCCAGCATCGCGGCGGCAAACAGCGCCGCGTTGGAGGCACCGGCGTTGCCGATGGCGAAGGTGGCAACCGGGATGCCGGCCGGCATCTGCACGATCGACAGCAGCGAGTCCATGCCGTTGAGCGCCTTGGACTGCACCGGCACGCCGAGCACCGGCACCGCGGTCTTGGCGGCGATCATGCCCGGCAGATGAGCGGCCCCGCCGGCACCGGCGATGATCGCGCGCAGGCCACGCAGGCCCGCCTGCTCGGCGTAACTGAACAACACATCCGGCGTCCGATGCGCGGACACCACCTTCACTTCGAACGGAACACCCAGGGCTTCAAGCTTCTGGGCGGCGTGCTGCATGGTTTCCCAGTCGGAACGGGAACCCATGACGATGCCGACAAGCGGCGCGATCGGGTTGGGGGTCATTGGCCGTCACCTGCCTTAAAGACGTATTCTAGCCATCTTCCACGCAAGACGAAGAACCATGGATCGCAAGCTGCTCGACCTGCTGGTGTCGCCGGACACCCGCCAGCCCCTGTCCCTGCTGGATGGCAAGGGCCTGGAAGCCCTCAACAAGGCCATTTCCGCCGGCACGGTGAACAAGGCCGATGGCAACCCGCTGGCGCAGCCGCTGCGCGAAGCGCTGGTCACCCGTGACCGCAGGCAGGTGTTCCGCGTCGACGATGGCATCCCGGTGCTGCTGGCCGAGGAAGCCATCCCGACCGCGCAGATCGCCGACTTCCCGGCCGCATGAGCGCGCTGCCGACGCCGGATGCGGCCCTGGTCGCCGCCGATGTCGCGCGTGCGCTGGCCGAGGACCTCGGCAGCGGCGACGTCACCGCGGCCCTGCTGCCCGACCAGGCCGACAGCGCCTACCTGCTGTGCAAGCAGGATGGGGTGATCGCCGGCCGGCCGTGGTTCGACGCTACCCACCGCGCACTCGATCCCGATGTGCGCATCGAATGGCACGTATCCGAGGGCGACGTGGTCACCGCGGGTACCGTGCTGGCCCTGCTGCATGGGCGCAGCCGCAGCCTGGTCAGCGCCGAGCGCACCTCGCTCAACTTCCTGCAGACGCTGTCGGGTACGGCCACCACCACCGCCCGCTACGTGGCGACCGTGGCCGGCACCGGCACGCGCATCCTCGATACCCGCAAGACCCTGCCCGGCCTGCGCCTGGCACAGAAGTACGCGGTGCGCTGCGGCGGCGGCGAGAACCATCGCTTCGGGCTGTATGACACGGTGATGCTGAAAGAGAACCACATCCGCGCCGCCGGTTCGCTGGCCGCGGCCGTGGCCGCCGCGCGCCGGCAGTGGCCCGCGCTGCCGCTGGTGGTGGAGGTCGAAGACCTGGACCAGTTGCGCCAGGCCCTCGAAGCAGGCTGCGAACGCATCCTGCTGGATGACTTCAGTCCTGACCTGCGCCGGGAGGCGGTGCGCATCACCGCCGGCCGCATTCCGCTGGAAGTCTCCGGCAGCGTCGGCCTTGGCGGCCTGCGCTCGATCGCCGAAGACGGCGTGGACTATGTCTCGATCGGCGGCCTGACCAAGCACGTGCAGGCCATCGACCTGTCGCTGAAGCTGGGCCCGCCGCCGCGCTGAGGCGCGCGGGACCTCGGGCTGGGGTCAGATCCCTTCTCCGGAGGAAAAGGGATCTGACCCCAGCCTCACACCCAGCGTTCACGACGGCACTGCGACGCTGCGGCCATCCCCCACAGGAGCCGCGCATGCGCCGGATGCTCTTGCCTGCCTGCCTGCTGCTGGCGGCCACACCGCTGTCCGCAGCGGCTGCCGAAGCCTGCGATGTACCGCCCCGCTTCGGCCTGAGCCCGTTGGCGGTGGCCATCCGCAACACCGCCTGCAACGAACACCGCCTGTGGTTCCGTCCCTTCATCGATCGCGATGGCCGCGCCGCCAGCCTCAGTGTCACCGAAGCCGAAAGCGATCATCTGGCCGACAACGGGCTGATCGCATGGCAGCGCGTGGCCGGCTACTGGCGCGACAGCGGAACGCTCAATGCGATGGGCAGCATCGCCGGCGCCAGCAGCTGCCTGGCACCACTGGGCACGCGCTATACCGACAGCGACTGCCGCGCCTTCCTGGTCGACAACCCGTGGTCGGCCGCGTTCATTTCCTGGGTGATGGTGCGTGCCGGTGTTCCCGGCTTCAACACCTCGCCACGCCACATCGACTACATCCGCGCCGCGTACCAGGCGGGCCCCTCCGGCGTGCCATACCGGCTGGTCGATCCCGCCAGCGCCAAACCGGCCCCTGGCGACCTGCTGTGCTTCCTGCGCGACCGCAGCACCACGCTCAGCTACAGCGGGCTGGTGCAGGCGCTGGGCAACGGCTCGGTCGGCCACTGGAAATCCCATTGCGAGGTGGTGGTGGCGGCCAATCTCGGCGGTGACCAGACCCTGTACCTGGTCGGCGGCAACGTGATGAACACCGTGGCCATGCGACTGCTGCCGCTGGACCGCACCGGAATGATCCAGCTGCCGGCCGCCCGCGAGCGCAACAGCACCGGCATCGATCCCAGCTGCACCCCCGGCCGCGAGGACGAGTGCAGCTTCAACCGCCAGGACTGGGCGGCGCTGCTGCAGCTGACCGCCACCGCGCCACGGGTGATGCCCCCGCCTACCGCAACGCCGATGCTGCAGCCGTCACCGGTACCACCGCCGGTGCTCGCGCCTGCGCCGCCGGTCTCCAGCGGACCGCCGCCGGGACGGTGAATGCAGCGCTTGATCCGGCGCGTGTTCACCGCCATCTTTGCCGGATCGACCTCTGATGCCTGACGCCATGCCCACCCTGCTGCTGTTGCTGATTGCCGGCGGAATCATCTATTTCTTCTGGAACGCGGCGCGTTCGGCCGCCGAGCGCGCGGTCGAGCTGGGCCGCAACGCCTGCCGCGCGGCCGATGTGCAGTGGCTGGACCAGGCCGTACACGCCACCGGCCTGCGCCTGTCGCGCGGCGAGGATGGTCGGCTGGGCTTCGAGCGCACCTTCAAGTTCGAGTACTCCTACGATGGCATCGACCGCCACGTCGGCCGCATGGTGCTGCGCGGCGACCAGCTGATTTCCTTCACCGGCCCCGGCGCGGCGCGGATCAGCCAGATCCGTCCGGATGTAGAGGATGCTGAGGACGTGTAAGTTGTGGCGGTTTCAAGTGCCGACCAACGGTCGGCACCCACCACAACAAGGTCCGGCCAACGGTCGGCACCCACCGGAACAAGGTCTGGCCAACGCGGGCAAAGAAAAACGCCGCCCTTGCGGGGCGGCGTTGGGAACATCATTTGACCACGCGCAGGTTCGGGCGGCCCTTCGGCGGCGGGCTGGCCGGTGGCGTATCGTCCGGCGGCGTGCCTTCATCGTGCAGCAGCTCATCGCTGGTCGGGGCGGTCTCGCTGCCCGGAATGTCATCCGGCAGCGCCATGCCCTGCCCGGTCTCGCGGGCGTAGACAGCCAGCACGGCACTGATCGGCACCTGCACCGGGTAGCTGGTGCCGGAGAACCGCGCCGAGAAGCTCACCATTTCATTGTCGATCATCAACCGTACGACGGCACGTTCGGCGATGTTGAGCACAACCCGGCCATCCTTGACCGCCGAAGGCGGGACCTGCACGCCGGGAACGCCGGCGTCGACCAGGATGTGCGGGGTCAGCTGGTTGTCGTTGATCCATTCCACCAGCGCCCGCAACAGGTACGGGCGGTGGCTGGTCATGTGGAAGAAGTCTTCGGTCATGCGTGAAGTGTACGCGCCCGGCGCCCCGCCGGGGCGGATCGCCCGCACGCCGGTCGGCGTGCAGACGGGTAGCACAGGGCCGGATCAGACCGGCAGATCGCGCAGTTTCTTTTCCTGGTCGGTCAGGCTGCGGACGAAACCAGGGTGGCGGAAGATGCGGTTGCCGTAGTCCTCGATGGCCTTGCTGTCCTTCGGCAGCGGCACGTCCAGCGACTGCAGCCGCCAGATGATCGGCGCCATCGCGCAGTCGGCCAGGCTCATTTCCGGGTTGAGGAAGAACTTGCTGGCCTTGAACAACGGCAGCGAGGCGGTCAACAGTTCCTTCAGGCGCTTGCGCCCGGCCTCGGCCTGGGTCTTGTTGCCGAGCTGGATGGCCTGCACCTGCGGCACCCAGTCGTGCTCGATACGCAGCATGGCCAGGCGGATGCGCGCACGCGACAGCGGATCGACCGGCATCAGCGGCGGATGCGGGTAGCGCTCGTCCAGATACTCGCTGACCACCGAAGCGGCGTACAGCACCAGCTCGCGCTCGACCAGGGTCGGCACCGAATGGTACGGATTGAGGTCGATCAGGTCTTCAGGCGGGTTCTGCGGATCGACCGGAACGAAGTCGAAGGTGACCCCCTTGGCCGCCAGCACCAGGCGTACACGGTGGCACAGCACATCGTCGTTCGAGGAAAACAGCGTCAGTGTATTGCGCATGCGTACGCTCGCCGCCATCAAAGGCTCTCCCGCGACAGGAGACCGCCTGCCGCATCGGCGCCGCCGGCACCGTGCCAGCGATCGACTCCTCCCCGAGTGTGCAACCGACCATCACAAAAGCCAATAGGCCCGTGCGATGGCCGGCGGCAGAATCAGTGAACGTCCTTCCAGTATTCCTTCTTCAGCAGGTACAGCAGGAAGGTCAGCAGGGCCAGGAACAGGATCACCCACACGCCCAGCTGCTGGCGCTTGAGCGCGGCCGGTTCGCCGGCATACTCGAGGAAGTTGGTGATGTCACGCACGGCCTGGTCGTACTGGCCGGCGTCGACCGAACCGGGCGTTTCGATCTTCAGCCCGGTCACCGGCGGATCCATCCCCGGCGCTTCCGGCTTGCCGTGCACGGCATGCTGCAGGCCCTGCATTTCCCACAGCGGGTTGGGCATGGAGGCGTTGGCGAACAGCGCATTGTTCCAGCCCAGCGGCCGGCTGCTGTCCAGGTAGAACGACTTGAGGTAGGTGTAGACCCAGTCGCTGCCGCGCACCCGCGCGATCAGGCTGAGGTCGGGCGGCATCTTGCCGAACCACTTCTCGGCGTTCTCCTTGGGCATCGCCACCGGGATCGGGTCGCCGATCGCCGAACCGGTGAAGTTGAGGTTGTTCATCACCTCTTCCTCGGTCAGGCCCAGGTCCTGCGCCATCCGCGAATAGCGCAGGTACTTCAGCGCATGGCAGCCGGAGCAGTAGTTCATGTACAGCTGCGCGCCGCGCTGCAGCGACGCGCGGTCACCGAGGTCGTTGCCGGCCTGCAGCAGCTTGGTGCCGCCTTCGGCGGCGGAGGCCAGGAAACTGCCCAGCATCAGGGTGGCCGCCAGGGCCAGCCGGACCATCCAGCGCTCAGTCATGCGTGGTCACCCTCTCCGGTACCGGCTTGGTCTTGTCCAGCCTTGTCCATAGCGGCATGGTGATGAAGAACGCGAAGTACAGGAAGGTCAGCACCCGGCCGATGTAGGTCTCGTGCACATCGGTACCGGGGCCGGAGCCGATCACGCCGAGCCAGACGAAGCACACCGCCAGCACGCCCAGCATCACCTTCGAGATCCAGCCGCGGTAGCGCACCGACTTCACCCGCGCCTTGTCCAGCCACGGCACCAGGAACAGGATCGCGATGGCCGAGAACATCACCAGCACGCCGCCCAGCTTGTTCGGCACCACGCGCAGCATCGCGTAGTACGGCGTGTAGTACCAGACCGGCTTGATGTGTTCCGGGGTCACCAGGCGGTTGGCCTCGGTGAAGTTGTCATGCTCCAGGAACAGGCCGCCGAAACCGGGGGCGAAGAAGATGATGAAAGCGGCGATGATCAGCAGGAAGCCGGCGCCGACGCCATCCTTCAGCGTGTAGTACGGGTGGAACGGAATGCCGTCGGCCGGTGCGTTCGGCGACCAGCGGTTGCCCTTCGGCCCCTTCTTGATCTCCACGCCATCGGGATTGTTCGAACCCACTTCGTGCAGCGCGCCCAGGTGCAGCACCACCAGCAGCAGCAGCACCAGTGGCAGTGCGATGACGTGCAGCGCGAAGAAGCGGTTGAGCGTGGCATCACTGGGCAGGTAGTCGCCCATGATCCATTCGGTCAGGCCGTTGCCGATCACCGGTATCGCGCCGAACAGCGAAATGATCACCTTGGCGCCCCAGAACGACATCTGGCCCCAGGGCAGCACGTAGCCCATGAAGGCTTCGGCCATCAGCACCAGGTAGATCAGCATGCCGAGGATCCACACCAGCTCGCGCGGCTTCTGGTAGCTGCCGTACAGCAGGCCGCGGAACATGTGCAGGTAGACCACGATGAAGAACAGCGAGGCACCCGTGGAGTGCATGTAGCGGATCAGCCAGCCCCATTCGACATCACGCATGATGTATTCGATGGAGCCGAACGCCTCGGCGGCGTTGGTCTTGTAGTGCATCGTCAGGAAGATGCCGGTGACGATCTGGTTGACCAGCACCAGCAATGCCAGCGAACCGAAGTAGTACCAGATGTTGAAGTTCTTCGGCGCGTAGTACTCGCTGACGTGCTTGCGATAGACCGGCATCAGCCCCGGCGCGCGGGCGTTGACCCAGTCGGCGACGCCGCTGGCGGTACGGCTGAGGATATTGGCCATCAGGCAGCCCCCTGCGGATCGACACCGATGATGATGGTGTTGTCATCCTGGTAGTGGTGCGCGGGCACCTTCAGGTTGATGGGCGCCGGCACGTCCTTGAAGACGCGGCCGGACATGTCGAAGCGCGACTTGTGGCAGGGGCAGAAGTAACCGCCCTTCCACTGCGGGTCATAGGGTTCGGGCCGGATCTCGGCAACCATTTCCGGCGAGCAGCCCAGGTGCGTGCACAGCCCGACCAGCACGGAGATCTCCGGCTTGATCGAGCGCAGCTCGGGATTCTGCTTCAGCACGTACTCCGGCTGCTGGTCCTTCTCGCCGGACTCGGGGTCCTTGAGGCGGCCATCCAGCCCGTGCAGTGCATCGAGGATTGCCTTGGACCGCTTGACGATCCAGATCGGCTGGCCACGCCATTCCACGATCAGGCGTTGGCCTTCCTGCAGGGCGCTGATGTCGGCCACCACCGGTGCGCCGGCAAGCTTGGCGCGGGCACTGGGGTTCCAGGATTTTATGAAGGGAACTGCGGTGAATCCGACGCCGACGGCGCCCACCACGGCTGTGGTGGCAGAAAGAAAACGCCGACGTCCGGTGTTGACTGGATCGTGTACCCCATCGTTGGCCATCCGGCACTCCGATATTGATTAGGTAGCTTTAAGGCTGCCAGCGGATCCGGTGGGGGCCAGAGCCGCATTGAATCATGGGCGAGTGTAGCGGAACCGTCGCGCGCCACACAACGCATTGCAACAACTCTTTCAATCAGTGGTTGTGCCGACCAACGGTCGGCACCTACCGTCGCCTGGCAGATGTACCGACCAACGGTCGGCACCTACCGTTGCGTGGCAGATGTGCCGACCAACGGCCGGCACCTACCTTCGCCTGGCAGATGTGCCGACCAACGGTCGGCACCTACCGTTGCCTGGTAGATGTGCCGACCAAGGGTCGGCACCTACTGGTGGCTCAGGGCGCTGCGGTAACGCTCGGCCAGCTGCCCGACCCGGCGTACGTAGTACTGGGTCTCGCTGTAGGGCGGTACGCCACCGTGGCGGTCGACCGCGCCTTCACCGGCGTTGTAGCCGGCTGCGGCCAGGGTCAGGTCACCATTGAAGCGCTTCAGCAACCACGCAAGATACTGCACGCCGCCCCGGATGTTCTGGCCGGCGTCATACGAATCACTGACCCCGAAGCGGGCGGCGGTCGGCGGCATCAGCTGCATCAGGCCCTGCGCACCGGCGCGGCTGAGCGCGGTCGGATTGTAGGCCGACTCGGCATGGATGATCGCGCGCACCACCGCCTCGTCCACGCCGAACTCGCGCGCAGCCGAAGTGATCTCGCTCTGGAAAGCCGTGGTGTTCAGCCGCACCGTGCCGAAGTCCACGCGTGGATTGACCCCGCAGGCGTAGCAGCGCTCCATGAAGCTGTAGCGGATGGTGCGCACCGGGCCGAGGTTGGCCAGCTGGGTCGGGCGCGCACTGGTGTAGTGGCGCACGCCATCCTTCATGAAGGAATAGACCTGACCGCTGACCATGCGCCCGGCACGCGGGGTGGCCGCAGGCGCGGCAGCGGCGACCGGCAGCGACGCGGAGGCGGGAGCGGCCGGCGCCACGGCACTGGCTGCCACCGCCACCGGGTTGCGTTCGATGCTGGCCACGGTGGTCGGCGCCGGCTTCGGCGCGGCCACCACCGGACGCGCGGCCGGTCGGGTGTCGCGGCTGTAGCTGATGCTGCTGCAGCGGGCCCCGCTGACGCGCTTGCTGACATAACTGGTGACGCCGTCGGCGCCCTGGCACTTGTACAGGGTCCCGGCGCTGGCCGGCGCAGCGGTCAGCGCAGCGATGATGATCGCCGTTGTCCCCAGTATCCCCTTCATGGCGGCGAGTGTCCCAGCTTCGTCGGGGCTTGCCAAGCGATGCAGCTCAGCCTGTGACCGGCGCCACAGCCAGCAGCTGGCCCAGCCCGGCCAGGCGCTGCGCCAGTTCGTCGCGCAGGCCCGCCGGCGTCGTCCACAGCGCCACCGGCACCCGGTCCAGGCTGAGGATCTGCGCCAGCATCATGCCGCGGCTCTCGGCGCCCATGCGCAGCAGGCAGTGGTCGGCGCCATCGGCTTCCAGCACACCGCACCAGGGCGGGATGCGTCCTTCCAGCTCGGCATGGCTGCCGGCCAGGCGGACGATGGCCTGCAGTGCGAACGGCGCCTGGCTGACCGCCTGCCGCACCATCACGTCCGGCGGTGCGGGGGTACGCCGGCGCATGCCGGGCTCGGAGCACTCGCGTACCGCGCCCATCCGGTCCACGCGCAGGGTCCGCCAGTCCTGCCGCCCCAGGTCCCAGGCCAGCAGGTACCAGCGCCGGCCGTAATTGACCAGGTGCTGGGCCTCGACCTCGCGCTGGGTCAGCGCGTCCTGCGCACTGCGGTACTCGAAGGCCAGCCGCGAGGCCTGCCGGCAATGCTGGGCCAGCCGCCCGAGCAGGCGGGCGTCGGTGGCCGGCATTTCGGACAACGTGGCGGTGGCGGCATGCACCTCACCGGCCTGCTGGCGCCGGCGGGTCGGCACCAGCGGGTCGAGCTTGGACAGCAGGCCACGCGCCGTGTCATCGATGCCGGCCACCGTGGCCGAGGCCGCGCGCAGGGCGATGGCCAGGGTGGTCGCCTCCTCCTCGTCCAGCAGCATCGGCAGCACCGGTGCACCGGCCCCGAGCTGGTAGCCGCCGCCGACCCCGGCCGAGGCCTGCACCGGGTAGCCCAGTTCGCGCAGGCGCTCGATGTCGCGGCGGATGCTGCGCCGGTCCACTCCCATGCGCTCGGCCAGTTCCGCCCCGGACCACTGGCGGCGGGCCTGCAGCAGGGCGATCAGGCGCAGCAGTCGATGGGCGGTATGGCGCATGAAGGATCGAGGACAGAAGTCGTCCGCAATAGTGCCCCAGGATGGGCGCCAGTTCACCACCCACCGCAAGGAGCAATGCCATGACATCCCGCCAGATCACCCTGTACCACGCCGCCCGTTCGCGCTCGAGCGGCGCCGTGGCCCTGCTTGAAGCGCTGGGTGCCGACTACAGCATGCAGGTGCTGGACCTGAAGGCCGGCGCCAACCTGGCCCCGGCCTACCTGGCCATCAACCCGATGGGCAAGGTGCCGGCCATCGTCCACAACGGTGCCCTGGTGACCGAACAGGTGGCGATCTACCTGTACCTGGCCGACCTGTATCCGGAAGCCGGGCTGGCACCGCCGATCGGCCACGCCCTGCGCGGCCCCTACCTGCGCTGGATGGCCTTCTATGGCGCCTGTTTCGAGCCGGCGTTGATCGACAAGGCAATGCATCGCGAGCCGCCGCCGCGCCTGATGTCGCCGTACAACGATGCCGACACCGTGCTGCAGGTGATCGAGGACCAGCTGACGCAGGGGCCGTACCTGCTCGGCGAGGTGATGAGCGCCGCCGACGTGCTGTGGGGCAATGCACTGGCCTGGACCAGCTCCTTCGGCCTGGTACAGCCGGCGCCGGCCACGGCCGCCTACATTGCCCGGATGAGCGCGATGACCGCATTCGACCGTTCGCGGCAGATCGATGCGGAGCTGACCGCGGCCTGACGGCGCGCGGGCGCCAGCCTGTTGTGGAGCCGAGCCCGCGCTCGGCTGCTCCCGCCCCCTGCGCTCCTGTAGAGCCGAGCCCATGCTCGGCTGCTCCCCCGCCTTGCACAAGGCAGCCGAGCATGGGCTCGGCTCTACAAGGGGGGGCGGGAATGGCCTGCCGGGCATGGGCCCGGCGCTACAGCAAGGGGCACGGCGGCGGGCGCGGGATGCGGGTAGAATTGCCGGCTTTCCCGCCACCCGAATGGATTAAGCGCCATGACCGGGACGCCAGACGTCTTTCCGCCCGCCCCCCTGGGCGGTACTCCGCTCGTTGCCCTGCCCGCCGGTCCGCGCAAGCCCGACCAGGTGAAGGGCAAGCTCTACATCAAGACCCACGGTTGCCAGATGAACGAGTACGACTCGGCCAAGATGGCCGATGTGCTCGCCGCCAGCGATGGCCTGGAACTGACCGACAGCCCGGACGACGCCGACGTCATCCTGGTCAACACCTGCTCGATCCGCGAGAAGGCGCAGGAGAAGGTCTTCAGCCAGCTGGGCGTGTGGAAGGGCCTGAAGAACAAGGGCCGCGAGGTGATCATCGGCGTGGGCGGCTGTGTCGCCTCGCAGGAAGGCGAAGCCATCATCAAGCGCGCGCCGTTCGTGGACCTGGTGTTCGGCCCGCAGACCCTGCATCGCCTGCCGGAACTGATCCGCGCGCGCCGCGAGCAGAAGCGCCCGCAGGTGGACATCAGCTTCCCGGAGATCGAGAAGTTCGACCGCCTGCCGGAGCCGCGCGCCGACGGCGCCTCGGCGTTCGTGTCGATCATGGAAGGCTGCTCCAAGTACTGCTCGTTCTGCGTGGTGCCCTATACCCGCGGCACCGAGGTCAGCCGCCCGTTCGAGGACGTGGTGGTGGAAGTGGCACAGCTGGCTGCACAGGGCGTGCGCGAGATCAACCTGCTCGGCCAGAACGTCAATGCCTATCGCGGCCCCTATGGCGAGGGCGAGTTTGCCGACCTGGGCCTGCTCATCCGCACCATCGCCGAGATCGACGGCGTCGGCCGCATCCGCTTCACCACCTCGCATCCGCTGGAGTTCAGCGATTCGCTGATCGACGCGTTCCGCGACGTGCCGCAGCTGGCCAATTTCCTGCACCTGCCGGTACAGGCCGGCAGCGACCGCGTGCTGTCGGCGATGAAGCGTGGCTACACCGCGCTGGAATTCAAGTCGAAGATCCGCAAGCTGCGCGCGGTGCGCCCGGACATCTCGATCAGCTCGGACTTCATCGTCGGCTTCCCCGGCGAGACCGACGCCGACTTCGAGAAGACCATGAAGCTGATCGAGGACATCGGCTTCGACCACAGCTTCTCCTTCATCTACTCGCGCCGGCCGGGCACCCCGGCCGCGGACCTGGAGGACACGATCAGCGATGCCGAGAAGCACGCGCGCCTGTCGCGCCTGCAGGAACGCATCAATGCACATGCGGCCGGCATCTCCGAAAAGATGGTCGGCACCGTGCAGACCGTGCTGGTGGAAGGCCCCTCGCGCAAGAACCCGAACGAGCTGACCGGCAAGACCGAGAACATGCGCTCGGTGAACTTCCCGGCGCCGGCGCGCCTGATCGGCCAGTTCGTGGACGTGGTGATCACCGAAGCGCTGACCAATTCGCTGCGCGCGCGGGTGGTGGCGGAATAAGGTGTGCCGACCAACGGTCGGCACCCACCGGAAGAGATGTGCCGACCAACGGTCGGCAGCCACCGAGAGAGATGTGCCGGCCAACGGTTGGCACCTACCGGAGTGGATTCCCTAATCCAGGCGCTTGCGGAAGCGCAGGATCGCCAGCGTCATCATCACCACGATGAAGGCCAGCAGCGCCAACGCCTCCGGCCACAGCTCCCACAGCGAGGCGCCACGCAGCATGATGCCGCGCACCAGCCGCAGGAAATGGGTCAGCGGCAGCACTTCCGCCAGCCATTGCACCGGCCGCGGCATGCCGGCGAACGGGAACATGAAGCCCGACAGCAGGATCGACGGCAGGAACAGGAACAGGGTCATCTGCATGGCCTGGAACTGCGAGCGCGCGCGCGTGGAGATCAGCAGGCCCAGGGCCAGGTTGGCCAGCACCAGCAGCACCGCGGCCAGGTAGATGTCCAGCAGGCTGCCACGGATCGGCACCTGGAACAGCCAGGTCCCCAGCACCAGTACCAGCGTGGTCTGCAGCAGGCCAATCGCTGCATAGGGCAGCACCTTGCCGACCATCAGCTCGCTGCGCGACACCGGCGTGGCGATCAGCAGTTCCATGTTGCCGCGCTCGCGCTCACGCACCACGGCCACCGCGGTGAACATCACCAGCGTCATGGTCAGGATGACCCCGATCAGGCCCGGCACGATGTTCACCGCAGAACGCCGCTGCGGGTTGTAGAAGCTGATCACGCTGACCGCACCGCTGGCGATGCTGCCGTCGCGCAACGGCCGCGTATTGCTGGTCGGTCGCGTATCCAGCGGTACCTGCGCCAGCTGGATCGCGGCACTCTGCACCACCGTGTCGCTGCCATCGACCAGCACCTGCACCGCTTCGCGGCCATCGAAGCGGCGGCGCTCGAAGTCGGCCGGCACCACGATGCCGACACTGATCTCACCACGCCGCAGCGCCTGCATCAGCTGGTCCGGCGTATAGGACTCGTCACGCGGCGCGATCACCCCGGTGGCAACCATGTCCTGCACCAGCGCGCGTGAGGCGGCACTGTTGGCCTGGTCGGCAACGCCGGCGTCAAGGTGGCGCAGGTTGAGGTTGATCGCATAGCCGAACAGCAGCAGCTGCATCACCGGAATGCCGACGATCATGGCCAAAGTGATGCGGTCGCGGCGCAGCTGCCGCAGCTCCTTGAGCATGATCGCCCACAACCGGCGCAGGTTCATGCCGACGGCTCCCGGCCACGGCCGCGGGTCGCCGCCACGAACACGTCTTCGAGGTTGGGCGCCACCGCATCGATGCAGGCCTGCGGATCGGCACTGGCCAGTGCCTGGCGCAGGCCGGGCGTGTCGGCTGCGCCATCGCTGCACAGCACACGCAGCTGGGTGCCGATCTGCGCCACGCTCAGCACCCCCGGCAGTTCAGCCAGCGCACGGCTGGCCTGGCGCGGCTGCGCGGAGGTGACCTGCAGCGTGCGCCCTTGCAGCCGTGCGCACAGTTCGGCCGGCGTGCCGTCGGCCACCAGCGCGCCGCGATCGAGGATCGCCAGCCGGTGGCAGCGTTCGGCTTCGTCCATGTAGTGGGTCGAAACCAGCACCGTGGTGCCGGCGTCGGCCAGTTCGAACAGGGCCTCCCAGAAATCACGGCGCGACTCCGGATCGACCGCGCTGGTCGGCTCGTCCAGGAACAGCAGTTCGGGGCCATGCACGACGGCACCCGCCAGGGCCAGGCGTTGCTTCTGGCCACCGCTGAGCGTGCCGGCCAGCTGCGGCTGCCGGTCCTGCAACCGGTACTGCTGCAGCAGCGTATCGATCCGTTGCCGGGCCTGCGCGCGCGGCAGGTCCTGGATGGCGGCAAGGAACTCCAGGTTCTCGCGTACCGACAGGTCTTCGTACAGCGAAAAGCGCTGGGTCATGTAGCCGATGCGCCGGCGCAGCGCTTCGGCCTGCTCGGGAACCGCCAGCCCCAGCACCTCGATCTGCCCCGCGCTCGGTTCCAGCAGGCCGCACAGCATGCGGATGGTGGTCGACTTGCCCGACCCGTTCGGGCCCAGGAAGCCATAGACCTGGCCACGCGGCACGGTCAGGTCGACGTTGTCCACGGCCAGCAGCTCGCCGAAGCGGCGGGTCAGGCCCTGCGCATGCACTGCGACGTCCGGGCCGGTGTTCAGAAGCGCACCTGCACCGGCAGGCCGGCCGGCAGCTTCTGCATGTCGGCGGCTTCGGCCACTTCGATTTCAGCCAGGTAGCTCAGGCGCTCGACGTCGTCGCCGGTCAGTGCGTAGTACGGGGTGAACGACGGTTCGCTGCGGATCGAGCGCACGCGCCCTTTCAACACCGTGCTCGCGCCCTCCAGCTGGATCTGCGCGGCCTGGCCGACCTTCACCTGCAGGCGCAGCGGCTGCGGCAGGTAGACGCGCGCATAGGGATGCTCACCGACCAGCATCACCGCCAACGGCGCGCCGATCGGCGCCTGGTCGCCCTGCCGGTAGGGCAAGGCATCGACCACACCATCGCGCGGTGCACGCAACTGCAGCTTCTGCAGGTTCACGCCCTGCACCACCTGCTGTGCGCGTGCGGCGTCGGCCGCGGCCTGGCCCTGGGTGATGTCCTGTGCACGGCTGCCGTGCACCAGTTCCAGCCACACCTGTTCGGCGGCACGCGCGCTGGCCTCGGCGTTGCCGGCGGCGGCCCGCGCACGGTCCAGTTCGGCGGCGGCCACCAGCTGCTGGCGTGCCAGCGGCTGCACCCGGCGATAGTAGGCGCTGGCTTCGACGGCCTGCGCGCGAAGCGCGGCCAGCTGGGCCTGGGCCTGCGCGATCTGCTCCTGGCGTGGGCCGATCTTCAGCTCTTCCAGCTGTGCCTGCGCGCGCAGCATATCGGCCTGCGCGGCGGCGAACTGTGCGTCGCCCCGGGCGGGATCGAGCTGCATCAGCACGGTGCCCGCCTTGACCGGCTGGCCCTCGCGCACCTCCACCGCGGCGATCACTTCGGCGGCCGGTGCCGGCACCGTGATCCGGTCCCACTCCAGCGTCCCCAGCGCGTGCGGCGCGGAGGGGCCACAGCCCGCCAGCAGGCCGAGGCCCACCAGTCCGATTCCCCGCATCCCGTTGCCGATGCCCATGCCCATGCCATCCCCTCCTGCGACGGCGCCACGGTGGCATCTGCCCCGTGCACCCACAATGATCCCGATCAGACCTGACGGTTTTTTCACCACACGCCGGCGGGCCTTTCGCTGCAAGGCTCCGCGCTACCTATCCACAGGTTGATTCAGCATCATTCCACAACCGGTGTGGAAAACCGGCGAAACACGGCCCCCTTGCTCGTTTGGCAGCAGAACCTGCCCCGCCATCAGGAAAAGTTCGGCGCGGAGAGCGGATTGAACGGGCATGCACCGCCGGCGGCCCCTCCGCCCGGCAGCGTGGTGCCCGGCGAGGGCGTGGCGACGGGTCGTGACGGTTTTTTCACCAGTCCCTCATGATGCTTGTGGCACAAGCGCTGCGAAGGGCTATCCACAGCTTTCCGCAGCGCCGGTCCACACCCGGTGTGGAAAACCGCCTGGCGCCACACCGTTCCGTTGCCCGCGCTGGCCGCCCGCCCGGCACGCGCGTAACCTTGTCATCCCGAGTCCATCGCGGTGGACGGCGAACCCGCCCCACCCCAAGCAATGAAAAGCATCGAGCATCGAGACTTCACCCTGTCGCCGGAAGACAACGAGCGACTGGCCAACCTGTGCGGCCCCTTCGATGGCCACCTGCGCCAGATCGAGCTGAAGCTCGGCGTGGAGATCGCCAATCGTGGTTTCGTGTTCCGCATCAGCGGGCCCAGCGAGGCGATCACCGAGGCGCAGAAACTGGTTGAGGCGCTGTACGCCGAAGCCGGCGAGACCACCTTCGACAACCACGCCATCCACCTGCGGCTGGCGCAGGCCAACGTCGAGCAGATCGCCGAGCGCTCCTATGAAGCGCAGGACGTGGCGATCAAGGTCAAGCGCGGCACGGTGCGCGGACGCGGTGCCAACCAGGGCCGCTACCTGCACCAGATCGCCACCCACGACATCAACTTCGGCATCGGCCCGGCCGGTACCGGCAAGACCTTCCTGGCGGTGGCCAGCGCGGTCGAAGCGCTGAACGAATCGCGGGTGCAGCGCCTGATCCTGGTACGCCCGGCGGTGGAAGCCGGCGAGAAGCTCGGCTTCCTGCCCGGCGACCTGAGCCAGAAGGTCGATCCCTACCTGCGACCGCTGTACGACGCCCTGTACGAGATGATGGGCGTGGAAAAGGTGGTCAAGCTGCTGGAGAAGAACGTCATCGAGATCGCGCCGCTGGCCTACATGCGTGGCCGCACGCTCAACGATGCGTTCGTCATCCTGGACGAGGCGCAGAACACCACCATCGAACAGATGAAGATGTTCCTGACCCGCCTCGGTTTCGGTTCCACCGCGGTGGTCACCGGCGACCTGACCCAGACCGACCTGCCCAAGCACGTGCGGTCCGGACTGCGCGATGCCATCGATGTGCTGCGCGGCGTCGAGGGCGTCAGCTTCACCTTCTTCGAATCACGCGACGTGGTCCGCCACCCGCTGGTGGCGCGCATCGTCAGCGCCTACGACCGCCGCGACCTGCATCAGATCCAACCTGGAGCAACTCCATGACCCGTGGTCCCGTGCGACTGGACGTCGCCGTCAGTTATGCCATGCCGCGTGCCGGCCTGCCTGCGGCCGTCAGCTTCCGCAAGTGGGTGGCCGCCGCGTTGAAGGGCCGCATCCGCGAGGCCGACCTGGCCATCCGCGTGGTCGATGCCAAGGAAGGGCAGTCACTGAACCGCCATTACCGTGGCAAGGACTACGCCACCAACGTGCTCAGCTTCCCGGCCGAAGTGCCCGAAGGCCTGCCCAAGGGCGTCAAGTTCCCGCTGCTCGGCGACCTGGTGATCTGCGCACCGGTGGTCGCCCGCGAGGCCGACGAGCAGGGCAAGGCGCTCAACGCCCATTACGCGCACCTGACCGTGCATGGCGTGCTGCACCTGCTCGGCTGGGACCATGAGGACGACAAGGAGGCCGAGGCAATGGAACAGCTGGAGCGCGATATCCTGGCCGAACTCGGCATCGCCGACCCGTACGCCGGCGAGCGCTGAACGCCCGCGGCCAGCAACGTTCTGGCCGCAGCACAGGAGGAACAAGGATGAGCCCCCAGGACAACTACCTTCCGATCGGCGGCAGCCTGATCATCATTCTGCTGGTGCTCGGCGTCCACGCCGTGCGCCGCATCAGCGCCACCGACCCCAGCGGCCGGCACTGGTTGCTGCGCAGCCTGGCGGTGCTGTCGCCCATCTGCCTGCTGGCGGGCCTGGCGCTCGGCGTCATCGGTCCCCGCCTCAACGGTGGGCCGGAACCCGCGCACATTCCCGGCCTGTGGAATGCCGCGCTGCTGCTGGTGCTGCTGGGTGCACTCATGCTTCCCGTGCTGTGGCGGATGATGGTGCACCGATGGCTGGGACGGCCCGCTGCCGCGCTGCCGTTCTTCCACGCCTCGCGGACCTCGCTGCTGGTCCTGTTCGTGCTGGCCGCGGTCTACATGAAGGTCGCCAGGGACGTGACGCCAGCGCTGATGCCCTGGAGCATGGCGCCCGGCCTGCTGGCGGCCGCAGTGCGGACCGCCGTACAGCTGGTCCATATCGCGCTGCTGTCGGTGCTGCTCACCCTGTCGATGATGGCGGTGCGCGCCGTGGTGGTCGGATTCATCCACCTCATCAGCAGGCCGTTCAGGCGTCCTTCGAGGCTATGATGACGCCCCCACGCCCGCGGAACCCGTTCGTGTCGCTGCGCTGCTGCCTGCCCCTGCTGTGTGCCCTTGCCACCTCACCGGCGTTCGCGGCCGGCGTGGACCTGCCCGCCCTGATCGAGTGCCGCCAGGGCGTGGCCGAGCTGGGCGCGCTGGCGCCGCTGCTGGCCGACCCGCTGAAGGCCGTGGCGCAGGGCCTGCAACCGTTGCCACAGGGCAACCAGTTCATGAGCGAGTACCGCTTGGCCCGCCCGATCAGCGTGTTCGGCGCGTCCACCGAGCGGGTGGCGCTGGCCGGCGCCAGCATCATGGCGGTGCTCGACCAGGCCGATCCGCGCCCGCTGGCCAGGCAGCTGCAGCTGGAGACCGGCTACGACCAGGACGGCAAGTTCATGGCCGGGCGCGAGCTGGTCAGCCGCGACGTGACCGACCCCAGGACCGGCGAGGCCCAGATCGAGTCGATCATCCTCAGCGTCTCCACCGTAGCCTCCCACCCCGGCAAGACCCTGGCCGGCTGCACCTACAGCCTGGACCTGCCGGAACCGGACCCGGCCCCGCCGGCAGCGGCCACCGGCAGTCACTGACAGGCCGCCACATCCTGCTAGACTTGGGCCAACGCCCGGCCTGCCGGGTGCCTTTTTTCCAGAGATGTCAGAAGACGACAGTAGTAGCTCCCCTGCGGAGCACAGTGAAAAGAAGCGGGGTTGGCTTGAACGCCTGACCTCCGCCTTCTCCGGCGAACCCCATACCCGCGACGAGCTGGTCGCTGTCCTGCACACCGCGCAGGAAGAGGGTCTGATCGCCGCCGATACCCTGAAGATGATGGAAGGCGCCATTTCGGTGGCCGAGCTGACCGTGGGCGACGTGATGATCTCGCGCTCGCAGATGGTCTCGCTGCCGGTCGAAGCGCCCTTCCTGGACCTGATGAAGCAGGTGGTCGAGTCCGGCCATTCGCGCTTCCCGGTACACGGCGAGAACAAGGACGACATCCTTGGCATCCTGCTCGCCAAGGACCTGCTGCGCGGGGTGGTCGCCGACCATGGTCCGGCCAACGTGCGCGAGCTGCTGCGCCCGGCGGTGCTGATCCCGGAGGCGAAGAAGCTCAACGTGCTGCTGAAGGAGTTCCGCCTGTCGCGCAACCACATGGCCATCGTGGTCGACGAGTACGGCGGTGTTGCCGGCCTGGTCACCATCGAGGACGTGCTGGAACAGATCGTCGGCGAGATCGACGACGAGCATGACGAAGCCGAGGATCCGTCGGCGCAGATCGCCATCCAGTCCGACGGCCAGTACGTGGTCGATGCGCTGACCCCGATCGGCGATTTCAACGAACGCTTCGGTGCCACCTTCTCCGACGAGGACTACGACACCATCGGTGGACTGGTTACCGAAGCGGTGGGCCACCTGCCGGAAGTCGGCGACGAGCTGGCGCTGGACCGCTTCATGTTCCGCGTGGCGCGTGCCGATGCACGCCGCGTGCAGGCCTTCCACGTGACCGTGCTGCCGCCGGACGCGCAGGACGACGCTTGAACCGCCGCGGCCCCCTCCTGACCCTGTGGCTGGCACTGTGCATGCTGGCCATGGCCGTGCCGCTGGTCGCTTCCGCGCAAGCGGTGGCGGCCGCGCCGGCCACGCCCGCCGTGCATGCGGACCCCGCGGTGCCGCGTATCGGCGTGGTGACCATGCAGCCGGGCACGGTGTTCTTCGAGCGCTTCGGCCACGACGCCATCGTCGTTGTCGATCCGGCCAGCGGCGCGGCAACGTCGTACAACTTCGGTTACTTCGATCCCTCCGAGGACGATTTCATCAGCCGCTTCGTGCGCGGCGAGATGATGTACTACCTGGTGGCGCTGCCGCTGCAGCAGGACCTGTCGTACTACGACGAGACCGGCCGTGGCGCCAGCGTGCAGTGGCTGGACCTGCGCCCCGACCAGGCCCGTGCGCTGGCCGCCGACCTGGCCGAACGGGCCAAGCCCGAAAACGCGCGCTACCACTACGACTACTACACCGCCAACTGCGCCACGATGGTGCGCGACACCGTGGACAAGGCGCTGGATGGCGGCCTGCAGTCGCAGCTGTCGGGGCGCTCGCGCGGCAACACGTATCGCAGTGAATCGGTGCGGCTGGCCTCGCCTGCACCGTGGATGTGGCTGGGCTTCGATGTCGGCCTCGGGCCGTTCGCCGACCAGCCGCTGTCGCGCTGGCAGGAGGCATTCGTGCCGATGCGGCTGGCCGATGCACTGCGCCAAGCCCGCAACAGCGATGGCCGGCCGCTGGTGCAGTCCGAACAGGAACTGCTGCCACACCGCATCGACCCGGAGCCGAAGGAATTCGCGCGCCGCTGGTGGCCATGGCTGCTGTGCGGCCTGGTGATCGCCGCCGCTGTATTGGCGCTGCGCAGCCGCCCTCGCCTGCTGGCCGGCCTGGCGCTGCCGTTCTGGCTGCTGTGCGCCATCGCCGGCAGCCTGCTGGTGTTCCTGTGGGGCTTCAGCACCCACTACGCCGCCTGGGCCAACCGCAACCTGCTGCTGCTTTCACCACTGGCCGTGCTGCTCGTTCCCGGGGCGATCGCCCTGCTGCGCCGGCGCGTGCCCGGCCGCATGTTCAGGATCGTCCTGTGGCTGCTGGCGGTGCAGGCCGTGGCCGCACTGGTGCTGCACTGGCTGAGCCTGCAGGCGCAGTACAACGTGCAGTGGATCGTGCTGCTGTTGCCAGTGCACGTGGCCCTGGCCTGGGTACTGGGGCGCCGTCCTCACTTGTCCGAAACACGCCACTGACGCACGATGGCGGGCATGTCATTGCCCGCCTCCGCTTCCGCACCTGCCTCGGCCAACCCCGCCTGCGTCATCAACTGCGTCCACTACGATGACGAAGGCAAACGCCACGACATCAGCCTGGATGCCATCAGCGATGTGATCGCCGGTGGCAACGGTTTCGTCTGGGTCGGCCTGTACGATCCCAACGACGACGTGCTGCTGAAACTGCAGGAGGAATTCTGCCTGCACGACCTGGCCATCGAGGATGCGCGCAACGCGCACCAGCGCCCCAAGGTCGAGACCTACGGCAATTCGCTGTTCGTGGTGGTGACCACCGCGCAGATGGTCGACGAGCGCATCCAGTACGGCGAAACCCATGCCTTCCTCGGCCCGCGCTTCCTGGTCACGGTGCGCCACGGCGCCTCGTTGTCGTACGCGCCGGTGCGTGCCCGCGTGGAACGCGAACCGCAGCTGCTGAAGATGGGCCCGTCGTACTGCCTGTACGCGGTCACCGACTTCGTGGTCGACAACTACCTGCCGATCGTGCACCGCTTCCGCGACACCCTGGAGCTGCTGGAAAAGGACATCTTCGCCGACACCTACAAGCGCAGCACCGTGGTGCGGCTGTACGAGCTCAAGCGCGAACTGAACAAGATGCGGATGGCGGTGGCCCCGCTGCAGGATGTACTGGCGCAGCTGCGCCGCTACCAGGGCGAGCTGATCCCCGACGAGGTGAAGCTGTACGTGCGCGACGTGCACGACCATGCGGTGCGCATCAGCGATGTGATCGATACCCTGCGCGAGATGCTGGGTACCGCGCTGAGCGTCAACCTGTCACTGGTGACTCTGGCGCAGGGTGAAACAGTCAAGCGCCTTGGCGCATGGGCCGCGCTGCTGGCCGCGCCGACATTGATCACCAGCTGGTACGGCATGAACTTCAGCCACATGCCGGAGCTGAGTGAACCCTGGTCCTACCCGATGATGATCATCGGCGTCGGTGGCGTCTGCGTGGGGTTGTACCGGTTGTTCAAGCGCGCGAAGTGGCTGTAGGGGCGTATCGACCCACGGTCGATACCCACCAGAGCGCTGGGCCACGATCGTGGGTCGTGGCGCATGACCCGCTTCTGCTAGTGCCGGCCGTTGGCCGGCAACCCGGCAATGCCGGCCAGCGGCCGGCACGACCGCTCGGCATCAAGCCACGTAGACGGTCTTGATGTTCATGAATTCATGGATGCCGTGGTCGGCCAGTTCGCGGCCGAAGCCGGACTGTTTACTGCCGCCGAACGGCAGCCGCGCATCGCTCTTGACGATGGCGTTGACGAACGCGGCACCGCATTCCATCCGCTGCGCGAACGTTTCACCACGCACCGGATCGCGCGTCCACACGCTGCCGCCCAGGCCAAAGCGGGTATCGTTGGCCACGCGCAGCGCTTCGGCCTCGTCGCCGACCCGGATCACCGCAGCCACCGGACCGAACAGTTCCTCATCGTAGGCCGGCATGCCCGGGCCCACCTGGTCCAGCACGGTAGCCGGGTAACCCGCATGCGTACCGGCGATCGGCTCGCCACCGACCAGCACCCGCGCGCCCTTGGCCACGCTGGCCTGCACCTGCTTGTGCAGTTCGTCGCGCAGGTCGGCCCGCGCCATCGGCGCCAGCGTGGTGGCGCGGTCGTCGGGATCTCCGTACTGGCGCTGGCCCGCCGCTTCGACGAAGCGACGGGTGAACTCATCGGCCACCGCCTCGACCACGATGAAGCGCTTGGCGGCGATGCAGGTCTGCCCGCTGTTGTCGAAGCGCGACTTCACCGCCGCCGCCACGGTGCGGTCGAGGTCGGCATCCTCCAGCACCACGAATGCGTCGCTGCCGCCCAGTTCCATCACCGATTTCTTCAGCTGGCTGCCGGCATTGGAGGCGATCGAGCGCCCTGCCCGCTCGCTGCCGGTCAGGGTCACCGCCTTCACCCGCGCATCGCGCAGCACCTCGGCCGCCTGGTCGTTGTCGATGTGCAGCACATCGAACACGCCGTCCGGCAGCCCCGCCTCCCGGCAGACCGCCAGGATCAGGTCGGCACACTGCGGCACATTGCTGGCGTGCTTGAGCAGCGCCACATTGCCGGCCATGAATGCCGGGGCCAGGAACCGGAACACCTGCCAGATCGGGAAATTCCACGGCATCACCGCGAACACGCAACCGATCGGTTCGTAGCGCACATAACTGCGCTGGGCTTCGGTATCGATCAGCTGCGGCTTGAGATAGTCGGCCGCGTGGTCGGCGTAGTACTCGCAGGCGGCCGCACACTTGTCGACCTCGGCCAATGCCTCGGCCTTGAGCTTGCCCATCTCATGGGTCATTGCCTGCTGCAGGTCGTCGCGCCGCGCGCGCAGCTGCGTGGCGATCTGGCGCAGGATCGCCCCGCGTTCCTGCAGCGAACGCCCGGCCCAGCCGGGGAACGCGTCGGCAGCGGCCTGCAGGCGCTGCTCGATCCCGGCAGCAGCCATCAGTTCATGGCGGTAGGTCACCAGGCCGGTGGCCGGGTCGATGATCTCGACGGTCATGGGGGATCTCCCTCTGGTAGATCCCCATTGTGCGCCGCCGCGCGTGATCCGGATGTTGCCGGATCAGCCGTTGTCCTGCCGTGCCAGCTGCAGGTCGCGCTGGCGCCGCTTCTCGGCGCGCGCATTGATGTACCAGCCGACCACCGCGGCGATCGACACCGCTGACACCAGCAGCGTCGCCAGCGCGTTGATCTTCGGGCTGATGCCCATGCGCACCGAGGCGAATACCTTCATCGGCAGCGTGGTCGAGCCCGGCGTGGCCACGAAGCTGGCCACCACCACGTCATCCAGCGACAGGGTGAAGGCCAGCAGCCAGCCCGCCACCAGCGCCGGCGCGATGATCGGCAGGGTGATGCGGGTGAACACGGTCAGCCGGCTGGCGCCGAGGTCCATCGCCGCCTCCTCCAGGGAAAGATCCATTTCCTGCAGGCGCGAGGACACCACCACGGTGACGAAGCACAGGGTGAAGGTGACGTGGGCGATCCAGATGGTGGCCAGGCCGCGTGCCGGGAAGCCGGGAATCGCCCCCATCGAAGCCAGCAGCGCCATCAGCGAGAAGCCCAGGATCACATCCGGCATCACCAGCGGCGCGGTGACCAGCGCACCGAACAACGGCTTGCCGCGGAAGCGCTTGAAGCGGGTCATCACCATCGCCGCCAGCGTGCCCAGCACGGTCGCGGTGCAGGCGGTCCAGAACGCCACCACCAGGCTGGTCCACATCGCATCCATCAGCGCGCGGTCGGCAAACAGGTCACTGTAGGCACGGGTGGAGAAGCCGGCCCAGACCATCGCCAGCCGCGAGCTGTTGAACGAATAGAACATCAACAGCAGGATCGGCAGGTACAGGAAGGCGAAGCCGAGCAGCAGCACGCCCAGCCCCAGGCCCTTGGCGGTACGCGGGCTCATGCCTGCTTCCCTTCCAGCAGGCGCTGCTGGGATCGGTTGAACAGCAGGATCGGCACCAGCAGCAGCAGGATCATCGCCACCGCCATCGCCGAAGCGCCCGGCCAGTTGCGGTTGTTGAAGAACTCATTCCACAGCTGGCGGCCGACCATCAGCGTTTCCGAGCCACCCAGCATCTCCGGGATCACGAACTCGCCAATGGCCGGGATCATCACCAGCATGCAGCCGGCGATGATGCCGGCCCTGGACAGCGGCAGGGTGATGCGCAGGAATGCCTGCCACGGCCTGGCCCCCAGGTCGTAGGCCGCTTCCAGCAGGCGGTGGTCGTGCTTGACCAGGTTGGCGTACAGCGGCAGCACCATGAACGGCAGGTAGCAGTAGACGATGCCGATGTAGGCGGCGGTCGGGGTATCGATCAGCTGCAGCTTGGGCAGGCCGATATGGGTCATCAGCGCCTGCAGGCCGGTGAACTGCAGGAACTGGTCGAGCAGGCCGTTGCGGTCCAGGATCGCTTTCCACGCATACACGCGGATCAGGAACGAGGTCCACGACGGCAGCACCACCAGCATCATCGCCACGTTGCGCGCCGCCGGCGACAGGCGCGCGATGGCATAGGCCATCGGGTAGCCGATCAGCAGGGTGAGCAGGGTGGAGATCGCCGCGATCTTGATCGAGCTGAGGAACGCCTGCGCATAGATCGAATCACGGAACAGCGCCAGGTAGTTTTCCAGGTTCAGCTTCAGCGAGAAGCCGCCGTCGGCGTACTGCAGCAGCCAGGTGTATGGCGGCGAGCCGACCCGGCTGAGCGAGAAGCTGATCATCAGCACGATCAGGAACGGCACTGCGAAGAACAGCAGCAGCCACAGGTACGGAATGCCGATCACCGTGGCACGCAGCCCCGGCAGCCAGCGCTTCAGGCCGGCGACGCTCATGAGGTCAGCACCACGCCGTCGTTGTCGCGCCAGTGCACCCACACGCTGTCGCCCCAGGTCAGCCCATCGCTGGCCCAGCGCTGCGAGTTGGCGAAGTTGGCCAGTACCTTGGCGCCACTCGGCAGGCGCACGTGATAGACCGAGTGGCTGCCGAAATAGGCGATGTCCTCGATCACGCCCTGCGCCTTGTTGGTATGCCCTTCCGGCTCGTCCTTGCCGATCATCACCTTCTCCGGACGCAGCGCGAACGCGACCGGCTGTCCTTCATAGCCGGTGATGCCGTGGGCGATGTAGATCGGCGCCGGGAACAGCGGCGAACGCACGGTCACGTACTCGGGCAGGTCCTCGTCGATCACCCCATCGAACAGGTTGACCGAGCCGATGAACTCGGCAACGAAGCGGTTGGCCGGCTGTTCGTAGACCTCGTCCGGCTTGCCGACCTGCTGGATCCAGCCGGCATCCATCACCGCGATGCGGGTGGCCATGGTCATCGCTTCTTCCTGGTCGTGGGTGACCATCACGCAGGTCACGCCCGACGATTCGATGATGCTGACCAGTTCCAGCTGCATCTGCGAGCGCAGCTTCTTGTCCAGCGCACCCATCGGCTCGTCCAGCAACAGCAGCTTCGGCCCCTTGGCCAGCGACCGGGCCAGCGCCACGCGCTGCTGCTGTCCGCCGGACAGCTGATGCGGCTTGCGCTTGCCAAGGTGGCCCATCTGTACCAGATCGAGCATTTCGCCGACGCGCTTGCTGATCGCATCCTTGCCCAGGCCATCCTGCTTGAGCCCGAAGCCGATGTTCTGCTCGACCGTCATGTGCGGGAACAGCGCGTAGGACTGGAACATCATGTTGACCGGCCGCTGGTACGGCGGCAGCGCGTCCAGGCGTTGGCCATCGAGGGTGATGCTGCCCTTGGTGGGCGTCTCGAAGCCGCCCAGGCAGCGCAGCAGGGTCGATTTGCCACTGCCCGAGCCACCGAGCAGGGCAAAGATCTCGCCCTTGCGCACGTCCAGGTTGACGTCGTCGACAGCGACGAAACCGTCGAATTCCTTGCGCAGGTCACGAATGGAGAGATAGCCGGGCACACCGGTCGTGTCGACGACGGCGGCTACCGGCTGGGCTTCAACGGGCATGGGGGCTCCGGGAGCGGGCGGTGGACAGCGGCCGCCATTCTACCGGCCAGGGGCCGCAGGGGATATGACGGCAACGGGCAGGAAGACGCCAGAGCATTGCCCACGCTCCTCAACCCTCCCTGCCCGCCCGCTGAGGCAGAAGAATTGTTACAAAATAACAATTCCTTCCGCGGCGAGGCGATCAGTTCTCGTTGCCATGATTGTCAGCAAAATACTCGTACCCGTATGCGTGCTCGGACGCCAGATCGCGGGCCGTCCTGGCAACGTAGCGCGCATCTTCCGGGCTTGGAAACTGTTCGTCCAGATCTGTGGTTGCGAGCGCATGCGCATCGGCAAAATGCGTTACTTCATGGTAGATGGTGGCCGCGCGCGACCCAGAGGGCACATGTGGGCCTACCGGAAGATCGAAAAATCCCGGGCAGTAATTCACAACATAGGGAACTGCAGTGGAGATCCACGCGATGGTGTCTGCGACCATCTCTTCCGGACAATCACAGGAAGGTGGCTTGAGCAATGCGAACCGGGTAGCGACTCCCGAGATCGTCTTTCTGATCCGGTCGTTGATCGGGTTTGCGATATTGGGATCACCGTGCTCACCAAACCACGATCTGTAGCGGGCGGTTTCATTGAACGTCACGATAATGGATGATTCTCCGAACTCATATCCATAGAGTGACTCCAGATACTTTTTTTCGAACTGCGGGCGATACCTGCCGCAGCCGTCACTCCCGCGGTGACGTCCTTCAACCGGGCTGGCGTGCAGGATGTTAGGCGCGATGCTTTCTGCGACGCGGTTTCGGCGGCTTTGCCAGCAGGCGGCAGCGGAGCGACGATCAGCATTGAAACGGGAGCAGTGGAAGCCTCCTTGTCGATCCTGGTCGCCCCTGCGGCCTCTGAACCGTCAAGAATCCTGTATCTGAGGACAGGGGTAGAAACCCTGTATGTCTGGCCAGGACGAAGCTCATAGCTCAAGGAGACATTGACCTGTCGAACAAACCGTTGCCCGGGTTGCAGCGTCACCGCCCTCTCGCGGGCGGCGGCCCCCAGGTGGGCAATGATTCCGCGATATGCAGCTGCACTTCCATCCTGCGCGACAACAAGAAACGCATCATTCCACAACCTTCCATCCTGCAGGGCTCTGGGCAGGCCACGCTCGGGAATGCTGAGCGCCACTGCGCCGGAGTTGAGGTAGGTGACGTGGATCACGACGTCGGTCGCAGCGGCTCCAGCCGCCTGCTTCATCTGCACGGACAACTGCGCACTCGCGGGAGCAGCCGCGACCAAGAACATGATTACGAAACCGATCCAGGATAGGGTTTTCATTGCTCACTCCGTTGAGATTCATGTTCAACAAGCATCCGTGACATGAGAGTTGAAGTGCAAGCAATCGGCGGACGGATACTGATCCGTCCGCCATTTTCCGGCATTCTCGGCGAATTACCCTGCTATAGAAGACTTCCAGCGGAGGAAAAGCGACTGCTCCGTCTTTCAGGCACTCGCCCACTGCGTTTCCATCGTGAATGTTATTCCAGGCGTGCCGAACCACGGTCGGCAGCCAGCGGCCAGCCGGCCGCGGTGGACCCGGAGGCGGCAGGCTGGCAGGTGGGGTGGCTGGGGCCGGCAGGGGGTCGGTTCTGGCGGGAGAGCGTGCCGACCAACGGTCGGCACCCACCTTTACCAGTCGGCAGTCACCTTTACCTGCCGGTCGGCAGCCACCTTTGCCTGGCGGTCGGTGCTTAACGGCCGGTCTTCACCTCGGTCCAAAGCCGGGTGTAGAGCTTGTCGGTCTCCGGCGTGTTGATCGAATAGGTGAACATCTTCTCGGCCACGTCGGCCGGCGGGTAGATGGTCGGGTCGGTACGGATCGCCTCATCCACCAGCGGGGTCGCGGTCGGCACCGGGTTGGCGTAGTGGATGAAGTTGGTGTTGGCCGCGGCGACCTTCGGCTCCAGCAGGAAGTTGATGAACCTGTAGGCGGCTTCCGGGTGCTTGGCATCCTTCGGGATCGCCAGCATGTCGAACCACTGCGGGGCGCCTTCCTTCGGAATCGAATAGGCCACGTGCACGCCGTTGCTGGCTTCCTCGGCGCGGTCGCGGGCCTGGATGATGTCACCCGACCAGCCGACCACCAGGCAGGTGCCACCGTTGGCCAGCGAGCCGACGTACTGCGAGGAGTGGAAGTTCTGCACGTACGGGCGGATCGACTTCAGCAGATCGGCCGCCTTCTGCAGTTCGGCCGGGTCCGCACTGTGCGGGTCCAGGCCCAGGTAGTGCAGCGCGATCGGGATCATGTCCGCCGGCGTATCCAGGATGGTCACGCCGCAGTCCTTCATCTTGCTGATGTTCTCGGGCTTGAACACCAGGTCCCAGCTGCTGGCGATGTCGGCACTGCCGCCGAAACGCTGCTTCAGCATCTCCACGTTGTAGCCGATGCCGGTGGTGCCGATCATGTACGGCACACCGTACTGGTTGCCCGGATCCTGGGTGGCGATGCGCTTCATCACCGCCGGATCGAGGTTGGCCAGGTTCGGGATCTTGCTCTTGTCCAGCGGCAGGAACACGCCGGCCTGGATCTGGCGCCCGAAGAAGTTCAGGGTCGGCACCACCACGTCGTAGCCGCTGTTGCCGGCCAGCAGCTTGGTCTCGACCATCTCATCGCTGTCGAACACGTCGTAGGTCACCTTGATTCCGCTCTCCTTCTCGAAGGTCGGAATGGTGTCCTCGGCGATGTAATCGCTGTAGTTGTAGACGTTCAGGACCTGGCTGTCCTGAGCGCCACCGTTGCCACCGCCACAGGCGGCGAGCATGGCGGAGGCCAGGCCGAGCGTGAGGATACGCAGCTTCATCGGGTGCTCCAGAATGCGGGAAGGGGGGCCGGCGGGGCCGGCGACGGGTGCCAGCCTACCCCCCGGCGGCGGATTTTTCTATTCCAGATGCTCAGACGTTCAGCAGCAGGAACTCGCGTTCCCACGAGCTGATGACACGGAAAAAGGTCTCGTATTCCTTGCGTTTGACCGAGATGTAGGCCCGGCAGAAGCGCTCGCCCAGAAGCGCCTGCAACTCGCTGCACTGCTCCAGCCCGTCCAGCGCTTCACCCAGCGAGCGCGGCAGGTTGTAGCCCAGTTCCTTGGCGCTGCCGGTCACCGGTGCATCCGGCGCCAGCCGCTCGCGGATGCCGAGCAGGCCGCAGGCCAGGGTCGCGGCCATCGCCAGGTAGGGGTTGGCGTCGGAACCGGCAAACCGGCTCTCCACGCGCATGTTCTCAGGCGTATCCAGCGGCACGCGCAGGCCACAGGTGCGGTTGTCGAAGCCCCAGTGCACGTTGCTCGGCGAGACTTCGCCGAACACCAGCCGGCGATAGGAATTCACGTTCGGTGCGAAGAACGCCATCGCCTGTGGTGCGTACTTCTGCAGGCCGCCCAGGTAGTGGCCGAACACCGGGCTGAACTCACCCTCGGCATCGGTCTCGCCGGCAAACACGTTGCTGCCATCACTCACCCGCACCAGGCTCTGGTGGATATGCATGGCGCTGCCCGGCTCGTTCTCCATCGGCTTGGCCAGGAAGGTCGCGTACACCCCGTGCCGCAACGCCGCCTCGCGCATGGTGCGCTTGAACAGGAACACCTGGTCGGCCAGGTCCATGGCGTCGGCATGGGTGAAGTTGACTTCCAGCTGGGCCGCGCCGGATTCATGGATCAGCGTATCGACATCCAGCTTCATCGCATCGGCGTAGTCGTACATCAGATCGAGGATCGGGTCGAACTCGTTGACCGCGTCGATCGAATACGACTGCCGCGCGGTTTCCGGGCGCCCGGAACGGCCGGCCGGCGGCAGCAGCGGGAAGTCCGGATCGGTGTTCTTCTGCACCAGGAAGAATTCCAGCTCCGGTGCCACCACCGGGCGCAGTCCCAGTTCGGCGTAGGCCGCCAGCACCCGCCGCAGCACGTTGCGCGGTGCCAGCTCGTGCGGCTCTCCGTTCTTGGTGTAGCAGTCATGGATGACCTGTGCGGTGGCATCGGCGGCCCACGGCACCATGCGCACGGTGTCCGGATCCGGCCGCAGCATCATGTCCGAGTCCGACGGCGAGGTCAGCTCGTAATAGTCGTCGGGGAACTCGCCGGTGACGGTGGTGGCGAAGATGCCTTCGGGCAGGCGCGTACCGTAGTCGTGCGAGAACTTGTCGGCAGGAATGATCTTGCCGCGCGCGTTGCCGGTGATGTCCGGCACCAGGCATTCGACTTCGGTGATGCGCCGCTCCTTCAGCCAGCGCAGCAGGCTGCTTTCCTGCGGTGCGGGGGGCGTTGCCGTCTTGCGCGGGCGCGTTCGGGAGCTCATCGGGAATCCAGTCGGTTCTGTTGGTGCTGCCGGCAAGCTTGGCCGAACGCACGGAAAATAGCGTGATAGAACGGCGCCTGCATGACACGCCATTCCGGGTGCCACTGTACGCCGAGCACGAAACGATGGTGCAGGCTGCGCGCCGCCTCGACCAGCCCGTCATCGGCGTGGGCCTCGACCCGCAGGCCCGGTGCCAGCCGGGCAATGCCCTGCCCATGCACCGAATTGACCTGCACCCGGTCACCGCCCTGCCACTGCGCCAGCCAGCCCCCGGCGGCCAGGCTGACCGCGTGCGCCGGCCCATACTGCACTTCCACTGGCGCCAGCGGATCTTCGCGATGGTCGGCCAGTCCTTCCACCGCGTGCACCTGTGGATGCAGGCTGCCACCGAGCGCGACATTCAGTTCCTGGAAGCCGCGGCAGATCGCCAGTACCGGAAGATCCAGCGCCAGTGCCGCGTGCAGCAGCGCAAAGGCGGTGGCGTCACGGGCCGGGTCATGCAGATTGCCGGGCCAGCTGCGGCCGCCCTCGTAGTGCTGCGGTTCGATATTGCTGGCCGCACCGGTCAGCAGCAGGCCATCCAGCCCCTGCAACCAGTCATCGACCGGCAACGGGGGCTGCAGGCTCGGCAACACCAGCGGCGTCACTTCGGCGGCTTCGGCCAGCGCGCGCACATACTTCTCGCCAGCCACCGCGAAACGGTGATGGCCGATCACGGTGCTGTCGGTGGGCAGGCCCACCCAGGGCAGGCGGCGCATGGGAATACTCCTTGGCGTGCGGACACGTTACCCGCCGCCCGGCGAACGCGGCAAGCCATCACCGTCACACCACGGCCGTCACGCATCGGCCAAACTACGCCGGTGAACACCGATCACCCTCTCCCACTCGGACCGTCTGCGCAGCAAGCGCGAGGCGCGCCGTGAGCGCCGCTTTCCCGCCCAGCTGGTACGCCGCCAGCCTGCCCGAACCGGCGCCGTTGCCCTCGCTGCAGGGGGACGTGCAGGCCGACGTGGCGGTGCTTGGCGCTGGCTACACCGGCCTGACCGCGGCACTGGAACTGGCCGCGCGCGGGCAGCGCGTGATCGTGCTGGAAGCGCAGCGGATCGGCTGGGGCGCCTCCGGACGCAATGGCGGCCAGGCGCTGGTCGGCTACGGCTGCGAGGTCGATGAGCTGGAACGCCAGCTCGGCCGCGAGGACGCACGCCACCTGTTCGACTGGTCGCGCGATGCGGTGCAGTCGATGCGCGCGCGCATCGATCGCCATCACATCCACTGCCATTGGGTGGAAGGCCACGCCAGCGTCGCCATCCGCGAACGCCATGAGCGCGACCTGCGCGGCCACTGCGAGCACCTGCAGCGCTACTACGACTACCCGATGCAGTGGTGGGACCGCGACGTGCTGCGCAGCCAGCTGGACAGCCCGCGCTACCGCGCCGCCATGTTCGACCCGCTCAGCGCGCACCTGCACCCACTGGCCTATGCACGCGGCCTGGCCGATGCGGCACGTGCAGCCGGAGTGGTGATCCATGAGAATTCCGCGGTGACCCGCGTGCAGCGCGGGCCTCGGCCAACCCTGCACACCGCGCGCGGCAGCGTGCGCGCCGCGCATCTGGTGGTGGCCGGCAACGCCTGGCTGCAGGGGCTGCTGCCCGAGCTGGAACGGCGGATCATGCCGGTCGGCACCTACATCGGTGCCAGCGAACCGCTGGGAGCCGAGCGCGCCCGCGCCCTGATCGGCAACAACATGGCCGTGGCCGACACCGCCTGGGCGCTGGACTATTTCCGGCTCAGCCATGACCACCGGCTGCTGTTCGGTGGCCGCGCCAGCTACTCGGCACTGCCACCGCCCGGGCTGCACGGGGTGATGCAGCGACGCATGCACCAGGTGTTCCCGCAGCTGGCCGACGTGGCGCTGGAGCAGGTCTGGGGCGGCTACGTGGACATCACCCGCAACCGCGCGCCGCACTGGGGCCGGCTGGATGGCAACCTGTACTTCGCGCAGGGCTTCTCCGGCCACGGCGTGGCAGCAGCCGGGCTGGCCGGCGAAGTCATCGCCGCCGCGATTGCCGGCCAGAGCGAGCGCCTGGAGGTGTTCCAGCGCCTGCGGCATGCCTCCTTCCCCGGTGGCCGGCTGCTGCGTACGCCGCTGCTGGTGGCGGCGATGTCCTGGTACAAGCTGCGTGATGCGCTCTGGTAGCCCTGCCCCTGCCCAGCGCATGACTTGATCCACAGCGCCGCTTTGTTTGCATAATCGGCGCAGGAGCTGGGGAGCACGTGGATGCAGTGGTGGAAGGACGGACTGCTGGTGAGGATACGGGTCAGCCCCGAGGGGCTGGCGCTGGCGCTGGTCTATGCGGTGGCCTGCTGGGGCGCGCGCAAGCTGTCGCTGGACCAGTTCTTCCTGCCCGCCGGCATACGCGTGGCGGCCCTGCTGTTGTGCCCACCCCGCCTGTGGCCCTTTCTGCTGCTGGGTGAATACGCCTACTTCGCGCACCTGCGGATCCCCCTGATCGGCAAGTACGGGCTGACCTGGGTGATCTGCGCCTCGGTGTTCCTGATGCCCGCGGTGATGCTGATCGTGCACCTGCACCGCAGGCTGCTGGCGCGCACCACGATCGTCGGCGTGATCTCGATCGCGGTAGGCGCGGCCACCGTCATCAGCCTTCTCAACCTGGGCATTTCGCACCTGCTGTGGCCGCCGCTGCGTGAAACCTCGTTCCTGACCAGTGCGCTGCGCTATGCACTGGGCGATTTCATCGGCATCCTGATCCTGGCGCCGCTGGCGCTGCTCTGGATCCGGCGCAAGGAAGAGGCCTGGAACGCCCCGGCCATCGCGGCCACGCTGGCGGCACTGCTGGCGATGCTGGTCATCGGCCTGCAGGCGACCCCGATTCCCACCTCGATCGTGGAACCGGGTGCACTGCAGCTGCTGCTGATCCTGCCGATTCCAGCGATCGTGCTGACCTGCATGCAGGGCTGGCGCGGCGCGGCCATCGGCGTCGCCGCCATCAACATGATCCTGGGCCTGAGCGCCCCGGCCGACCGCCCGGACGCGTTCGACGCCGCCACCTTCGCCACCCAGCAGGCCATGGCCATCGCCAGCGTCGCGCTGTTGCTGCTGGGCGCACGCATCACCCACTTCCAGAACCAGCACCGGCTGCGCGAGGAAGATGGGAAAGCCGCCCTGCAGCTTGCGCGCAACTCGCACCTGGCCAGCGAGATGGACCTGCGCGAGCGCGCGGCACACCTTCGCCAGCTGGGCGATGGCATGGACCTGTCGTTGAATGAAATGGTGAACTGGCTGCATGCGCAGGGGCATCACGCCGTAGCCGACAGCCTGCGGCATACCTCGGAGGTGCATTCGCGCCTGTTCAGGGCCCAGGCCAGCATGATCTATCCCTCCGCGCTGGAACGACTGGGCCTGTATGTGGCCTTGCAGGCAGGCGGGGTGCGCGAGGCCTGGGATGCCACGCATCGCATCGGGCAGCCGCGCTTGATGGGGGATCCCTGCCAGCTCAGCCCTGGCCTGCAGCTGGCGGCCTACCGCTCGATCGTCGAGGCGGTGTCGATCCTGCTGGAAAGCGAGAAGGGACAGCTCATGATCCGGGCCCGCTGCGGGCAACGCGCCGGCCAGCGCGGCATTGTGCTTGTGGTGACGGTGATCGATCCGCGCCGGGGGCTGTCCCGGGCAACCGTCGACCTCGCCACATCGCAGCTGTCGGCACGGGTACTCGCCTATCACGGCGCGCTGCATTGCGGCAGGCGGCGGATCAGGCTGGTGCTGCTCGAAGCAGCCAATGGGCCCTCCGGTGATGATGCGGCGCTGCGGGCCACCGGTGCCGCTACCGGACTGCATTACCCCGGAGCCCCTTCGCGCGGGTAATCCATCGGCAGAAAATGCGATGAATATCACAACGTTGTCGTGACATTCTGCAAAAGCGCTTTCCGTATGTCCGCACCGCCGGCTGATGGCTGAGATTGCGCCCATCTGAAACTATCGATACTGTCGCGTTGAGGGAGTACGTCATGTATCGACTGGACAGCGATAGCGTTCGACGAGCAGGGGAGGCTTGCGTTTGAAGTGGCTGAAGAATGGCTTTGAGCTGAGTTTCCGTATCCGCCCCGCAGGCCTTGCGCTGGCGGCACTCTACGCTGTCGTGTGCTGGGCCACATGGCACCTTTCCGTCGATCAGTTCTTCCTGCCCGCCGGTATCCGTGTTGCAGCGCTTCTGCTGACCCCGAAGCGGATGTGGGCCTACCTGATCCTTGGCGAATATGCCTACTTCGCCCAGATGCGCTATCCGATGATCGAGGATTACGGAATGGCCTGGGTCATTCTTGGATCCGCCTGCCTGATCCCGGCGGTCGCGCTGATCGTTCACCTGCATGACAAGCTGATGGCCTTCACCACCGAAAGCTGGCTGCTTTCGCTGGCGGCCTCGGCCGCGCTGGTCGCCACCGCGCTCAAGCTCGGCCTGATCCACATGCTGTGGCCGGTTCCGCCGAGCATGCCGTTCTACACCAACGCCATGCTGTACGTGCTCAGCGATTACATCGCGATCCTCACCGTCGCACCGCTGGCGCTGCTCTGGCTGCGCCGTCGCAGCCATTACGACTGGACGACCTGGCGACGCCGCCCGACCCTGGCGGCACTGGTTTCGCTGGGCGTGCTGGGTGCACTGCTGATCCAGCTCGGCACCCAGGACCATTCGGCGCGGGCCACGCTGCAGCTCCTGCTGGTGCTGCCGGTCATCGCGCTCACCTGCATGCATGGCTGGCGGGGCGCCGCGGTCGGCGTTCCGCTGATGAACATCATCCTCAGCCAGACCATGCCAACCACCGGGTTACCCGGCTCGTTCGACGAGACCACCTTCTTCACCCAGCAGATCATTGCGATCACCAGCACCGCACTCATCGCGCTGGGGCCACGCATCACCCACCACTACCATCAGCACGCACCCGCGCCGATGGCGGCATCGCGGGCCCGTGCCTTCTCGCGCTCGGCACACCTGGCCAACGAACAGGACCTGCGCGAGCGTGCGCTCGGCCTGCGCCAGATTGCGGATGACATCGAAGAAGCGCTGGGCGAGACCGTGCAGCAGCTGAAGGCCGATGGCCATGACGTTCCGGCAACCGACCTGCTCCGCGCCTTTTCGCGCCGCTCGCGGCGGTTCCGTGAACTGACCAGCATGGTGTACCCCACCGAACTCGAGCATGCGGGTCTGTATGTCGCCCTGCACGCCAGCGGCCTCAGCGAAACCTGGAACGCCAGCCATCGGATGGCCCGTCCGCTGCTGGGCGGGGATCCGTGCCAGCTGAGCATGGGCCTGCAGCTGGCCGCCTACCGCACCTTCGCCGAAGCGGTATCGCTGCTGCTGAAGGAAGAAACCGGCCAGATCCAGATCAGCGCACGCTGCGGTCGCTACAAGGGCACACGCGGCATCGTGCTCAACGTCGCGCTGCTGGATCGGCACCGCACGCTCGCACCGCGCACCATGGAACGGGCCATCGACCGCCTTTCGGCCCGCGCGCATGCCTATTCGGGCAGCGTGCAGTGCCGCGGCCACCGCATCACGATGGTATTGCTGGACAGCGCGGGCGAGGCCGGGCGCGAAACCGTCCCCAACGCGCGCAACGACATCTGCGCGGCACCGGCGCGGAACTGACCGGCCACCCGCGCCCGTTGCCCTGCCGCGCCGGCGCTACCCCGCAGCGGCACTCCTGCCACTGCGGGACAGGCCAGCGCCAGGCAGGCCGTCAGCGGGTGCCGGCAGTGCGCTCCACCGACCAGACGGCGTTGCGCCCCTCGCCGTAGACGACCAGGGAGAAATCCGGGCCGCGGAAAACCACGCTGCGACGCGCATTGTTCGGCAACGCCAACGGCGTGGACGGCAGCGATACGCGTGCCGCGGTCTTGCCGGCCGGCAGCGTCCAGAACGCCGAATCGAGGCTGGCGACAATCAGATTGACCTGGCCGGTCAGATCATTGACCTGGTAGTACGACACCCCATCGCGCTCGAACGCATAGACCTGCCATGCCGGGTCCGAGCTGAGATCAAGCGCCGCAGGCTGGCTCTCGCCCAAACCCGCCTTTGCCATCGGCACGCCCTGGCCGCCCCCCGGGCAGCAGGCGAATGCCAGCGCCGGGGCCGCCAGCAGCACGGCAACGGACGTCATCTTCGAGAATCGGGAAAATCTCACAGGCATCTCCATGATTGAAAGGTGGACAGCATCCAGGCAATACACGCCTGACGTCGATCAGATAATGCAATATCCCCTGCTTGACCCGCTGGCGAGGTAAACCATCGCCCAGCACGAGGCGTTGCCAGCATAACGGCGCGGCACCAACGGTGCCATTCACGCCAGCGGGCAGCGCTGACCGGTTGCGGGCCATGCCGGAACGGCTGCTGCTGCCGTTGCACCGGTATCGAAGTCTCGCTACTTTCGCCGCTGGCCCATGATCGCCGCGAGGGAATGTGAGCGTTGCCCGTGCCCAAGCCGGTCCCAGATGGAGCGCGCTGAAGGATAAAGTCCTGTCCGGCATTCCGGTGCACCCGGCAGGGCTTGTGCTGGCGGCAGCGTACGCCCTTGCCTGCGGGGTCGCCCGCCAGCATTCCCTGGACCAGTTTTTCCTTCCGGCGGGCATCCGCGTCGCCGCATTGCTGATGGTCCCCCCTCGCCTGTGGTGCTACCTGCTGCTGGGCGAACTCGGCTATTTCGCGCACCTGCGCATTCCTGCGATCGACCAGTACGGCCTGGAATGGGTCATCCTCGCCTCCACCCTGCTGATGCCGGCGGCGATGCTGGTGGTGCACCTGCACCTGAGAAGGGCCATTTCCGAGGCCGCGACCGGCTTCTGGCTGCTGTCTCTTTCGGTTACGGCGGCACTGGCGGTCACCAGCCTCAATCTTGGCCTGTCCCGCCTGCTGTGGCCGGATCCACCACCGGATGCCCTGCTGGATGTCGCCGGAAGGGAGGTCTTTGGTCATTTCGCAGCGATCATCACCCTGGCCCCACTGGCCCTGCTTTGGGCCCGGCGCCATGCGGGTTCACCCGTACGCAAAGGCAGGCTCATGCCTTCCGTGGGTGCCATCGCCCTGATGCTGGCGCTGGGACTGTGCGTGCTGCTGATTCCCACCAGCGCAGACACCCACCGTACGCATCTGGTTTTGCTGGCAACGCTTCCGGCCATCGCACTGACCTTCCTGCATGGATGGCGCGGCGCAGCCATCGCGATCCCGCTGCTGAACCTTCCGCTTCATCTGGCCACGCCCAGCACCGGCTTGCCGGCGTCGTTCGACCTGGGCACGTTCTCCACCCAGCAGAACATGGCGGTGATGAGCATCGCACTGCTCGCGCTTGGATCGAGCATCAGCTATCACCATCAACGTGCCCGCGCCCGTGGCCTCGCCGAAGAAACCCGCGCCTGGCTGGCGCGCAGCTCGCACCGGTTCAGCGAACGCGACCTGCGCGAGCGGGCCGCCCACCTCCGACACCTGGGCGAAGGCATGGACAGCTCGCTGGGTGAAATGGTCAGCTGGCTGCAGGCGCAGGGCCATCACGGCGTGGCCAACAGCCTGCTGCATGCAGCATCGGTGCACTCGCGGCTGTTCCGCGAACAGGCCAGCCTGATCTACCCGTCCGGCCTGGAGCAGGTCGGGCTCTACGTCGCCCTGCAGGCAGGCGGCGTGCGCGAAGCCTGGAACAGCACCGCGCGGGTGGCTCCGCCGCGGCTGGCAGGCAATCCCTGCCTGCTCAGCCTGGACCTGCAGCTGGCGATCTATCGCACCCTGATCGAAGCGGTTTCGCTGCTGCTGGAGCTGGAAACCGGGCAGGTCTGCATCCGCGCGCGATGCGGGCGATCGGGCAGCCGCCGTGGCATCGTGGTGGTGGTGGCACTGCTCGACCGCGGCCGTGCGCTGGCCCCGTCGACCGCGCAACAGGCCTTCGAGCGCCTGGCGGGACGGACCCTGGCCTACGATGGCGCGGTCCAGTGCCGCGGCAATCGGCTTCGGCTGGTACTGCACGAGCCACGTGCCAGGCTGTAGGCGGCCATCTCACCGGCGGCCTGAGCCGAGGGCGGCCTGGCCGGGTACCATGCGCGGCTAAAGTTGCGCCCGAAACCGCCGCTATCCGTGCCGAGTCCTCCCTCGTGAGCCACCGCATCATGCCCGTGCTGCCGCAGGCCGCCATCGATGGCGACCTGGCCGATCCGTTGCCACAACGGATCCTGCTGGTTGAAAACTCCCGTGCGTTCACCAGCATGCTGCGCGAGGCCATCGAGCAGCGCCTGGAGCTGCCGGTGGTGATCGCGTCCACGCTGGCCGAGGCCGACCGCCTGCTCGGTGAAGGCGGTGGCTGGTTCCTGGTGCTGACCGGACTGGTCCTGGCCGACGGCGACCGTGATGCGGTGGTCGAATTCTTCCTCAAGCGCGGCCTGCCGACGGTGGTGGTCAGCGGCGTGTATGACGAGGACCTGCGCAAGCGCGTGCTGCAGCAGCAGATCATCGACTACGTGCTGAAGAACACGCCCGGCAGCATCGACTACCTGGTGTGGCTGGTGCAGCGGCTGGAACGCAACCGCCGCATCGCCGCGCTGGTGGTGGATGATTCGCCCTCCGCGCGCGGCTACGCCGCCGCGCTGCTGCGCATGTATGGCCATGAAGTGCACGAGGCCGCCGATGGCAACGAGGGGCTGGCCGCGATCGAGGCGCATCCGGCGATCCGCCTGGCGGTGGTCGACCAGGAAATGCCGGGCATGCAGGGCGTGGAGTTCACCCGCCGCCTGCGTACCCTGCGCTCGCGCGACAAGGTGGCGGTGATCGGCATCTCCGGCAATACCGACGCTTCGCTGATCCCTCGTTTCCTGAAGAACGGTGCCAATGATTTCCTGCGCAAGCCGTTCTCGCGCGAAGAGTTCTTCTGCCGTGTCTCACAGAACGTGGACCAGCTGGAACTGATCGGCACCCTGCAGGACCTGGCCACCCGTGACTTCCTCACCGGCCTGCCCAACCGGCGCTTCTTCCTGGAACAGAGCCAGCGCCAGCTGCCGCAGCTGCAGCTGCACGGCCAATGCGTGGCGGTGGCGATGATCGACATCGACCACTTCAAGCACATCAACGATACCCATGGCCACGAAGCCGGCGACGATGCGCTGCGCGCGGTGGCCGGCGCGGTGGCCGCGCACGCACGCAGCCAGGACCTGATCGCGCGCTTCGGCGGCGAGGAATTCTGCCTGCTGGTGCCGGACATGGAGCAGGACGAGGCCGTGCTGTACTTCGAGGCGCTGCGCCAGCGCATCGCTGCGCTGGAAGTGGACATCGGAACCGCCACCCTGCGCATGACGGTCAGCATCGGCCTGTGCTGCCTGCGCCCACAGCGCGATGCCCTGCACCGGCTGATCTCGGAGGCCGACCGCCAGCTGTACCTGGCCAAGGCCGCTGGCCGCAACCGGGTCAGCTGCACGACGGTGGCCAGCCCGCTGCGCCCGCGCGAGCCCGCGCTGCCCTGACCGGCACGCCTTGATCCAGATCAACGCCGCGCCCGTGCGGCGGCTCTACAGTCGGCCCCGACATACGCATGAAGGGACGCCGGGGATGGCACTACTGGTCTGGCAGGACGATCTGAACATCGGCATCGAGGTGATCGATCAGCAGCACCGCCGCATCATCGAGATGCTCAACCACCTGCACGTGGCCCAGGCCAGCATGCAGCGTGCCGCGGTCGGCGAAGTGATCGACGAAGTGGTGGACTACACCATGTCGCACTTCGCGTTCGAGGAAGAGCTGATGGAGGAAGCGGGCTACCCGTTCTGCGCCGCGCACAAGCGCGTGCATGAGGTTTTCATCAAGCGCGTGGCCGAGTACCGGCTGCGTTTCCAGGCCGGCGAGGACATCAGCGACGAGCTGCGCACCATGCTCTCGCGCTGGCTGTTCAACCACATCCGCGGCGACGACCAGGCCTACGCTGAGCAGGTCAAGGCGCACCTGAACCAGTTCGCCCGCGAGCACCAGGGCGGCGGTTGGCTGGGACGCACACTCAAGCGCTTCTTTGGTTGATCCGCAGCGCGCGCCGGTGCAACGCCACCAGCGCGCACAGGGTCGCGGCCGCGGTCAGGCACAGGTAGTAGCCGACCGCGACCAGACCGAAGCGCTCGGCCAGCCAGGTGGCCAGGTACGGCGCCGGTGCAGCACCGAGGATGCCGGCCAGGTTGAATGACAGCGAGGCACCGGTATAGCGCACCTCCACCGGGTAGATCTCGGCCAGGAACGTGCCGCAGGGGCCGTAGGTCAGGCCCATCAGGAACAGGCCCAGGCACAGGAAGGCGGTGACCAGCCACGGGCTGTGCGGCTGGAACAGTGGCGCGAACAGCACGCCGAAGCCGATGATCAGCACGCTGGCGACGATCATCGTGCGGCGCGTGCCCCAGCGGTCGCCATAGCGCGCCGACAGCGGGATGCCGAGCGCGAAGAACAGCATGCCGGCCATCTGCATCAACAGGAACTGCTCACGGCTGTAGCCCAGCACCGCGGTGCCATGGCCGAGGCTGAACACCGTCATCAGGTAGAACAGCACGAAGGTCGCGAACGCGCCCAGCGTGCCGAGCAGCATCGGCACCGGATGGTCGCGCAGCACCGTCCACATCGGCAGCCGCACCGGTGCCCTGCGTTCCAGCGCCTTGCGGAAATCGGGGGTCTCGTGGATGTTCAGGCGCACCCACAGGCCAAGCCCGACCAGCAGCGCGCTGGCCACGAACGGAATGCGCCAGCCCCACTGCAGGAAGTCGTCCTGGCTCAGGCAGCGGCCGAGCACCAGGAAGATGCCGGCCGACAGCAGGAAACCCAGCGGTGCGCCCAGCTGCGGAAACATGCCGTACCAGGCGCGCTTGCCCGGCGGTGCATTCTCGGTGGCCAGCAGTACCGCCCCACCCCACTCGCCGCCCAGGCCCAGGCCCTGGCCGAACCGGCACAGGGCCAGCAGTGCTGGCGCCCACAGCCCGATCTGCGCATGGGTCGGCAGCAGGCCGATCAGCACCGTGGACAGGCCCATGGTCAGCAGCGCGGCGACCAGGGTGGCCTTGCGGCCGATGCGGTCGCCGAAATGACCGAACACCGCCGAGCCGACCGGACGCGCGATGAACGCCACGGCGAAGGTCGCCAGCGACTGCAGCAACGCGGCCTGCTCGCTGCTGTCCGGGAAGAACAGGTGCGGGAACACCAGCACCGCAGCGGTGGCGTAGATGTAGAAATCGAAGAATTCGATGGTGGTGCCGATCAGGCTGGCCAGCAGGACACGGCGGGGGGAATTCACGGGCGGTGTGGCAGCGCGGGGCGTCGACATCGGCAACACGGGTAACGGTGGATCACCCGATTCTGCCACGCGCCGATGGTTTCAACCGACACCGATGCCAACGGAATCCAACGACCGCAGGGCAGCTGGCGTTGGCCGCCGGTGTTGAGCCGATCGCATGCTCGGCTGCTTCTGGCGGAATGCAGCCGAGCATGGGCTCGGCTCTACAATTGGATCCAGGTGGCCTTGATCTCGCTGTATTTGTCGAACGCGTGCAATGACTTGTCGCGGCCGTTGCCGGACTGCTTGTAGCCACCGAACGGCGCGCTCATGTCGCCGCCATCCCAACCATTCACCCATACGCTGCCGGCGCGCAGCTGGCGGGCGACGCGATGGGCACGGCCAAGATCGCGCGTCCACAGCCCGGCAGCCAGACCATAGCGGCTGTCATTGGCCACGCGCACCGCCTCGGCCTCGTCATCGAAGCCGAGTACGGCCAGTACCGGGCCGAATACCTCCTCGCGTGCCAAGGCCTGCTCCGGCCGCACCTGGTCGAACACGGTGGGCTGCACATAGCAGCCTCCCGCCTCCACATCGGCACGCTTCCCTCCCAGCAGCAACCGCGCGCCCTCGCCTTCGGCACGCGCGATATCGCCCATCACCTTGTCCAGATGCGCCGCGTCAACCAGCGCGCCCATCGGCGCATCGGCCTCCAGAGGATGCCGCGGCTGCATGCGCTGGCCATGGGCGACCACCTGGTGCACGAAGTCCTCGCGGATCGAGCGCTGTACCAGCAGCCGCGAACCGGCGGTGCAGACCTCGCCCTGGTTGAAGAAAATGCTCTGGGCAACGCCCCTGGCCGCGGCATCGAGGTCCGGGGCGTCAGCGAACACCACGTGCGGGCTCTTGCCGCCGCATTCGAGCCAGACCCGCTTGAGATTGGAACGGCCGGAGTACTCCAGCAGCTTCGCGCCGGTCGCGGTGGAGCCGGTGAAGGCCACCACGTCCACGTCCATGTGCAGGGCCAGCGGTTCTCCAACGCGTGCGCCATGTCCCGGCAGCACGTTCAGCACGCCCTCCGGCAGCCCCGCCTCGGCGGCGAGTGCCGCCAGCCGCAGCGCACTCAGCGGCGATCGCTCCGAGGGCTTGAGCACCACCGAGTTGCCCATCGCCAGCGCCGGCGCGATCTTCCAGCAGGCCATCAGCAACGGGAAATTCCACGGCACGATGGCCGCCACCACCCCGGTCGCCTCGCGCGTGACCAGCCCCAGCTCGTGCGGACCGGTCGGCGCGACCTCGCCATACAGCTTGTCCACGGCCTCGGCGGTCCAGGCCAGGCAGCGCACCACGCCGGGCAGATCGATGCGACGTGCGTCGCGCACCGGCTTGCCCATGTCCAGGGTCTCCAGCAGGGCCAGCTCGTCGGCGTGCTTTTCCACCAGCGCGGCCAGCGTCAGCAGCACGCGCTTGCGGTGGGCCGGGCTCGCGTGCGACCAGTGGCCCGCCTCGAACGAGCGGCGCGCCGCCTGTACCGCGCGCTCCACATCCTGTGCGTCGCAGTCGGCGACCGCGCCCAGCACGCGGCCATCGATCGGGCTGATGCAGTCGAAACGGGCGCCACTGGCGGCATCGGCGTAGCGGCCGTCGATGAAGGCCTGGCCGGGTATCGACAGGTGCAGGGACAGCGCCTGCCAGTGACTGCGGTCGGGGAAGTCGGCCATGCGAGGCTCCAGCGATCAACCAGCCCCGGTTATACCGGGGCCGCCGCGACTTCGCCGTGACGCGGCTGCGCTACATTCATCGCATCGGACCCGATGGAGCTGGCATGAAGCGTCCCGAGAGCGACCTGCACGACCTGGCCACCCAGCGCCCCGAGTCACTGGACGCGTACTGGATGCCGTTCACCGCCAACCGCCAGTACAAGGCCGCGCCACGCCTGCTGGTACGGGCCGAGGGCATGCACTACGAGGATGTGGACGGGCGCCAGATCCTCGACGGCACCGCGGGCCTGTGGTGCTGCAACGCCGGCCACGCGCGGCCGCGCATCGTCAATGCCATCGTTGAACAGGCTCGCACCCTCGACTATTCGCCGGCCTTCCAGATCGGCTCGCCGCCTGCGTTCGCACTGGCGCAGCGACTGGCGGCGCTGGCCCCGGCCGCGCTCAACCATGTGTTCTTCACCAGCTCGGGTTCGGAGGCGGTGGACACGGCGATGAAGATCGTACTGGCCTACCACCGCCAGCGCGGCGAGGGCCAGCGCACCCGCTTCATCAGTCGCGAGAAGGCCTACCACGGGGTCGGCTTCGGGGGCATGGCGCTGGGCGGGCTGCCCAACAACCGCAAACCGTTCGGCCTGCAGCTGGGCGGCGTGGACTACCTGCGGCACACCCTGGACCTGCAGCGCAACGCGTTCAGCAAGGGCCTGCCGCGGCAGGGCGCGGAGCTGGCCGACGACCTGGAACGGCTGATCGCACTGCACGATGCCTCGACCATCGCCGCAGTGTTCGTCGAGCCCATCGCCGGCTCCGCCGGGGTGATCCTGCCCGCACCGGGCTACCTGCAGCGCTTGCGCGAGCTGTGCGACCAGCACGGCATCCTGCTGGTGTTCGACGAGGTCATCACCGGTTTCGGCCGGGTCGGCATGCCGTTCGCCGCACAGCGCTTCGGCGTCACCCCGGATCTGCTGACCTTCGCCAAGGCGGTCAGCAACGGCGCGGTACCGCTGGGTGGCGTGCTCGCCAGCGACGCCGTGCATGCCACGCTGATGCAGGCGCCGCCGCAAGCCATCGAGCTGTTCCACGGCTACACCCATTCCGGCCATCCACTGGCCTGCGCGGCCGCCCTGGCCACACTGGAGGTGTATGCCGAGGAGCGCCTGTTCGAGCGCGCCATCGAACTGGGCGAGTACTGGCAGGAGCGGCTGCATGCGCTGCAGGGCCTGCCCAACGTCATCGACATCCGCAATTTCGGCCTGGTCGGCGCGGTCGAGCTGGCGCCGCGCCGGGATGCACCCGGCAGCCGCGGCTACGAAGTGTTCCGGCGCTGCTTCCACGAGGGTCGCCTGCTGGTGCGCTGCACCGGCGACATCATCGCGCTGTCGCCGCCGCTGATCGTGGACAAGGCGCAGATCGACCAGATCACCGGCACCCTCGGCGAGATGATCCGGGCCACGGCCTGAGCCGGGGCCGGCGGCGGCGAGCAGGTACAATGGGCGGTTCCGCTCCTGCTCGCTGCCGTGCCCATGGATATCGTCGTCAAAGAAGAACTCAAGGCCTACATCGACCCGCTGACCGCGGACGAACACGATGCGCTCGAGCGCAGCATCCTGGCTGAAGGCTGCCGTGATGCGCTGGTGCTGTGGGGCGATGTGCTGGTCGACGGGCACAACCGCTTCGGCATCTGCCAGAAGCACGGCCTGCCGTTCAACACCGTGCAGAACACCCGCTTCCAGAGCATGGAAGACGTGCACCTGTGGATGATCGAACAGCATCTGGGCCGGCGCAGCGTCTCCGACTTCCAGCGTGGCGTGCTGGCGCTGCGCAAGCGTGACATCCTGGCCGCGCGCAAGCAGGTCGAGCAGGCCCAGCTGCAGCGCGAGAGCGACGGCACCGCGGAGATCGTCGAAGACGCCGGCGAAGACAGCCCGCCGTGGGAACCGGCACCGAAGATCAGCCGTGCCGAGCTGGCCCGTGAAGCCAAGCTCAGCGCCAGCCAGGTCGGCATGATCGAACGCATCCACGCCCAGGCCGCGGCCGAGGTGGTGGAAGCGGTGAAGGCCGGCGTGATCTCGATCAGCGCCGCCGCCGCCGTGGCCGACCTGCCCGAAGAGGAGCAGCGTGCCGCTGCCGCCGGCGGCAAGGACGAGCTGAAGCAGGCCGCCAAGCGCGTGCGCGAATCCAAGCGCAAGCCGCGTGCTCCGAAGCCGGAAGCGGCCGGGATGGACGTCGAGGCGCTGGACGAGGACGAGATCGCCAGCCGTGACGCAGACGTCCTGTCGGCGCTGGAGCAGCTGGGCGAAGACGCGCCGGCACTGCGTCGCCGCATCGTCGCGCTGACCCGCGAGAACGATACCCTGCGCGCGCAGCTGGCCGCGCTGCGCAGGCAGCTGGAAGCGCTGTAACCGGTAGCGCCGGCCGCTGGCCGGCTTACGCGGCGCTTGCAGCATTCCAGGAATTGCCGGCCAGCGGCCGGCACTACCCGGCGCTCATCCACTGGCAGGTAGACTTCCAGGATGACGCCTGCCAACGATCCGCGCCGCGCACAGCTGCGGCGCCTGAAAGCCATCGCGCTGGGCCTGCTGCTGTTGATGCTGGCCGGATTCGCGGTCAGTCACTGGTACGGCGAACGCGGCATCTGGGCCTGGGTATCGGCCTTCTGCGAAGCTGCTGCGGTCGGCGCACTGGCCGACTGGTTCGCTGTCGTTGCCCTGTTCCGGCGGCCGATGGGCCTGCCGATTCCGCACACCGCGATCATTCCCCGCAGCAAGGAGCGGATCGGCGACAGCCTCGCCGTGTTCGTGCGCGACCAGTTCCTGGAGCCGCAGGTCCTGCTGGCCAGACTGCAGGTGTTCGACCCGGCCAGCCGGATCGGCAGCTGGCTGGCCGATCCGGCACGTTCGCGCATGCTGGCCGACATGGCGCGTGGCTGGGCGCTGCAGGCGCTGGATTTCTTCGACGAAACAGCGGTACGCAGGCAACTGCACGCGTTCGTGGTGCAGCAGCTGCGGCAGTGGAATGCCGCCGCCACCGCCGGTGAGCTGCTGGCCCTGCTGACCGCCGATGGCCGCCACCAGCGCGTGCTGGACGAGGGCCTGCAGCGGCTGGGGCGCTGGCTGGAGCAGCCGGAAGTGAAGGAGCGCGCCTCGCAGCTGATCGTGCGCTACATCCAGCGCGAATGGCCGACCCTGTCGAGCACGGTGAACTGGGTCAAGCCGATCGACGAGATCGGCGACAGCCTGGCCGAGCGGCTGGCGCGGGCCGTCCTGGAAGAGCTGCAGCAGGTACTGGCCGAGCCGGAGCACCCCCTGCGCCAGGACTATGAAGCCTGGTTGCAGACCTACGTGCAGCGCCTGCGCGAGGACCCGGCGCTGGCCGCGCGCATCGAGCAGCTCAAGCAGGAAATGATCGATCACCCTGCCCTGCAGGAGTATGTGCAGGGGCTGTGGGCGCGCATCCACGCCAGCCTGCGCGCCGACCTGCAACGCGACGACTCGGCGCTGGTGGGCCACCTGCAGCGCAGCCTGGCCTCGCTGGGCAGCAGCCTGCAGGCCGATCCGGCCCTGCGCGATGCGCTGAACCAGCATCTGCTGGAAGGCGCGCAGCGCCTGACCGGGCGCCTGCGCGAAGGCGTCACCACGCATATCGCACAGACCGTGAAGGGCTGGGACGAACGCCATCTGGTCGAGCAGCTGGAACTGAGCGTGGGCCGCGACCTGCAGTTCATTCGCTTCAACGGCACGCTGGTGGGTGGCCTGATCGGCCTGCTGCTGCACGCGGCGACGGTGGTGTTCAGGTTCTGACGGCCGGTGGCATCGCCGGCCACCGGAGCCCACACAGCCACCGCTTCAACCACCCTGCGCACTGGGGATGAAGCGCCTGCATGGCCGCCGCTGCCCGTCACGCTTGATTAACGAAATGCGAATGCCTATCATTTGCCAATCGGTTGTACGCTTAGCCAAGCGGGGCGCGCAGGCACGCACCCATCCGCCCCTTCGCCCGTGTACATCCCCCGACTACCGGGTCGCCCGCACTGCTGCGCGGGCGGCACACCGTCGATGGGACTCGCTGGGTGACGTGCGCGGAGCGCACGGCTGCTGTGTCTGCGCATTCCATCGCCTGTTTCGTCCTGCATGGAATCGCACCGATGGCAATGCCGCTGCCCCCTCCCCGTCCCACGTTGCTGGCCCTGGCTGTGACCGCATTGATGATCGCCCCGCTGGCCCACGCCGACGGCACTGCCGATCCTTCCGCGCGCACGCTGGATACGGTGAAGGTGACCGCCGATGGCGAGATACCCAACGGCTACACCGTCAGGAATGCACGCAGCGCTACCCGGCTGGACCTGTCGCTGCGCGAGACGCCGCAGTCGGTGACCGTCGTGACCCGCCAGCGCCTGGATGACATGGGACTGTTCTCGCTGTCGGACGTGATGGGCCAGGTCACCGGAGTCAGCGTCTCGGTGACCGACAGCGAGCGCATCAACTATGTCTCGCGCGGCTATACCATCGACAACTTCCAGATCGACGGCATGCTCAACACGTTCGGTGGTTCGGTGAAGACCAACACCGACAACGTGATCTACGAGCGCATCGAGGTGATCCGCGGCGCCACCGGCCTGACCACCGGCGCAGGCGATCCGTCCGGCACCATCAGCATGATCCGCAAGCGCCCGACCGACAGCTTCCAGATGGGTGCCAACCTGACCTTGGGCCGCTGGGGCAATCGTCGCCTGGAAGCCGACCTGGGTGGCCCGATCGCCTGGGACGGTCGCATCCGTGCGCGCGTGGTCGCCGCCAAGCAGCAGAGCGACTCGTTCCGCGATGTCTATGCATTGGACAAGGATGTGTTCTACGGCATCGTCCAGGCCGACCTGAGCGACAGCACGCTGTTCGAACTCGGCTACGAGTACCAGTCGCCGCATACCACCGGCGTGACCTGGGGCGTGGTGCCGTACTGGGGCGCCGACGGCACCCCGGCCAACCTGCCGCGCTCGACCAACCTGTCCGCGTCATGGAGTGCCTGGCCGATCGTTGAAAAAACCACCTTCGCGCGGCTGCAGCAACAGCTGGGCAATGGCTGGTCGCTGAAGGGCAATGTCAGCCACGCCGTGCGCGATACCGACGGCAGCGTCTGGTACGGCGCAGCCGGCTACCCGCGCGCCGACGGTAGCGGCGTGACTGCCTACATTTCCCACTTCAACGAACACAGCACGATGGATGTGTTCGACCTCAACGTGGCTGGGCCGTTCAAGCTGTTTGGCCGCGAACATGAGCTGGTGCTCGGCCTCGGCCAATCGGTACGCAAGGGCGAATCGGAAGGCATGGACTTCGATTACAGCACCGCCTACGCGGTGGTACCGGACTGGCGTCACTGGAACGGTGATGTGCCGGTGCTGCCGGTCACCCGCCTCGGCCGCCTGGCCTCGCAGAACGAACTGCGCCAGCGCGCGGCCTATGTCGCCGCGCGCCTGCGCCTGGCCGACCCGCTGCTGGCGGTGCTCGGCGCGCGCTACGGCAGCTGGGAGACCCGCAGCTGGACCTACGGATATGACGCCAACGGCACCCGCAACCGCACCACCCGCACCGGCTACACACCCGACGATTCGCTGACCCCGTACCTGGGCCTGGTCTACGACTTGAACGCCATCTTCAGTGGCTATGTCAGCTACACCGACATCTTCAAGCCACAGAACTACCGCGACCGCAACGGCAACTACCTGGAACCGGTGGTCGGCAACATGTACGAAGCCGGGGTCAAGGCCGAATTCTTCGGCGGCCTGCTCAATGCGTCTGCCGCGGTGTTCGAAGGCCGGCAGGACAATGTTGCCGAGATTGATGATTCGGTGCCGCTGAACTCGCTGCCCGACGGTGGCCAGCCCTACCGTGCAACCGGCAAGGGCAACAAGGTCAAGGGCTGGGAGATCGAAACCCAGGGCAGCATCGGCGAACAGTGGAATGTCTCGGCCGGTTTCGCCCATACCGTCATCCGCAACAGTGCCGGCGTGCAGCAGCGCACCAACACCCCGAAGGACACCTTCCGGCTCAATGCGAGCTGGCGCCCCGGCGGCATCGATGGCCGCTTCTGGCTGGGCGGCGGCGTGACCTGGCAGAGCCGCCTCTGGAACAACAGCACCAAGCCGGCCGCCGATTACCTCAGCACTGGCCGTACCGAGCGCGCGCGGATCACCCAGGACGCGTTCTACCTGCTGAACCTGGCCGGCGGCTACCGCTTCAACGAGAACTTCGCCGCCCAGCTGAACATCAACAACGTGCTGGACAAGAAGTACTTCAACAACGTCGGTTTCTACAACGGCGTGTACTGGGGCGAACCGCGCAATGTCACCCTGACGCTGCGCTGGAAGCTCTGACCCCCGATGGATGCCGCCGGTTCTGCGACCGGTGCGCGGCCACGGATGGCCACCCCGGCGTACTGCGGTACGCCGGTCCCTTCCCACTGAAACCTGCAGGAATGCCGTGGACCGCTCGCCCGCAACCGCCAGCCCCCGCACCTTCTTCTCCAATCCACGCTGGGGCGTACTGTCACGCTCGCTGGCCGCGATCTTCGGCGGCTATGCGCTGGCCTCGATGACCAGCGTGTTCTGCGCGGTAGCGCTGCCCGGTGCACGCGGCCAGACCGTGCTGACCGGCATGCTGCTGGCCATCCTGGTGGCGGCCTGCGCGGCGTTGTGGGCGTTTGCCACCCGCAGCGCGCTGCGCGCCTGGATCGGGATTGTCGCGCCTACCCTGCTGATGGCAGCGGTCGCCCGCCTGCTGGGAGCGTGGGCATGAAGAACGGATTCCGCCAATCGATGGCCTGGCTGCACACCTGGACCGGCCTGCTGGTCGGCTGGCTGCTGCTGCTGATCTTCATGGCCGGCACCGCCAGCTACTACCGCGAGGAGATCAGTCGCTGGATGCGCCCGGAACTGCCCTCCAGCAAGGTCAGCATCGACGTGGCCGCGCAGCGCGCGGTGGATTACCTGCAGGCCAATGCCACGCAGGCCGAGAACTGGTTCGTCACCCTGCCACAGCCGCGCAATCCGGCCATGCAGATGTTCTGGCGGTTGCCGCCGGAACTGGCCGACCCCAGCCGTGGCCGCCGCGGCGGCTTCGGCGATGCCACGCTGGACCCCAACACCGGCCAGGCACTGAAGGCGCGCGAGACCCGTGGCGGCGACTTCTTCTACCGCCTGCATTTCGACCTGCATTACATCCCTGTGCTGTGGGCGCGCTACCTGGTCGGTTTCTGCGCGATGTTCATGCTGGTGGCGATCATCACCGGGGTCATCACCCACAAGAAAATCTTCAAGGACTTCTTCACCTTCCGCAAGGACAAGGGCCTGCGTTCCTGGCTCGACTTCCACAACGTCAGTGCGGTGATGGCGCTGCCCTACCACGCAATGATCACCTACACCGGCATCGTCACCCTGATGATCATGTACCTGCCATGGGGAGTGAAGGTGGCCTACCCGCAGGACGAGGACAAGTTCTTCAGCGAGGCATTCGGCGGCATGCCCGAGGTCACCGCGCCGGCCGAAGGCCGTGCCGTGCCGCTGCCGATCGCGCAGCTGCTGGACAGCGCGCGTGCACATTGGCATGGCGTCGAGGTTGCCGGCTTCACCGTGTCCAACCCGGGTGCGGCCAACGCGGTGATCGACATCCGCCAGCGCGACGGCAAGCGCCTGTCCACCGATACCCCGGCCGTGCGCTACAACATGGTCACCGGCGCACTGCTGGAAGAGACCCCGCCTTCCGGTGGCGCCACCGCCACCCGCGGCGTGATGTACGGCCTGCACCTGGCGCGGTTCGCCGATTGGGGCCTGCGTGCACTGTTCTTCCTGTCCGGCCTGGTCGGCTGCCTGATGGTCGCCAGCGGCGTCGTGCTGTGGGCGGTGAAGGAGCGACCCAAGCATGCCAAGAGTGGCCGTACCGGCTTCGGCCTGCGCCTGGTCGACGCGCTGAACATCGGTACCGTGGCCGGCCTGCCGATCGCGTTCGCCGCCTACTTCTGGGGCAACCGCCTGCTGCCGCTGGACATCGCCGAGCGCTCCAGCGCCGAAGCCAACGTCTTCTTCTATGCATGGGGTGCGGCCCTGCTGGCCGCCTTCATCTGGCCGAAGCGGAAGATGTGGGCGTGGCAGCTCTACCTGGGTGCCGCGGCGTTCGCGCTGGTGCCGGTGGTCAATGCCCTGACCACGCATGCGCACCTCGGCATCACCCTGCGCAACGGTGACTGGGTGCTGGCCGGCTTCGACCTGTCGATGATCGCCTTCGGCGCGATGCTGGCATTGTGCGGCTGGCGCATGCAGCACTGGACGCCGCCGCTGAGCGCGGCCGAGAAGAAGAAGCGTGCCGCGGCCGCGGCTGTATCCAAGGCCCCGGTGGATGCTGCGGAAGCGGCCGAAGCGGAGGCCAGCGCATGATGCTGCTGGCATTGACCCTGTCGTTCTCTGCGTTCACCGCGCTGTCGCTGGCGATGGAGAAACACCAGCATGACCTGCACGGCAAGGCCGCGGCCACACCGGCACGCCGCACGCAGTGGCGGGTGCTGGGCTGGAGCCTGCTGACGGTGGCGTTCGCGTTGTGCGTGGCCGACCACGGCTGGGCGATGGGCCCGGTCCTTTGGCTGGGCACGATGACCCTGGGCGGCGTGGCGCTGTCGTTCGGGCTGTACCCGTACCGACCGAAGTGGATCGCCGCATTGGCGATCGCGTTGCCGGTGCTGGGCCTGGTGGTGGCCATGGTGTAGCCGACGACGGGGTCAGATCCCCTGCGCACCGCGCAAGGGCTCTGACCCCGGGTCTCCCGGTTGCCGGCCAGCGGCCGGCACTACCGGGCTTACCCCAGCCGCTTCAGCTCCCACGCACGGTGGATGCGCGCGTTGCGCTCGAAATCCGGCCCGATGGTGCGCGCGGTGATCTCGCGGCACTGGGCGAATTCGGCGATCGCGTTCTCCTCCAGCTTGAAGCGGCGGAAGTTGTTGGAGAAGTACAGCACGCCGCCCGGCGCCAGTCGTGCCACCGCCGCACGCAGCAGCTTCAGCTGCTCGCGCTGCACGTCGAAGTCATCGGCACGCGCCGAGTTGGAGAACGTCGGCGGGTCGCAGAAGATCACGTCGTACTGGCCCCGGTCTGCTTCCAGCCACGCCATCGCATCGGCCTGCACCAGCAGGTGCTGGTTGCCGCCCTGCCCGTTCAACGACAGGTTGTCATAGCACCACTGCAGGTAGGTGGCCGACAGGTCGACGCTGGTGGTGCTCGCGGCACCGGCCACGGCCGCCTGCACGCTGGCCACGCCGGTGTAGCAGAACAGGTTGAGGAAGCGCTTGCCACGCACCTGCTCGGCCATCTGCCGGCGCAGCGGGCGATGGTCGAGGAACAGGCCGGTATCCAGGTAATCGAACAGGTTCACCTGCAGCAGCGCATGGTTCTCGCGCACCACGATGAACTCTTCGCGTTGCTCGAAGCGACCGTACTTGCTGCCGCCCTTGCCGCGCTCGCGCGACTTCATCGATACCTGTTCCGGCGGCACCCCGAATACCTCGCGCGCGGCGGCCAGCAGTTCGTTGCGGCGGCGACGCACGTCGTTCTCCGGAATCGCGGCCGGGGCGGCGTACTCCTGCACGTGCAGGAAGGTACGGCGCTTGCCACCCTCTTCCTCGTAGACGTCGATGGCGGCCGCGTACTCCGGCAGGTCGGCGTCATAGGCGCGGAAGCAGGTGATGTCCTCGCGGGCACGCCAGCTCTTGAATTTCTTCAGGTTCTTGCGCAGGCGGTTGGCCACCATCTGCGCACCTTCGCTCAGTTCGCGCGGCTGCGCCGGGTCACGCCCCGGCACGGCAATCGGATCGCAGACGATCAGCGCGCATTCCAGCGCGCCGTTGAACATCTGGTACTTCTTGCCCGCACGCAGGCCGGTGGCGAAAGCCAGTTCGTCGTTGCCGCACAGCAGGCTGGCCCGCCACTGCGGCACCGCCTTCTGCAGCGCATTGCCGAGCGCACGGTACAGCGCCGGATCCGCGGCCAGGCGCTCGTCGTACGGCGGGTTGCAGACCACCGCACCGATCTCCTGCTCAGGCGCTGCCAGATCGGCCACGTCGGCGCGGGTGAAGCGGATCGCATGGGCAACGCCGGCCACTTCGGCATTCTCACGGGCCGCCTGGATCGCGGTCGGATCGATGTCACTGCCGTGGATGACCGGCTTCAGCGCGGCCAGGCCGGCCGCCTCGCGGTCGCGTGCCTCGCTCTGGATGGTTTTCCAGGCGGCCTTGTCGAAGCCCAGCCAGCGGCTCGGCGGCAGGCTGCCGTGGCGCATCAGGCCGGGGGCAACGTCGGCGGCCATCAGCGCGCCTTCGATCAGCAGCGTACCGCTGCCGCACATCGGGTCCAGCAGCCCACCGCCGGCGGCGTGCAGGCGCGGCCACTGCGCGCGCAGCAGCAGCGCGGCGGCCAGGTTCTCCTTCAGCGGCGCCTCGTGGGCGGCCCCGCGCCAGCCGCGGCGATGCAGCGGGCCACCGCCCAGATCGATCGACAGCGAGGCACGACCCTTGCGCAGCGACAGGTTGACGCGCACGTCCGGCAGGTCGGTGTTGACCGATGGCCGCTCCAGACCCTCATCGCGCATGCGGTCGACGATGGCGTCCTTGATCCGCTGCGCGGCGAAGCGGGCGTGGGTGATCTTGTCGCCGGACACGTGTGCGTCCACCGCCAGCGTCATCTCGGGCTTGATGTGCTCGTGCCACGGCAGCGCACGCACGCCGTCATACAGGGCCTGTTCGTCCGGGCAGTCGAACTCGTCGATCGGCCACAGCACGCGGCTGGCCAGGCGCGACCACATCACGATCCGCAGCGCCTGCTCCAGTTCGCCTTCGGCGTTGACGCCGGCAATGGTGGCAGTGGCCTTGCCAAGGCCGAGGGCCGACAGTTCATCGGCAAGCAGGTATTCCAGGCCCTTGGCGCAGGAGACGAAGAATTTCACGGGATCGGTTCGCAGGTGGTCGGGCGCGGCACAACGGCCGGGCCGGTAAGAAAGGAGGGCCGTAAGCACGGCCGGCAGGCCCGCGCCGGGGGCGGCGGGGCTGCCATTGTAGTCAATGCGGGCGGGCGCGCCGTGCGCCCGGGCTTCACAGTTGCCGCAGCAGGCGCTCGAAGGCCTGCGCGGAGGCTTCCACGTGGTGTTCCAGGCGGTGCCCGTCGTCGACCAGCAGCAGCTGCGCCGAGCGCGCCTGCGCCCAGGCGATCACCCCCGCAGCCGGAACCACGTCGTCATGCCAGGCCTGGACCACGCTGGTCGGCACCGCCGCGGCATCCAGCGCCGGCATCGGTCCCATGTGGGTCGGCGGCACCATCAGGAACAGGCCGGCCACTGGTACCTGCAGCGACGCGATGGCCGAGATATAGGCACCGAGGCTGGAACCGGCCAGCACCACCGGCCCCTGCCGGGCGGCAATGGCGGTGCGTTCGACCAGGCGGCGCAGCCGGGTCGGCACGTCGCCCACCCGGCTGACCTGGCTCATCGCGTCCAGGTCGGTGTAGTCCGGGCGCTCATGGGTCCAGCCCAGCCGCTGCGCCACGTCGGCCAGCGCCGTGACCTTGGTCGCTTCCGGGCCGCTCTCGAAGCCGTGGGACAGGATGCAGTGGCCACGGCTCATGCGCACGCTCCGTGCGAGCGGGCCGGCGATGAAAGAGGAGGCAGGTTCATGCCGCAATGCTAGCATCGCCGGATGCCCAACCCGCTCCTGCCCGGCCTGCAGCTGCAGCCTCTGCCCTACCACGACCACCTGCCGCTGCGCGACCCGGCCACGCTGGAGATGGTGGTGATCCACTGCACCGAGCTGCCGGACCTGGTCATGGCCCGCGCCTACGGCGAGCGCGTGTTGTATGAAAGCGGCGCCGGCAACAGCGGCCACTTCTATATCGACCGCGATGGCAGCGTGGTGCAGTACGTGGCACCGGAGCGCGTGGCCCACCACGTGCGCGGCATGAACGCGCATACCTTAGGCATCGAGCTGGTCAATACCGGCCGCTATCCGGACTGGTTCGACAGCCGTCACCAGGCGATGGACGAGCCGTACAGCGAGGCGCAGCTGCGGGCCCTGGAGCAGCTGCTGCTGGCACTGGTGGCGCGCTATCCGTCGCTGCGCCGGATCGCCGGGCACGACCAGCTGGACCTCGAGCAGGTGCCGGCCAGCGACAATCCGGCGCTGACGGTGGCGCGCAAGCGCGATCCGGGCCCGCTGTTCCCGTGGGCGCGGATCCTGGCCAAGGTGCCGCTGCAGGGGTTGGGGTGAGGGTTTGCAGGGCTGCGCCCTGCACCTGCAGAAGTCGAAGCCGAAGCCAGAGCAACAGCAGAAGCTGACTTCCTGAGGGGAGGCGGGGTGGGTGCCGACCTTGGCCGACACGGTAGATCCACGCCATGCGTGGATGAACTTCGAATCGATCGGAACGAGCCTTTGTAGAGTCGAGCCATGCTCGACTGCTTCATGCGCGATGCGTGCGAGGGTACGAGCTCAGGCGCCGGTCGCGACCGGTCGCGAGCTGTCACTGACCCAGCCGCTCCAGGAGTCGGCGTAGATGCGCGCGCCCGCCAGGCCGGCCGCCTCCATCGCCAGCAACAGATGGCAGGCGGTGACACCGGAGCCACACATCAGCACCACCTGCTGCGGATCACGGTTGCCGATCACCCCCTGCAGTTCGGCGCGCAGCGCCTGCACATCGCGCAGGCGGCCGTCGAGCACGTTCAGCGCGAACGGGCGGTTGACCGCACCCGGTACGTGGCCAGCAACCGGGTCCAGCGGCTCCACTTCGCCGCGGAAGCGTTCGCCGGCGCGGGCATCGACCAGCCAACCCGGCGCATGCTTCAGGCGTGCACTGATCTCATCGGCATTGGCGATCTGGGTGGTATCGAAACGGCCCGGATAGGCCGGCAGCGCCTCCACCTCACCGTGGCCAGCGACCAGGGGCTGGCCGGCCGCCTGCCAGGCGGCGATGCCGCCGTCGAGCACGGCCACCCGGCTGTGCCCGATCAGGCGCAGCAGCCACCACAGCCGCGAGGCGGCCATGCTGCCGTCGCTGCCGTCATAGACCACGACCTGGGTATCGGGGTCGATCCCCCACTGGCCCAGTCTGGTGGCGAAGGCGTCGCTGTCCGGCAGTGGATGGCGGCCGTGGCCGATGCGTGCCAGATCGGACAGGTCGCGGTTGAGATCCGCATGCACCGCGCCCGGAATATGCCCCGCCAGGTACTGCTCGCGCCCGGCCTGCGGATCGGCCAGCGAAGCGCGGGCATCGACCACGCGCACCGCGGTGCTGGCGGTGGCACGCGCGTCGACCACGCGGACGCCCTCGCCCAGCGCGGCGGACAAGGTGGCGACATCGACCAGGGTGGTCCAGGGCGGATCGATCGGCTTCATTGCGCTTGCTCCAGGCGGCGACGCAGGTTGTAGAGAATGGCGGCGGTCGCGCCCCAGATGCGCTGGCCGGGCCAGCCGTACTCGAGGACGTGGCGGACGCGTCCGCGATGATTGATTTCGACCTGGCGCAGGTTGTCGGCCGACATCAGGTAATCCAGCGGCACTTCGAATACCTCGGCCACTTCGCTGGGCTGTGGAACCGGCACGAAATCCGGGTCGACCACCGCCACCACCGGGGTGACCCGGTAGCCGGTAATCGTCACGAAGGGATCGAGATAACCCAGGGCCTGCACCTGGCCGGGGGCCAATGCGATTTCCTCCTGGCTCTCGCGCAGCGCGGCAGCCAGTGCATCGCGATCATCGGGTTCGGTGCGGCCGCCGGGGAAGCCGACCTGGCCACCATGCGTGCGCAGGGTTTCGGTGCGCCGGGTCAGGATCACCTGCGCGCCGTTGGCGCGCGGCACGATGCCGGCCAGTACCGCCGCCTCCACCGGTGGCCCGGGCGGCAGCAGGTCGATCAGCTCGCTGCGGTTCCAACCGTCACCGGCCGGCGGTTCGGCCAGTGGATGCAACGCGCGCATCAGTCGTTCGTGGTCGGCCAACGAGCCGCGCAGTGAGTGCTGCAGCTGCTGGCGCAAGGGTTGCACGCGGTGCAGGATGCGGCTGCGTTCGTCGCTGCTCATCGACGACCACCGTGCGATCTCATCGATATGCCGCCCGCAGCCGGTGCACTGCCGGTCCGTATCCAGCTCGCATACTCCGATGCAGGGGCTTGCCACAACACGCGCCGATTCTTCCAGTGTTTGCACCCGCCAACAGTAGCGCGAATGGGCCGGGTTTGCGCGGGGGCAACCACGCGGCGCATGGCACGTTGCATCGTGCGGCGCATGTTCGCCGGGCATGGCACGGCGCTTCCGGCCGCGCTCCGCGCAAACAGAAACGCGCCGGTGGGATCACCGGCGCGTTGCGTTTACTGCTTCGATCTGCTGTTACTTGACGCTGACCAGCTTGATCTCGAACTGCACAGCCACGTTCGGCGGGAACGGGGTGCGCGGGTCGGCACCGTAGGCCTGGTCCGGCGGCAGGGTGACTTCCCACTTCGAGCCTGCCGGCATCTGCAGCAGGGTCTCGCGCATGGCCTTCATTTCGACTTCGCTGACCTTGATCGACGGAATCTGCTGGGCCGGGCGGGCTTCGGTCGGGCGCTGGCCGTACGGGAACGGACCGGCCACTTCCAGCTGCACGGTGCTGGCCTGGGTCGGCTTGGCACCCTTGCCGGCTTCGATCACGCGGTACTGGACGCCGCTCGGCAGGGACTGCACGCCGGCCTTGGCCTTGTTCGCCGCGATGAACTGATCGCTCTTGGTCTTGTTTTCGGCAGCGGCCTTTTCGTACTCGGCCTTGGCGGCCTGGGCACGGCCCTGCTCGCGCTTCTGGAAAGCTTCAACGGCCGGCTTCAGCTGCTCGGCGGTGATCGCCGGCTGCTTCTTGGCGTAGGCATCCTGCAGGCCCTTCACCACCGAGTTGATGTCCAGCTGCTCACCACGACCGGTCAGCTCCGCCAGGTTGTTGCCGTAGTCGTAACCGAAGTAGTAGCTCAGCTTGCCCTTTTCGGACGAAACGTCCTGGGCGAAGGCATTGCCCGTCAGGGCCAGGGCCGCGACGGCGACCGCGATAGAACGCAACTTCATCAAACAGTTCTCCAGGGGTGGTAACTCAGGGACGTTCTGCGCCGCCCTGAGGCGACGGGTTAGGATAACGGGCGCAACGTATAACCGCTACTCACGATGCAGGCTATGACCCGTCTGCGTTCGCGGAGTTCAATATCACTTTTTTTTAACGTTCCAGGAGTTTCCCGTGGCCGATGCCCTGATCGCTGTCGCCGACGACGGCGCCATCCGCACCGTGACCGTCCAGCGCCCGGACAAGCTCAATGCCCTGAATGCCGCGACCCTGCAGGCCCTTGCCGAGGCATTCAGCGCGGCTGCGGCCGACCCGGAGGTGCGCGTGGTGGTGCTGACCGGTGCCGGCCCCAAGGCCTTCGTGGCCGGTGCCGACATCGCGGAAATGAACACACTCAGTGCGGTTCAGGGACGTGATTTCTCGCTGCTGGGCCAGGCGCTGATGCGCCAGATCGAACGCATGCCCAAGCCGGTCATCGCCCGCGTGAACGGTTTTGCGCTGGGCGGCGGCCTGGAACTGGCGATGGCCTGCCACCTGCGCATCGCCGCAGACAGCGCCAAGGTCGGCCAACCGGAAATCAATCTTGGGCTGATTCCCGGCTTCGGTGGCAGCCAGCGCCTGCTGCGCCTGTGTGGCCGTGCCGCCACCCTGGAACTGTGCCTGCTGGGCGCACCGATCAACGCCGCGCGTGCGCTGGAGCTGGGCATCGTCAACGAGGTGGTGCCCGCCGACGCGCTGGACGATCGCGTGCAGGACGTTGCCCGGCAGCTGGCGCGGTCGGCCCCGCTGGCCCTGCGTGGTCTGCTCGATGCGGTGCACGTGGGCGGCGAATGCAGCCTGGAAGCCGGGCTGGAATACGAAAGCGCGCAGTTCGGCCTGCTGTTTGCCACCGAGGACATGCGCGAAGGCACCAGCGCCTTCCTGCAGCGCCGCCCGCCGGCCTTCCAGAACCGCTGACGCCATGGCATCCCGACCCAACCCCGCGCAGCTGTTCGCCCGGGTCCAGGCAGACGATCTCGATGGCGCCCTGCAGGCCGGACTGATGGACTACGTACCCCGCGCCGGCGATGAACTGTTGCTGCCCGGCCACCCGGATCTTCCGCAGCGCCTGCGCCAGGCCCAGCAGCGGCTGCACGCTGCCTGGGCTGCACGCGAACGCTACCGCGCGCGCGCGGTTCGCCTGGCACGCCGGGAAGCCGAACGTGATGCGCGGCGCACACCTGCGCCGGCGCCGGACATGAAGCCTGCGCTGCCCGCCGCCGCCGCCGCCATCCTCGCCCGGGCCAAGGCCCGCGCCAGCGGCAAGGAGCAGTAATGGCCACGCCCCGCAAGACCCAGCGCGCAGCTGCGCGCCGCGGCGGCAGCATGCCGCGTGCCGACGTGGTGGAGATGTTCAGCCGCCTGCGTGAACTCAATCCGCACCCGAAAACCGAGCTGGAATACAGTTCGCCGTTCGAACTGCTGGTGGCGGTCGCGTTGTCGGCGCAGGCAACCGATGTCGGCGTCAACAAGGCCACCCGCCGCCTGTTCCCGGTCGCCAATACGCCGGCGAAGATCCTTGCACTCGGCGAGGATGGGCTGAAGCAGTACATCGCCACCATCGGCCTGTTCAACGCCAAGGCGAAGAACGTGATCGCCACCTGCGCGATCCTGCTGGAGAAGCACGGCGGCGAAGTGCCGCGCGATCGCGATGCACTGGAAGCGCTGCCGGGGGTGGGACGCAAGACCGCCAACGTGGTCCTCAACACCGCCTTCGGCGAACCGGTGATGGCGGTGGACACGCATATCTTCCGCGTCGCCAACCGCACCGGGCTGGCCCCGGGCAAGAACGTCCGCGAGGTGGAGGACCGGCTGGTTAAGGTGATTCCAGCCGAATTCCTGCTCGACGCGCACCATTGGCTGATCCTGCACGGGCGTTACGTCTGCAAGGCACGCAAGCCGGACTGCCCGGGCTGCGTGATTGCCGACCTGTGCCGGTTCAAGGAAAAGACACCGGCCGCAGCGTGACGCAGTTCCTGATGTGACCAAACGAAGACGGCGGGCCCCCGGCCCGCCGTCTTCATTTCCAGACAAGCGTGGTTCCGGCGATCAGAACGACAGGTCGCCCCAGACGCCGAACTCCTTGGTCTTGTCGTTCTTCTTGTCGCCGGCGTTGGCCAGGTGCGTGTACTTGTACACGGTCGACAGCTTGAGGTTCTTCATGACCGGGAACTCGACGCCGACGTTCCAGTATTTGTCGCTCAGGGTCGGGTCCAGGGTCTTGCTGACGTCGGTGTCATCGTAACGACCGAACACGTTGATGCCACCGTCGGTGACGCGCACGCTGCCCCACACCGACCAGCCGCTGGTCTTGTCGGTGGCAACGGTCAGCACGTTGTTGAGGTTCTTGGCCTGGAAGTACTCACCACCGACGCGGAAGTTGCTGTCGGCGTAGGCCACCATCGCGTTGGCGCGGGTGTAGGTGTTCTCGGTGCTCTGGATGTCGGTTTCCTTGCCCAGCTTGCCGCTGTAACCACCGACGGCGACCACGAAGTTCTCGTTCGGGGTGTAGGCCACGCGGCCTTCCACGTCCATGCCCTTGCTGCGGGTCGGGTTCTTGTAGCCGGCGCCGGAAACGACCGACACCGCGTAGTTGAAGTTGTTGCCCAGGTTGCCGAAGCCATGCAGGCCCCAGTCGGACGAGTTGCCGTACTTCAGGCGGTCGGTCAGGGTGTTCTCGACATAGCGCATGCCGTAGAACTTCTCGACGTACGGGATCCACGGCATGTCGGCGGCACCGACGCGCAGGTTGAAGGCCGGGTCGAAGCTGCCCTGCACGTAGGCCTTCTTGACGAACAGTTCGGTGTTGCCGATGGCCGAGCTGTACTGGAAGTCGGTGGTCAGGTTCGCCGACCAGATGTCATTGAACTTGTGGTCGACGGTCAGGTAGAAGCGCTTGACGTCCAGACCGGTGCCGCTGGCGGCGGTGTCCTTGCCGTTGCTGGTCTTGTCGATGTTGGTCAGGTCGAAGAACATGCGACCGCCGATCTTGTTGTCATTGACCAGCTTGGCCAGCTTGTCGACGCTGGTCTGGGTCTTCTGCGCACCTTCCAGGGCCTGGGCCTGGGTGATGTTCACTTCGGACTGCGCGTCGGACTGCGCCTGCAGCGCCTGCGAATCGTTCTGCAACTGCTGGACCTGGGCCTGCAGAGCAGCGATCTGCGCCTGCAGCTGCTGCAGCTGTGCCTGGGATACGCCCGTGCTGGCGGGAGCTGCAAAGGCGTCGGCGGAAACCAGACCGAGGCTTGCAACGACCGCGGCGGCGAGCAAATGGGAACGCATTTTGGATTTCTCCAGAGGGTTGGAATGGCTTGGGCAGAACGCCACGCCGGCAGGCCGGTCAAGCGTTTTGCGAACATTCCGTTAAAACCATGACAGCCGAATGACAACCTGAGCACCAACCACAGATTTCTTCGTGCCGTCATGCGTACGACGCATTTATCGCCCCATCCTTGTCGATCCCTTGCGGCATATGGCGATCTGTACCGGCATCGATGGCCCGGCGGCCCACCGCGCGACGGCCCACCGGCGCCAGGCGGGGTGTGGATGACGCAACATCGCTGCGCGATGCCCAGGCCGCGGCAACCACCTGCCACCGGTGATGTGCAGCAGCCGACATACAGGGAACGGGCGCGGATGCGCGGGAACACGCGGCGCTGCCTTGGAGCGGCCGCAGCGCTCACTTCAAACCTTCACACCGCTGCCGCAGGTACCGCAGGCAACGCTGTAACGGTGGCGTCATACAACGGTCCCTGCGCTGTCATCGAACCGTTATGGAATGTGCGCCGGGCGGGTAACCCCGCATCCCAATCAACCCAGGAGCCACCCCGTGATCCACGCCTTCAAGTCGCGCGTTGCCGTTGCCGTCTTCGCAGCGTCGTCCGTGTTCGCCGCCAACGCCGCTGAAATCACCGGCGCGGGCGCCTCGTTCATCTACCCGGTGATGTCGAAGTGGTCGGCCGACTACAACGCCGCCACCAGCAACAAGGTCAACTACCAGTCGATCGGCTCCGGTGGTGGTATCGCCCAGATCAAGGCCAAGACGGTTGACTTCGGTTCCTCCGATGCCCCGTTGAAGCCGGAAGAACTGGCGGCCTCGGGCCTGGCCCAGTTCCCGTCGGTGATCGGCGGCGTGGTGCCGGTGGTCAACGTGGCCGGCATCGCTCCGGGCGCGCTGAAGCTGGACGGCACCGTGCTGGCCAACATCTTCCTGGGCAAGATCAAGACCTGGAACGACCCGGCCATTGCCGCGCTGAACCCGGGCGTGACCCTGCCGAGCGCCAAGATCACCGTCGTGCACCGTTCGGATGGCTCGGGCACCACCTTCAACTTCGTCAACTACCTGTCCAAGGTCAGCCCGGAGTGGAAGAGCTCGGTCGGTGAAGGCACCTCGGTGCAGTGGCCGGCCGGCATCGGCGGCAAGGGCAACGAAGGCGTTGCCGCCTACGTGAAGCAGATCAAGGGCGGCATCGGCTACGTCGAACTGTCCTACGCGCTGCAGAACAAGCTGTCGTACACCGCGATGAAGAATGCCGCCGGCAAGTTCGTGCAGCCGAGCGATGCCTCGTTCGCCGCCGCCGCCGCCAGCGCCGACTGGGCCAACGCCAAGGACTTCTACCTGGTGATGACCAACGCCCCGGGCGCCGAATCCTGGCCGATCACCGCCACCAACTTCATCCTGGTGCACAAGAAGCCGAAGAACGCCGCCAACGGCAAGGCGACCCAGGAGTTCTTCCGCTGGGTCTACAAGAGCGGCGACGCGCAGGCCCGCCAGCTGGACTACGTGCCGCTGCCGGACAGCCTGGTCCGCCAGATCGAGACCTACTGGTCGCAGAACCTGAAGTAAACGAGTTCCCCCGCAGGAACGGGGTCGGCGGGTCCTCTCTCCCCCTCCGACCCCACCCGGGCGCGAGATCCTCGAGATCTCGCGCTCTTCTCGTTTGCGGGCGCCACCGCCCCTGTAGAGCCGAGCCCGTGCCCGGCTGGCTTCGCCCCCCCCCTGTAGAGCCGAGCCATGCTCGGCTGCTTCCGGCCTGGCCTCACCCGCAACCGAGCATGGCTCGGCTCTACCTCGCAGCTATCGTCACATCCGTGCGCAGATCCGGGGTCCCCGGGTGCCTGCGGGACCGGCGCCAACCCGGTGAAACCCTTGTCAGAACGTGATCCAGTACACCTCTGTCATGGTCGTAATACGGCTGTAACAAAAACATCATTTCATAGCCGCATCCGCCGACGACGTCGGCTCTTCCCCGCTATGGAGTGACCATGAAACTGCACTCGGCCGGCCTTGCCGCCCTTTCCCTGGCCATCGCCCTGGGCCTGTCGGCCTGCGGTGGCGACAAGCAGGCCGCGCAGCAGCCGGCAGCCGACGGTGCCGCCGCCCCGGCCGCTGCCGGTGCCAAGGTGACCGCCGAAGTGTCCGGCGCGGGCGCCTCCTTCATCTTCCCGCTGGTCTCCAAATGGTCGGCTGACTACAACGCCACCACCGGCGCCAAGATCAACTACCAGTCGATCGGCTCTGGCGGCGGCATCGCCCAGATCAAGGCCGGCACCGTCGATTTCGGCTCCTCCGACAAGCCGCTGAGCAGCGAAGAGCTGGCCCAGGCCGGCCTGGCCCAGTTCCCGTCCGCCATCGGCGGCGTGGTGCCGGTGGTCAACATCGAAGGCCTGGAAGGCGGCAAGCTGCGCCTGAGCGGCGCCCTGCTGGCCGACATCTTCCTGGGCAAGGTCAAGACCTGGAACGATCCGGCCATCGTCGCCGCCAACCCGGGCGTGAAGCTGCCGGACGGCAAGATCACCCTGGTCCACCGTTCGGACGGCTCGGGCACCACCTTCAACTTCTCCAACTACCTGTCCAAGGTCAGCCCGGAGTGGAAGAGCAAGGTCGGCGAAGGCACCTCGGTGCAGTGGCCGGACGGCGTCGGTGGCAAGGGCAATGAAGGCGTGGCTTCGTACGTGAAGCAGATCAAGGGCTCGATCGGCTACGTCGAACTGGCCTACGCGCTGCAGAACGGCATGCCGTACACCGCCATGCAGAACGCGGCCGGCAACTGGGTCGAGCCGAGCGCGGAAACCTTCGCCGCCGCGGCCGCCAGCGCCGACTGGGCCAGCGCCAAGGACTTCAACCTGGTCATCACCAACGCACCGGGCGACCAGGCGTGGCCGATCACCGCCACCAACTTCATGCTGATGCAGAAGAAGCCGAAGGATGCCAAGCGCAACCAGGACACGCTGGCCTTCTTCAAGTGGGCCTTCGAGAACGGCCAGGCCCAGGCCAACGAGCTGCACTACGTGCCGCTGCCGGCCGAACTGGTCAAGCAGATCGAGGCCTACTGGGCGACCGACCTGAAGTGATGGACACGACGGTGCCCGCCACGTGCGGGCACCGCTTCTTCCACGCCGTGCCGCCCCGCCCCTTCCTGGCCCTGCCGTCCCCATGAATGCCATCGCCCAGCCTGTAGCCGCCCCGTCCACGCGTGATGCGCGTGATGCCCGCAACGACAAACTGTTCCGATGGGTGCTGGTCGGCACCGTCATCTTCGTCCTGATCGCCCTGGCCTGTGCCGCGCTGTCGATGCTGTGGGGCGGCCGCCATGCCCTGCAGATGCAGGGCCTGAGCTTCTTCTTCTCGGCCGACTGGAATCCGGTCGAGAACAAGTTCGGCGCGCTCGCGCCGATCTACGGCACCCTGGTCACCGCGCTGATCGCGATGGTCATCGCCGTGCCGGTCAGCTTCGGCATCGCCTTCTTCCTCACCGAAGTCGCACCGCGCTGGCTGCGTGGCCCGGTTGGCACCGCCATCGAGCTGCTGGCCGGCATTCCCTCGATCATCTACGGCATGTGGGGCCTGTTCGTGCTGGTGCCGGTGATGACCGAGTACGTCACCCCGTTCCTCAACGAGACCCTGGGCGAATGGCCGATCATCGGCCCGATGTTCCAGGGCCCGCCGCTCGGCATCGGCATGCTCACCGCCGGTTTCGTGCTGGCCATCATGGTCATCCCGTTCATCTCCTCGGTGATGCGCGAAGTGTTCCTGACCGTGCCGACCCGCCTGAAGGAATCGGCGTACGCATTGGGTTCGACCAAGTGGGAAGTGAGCTGGGACATCGTCCTGCCCTACACCCGCTCGGCGGTGATCGGCGGCATCTTCCTCGGCCTCGGCCGCGCCCTCGGCGAAACGATGGCGGTCGCCTTCGTGATCGGCAACAGCGTGCGCCTGTCGCCGTCGCTGCTGGAGCCGGGCACCACCATCGCCGCGCTGATCGCCAACGATTTCGGCGAAGCCACTGAAACCTATCGCTCGGCCCTGCTGCTGCTCGGCTTCGTCCTGTTCATCGTCACCTTCGTGGTGCTGGCGATCGCCCGCCTGATGCTGATGCGCCTGTCCCGCAAGGAGGGCAACTGATGTCCACCACCGCTGATTCGCTGTACCTGCGCCGCCGCATCGGCAATGTCGTTGCGATCACCGCCTCCTGCGCCACCGCGCTGTTCGGCCTGTTCTTCCTCGGCTGGATCCTGTTCACCCTGGCCTCCAAGGGCCTGGCCGGCATCAACCTGGACCTGTTCACCAAGATGACGCCGCCGCCGATGCAGGAAGGTGGCCTCGCCAACGCCTTCTTCGGCAGTGCGGTGATGTGTGCGCTGGCGATCGGCATCGGCACGCCGCTGGGCGTGCTGGCCGGTACCTGGCTGGCCGAGTACGGCAACGCCCGCAAGGCCGGCACCGTGGTCCGCTTCGTCAACGACATCCTGCTGTCGGCGCCGTCGATCGTGCTCGGCCTGTTCGTCTACACCCTGTACGTGATGCAGACCGGCGGCAACTTCTCGGCCTTCGCCGGTGCCCTGTCGCTGGCCTTCATCGTGCTGCCGGTGGTGGTGCGCACCACCGACGAGATGCTGCGCCTGGTGCCCTCGCAGATGCGCGAAGCGGCTTTGTCGCTGGGTATCCCGCAGTGGAAGGTGATCGTGCAGGTGCTGTACCGCAGCGCCTCGGCCGGCATCATCACCGGCATCCTGCTGGCGCTGGCCCGCATCTCCGGCGAGACCGCCCCGCTGCTGTTCACCGCCTTCGGCAACCAGTACTGGAACAACAACATCTTCCAGCCGATGGCCTCGGTGCCGGTGGTGATGAACCAGTTCGCCGGCAGCCCGTATGAATCCTGGCAGGTGCTCGCCTGGGCCGGTGCCCTGGTGCTGACTGTCTTCGTGTTGCTGGTCAGCCTTGCCGCTCGCGGCATCCTGCTGCGCAACCGTATCTCCCATGACTGACCTTTCCGTGGAAACCGCCATGAACGACCTCTCCAACGCCGTGCCGATGCAGCGCATCGCCGTGCCGGCCTCGCACGAGAACCTGCACACGCCGGCTCCGGTCAAGCTCGCCGCGCGTGGACTGGACTTCTACTACGACAAGTTCCATGCCCTGAAGGGCATCAACCTGGAGATTCCGGAAAAGCGCGTGACCGCGCTGATCGGCCCCTCCGGTTGCGGCAAGTCGACCCTGCTGCGCATCTTCAACCGCATCTACGCGCTGTATCCGAAGCTGGAAGCGCGCGGTGAAGTGCTGCTGGACGGCGAGAACATCCTGTCGCCGAAGTACCCGATGAACCGCCTGCGCAGCAAGGTCGGCATGGTGTTCCAGAAGCCGGTGCCGTTCCCGATGACCATCTTCGAGAACGTGGCCTACGGCATCCGCCACCACGAAAAGCTCTCCAAGGCCGACATGGCCGACCGCGTCGAGCAGGCGCTGCGCCAGGGCGCGCTGTGGGACGAGGTGAAGGACAAGCTGGGGCAGAGCGCACTGGGCCTGTCCGGTGGCCAGCAGCAGCGCCTGTGCATCGCCCGCGCGGTGGCGCTGCGCCCGTCGGTGCTGCTGCTGGACGAGCCGACCTCGGCGCTGGACCCGATCTCGACCAGCCGCATCGAGCAGCTGGTGGAAGAGCTCAAGCACGAGTACACCATCGTCATCGTCACCCACAACATGCAGCAGGCCGCCCGCGTGTCCGACTACACCGCCTTCATGTACCTGGGCGACCTGATCGAACACGATCGCACCGAAGTGATCTTCTCGCAGCCGTCGCAGCGGCAGACCGAGGACTACATCACCGGCCGCTTCGGCTGAAAGGTCAGTCGAGCATGGCTCGACTCTACAGACAACGTCAGTCGGGCATGGCTCGGCTTTACAGAGTGGAACAACCATGAATCTTCCCAACGACCATATCGTCAAGAGCTACGACGAAGAACAGCAGCGTCTGGTGGCCGAAATCGTGCGCATGGGCGAGATGGCCGTCGCCCAGCTGGAAGCGGCGATGGACGTCATCGAGAAGCGCGACGAGAACGCCGCGCATCGCATCATCGCCAACGATGAAGCGATCGACGCGCTGGAGCAGCAGATCAGCCACGACGTGATGCGACTGGCGCTGCGCGGCCCGATGGCGCGCGACCTGCGCGAGATCCTCGCCGGCCTGCGCATCCCCGCCGACATCGAGCGCATCGGCGACTATGCGGCCAATGTCGCCAAGCGTTCGATCGCGCTCGGCAAGGTACCGCCGCTGCCACAGATCCAGGGCCTGCGCGCGCTTGGCCGCCTGGCCGCGCAGCAGGTGCGCCGCGCCATCGCGGCCTACCGCGACAACGACGCCGATGCCGCCCTGGCCCTGCGCGAGGACGACGCCCGCCTGGACGCGCAGTACACCGCGCTGTTCCGCGAGCTGCTGACCTACATGATGGAAGACCCGCGCAACATCACCCCCTGCACGCACCTGCTGTTCATGGCCAAGAACCTGGAGCGCGTGGGTGACCACGCCACCAACATCGCCGAGAACGTGTGGTTCCTGGTGCATGGCGAGCAGCCGCTGCCGCCGCGTGAGAAGCGCGACGAGACCTCCAGCACCGGCCAGCTCTGACGCTGCACTGCAACACCGGAGTTGAGTCCAAGGTGGCCGCTGTCCTGGTGACAGCGGCCATTGTTTTTGTCCGTCCCGGCGCTGCATCCACGCGCGGCGTGGATCCACCGGGGCCGCTCATCCCCTCACGGTCTGGCCCGGCCGGCGGCCGGAGGTAGATCCACGCCACGCGTGGATGGCCTGTCCGGGGCCACCGGTCTCCCCTTCTGTAACAAACCTCACGAAAATTTGAGTTCTTGGCGAGGATTCGTTGAGTAGGATCGCTGCACCATCGTTTCCACCGGCATCCCTGCCGGCCACCCGGGCACCCGCCCACACCACCCAGGAGCACGACCGATGAGCAGTTCCAACAAGACCCTGTCCCTGCTGACTGCTACCGCCCTGGCCGCAGGCCTGGGCATGACCGCCAGTGCCTCCGCGCTGAGCATGAACGACCTCGCCCAGGGTTACCTGGTGGCAGGCCAGGCCGCCAAGGCCAGCACCGACGCCAAGGCCGCCGATGCCGCCAAGGCGGCCGGCACCGGCAAGCACGCAGAGGGCAAGTGTGGTGCCGACGGCAAGAGCGCCGAAGGCAAGTGCGGCGCCGACAAGGGCAAGGCCGCCGGTGCTGCGGCAGGCGCCAAGGCCAAGAGCGGCGACAAGAAGGCTGCGGAAGGCAAGTGTGGCGAAGGCAAGTGCGGTGGCAAGCACTGACGTCCGCGCCAGCGTCGTCGACCCTCGGCCGCCGCTGCATGCGGCGGCCGTGGGGCTGGGGCTGCGCAGGGCGCTGCTGCAGGATCTGCGGGATGCACCGGCCGGCGATTTCGACTTCCTTGAATGCGCTCCGGAAAACTGGATCCATGTCGGCGGCCCCGCCGGTGACGCGCTGGACGAACTGGCACAGCGGCATCCGCTGAGCTGCCACGGCCTGTCGTTGTCACTGGGCGGCAGCGCGCCGCTGGACACGCAGCTGCTGCAGCAGGTCGGCCAGTTCCTCGAACGGCACCGCGTACCGTTGTACAGCGAGCACCTCAGCTACTGCAGTGACGACGGCCACCTGTACGACCTGCTGCCGATTCCCTTCACCGACGAAGCGGTGCGGCATACCGCGGCGCGCATCCGCCACGTGCAGGACCTGCTTGGACGCCGCATCGCGGTAGAGAACGTGTCCTACTACCTGGCACCGGAACCGGCAATGGACGAACTGGCATTCACCCAAGCGGTACTCGCCGAAGCCGACTGTGACCTGCTGCTGGACGTCAACAACGTCTACGTCAACGCCTGCAACCATGGTTACGACGCCGATGCCTTCATCGCCGGCCTGCCGGCGCAGCGCATCGTCTGCCTGCACGTGGCCGGGCACCTGGACGAGGCGCCGGACCTGAAGATCGACACCCACGGCAGTGCGGTGATCGACCCGGTCTGGGAGCTGCTGGCACGCACCTATGCGCGCATCGGCCCGCGTCCCACCCTGCTCGAGCGCGACTTCAACTTCCCGCCCTATGCCGAGCTGCAGGGCGAACTGCAGACCATCCGCCGCCTGCAGGCCACCCACGCCGGGAATGCACATGGCTGACGCTCCCGCAGCGCTGCGCGCGCAGCAGCACGCATTCACCGCACACCTGCGCGACCCGCAGGCGGTGCCCGCGCCGGCCGGGCTGGAGCCACGCCGGCTGGCGGTATACCAGCGCCTGCTGTTCAACAACCTGCTCGGCCTGTTGGGCAATGGTTTCCCGGTCTGCGTGCGCCTGCTGGGCGAACCGGCCTGGAGCGCGCTGGTGCGCCGCTACTTCGCCACGCACCACTGCCAGACGCCGCTGTTCACCGAACTGGCCGCCGAGTTCGTGCAGTGGTTGCAGGCACAGCCGCAGCTGCCACACCCGGCGCTGGCCGAGCTGGCCCACTACGAGTGGGTGGAAACCGCGCTGTACCAGCTGCCGGCCGAGCCGCTGCCTGCCGCGGGCGATATCGATCCACTGCAGGTGCCGCTGCAGCGCTCAGCGCTGGCCTGGCCGCTGCTGTACCAGTGGCCGGTGCACCGCCTGGGAGCCGAGGATGCGCCGGCGCAACCGCCGGCCGAACCGACCGGCCTGCTGGTCCGGCGCGAACCCGATGGCGAGGTGCGCTTCGCCACTCTCAGCCCGCTGGCGGTGTACCTGCTGGCCCGCATCGGCGAGCACCCCGGGCTGACCGGCCACCAGTATCTGCAGCAGCTGGCCGGCGCTCATGGCCTGGAGCTGGATGCGCTGGCCGACCCCGGTACCGCGCTGCTGCAGCAGTTCCTGCAGGCCGGCGTGATCGGCCCGCTCACCGCCCCGCCCTGACGCCCCTTCCGCGGAGATCCCCTGATGAACCTTCCGACCCTGGCCGCTACCCGCGGCCAGCTGGACCGCCTCGCCCCCTGGTTGGCGCCGCTCGGCCTGCGCCTGCTGCTGGCCTGGGAGTACTTCGAATCCGGCCGCGAGAAGCTGCACGGCCAGAACTGGTTCGCCGATCTGCAGGACGCCTTCCCGTTCCCGTTCGACCAGCTGCCGGCCGCACTGAACTGGCAACTGGCGACCTGGTTCGAGCTGGTCGGCGCGGCCTGCCTGCTGTTCGGCTTCGGCACCCGCTTCGCCGCGGCCAGCCTGCTGGTACTGACCGTGGTCGCGACCTATGCGGTGCACTGGCCGATGCAATGGGATTCGCTGGGCGACCTCGCGATGGGTTATGCGATCAGTGACCAGGGCTTCGGCAACTTCAAACTGCCGGTGCTGTTCATGGCAATGCTGCTGCCACTGATCTTCACCGGTGCCGGCAGGCTGAGCGTGGATGCATGGCTGACGCGCGGGTCTCCCTCGGCCACGCCTGCGCGGCCCGCAGCCCGCTAGATGCCGACCTTGGCCGGCGCACCGTGTGCCACCCCAGGTTGGCACCTACCGGGTTCTGCCCGGGCGGGCGGCGCGCTCTGGCAGGTGTCAACCGGGGTCGACACTCCCCCACGCAGGCACCTCGTGCCGCCAAGGCTGGCCGGGCGCTCAGGAGCGCTCTGCTAGAATTCCCGCATGACTGACCCGATTCCCGCACCTGCTGCCGCTTCCGATTCCGCAATGCCCCCGGCGCAGCGCGCGATGTCACAACGCTTCCGCGGCTTCCTGCCGGTGGTGGTGGATGTGGAAACCGGCGGCTTCGACAGCCAGCGCAATGCCCTGCTGGAAATCGCGGCGGTGCCGATCGAAATGGACGAGAACGGCCTGCTCTACCCCGGCCAGACCGCCAGCGCCCACGTGGTGCCGGCCGAGGGCCTGGAAATCGACCCGAAGTCGCTGGAAGTGACCGGCATCATCCTCGACCACCCGTTCCGGCTGGCCAAGGAAGAGAAGGCGGCACTGGACCACATCTTCACCCCGGTGCGCGCCGCGATGAAGAAGTACGGCTGCCAGCGCGCGATCCTGGTCGGCCACAACGCCCATTTCGACCTCGGCTTCGTCAATGCAGCGGTGGCGCGGACCGGCCACAAGCGCAATCCGTTCCATCCGTTCAGCGTGTTCGATACGGTGACCCTGGCCGGTATCGCCTACGGCCAGACGGTGCTGGCCCGTGCGGCCACGGCCGCCGGGCTGGGCTGGGATGCCAACGAGGCGCACAGCGCGGTGTATGACACCGAGCAGACGGCGCGGTTGTTCTGCACGATCGCCAACGCCTGGCCGCGCTAAAGCGCAGCAGGTGGCTGCCGACCGTGGGTCGGCATTGTCAGGTAGGTGCTGATTCTGGTGGGTGCCGACCGTGGGTCGGCACGCTCTGGCCGGGCCAGCTGCCCATCCACGCATGGCGTGGATCTACTGCCGTCCACGCAGGGCGTGGATCTACTGCCGTCCACGCAGGGCGTGGATCTACT
>NZ_CAMFIA010000014.1 GCF_945952405.1 uncultured Stenotrophomonas sp. | reverse complement strand
TGGCCGGCAGCCTCATGCACCTTGCACCCGGTAGTGCCGGCCGCTGGCCGGCAGCCTCATGCACCTTGCACCCGGTAGTGCCGGCCGCTGGCCGGCAGCGGTTGCCGGCCAACGGCCGGCACTACCTTCATGAATAGGCAGCCGCCCCACCCTGCCCGGCCCGCCGTGGCTTCGGTATGCTGGCGCCCTTTCCTGAATCCGGCGCCGCGAGCGCACTGCCGATGAGCCTGTTCCGCCCCCGCATGCTGCTGTCCGTCGCCCTGATCGGCCTGCTCGCCGGCTGCGGTGGCGATCCGGTCCGCCCCACGCCACCGCCGGCACCGACCGTGGTGCCGCAGGCCAAGCCGGTGAAGATCGGCATCGCCCTCGGCGGCGGCGCAGCCAAGGGCTTTGCCCACATCGGCGTGATCAAGATGCTCGAGGCCAATGGCTTTGAACCGGTGGTGGTGTCCGGCACCAGTGCCGGCAGCGTGGTCGGCGCGTTGTATGCCAGCGGCATGGACGCGTTCCAGATGCAGAGCAAGGCAGTGGCGCTGGACGAAGCCAGCATCCGCGACGTGCGCCTGTTCTCCGGCGGACTGGTGCAGGGCCAGAAGCTGCAGGACTACGTCAACGAACAGGTGGCCAACCGGCCGGCCGAGCGCCTGAAGAAGCCGTTCGCCGCCGTGGCCACGCAGTTGGAAACCGGCGAGCGCGCGATCTTCGTGCGCGGCAATGTCGGCCAGGCCGTGCGTGCCTCGAGCAGCATTCCGGGCGTGTTCGAACCGGTGAAGATCGGCGGCCGCAACTACATCGATGGCGGCGTGGTCAGCCCGGTGCCGGTGGATGCCGCGCGCCAGCTCGGCGCCGACTTCGTGATCGCGGTGGATATCTCCAGCAAGGCCAGCGGCAAGGCACCGACCGGCATGCTCGGCATCGTCAACCAGTCGATCTCGATCATGGGCCAGCGCCTGGGCGAGCAGGAACTGGCACGTGCCGACATCGTGATCCGGCCGAAGGTGCTGGACATCGGCGCTGCCGATTTCAGCCAGCGCGGCACCGCGATCCTGGAAGGTGAGAAGGCCGCGATGGCGGCGATGCCGCAGATCCGCGCCAAGATCCAGCAGCTGCAGAAAGCCCGCGCCGCTGCTGCCGCCCCGGCGCCGGTAGCGGCGCCCAAGTGCGAGGAAGCCTCGCGCCTGGGCAAGTTGATGGGCCGCAAGGACAAGTGCTGACCGGCACCCGCCCAGCGCTTCCGCTCAGGCCTGCATGACCGGCGCGGCGCGGGCCGGCTGCAGCTGTTCCTCCTGGCTGCGCTGCAACGCCTGCTCCTGTTCCTGCGCCTGGCGCTGATCGTTCACCGCCAGCTGCTGGAACGACTGCTCGGGTGGCGTGGCCAGCGCCTGTGCGGTGGGCATCTGCGTACGCAGATGGGCCGGGTCGGACGGCTCGCCCTGCACCACGAAGACGTTCTGCCCCGGCTGCAGGCCGGGCGCCGGGCCATTCAGCAGCACATGGTCCACCCGCTGCAGCCCCTGCCCTGCGGCCAGCGTGGTCAGGCTGGCCGCCATGCATTCGCTGTGCCGGTCCCAGGTTTTGCCGACCTGCGCATCCAGCCCCTGCACACCGGCCACGCACTGCGCGTACAGCGCATGCCGCGGATGCTGTGGTGAGGTTGGATCCACTGCCGCTGCCAGCGGACGCTCCGGCTGCGGGTCCAGTGGCGCAGCGTCGCTCAGCACCTCCGGGCTCCGCATGATCGGCCGATCCCGGTTGGGATCCTCCGGATGGAACTGCTGTCGCAGCTCTTCGCGCAGTTGCCGGGTGGCGCGCGCATCGTCCAGATAGCGCAGGGTCTCCGGGTTGGTGACCTTCAGGTCGCTCGCCGGCGGCGACCGCACATGCACCGCCGTCGGCCCCAACGACCCCACCTCAAGCTCAGCGGACTTCTGCCGCCAACCGTCAACACCGTGAACGTAGTCGTTTCCATCGTAACGCACCCGATCAGGATCCAGATTGGTCACCGGCTTGATCAGGCCATGCGGCGCGCGCGCATCCGCCATCTCACGCAGATAGCCATCCGGATCCTGCAAGTGGTCGCGGTACTTGCGGAGCACCAGCATCGAAGTCTGCGCGCCGCGATCCAGCCCCAGATTGCGGTTGTCCAGCAGCATCTTCCAGGCGGCTTCGGCTTCCGGTTCACCACCGTATGCACGCGCTGCCTCGAGGAGCTTGTAGGGCGTCCAGCCGGAGCGATCGACTCTCCATTCGTCGAAAGTTAGATCATGGGAATCCCGGACATCCAAGACTGGAAGATTAAGCGCTAAATCAGGGCGTCCCTCCGTGAACCACTGCTTGCGCAGGGCAAGATCGTGTCGCATCAGCGTAACCCCGAACTCTTGCCACTGGCTCTCGCTCATATTTACACCGTCGGCGAGCGCCTGACGATTGGCAAAGGTGTTGGCAGTGGCGCCAGGAATGTTGTCGTTGCGTACGACACCCAACGCTAGCAACGCATAGCCGTCGCTGCCTTCCTTGTGTGCCAGGTAGTTGAAGTAGAGTTCGCGGTTACCCGCCTCCGCATACGCCGTGAGGATGTCGAGATCATTTCGGGTCAGGCCACTCACTTGTTGCGCTCCTTCCTGATGTTCTCAACCAGCAGTGCACGTGAACGAGCTTCAATCCGCTTCCAGTCTGCCAGGCCTTCGCGGCTATAGCGCACTCGAACAACCGTATCCAAATCATCGATGATGAACGTCTGATTGCAGTACGCGAACCCGTGCACGTTCTTCTTCACCATCTTCCCGTCGCGGTACTCAACGCCCGACTCGGAGATTTCCCGTGGTGTGCACTCGATCAGCTGGTTGACTGCGCCCGATGCATCACGAGAGACATACCAGTCAAAGTGCGCCCCAGCCTTCATCACGGGGGCATTCTCGCGGTACCCCTGCGTCCGGAAATAGCTCCGGACTTTGTCCATGTCCACGTAGTACGGCACAAGCCCATGCACAGTCTCGCCAATGATTCGCCCCTGCAAGGATGCGGACGGATCATCCTCACGCCCCTCCCAAGGCGTGTAGGCCCTCCGCAGGACCTCCTGCGGGGTAACTCGATCAACGTAGCTGTACCTGATCGTGACCGAGCGCACCGAAACATCAACCGAGAGATTGATCCGTTCGCCTGGCTTGAAGGGTTCCAGTGATGGATACTCCAACACGAGTGCAAAGCTGCCGTCGTGCTCCGGCCCCATCTGGTTGTAGTAGTAGTTCTGCGGCAGCTCCAGCAGGTACGGGCCAACACAGGCCTGCTTCAGCGGTACTGGCACGGCATAGGCGTCCTGCGGGCCAATGCTGCGTTTGCGTGTGCACCCCTGCTCGTTGGTCTGCGTGGGAGACATGTTGCGCGGCACATCACTCTGCCCACACGCCCCCAGCGGAAGCGCCAACGCGAACACCAGCAGGGAACGGAACAGGGGCATGACAGTCCTTGTAATCGAGTTCTGGCCGCGATGTCGGCTCATCGGTTTATCAGCCTGCAGCGGAGACGCCTATCGAATCAAGAGCTGATACCGACAGTGCCTGTTTATCCCTTCGGACAGGCTGCCTGGACGTGTTGTTCTCACGGCCTGCAGGTTCAGTCTGTATCGAGGGGCGCAGAGGCTCCTTTCCTGCTGATGTTGTCAATCAGCAACGCGCGCGCACGTGCTTCCATCTTTCGCCAGTTCGCCAACCCCTCACGGGGATAGTTCACATCAACAATGGTGCTGAGCTCCTCGATGATGAACTGCTGCCTGCAGCCGGCAAAGCCAATAATGCGCTTCTTCACCATCTTCCCGTCGCGGTACTCGACCCCCGATTCAGAAATTTCGCGTGGCGTGCATTCGATCAACTGATCGATCGTGCCCGATGCGTCACGTGAAACGTACCAATCGTAGTGAGAGTCAGGCTTCATCACTGACGCGGTTTCTCTAATGCCCCGTGCACGCTGGTAGTTGCGGATCTTCTGCATATCGATGAAGTACGGAACAAGCCCATGCACAGGCTTTCCCTGGATGCGTCCCTCCAGTGATGCCGCCGGATCATCCGGTGCATACGAGCGTGGCGTATAGGCATTTCGAAGCGCCTGCCGTACATCAATCCTGCCGACGTACGTATAGCGAATACGGATTGTGCGCACTCCCACATCCACACTGGGGTTGATCCGCTCACCCGGCTTGAAGGGCTGCAATGATGGGTACTCTAATGCCAAGGAGAAGCTACCGTCGTGCCATGGCCCCATCTGGTTGTAGTAGTAGTTCTGCGGCAGCTCCAGCTGATAGGGTCCGATGCAGGCGCGATCCATCGGCGATGGATCCTGGTAGGGATTGGTCGGCTGATTGTCGATCGTGATCGAGCAGCCCTGCTCATTGGTCAGCAATCGTGGAGGCTTGCGCGGCACATCACTCTGCGCACACGCCGCCAGCGGAAGCGCCAACGCGAACACAAGCAGGGAACGGATCAGGGGCATGACAGTCCTTGTAATTGAGTTCTGGCCGCGATGTCGGCTCATCGGTTTATCAGCCTGCAGCGGAGACACCTGTCGAATCAAGGGCTGATACCGGCAGTGCCTGTTTATCCCATCGGACAGGCTGCCTGGACGTGTTGTTCTCACGGCCTGCAGGTTCAGTCTGCATCGAGGGCGAAGAAGCTCTTTTCCTGCTGATGTTGTCAATCAGCAGCGCGCGCGCACGTGCTTCCATCCTTTGCCAGTTCGCCAGCCCCTCACGGGGGTAGTTCACATCGACCACCGTGCTCAATTCCTCGATGATGAATGTCTGACCGCATTCCGCGAATCCGTAGACCTTCTTCTTCACCATCTTTCCATCGCGGTATTCGACGCCCGATTCGGTGATCTCGCGAGGCGTGCACTTGATGATCTGGCTGATCTCACCAGATGCGTCGCGCGCAACAAACCAGTCGGTGTGCCACAGATCCGCTCTCATCACCGGCGCGTCTTCGCGATACCCTTTGCCTTGGTAGTAGCTTCGAACCTTATCCATGTCCACGTAGTACGGCACAAGCCCATGCAGAGGCTCTCCGACGATCCGCCCCCGCAAGGATGCAGAAGGATCATCTTCACGCCCTTCCCGCGCCGTATAGGCCCTCCGTAGAACCTCCTGTGGGGTAACTCGATCAACGTAGCTGTACCTGATCGTGACCGAGCGCACCGAAACATCGACCGTGAGGTTGATCCGCTCGCCTGGCTTGAAGGGCTCCAGCGATGGATACTCCAACGCCAACGCGAAGCTGCCATCGTGCTCCGGCCCCTTCTGGTTGTAGTAGTAGTTCTGCGGTAGCTCCAGCTGATAGGGTCCGATGCAGGCGCGATCCATCGGCGATGGATCCTGGTAGGGATTGGTCGGCTGATTGTCGATCGTGATCGAGCAGCCCTGCTCATTGGTCAGCAATCGTGGAGGCTTGCGCGGCACATCACTCTGCGCACACGCCCCCAGCGGAAGCGCCAATGCGAACACCAGCAGGGAACGGAACAGGGGCATGACAGTCCTTGTAATCGAGTTCTGGCCGCGATGTCGGCTCATCGGTTTATCAGCCTGCAGTGGAGTCACCTGTCGAATCAAGAGCTGATACCGACAACGTCCTGTTTATCCAAAGTGGTGGACTCCTCGCCGCCGTCCTGCTGATCGGTGTTTTCCACGAATAGCTGATGCGCGCGCTCCTGCGTGCGAAGCCAGCTTTCCAATGCCACCCGGGGATAGCGGATTTTCACAAGGGTTCGATGCCCTGGAAGGATGGACCAGTGCACGCACTCTGGAACACCGCGATTTGCGTTCTTTACCAGCTTGCCATCGCGGAACTCAACGCCTGGATCGACCGCTTCGCGTGAGGTGCACCAGATGAATGTCTGCACTTGACCGTCGTCATCGCTCGCCACGAACCAATCCTGGTACCAGGATCCGACACCCGGGGCACGTTCCCTGCCCATTCTTTTCCGGTCGAACGCGCGAATGCGCTCAAGGTCGGCATAGTAGGGAATCAGGCCATACCGGGAATCTCCCTTTATGCGTGTTGCCAGCGATGCAGCGGGATCGTCCTTCTCATACTCCATGGGCGTGTACTGGTTCCGAAGCGCTTGTCGTACATCAAGACGGCTGATGTACGAATAACTGACAGTCACCGTGCGTATGCCCACATCCACACTGGGGTTGATCCGCTCACCCGGCTTGAAGGGCTGCAATGACGGGTACTCTAATGCCAAGGAAAAACTATCGTCGTGCCACGGCCCCATCTGGTTGTAGTAGTAGTTCTGCGGCAGCTCCAGCAGGTACGGGCCAACACAGGCCTGCTTCAGCGGTACTGGCACGGCATAGGCGTCCTGCGGGCCAATGCTGCGTTTGCGTGTGCACCCCTGCTCGTTGGTCTGCGTGGGAGACATGTTGCGCGGCACATCACGCTGCGCGCACGCCCCCAGCGGAAGCGGAAGCGCAAACGCGAACGCGAACACAGGCATGGAACGCAACAGGGGCATGACCGTCCTTGTCGTCGGGCTTGGGCCGCGAAGTGGGCCACCGGTCCATCAGCCTGATCCAGCGGGCTGCCACCGATCAAGGCGAACAGCGGCACCCCGCGGACTTGCCGGCCCCCTGAGGCCCGGCCACAACCGCATTGAACAAGGCCGCACATGGCACGCGCGGATTCGCCCTGGCTCCGCAGGCCACGCGCACCCGCCCGGTCACCCTGCGCCTCAGGGCTCCAATTGCGACAGCGGCAACGCCTGGAAGCCCTTCACTGTGCGCAGCACGAAACTGGAGTTGGCATCGGCCACGCCGCCGGCATTGAGCAGCCGGTCGAGCAGGAAACGCGAGAAGTGTTCCAGGTCACGCACGTAGACGTGCAGCAGGTAGTCCATGTCGCCGGTCAGCGCATGGCAGGCCACCACTTCATCCCAGCCTTGCACGCTGTCCACGAAGTGGCCGATGGCGGCCTGGTCGTGCTTTTCCAGCTGCACGCGCACGAAGGCCTGCAGGCCCAGGCGGAGCTGACGTGGCTCCAGGCGCGCGCCATAGCCGATGATGACGCCCTCGCTTTCCAGCCGCTGCAGGCGGCGCAGGCAGGCCGAGGGCGAGAGATTCACCCGCGCCGCCAGTTCGGCATTGGTGGCGCGCCCATCCCGCTGGATCTCGGCCAGCAGGCGTATATCCGTGCGATCGAACTGGACTTCTCCGGCCATTGTTGCCCCGCAACATGGTGAGTACGCAAGGATATTGCGCCAACAAGGCCAATCGACGCAACTTTTGCAACCCTGTTGCGCGGCCCCTGGCCTAGCATCGTGGTATCCCGTCAAGGAGTGCCCCATGGACCTCGCCCAGCCCCGCCGCGTCGAACACCAGCAGACCGACAAGGGCTACGTGCCGGTGTACACCACCGCGCTCGTCGAGCAGCCGTGGGAGACCTACAGCGCCGACGACCACGCCACCTGGAGCACGCTGTACCAGCGCCAGCGCGAGCTGCTGGTCGGCCGTGCCTGCCAGGAATTCCTGGATGCGCAGGATGAAATGGGCATGAGCGCGCACATGATTCCGCGCTTCGACCAGCTCAACGAAGTGCTCGGCGCCGCCACCGGCTGGACCCTGGTCGGCGTTGAGGGCCTGCTGCCGGAACTGGATTTCTTCGACCACCTGGCCAACCGCCGGTTCCCGGTGACCTGGTGGATCCGTCGCCCGGACCAGATCGACTACATCGCCGAGCCGGACCTGTTCCACGATCTGTTCGGCCACGTGCCGCTGCTGATGAACCCGGTGTTCGCCGACTACATGGAGGCGTACGGCCGCGGCGGTGTCAAAGCCCATGCGATCGGCCCGGAGGCGCTGCAGAACCTGACCCGGCTGTACTGGTACACGGTGGAGTTCGGCCTGATCGATACGCCCGAGGGCCTGCGCATCTACGGTGCCGGCATCGTGTCGTCCAAGGGTGAGTCGCTGTACTCGCTGGAATCGGCCGCACCCAACCGCATCGGCTTCGACCTGCAGCGGATCATGCGCACGCGCTACCGCATCGACACCTTCCAGAAGACCTACTTCGTCATCGACAGCTTCGAGCAACTGATGCAGGCGACGTCGCCGGACTTCACTCCGATCTACGCGGCGCTGGCCGACCAGGCGCATCTGCCGGCCGGTGATGTGCAGGACCAGGACCGCGTGTTCCAGAAGGGCACGGGCGAAGGCTGGGCCGACGGCGGCGACGTGTAGTCACGCCGCGCGGCTGGCTGGGTACGGAAAACGGCGCACCGGGGTGCGCCGTTTTCGTTGCTGCCCGCCCGCACTGCAGCCGCCGTGCAGGCGAGGGCAGGGCATTCAGCCCTCCACGGCCCGGCAGGAACCGCGCACCATCAGCTGCGGGTGCACGCTGGCCGCGACCGGCACCTCCGGAACGTCGGTCTGCACCAGCATCGCGGCTGCCATGCGGCCGATATCGGAGACATGGCGGCGCACCGAGGTCAGCGGCGGCCACAGCCGCGATGCCAGCGGACTGTCGTCGTAGCTGACGATCGACAACTGCTGTGGCACCGCGATGCCGGCGCGCAGCGCCACCTGGTACACACCGGCCGCCATCTCGTCGTTGCCGGCGAAGATCGCGCTGGGCCGGCCCTCGCCGAGCAGCAGGCGTTCGGCGGCATGCACGCCCGACTCGAACGTATCGCCGGCCTCCAGCACGCGCTCTCCCGGCAGGGTCAGGCCCACCTGGGCCAGCCGGTCGAGGAAGCCATGGGTCCGTTCGCGGGCGGACCGGCGGTCACCCGGTCCGGTGATCACCGCGATGTCGCGGTGGCCGAGCGAGAGCAGGTAGCCCGCTGCCGCGGCAGCGCCATCGCGATCATGGGTGACCACCGCCTGCGTTTCGTCCTCCGACGCGTGCGCGTTGATGCGGACATAGCGGCAGTCGATCTCATCGAGCATCTGTGCCAGCGCCACCGACTCGGAGGCGCGCGGGCCAAGGATCACGCCATGCAGCTTCTGCTGCTGCACGAAGCGCCGCACGCCCTGCGCGCCCTCCGGTGCCGCGCTGTCGCACGGGTGCACCACCAGCTCGTAGCCGGTGCCGCGCAGTGCTTCCAGCGCACCATGCTGCAGGTCAACGATGCATTGGGCGCCCGGGTCGTCATACACCAGGCCGATCAGGAAGGAGCGGCGGAACGCGAGTCCGCGCGCCAGTGGGTCGGGCACGTAACCGACCTCGCGCATCAACGCTTCGACCTTGTCGCGGGTGTCCTTGCGTACCAGCGGCGAGTTGTTGATGATTCTTGAAACCGTTTTCTTGGAAACTCCCGACAGTCGTGCGATGTCGTTGATCGTGGCAGCCTTGCCCTTCGATGCCGGCAATGCAGCATCGCTAATAATTCGCACTGACATGTATAGAACCAGGTAAGTCGGAGAATTCTAGCCTTGCGCCCGTCGGGCGCGAAGTTGCGGAATGTCGCAGTGAATGTGAACCGTGTCGTGTTCGACCAGTTCTACTGCGCAAGGTTCCATTGTGACCGCTCTAGCCGAAATGCATCTGAACCCGTCTTCTCTTTCGCGCGTGTTCACCCTGAATGCGGACGCGACGCGCGCGAATCGCCAACATTCCCTTAACCATGCTCCGCTACAGTCGGGGCATGGACCTGCAGACCTCTCCGTTTCCGGCGTTCCGTGGCCGCGACCGGTTGATCGCCGCAGTCGACGCGGCGATGACCTCCGGTGATGCCGAGCGCATCACCGCCGACCTGCAGCTGGCGCTGCAGGAAGCCATCGCGGACAGCCGCATCGAATTGCCCGAGTGCGTGCACCGTCCGGTCAGTGATCATTACGCGCGACGCCCGCTGTACCACAGCCGCGAACACGGCTACAGCGTGATTGCCATGAGCTGGGGCCCAGGGCAGGGCACGCCGCTGCACGACCACGATGCCATGTGGTGTGTGGAGGGAGTGTGGTCGGGCGAGCTGGAGATCACCCGCTATGAACTGCTGGAGTGCGCCGGGGAGCGCTGGCGTTTCCGCCGCCACGCCGTGCTGCGTGGGGGCTGCGGCAGTGCCGGCAGCCTGATTCCGCCGCACGAGTACCACACCCTGCGCAATGCCAGCGACCAGTCACTGGCGATCTCGGTGCACGTCTACGAGGCACCGATGGAGCGCTCGGCGGTGTTCGATCCGCTCGGTGGCGACTGGTACCAGCGCCGCATCCAGGCCCTGCAGGCCGACCCGGCCTGAACCCGGTACGGGGCAGGGCAGAGCAGGGCACGAGCCACGCCTTCGCCAGCACCTTCGCGGTCCGCGTGGCATCATGCGCCGCTGCGCTGCCAGGCCCGGCGGCGATCCGCGATGCCCTGTCGGGCAAGGAGCAAGACGATGTCCAGCGCTGATCCGCGCCTGCGCGCGCTGTTGAAGCTGGCACCGGTGATTCCGGTGTACACCCCCGAAGATGTGAATGAAGCGGTCGAAGTGGCCCAGGCGCTGTTCCGCGGTGGCCTGCCGGTGATCGAAGTGACCCTGCGTACGCCACAGGCGCTGGACGCGATCAAGGCGATGGTCGAAGCCGTGCCGGATGCGGTGATCGGCGCCGGCACCGTGCTCAATGCTGCCCAGATGCAGGCAGCCAGGCAGGCAGGTGCGCGCTTCGCGGTGTCTCCGGGTGCAACGCCGGCGCTGTACGCGGCCGCGCGCGATGCCGACCTGCCGTACCTGCCCGGTGCCGCTACGGCTTCGGACCTGATCATGGGCCTGGAACACGGCAGCGACACCTTCAAGTTCTTCCCGGCGGTGCAGGCCGGTGGCGCCGCGTTGCTGGCCGCCTGGCACGGCCCGTTCGCCGATGTGCGCTTCTGCCCGACCGGTGGCATCAGCGCGCAGACTGCGCCGCAGTTCCTGCATCTGCCCAACGTGCTGTGCGTGGGCGGTTCGTGGCTGACCACCCCGGCGCTGCTGCAGACGCGTGACTGGGATGCGATCGAGCGCCTGGCGCGCGAGGCCTCGGTGCTGGCCAGCTGAACCCGCTGCACGGATCTTCAAAGGTTTGATCGTGATCAAAGCGCCGGCCTCGCGCCGGCGTCATTCTGTGGGCAAGCGCACTACGGAGATCCGAACATGAATCCAACCATGAAGGCCGCTGTCGTGCGTGAGTTCGGCAAGCCACTGGTGATCGAGGAAGTCCTGGTACCGCGCCCGGGGGCGGGCGAGGTCCTGGTCAAGATCGAGGCCTGTGGTGTCTGCCACACCGACCTGCACGCCGCCGAGGGCGACTGGCCGGTGAAACCGAACCCGCCGTTCATCCCCGGTCACGAGGGCGTGGGGCACGTCGTGGCCGTGGGTGGCGGGGTCGGGCACGTCAAGGAAGGCGACAGGGTCGGCATCCCCTGGTTGTACTCGGCGTGTGGCCATTGCGAACACTGCCTGGGTGGCTGGGAAACGCTGTGCGAGACGCAGCGCAACACCGGCTATTCGGTCAACGGCGGCTTCGCCGAGTACGCGCTGGCCGATGCCAACTATGTCGGCCTGCTTCCGAAGGAAGTGGGCTTCGTCGAGATCGCGCCGGTGCTGTGCGCCGGGGTGACCGTCTACAAGGGCCTGAAGGTCACCGACACCCGGCCAGGCGACTGGGTGGCGATCTCCGGCATCGGTGGCCTTGGCCACATGGCCGTGCAGTATGCGCGGGCGATGGGCCTGAACGTGGCCGCAGTGGACGTGGACGACAACAAGCTGGCGCTGGCCCGGCAGCTGGGCGCACAGGTGACGGTCAACGCCCGCACCACCGACCCGGCGGCCTATCTGAAGAAGGAGATTGGCGGCGCGCATGGCGCCCTGGTCACCGCGGTTTCGCCAAAGGCCTTCGAGCAGGCACTGGGCATGGTCCGCCGCGGCGGCACCGTGTCGCTCAACGGCCTGCCACCCGGCAACTTCCCGCTGGATATCTTCGGCATGGTGCTCAATGGCATCACCGTGCGCGGCTCGATCGTGGGTACCCGGCTGGACCTGCAGGAATCGCTGCAGTTCGCCGCCGAGGGCAAGGTCGCCGCCACGGTCAGCACCGAACGCCTGGAAAACATCAACGACGTGTTCGCGCGCATGCATGCGGGCAGCATCGAAGGCCGCGTGGTGCTCGACTTCGCCGCCTGACCACCTGTGCATGGCCGCCGTCGCTCCGTCCCCCTCTCCCACGGACGCGGCGGCCATGCCGATTCACCGCTGCTGCCGGCTGCCGGCCGGCCACCGCAGGCACGGCGCGCGGCCGTACAATGCGCGCATGCCTGGCATGCTCAAGATCCTGTTCCTGTCCATCGTCGCCCTGATCGGCGGCGTGCTGTCGCTTGCGCTGGTCAGCAGCGTCGCCAGCTGGCTGCCCCCCCTGCTGGGCCTGTCACCGTCCAACAGCGTGCAGCTGGGGTGGGACCTGGCCTTCAGCGTGCTTGGTGGCGTCGCCGGCATTTCCTTCGCGACCTACTACGCACCGTGCTGGCCGCGATCGCATGGCTTCTCGATCTGGTCGCTGATCGCACTGGGCTGTGGCTATGCGGTGTGGAGCGTGGGTGCGGATTTCCCGCTCTGGTTCGTGGTGTCGCTGCTGGTATCGCTGCCGTTGCAGCTGCTGGCCGGCTGGTGGTTCGGGCGCCGCGCGTCGCGCGATCTGCGCTGAGCGCATACAGGTAGTGCCGGCCGCTGGCCGGCAACCTCGGCCATCCTGCTGTTGCCGGCCAGCGGCCGGCACTACCGCTTCAGCGACGGCAACGTCTGCTTCAGCCGTTCGATGCCGTGCCACGGGTTGCCCTTCAAGCGCTTCGCCCGCGCCAGCGCCTTGGCCATCGGAAACGCGTCGGCGGCGGTGACACGTGCCAGTTCTTCCCAGCGCAGTGGCACTGCCACACCGGCACTGTCGCGCGCGCGCAGTGACCAGGAGCAGACGCTGGTGGCGCCACGCGTATTGCGCAGCCAGTCGATGAAGATCACGCCGTCGCGCTTGGCCTTGCTCATCGTCGCCACATAGCGCTCCGGCGCCTGCTCCGCCATCGCCTGCGCGAACGCCTGGCAGAACGCCTTGGCCTGGTCCCAATCCGCCTTGGGCTGCAACGGCACCACCACGTGCACGCCCTTGCCGCCAGACAGGCGCACAAAGCTCTGCAGGCCGATCTCCAGCAGGCGCTCACGCACCTCGCGCGCGCCGGCCTTGACCCGTGCCCAGCCCACCCCTTCGCCGGGATCCAGATCGAACACCAGCCGGTCCGGGTGCTCAGGATCGGCCACGGTCGCACCCCAAGGGTGCAGCTCGAGCGTGTTCATCTGAACCAGCTGCAGCAGGCCCTGCGCATCCTCGATATACACGTAGTCCTCGCGACTGCTCTTCTGCTGGAGCTCAACCGCATACACGGCGTCGCCCAGGCCCGGGCCATGATGCTTCTGGAAGAAGCAGGTCTTGCCCACACCGTCGGGACAACGCAGCAGCGACAGTGGGCGGCCGGCGATCTCGGGAAGAATCCAGCGCGACATCTGCCGGTAGTAGGCCGCCACATCGCCCTTGCTGAGCTTCTGCCTGGGAAACACCACCCGCTCAGGATGGGTAATCTCAACCTCGTACGGTGCATCAGCCTTCGACGGCGCCACGGGCAGATCCTCCTTCAACGTGTCGGTGCGCAGCCGCTTGAAGCTGGCCTGGCGCAGCAGGCCTTCCTTGCCCAAGCCGCGGAACGCCACCTCGGCGACGGCCTGCGGCTTCACCCAGCGCACGCTTGCGGCACGGAAGGGAACATGGGCCGGCAGCTCCAGCACCGGTGCCGTCACCGCCAGCGGTCGCAGCGCTTTGCTCAGCGCGCGCAGACCCTGTCCGTCGAAGCCGGTGCCGACCCGGCCGACATAGCGCAGCCCATCGCTGTCCGGTGTTGCCAGCAACAATGATCCGAAGCCGACCCGGGAACCTTTCGGCGCCGTGTGGCCGATGATCACGAACTCGTCGGTGTCCTCGTGCTTCACCTTCACCCAGCTGCGGGCACGGGTGTTCACGTAGGGGGCGTCCACCTGCTTGCTGACGATGCCTTCGAATCCCGCCTTGCCGCTGGCATCGAATACCTGCGGGCCATGGTCGATCACGTGTTCACTGAAGGCCAGCGTGCCGGGCGTGCTGCCCAGCAGCTCCTTCAGCAATGCCTTGCGTTGCAGCAGCGGCGATCGGCTGATGTCGGCACCGGCGACACCCGGTAGATCGAATACCACATAGCGCAGCGCTTGCTTCGAGCTGCCATCGATCACCCGCTGCAATGCGGCGAAGTCGCTGCGGCCCTGTGGGTCGAGCACCACCAGCTCGCCATCCAGGCGGGCGTCGCGTACCGGCAGCGCCTGGATCGCCTGGACCACCTCGGGAAAGTCGGCGGTCCAGTCCAGGCCGTTGCGCGAGCGCAGCTTCACTTCTCCGTCGTGCAGATCGGCCAGCAGGCGGTAGCCATCCCATTTGATCTCATGCAACCAACCGGCGCCCTCCGGCGCGTTGTCGCGATGATCGGTCAGCTGCGGCTTGAAGGCCTGCGGGTAGGGCGTGTCGCGTGCGTTGTCCAGTCGCAGCGCGCGCGCATGCCAGCGCACATCGGCCTTGCGTCGCGTACGCGCGGCGGGCGTACTGCGCGTGACCGCCTTTGCGTGCTGCTTCGGCAGCGGCGCGTCTTCCGCCAGCAGATCGTCGGCTTCGGCATCACGCGCTTCGGCATCGTCGCGCTTGATCAGCAGCCACTGCACCTGGCGCCCCTTCAACGTGGTGCGCACCAGCTTCCAGCCACCGGCCAAGCGCTGCCCGTGCAGCACGAAGTCGATCTTGCCTGCCGCCAGCGCCTGCAGTGGATCGCCCTCGCAGGCCCAACTGCCGTGGTCGAACACCCGCACATGGCCGGCACCGTAGTGACCTTCGGGAATATCACCTTCGAAACCCGCGTAGGACAGCGGATGGTCTTCCACTTCCACTGCCAGCCGTTTTTCACCGGCGCGCAGCGAAGGGCCTTTCGGCACCGCCCAGCTCTTCAGCACACCGTCCATTTCCAGGCGGAAATCGTAGTGGCGCGAGCTTGCGTGGTGCAGCTGGATGACGAAGACCGGTCGCCGTTTCGGATCCCCCTGTCGCGGCGTGTCGTCAGGTTCCGGGGTCTGCCCGCTGCCGCCGCCAAGACGCCGCTTGCGCCGATACTGGTGCAGCGACATGGCTCACCCTGCCTTGCGCCGCGCCGCGGGTTTCGCCGCCACTTTCTTGGCCACCTTGCGGGTCGCCTTCTTGGCGGCCTTCGTGGCCGTCTTCTTCACCGCGGGCTTGGCCGGGGTGCTGCGCGTCGCGGCCTTCTTTGCCGGCGTGCGCTTGTTCGCGTCCAGGCTCTTCTGCAGCAGCGCCATGAAGTCGACCACATTGGTGGTGGCGTCCTCGCGCGGTGCCGGTTCCTCTTCCACCCGGGTGGTGCCGCCCTTGGACTTGATGCGCTTGTTCAAGACCTGCTGCAGCCGTTCGCGGAACACGTCGTGGTACTGCGATGGATCCCAGTCAACCGACATCGATTCGATCAACTGCCCGGCCATCGCCGTTTCCCTGCTGGTGATGCGGTAGTCCGACAGCTTGCCGGCAGGCAGCGTGTAGTCCTCCGGATCAACCAGCTCCTGCGGGTAGCGCAGGATCATCAGCACCAGCGCATCCTGGTGCGGCATCACCGCACACAGATACTCGCGCGTGCGGACCACCACCCGCGCGATGCCCACCTTGCCGGTACTGCGCAATGTCTCGCGCAACAGCACATAGCCCTTTTCAGCCTTCTTGCCCGGCACCAGCAGGTACGGCTTCTCGTAGTAGCGTGGATCGATCTGCGCCGCGTCCACAAACGATTCCACTTCCACCGCTTCATGGCTTTCCGGTGCCGCCGAGCGGATATCGCCTTCCTCCAGCACGACATAGCTGCCCTTGTCGTACTCGTAGGCTTTGACGATGTCCTTCCACGGCACCTCCTCACCGGTTTCCGCGTTGACGCGCTCGAAGCGGATCGGCTTGCGGTCACGCGAATCGAGCATGCGGAACTGCAGGTCGACCTTGCGTTCGCCGGACATGAGCGACACCGGAACATTGAGCAGGCCGAAGGAAAGCGTGCCGGTCCAGATCGGGCGGGCCATGAGCGCACCTGTAGTGGGGCAGGGTGCCCAGCTTGGGGCGGCCGGTGTAAATCGATCGTGTCGGTGCCGTGCAGGCAGGCTCTAGAGGCGCACGAGCCACGGCGACCGCCGCCGGTAGCACCGAGCCTGGGCTCGGCCGCGGCTTCCGGCACAGAAGCAGCCGAGCATGGCTCGGCGCTACAGGTTCAATGCCTGCGCTCGGTTACTGCAGCAACGGTCGTACCGCCGCTGCCGGAATGTGATCCAGCGCGCGCCAGGCGTCTTCCACCACGGGCCGCGCCTGCGACCACGCCAGGCGTGACTGCCCGCGCATCTGCTCCCAGTGCTCGGCCAGTTCCTCGCAGGTATCGGCGGCGTCACCGCGCGGCCAGTCGGCCGCATGGGTGGTCAGCGCGAACGCATACACCGGGCACAGGTCGCGCCAGTTGCGGTGGCTCTGGCCACGACGCTCCTCATAGTCGCTGAGCATGTACTGCAGGTAGTCCTGGGCCACCGCCTGCGGATCTTCATGGCGGCGGGTGCGGCGCTGCGCGGTGCGCTGGCCGAGCGGATCGAGCAGGGCGTTGAACACGGACGGTGCGGGTCGTTCAAGACGGGGCATGGCCGGCTCCTGCAGCGGGGGCGGGTGGGCAGGAATACGCGCGGTGCCGTTATCGGGGGGTGAGCGGGATGTTCATTGACGCCAGGTTCGCGGCGGCTTTACCTGTGCGGCGGTGTAGTGGGAGCCCCCAGCGCAGGTAGCCAGACCATGAGCCGAGAGACTTCCCGCGACCCGCTGCGCGCCAACCATCCGCCGATTCCGGGTGAGCAGCGCGGCAAGCATGATGCCGACACCGCCGACTATCGCGGCACCGGTGCGCCCTTCTTCGATGCCGCGCAGGGCGGCGACCATCTGCCGGTGAAGCACGAGGCTGAACAGGCCGCCCAGGATCGCAAGGACGGCGGCGACCGCCATCGCGGCGGCCAGGAAAGCCCGCTCAAGCGCCGGGAGCGCAAGCAGCGGGCCAGCGACAACCAGGACGAGGCCCTGGAAGAGACCTTCCCGGCCAGCGACCCGACCTCGCCGTTCGTGCCGGCCAAGGCCCCCGATTGACCGGTAGTGCCGGCCGCTGGCCGGCAATCTGAAACCCCCGCAGCGGATATCGCCCGGGTCCGGTAGTGCCGGCCGCTGGCCGGCAACCCGAAATCCCAGCAGCCGGCACCACCGTCCTAGCGCCACGACCACTGCAACCCGGCGCTGGCGCGGCGGCCCGGCCCCGGCTCGTAGAAGCGGCCGTTGCCATCGTTGACGATCACCGAGCCGATATAGCCCTGGTCCAGTACGTTCTCCAGCCGCGCGAACGCACGCAGTTCGCCGCCCGGCAGGGTCCAGCGGCGTCCCCCTTCCAGATGCAGCAGGGCGAAGCCCGGCGCTCGCGCGGTGGCCAGGTCGTTGGCCACGGTATCGCTGCTGGCCGAGGCCTCCAGCGCCCACTGCCAGTCGGCAGGCGTCCACTGCAGGCGGGCGAAGGCCTGTTGCCGCGGCACGCCGGGCAGCCGGCTGCCAGCAGCGACCGGGCTGTTGGAGGTGAGGTAGGGCGAGCGCACCTGCGCCTGCAGCCAGGTCCAGGCCAGCTGCAGTTCCAGCTGCGCGGCCAGCGGTTGGTGGTACTCAAGTTCCACGCCCTGGCGGCGGGTACGGCCGATGTTGCGGTAGGTGCTGCGCCCACCGATATTGCTGGCAACGGCCAACTCATTGTCGGTATCTGCGCGGAACAGGCTGATATCGAGCCGGGTTCCATCCTGCGCCTGCCACTTGCTGCCGACCTCCAGGTTGCGGCTGCGGGCCGCGGCCAGATCCAGCGCCAGCCCGGCCTGGCCATCGGCGCGATAGCCCAGCTCATTGAAGGTGGGCGTCTCGAAGCCGCGACCGACGGCCGCGTGCAGGCGCCACTGCGGGCTGGCCGCGAAGCTGATGCCGGCCACCGGCGTGGTGGCCTGGTAACGACGGTGGCCGCTGTCGTCCGGGTTGCTGCCGGTGACGTAGCGGTCATCGGACTCGAAGCGTACCTGGCTGTGGCGCAGCCCGGCCAGCAGCGACCAGCGCGGACTCCATTGCCACCAGGCCTGCGCGAACTGATCCACGTTCTGCACGATGTCGATCTGGTCGCGGCGCAGGCGGCCGCGCCCCCCCAGCTGGCCGGCGACGAAGTTCTCGTAGCCGGTGCGGTGCTGGCGTTGCCGGTCGGCGCTGATCCCGGCCACCAGGTCCAGCGGACGATCGGCCAGCGTGCCGTGCCAGCCCCAGCGCGCGTCCAGCCCGCCATAGCCGCCATCGAGATCGATCACCCCGCCGGCATGCAGGGGATTGGCCTGGGCGGCGGCGGGTATCGGCAGGTACTGGCTCACCGCGCGCTGACCGGCATAGCCCATCAACTGCCAGCGCTGCGCCTCGGTTTCCCGCGTCCAGCGCAGGCCCGCCTGTTGCTGGCGCACCGATTTGCGGGTGTTGTACTGGTGCGCGACCGCTGTCGCCTGGCGCGGGTCCGCAGCCACCTGCGCACGGGTCAGCCCCAGCGGGTCCTGCGCGTCCGGTGCCTCCAGCGCATTGAGCAGCAGTTCCAGCCGCCCGCCGCCCAGCTCGCCGCCCAGGCGGGCATTGAGCGATTCGCGGCGCGCACGGCTGTGATCGCGCCAGCCATCGGTGCGGAAGTGGGTGGCCGCGATGTTGTAGTCCAGCCCGCGGCCGGCGCCCTTCAGCTGGGCACCGACGCTGAGCGTAGTGTCGGCACCAGCGTTGAGGCGCAGCCGCCACGGGTCGCCGGCCTGGCCCTGCGCGCTCCACACCTGCAGCACGCCGCCGGAGGAATTGCCGTACAGCGCCGAGAACGGCCCGCGCAACACCTCGATGCGTTCGGCACCGAGCAGGCTGGCATGCGACAGCTGGCCCTGGCCATCGGGCATGGTCGCCGGTACTCCGTCGATCAGCACCCGCACCCCGCGCACACCGAAGGTCGAACGCGCGCCGAAGCCGCGGATCGACAGCTGGGTGTCCTGGGCGAAATTCTGCCGGTCGCGCGCCAGCAGCCCCGGTACCCCGGCCAGCGCCTCGGACAGCTGCACGCCGGTACCGGCGCGGCCGGCGTCGATCCAGACCGTGTCCTGGCTGGCCGGCAGCGCGAACGGGTCGATGCCCGGCACCCGTGCGGCCTGCACCTGCACGGCGGGAAGGGCGGTAGGGGTGGGCTCGGCCACCGCCGCCAGGGGCGACAGCAACAGCGCGGACAGCGGCAGGCAATGGCGTCGTGCGGCGGGATTCATGATTCAGGTTGATGGATCGGGCGGCAACGCACGCCATGGTACGGGGCGGCGGATGACGATGGCGGCGGCCAGCCCCGGCAGGCTTTGTTACGATGGGCTGTTTCCGGCCGAAAAGCCGCAAGCCGCGTGGCGCAATTCCTCCCCCTTTCCGTCTACCGAACGAGTACCGCCGTGTCCTTCTTTGCAAACGTGGAACTGGTCCCAGGCGACCCGATCCTGGGCCTGACCGAGGCGTACAACGCCGACAGCCGCCCGACCAAGGTCAACCTGGGTGTGGGCATCTACTACGACGAGAGCGGCCGCATTCCGCTGCTGCGCGCCGTCAAGCAGATCGAGCAGCAGCTCGCCGCTGAAGCCAAACCGCGCGGCTACCTGCCGATCGATGGCCTGCCGGCGTACACGCAGGCCACGCGTGAACTGGTGTTCGGCAAGGACTCGCCGCTGCTGGCCGCCGGCCGCGTCACCACCGCACAGACCGTCGGTGGCAGCGGTGCGCTGCGCGTCGGCGCCGACGTGCTGAAGAAGCTGCTGCCGCACGCCACCGTTGCGCTCAGCAACCCGAGCTGGGAAAACCACCGCGCGGTGTTCAGCGCCGCCGGCTTCGAAGTGCTGGATTACACCTACTTCGACCCGACCACCCATGGCGTCAATTTCGACGGCCTGCTGGCCGACCTGCAGAAGCTGCAGCCGGGCACCGTGGTGCTGCTGCACGCCTGCTGCCACAACCCGACCGGTGCCGACCTCACGGTCACCCAGTGGAAGCAGGTCGCGCAGCTGCTGAAGGACCGCCAGCTGTTCCCCTTCATCGACATGGCCTACCAGGGCTTCGACAAGGGCATCGAGCAGGACGGTGCCGCGGTGCGCATCATTGCCGAGGCCGGCATCGACAGCTTCATCGTCGCCAACTCGTACTCCAAGTCGTTCTCGCTGTACGGCGAGCGCGTCGGTGCACTGTCGATGGTCGCGCCGACTGCGGCCGATGCCAAGGCCGTGCAGTCGCAGGTCAAGCGCGTGATCCGCACGATCTACTCCAGCCCGTCCACCCACGGTGCCGCGCTGGTGGCTGGCGTGCTGAACAACCCGGAACTGCGCGCGATGTGGGAGCAGGAGCTGACCGAGATGCGCGAGCGCATCCATGCCCTGCGTCAGGGCCTGGTCGAGAAGCTGGCCGCCGCCGGCGCTCCGCAGTTCGGCTTCATCAATGAGCAGGCCGGCATGTTCTCCTATTCCGGCCTGAGCCGCGAACAGGTCGAACGCCTGCGTGACGAGTTCGGCATCTACGCCGTCGGCACCGGCCGCATCTGCGTTGCGGCGCTGAACCAGAACAACCTGGAATACGTCGCCAAGGCCGTGGCCACCGTCGCCAAGGGCTGAAGCAACGCTCCAGTGGTGTGAGAACAAGGGCGCCGAAAGGCGCCTTTGTTTTTGCCGGATCACTGTAGAGCCGAGCCCACGCTCGGCTCACCTGCGCAGCGCGGAAGACAGCCGAGCATGGGCTCGGCTCTACCGTTGCCTGGCGAAGCGCCACCAGCGCGATGCATCTGGAAACGATTACGCCTCCCTGCGCTCACGCACGCCCGCGCCGGACCGGCGACAATAGGCGTTTTCCCGCTGCCGAGACCTGCCCGCCCATGTCCCGTACTTCGTTGACCCGCTTCCTGATCCAGGAACAGCACGCCGGCCGCATCAATGCCGACCTGCGCCAGCTGATCGCGGTCGTCGCCCGCGCCTGCACCAGCATCTCCATTGCCGTCAGCAAGGGCGCCCTCGGTGGCGTGCTCGGCGATGCCGGCACCGGCAACGTGCAGGGCGAAGCACAGAAGAAGCTGGACGTCATCAGCAACGAGATCCTGCTTGAAGCCAATGCCTGGGGCGGCCACCTCGCGGCCTGCGCCTCGGAGGAAATGGACCACAGCCAGCCGGTGCCGGACATCTACCCGCGCGGCGATTTCCTGCTGCTGTTCGATCCCCTCGACGGCAGCTCCAACATCGACGTCAACGTCTCGGTCGGCACCATCTTCTCGGTGCTGCGCTGCCCAACCAATGTCGAACTGCCGGGCGATGACGCGTTCCTGCAGCCGGGCAGCAAGCAGATCGCCGCCGGCTACTGCATCTATGGGCCGAGCACGCAGCTGGTGCTGACCGTCGGCCACGGTACCCATGCCTTCACCCTGGACCGCGAGAAGGGCGAGTTCGTGCTGACCACCGAGAACATGCAGATTCCGGCGGCCACCCAGGAGTTCGCCATCAACATGTCCAACCAGCGTCACTGGGAAGCGCCGATGCAGGCGTACGTCGGCGACCTGCTGGCCGGCAAGGAAGGCGCGCGCGGCAAGAACTTCAACATGCGCTGGATCGCCAGCATGGTGGCCGACGTGCATCGCATCCTCACCCGCGGCGGCATCTTCATCTACCCGTGGGACAAGAAGGATCCATCCAAGGCCGGCAAACTGCGCCTGATGTACGAAGCCAACCCGATGGGCCTGCTGGTCGAACAGGCCGGCGGTGCCGCCTGGACTGGCCGCGAGCGCATCCTCGACATCCAGCCCGACCAGCTGCACCAGCGCGTGCCGGTGTTCCTCGGCTCGCGCGAGGAAGTGGCCGAGGCCGTGCGCTACCACCACGCGCACGACCAGGCGCAGGGCTGAGCAGCGATCACCCTACAGCGGTCATGGCAGATCGATGACATGACCGTGGGGTGACACCGAGGGCGGCAAGCGGCACCATCAAGCCGTTGCCGCCCAAGGAATGCACGATGCACGAGCACGGCCCGGTCGATTTCATCGAAGTCATCCACAACGCGGTCCCCAGCGAGGTCTGTGCCGCGATCGTTGAGCGCATGCGCGCCACACGGGGCCTGCTGCCGGGTGCGGTGGGCAGTGGCGTGTTCCCGGAACTCAAGCACAGCAAGGATCTGCGCATCAGTGGCCTGGACGGCTGGCAGGATGTCGACCATCAGCTGCAGCATGCGGTGTTCAACGGGCTGCTGAGTTATCTACGCCGTTATCCACAGGCGCTGATCGCACCGCTGATGTTGCAGATCCAGGACAGCAATGGCCAACCGCGACGCCTGTCCGCCGAGGATTTCCCCGACATGCCGGAACAGCAGTTGGCCGATCTGGCGCGCACCTGCCTGCGCCCGGGCGCGATCAACCTGCAATGGTATGCGGCGGGGCAGGGCGGTTATCCCTACTGGCACTGCGAACTGTACCCACGTGATGCGCAGGCCGAGACCCTGCACCGGCACGTGCTGTGGACGCTGTACCTCAACGACGGATTCGAAGAAGGCGAGACCGAGTTCCTGTTCCAGGGCCGCAAGATCGCGCCGCGTACCGGCAGCCTGCTGATCGCCCCGACGGCGTTCACCCACACCCATCGCGGCAACCGGCCGCAGGGGGGCGACAAGTTCATCGCCACCAGCTGGATCCTGTTCCAGAGTGCGCAGAAGCTGTTTGGCGGCGGCTGAGGGCGCCGTCCACAGGCGCTAGAACAACGAGCCCTGCGGCGAATCCTTCTTCGGTGGCAGTGGCTTCAGGAAGCGGCTGCAATCCAGCTTCGGCCAGTGGCTGTTCTGCGCGTTGAAGCCGAGGCGCTTGCGCGCCAGCTTGAAGCGGTTGTTCAACAGGTCGGCATAGACACCCTGGCCGCGCATGCGACTGCCGAACTGGCTGTCGTAGTCCTTGCCGCCGCGCAGCTGCTGGATGGTGCTCATCACGTGCGCGGCACGATCCGGATGATGGGTATCGAGCCAGTCGCGGAACAGCGGGGCCACTTCCAGCGGCAGGCGCAGCAGGACGTAGCCGGCGGTGCTGGCGCCGGCATCATGCGCCGCCTCCAGGACCGCTTCCAGTTCGCTGTCGTTGATCCACGGAATCACCGGCGCCACCATCACCCCGACCGGAATACCGGCCTCGTGCAGGCGCTTCATCGCGCGCAGCCGTGCATGCGGTGCCGATGCGCGCGGTTCCAGCTTCGCCGAAAGATGTGGATCCAGCGAGGTCACCGAGAAGTGCACGCTGACCAGGTTCTCCGCGGCCAGCGGCGCCAGCAGGTCGATGTCGCGCTCGACCAGTGCGTTCTTGGTGATCAGCGAGAACGGATGCTTTGTCTCCAGCATCACTTCGATCAGCTGCCGGGTCAGCTTGAACTTGCGTTCGATCGGCTGGTAGGCGTCGGTGTTGATACCCAGCGCGATCGGCTGCGGCACGTAACCCGGCTTCGACAGCTCCTTGCGCAGCAGTTGCGGCGCATTGGTCTTGGCGAACAGCTTGGTCTCGAAGTCCAGGCCCGGCGACAGGTTGAGATAGGCGTGCGAGGGGCGCGCGAAACAGTACGAGCAGCCGTGCTCGCAGCCGCGGTACGGATTCACCGACTGGCTGAAGCCGACGTCCGGAGAATTGTTGCGGCTGATGATGCTGCGTGCGGTTTCGGCGCGCACTTCGGTGCGCAGGCGCGGGGCGAGGAACTCCTCGCTCTCATCCACCGCCCAGCCGTCATCCACCGCCTCGCTGACGGTGCTTTCGAAGCGCCCGGCAAGGTGGGACGTGGAACCTCGGCCCTTGATCGCAATACCCATGGCGGCAGGGTACGCCGGCACCGTCTCAGTGGCTGCGACGGGCGCCTGAAGGGTTCAGGGCGGTGCCGAGCCGACCCTGGTCCCGGCGTCAGGTCGTGTAGAGCCGAGCCCATGCTCGGCTGCCCGCGACAGTCACAGCAGCGCCAGGTACCCGCGCACGGTGGCGTCCAACCCGTCATACAGTGCTTCACCGATCAGCGCATGGCCGATCGAGACTTCCAGCACGTCCGGCACCTGGGCCAGGAAATCACCCAGGTTGTCCTGCGACAGATCGTGCCCGGCGTTGACCCCGAGACCGACCGCCTGCGCGCGCCGCGCGGCGGCGGCGAACAGTGCCAGCATTGGCTCCGCATCGCCCGCCGCGTGCGCCTCGGCGTACGGACCGGTGTACAGCTCGATGCGGTCGGCACCGACCTCGGCCGCCTGCTCCAGCAGGGGATTGCCGGCATCGACGAACAGGCTGACACGGCAGCCCATCGCCTTCAGTTCGGCGATCAGCGGGCGTAGCCGCTCGGCGTCCCGTTCGAAATCGAAACCGTGGTCGGAAGTGATCTGGCCATCCCCATCGGGCACCAGCGTGGCCTGGGCCGGCCGCGTCTGTGCGCACAGCGGCAACAGGCCCGGGTAACCCTCGCGGGGCGGGGCGAACGGGTTGCCTTCGATGTTGAATTCAACGCCACGCGCGCGCGTCAGCGTGGACAGCGCCAGCACGTCCTCGGCGGTGATGTGGCGGCGGTCCGGCCGCGGGTGCACGGTAATGCCATGCGCACCGGCATCCAGGCAGGCCTGGGCGGCACGCACCACGTCCGGTTCGGCACCGCCGCGCGAGTTGCGCAGGACGGCGATCTTGTTGACGTTGACGCTGAGCTGGGTCATGGAACGGTACTACTTGGAAAGAGGGGACGGATCGTGGTCGTGGCCGTCGTCTGTACGGCGGGCCTGGGCCTGTTCGCGCAGGCAGCGCAGTTCCTCGGCATCGACCAGGGTGGCCGGGTCGCGCTGCAGGTCGCCGAAGCGTGCCACGTAGCGACCGCGCACCCAGGCCAGCAGGAAGGCGAGGGCCGCCAGCAGGCACAGGGCCATCAACCCGGCGCTGGGGGTCTTCAGGGCGAAGGCGAAACAGCCCAGCGCCAGCAGCAGGTACAACCAGTACATAGTCGGGCTCCCCGGACGATCGCCGCAGTGTAGCGCTGCGTCAGAGCAGCGGCGAGGCCAGCCGCGCGAAGGCCTCGGGCAGGCGGTGCAGCCACAGCGGGCGGCCCGCCTGGTCGTGCACGCGGCTGGCCCGGTCGAACTCGCCCTGCAGCAGCTCGGCCAGGGCGGCGACGCGGTCGCGGTCGCTGATCATCATCGACAGCTCGAAGTTCAGCCGGAAACTGCGGTGATCGAAGTTGGCACTGCCGACGATGCAGACATCATCGTCGGCGATGAACGCCTTGGTGTGCAGCATCCGCGGCCCGTACTCGTAGATCTTCACGCCGGCGTGCAGCAGCTCGTCGAAGTAGGAGCGCGCGGCCTGGGTGACGAACCAGGAGTCGCTCATCTTCGGCACCAGCAGGCGCACGTCCAGCCCGCCCAGTGCGGCCGAGGTCAGCGCCATCCGCGCCGCTTCACCCGGCACGAAGTAGGGCGTGACCAGCCAGACCCGCTCATGCGCTTCCTGGATCGCCGCCACGTGCAGGCGATGGATGGTTTCCCAGCCCGAATCCGGCCCGGACACCAGCACCTGGGCATTGATCGGGCCATCGGCGCGCAGCGGCATGTCGGCCGGCCACAGCCGCGCGATGTCGAAGTGCGAGTGGTCCTGGCCGCTGGCATACAGCCAGTCTTCGGCGAACACCAGCTGCAGGCTGCGCACCACATGGCCACGGATGCGCATGTGCAGGTCGCGGTAAGCGTCGGGGTTGCGGCTTTCGTCCTCGTCGTCGGTGATGTTGATGCCACCGGTGAAGGCCAGGCGGCCATCCACGATCACCAGCTTGCGGTGCGTGCGCAGGTTCAACCACGGCCGCTTGAACGGCTTCAGCAGTTGCCGCGGATGGAACCAGACCGCTTCGCCGCCCGCGTCGAGCAGGGGCTGCAGGAAGCGCCGGGGCAGGGCAGACGAGCCCACCGCGTCGAGCAGCAGGCGCACCTGCACGCCGGCGCGTGCGCGCTCGACCAGGGCATCGCGCAACGCGCTGCCGGCATGGTCCGGGTTGAAGATGTAGTACTCCAGATGGATGTGGTCGCGGGCCTGCGCGACCGCCTCCAGCAGGGCCGCATAGGTTGCGGCACCGTCCACCAGCCAGGTGACCTCGGTCGCGCTGCTTGGCGCCAGCCCGGTGGTGGCCTGGGCGATCTTGGCCAGCTCGGTGCAATCGGCATCGGGCGGGCAGACATCGCTGTAATGCTCCATGCCCGAGCGCGCGCGGCCGCGGCGCAGGCGCTGCCGCTTCACCTTCTGCGGGCCGAGCAGGTAGTAGATGAACAACCCCAGGTAGGGCAGCAACGCCAGCGACAGGATCCAGCTGAGCGTGGCCACCGGCTCGCGCTTCTGCAGCATGATCCAGCCCGCCAGCGCGAACAGGTACAGCAGATACGCCACCGCCAGGATCGTGCCGAGGTGGGCGATGCCATCGAGCCAGTGACGCAGGGAGTCGAAGAGGGCGAGCATCCGCCGATCATAGCGGGCGAGTGCCGCCTGATGGGGTCAGATCCCGTTTCCTGCGCGCCTGATGGGGGTCAGATCCCTTTTCCTGCGGAAAAGGGATCTGACCCCGGAAAACAAAAAAAAGACGCCCCTGTTTCCAGGGGCGTCTGCAGTCGCGTCATGACTGTTGTATTGCGGTGTTGCGATTACTGCTGCACAAAACCGATCTTCTTCATCTGAGCGTTCTTCGCGGCAGCCAGAACCTTGGCCATCACGTCGTACTCGGAATCCGGGCTGGCGTCGATGCGCAGTTCCGGCTGGTTGGTCGGGTCACGCTGGACCTCCTGCTCCATCCGCTGCTGCAGCTCGCTGGTATTGATCGGGCTGTTGTTCCACGAGACCTGGTTGCTGGCGTCGATCTTCAGTTCGATCGGCGGCGGCGGTTCGACCAGCTGCGGCGGTGGGTTGAGCACGCGCTGCGGCAGGTCCACGGCGATCGGGTACGTCATGATCGGCGCGGTCACGATGAAGATGATCAGCAGAACCAGCATCACGTCCACGAGGGGCGTGACGTTGATGTCGGCCATGGGGCCCTTGCCACCACCACTACTGAATGCCATGGCTTATTGCCCCTTCTCTTTGGTCGCGACGAAGCCGACGTCCAGCATGCCCTGCTCCTGCGCGACCTTGGTCAGGTCGTTGATGACGCGCATCTTGGTGGTGCGGTCACCACGCAGGTTCAGCGGCGGCTGCGGGGTCTGCTGGGCGGCGGTCGCCAAGCGCGACTCGAGAGTCTGCTTGTTGATTTCTTCGTCGTTCCAGTAGATCGAGCCGTCTTCCTTGACTGCCAGGGTGATCGGTCCGGAACGCTTTTCAGCGTCTTCCGGCTTCTGGATCAGGTTGGCTTCCGGCAGATCCACCTTGACCTTGTGGGACATCAGGGGCGCCGTGATGATGAAGATGATCAGCAGCACCAGCATCACGTCCACGAGGGGCGTAACGTTGATGTCGGCCATGGGGCCGCCGCTGTTACCACTACTGAAAGCCATAACGGGCTCCGTCTAGATCTTGGTGACTACTTACTTCGTCGCTGGGTGACGCGCGCCGCAATTAGCGGACGCGCGAGCCGGTGGCGAAGAAGTCGTGCAGGTCGTGCGCGAAGGTATCGAACTTGCTGATGGTCGCGCTGTTGATCTTGCTGAAGAAGTTGAAGGCGAACACGGCCGGGATCGCGACGAACAGACCGATCGCGGTCATGATCAGCGCTTCACCCACCGGGCCGGCAACGGCGTCGATCGAAGCGGAGCCGGTGGCACCGATCTTGATCAGCGCGCCGTAGATGCCCCACACGGTACCCAGCAGACCGACGAACGGAGCGGTCGCGCCGACGGTGGCCAGCAGGGTCATGCCCGACTGCAGCTTGTTGCTTTCGCGGGTCACGGCCTGACGCAGGGCGCGGTCGACGAACTCCGAACGGCTCAGGTTCTCACCCACGCCACCGGTGGCGCCGCCTTCAGCGCGCTGGTGGTGGGCAGCAGCCTGCGCAGCGTCCAGGGCGATCTTCGAGAACGGCTCGGAAGCCGGCTGTTCTTCCATCGCACGGATGGCGTCCTGCGCGTTCGGGGTGTCCCAGAACAGGCTGACGACGCGATCAGCGGCGCTCTTCAGGCGGGTAGCACGGAAGATGTTGATGACGGTCCAGTACCAGGACATGGCCGACATGGCGATCAGGGTCAGCAGCACGACCCAGGAAACCGCGAAATCACCCGGCTTGGTGGTCATTTCGTGGATCAGGTGCTCGAAGCCCATCTGCGACAGGGCGTTGGACGGATTGCCCCCGGCAGCAGCGGCGATGAAAATTTCCTGCAGCATGACGCTTACCTTTGTTGTGTGTGGTGATAAAGGGTGTAGCTAAGCTAAACAATCGAACTGGGGCGGGGGTGGCCAGGCGGCCACCCGGGCGCATCAGTTCAGCGCAAAGTTGACCGGGACGCGAACGCGACCTGCCGCCTTCTTACCGCCAGATTCAGCGGCGTTGAAGCGCCACTTGCGAGCTGCTTCCATCGCAGCACGGTCCAGGTCGCGGTTACGGCTGGACTTTTCCACCGTGACATTGGTGACGTTGCCGCTGGCATCGACATCAATGATCAGGATCACTTCGCCCTGGATACCAGCGCGGAAGGCTGCCGGCGGGTAGCGCGGCGGATTCATGGCCTTCGACGAGATGTCCACGCTGGCCTCGATCGAGGTCGGCGCAGCCGGCGGCGACGGAGGCGACGGCGGGGTGACGATATCGCTCGGGCGCGGTTCCGGCACGTCCACGACCGGCGCCTGCGGCGGCGGCGGGACCGGCGACGGCTTCGGCGGCGACAGATTCTTCACCGGCGGCGGCGGAGTATCGGTCGGCGGCGGCGGCGGCGGCGGCGGGGGCGGCGGCGGCGGCGCATCGACGATGGTCACCATGACGTTGCGCTCCTTCTCCGCGACGGCCTTGGGAGCCACGGCGGGAATGAGGAGCATCATGAAGGCGGCCAGATGCAGGGCAATTACAAACGCGATGCCGACGATGCGAGGCCAGCTCAGCCCCTTGTCATCGGGTTGTTCGTACCGGTGAACGACTAGTTGTTCCGTCATGCGCCAAGAGCTCAATAGTGGGGCCGGGATGCCGGGGGCGGAATCCCTGATCAGCGGTGCATGACACCGCAGGAACCTCCAAGCTTATACCAATCCTGAGCGCCTGCGCATCAACTGAGCAGGCATTCAGGCGTTATTCCTACTTACTTCAGGTTGATGATTTTTTTGGCATCAGCCTGGTTCTTCACACCCTTCGCCAGCGCCTGCTGGGCGGCCTGCTTGGCCTCCGGGATGCGCCCTTCGGCATGCAGGACGCGTGCCAGGTTCAGGTAGGTCTCACCGTCCTTGGACAGCGGGGCAGCCTTCTGCCACGCATCGATCGCCTGCGGCACCTGGTCGGAGTAGTAGTAGGACTGGGCCAGAGCCAGGTAGACCTGGTAATCCGGCTTCAGGATGCCCTTCTGCAACCCTTCGTTGATGACCGCGATGACGTCCTTTTCCTTGTGTTCGGTGTTGGCATAGATCGAGTACAGCTGCTTGTACTCGCGCTCTTCGGTGAGCTGGCCGCTGCTGCGCAGCTTGTCCATCACCGCGGCCGCCTTGTCCATCTGCTCGGCCTGCATGTACATGCTGGCCAGGTTCAGCTGGGCCTTCTTGTCGTTCGGGTTCTTGGCGGCCAGCGCTTCGGCTTCCTTGACCGCTTCACCGGACTGGCCGGCTTCGGACAGGGCTGCCATCAGCAGCTGGTTCCAGTTGTCCTTCGGTTCGGCGGCGCCGGCGATGGCCTGCTTCAGCACCGGGATCGCTTCCTGGTAGCGCTCCAGCTGGTACAGCGCCTGGCCCTTGGCGATCAGTTCTTCCGGCTTGGTCGACTTGCTCTCGGCGAAGTACTTGTCGAGCGTGGCCAGGCCTTCAGCGGTCTTGTCTTCCTGCAGCTGCAGCTGGCCCAGCATCAGCATCGACTGGAAGTGGCCGTTGTTGTCCAGGCCGTTGAACTGCAGGACCTGCTTCAGGTACGCGATGGCGCCCGGGGTGTCGTCGGTCTGGTAGGCGGCCTGCGAGGCCAGCTGCGCGGCCAGCGACTTGTCGTACTCGTTCGCGGCGCTGTCAGCCAGGATGGCGTCGGCCTGGGTGCGGGTCTCCGGGAACTTTTCCTTGTTGTAGCTGTCGATCATTTTCTGCAGCTTGCTGCCCATCTTGGCCGAGGCCTTGACCGTCGGCTCCTGGCGGGTCGCGTTCGGGTACAGCACCTCGGCCTTGGCCTGCTTGCCGCCGCGGTTCCCGCGCTCGGAGGAGCGCGAGGACTGCGCGAAGGCATCGGTGACCACGGCGCCGGTCAGGGCGGTCGCGACGAGGACGGAAAGCACAGCTTTGTGGTTACGGAAAATCATCGTTCACCTCGATCGAACCGCCGGTTAGCGGCAAAGTCGGACTGTCAGAAAAATCTGAGCCGCCAAACGTATCAGAAACAGATGGCGTGAGAAATCGTTTTATGTGCTGCAATACAGCATAGAACTGCGCACTCATCCGCACTTTGGCCGCAGTCCGGCCGCCTGCGCCTGCTGATAGACCGGGGTCAGGCCCGGTGCATCGCGTCGCAGTTCCTGGATCCGGTTGGCCGGATCGGGGTGGGTGGACAGCCATTGCGGGCTGCGACCGCCACTGGCGGCCATCATGTTCTGCCACAGATCGACTGCCTGCGCCGGGTTGAAACCGGCCTGGGCCATCAACCGCTGGCCGATCACGTCGGCCTCGCTTTCCTGGGTACGCGAGCCGGGCAGCAGGAAGGCGGTCTGCGCGCCCATGCCGCCGAGCTGGTTGACCGTACTGGCGGCACCTTCGCCGTAGGCGGCTCCGGCCAGCGCGCCGAGCACGGCCAGGCCGGTCTGTGCGCCCATCTGGCGGGTGATGCGTTCCTCGTGGTGGCGGGCAATGACGTGGCCGATCTCATGGCCGATCACGGCAGCCAGCTGGTCCTGGTTCTTGGCGACGCTGAAAATGCCCGTATTCACGCCGACCTTGCCGCCGGGCAGGGCGAACGCGTTGGGCTCCTTGTCGACGAACACCGCGGTCTCCCACCGTACGCCACGGTATTGAGGCGGCAGCTGCGCGACCAGGGCATTGACCACGCACTGCACGTAGCCGTTCTGGCGGCCGTCGGTGCTGATCTTTTCCTTCTGCTTGGTTTCGGCGAAGGCCTGCGCACCCAGCTGATCGAGCTGCGCCTGCGACACGCCACCCACCATCTGCCGGCGCCCGGTGGGCGAGGTGGTGGTGGCACACGCACTGACCAGGGCGGTGATGACAAGGGCCAGCAGCAGGTGTTTCATGGAAGCTCCCCCGTGTTCATGTGCGCAGTGTGTAGCGTAACGGCTTAATCTTTCGTCAAGCGGACACGGCGTTACGTTGACCCCAGGAACACCATCGCGGCAAGTGCCACGGCGTTGTTCAACGCATGCGCGGTGATCGCCGCCCACAACGTGCCGGTGCGCTGGTACAGCCAGCAGAACGCGGCGCCCATGCCGCCATAGACCAGCCACAGCTGGGCCATGCCGAGCAGTGAGTTCTTGCTCAGGCCGGGGACTTCATGCACCAGCGCGAAGGCCAGGCTGCTGAGAACGATGCCCAGCCAGGGCCGGCCGGCCTGCCACAGGCGTCCGAACAGCACGCGGCGGAACAGCAGTTCCTCATAGGCCGGCGCCAGCACCACCGCAAACAGCACCAGGAACAGCGGGAAACGCGCGATCGCGTTCTGCATGAGTTCCACGTTGGTGGGCACCGGCTCGATGCCGAACTGCTTGGCCAGGAAGGCGATGCCGTTGCTGCCAAGCACGATCAGGGTGGCCACCAGCAGGGTCCAGCCCCAGGTCGAGGGCCGCTGCAACGCCTGGCGGGAGGCGAGACGCTCTGCGGCATTGGCCGGGCGTCGCCAGAAATACAGCAGCAGGGCCGCACCGCCGGTGGCGATCAAGGCCATCAGGATCTGCGCCAGCGCACCGGGCTGGCCGACCGCCGCACCGACCGTGTCCGTCGACAGCGCTCCGCCATTGGCCGCCGCGTTGGCATGGCTGACCACGATCGCGCGGTAGAAACCCCAGAACAGCCCGCTGATCAGGCTCAGGCCGAACAGGGTGACGGCACCGATGCCCAGGTCGATGAAGAAGCCCGCCAGTGCGGAACCGGCGCGCGGCGCGGCCGAGGCCGGCGGAATCGGGGGCGGAGCGGAAACCGGGGCGGATGCGGACATCAGGTACCTGCGTTCGGGAGTCGAAGGCCGGCGCACCTCCCCGTGCGCCGGCCGTCACCGGATTGTGTCAGATATCCAGGTTGGCGACCTTCAGCGCGTTGTCCTCGATGAAATCGCGACGCGGCTCGACAACGTCGCCCATCAGGGTGCTGAAGATCTGGTCGGCTGCGACCGCATCCTCGATGCGCACCTGCAGCAGTCGGCGGGTTTCCGGGTTCACCGTGGTGTCCCAGAGCTGCTCCGGATTCATTTCACCCAGGCCCTTGAATCGCTGGATCTGGCGGCCGCGCTTGGCCTCCTCGAGCAACCAGTTCTGCGCCTTGGCGAAGCTGTCGACTTCGATCGACTTGGCGCCGCGGGAGATGGTCGCACCTTCGCGGACCAGGCCGTGCAGCAGCTTCGAGGCCTGGTGGATCGCGCGCAGTTCGCCGCTTTCGAAGGCCGACATCGGGAGCACCTGGATGTGCTGCTCGCCCATGTGGCGGCGGGTCACCAGCACCGCGGCCGGGCGCTCATCGTTGGCTTCCTGCAGTTCCAGGCTGAAGCGCGGGCTGCCCAGGCTGCCCTGGTTCAGGCGCTTGGCCAGTGCATCCAGGCCTTCGCCTTCGCCGGCAGTGCGCAGGCTGTCCGCATCCATCGGCACGAAGTCGACCAGCGCTTCGAGCAGGTTGCGGTCGTAGCGGTGCGCGTTGCGCTCGATCGAATCCAGCGCGGCGGCATAGGCCAGCAGCAGCTTTTCCAGCGCCAGGCCTTCAATGCCCGGCTCGCCGGTGGCCGGCACCAGCGCAGCGTTCTCCACCGCGCTGCTGGCCAGGTAGCTGTCCAGCGCCGGATCGTCCTTCAGGTACAGCTCCTGCTTGCCCTGCTTGATCTTGTACAGCGGCGGCAGGCCGATGTAGACGTAACCGCGCTCGATCAGCTCCGGCATCTGACGGTAGAAGAACGTCAGCAGCAGGGTGCGGATGTGGGCGCCGTCGACGTCGGCGTCGGTCATGATGATGATCTTGTGGTAGCGCAGCTTGTCCGGGTTGTACTCGTCACGGCCGATGCCGGTGCCCAGCGCGGTGATCAGCGTACCCACCTGGTCGGACGACAGCATGCGGTCGAAACGCGCGCGTTCCACGTTGAGGATCTTGCCGCGCAGCGGCAGCACCGCCTGGTTCTTGCGGTTGCGGCCCTGCTTGGCCGAACCACCTGCCGAGTCACCCTCGACGATGAACAGTTCGGACAGCGCCGGATCCTTTTCCTGGCAGTCGGCCAGCTTGCCCGGCAGGCCAGCGATGTCCAGAGCGCCCTTGCGGCGGGTCAGGTCGCGGGCCTTGCGCGCGGCTTCGCGTGCACGTGCGGCATCGACGATCTTGCCGGCGATCGCCTTGGCTTCGTTCGGGTTCTCCTGCAGGAACTCTTCCAGGCGCGCACCGAAGGCGTTTTCCACCGCCGGGCGCACGTCGGAGCTGACCAGCTTTTCCTTGGTCTGGCTGGAGAAGCTCGGGTCCGGCACCTTCACCGACAGCACCGCGATCATGCCTTCGCGCATGTCGTCGCCGGTCAGGTTGATCTTGGCCTGCTTGGCGATGCCGTTCTGCTCGATGTAGTTGTTGAGCACACGGGTCAGCGCACCGCGGAAACCGGCCAGGTGGGTACCGCCGTCCTTCTGCGGAATGTTGTTGGTGAAGCAGTACATCGTCTCCTGGTAGGAGTCGGTCCACTGCAGCGCCACATCCACGACGATGCCGTTGTGCTCGCCGGTCACCGAGATGACGTTCGGATGCAGCGGGGTCTTCAGCTGGGCCAGATGCTCCACGAAGCTGCGGATGCCGCCTTCGTAGTGGAAATCATCGCGACGGCCGTCACCGCGCTCGTCGGCAAGGACGATCTTGACCCCGGAGTTCAGGAACGACAGTTCGCGCAGGCGACGGGCCAGGATGTCGTAGTGGTATTCCACGTTGTCGTGGAAGGCCACGGTCGACGGCCAGAAGCGAACGGTGGTACCGCGCTTGGTGGTGGTTTCCAGCTTCGCCAGCGGGGTGACCGCAGCGCCGTTGCTGAATTCCTGCTGGTAGTGGAAGCCGCCCTGGAACACGTCCACCAGCAGCTTCTGCGACAGCGCGTTGACCACGCTGACGCCGACGCCGTGCAGGCCGCCCGAAACCTTGTAGCTGTTGTCGTCGAACTTGCCGCCTGCGTGCAGGACGGTCATCACCACTTCGGCGGCGGAGACTTCGCGGCCGAGCTTGGCGCTCATCTGCTCGTGCTTGCCGACCGGGATACCACGGCCGTTGTCGGACACCGAGACCGAGCCGTCGGCGTGGATCGTCACTGCAACGTGGTCGGCGTGGCCAGCCAGCGCTTCGTCGATCGAGTTGTCGACGACCTCGAACACCATGTGGTGCAGACCGGTGCCGTCATGCACGTCACCGATGTACATGCCAGGACGCTTGCGGACAGCCTCCAGGCCTTCCAGGGCGGTAATGCTGTTGGCGTCGTAATTGCCGTTGTTTGCCGGGGTGTTCTGTTCGTCGCTCATTGCGCTTGCCGTAGGCTCCGCAGGTCGGACACCGCTTGGGGCGATGTGCCGAGAATGAAAGGATTCCAACCCGAATTATACCAGCCGGGGTCGAGCGGCCCTGGTGTGCCCACTATGGCACAGCCACGATCTGTGCATGTTCCACGTGGAACCGGGTGATGTGGGTCAGATCCTGCAGTGCCGCCGGGGATTCGGTGGCGGTAATGAAGATCTGAGCCGGTCCATTGAGCAGGCGCTCCAGCACCCGTGCCTGGTGGGTGCGATCCAGCTCCGAAGCCAGATCATCCAGCGCGATCACCGGCCACTCGCCGCGCTGTTCCGCATAGTCTTCAGCCTGAGCCAGCAGGCAGGCCAGGGCCGTCAGCTTGGCCTGGCCCCGCGACAACGCGTCACGTCCGGGAATGCTGTGGAAATCCACACTCCAGTCCGCCCGATGCGGGCCGACCGAGGTGTAACCCGCCTGGCGGTCGCGCTCCCGGGCCAGCAGCAGGGCATCGGCCAGCGGAAGTTCGTGCCGGCGCCAGCCTGGGCTCAGTTCCAGACCCTGTATCCCCAATTGCGGGGCCAGGCTGGCCGCCAACGCCCCGGTGCGCTGCTGCAACCGTTCCAGGTAATGCTGGCGACGACTGGTCAGGGGTTCGCCGGCTTCGGCCAGTTCATGATCCCAGGTATCGAGCATCCGCGACGGCCCGCCTTGCTTGAGCAGGGCATTGCGCTGCTTCAGGGCCCGCGAGTAGCGCCGCCACAGCGACAGGAAATCCGGTTCCACGTGGAACAAGCCCCAATCGAGGAAGCGCCGGCGCGGTTCACCGCCGCCACTGACCAGGGCATGGCTGCCGGGCTCGAACGTCACCACCGCCAAGGCAGCGCAGAGATTGCCAAGCTGGGCCACGTCTTCGCCGTCCAACCGGCCCTTCCAGTCCTGGCCGCTATGGCGCAGGCCCGCCTTGCGGCGATGCGGCGGGTGATTGGCACGCTGTTCGTCCCATTCCACGAAGATTTCCAACGCTTCCTGGCCCTGGCGCACCAGGCCATCGCGCACCCGGCCACGGAAGCTGCGCCCGTACGCCATCAGGTGCAGGGCTTCGAGCACGCTGGTCTTGCCGGCGCCATTGTCTCCGGTCAGCAGGTTCAAGCCCGGCTGGGGTGACAGCTCCACCGTACTGAAGCGACGCAGTTGATGCAAGGCGAGGCGGCGGATCTGCATGGGGCGCGAAAGACCATCCGCTCGGGGCGGTTGAAGGGCAGGGGATCCATCAGCTTACTGCATCGGTCAAGCCCGACGAGGCCCACACGCTGCCACGCCGGAGGCAGCCCGGTCGAGTCGGCAGCAACGGCCGGTTCCACGTGGCGCAATCTTTCCGGTGTGACCGCGTTGGCCCACGGCCAGGCGGCGGAATCCTTCAATTCTGGGCAGGCTGGCAGGGGCAATACCGGCAGATTTCACCGATTCCACGGCGGCGCCAAGCGCCTCCCGGCCCCTCTGCAGCGCAGCCCGCCCGTTCAAACCCGCAGATTCCTTGAAATCTGCGAGGCCATGCTCTGGGCGGTTCCACAGATTTCAAGAAATTCGGAGTGACCGTTCCACGCTGTCCACAGGGGGCCTGTATGACTTATACACAAGGTATGGGCAATCTGTGGATAAAAAAGCCCTTTTGCCTGGCCCGAGAAACTATCCACAGGTTCCCCCCCAGCCCCAAGGCCCCCTATACAGGGGGTTTCAGGTGCATAAATACATTTAAAATCAAATAGATAAGTGATTTTTCCACGAGATCTGGCCCTACCATCACCACCATGCTTTAGATTTATACCCAGATTTAGAAGCCAGGCTTGACCCGATCTGCCCCAAACCCGGCCTGTGGACAGTGGCGTTTGCAGGAACCGAAGACCAGCTCAGTTGGAGGGTCGGGGGCATCGGCAGCTGGGGAGGATCCAGGTCGTGAATCGCTGCAACGGTGATCCGGTGCAAGCCAGTGAGTGCCAATCGCTCCAGGCGCGCAGCGTTGGCACTCGAGATCGATTCGACGATCACGCCTCGCTACGCGGAGACCGTGGAACCGCAGACCACGGCCACGAAGGCGTCGGGCCTGTGTCGATCCGAACGCAGATGGGCTAATGCTCCACGTGGAACCAGCAAAAAAAAACGCCCGGAAGATTCCGGGCGTCGTTCGGTTCCACGTGGAACAGCGCTGCTGTCAGAGACGCAGCGGCATCACCACATGGCGCGACTTCTCGCTGCTGGATTCACGCACCAGCGCCGAAGAATTGGAATCGCGCAGCTGGATGATCACTTCCTCATCGCGCAGGGCAGACAGGGCATCCAGCAGGTAGTTCACGTTGAAGCCAATGGCCAGATCGCTGACCGTGGTATCGGCTTCGATCTCTTCCTGGGCTTCTTCCTGCTCCGGGTTGTGGGCGCTGATCTTCAGGTTGCCCGGCGAGACTTCCACGCGGATGCCGCGGTACTTCTCGTTCGACAGGATCGCGGCACGCTGCAGCGACGCACGCAGGGCTTCGCGATCAACCTTCACTTCGCGGTCGGCGCCGATCGGAATCACGGCCTCGTAATCCGGGAAGCGGCCATCGATCAGCTTCGAGGTGAAGGTGACATCGTCGCGCTTGACGCGAACGTGGCTGCGGCCGACTTCCAGCTCGATCTCGCGATCGCCGCTCTCGAGCAGGCGCTGCAGTTCGGTCACACCCTTGCGCGGCACGATGATCTGGCGCTTGGAACCGCTCGGCTTGGCCAGATCGGTTTCGCACAGTGCCAGGCGATGGCCGTCGGTGGCGACGGTACGCAGGGCATCACCGCGCAGATCGAACAGCAGGCCGTTGAGGTAGTAGCGCACGTCCTGCTGGGCCATCGCGAACGCGGTGCGTTCGATCAGCTCCTTCAGGGTCGCTTCGCCGATGGCCACGCGCTCGGTAGCTTCCACTTCGTCCACCGACGGGAAGTCGTTGGAGGGCAGGGTCGCCAGGGTGAAGCGGCTGCGGCCAGCCTGCACGGTGATCTTGTCACCGGTCTGCGAGACGGTGATCCGGCTGCCGTCGGGCAGGGCGCGGATGATCTCGAACAGCTTGCGGGCCGGAATGGTGGTTTCGCCGTCCTGGGCATCTTCAACCGCGATCCGCGACACCATCTCCACTTCCAGGTCGGTACCGGTCAGCGACAGCTGGCCGTTCTGCACCTGGACCAGGAAATTGGCCAGAACCGGAAGGGTCTGGCGGCGTTCGACCACGTTGACGACCTGTGCCAACGGCTTGAGAAAGGCTTCGCGCTGCAGTGTGAAACGCATGTGGTTCCGTGCCCCTATGCTTTAAAAAATGTGGAATAAATCAAAAGCTTGGTGGTGCTGGTAGAGACAGAATCGCTGGAAAACAACGCTAAGTCTTTGTAAATAAAAGAGTTTCAAGCCTCGAAACCCTCTGTATTACCGACCCCCAGGGGGTGGGGAAAGCTGTGGATAAATCTGCCGCGATTTCAGAAGCTGTTTTTATCCACAACGTGTCCCGCGCTTGCTACCGGATTCTGCACCGTTTTGTGCGATGACGCCTCATCGGCATCCGTGCATCATTCGCTCAGCTTCCGGATCAGCTTGTCCCAGTCCTCGCGGAGCTTGCCGTCGGTTTCCATCAGGGTCCGGATCTGGCGGCAGGCGTGCAGCACCGTGGTGTGATCGCGACCGGCAAAGGCATCGCCGATCTCGGGCAGGCTGTGCTCGGTCAGTTCCTTGGTCAGGGCCATCGCGACCTGGCGTGGGCGGGCCAGCGAGCGGGTCCGGCGCTTGGACAGCAGATCCTTGATCTGCAGGCCGTAGTAGTCGGCAACGGTCTTCTGGATGTTGGGAATGCTGATCGCCTGCTGCTGGGCGCGAAGCAGGTCGCGCAGGGTTTCCTGGGCGAACTCGGTGGTGATCGCACGGCCGGTGAAGTTGGCGCGGGCGGTCAGGGTATTGAGCGCACCTTCGAGGTCGCGCACGTTGGAGCGCATCTTCTTGGCAATCAGGAACGCAACATCATCGGGAATCTCGGCACCGCGTTCGCGTGCCTTGGCCAGCACGATCGCGGCGCGGGTCTCGAAGTCCGGCGGTTCGATTGCGACTGACAGGCCCCAGGCAAGCCGCGACTTCAGGCGCGCTTCCAGGCCTTCGACTTCGCGCGGATAGCGGTCGCAGGTCAGGATGATCTGCTGCTTGCCATCGAACAGTGCGTTGAAGGTGTGGAAGAACTCTTCCTGGGTGCGGTCCTTGCCGGCGAAGAACTGGATGTCATCGATCAGCAGCGCGTCCACCTGCTGGAACTGGCGCTTGAACTGATCCATGGTCTTTTCCTGCAGGGCCCGGATCATCGCGCTGAAGAACTGTTCCGAGCGCAGGTACAGCACCTTGGCACCCGGGTTGGCCTGGCGCATGGCATTGCCGGCGGCAAACATCAGGTGGGTCTTGCCGAGGCCGGTGCCTCCGTACAGCAGCAGCGGATTGTGCGCACGATCGCCCGGCTTCTGTGCTGCCTGGAAGGCCGCGGCCAGGCCCAGCTGGTTGCTGCGGCCCTCGACGAAGTTGGCGAAGGTGTAGTGGTTGTCCAGGTTGCCGGCAAACGGCACCTGCGGTTCGCTGGAAACGTGCGCCGAAGGCGTGGAAACCGGCGCGTTCTGCGCCTCCACCGGCCGCGGGCGCGAGCCGATTTCAAGAAAAACGTCGCTGAAACCGGCGAAGTGGGCCAGCAGTTCGCGGATCCGGGCCAGGTACAGCTCGCGGACCTGGTCGACGATGAAGGCATTCGGTGCATACAGCACCAGGCTGTCCACGCGCAGATCGGCCTGCAGCGGCTTCAACCAGGTGTGAACGTCTTCCGGCGGGAACTCCGCTTCGAGGCGCTCGAGACTACGGGACCAGGCATCCATCAGCAATAATCGTCCGGTGGCCGGGGCATGGACGCGACAAGGCGCCCAAACACAGGCCGGAAAGGGGGGAAATGGATGGCTCAGACTACCACCGAGCGCCCGCCTTCGGAATGCTTGTCCCCTACTTATTCACAAAAACATCCACAGCTATTGCACAGCCCGGTGAATTCGCGTAGCTCCCAGGGCTTGACTTGTGCCGGGGTACCTCTCTAGAATTTCCGGTTCTTTCCGTCCCATTCATACGAGAGGCCCCCAATGGCCACGAAGCGCACCTACCAGCCCAGCAACCTCAAGCGTAAGCGCGACCACGGCTTCCGTGCCCGTATGAAGACCGCTGACGGCCGCAAGATCCTGTCGCGTCGCCGCGCCAAGGGCCGCAAAGTCCTGAGCGCCTGATTGCCATGCCGCACATCGCGGCAGACGCAATCCCTTCGACAGTGAATACTGCAGACCCGCGCAAGCGATTCCCTCGCTCTGCGCGGGTTCGCACGCGTGCCGAATACTCAACGGTCTTCAACGGCGCCCGCCGTGTGTCCGATCCGCTGATGACCCTGCACTGGCTGCCGGCTGACCGGCCGGCCAGGCTGGGTCTGGCGGTTTCCCGCAAGGTTGATCCGAACGCCGTTGGGCGTAACCGGATCAAGCGCGTCCTGCGCGACATCCTGCGTCAGACACGTACCGATATCCAGCCAGGCGACTTCGTCGTCGTGGCTCGTAGTGCTGCGCGTTCCGCCAGCAACGACGAGATCCGCCAGGCCTTCCTGCGCCTGCTGCGTCGCCTGCGTGCATTGCCCGCGCCGGGCGTGGACGGCACAATGCCGCCGCCTGATGGCATCGCAACTCCTTCTTTGACCGAGCCGGCATCGCGTCCCGGCCCCGCCGAGCCTGTCCGCTGATGAACCAGACCCGCGTATTCCTCATTTTTGCCTGGCTGATGGTGGCCGTGCTGCTGTGGATGGAGTGGAGCCGTGAAAAGGCTGCTCCGACCCCGGCACCGACGACCACGTCGGCCCCGGCTGCCGCACAGAGTGTTCCGGGCGCGACCCCGGGCGCCATTCCCAGTGCCCAGGTTCCGGGTGCGCCCGGCCAGGCCGCCGTGCAGGCCCAGGCCAGCGCCACCCCGGCCAGCCAGCGCGTGACCGTCACCACCGACGTGCTGCGCCTGGTGCTGGACGGAGGCCGCGTGCTCGACGCCGAGCTGCTGCAGTTCCCGCAGACCAAGGACGAAGGCAGCCCGCCAGTCCGCCTGCTGACCGAAGACCCCGCGCATCCGTACAGCGCGATCAGTGGCTGGGCCAGCGAAGACAAGAACACCCCGGTTCCGGGCGCTGACGGCTTCAAGCTGGTCGGTGACACCCAGGACTTCGTGCTGGCCAAGGGCCAGAACGAGCTGCAGATCCCGTTCGTGTGGACCGCCGACAACGGCGTGACCATCAAGCGCACCCTGACCGTCTCGCGCAACGAGTACGCCGTGCGCTTCAAGGATGAAGTCAGCAACACCGGCACCGCGCCGTGGAACGGCTACGTCTACCGCACCCTGGACCGCACCCCGACCATCCTGTCGCGGAGCATGACCAACCCGGATTCGTTCAGCTTCAACGGTGCCACCTGGTACGACAACGACAAGAAGTACCAGCGTCGTGCGTTCAAGGACTACCTGGAAGACGGCACGCTGAACCAGAACATCACCGGCGGCTGGCTGGCGATGCTGCAGCACCACTTCTTCACCGCCTGGATCCCGCAGAAGGACCAGACCGCACACTACGTGCTGTCGCAGGTGGCCGGTCGTGACCTGATCGAAGCCCGTGGCCCGGCCTTCACCGTGGCCCCGGGCCAGTCCACCAGCACCGAAGCCCGCCTGTGGGTCGGCCCGAAGCTGGTCAACCTGATTGCCAAGGAAGACGTGCCGGGCCTGGACCGCGTGGTCGACTACAGCCGCTTCTCGATGATGGCGGTGATCGGCCAGGGCCTGTTCTGGGTGCTGAACCAGGTGCACAAGCTGGTCGGCAACTGGGGCTGGGCGATTGTCGGCCTGGTGGTGCTGCTGAAGCTGGTGCTGTACCCGCTGTCGGCCACCCAGTACAAGAGCGGTGCCAAGATGCGCCGCTTCCAGCCGCGCATCGCGCAGCTGAAGGAACGCTATGGCGATGACCGCCAGAAGTTCCAGACCGCGATGATGGAGCTGTACAAGAAGGAAAAGATCAATCCGATGGGCGGCTGCCTGCCGATCCTCATCCAGATGCCGATCTTCTTCGCCCTGTACTGGGTGCTGGTGGAATCGGTCGAACTGCGCCAGGCGCCCTGGTTCGGCTGGATCCAGGACCTGACCGCGCGCGACCCGTACTTCATCCTGCCGGTGATCAACGTAGCGGTGATGTGGTTCACCCAGAAGCTGACCCCGGCACCGGGCATGGACCCGATGCAGCAGAAGATGATGCAGTTCATGCCGCTGGTGTTCGGCGTCATGATGGCCTTCATGCCGTCCGGCCTGGTCCTGTACTGGGTGGTCAACGGTGGCCTGGGCCTGCTGCAGCAGTGGTGGATGACCAAGCGCCACGGCGGCGAGCCGGTGGCGGCGACCACCGCGCCGGCACCGGTCAAGAAGAAGTAAGGGGTAGAGCCGGCCGTTGGCCGGCTGGCTCCAGCAAAAGCCCGCCGCAAGGCGGGCTTTTCGCATGCGGCGTTAGAATTGCCCGCACACCGTTCCTCCCACTTCCGAGTCCGCCATGCCGCGTGCGTCGTCGTTCCGCCTGTTCCTGCCCTCGCTGCTGTTGACCCTGGCCGTTGCCGGCTGTGGCGACAAGGAGGCGAAGGCGCCGGCGAGCACCGTCACCCAGCCCAGCGCGCAGGCCGCCGCCGCCGCCGATCCGGCCGCCGCGCCCCTGCTGGCCGCGCTGCAGAAGCAGCTCGACGGCTACCGCCGGATCATCGTGCTGCTGGCCGACGAGGACCAGCAGTCGGCCGCCGACCGCGGTACCTCCACCCGGGTGGGCCAGCAGCTGTTCCACGATGGCCTGGAGCAGCGCACGGCCATCGCCGCGCAGTTCGACAGCCTGCTGCGCGGCTCCAGCCCACAGCGCTTCGCCACCCTTGGCACCGTGCTGGACTACATCGAATCGGCGCCGGAACTGTTCGACGCGGATCGGCTGGCGTTCCGCGAAGTATTGCGCGACCTGCATGAGCGGGTGGGCGCCGACTCGTCGTTGCCGGCAGTGAAGCTGCACCAGCGCATTGGCGAGGACCTGGAGGCGCTCGATGAGATCGAACGCAACTACAACCAGGAACTGACCCGCATCTTCAGCCGCTTCGAGCGCACCCGCGCCATCGAGCTGAAGCGCGAAAAGTGGGACGACTACATTGCCCACCTGCACAAGGACTACAGCCGCGAGGCGATCCTGCGCGACTACGGCGTGATCGAGCCGTACCCGATGTCGATGAAGGACAGCGACCGCGAGATCTTCGGCCGCGACCTGCCGGCCAAGACCGTGGTGCTGACCTTCGATGATGGCCCGCACAAGGCCTACACCGATGAAGTGGTGGCCATCCTCAAGCGCTACGACGTGCCCGGCGTGTTCTTCGAGGTCGGGCGCAACCTCGGCAAGGTCGAGAGCGATGGCAAGGTCAGCCTGGGCCCGATGGCGAAGATCAGCCGCAGCCTGATGGAACAGGGCTATGCGGTCGGCAACCACAGCCTGACCCATGCCCAGCTGTCACGCACCACCGGCGATGCGCTGCGCCAGCAGGTACTGGACACCGACACGCTGCTGAAGGACGTCGACAGCAAGCGCGCGCCGCTGTTCCGCTTCCCGTACGGCGCACGCAACGCCGAAGGCCTGCAGCTGCTCAACGAGGCCGGGCTGAAGTCGATCATGTGGAACATCGACTCGATGGACTGGGCCGACCCGGTGCCGGAATCGATCGTGCAGCGCGTGCTCGACCAGGTGAACAAGGAGCAGCGCGGCATCATCCTGTTCCACGACATCCACGACCGCGCGGTGAAGGCGCTGCCGCAGATCCTCGACCGCCTGATCGCCGATGGCTACCAGTTCGCCGGCTGGAACGGCCGCGAGTTCACCGTCGCGCGTGCGCGCAAGGGCGAGGCCAGTGCGGCCACCGTCACCACCGGCTACGAGAAGTCGTGGGCGATCGTGGTCGGCATCGACAACTACGCCAAATGGCCGAAGCTGGAATACGCCAGCCATGACGCCCAGGCGATGGCCGATACGCTTACCGGTCAGTTCGGCTTCCCGTCCTCGCAGGTGATCGTGCTGAAGAACGAGCAGGCCACCCGCAACAACATCCTGGCCGCCTTCCACGACCGCCTGGCCGACGACCGCACCGGCAAGAACGACCGCGTGTTCGTGTTCTTCGCCGGCCACGGTGCCACCCGCCAGCTCGCCTCCGGGCGCGACCTCGGCTACATCATTCCGGTCGATTCGGACCCGAAGGAGTTCGCCACCGACGCCATCGCGATGACCGACATCCAGAACATCGCCGAAAGCATGCAGGCCAAGCACGTGATGTTCGTGATGGATGCCTGCTACAGCGGCCTCGGGCTGACCCGTGGCGGCCCGTCGTCGTCGTCGTTCCTGCGCGAGAACGCGCGCCGCAGCGCGCGCCAGATGCTCACCGCCGGCGGCGCCGACCAGCAGGTGGCCGACGCCGGCCCGAATGGCCATTCGGTGTTCACCTGGGTGCTGCTGCAGGCGCTGGCCGGCAAGGGCGATCTCAATGGCGATGGCCTGATCACCGGCACCGAACTGGCGGCCTATGTGGCGCCGGCGGTGTCGGCGGTCTCGCACCAGACCCCGGCGTTCGGCAGCCTGCCCGGTTCGCAGGGGGGCGAGTTCGTGTTCCAGGTACCGGACAGCCAGGAATTCCTCAATGCCGATACGCGCCAGCTGACCGCCGATGCGATCGCCCTGAACAACAAGGTCGATGCCGCCAGCGAAGCCAAGGGCAGCCAGGCACCGGTGACCGTGGCCGACCTGCAGGGCGGCAAGGCCAGGCTGGTGGTACCGAGCGCAGGCCCGGCCTCGGACCGCCAGCGCGCGCAGCAGGCCAATGACCGTGGTCTGCAGCTGTACCGCGAGAAGCAGTACGACGAAGCGGTGGCGCAGTTCACCGAGGCGCTGAAGCTGCGCCCGGACTTCGCCCAGGCGGCGAACAACCTCGGTTTCGTCTACTACCGCCAGCAACGCTATGCCGAAGCCGCGCGCTGGCTGGAGAACACCCTGAAGATCGATCCCTCGCGTGCGGTGGCCTACCTCAACCTGGGCGATGCCTACTTCAACGCGGGTGACAAGGCCAAGGCGAAGCAGGCCTACAGCACTTACCTGGCGCTGCAGCCGCAGGGCAGTGGTGCAGCGCAGGCGCGCGCGCAGCTGGAGAAGCTCTGAGCCATGGACGACGCGTACCGCACCGACACCATCGTCGCCATTGCCAGCGCGCCCGGCGCTGGCGGGGTCGGCCTGCTGCGCCTGTCCGGGCCGCGTGCCGCGGCCATCGCCACTGCGCTGGGAGCGCCTGCATTGCGCCCGCGCCACGCGCACTATGCGCGCCTGCGCGACGCCGATGGCGACGTGATCGACGACGGCATCGTGCTGTGGTTCCCGGCGCCGAACAGCTTCACCGGCGAAGAGGTGGTGGAGCTGCAGGGCCATGGCAGTCCGGTGCTGCTGCAGCAACTGGTCGCGCGCTGCATCGCGCTGGGGGCGCGCCAGGCGCGGCCGGGTGAGTTCAGCGAACGGGCCTTCCTCAACGGCAAGCTCGACCTGGCCCAGGCCGAGGCCATCGCCGACCTGATCGCAGCCGGTGACAACCGCGCCGCACGTGCGGCGCGTCGTTCGCTGGAGGGTGTGTTCTCGCGCCGCATCGACGCCGTGGTCGAGCAGCTGGTACTGCTGCGCATCCATGTGGAAGCGGCCATCGATTTCGCCGACGAACCGCTGGATACGTTGGGTGGCGCACAGGTGCGGCGTGGGCTGGAGCAGGCGCGCGGCGACCTGGCCCTGCTGCGACGCGATGCCGAACGCGGCCGCCGCCTGCGCGATGGCCTGCACGCGGTGCTGATCGGCCCGCCCAACGCCGGCAAGAGTTCATTGCTCAATGCGCTGGCCGGCAGCGAGCGTGCCATCGTCACCGACATCGCCGGCACCACCCGCGACACCCTGCGCGAGACCATCCGCCTGGATGGCCTGGAACTGACCCTGGTCGATACTGCCGGCCTGCGTGACGGTGGCGATGCCATCGAACGCGAAGGCATGCGCCGCGCGCACGTGGAAATCGAGCGCACCGACCTGGCGCTGATCGTGCTGGATGCGCGTGATCCGGCAGCCGGTGAAGTGGCGCTGGGCGATGCCGTGGCGGCGGTGCCGCACAAGGTCTACATCCACAACAAGTCGGACCTGCTGGACGCGCTGCCGACGCTGGACGACCCGGACCGGGTGTTCGTCTCGGCCGCCACCGGCGCCGGCCTGGAAGACCTGCATGCGCGCCTGCGTTCGATTGCCTCGGCCGGGGCAGGCGAGCAGGTGGACGGCGAATTCTCCGCGCGCACGCGCCATGTGGATGCGATCGAGCGTGCGCAGGAGCATGCGCAGCGCGCCGACGGTGAGCTGGCGCATGAGCATCTGGAGCTGGCCGCCGAGGAACTGCGGCTGGCGCATGACGCGCTGGGCGAGATCACCGGGCAGATGAGCGCCGATGACCTGCTGGGAAGGATCTTCTCCAGTTTCTGCATCGGCAAATAACACCGCGACCCCGGGTCCCCCACCTGTCACATTGCCGCCGCATACTGACGCCCATCACATACCGCTTGGGGAAGTCGCAGTGAAGTCGTGGGGTTGTGCGTTGCTGTTGTCGCTGGCCGTGGCACCATCGGTGGCCATGAGTGCCGAATCCTCCACCCCGGCCGCGCACAAGGTGTCGGTCTATGGCCATCGCGGCGCCAGCGCGCTGCTGCCGGAACACACCCTGGCCGCCTACGCGCAGGCCATCGCCGATGGCGCCGATTACATCGAACCGGATCTGGTGATGACCAAGGACGGGGTGATGGTGGCCCGCCACGAGAACGAGATCAGCGGCACCACCGATGTCGCCTCGCATCCGGAGTTCGCCAGCCGCAGGACCCGCAAGGTCATCGACGGGCAGAAGGTCGACGGCTGGTTCACCGAAGACTTCACCCTGGCCGAGCTGAAGACCCTGTATGCGCGTGAGCGCCTGCCGGAGCTGCGTAGCACCGCCTACGACGGCCAGTTCCGCATCGCCAGCCTCGACGAGATCCTGGCCTTCCTGGTCCAGCAGGCCGGCCGTGCCAACCGTGGCATCGGCCTGGTGCCGGAGATCAAGCACCCGACCTACTTCCAGTCGATCGGCCTGCCGATGGAAGACAGACTGCTGGCTGCGCTGCGCGGCAACGCCTATACCAACGTCGGCCCGGTCACCATCCAGTCGTTCGAGACCGCCAACCTGCGCTACCTGCGCGGCAAGATCGGGCGCAGCAGCAACATCCGCCTGCTGCAGCTGCTGTGGAAGGGCGACACCCAGCCGGCCGACATCGCCAAGGCCGGCGGCAAGCTGACCTATGCGCAGATGATGACCCCGGCCGGATTGAAGGACATTGCCGTGTATGCGGACAGCATCGGTCCGGAGCTGCGCTCGATCATTCCGCTGGACGCCAACGGCGCACTGGGCACGCCGACCGCGCTGGTGCGCGATGCGCATGCCGCAGGCCTGATGGTGATCCCGTACACGTTCCGCCCGGAGAACCACTTCCAGGCCAGCAACCTGCGCAAGGGCGCCGACACCGCGCGCAATGCCGAGGGTTCGATCGCCGAGATGCGCGCCTACCTGGCCACCGGCATCGATGCCTTCTTCACCGATGACCCGGCACTGGGCCGGCAGGCGGTGGACGGCATGGGCGCGGCGGGGAACTGACTCTCCCGGTAGTGCCGGCCGCTGGCCGGCACCCGCGGCATTCTCAGCACCGGCACGCGCTGCTGCGGCAGCGGGTCGGCGTTGAGGAACAGCAGTGCGCCGAGGATGTCGCGACCGACCTCATCCCGCTGGCAAGAGGACACCCATTCGGCAGCAGCCAGGTGGGGGTGAAAAGGTCGTCCAAGAGCGTCCAGGAAGAAATCCTTCCCCGATGGATTGCGGGGCAGCAACACTGATCTGGTAACGCGCCTGCTTCTGCCTGGCAGGTAGCGCTGCCGATGAAATCCCTTGCCGCTCAATGCACTCGGCATGCCCAAGAGGACAACGGGTCTCCAGTTGCCTGGGCTGCTTTTCCAACATGCCATCGTTGCTGGTAACAAGGGATTGCGGCACTTCAGAGCGTCCTGACTTCTGCGGGCGCGGACAGGTGCTTGGCGCAACTGAAGCACCCGGCTCCCTGTCGGCGCCGGCCCGGCTTGACGGGCCACCCATGATCACGGGTTACTGTTCGCGTGCGGAAAAGCCGCAGGCATATGGACAGGTCAGGACACGATGGAACCAGCAATGACCAATCAACCCAAGGCGGGAGAGTTCTTTCAGCTCAGGCCCGACGTTGGCCGGGGTGGAAAGGGTCACGGCGTCGTCTTTGAGAACCGACAAGCACTCCTTACTCCTCCTCGGCTGATCTTGAAGCCGGAGGAAGGCGGCTTCCCTCCACTGCGGGAAGTTCCGCGCCTGGTCTACTACCCGCGCGAAGGCGTACTGCCGGAAGACCTGGAAGGGGGGATGAGTGGCTACTGGCTGGTGTCGGAACGGCTCCGCCAGGTGATGGAGGCAGTGGACCCGGACGCCTTTGTTTTTGTCGATACCGACTACCGTCTGGCTGATGGCTCCAGAGGACCAACCTACGTCCTCTGCGACGTGATCCGAACGTTGGATGCATTGGATGAGGAGGCTTCCATGCTGAACATAGTAATCAGTGACGATTACGAGGGAGGAAAACACTACAGCTTGGCGGGCGGGACACGTTTGGCATTCAAGTCAAGCGTACTGGGCTCATCACATGTCTTCAGGCTGGCATTTCACGGCGGCGTGTTCTGTGACCGAGTGTTCAAGGATGCCGTTGCAGCAGCAGGTATCGTCACCGCCAAGCGCACCAACGGCGTCTGGTTCTACGACGTTGTGAATCGCTGACGGCAGATCAGGGAGCGACAAGGAAGGAGAAGGCCGCGGATTTGCCTGAGGCTCCCTGCGGCAAGGATGTCGCGACCGACCTCATTGAGCTGGCAAATGGACACCCGTTCGGCGGCAACCTGGTAGGGGTGAAAAGGTCGTCCAAGAGCGCCCAGGAAGAAATCCTTCCCTGCTTGCAGTGTTTCAGGAAGGCGATGGATTGCGGGGCAGCAACACTGATCTGGTAACGCGCCTGCTTCTGCCTGGCAGGTAGCGCTGCCGATGAAATCCCTTGCCGCTCAATGCACTCGGCATGCCCAAGAGGACAACGGGTCTCCAGTTGCCTGGGCTGCTTTTCCAACATGCCATCGTTGCTGGTAACAAGGGATTGCGGCACTTCAGAGCGTCCTGACTTCTGCGGGCGCGGACAGGTGCTTGGCGCAACTGAAGCACCCGGCTCCCTGTCGGCGCCGGCCCGGCTTGACGGGCCACCCATGATCACGGGTTACTGTTCGCGTGCGGAAAAGCCGCAGGCATATGGACAGGTCAGGACACGATGGAACCAGCAATGACCAATCAACCCAAGGCGGGAGAGTTCTTTCAGCTCAGGCCCGACGTTGGCCGGGGTGGAAAGGGTCACGGCGTCGTCTTTGAGAACCGACAAGCACTCCTTACTCCTCCTCGGCTGATCTTGAAGCCGGAGGAAGGCGGCTTCCCTCCACTGCGGGAAGTTCCGCGCCTGGTCTACTACCCGCGCGAAGGCGTACTGCCGGAAGACCTGGAAGGGGGGATGAGTGGCTACTGGCTGGTGTCGGAACGGCTCCGCCAGGTGATGGAGGCAGTGGACCCGGACGCCTTTGTTTTTGTCGATACCGACTACCGTCTGGCTGATGGCTCCAGAGGACCAACCTATTTCCTCTGCGATGTAACTAGGACACTGGATGCATTGGATGAAGAAGCTTCAACTCTCAACATCATCATCAGTGACGACTACGAGGCAGGCAAGTACTACGACATGACGGGTGAGCTGCGCTTGGCGTTCAGGCGTGATGTGCTGGGCTCGGCACACGTCTTCAGATTGCCCTTCCACGGCGGTGTGTTCTGTGACCGTGTGTTCAAGGATGCCGTGGTCGCAGCAGGCATTGTCACCGCAAACCGCACCAACGGCGTTTGGTTCTACGACGTTGTGAATCGCTGACGGCAGATCAGGGGGCGACAAGGAAGGAGAAGGCCGCGGATTTGCCTGAGGCTCCCTGCGGCAAGGATGTCGCGACCGACCTCATCGAGCTGGCAAAAGGACACCCGTTCGGCGGCAACCCGGTAGGGATGAAAAGGTCCTCCAAGAGCGTCCAGGAATAAATCCTTCCCTGCTTGCAGTGTTTCAGGAAGGCGATGGATTGAGGGGCGGCGACACGGATCTGGCAATGCCCCCTGCTTCTGCCTGGCAGGTAGCGCTGCCGATGAAATCCCTTGCCGCTCAATGCACTCGGCATGCCCAAGAGGACAACGGGTCTCCAGTTGCCTGGGCTGCTTTTCCAACATGCCATCGTTGCTGGTAACAAGGGATTGCGGCACTTCAGAGCGTCCTGACTTCTGCGGGCGCGGACAGGTGCTTGGCGCAACTGAAGCACCCGGCTCCCTGTCGGCGCCGGCCCGGCTTGACGGGCCACCCATGATCACGGGTTACTGTTCGCGTGCGGAAAAGCCGCAGGCATATGGACAGGTCAGGACACGATGGAACCAGCAATGACCAATCAACCCAAGGCGGGAGAGTTCTTTCAGCTCAGGCCCGACGTTGGCCGGGGTGGAAAGGGTCACGGCGTCGTCTTTGAGAACCGACAAGCACTCCTTACTCCTCCTCGGCTGATCTTGAAGCCGGAGGAAGGCGGCTTCCCTCCACTGCGGGAAGTTCCGCGCCTGGTCTACTACCCGCGCGAAGGCGTACTGCCGGAAGACCTGGAAGGGGGGATGAGTGGCTACTGGCTGGTGTCGGAACGGCTCCGCCAGGTGATGGAGGCAGTGGACCCGGACGCCTTTGTTTTTGTCGATACCGACTACCGTCTGGCTGATGGCTCCAGAGGACCAACCTATTTCCTCTGCGATGTAACTAGGACACTGGATGCATTGGATGAAGAAGCTTCAACTCTCAACATCATCATCAGTGACGACTACGAGGCAGGCAAACACTACAGCCTGGCAGGTGGGACGCGTTTGGCCTTCAAGCGTGACGTACTAGGCTCGGCGCATGTCTTCAGGCTGGCATTTAGCGGCGAGGTGTTCTGTGACCGTGTGTTCAAGGATGCCGTGGCCGCAGCAGGTATCGTCACCGCCAAGCGCACCAACGGCGTCTGGTTCTACGACGTTGTGAATCGCTGACGGCAGATCAGGGAGCGACAAGGAAGGAGTTTGATCCATGTCCAGTTACCGGACGCATTTCCAGGAGCACCACAGCATCGAGCAGCAGACGCTGAAAAGAAGTGAACTGCTATACGAACTTCAACGGGTCGGAAAGCTCGATATCCATGCTCCCGAAAACAGGCTATTCCTGCCGGCAAGTCCACAGTTTGCGCAGGCGATGGGGATCACGCCACACAGTGGCGGCCCACTGGCCGAGTACCAGAAGGGGATACTCGGCCACTTAAATGACCTTCAAGTAACCCGGGACGGCAAGGCGGCATTGCTGGGCGATCCTGATGCATTGGATCGAATGGCTCAGCGTATCGAACGGTTACGCGACACCGTCAAAGTCGGGCTCATCAACGGCGACTTGAACACCAACACGCCAGTCGGCAGCTCCCCCGCGTTGACCAGCCAGAAAGTTCAGGACTTCTTCCGCAACGCCCCGGCCTATTACCAAGCTCACACTCAACAGATTGAGCGCCTGAAGGGCTTCACCGGCGTGGACCACGGCTGGGGCGCCACGGTGCATTCCGAAGCACGCATTGTCACCGCGCTCCACCAGATCCACATCGACGCCCGGCCGCTGACGCGGGGCGGGAACATTGAGTTGCAGCGCAGCGGGTTGTCCTTGGCCATCGCCAATGCTCACCACGAGGGCCGCGTGACCATGTCGCCAGCGGCCATTGTGGTTGTAGAGCGCTCCCTGGGCGAGGAAGCGGCGTACCGTATCCGCGTACCCCGAGAGCAGCAGGGATTTGCCACGATGGGCATCCTGTTGGGCGATGCCTCGGCCAGTACACTGGTGCGTTCGGGCGGTCTGTTGGCCTCTGGCGCCGATGCTGTCATCACCACGCGCCGCGCCGCCGAATTGTTGGAGCAGGGCAATGCCGCCGCTGCACAATCGGAGGTCAACCATGCACTGGCCCGCAATGCAGGCGGCTGGCTGGGTGGAACGACCAGCGCCTACCTGGTGGGCACCTCCAGCTTTGCGCCAGCGGCGCTGGTGGTGGCCGATGCGCTGTTGATGAGCAAGGCGTTCGAGAAGGGCGCAGACCTGTTGGACAACCGCGCGATCTATCACCAGATCGACACGTCAGGGGTGGAATGGCAGTTCAGCGGGCGCAACTGGCAGCGCCAAGCGCCCATCGACCGCACACCCGATGGCGTGGATAACCCCACTACGAGCCCTGTTGGGGCCGGCTACGAGAAGGCCCGCGAGCTGGGTGCCTATGCCAGCCGCGCGGCGGTTGAACAGGCACTGGGCAAGGCGCCCGCACCGTTGGACCCGTTCAGTATCCCGGCACGGCCAAGCGACCAGCACGGGCTGGATAACCAGAACTGGCGTCGTGATCCGCAGACAGAGCAATGGCAACGACAGGTCAAAGCAGGACTGGCCGGTGTCAATGACCAAGGCATTTATGCCACCCAGGTAGCCACCCCGGAGCGCGCCCGCGAACTCAACCAGGAGGCGCTGTCGCGGATTGAGCGCAACATTGCACAGGGTCAGGAAGCCCTTGCAGCGGCCTATCTGGAGAGCTACGCGGCCCAGCGTTCACAGGATTTCATCGCGGTGCCCGCTGCTGTCGAGTCGGCCAGGGCCAAGCCCAACGCTGTGCGCGGCTCGGACAATCAGCTCTACCTGCGTGATGACGCGGGCCAGTGGACTCACGCAGGCCGGACAGCCAGTGGCAACCTGGCGCTGGAACTGGAGTTGACGCAGCAGATCCGACAGCCGTCTCTGCAGCGTTCCGCACAAGCCTTGGCCGAAATCGAAGCCCGACCGGCGCCGACGCAGTCGCAGGCTGAACGGAACGAACTGCTCCATCGCTATCAGACGGTGGGGACCCAGCTGAACCCCGAATGGCAGCAGGCCATCGTGCTGGCCACCGCGCGCACCCGGGAAGCGCATGGCATTACCGGAGCAACCCTGCAGGAGCTTCGCCCGGGGGCAACCGGTACGCTGGGTGCGGACAGCCCGATCATCCATTATCAGGTGGGTCCGGATGGCATAGCGCAGCCGGTGGCGACCACCACGACCGATGAGCTGCGGCAGGCGTGGAATGAGATCCGGGCACAGCGACAGGACCCAGCTCCGATTCCCGACTCGCCGGAGCTGCGCATTGCTGCGCTCTCGCCACGGGAGCGTGATGCCTATCAACAATCCTTGCAGGAAGCCAATCGCCTGGGCGTTTCGGGACCGCAGACGCAGCAAGTGGCGGCATCGACGGTGGCTCAGGTACCGGACGAACCTGTTGAAGAGCGTCTTACGCCGCAAGTGATGATCGATGCACATGGCGAAGATCAGGGATCACGCACGCCCAACGTGACGGTGCAGGTCCAGGAACACCGCACAGCCGTGACAGCCGCGCCGATGGTACCTGAGCCTGCGGAGCCGCCTCGGAAGCCGGTGCACGGCGAGGAGCCGAGACCGGAGCCTGTCGCATCGTCATCGCCTCCATCGGTCGATGCGTCGGCCGAGCGGGAGGCGCGCGCAGCAGCAACTGTCTCTGCGATCCACACCCCGTCAGCACCCAGCCAAACACAGCCGATGGGCGTGGCTGGGGCTCAAGTTGAGCGTCCAGAACCGCTCCAGTCGGGATGGGTGCAGACACCCCAGCCTTCCAGCGATATTCCTGCCCTGCTGGAGACAGCACCATCGATACCCGCTGCCGTTCCTACGCATCCAGACCAAGCCGTGCATCGACAGGTGCATCAGCGTGTGGAGGAACTGCTTGAACAGGCCCCTCCGTCATCGCCAACGCAGCCCGGTCATCCCGATCACGCCCTCTATCAGCAGGTGCGGGTTGGGGTGGCCGCGCTGGACGCCAAACATGGCCGTAGCTTCGATGCGGTCAGCGAGCGGATGACCGCCAGCCTGCTGGTGCTGGCCAAGGACAATGATCTGGATCGGGTGGACCACGTACTGTTGAGCAATGCCACGGCTAACAGACCGGCCGGGCATACCCTGTTCGTTGTTCAAGGCGAACCGAGCAACCCCGCGCACCGGCGTGCGGCGATGCCCACCGAGCAAGCCGCACAAACCTTGGTTGAAGCATCAATGCAGCAGTTCGATGTGGTGAGCCAGCAAGCGAATCAGCGCGCCCTGGCCAACCAGCTTGAGCAGCAACTGGACGATCAGCGGGTGCAGCACGATGTCCAGATTCGCGTGGCCAGCAGGGGCATGTAGCAGTCGCATGCGTCTGAAACAGGGGGCACGGGATAGGGCCGCGCAAGCGGTTCTATCAACGTTCCACCGAAGGTTCATGAGGTTGCCGGCCAGCGGCCGGCACTACCCTCTATCAGCCACGCAGCTGAGAGAGGGTCGCCCGCCCGCGGCGGTGGATGGGACCAACCGACCCGGTAGTGCCGGCCGCTGGCCGGCACCCGCGGCATCCTCAGCCGCGCGGCTCGTCCGGTCGCCGGAACGGGATCACCACGTAGTCCTGGCCTTCGCGCGGCTGCCACAGCACCGGCACGCGTTGCGGCGGCGGCGGCTCCAGCTCGTCGTCGGCCAATGCCTCGGCCTCGTCTTCTTCGTCTTCCCAGCTGTAGCGCTGGCGCGGCGGCAGCGGGTCGGCGTTGCGGAACAGCAGCGCGGCGATGATGCCGGCGAACGCGCCGCCCATGTGCGACTGCCAGGACACGCCGTCGGCGTGCGGCAGGATGGTCATCAGCATGCCGCCGTAGAACAGCATGCCGATCAGGCCGGTGGCGATCGCCGCACGGTCGCGGCGCAGCAGGCCAAGGCTGGCCAGCAGGAACATCAGGCCGTGGGTGACGCCACTGGCGCCGAGGTGCACGCTGCCGGGATTGCCGAGCATCCACGCACCCAGGCCCGAACCCAGCCACAGCAGCGGCAGGGCGCGCACGGTCGCTTTCGGGTAGACGCTGCCGGCCAGGGTGCCGAGGATCAGGATCGCGATGCTGTTGGCGGCGATGTGCTCGACCGACGCATGCAGCAATGGGCCGCCGATCAGCCCGAGCAGCCCCTTGGCTTCCAGTGGCGCGACGGCCCAGGGCCGCCAGTCGAACGTGCCCTGCAGCGCGAACACGGCCACCAGCACCAGCACGGCGGCCAGGCTGGCATTGAACGCCCGCACGATGCGCGAGCGGTCGTTGCGGGGGGCCGGCGCATCGCCGGCGGGCAGGGGCGCGTTGTTGTTCATACCTCAGCAATGGCGGTGACTGGCGCGAAACCAAGGCCACCGCTGCGGGAGAGTGGGGTACGGCCGGCGGGACAATCCCGCCGGCCGCGCCATCCAGCGGTCAGGCTCAGGCCTGGCCTTCGCCTTCCTTCGGCGGGTACTTCAGGCTCAGCACCACGGTGGCGGCAATGATCACCGCGACCACGCCCAGCGAGACCGGGGTCGGGATCTTGAACAGGTCGATGATCATCATCTTGATGCCGATGAAGCCCAGCACCAGCGCCAGCCCGTACGGCAGCAGGTGGAAGCGGTCGGCCATGCCGGCCAGCAGGAAGAACATCGCGCGCAGGCCCAGCACCGCGAACACGTTGGAGGTGAGCACGATGAACGGGTCGGTGGTGATCGCGAAGATCGCCGGGATGCTGTCCACGGCGAAGATCACGTCGGTGACCGCAATCAGGATCAGCACCGCGAACAGCGGGGTGAACCAGCGCACGCCATCGCGCTTCACGCTCAGCGCATTGCCGGCGTAGTCCGGCAGCAGGCGCAGGTGCTTGCGCATCCAGCGCAGGGCCGGGTTGGTTTCCAGATCCGGCTCCTGGCCGGCGGCGAACCACATCTTCCAGCCGGTGAACAGCAGGAAGGCGCCGAACACATAGAGCAGCCAATGGAACTGGCTGATCAGCACGCTACCGGCGAAGATCATGATCGTACGCAGCACGATCGCACCCAGGATGCCGATGATCAGCACCTTCTGGCGCTGCTCCTCCGGCACCGCGAAGTAGCTCATGATCATCAGGAAGACGAAGATGTTGTCGACCGCCAGTGCCTTCTCGACCAGGTAGCCGGTCAGGAATTCGAGGCCGACCTTGTTGGCCACGACCTGGCCGGCGGTCTCATTCAGGTAGTACCAGAGGCCCGCGTTGAACAGCAGGGCCAGCGCGACCCAGCCGATGGACCACCACAGGGCCTCCTTGAAGGTGACCTTGTGCGGTCCACCATGGCGCATCAACACGAGGTCGACCAGCAGGGCGATGACCACCACCGCTGCGAAGCCGCCCCACAACCACACGTTACCGATCGTCTGCATTGGGAATGTCCGTTGGAAAGATGAATGCCAGGCCGGACGGGCGAGGATCTGCAACGGAGGATCGGGAGGGGGATCCAGGGACAGAGCTTCGCCAGTACGGCGAAGGTCTCGCTCGCAGTTCCAGTCGGCTGGAACTGCCGTTGCACCGGAGCCTGCGGGCTCGAAATGACGGCGACAACGTCTGGGAGCTACTCCCCTTCTGCCGCCGATTCTGCGGCCTCGCCGGGCTGCCGTCAAATGACCGGTGGCCAGGGCCGGGCTAAGGGGTCAGAGCCCCTGCGGGGATCTGACCCCGGTGCCGCTCAGAGCCGTTGCGGGGATCTGACCCCGGCGCCCGGTTTACAATAGGTGGATGAATACCCCCCTTCCCGTTGTCCGCCTCAAGAATGCGTGGCGTTCCAGCCACCCGTGGATCTTCCAGAAACTGGTCGAGAAGCCGACCGTCCGGCCCAAGCCCGGCTCCATCGTCGATGTGGTCGGCGTGGACGGGGAGTTCATCGGCCGCGGGTTCTACAACGGGCACTCGCGCATTGCCGTGCGCATCCTTGAAACCGATCAGAACGTGCCGGTGGATGCCGGCTGGTTCTCGCGCAAGATCGCCCAGGCGGTGTCGCTGCGCCGTGAGGTGCTGAAGCTCGATGCGGTGTCCGACGCCTGGCGCGTGGTGCACAGCGAGGGCGACGGCCTGTCCGGCCTGGTGGTCGACCGCTACGGTGACCTGGTGGTGGTCGAGTTCTTCGCCGCCGGCATGTTCCGCCACCGCGAATGGATCTACGACGCACTGCGCGAACAGTTCCCGGGCTGCCGTTTCCACAGCTTCGCCGACGAGCACGTGCAGAAGCAGGAGAGCTTCGACTTCCACGGCAACACCACCACCGAAGCGGCGGTGATCACCGAATACGGCATCAAGTTCCGCGCCGACCCGGCCGGTGCCCACAAGACCGGTTTCTTCGCGGACCAGCGCGAGAACCGCGAGTGGCTGAGCCAGCAGGTGGAAGGCAAGAGCGTGCTCGACCTGTGCTGCAATACCGGTGGCTTCGCTGTGTATGCAGCGGCACGCGGCGCTTCGGAAGTGGTCGGCATCGACATCGATGAAGACGTCATCCAGATCGCCAAGGGCAATTCGCGCCTGAACAACGTGCGTCCGAAGTTCGTCCAGTCCGACATCTTCCCGTGGCTGCGCGATGCCGCCAACCGCGGCGAGCAGTATGACGTGGTGATCCTGGACCCGGCCAAGATGACCCGTGACCGCGACCAGGTCATCACCGCGCTGAAGAAGTACCTGGACATGAACAAGCTGGCGCTGGGCGTGGTGAAGCCCGGTGGCCTGTTCGCCACCTTCTCCTGCACCGGTCTGGTGGCCGAGGACCAGTTCCTCGACATGCTGCGCCGCGCGGCGTATTTCTCTGGCCGCACGATCCAGATCCTGAAGGTCGCCGGTGCCGGCCCGGATCATCCGTTCATGGCCCACGTGCAGGAATCGCGTTACCTGAAGGCCGTGTTCTGCCGCGTGGTCGACTGACCTGCCGATCGCTGTAGAGCCGAGCCCACGCTCGGCTGATGTGTGCGAAAGCCGAGCATGGGCTCGGCTCTACAAAAGCGCTATGGTCGGGCTCTTCCCACTGCCGGTGAGAGCCCATGCCTTCGTTGCGTCGCCTGTCCGTCGTGCTTGCCCTGGCGCTGTGTGCGCCGTTGTCTGCCCATGCCATCGAGTTCAGCGCGCAGGAACTGGCCCGTGCCAAGGCGCTGCAGCAGCGCCTGGTCACGCTCGACAGCCACCTGGATACGCCGGCCAACTTCGGCCGCAGTGGCTTCGATATCGAGCAGCGGCACGACCGCAACGCGCTCTCGCAGGTGGATTACCCGCGCATGGTCGAAGGCGCGCTGGACGGCGGCTTCTGGGCGATCTACACCGACCAGGGCGACCGCAGCGCGGCCGCGCACCTGGCCGAGCGTGATCACGGCCTGCAGCGGCTGCTGGAAATCCGCGAGATGCTGGCGGCCAATCCCGAGCGCTTCGGCTTGGCGCTGACCGCCGACGACGCGGCGCGGATCAAGGCGGCCGGCAAGCGCGTGGTCTACATCAGCATGGAAAACGCCAGCCCGCTGGTCGCCGATCCCAGCCTGCTCTCGTTCTACCACCGTGCCGGCCTGCGCCTGCTCAGCACCGTGCATTTCGCCAACAACGAGTTCGCCGATTCGGCCACCGATCCCAAGGGCGCCGAATGGCAGGGGCTGAGCCCGGCCGGCAAGGCGCTGGTGCGGCAGGCCGTGAAGCTGGGCATCGTGATCGACCAGTCGCATGCGTCGGACGCGGTGTTCGACGACCTGCTGGCGATGATGCCGGTGCCGTTCGTGCTCTCGCACAGCTCGGCCAAGGCGGTCTACGACCACCCGCGCAACCTCGATGATGCGCGCCTGCGCAGGCTGGCCAAGGCCGGTGGCGTGATCCAGGTCAACGCCTATGGCGGCTACCTGATCGACACCGCGAAGACGCCCGAGCGCAAGCAGGCCGAAGAGGCGCTGAGCAAGCAGCTGGGCGGCTGGGAAGCAATGGGCATCGAGCAGGGCGTGGCGCTGCTGAAGGCCGAGCAGGCGCTGGATCACGAGCACCCGGTGCGGCATGCCAGCCTGGACGATTTCTTCGCCCACTTCGAGCACATCCTCAAGGTGGTCGGCCCCGAACACGTGGGCATCGGCCTGGACTGGGACGGCGGTGGCGGCCTGAGCGACCTGCCTGACGTCAGCCAGCTGCCGAAGATCACCGCCTGGCTGCTGCGCAAGGGCTACACCGAGCAGCAGATCGCGGGCATCTGGGGCGGCAACCTGCTGCGGGTGATGCGCCAGGCGCAGGACTACGCGGCAAAGCAGGGCGGTTGAACCACCCTGCGGTGGTGCCGGCCAGCGGCCGGCTACCTGACGCCTCCGATTGATACGGTAGTGCCGGCCGCTGGCCGGCATTGCGCGATCCAGGAGGATGCGGGTTGCCGGCCAGCGGCCGGCACTACCGGTTATCCGTTTATTTCGCGATCAGCGCGTGCTGGCGGCTGTACAGGAAGTACAGCACCAGACCGACCACGTTCCACACCAGGAAGTACAGCTGGGTGGTGTGCGGCAGGCTGATGAACAGGTAGATGCAGCCCAGTGCGGCCAGCGGGCCGACCACGAAGGCCAGCGGCGTGCGGAAGGTGCGCGCGCGGTCCGGCTCGCGCAGGCGCAGTACCACCAGGCAGATGCCGACGGCGGTGAACGCCGCCAGGGTGCCGGCATTGGCCAGCGCTGCAATCTCGTCCAGGCGCGCCACGCCGGCCAGTGCCGATACCACCACCGCAGTGAACAGGGTGGTCGCCACCGGCGTGCCGGTTCGGGCGTTGACCTTCGACAGTCCACGCGGCAGCAGGCCATCGCGGCTCATCACGAAGAAGATGCGGCTCTGGCCGTACAGGAAGGCCAGCAGCACGGTCGGCAGCGCGATGATGGCGATCACGCCGATCACCATGGCGGCGGTCGGGTGGCCGAGCTGGCGCATGATCAGCGCCAGCGGCTCGGCGCTGTGGCCGAACACCGCGTAGCTCATCGCACCGACCGCGGCCAGCGCCACCAGCACGTAGACGATGGTGCAGCCGATCATCGAACCGATGATGCCGATCGACAGGTCACGGCCCGGATTCTTGGTTTCCTCGGCAGCGGTGGAGATCGCATCGAAACCGTAGAAGGCGAAGAAGATGATCGCCGCGGCTGCCATCACGCCGTGTTCGACCCCATCGGGGCCGATCGACTTGGCGAAGCCATAGGGCATGAACGGCTGCAGGTTGGCGCTGTCGAAGGCCGGCAGCGCCACCGCCACGAAGATGGCCAGCGCAATCAGCTTGAACACCACCAGGATGGCGTTGAGGGTGGCGCTTTCCTTGGTGCCGGCCATCAGCATGCCGGCCACCAGCCAGGTGATGACGATCGCCGGCAGGTTGATCATGCCGCCTTCCACGTGCGGGCCGGCGGCAAGCCATGCGGGCAGGTGCACGTTCCAGCCGAACTGGGTGTGGACCCATTCGAGGAAGCCGACGAAGTAGCCGGACCAGCCGACCGCCACCGTACTCACCACCAGCGAGTACTCCAGGATCAGGCTCCAGCCCACCACCCAGGCGAACACCTCGCCCAGCGCACTGTAGCTGTAGGTATAGGCGCTGCCGGCGGCCGGCATCATCGTCGACAGTTCGGCGTAGGACAGTGCCGCGCAGGCGCAGACCGCGCCGGCGATGGCGAACGAGATCAGCACGGCCGGGCCGGCCAGGTTGGCGCCGACGCCGATCAGGGTGTAGATGCCGGTACCGACGATGGCACCGATACCCAGTGCGATCAGGTGCGGCCAGCTGAGCGTCGGGATCAGGCGCCTGCCGGCTTCGTGGACGGTGACGGAATCTAGGGACTTGCGCCGTAACAGGGACATGCAGGCCTCGGAAGGGGTGACTAAGAACGACAAGTTCCCGAGTGTGACCGAACGCAGCGCAGCATTACCACTGACGGGGGTCATGCCTGGCGCGGCGCGCGCTGCACCGCGACCAGGCTGCCGGAATCGGCATAAAGTGAGACTGGCCGGCGGTGCCGGGCCCGCTTCAGGGAACGCTGGGCCAGTGGCAGCCGTCTTCCTGCCAGGCGTCGCTGTCATCGTGGAACGTGGTGCGGCGGCCATCGCGGGCACGTTCGTAGCTCAGATCCAGTACCAGCGCGCCCTGCGTGCTCAGCCGGTAGCGCCCGTTGAGGCGGCCGTCGATGCGTTCTTCCCAGACGCTGTCGAACTGGTAGGGGCGATCCTCGGCCAGCACCGTGGTTTCCAGCGAAACCCGGCGCAATGGCAGGCGCTCGCGATGGCCGGCGTAGTGCACGTCGGCCTGGCCGTCCTCCAGCCAGCGCCATTCCAGATGGATGCTGTCATTGTGACCGCCGCTCAGGCAGCGATGGTCCTGCGCGGTGCTGGCAGACGCAGTGCCGGCCAGCAGCAGCAAGAGCAGGGTGCAGCGAGCCAACCGGACCATCCACGCGCATCCATTCGAGAAGGGAGGGCCAGCATAGCCCGCCCGCCACGGCCTCAGCTTCCGCGCGGCCGCAGACAGGTGCCGCCGCTCATCAGCATCCGCGGCAACGGCATCTGCAGGAAATCGTGCGGGAAGGCCGGCGCCACTGCGCTGATCGCATCGAGGCGGGCCAATGCCTCGGCCGGCAGCACCAGCTCCAGTGCGGCCAGGTTGTGCTCGAACTGCTCCAGGGTGCGGGCGCCGACGATCGGCAGCGCACCCGCCGCCGGTCGCTGCAACAGCCAGGCGAGCGCCACCTGTGCCGGAGAATGCGATAGGTCAGCCGCGATCTTCCGTACTTCATCGGCAATCTGCAGCGAACGCGGCGTCAACGCGCCGTTGATCAGGGCCACGCTGCGGCGTGATCCCCCGGGCGTGGCCTGCAGTTCATCGGCGCTGGCCAGGTCGGCCACGCTGTATTTGCCGGTCAGCACGCCGCTGCCCAGCGGCGACCACGCCACCACGCCCAGGCCAAGCGCATCGGCCATCGGCAACAGCTCCTGTTCGACGCTGCGCTGGATCAGGCTGTACTCGATCTGCAGCGCCACCAGCGGCGACCAGCCGCGCAGGTCGGCCAGGGTCTGCATGCGCGCGATCTGCCAGGCCGGCGTATCGGAGATGCCGGCGTACAGCACCTTGCCGCTGCGGACCAGGTCGTCGAAACCGCGCATCACCTCGTCCACGCCGGTGGTGTCATCCCAGGCGTGCAGGTACAGCAGGTCCAGGTAATCGGTCCCCAGCCGACGCAGGCTGTCTTCCACCGAGCGCAGCATGCTCTTGCGATGGTTGCCGGCGTTGTTGGGGTCGCCGGGGACGGTGGCCAGGGTGTACTTGCTGGCGATCACCAGCCGGTCGCGCTGCCCCTGGGCGAAGCGGCCGAGCAGGGTCTCGGCGCTGCCGTTGGTGTAGTTGTTCGCGGTATCGATGAAGTTGCCGCCACGTTCGACGTAGCTGTCGAAGATGCGGCGGGCCTCGGCTTCGTCCGCGCCCCAGCCCCAGTCGGCACCGAAGGTCATCGTGCCCAGGGCCATCGGGCTGATTCGCAGGCCGGAGCGGCCCAGCAGGCGGTAGTGGTCCAGCGACATGGCAGGTGTCCATCACAGGGAGGCGGGCGAGCCGCCGGGAGGCACAGCATCCGCCGCCCGATCCTGTGGATAAACTGGATGGAACCGGACTCACCATGAAGAATGGCTTCACAATGGATCCCTCCGCTCCCCTCTCGGCGGTGGTCGCCTTCGTCCACGTTGCCGACCATGCCAGCTTTACCCGCGCCGCCGATGCGCTGGGCGTGTCCACTTCGGCGCTGTCGCAGAGCGTGCGCGCGCTGGAAGCGCGGATGGGCGTGCGGCTGCTGCAGCGGACCACCCGCCGGGTCGGGCTGACCGAGCACGGCGCGCGCTTCCTTGAGCGCGTGCGCGGCGGACTGGCACAGATCGAATCGGCGTTCGCCGATCTCGACAGCGCGCGTGCGGTGCCCGCCGGCAAGCTGCGCATCACCCTGCCACGCATCGTTGCCGACCGTCGCGTGCTGCCGGCCCTGCCGTCGTTCCTGGCACGCTACCCGCAGGTGGAAGTGGAACTGTGCGTGGAACCGGCGCTGACCGACCTGGTCGCCGAGGGCTTCGACGCCGGCATCCGCCTGGGCGAGTCGCTGGCACGCGGCATGATCGCGGTGCCGATCGGGCCGCCGGAGCGGCAGGTGGTGGTGGCCACGCCCGGCTACTTCGCGCAGCACGGCATTCCGGCCAGTCCACACGATCTGCAGGGCCATCCGTGCATCGTCCATCGCCGGGCCAATGGCCGGCTGATGCCGTGGGAGTTCAGCCGTGACGGCCACGACCTGGAGGTGGAAGTGACCGGCCGCCTGGTGTTCAACGATGCCGAGCTGGCCTATGCCGCGGTCCTGGCCGGTCTCGGCATGGCCCAGGGGTTCGCCTCACTGGTGGCCGATGATCTCGCCGACGGGCGCCTGCAGGCCGTGCTGCAGGACTGGCAACCGCCGTTCCCCGGCTTCCACCTGTATTACCCGGCGCGCGAACACATGGCGCCGAAGCTGCGGGTGTTCATCGATCACCTGCGCGCGGAAATGCACGGCGGGTAGAGGCCAACCTCATCAACGCCGAGGGCGCCAGCGCCGACCCAGGTCGGCGACTACCGGATCCCGCGCTCTGGTAGAGGCCAACCTGGGGTGGCAGACGTAGCGTCGAGCCTGCTCGGTTGCGGTATCAGCCGTTGAGCCCGAGCCGGATGCCGAAACCGACCAGGAACAGGCCGGCCACGCGGCGCAGCGCATCGCTGATGCGCGGATGCTGGATCAGCCTGCGGCGGGCCAGGTTGCCGGCGCCGATCAGCAGCGAGCAGTAGGCGATGCTGACCACCAGGATGATGCCGGCCAGCGCGGCGAAGGTAGCGATGCCCTGGTGCGCCTTGGGATCGATGAACAACGGCAGGAACGCCATGTAGAACAGGATCGCCTTCGGATTGAGCAGGCTGACCAGGATCGCCTGCTGGAAGTAGCGGCCCGGCTGCATGCGGATCGGGCCGGCGTCACCGCCGTCGTGCTTGGGCGTGCGCAGCAGGCTGATGCCGACCCACACCAGGTACGCCGCACCCAGGTACTGCACGGCGTGGAACACCAGCGGGTTGGCCTTGAGCAGCGCCGCCACACCGGCCAGGGCCAGCCACATCAGGATCTGGTCGCCGACCAGCAGGCCGGCCAGCGCGGTATAGCCGCCGCGCACGCCGCCACGGCCGGTGGCGGTCAACAGGGTGAAGGTGCCGGGGCCGGGCAGGGCGAGAAACACCAGCACGGCGACCAGAAACGTCCACAGGTCCTGGATGCCCATCCACGGCATGGCGGCGTTCTCTTGTTACGGGGGGCCGCCATTGTCGGCCAGCGCCGCGCTTGGTGACAGGGGGCGGCCGAGGCCATCGGGCATGCCAGACAGCAGCGGTTGCAGGTGCTGGCGCAGCTGCGCGTGCAGTTGCCGCACCGCCGGCGAGAACTGCTTGCGGTGCGGGCACACCAGCTGCAGCGGAATACTGCTGCCGGCGCCATCGAGCAGCAGCTGCAGGCGCCCGGCCTGCACGTCCTCGCGCAGGTCCAGCCAGGACTTGTAGGTGATGCCCTCGCCGGCCACCGCCCAGCGTCGCACCACATCGGCATCGTCGCAGACCAGCGGACCGCGTACCGGAATCACCACGCGGCGTCCTTCGATCTCGAAGGACCAGCGGTCGTAGGCGCGGCCACCGAGCTGGTAGACCAGGCAATCGTGCTCGCGCAGCGCGTCCAGCCGGGTGGGCGTGCCGCGCCGGCGCAGGTAGTCCGGCGATGCCGCCAGCACCCGCCGGTTGCCTTCCAGCAGGGGCAGGGCGACGTAGTTGGCGTCGTCGAAGTGGCCGATGCGGATCGCCACGTCGACCGGGTCGCGGAACACATCGGCGACCTCGTCGGACAGGTGCAGGTGCAGGCGCAGCCGGGGATGGGCGGCGCGGAAGGCGCTCAGCCACGGCAGCAGCAGGTTGCGGCCGAAGTCCGACGGCGCCGACAGCTGCAGGGTGCCGTGCAGTTCGGTGTCCTCGCCCTGCACGCGCGCCTGGCCTTCGCGCAGCGTGGCCAGTACCTCCTGTGCATACGGCAGGTACAGCGCGCCTTCGCCGGTCAGGCGCAGGCTGCGGGTGGTGCGCACGAACAGTCGCAGGTCCAGCTCGCGCTCCAGCCGAGCCACCGCCGCAGCGACCTGGCCGGGCAGCAGGTCGGCCTCGCGCGCGGCCTGCGAGAAGCTGCCCAGCGCGGCAGTGCGGACGAACAGCTGCAGGTCGTCGAAGCGGATCATTTTCATTGCCGGAGTGAAAGTGCTGCCCGATTCTGCGCCTTTCTGCGCGGCGATGCGCGGCGCACCCTGTCGCCTTCTTCCCCACTGGACCGCTGCCATGCGCGCCATTGCCTACACCCACGCCGGCCTGCCGATCGACGATGCGCAGGCCCTGATCGACATCGAACTGGAGCTGCCGCAGCCAGGCCCGCGCGACCTGCGGGTGGCGGTACGCGCGGTTGCGGTCAATCCGGTCGACACCAAGGTCCGCCGCAACATGGCCACCGAGGGTCCGCGCGTGCTGGGCTGGGATGCGGTCGGCATCGTCGACGCGGTCGGCAGCGAGGTGAGCCTGTTCCGGCCCGGCGACGCGGTGTATTACGCCGGCGTCATCGACCGCCCGGGCAGCAATGCCGAGTACCAGCTGGTCGACGAACGCAGCGTCGGCCGCAAGCCAGCCCGCCTGGATGATGCCGCCGCCGCCGCGCTGCCGTTGACCGCGATCACCGCCTGGGAACTGCTGTTCGACCGCCTGCGCATCGCCGAGGGCGGTGGCGAGGGCCAGACCCTGCTGGTGATCGGCGCCGCCGGCGGTGTCGGCTCGATCCTGGTGCAGCTGGCGCGCACGCTGACCCGGCTGACGGTGATCGGTACCGCGTCGCGTCCGGAGACCCAGGACTGGGTGTACGCCATGGGCGCACACCACGTGATCGACCACCGCCTGCCGCTGGCCGAGGGCCTGGCGCGGCTCGGCATCAGCGAGGTGCAGCACGTGGCCAGCCTGACCCACACCGACCAGCACTACACGCAGATCGTGGAACTGCTGGCACCGCAGGGCCAGCTGGGGTTGATCGACGACCCGGGCCAGCTGGACGTGATGGCACTCAAGCGCAAGGCGCTGTCGCTGCACTGGGAATCGATGTTCACCCGGCCGCTGTACCGCACCGCCGACATGCAGCGCCAGCACGATCTGTTGAACCGGGTTGCCGAGCTGATCGACAGCGGCGTGCTGCAGACCACGCTGGGCGAGCACTTCGGCCGCATCGACGCGGCCAACCTGCGGCGCGCGCACGCGCTGCTGGAGAGCCACCGCGCCAAGGGCAAGATCGTGCTGGAAGGCTGGTAACACGAAGCACATTCTTTAGCGCCGAGCATGGGCTCGGCTCTGCAGCGCTTCATCCATGCATTGCGCGGATCTGCCGTGTCAGCCAAGGGTGACACCTACCCACAATGGGCGGGATCCACTCCTCATGCCACGCCGTTGTCGACGTGGGTGGTGAAACCCGGCTGCTGCCGCAGGCGCTCGAACCACGCCGCAAGGTGGGGCAGTGCGGGCTTGTTGCCGGGCGTGCTGCGCCAGCGTTGGGTCGATAGCCCGAGCACGATGTCGGCCAGAGTGAAAGCGTTGCCCGCCACATGCGAATGGCTACCGGCCAACTGTGTGTCGAGCACGCCCATCAAGCGGTTCCACTGCGCCAGGCTGGTCTCGGCGCGGCCATCGTCCGGGTAGTCCGGATGCTGGCGTACGCGCGCCATGAACACGTGTCGCCAGGCGCTGTTGAGGTCGCTGGCCTGCCAGTCCATCCACTGCTCGACCCGGGCGCGGCCCTCCGCTGTACCGGGCAGCAGGTCGTCACGGCCAGCGCGTAGGGCCAGGTAGCGGCAGATGCTGTTGGACTCCCACAGCACGAATTCGCCATCGCACAGGACCGGCACCTGCCGGTTCGGGTTCAATGTGGCCAGCAGGTCCGCCGGTGGTTCCGGTTCGTGGTGAAGTGGCAGGTCGAGGCCGGCGCACAGCCACAACACCTTGCGTACGTTGATGGAGGTGGGCTTTCCGTAAAGAGCGAGCATGGGGGCTCCCGGGGCGGACTGACCCAGACTAGCGCAGCGGGGCTAAACTGATGCCATGAATATCGAAGTCCTGATGATCCTGGCGGTGGTCCTGCTGCTGGCGACCCTGATCGCACTGTTGCTGCTGTGGCGTCGTACTCCTGGCAACGCAGCATCCAGCGATCTGCAGCGGCAGCTGGACAGCGAACGCGAACAGCATCGCCTCGCTCTGGTCGATGCCGGCCAGCTGCGCGGCCGCCTTGATGCGCTGGGCGCGGAACTGGAAAACGAGCGAGGCCGAAGCCAGCAGCACGCACAGGCGGTCACCACGCTGACCGCCCGGGTGGAGCGCGAAGCGGCACTGTCGGCCAGTCGCGAAGCACAGCTGGCCGAACGTGAAGCGGCCCTGGCGCAGGCGCGCGCTGCCGCTGCGGACATCAGCAGCGAGCTGCAGCAGGCGCAGCAGCGCTACCAGCAGCTGCACGGCGAACATGCCCGCGCGGTGGCCAATCTGCAGCACTCCGAACGGGCCAGTGCCGAACTGCGCAGCTATCTCGATACCGCCAAGGAAAAGCTGTCCGGCGCCTTCGCGGAACTGGCGGGCAAGGTGTTCGACGAACGCGGACAGCAGTTCGAGAAGAACGTGCGGCAGGCGACGGTGCAGTCGCGCGCGGATATCGAGGGGCTGCTCAAGCCATTCGCCGACAAGCTGGGTGATTTCCGCACTCGCGTCGATACCCTGTATGGCGAGGAAGCGCGCCAGCGCGCCAGCCTGCTGGGTGCGGTGGGCGAACTGAAGACGCTCAACCAGGACATGGCCGCGCAGGCATCGGCGCTGACCAATGCGCTGAAGGGCAATGCCAAGGTCCGCGGCGACTGGGGTGAACTGATGCTCGACAACGTACTGCGCGGATCGGGCCTGGAAGAGGGCGTGCACTACCAGCGGCAGAAGCATGCCGTGGATGACGATGGTGCGCGCCTGCGGCCGGACGTGGTGGTCCAGTTCCCTGACGAACGCAGCGTGGTGATCGACAGCAAGGTGAACCTGATCGCCTGGCAGGAAGCCATGAATGCCGCCACCCCGGAGCAGTCCGAAGACGCGCTGCGCCGGCACGCGGTTGCGCTGCGCCAGCATGTGAAGGATCTGGGCGAGAAGAACTATCCCAAGGCACTGGGCAGCGAGACGCTGGACATCACCATTGCCTTCGTTCCCATCGAGGGGGCCTTGTCGGCCGCACTGGGCGCGGACGGCAGCCTGCAGGCGTTCGCCTTCGACAACCGCGTGGTGTTCGCCTCGCCTAACACCCTGATGGCGTTGCTGCGCGTCGCCGAGCGGCTGTGGACGCGCGACAAGGTGCAGAAGCAGGCGCTGAAGATCAGTGAGGCCGGCGGTCTGGTGCTGGACGCATTGACCGGGTTCCTGAAGGACTTCAATGCCGTGGGCACCAAGCTGGACGATGCCGCCAAGGTCTATGCCGATGCGCGCAACCGCCTGATCGACTCGCCGCAGTCGGCCATCAGCCGCGCCCGCCGGCTTGCCGAACTGGGCAGCAAGGCCAAGCGCGCGCTGCCGCCGGAGCTGACGCCCGACCCGATGCAGCAGCTGGGCGCATCGGAGGACGATGAGGACGGCAATGCGGGCTGACACTTGCTGTGCACCTGTGCCTGGTTATGCTGGGCGCCCTGTGTCCGTGGCGGGTATCGAGATGCGCTTGCGCTCCTGTGCCGTTGTTGTCCTGGTTGCGTTGCTGGGGGCATGCAGCAGCGCGCCTCCGATCGCCGATACGGCAACGCCAACACCCGAAGCCAGCGAGGCCTATCGCGAAGCCCGCGACGTCGACTGCCAGGCGGCTGGCGGCACCCTGCAGCGGCTCGGCCGGCTGCAGCGCGAGCAGTGCGTGATTCCCTATGCCGACGCCGGCAGGAGCTGCAGCCGCAAGAGCGACTGCAGCGGCCAGTGCCTGGCCACGGGCGAGGTGACGGCCGGCAGCGCCGCCACCGGCACCTGCCAGCGCGATGCCAGCCAGACCTTCGGCTGCCGCCAGCGCATTGATGACGGCAAGGCGCAGGGCACGATCTGCGTGGACTGATGGTAGTGCCGGCCGCTGGCCGGCAGCCGCATGAATCGCCGGAAACGATCACCGCATTGCCGGTCCGTGGCCGGCGTCAGCGGCATCGCACGGCGCTATGCTGGTGGGCCATTCCCCGCTGTAGCCGGAGCCCCGCGTGAGTACCTCGATCCAGGATATTTCCCTCACCACCATCGACGGCCAGCCGTCCTCGCTTGCCGACTACCAGGGCAAGGTGCTGCTGCTGGTCAACGTCGCTTCCAAGTGCGGCCTGACCCCGCAGTACGAAGGCCTGCAGGCGCTGTATGCGGAAAAGCAGGCGCAGGGCCTGGAAGTGCTGGGCTTCCCCGCCAACAACTTCCTCGGCCAGGAGCCGGGCAGCGAGGCGGAGATCCAGCAGTTCTGCCAGCTCACCTACGATGTCAGCTTCCCGATGTTCTCCAAGATCAGCGTGGCCGGTGATGACACCCACCCGCTGTACCAGCAGCTGACCGCCGCGCAGCCGCAGTCGATCGGCGAAGGCCCGCTGCGCGAGCGCCTGTCCAGCAAGGAGATCCCGATCCATCCGGCACCGGCGGTGCTGTGGAACTTCGAGAAGTTCCTGGTCGGCCGCGACGGCAAGGTCATCGCCCGTTTCGCCCCGGACGTGGCTGCCGACGATGCGCGCCTGCGCGAAGCCATCGAGGCCGCACTGGCGGCCTGAGGAAAGCGTGCCAGCCCAGGTTGGCACCCGCCGGAAAAGAAAAACCCCGCCGAGGCGGGGTTTTTCATGCGCCGATGAGCGGGCTCAGTGGCTCCACTGCGGCATCGGCATCGCATCGACCGGGATCGGCGAATTGGCATCGTCGTGGCCACGATCGCGCTTGCTGCGCAGATCGTTCTCGATCTGGTAGTTGCGGCGCTGCATCCACGCGTCGCGCACCAGCGAGTACTCGTCCACGGCAGTGTCGCGAAGATCGTCGATCGCCAGCAGCTGCGCGCGGGTATCGACCAGCTGCAGGCCCTGCAGGCCGATGCGGACCTTGTCGTCCTCGATGCGGCGGATCGGCGACAGCGGGATGTCCCCGGCCAGGCCGAACACATCGCGCACGGTACGCGGGCCGAAGAACGGCAGCTCCACGTAACGCGAACGACGCCAGCCCCAGACACCCAGGGTCTGGCCGAAATCTTCATTGCGACGCGGCACCATCGCCTTGCTGGCCGGATCGAACAGGCCGCCGACACCCAGCGTGCTGTTCATCAGGAAGCGGCCCAGGCTGTCCCAGGCGTCGGCACCACGGCCCTGCAGCAGCTGGTTGGTGATGGTCACCGGAGCGCGCAGGTTGCTGAAGAAGTTGCTGACGCCGGTACGGGCGAAGCGCGGCACCACGTGGGTATAGGCCGTCGCCAGCGGACGGGCGATGCCGCGGTCGACCGCGTTGTTGAAGCTGTGCACCTTGCGGTTGAACGGTTCCCACGGATCGTAGGCCGCGGTATTGCTGGTGTTGCCAGGACCACCGTAGAGGGCGTCGAAGTCATCGTCGCCGCCGGCTGCGGTGGCCGCTGCGGTCTTCGCCGCATCGGCATCGGTGGGTACGGCCGGCGTGGCCGGCGACGGTGCCGCGGCAACCGGCGCCTGCGCCACCGGAGCGGCCACGGCCGCATCGGCCGTGCCGCTGTCGGCAACCGTCGTAGGGGCTTCGGCAGCAGCAGTGGCCGGGACCACGGTGCTGGTTGCCGGTGCATCGCTGCGCGCGGGCTTGCCGGCACAGGCGGTCAAGGCGGTGGCCAGGACAATCAGGGGGAGAGTGCGTACGACGTTCATGTCAGCTCGCAGCAGAAGTTGCGTTGAAATCCAGGTCGGGCGACAGCCGGTAGGCCGCGCTCAGTTCGTTGTAGCCTGCCGGGGCGCCGGAAATCGCCAGCGGGTGACCGGCCTTGCGCGCACGCGCCGCCAGCTCGGCCAGCAGGGCCAGGCCGGCGCTGTCCACGCGTTCGACCTCGCCCAGCTCCAGCCGTGACAGCTGCGCCGGCAGGGCCTGCAGCTGCGGCCACAGCGCGATCACCGCGGCACGGTCGAGCACCCCGCGCAGGCGCAGGGTGTCGCCTTCCAGCAGTGCCAGTGCGTTACTTGCCATTGCCCGCGGGCCCGGCCTGCATGCTGCCGCTGTGCAGCTCGCTGGCCACCTGCTTGATGCCCTTCTGGCGCAGCGGGGTGTCGAACTGGTTGCGGAAGGTCTGCACGTAGGAGATGCCTTCGATGTTGACGTCGAAGATCTTCCACTGGCCGTTGACGTTGCGCATCCAGTACTCGACCGGGGTCGGCTCGCTGCCGGCGCGCACCAGCTCGGTGCTCACGCGCACGCCGCGGTTGCCCGGCAGCGGGCTTTCGCCCTTCAGGCGGAAGCTCGGCTTGCCCTGGATGTTGAGCAGGGTCGAGCCGTAGCGCTGCATCAGGCTGTCGGCCATGGCATCGGCGAACAGCTTGATGTCGGCATCCGAAGCGCCGCGGGCGTGCGGGCCCAGCACCAGGCGGGCCGCGTAATCGCGGTCGAAGGTACGGTTCAGTTCACTGTCGATGTAGTTGCGCAGGCTGGTCGGGTTGCTGCCGAACTCGCCCTTGCGCTGCTGCAGGGTGGTGAGGATCCGCGTGCTGGCATCGATCACCACCTTGCCGGCCTGGCCCTGGGTCGCGGCAGCGGCCGGAGCGGCGGCCTGGGCCTGGGCCAGGAACGGAGTGGCTGCAAGCAGTGCCGAGGCGAGCAGGGCCGGGATCAGTTTCATCTTCATGGTTGCGGTTCCGTTGCAGGCGCCTGCGCGCCATCGTTGGGCTTCTGGCCTGCGCCACCACCGGCGCCGCCACTGAACATGTACTTGCCGACCAGCTGGATCAGGTCCACGGCCGGCTGGGTGAAGACGATCTCGTCGCCGGCCTTCAGCACGTCCGGATCACCACCCGGCTGCAGACCGATATAGCTCTCGCCGAGCAAACCACTGGTGAAGATGCCGGCCGAGGTATCCGCCGGCAGGTCCTTGACCTTGCTGTCCATGCGCAGGGTGACGATGGACTCGAACTTCACCGGGTCCAGGTCGATCGAGGCGACCTGGCCGACGGTGACGCCGCCGATCTTCACCGGCGCCTGCTTGCGCAGCTGGCCGACCTGGGAGAAGCGCGCCTTCAGCTCGTAGCCTTGGCTGCCCCAGCTCCAGCGCTGGTTGGTCGAGGCCACGGCCAGCACCAGCAGCGACGCCAGGGCCAGCAGCAGGAATGCGCCGACGGAGAATTCGAGTCTGGGACCGCGGATGGCCATGTGGATTACCTGATCGAGTCGTTGTGGCCGCGCGCGCCTGCGCACCGCCGGTGGAGGGGTTAGGTGAACAACATTGCCGACAGCACGAAGTTGAACATCAGCACCAGCAGCGAGGCGTTGACCACCGCACGGGTGGTCGCCACCGAGGTGCCCTCGATGGTCGGCTCGGCATGGAAGCCAACGTAGGCGGCAACCAGCGCGGCGGTGCCGCCGAAGATCGCCGACTTCAGCATCGCCACGCCGAAGTCATCCCAGAAGTCCACGCTGTTGCGCAGCGCCGACCAGAACACGCCGTTGTCCAGGCCCAGCACATGCACCGCTTCGAAGTAGCTGGCGCTGATCGCCAGCGAGCAGAAGATGCCGGTCAGCAGTGGCACGGTCAGCACCGCCGCCCAGAAGCGCGGCGCCACCGCCTTGGCCACCGGGTCGATCGCCATCAATTCCAGCGCCTTGATCTGGTCGGTGGCGCGCATCAGGCCCAGCTCGGCGGCGATCGAGCTGCCGGCGCGGCCGATGAACAGCAGCGCGGTCAGCACCGGTGCCAGCTCGCGGTACAGCGACAGCCCGAGCAGGGTCGACAACGCGTCGGCCGCACCGAAGGTGGTCAGCGTGCGGTAGCCCTGCAGGGTCAGTACCAGGCCGACGAAGGCACCACCGACGGCGATGATCGGCAGCGAGCGCGCACCGATCTTGTAGATCTCGCGGGTCAGCTCGGCGAGGAAATCACGGGTCGGCAGCGAACCGCGCAGCACGGTCAGCGAGAACAGGCCGGCGCGGCCCAGCGAACGGGTGGCTTGGACGAACGGCATCAGGCGACCCTCGCGCGCGGCGCGGCATCGAACGGGATGGGGCCATCGGGCTGGCCGTGCAGGAACTGCCGCAGCAGCGGGTCCTGGCTGGACTGCAGCGCTTCGGGCGAGCCCTGGAACACGATGCCGCCATTGGCGATCGCGATCACCTGGTCGCAGATCGGCAGGGTCTCGTGCACGTGGTGGCTGACGATGATGCTGGTCAGGCCCAGGCTGTGGTTGAGGCGCTGGATCAGGCTCATGATCACGCCCGAGGCGATCGGGTCCAGCCCGGTCAGCGGCTCGTCGTAGATCATCAACGGCGGGTCCAGGGCCAGCGCGCGGGCCAGCGCCACGCGCCGTGCCATGCCGCCGGACAGCTCGCGCGGCCAGGCGTCGGCGGCGGCCAGCAGGCCCACCGCATGCAGCTTCATCTCCACCAGCCGGCGCAGCACGGCGGTCGGCAGGCGGGTATGCGTACGCAGCGGCAGCGCGACGTTCTCGGCCACGGTGAGGTCGGTCAGCAGGCCATTGCCCTGCAGCAGTACGCCCACGCTCTTGCGCATCTCCAGCAGCGCGCCGCTGTCATGCGGAATCGGCTTGCCGAACAGGGTGACTTCGCCGGCGACCGGGCGCAGTTCGCCGGTCAGCGCCGCCAGCAGGGTCGATTTGCCGCTGCCGGAGGGACCGAGCACGGCGGTGATGCTGCCCTTGGGCACCTGCAGCGACACATCGCGCAGGATCGTGCGCCCGCTCCGGTCGATGCGGACGTTGGACAACTGCACCAGACTGGAAGTGGAAGCCGACATGGGCACCATTAACGTTTTTTAGACATCGAAGGATCGGGCCCGTCGGCTGAACATAAGCAGACTGGACGGTGCAGTATTGTGGCACGGCGGGAACCGGGCCAGGCCGGGACAATCGGCCGGTTGCCCGGAACAATCCGTACCGGTAATGGTCCGGCCATTGAATACTGCCTGCGCTGCTGCACACTGTGCATGATGAGTGACCCAGGCAGCGATTTCCGCCTCTACCATTCCAACTCCCTGGACGTGCTGGCCGCGCTGCTGGCACGCAACGTGCGCGCGCCCGTCGCCGGCCAGCCGCTGTTGGCACCGGAGGTGGTGCTGATCCCGCAGGTGGCGATGCGGCGTTGGCTGCAAGCGACACTGGCGGCCGAATTCGGTGTCGCCGCCAACCTGGAATTCCTCACCCCGGGCGAGTTCGTGGCGCGCGCGCTGAAGGCCAACGTCAGCGGCGAGCAGGACGACCTGGATGCCGCCGGCCTGCACTGGAAGCTGTACCAGGCACTGCGCGATCCGGCCCTGCTGGCGCAGCCGCCGATGCGTGCGCTGCAGTCCTACCTTGCCGGTGCCGACGCCCTGAAGCCCTGGGCGTTGGCCGGCGAGCTGGCCTCGGTGTTCGAGAAGTACCAGGCCTGGCGCCGTGACTGGTTGCTGCGCTGGGCGGCCGGCGCCGATCCGGCCGATCCGCAGGCGATCCTGTGGCGCGCCGTCACCCACGGCCACGACTACCGTGCGCGTCGCATCCAGGAGTACCTGGACCGCTTCGAAGGCGCTGGCCAGCCGTTGCCGCAGGGCTTGCCGCTGCGCATGTCCGCGTTCGCAACGCTCAACATCTCGCCCGACGTGCTGCGGGTGATGGCCACCCAGGCGCGGGTGGGCGAGCTGCACTTCTACATGCCCACCCCGGTGCAGTCGTACTGGGGCGACCTGCAGACCCTGGCCGAGCGCCTGCGCAGTGGCGCCCCCGATCCATTCGGTGAAGCGGCCGGCGAGAACCGCCTGCTGGAAGCCTGGGGCGCGGCCGGCCGCGACTTCATGGCGGTGCTGGGCAGCTACGAAGTGGTGCACCCGGCCGGCGAGATCGCCGCGTACTCCGATCCGGAACAGGACACCCGGCCGACGATGGCCGAAGGCGGCCTGTCCGACAGCCTGCTGCATCGGCTGCAGCGCGACCTGTTCCACCGCCGCGCGCTGCCTTCCGGCGAGCTGCGCGACGGCCTGCACGGCGGCGACCCGAGCCTGCAGGTGCATGCCTGCCATACCCGCCTGCGTGAGCTGCAGGTGCTGCACGACCAGCTGCGCAGCCTGCTGCAGGACCCGCGCTTCGACCCGCCGCTGCAGGCACGCGAGATCGCCGTGCTGGCACCGGACATCGATCCCTACGTGCCGTACCTGGAAGCGGTGTTCGGTGGCCGTGGCGGCGACGAGGAGCACATTCCGTATGCACTGGCCGACAGCAGCCCGCTGGCGGGAGAGCCGCTGGCCGATGTGTTCGTGCACCTGCTGGGCCTGCCGGTCTCGCGCTTCGGCCTGAACGAAGTGCTGGACCTGCTGGCCAGTGCCCCGCTGGCCGAAGCGGCGGGCCTGGAAGCAGTGGATTTCGACCGCCTGCATGGCTGGCTGCAGCAGGCCGGTGCGCGCTGGGGGCTGGATGCCAGGCACCGCGACCAGCACCAGGCACCGGCCGACGATGCCTACACCTGGCAGTTCGCGCTGGACCGGCTGGTGCTCGGCCACGCCACCGGCAGCGAGGCCGACCTGGCCGGCGTGGCACCGTGGATCGAACTGGAAGGGGGCGCGCTGGACGCGCTGGACCGGCTGCTGCGCCTGCTGCGCGTGCTGGCCATCTACCAGCGCCGCCTCGGCGAGCTGCTGACTCCCGCACAGTGGCGCCAGCGCCTGCTGTCGCTGCTGGAAGCGCTGCTGCCGACCGCACCCAGCTCGCCCAACAGCCAGCGCGCACTGGAGCGCCTGCGCAAGCTGCTCAACCAGTTCGCCGAAGATGCCGGCAAGGCCGGCTTCGAGCAGGGCGTGCCGCCCGAGGTGGTGCGCGCGCACTTCGCCGGCGCGCTGGGCGAAGCCGACACCCGCGCACCGCTGCTGACCGGTGGCATCAGCTTCGGCCGCATGGTGCCGATGCGCCTGCTGCCGTTCCGGGTGATCTGCGTGCTCGGCCTCAATGATGGTGATTTCCCGCGGCGCGACCCGGCCGCCGGCCTCAACCAGCTCACCGCCGAGCTGGACACCCCGCGCCGCCGTCCGGGCGACCGCTCCACCCGCGAGGACGACCGCTTCCTGTTCCTGCAGCTGTTCGCCGCCGCGCAGGATGTGTTCTATCTCAGCTACCTCGGTGCCGATCCGCGCGATGGCAGCGTGCGCGAGCCGTCGGTACTGGTCAGCGAACTGATCGATGCCGCCGCCGTGTACCACCGCGATCCCGCTGCCGCCAGCGCAGGGTTCATCGTGCGCCACGCGCTGCAGCCGTTCTCGCCGGCAGCGTTCGGCGATGGCGATCCGCGCCGTTTCAGCTATCGCCGGCAGTGGCATCCGGCGGCGGGCCGCCTTACCGGCCAGCGCGGCGGTCTGCTGCCCTGGTTCGATGCACCGTTGCCGCCACCGCGCGACGACGTGGTGGAGGATGAGCTCGCACTCGATACGCTGCGCCGTTTCCTGTGTGACCCGGCCGGGCAGTTCCTGGCGCAGTCGCTGGGCCTGCGCCTGGCCGATGAAGTGGAGGAGGCCGACGACCTGGAGCCGCTGGTGCTGTCGTCGCGCGGCCCGGAAAAGCGCAGTGTGCAGGCGGCTGTCGTACGCGCCACGCTCACCGGCGATACCGAACCGCTGTACCCGCGCCTGCGCGCCCGTGGCCTGCTGCCGTCCGGCGCGCTGGGCCAGCGCCAGTTCGAAGCCGAACAGCTGAAGACGCGTCCCTATGCCAGCGCGCTGCTGGCCTGGATGCAGGGCGAACCGCTGGAAAGCCGCCGCTATGAGGTGGAGATCGACGGTGTGCGCCTGCATGGCCGGGTGGCCGACCGGCATCCCGAAGGGCTGGTGCGCCTGCGTGCCGGCACCCTCAATGGCAATGCGGTGATCCGCCAGGGCCTGGATTGGCTATTGGCCAACGCCGCCGGCGACGCGCTGCCGCTGGTGCAGTTCCACGATGGTGGTGATGCCGGGCCCGGCCCGCATGTGCTGCCTGCGTTGAGCGCTGCCAGCGCACGCGCCGCGCTGCGCGCGCTGCTGCAGCTGCGCCAGCGCGGCCTGCGCGAACCGCTGCGTTTTGCCCCGTATACCGGCTGGGTGCTGTACAGCACGACCGGCGACAAGCAGCGCAGCGAAGGCTGGAAGCAATGGCATGGCAGCGATCGCAGCTGGGGTGAAGCCAGCAGTGACGCCTGGCAGCTGCTGCTGCGCGGTGCCGACCCGTTCGCCACCGACGCCAGCTATGCCGACCTGCTGCGCAACAGCCAGGTGGTCTTCAGCGCCGTGCGCGAAGGCCGCAGCCTGGGCGCCGAAGCCGTGCAGGAGGGCAGCGCATGAACACCGCCATCGCAGACGAGGGAATCCAGCGCATGGCCGGCGATCCCTACCTGGCCCTGCCGCTGGACGGCATCCGCCTGATCGAGGCCAGCGCCGGCACCGGCAAGACCTTCACCCTGGCTACGCTGTTCACCCGGCTGGTGGTGGAGCAGGGCCTGCGCATCGGCCAGATCCTGGCGGTGACCTTTACCGATGCCGCCACCCAGGAGCTGCGCAAGCGCATCCGCGAGCGGCTGGCGCTGGCCGCGCGCCTGGTCGATCTGGAACCGGGCGAGGATGAAGCGCCGGATCTACGGCTGACCCGCGAGGTGCTGCAGCGCCACCTGCAGGCGGGCAACGAGAGCGCGGCGGCACTGAAGCGCCGGCTGCAGGTGGCCGCCGACGAGATCGACCTGGCCGCGATCTTCACCATCCATGGATTCTGCACCCGCGTACTGCGCGAACACGCGCTGGAAAGCGGCCATACCTTCGATCCGCCGGAGCTGCTGGCCAGCGACCGCGAACTGCTGGAGGAACTGGCGGCCGACCTGTGGCGCGTGCACGCCAATGACCCGGCCACGCTGGAGCCGCTCACCTGGCTGTGGTCCAGCCCGGATGCACTGGCCGCCGACCTGCGCGCGCTGCTGGCCGCACCCCCGCTGCATCCATTGCCGCAGCCGGTGGCGCTGGCCGATCCGCACCCGGCGTTGCAGAGCGCGGCGGAAGCACTGTCGGCAAGCGTGCGCGAGCATGGCGAGCAGTTCTTCATCGACCTCTGCGATGCGGTCGACAACAAGTGGATCAACGGGGTGTCCTACAAGCTGGGCTGGCTGCATCCGCTGGGCCGGCAACTGCTGGCCTGGGCCGGGCGCGCCGATCCGCGCGAGTTGCTGGCCAGCGAGCGCCTGCCGGCGCTGCTGCCGGAGGTGCTGGCCGACAAGACCAACAAGAAATTCCCCGATCGCACACCGTCTTCGCCATTGCAGGCACCGTTGGCGCGCTATGTCACGCTGCTGGCCGAGCGCGAGGCCTGGCTGCGCGGCACCGCGCTGAACTTCCTGCACGCCCTGCGCGAGGAGGCCCGCCAGCGCCTGCAGGCGCTGAAACGCACGCGCCGGGTACAGACCTACGACGACCTGATCGATGGCGTGGCGTTGGCCCTGGAGGGGGCGCAGCGGCAGCTGCTGGTCAAGCAGCTGCGCGCGCAGTACCGCATCGCGCTGGTCGACGAGTTCCAGGACACCGACGACCGCCAATGGGGCATCTTCAACACCGTCTTCGGTGATTCGCCGGAGGTGCGCGAGCTGGGCCTGGCACCGGCCCTGTTCCTGATTGGTGACCCCAAGCAGGCGATCTACGGTTTCCGCGGTGGCGACATCCACACCTACCTGAAGGCCAAGCAGGCGGCGCAGCAGGCACCGGCGCTGGACCAGAACTTCCGTTCACGCCCGGCAGTGCTGCGTGCGCTGCAGGCGCTGTACGACAACGGCGGCGAGGAGGCGTTCCTCGAACGCGACATCCAGTTCGAGCCGGTGCGTCCCGGCGGCGTGCGCAGGGATGACGACTACCTGCGCGACGGCCAGGCGGCCGCGGCGCTGACCCTGCGCGTGCTGCGCAGTGGCGGCGACAAGGCGATGGGCGCCGATGCCTCGCGCGAGGCCGCGACCCGGGCCTGCGTGGCCGCGATCCACCAGACCCTGGTGGATGCACGCGCCGGTCGTGCCGTGCTGCGCGGGCGGCCGCTGCAGCCGGGTGACATCGCGGTACTGGTGCGCTCGCACCGTGAGGCCACCCTGGTGCAGCGCGCGCTGGCGGCGGTCGGCATTCCGGCGGTGGCGGCCGGCAAGCAGAGCCTGTTCGCCACCAGCGAGGCGCGCGACCTGCGTGCGTTGTTGCTGGCGCTGCTGCAGCCGGCCGACGAGGGCCGCCTGCGTGCCGCGCTGGCCAGCGTGCTGCTCGGCCAGCGCGCGAGTGCGATCGCGGCGATGGAGCATGAAGGAGATCTGCAGCGCGGTTTCCAGACGCAGCTGCTGCACTGGCGCGAGCGCTGGCAACGCGGCGGCCCGTTCGCGGTCATCGCCGACGTCTGTGCCGAACAGGGTGAGCGCCTGCTCGCGCTGATCGACGGCGAGCGCCGGCTGACCAATTACCTGCAGCTGGGCGAACTGCTGCAGGAGGCCTCGGCGCAGGCGCTGGGCATGCATGGCCTGCTGGACTGGCTGCAGGGGCAGATGGCCAGCGCCGACCAGGACGACGAGCAGCAGCTGCTGCGCCTGGAATCGGATGCGCGCCGCGTGCAGATCATCACCCTGCACAAGAGCAAGGGCCTGGAGTACCCGCTGGTGTTCCTGCCCTTCATCGGCATCGACGGCGGCGCACCGAACACCGCATCGCACTGCACCGTGCACGTCGGTGGGCAGCGCCAGCTGCACTGGAAGCTGGACCGCGACGAGGCCTGGGAAAGTGCCAGCAGCCAGCGCGACCGCGAGCAGCGCGCCGAGGATGCGCGCCTGCTGTATGTCGGCCTCACCCGTGCCGAGCACGCGCTGTGGATCGCCGTTGGCGATCTCGCCGGGCTCGGCCGCACCCGCTTGGCGCCCCTGCTGGGCGACCTGCAGGCGCTGCGTACGCACGCTGATGTACACGTCGACGACGGCGAGGCCGGTGCCGAGCTGCCGCCGCTTGCCGCGGAAGTGGAAGGCGAGCTGCCGGCGGTGCGCGCGCTGACCCGGCGCGTGCCGCACGACTGGTGGGTGTACAGCTTCACCCAGCTGGCGCATGCCGACGCCGGCGCCGGCAGCGATATCGAAGCGGCCGCCACCGAACTTCCGGCGCCGGCCGCCGACGAACCTGCCGGCCCCGAGCTGCCGCTGGAACCGGCGCTGCCGGAGCCCGCGGCTGCCGAAGACGCTGCACCGATCGATCCGCGCTTCATGGGCAGCCGATTCGGCAACGTGCTGCACGAAGCGATGGAGAACGTCGACTTCGCCGCCTGGGCCGACTGGCAGCCGGGCCAGCAGGCGCCGGACGGGCAGGCCCAGGTGCTGCGCAAGGCCCTGCACGACGAAGGCTATGCCGACGCCGACCTGGACGAGGGGGTGGCCGTGCTGGTGCCGCTGGTCGGCCATACGCTGACCGTGCCGCTGCCCGAAGGCGGTGCGCTGCACAGCCTGGCTGAAGGCGAGCGCCGCGCCGAAATCGACTTCCACTTCGCCATCGAGGCGACCGCCGTGCCGGCGCTGCTGCAGGTCCTGCACGCCCATGGCGTGTCCAGTGCGCGCCGCGGCTTCGGCCAGCGGCGCCGGCTGGAAGGGCTGATGACCGGCATGATCGACCTGACCTACGTGCGCGATGGCCGTTGGTACGTGCTCGACTACAAATCCAACCGCCTGCCCGGCTACAGCCCGGACCTGCTGGCCGTTGCCATGCGCCACAGCGAGTACGACCTGCAGGCGCTGATCTACACCGTGGCCCTGCATCGCTGGCTGCGCTTCCGCCTTGGCGCGGGCTACGACTACGAGCGCGACATGGGCGGGATCCGCTACCTGTTCTGCCGCGGCCTGGATGCGGCCGGCAACGGCGTGCATGTGGATCGTTTCCCGTTGGCGCTGGTGGATGCGCTGGATGCCTTGTTCGCCGGTGGCGAACAGGCCCAGGCCGAACTGGCCGCGCGTGCCCGTGGAGCCAGCGCATGAGCCTGCTGAAGGAGCTGTACCAGAAGGGCCAGCTGCGCACCCTCGACCACGCCCTGGCCACCAGCCTGCAGCGGCTGCGCGAGGATACTCCGGACAACGTGGCGTTGGCCGCCGCCCTGGCATCGCTGGCGGTGTCGCAGGGCCATGCCGGTTTCGATCCGGCGCAGCCGCAACGCCTGCTGGAAGGGGAACCGCTGCTGCCTGACCCGCAGCAGTGGCTGCAACAGCTGCGCGCGTCGCCCTGGGTGGCCACGCCGGAGCAGCCGGAGGCGGTTGCTGCCGATGCGCCGCTGGTGCTGGAGAACGGCCTGCTCTACCTGCGGCGCTATCGCGAGTACGAACGCCAGCTGGCGGCCGGCCTGCAACGCATCGGCCGGCATCCGCTGCCGCCGCCGGACTTGGCCGCGCTGGCGCCGCTGTTCTCGCGCCTGTTCCCGCAGGCCCGCGACAGCGAGGACCACCAGGCACGTGCGGCCGGCGTGACGCTGCGCCATCCGTTGGCGCTGGTCACCGGCGGCCCCGGTACCGGCAAGACCACCACCATCGCACGCCTGTTGCTGCTGCTCGCCGCGCAGGCCCTGCAGGCCCGCCAGCCGCTGCCCAGGGTGGCGCTGGCCGCACCCACCGGGCGTGCCGCCGAGCGCATGGCCGAGAGCCTGCGCCTGGCCGTGCAGCGCCTGCAGCAGGAGGGCCTGGACCCGGCGCTGTGCGCCGCATTGCCTGCCACCGGCACCACCCTGCATCGCCTGCTCGGGGTGATTCCCGATTCACCGCGCTTCCGCCATCACGCCGACAACCCGCTGCCGGTGGATGTAGTGGTGGTCGACGAAGCCTCGATGATCGATCTGCCGATGATGGCCAAGCTGGTCGATGCGATCGCCAGTGGCACCCGCCTGATCCTGCTCGGCGACCCCGACCAGCTGCCCTCGGTTGAGGCCGGCGACGTGCTCAGCGCGATCCTGCGTGCCAGCGGCGATGGCATCGGCACCCGCGCCGACGATGCCCACGCCCTGCAAGGGCTGCTGGCTGCGGCCACGTTGCAGCCGCAGGCCACAGCGCGTGCCTTCGCCGGCCGTCGCGTGCAGCTGCAGCGCGGTTACCGGCAGAGCGCGGCACTGGACCTGGCACCGCTGGCGCATGCCGTGCGCGAGGGTGACAGTGCCAGCGCACTGCGGCTGCTGCGTGCGGGCGGACTGGCCGGCGTGCAGTTCCACGAGGGCGAGGCCGATCCCCTGCGTGGCCAGCGCGAGCACCTGCTCGATCACTGGCGCGCGCTGGCCGACGCCGCCGACCCGGTGCAGGCGTTGCAGCAGGCTGGTCGCCTGCGCGTGCTGACCGCGCTGCGTGAAGGCCCGCAGGGTGCGCGCGGCCTCAACAGCCGCATCGAACAGCTGCTGGCCGGTACCACGCCGGGCTACTTCCAGGGGCGCCTGTTGCTGATCACCGAAAACAGCTACCGGCACCGCCTGTTCAATGGCGATATCGGTATCTGCCTGCGTGATGGCAGCGGTGCGATGGTGGCCTGGTTCGCCGGCGACAGCGTCGATCAACCGCGCGCCTTCCACCCGGCCGCATTGCCGGCGCATGAAAGCGCCTTCGCGATGACGGTGCACAAGGCGCAGGGCTCGGAGTTCGACGAAGTGTGGTTGCAGCTGCCGCGGCAGGACAGCCGCGTGCTGTCGCGCGAGCTGGTCTATACCGGGCTGACCCGCGCCCGCCAGGTCCTGCACGTGGCCGGCAGTGCCGAGGTGCTGCAGTCGGCACTGAAGCGCCACGCCAGCCGCCTGGGGGGCCTGGCCTGGCGGCTGGGTGCCGAAGCGCTGGCCGAACCGCCGCCACGCAGCGAACAGCCCACGCTGCAGGGCACGTTGTTCTGATCGCCAGATCCGGGGTCAGATCCGTTTTCCCCGGGAAAACGGATCTGACCCCGGGCCATGCATCTACGCGATCAGCACCAGGCCATCCGGGAACACGATCGCCGCTTCGTCCGCACTGACATCGAAGAAGCCCACGCCGTGCTTCTCGGCCAGGTCCTGTACCCGCCCGTGCGCACGCTCGGCCACCGAGTACGCGAACGCGCCGTAGATCACCTGGCGGCCGATGCTGTACTCGGTCACCTCGGCACGGTCGTCATCGTCGTTGCTCAGCGGGCCGTTCAGCGGCGGGAATTCCCGCGCCATCTCAGTGAACCAGGCCTGCAGCGCCGGGCTGCTGACTGCCGGGTCGTCGTACTCGTGACGTTCGTTCCACTGCGTCTGCTTCTCGAACCAGGCGATGAACGCCGCGACCTCGCGCGGGGCCGCGCTGGCCTCGAACACCATCATGTCGTAACTCATTGAACCGTCCTGCTGCCGTGGCGAAAGGCTGCCGGGCAACACCCGGTGCCAGCGCGCATTATCAGGCCGATGCAGCGTCGGCGTCCGCCCATCCCGGCGCCAGCGCCTTCGCCTCCGGGAACAGTGCGAAGCGCAGGCCGATCAGGCCCATCAGCGCTTCGTCGCGGGCCTTGCAGGCGGCGACGCTGCCAACCCGGCCGAGCGAGGTGTCCAACCGCTCGCGCAGCGCCTCGGCCGCCACAATCGGTTTGCGCACGGCGATCTGCCGGCGGTAGTGCACGGCGATCTCCTGCAGGATGTGCTCGACCGCCTCGCGGCTGCGCTCGGGCAGTTCCAGCCGGGCGCGGCGCAGCTGCAGGATGTTCAGGCCGATGCGGGCCTCGTTGAGCATGTCCACCGAGGCGATGTCGCTGCCTTCCGGCGTCGCCGCCAGGCGCGGGGCGAGCAGGCCCAGCAGGTCGAGCATGCGCGCGGCGAAGCGCTGGCGGTCCTGCTGGCCGCGGCCTTCGGCGGCTTCGGCCAGGGTGGTCCAGCCCTGCCGGACCAGCCGGCGTGCGGTCCATTCGGCACCCACCGAGCGGAACAGGCGGGTCATCACCACCGCAAAGCCAATCCCGATGAACATCGCGATCGACGAGTTGAGGAAGGTCTGGATGTTGGCGCTGTAGGTATTCTGCAGGCTCAGCAGCGCGGCCAGGTTGACCGTCAGCGGCAGCGCGAACAGCGCGCTCTTGGGGTGGTGCAGCATCAGCCCCAGCGGCAGGAACACCACCGCCAGCACCAGTGCCAGCAGGCCGAAGTCGTGCACGGCGGGGAACACGCCGAACAGGTACACGCCGGCCACCACCGAGGCGACCATCGCCCACACCAGGAACGACACCATGCTGGGTGCGGGGTCATCCTGCGCAGCGAAGAACGCGGCCGTCACCGCGGCCATCATCGCGCCGTTGCCGCCGCCTTCCCAGCCCAGCGCGATCCACAGCACGCAGTAGCTCATCAGTGCCACGCCGGCACTGAGCGCGGAGAACAGCGCCATGCCGTAGTCGACGTGCTTGTCGGCGGCCACCCGCTCGGTACGGATGCGGTAGTGGGCGCGGTCCAGCGGTGCGGTGCCGTGGTCGATCGCGTGCTGCAGGGTGCGGCAGTCCTGCCACAGGTCCACCAGCTCCTCCAGGCGCAGCAGCAGGCTGGCCAGCTGCAGGTGCTGCAGGTCGCGGTCCACCTGCGGCTTCAGCGCACTGATGCGTGCGCGCAGGCGGGCGTACTCGCTGGCATTGGTCGGCCCGTCCAGCCAGTCGTGGATGTCATCGACCAGCGCCGGCAGGCCTTCCGGCAGGGCCTGGCCATCGCTGCGCAGCGCGCTCAGGCGGTCGGCGATCGAGGACAGCACCGGCAACAGCAGCAGCATGCGCTCGCGCAGGCGCTCCATCGACACCGCCGAACCGGCATGGCGCGGATCATCGCGGCGCAGGAACTCGATCAACGCCTCGAACTGCACCAGGTCGGCCGCCAGCCGGTTGCGCGGCGCGTGTGCGCGGCCGCGCTCAAGAATCTGCCGGCACCACTGCGCGGCGTCTTCCATCCAGTTGCCGATGCGTGCGCGCAGCATCGGCCGTACCGAGGCCGGGAACAGCAGCGAGGCGAACAGCACCGCCACCACCGTGCCGAGGATGATCTCCTCGCTGCGCGCCACCACCGTGTCGAAGATGGTTTCCGGCGAGGTCACCGCCGGGAAGCCGATGAAGGCGGTGGTGTAGCCGGCCAGCAGGAACGCATAGCCGCGCGGGCCGCGGTTGAGCAAGGCCATGAACAGGCAGCCGGCCAGCCAGATCGACATCGCCGCGCTCAGCACCAGCGGCGTTTCCACCAGCGCCGGCAGCACCAGCAGGGTGGCCAGGCCGGCCACCAGGGTGCCGACGATGCGGTACACGCCCTTGGCACGGGTCGGGCCCAGCAGCGGCTGGCTGACGATGTACACCGTGCCCATCGCCCAGTAGGGGCGCGACAGGTTGCCGGCCATCGCGATGTACAGCGCGGCCACCGCGGCCAGGTAGGTCTTGATCGAGAACAGCCACGCCTGGCGGTCGGTCAGCGCGTTCATGGGTTACTTCGCTGCGGTGGTTGCACTGGCCGGGGTGATGCTGGCCTGCCAGCCGCCACCCAGCACCAGGAACAGGTGGATCTGGTCGCGCGAGACCTGCGCCTCGGCGGCGGCCAGGGTCGCATCGCTGCTGGCCAGGCTGCGGTCGGCATCCAGGCTCGACAGGTACGGCGTGCGGCCCCCCTGGTACAGCCGGCGGTTCTGCGCGGCGGCCAGTGCGGCCTGTTCCTGCGCGATGCGCAGCGACTGCAGGCGGCGCAGGTCCTGCGCGTAGCGGTCCAGGGCGGTCTGGGTCTCGCGCAATGCCTGCAGCACGGTGTGGTCGAACTCGGCCAGCGCGGCATCGGCTCCGGCTTCGGCGGCGTGGATGCGCGCGTGCGTACCCGACGACGGCAGCGTCCACGAGATCAACGGGCCGATCGACCACTGCTGGGTCATCGGCTGGCCGAAATCCTCCAGCAGGCCGGCGGCACCGAGCGAAGCACCCAGGCGGATGTCCGGGTACAGCTCGGCCGTGGCGACGCCGATCCGCGCGGTGGCGGAGGCCAGCTTGCGCTCGGCCTGGCGTACGTCCGGGCGGCGCTGCAGCAGGGCGCGGCCATCACCCACTGGCAGCGGCTGTGCCAGGCTGGGGGCGTGCGCGCAGTCGATCACCCCGGCCGGCAGCTGACCGGGGGTCTGGCCGAGCAGTGCGGCCAGCGAATAGGCCGCGGCCGAGCGCTGTGCGCGCAGCGGCGGCAACGCGGCCTCCAGCAGCGCGACCTGCGCGTTGGCGCGGGCCAGTTCCGGCGGCGTGCCGCGGCCGGCCGCGATCAGCCGCTCGGTGACGCTGCGGCTGCGTTGCTGCAGCTGCAGGGAATGCTCGGCCACATGCAGTTCGTGGTTGGCGTGGCAGATTTCCAGATAGCTGTCGGCCACCTGGGCCACCACGCTGACCTGGGCCAGGTCGCGCGCTGCGGCCACCGACTGCTCGTCGGCGCGGGCCGCTTCGGCACCGCGCTTGAGCTTGCCGAACAGGTCGAACTGGTAACTGACCGCGAACTTGCCGTCGGCCAGGTTGATGACCGGCAGTTCGTGTTCCTGCAGGAACGATTCGGCTGACAGCTGGGCGCGGCTGGCGCCGGCCTCGGCCTCGTACTCGAAGCCACCGGCATCCAGCGCCTGCTCGTACACGGCAGCGGCGCGGCGCAGGTGCGCATCGGCGGCCTTCAGTTCCACGTTGTCGCGCAGCGCCTGGGTGATCAGGCCATCGAGCACCGGGTCGTTGTACAGCGACCACCAGCGTGCCGGCAGTTCCTGGTTGGCCGCGATCTGCGGGTTGCCGGTCTCGATGAAGGCCGCGTTGGCCTGCGGGCGCTTGAAGGCCGAGCCTTCGGGCAGGGCGTAGTCCGGGCCAACGGTCCTGCAGGCCGCCAGGCTGGCCAGCGCAAGGATCAGGCCGAGGCGGGGCAGCGCGGTATTCACAGGCCCGCCTGTGTCGGCGTGCCGCCGGCCTTGTCAGCATGAGGTGCATGGCCGGTATCGACGGTCACCGTGGCGGTGCGGCCGGCGATCAGCTGCACGCCCTTGGGCACCTCGTCGATGGCGATGCGCACCGGGATGCGCTGCGCCAGCCGGACCCAGTCGAAGGCCGGGGTCACGTTCGGCAGCAGGGTGCTGCCATTGCTGCGATAGCGGTCCTCGATACCGGCGGCGATGCTCTCGACGTGGCCGCGCAGCGGCGTCGATTCCCCCATCAGGCGGATGTCCACGCGCTGCCCCGGGGCCACGCCGCGCAGGCGGGTTTCCTCGAAGTAGCCGTCGATGCGGAACGAACCGGTATCCAGCAGCGCCAGCACCGGCTTGCCGGCGGCCACGTAGTCGCCCACCCGCATGGTGCGGTCGTTGACCCGGCCAGCGGCCGGTGCACGCACTTCGGTGCGGCCCAGGTTGAGCTCGGCCAGGTCAACCGCGGCCTGTGCGGTCGCCAGTGCGGCCTGCGCGGCCTGCAGCTTGGCGCGGCGTACTTCGGCGTCCTCGGCCGCCACCAGGTCCTGCAGGCTGTGGTCGCGGCCGATCTCGCGGCGCAGCTGCGCCACCGAGGCCTGGCGTTCGGCCAGGCTGGCACGCGCCTGCTCCAGTGCGATGCGGTAGCGCGCACGGTCGACCACGAACAGCAGGTCGCCCTTGTTCACCGCCTGGTTGTCGGCCACGTTCACCGTTTCCACCAGCCCGGACACGTCCGGGGCCACCTGCACCACGTCGGCGCCGACATGCGCGTCGCGGGTCCACGGCTCATCCATGTAATAGACCCACAGCTGGCGCAGCACCAGCAGGGCGACGATCACGGCGGCGCAGGTGAGCAGCACCGGCAGGGTCTTCTTCACGATCTTGTTCACGATTGCATCCAACGCAGGAGGTGGAACAGCAGGCCAAGCACGATCCCGTACAGAGCCAGGTTGAACAGCGCCGGGTGCCATACATGGCGGTAGGCGCCGGCACGCTGCAGCAGCGCGTGCAGGCCGCTGTTGACCAGGTAGGCCAGCAGCATCAACCCGAGCAGGGTCGGGACGAACACTCCGTGGAGACTGAATTCACCGGGCATCGGTAGGGGCGGGGGCGAGGTGGGGGAGGGGAGGGACAACAGAACAACGGCAACGGGCAAAAGCCGCTGGCGTGTGCACGGCAGCGGCGGTGTTCGGCGGCAGCGGTCTTACGTGATGCGGTCGGCGGCCTCGGCCAGCAGGCGCCAGGCCTTCAGCACGGCATGCAGTTCATCCATGGACAGCTCGCCGAACACGTCCTGGCGCAGGCCGATCAACTGGTCTTCCAGCTCGCTGACCAGGGCATGGCCCTCGTCGGTCAGCCACAGCAGGTTGGCGCGGCGGTCGCTGGCGTCGCTCTCGCGGCGGACCAGGTCGCTGGCGCACAGCTTGTCCAGCAGGCGGACCAGCGATGGCCCTTCCATGCCCAGCTGCTGGGCCAGCGCCACCTGGCGGATGCCACCGCCGGAGCGGCCGATCATCAGCAGGGGCATGGTGCAGGCGGTGGAGATGCCGTAGCTGCCCAGGCGGCTGTCGGCCAGGCGCTGCCACTGCCGCCCTGCGTAAAGCAGGCCGGAGCTGAGCTGCATCTGCAGCACGGTGCGCTCGTCGAGAGGTCGGTCCATAAGAGATAGATAGGATACTACTAATTTCATTCCTATCAATGGTTTTTGCTGAATGGGGGAAGCGACGTACCGAAGAAAGCGTTGTCCGGTCCCCGCGGCCCGCCCATCACCCCGCGAGCGCGGAGGATTGGCTCTTGGAAGCAGGAGCGGAAGCAGTGCGGACCAACGGTCCGCACCCACCTGAGGCCGCAGCGGGGGCCCCTCTCCCCCCTGCAGATCGATAGCAGTTCGGCGCCGCGCGTCACCCCCGATGAACCATCCCCACAGGACGACCCACCCCCCGGTCGGGTACGATGCTCGCCCCCCGTTCGGGACGCTGTACGCAATGAGCAAGAACAACGAAAAGGCCGCCCCGCAGGGCGACGTGACCCAGGACCAGGCCGAGGATGCCGTGCGCACCCTGCTGCGCTGGGCCGGTGAGGACCCGTCCCGTGAAGGCCTGCTGGATACCCCCCGCCGTGTCGCCGAAGCCTATGGCGACTGGTTCAGCGGTTACCGCGATGACCCGCGCGCCTACATGGAGCGGACCTTCGAGGAAGTGGCCGGCTATGACGAACTGATCGTCCTGCGCGACATCGAATACGAAAGCCACTGCGAGCACCACATGGCGCCGATCATCGGCCGCGTGCACGTCGGCTACCTGCCGGCCGGCAAGGTGGTGGGCATCAGCAAGCTGGCCCGTGTCGTCGAAGCCTACGCCCGCCGTTTCCAGGTGCAGGAGAAGATGACCGCGCAGATCGCCCAGTGCATCCAGGATGTGCTGCAGCCGATCGGCGTCGGCGTGGTCGTCGAAGGCGCCCACGAGTGCATGACCACCCGCGGCATCCACAAGCGCGGCGTCAGCATGGTCACCTCCAAGATGCTGGGCAGCTTCCGCGACGACGCGCGCACCCGCGCCGAGTTCCTGCGCTTCATCGAAGTGGGCGGCAAGCGCTGAGCCGCCTGCCCGCACCGCGCCGGTCCGCTGTGGCCGGCACGCCCACGGCTGCCCGCGCGGCAGCCGTGCGTGGCGCCTCGTTCCCGCCCGCCCTCCTGACTCCTTTCGCTGCATGAAGCATCGCGAACGCATCTCCCGTTACCGCCATCTGCGCGAACAGCCCCAGTGGAAGCTGCTCGCCGCCGATCACGCCCCGGAAATCATCGGCCTGCTGCAAGGGCTGCTGATGGACGGCGAGCGCACGTTGCCCTCGTCGGTGCTCAACGAGCGCCTGCAACGCGCGCTGGACCAGCTCAACGGCGATGAACTGTCGCGCGACCTGCCGCGCACCGCACAGGCCTACATCGCGCACTGGCTGGCCCAGGGCTGGCTGGAACGGCGCCTGCCCGAGGGTGCCGACCAGGAGCAGTACGAGCTGTCGACCGCGGCGCTGCAGGCGATCCGCTTTGCCGATGGCCTCGAGCAGGCCCGCGTGGCCGCCACCGAGAGCCGCCTGGCGCTGGTCATCGAACAGCTCTCGCAGCTGGCCGCGCAGACCGAGTCCGATCCGGATGCACGCCTGTCGGCGCTGCGCGACGAACGCGACCGCATCGATGCCGAGATCGCCCGCGTCGGTGCCGGCCGGGTGATCGCGCTGGACGGCAAGCGCGCGCTGGAGCGTGCGCGCCAGATCATCGGCCTGGCCGACGAGCTGACCGAAGACTTCCGCCGCGTGCGCGACGACTTCGAGCAGCTCAACCGTGATTTCCGCGAACGCATCATTGACGACGAGGGCGAGCGCGGCGATGTGCTGTCGCAGCTGTTCGAGGGCGTTGACGTGATCGGCGAGAGCGATGCCGGGCGCAGCTTCCAGGCCTTCTGGCGCCTGCTCAATGACGCCGAACAGAGCGCGCAGCTGGACGCCGCGCTGGAAGCGGTGCTGGCCCGCGGCTTCGCGCGCCGCCTGGACCGCAATGAACGCAACTTCCTGCGCGGCTTCACCAGCACCATGCTCGAGCGTGGCGGCCAGGTGCACGACGTGCTGCAGAACTTCGCGCGCAGCCTGCGCGGCTTCGTGCAGAGCCGTGGCTACCTGGAGCAGCGTCGCCTCAACCAGCTGTTGAAGCAGGCGCAGTCCGAAGCACTGGCGCTGCGCGACGAATTCCCTGCACAGCGCGGCATCGGCCGCGACCTGCAGCTGACCACCAGCCGCCTGCGCTCGTGGTCGCAGTGGAAACTGCACGATCCGCGCAGTGCCCAGGTCGACGGCAACGTCGAGTACAACGACGCGGCCGCGATCAGCCTGGAAAGCGTCGGCGACCTGGTCGCTTCGTCCGAAATCGACTTCCGTACCCTGCGCCGCGACCTGCACGACCTGCTCGATGCGCAGCCGCGGCTCAGCATCGCCCAGGCGCTGTCGCAGCGCGAAGCGCCGCAGGGCCTGGGCAGTGTCATCGGCTACCTGTCGCTGGGCACGCGCTTCGGCAACGTGGTCGCCGGCGAGCAGGAGCTTGCCGAATGGCGTGGTGGCGACGGCCAGGTCCGTCGCGCCCGCATCCCGCTGGTTTGGTTCACCCAGGAGAGACGCCATGAGCTGGCATGAAGATCCCATCGACGCAGCGCAGGCCGACGTGGCGGAAGACGCCTACGAAACCGAGCCGGCAGCGGCCGTGGCGCAGCCCCGCCGTGGCAACGACGTGTACTACCTCGGCGACACCGGGCGCCTGCCGCTGGATGCGCGCCGCGCGCTGTGCCAGCTGCTGATCGGCCCCAGCATCGACCAGCTGCGCCACGCCAAGCTGTGGCCGGCGCTGGTCCGCAGCGAGGCCGCCATCCGCTCGTCGCTGGCCGACCTGTTCCTGGAACTGGTGCTCGACCGTGACAGCGGCGTGGCGTTCACCCGCCAGGCCGACACCGAGGATGTCGACGCCCCGGTGCTGCTGCGTACCTCGCCGCTGACCTTCATCGATTCGGTGCTGCTGCTGTTCCTGCGCCAGCAGCTGGCCGAGGCCGATGCGCGCGGCAACCGCGCGGTGGTCGCCGATGCCGAGATGGCCGAAGCCCTGGCCATCTACGAGAAGAACCTGTCCACCGACCGCGCCGGCTTCAACCGCCGCGTCGCCTCGGCGGTGCAGAAGATGAAGGACAACCACATCCTGACCCGCCTCAGCGGCCAGGAAGACCGCCACGAAGTCTCGCCGGCGCTGAAGCTGCTGTTCTCCGCCGAAGACGTGTCCCAGCTTTCGGCGGTGTACCGCCAGCTGCGCGAAACCCCGGCCGCCGAGGCCTGAGAGACCCGACCATCGCATGGCTATCTCCAAGCACACTCCCGCCCTGTTCAATGAAGGCCTGCCGGACCCGCGCCTGCAGCAGTTCCGCATGCGCCGTCTGCAGGTGCACAACTGGGGCACCTTCAACGGCCTGACCGAAGTGCCGATCGCCGAGCGCGGCTTCCTGTTCGTCGGCCGCTCCGGCTCGGGCAAGTCGACCCTGCTCGACGCCATGTCCGCGCTGCTGACCCCGCCGGCCATCGTCGACTTCAACGCCGCTGCGCGTGAAGCCGAGCGCAGTGGCCGCGACCGCAACCTGGTGTCCTATGTGCGTGGCGCATGGGCCGACCAGCAGGACAGCGGCACCGGCGAAATTGCCACCCAGTACCTGCGCAAGGGCGCGACCTGGACCGCACTGGTGCTGGAATACCGCGCCGGCGATGGCCGCGTGGTCAGCCTGGTGCGCCTGCTGTGGATCTCCGGCAACGGCACCTCGGCCGGCGATGTGCGCAAGCACTACATGATCGCCGAGCGTCCGTTCGATATCGCCAAGGATCTCGGCGGCTTCGACCTGGACCTGCGCAAGCTGAAGCAGAAGCTGTCCGACCTGCACCACTTCGACACCTTCTCCGGCTACGCCGAGCGCTTCCGCGACCTGCTCGGCATCGACAACGAGATGGCGCTGCGCCTGCTGCACAAGACGCAGTCGGCGAAGAACCTGGGCGACCTCAACGTCTTCCTGCGCGATTTCATGCTCGACACGCCGAAGACCTTCGACGCCGCCGAGCGCCTGGTCAGCGACTTTGCCGAACTGGATGGCGCGCACCAGGCGGTGGTCACCGCCCGCCGCCAGGTGGAAACCCTGCTGCCGGCACGCGCCTACTACGGCGACCTGAAGGAAATGCACCGCCAGCGCGGCGACGACGAAGCGCTGAAGCTCGGCGTCGACAGCTTCCGCGAAAGCCGTCGCCAGGCGCTGATCGAAGCGCGCCTGCGCGAGATGGATGTGCGCGACCGTGGCCTGCTTGGCGAAGAGGCACAGCGCCGCGCTGCGCTCGACAACCACACCGAACGCCTGGCCGAACTGGAGCTGCAGCGCCGCCAGCAGGGCGGTGAACGCATCGAGGAGCTGGAACGCGAGCAGGGCCGTGCCGAAGCCGAGCGCGACCGCCGCCAGGCCAAGCGCGACCAGGCCGCTGAAGCGGCCCAGCAGCTGCAGGCCGAACTGCCCGACGACGCACATGGTTTCGCCGAGCTGGTCGAGCGTGCCCAGAACGAACTGCAGGACCGCCAGCGGGCTTCGGCGGCGCTCGACGATGCGATCAGCGACCGGCTGGGCGGCAAGCGCGATGACGAGCGCCGCTTCGGTGAAGTACGCGGCGAACTCGAAGCGATGCAGCGCACCCCGTCCAACATCCCGGCGCCGATGCAGAAGCTGCGCGCGCGCCTGGCCGAGGAAACCGGCATCGCCGAAGCAGCGCTGCCGTTCGTCGGCGAGCTGATCCAGGTCCGTTCGGAAGAGCAGGGCTGGCAGGGCGCCATCGAGCGCGTGCTGGGCGGCTTCGCGCTGTCACTGCTGGTCGATGACAAGCATTACAACGACGTTGCCGAGTGGGTGAACCGCACCCACCTGGGCATGCGCTTCACCTATTACCGCGTGCGCCGCAACGACGAGGCGTTCGCCCGCGAGCCCTCGGCGAAGTCGCTGCTGCACAAGCTGGAACTGCGCGACCACGTGTTCGAAGGCTGGCTGCGGCGTGAGCTCGGCAAGCGCTTCGACTACGAATGCGTGGATGCCAAGCAGCTGCGCAACGTCGATCGCGGCATCACCCGCGAAGGCCAGGTCAAGCATCCGGGCGACCGCTTCGAGAAGGACGACCGCAGTGCCGTGGGCGACCGCCGCCGCTGGATCCTCGGCTTCAACAACCACGACAAGGTGGGCGCCTTCGAGCGCGAAGCCCAGGAACTGGCCAAGCGCATCGCCAGCTGCGAGACCGACATCGCGCGCCTGCGCGGCCAGCGTGACCGCGACAACGAGCGCCGCCTGGCCTGCCATGAGCTGGCCAGCATCAGCTGGAACGAAATCGACGTTGCCGCCCCGCAGCAGCGTCTGAGCGATATCGAGGCGACCCTGCGCGACCTGCGCGAAGGCAATGCCGACCTCGCCAAGCTGGCCAAGCAGATCGACGCGGCGCGCGCGGATATCGAGCAGTCGCGCCGCACCTATGAAGACGTCCGCGTCGAGCGTGGCCAGCTGGTCAAGGAGCGCGATCGCCTCGATCGCGCACGCCAGCAGAGCCGTGCACTGGTGCTGCCGACCCTGGCCCAGGAGCAGGAGGCCGGCCTGGCCGAGCGTCTGCAGGAGCAGGGCCCGCTCAGCCTGGAAACGCTGGAAGCGAACATGCGCCAGGTCAGCAACGCGCTGAACGAGCAGCTGTCGTCCTCGCAGCAGGACCTCAACCGCATCGAGAACCAGCTGGTCGGCTGCTTCCGCCGCTTCATCCAGCAGTGGCCCGAGGAATCGGGCGACTTCACCGTGTCGGTGGCGTCGGCCGAGGACTTCCTGGCCCGTCTCGAGCGGCTGGAACGCGATGGCCTGCCGCAGCACGAGGAGCGCTTCTTCGATCTGCTGCAGAACCAGAGCAAGAACAACCTGCTGGCCCTGCAGCGCCACAGCGCCGAAGCGCGCAAGTCGATCGGCCAGCGCCTGGATGAAGTGAACGCCAGCCTGGAACAGGTGCCGTTCAACCGTGGCACGCTGCTGACCATCGAGCTGAGCGACCGTCGCCTGCCGGAAGTCGGCGAGTTCCAGCAGCAGCTGCGCGAGGTGCTGTCACAGCAGCAGACCGAGCAGCGCGAACTGGCCGAGTCGCAGTTCACCGTGCTGCGCCAGCTGGTCAACCGGCTGGGCTCGCAGGAAGGCGAGGACAAGCGCTGGCGCGAACTGGTGCTGGACGTGCGCATGCATGTGGAGTTCATCGGCGTCGAGCTGGATGCGGAAACGCGCCAGCAGGTCGAGATCTACCGCAGCGGCGCCGGCAAGTCCGGCGGCCAGCGCCAGAAGCTGGCCACCACCTGCCTGGCAGCGGCGCTGCGCTACCAGCTGGGTGGCGCCGACAGCCAGCTGCCCAGCTACGCCGCGGTCGTGCTCGACGAAGCCTTCGACAAGGCCGACAACGAGTTCACCGCGCTGGCGATGAACATCTTCGACAACTTCGGTTTCCAGATGGTGGTTGCCACCCCGCTGAAGTCGGTGATGACGCTGGAGCCGTTCATCGGCGGTGCCTGTTTCGTCGAGATCAGCGGTCGCCACGATTCGGGCGTGCTGCTGATCGAATACGACGAGGAAGGCAAACGCCTGAAGCTGCCGGAGCGCAGCCGCCAGCAGGCCAACGAACCGGAAGAAGCCGAAGCCTGACCCGGCCGATGGGAATGCCGGCCAGCGGCCGGCACCACCAGGTCATGAACATCGTTCTCCTGTAGAGCCGGCCGCTGGCCGGCTACCAGGTCATAACGCTCGTTCACGACCCGCGGAACGTATCCCACGCCATCCGCGCGATCAGCACCACCACCAGCGCCACGAACAGCTTGCGGATGAACGGCGTGCCGCCCTTCAGCGCCAACCGCGTGCCCACCACCGAACCGAGGATGTTGGCCGCGGCCATCGGCAGCGCGAACAGCCACAGGATGTTGCCGGTCGGAACGAAGAATGAGATGGCCGCCACGTTGGTGGCCAGGTTCACCACCTTCGACGCGGCCGACGCGCGCAGGAAATCCAGCCCGAAGAAGCGCACGAACAGGAAGATCAGGAAGCTGCCCGTGCCCGGTCCGAAGAAACCATCGTAGAAGCCGATCGCCGCACCGATCGCCAGCGCGATCACCAGCTCGCGGCGGCCGATTTCCTGTGGCCGGTGCAGCGCACCGAAGTCCTTCTTCCACAGCGTGTAGGCCAGCATCGCAATCAGCAGCACCAGCACCAGCGGGCGTACCGCATCCTTCGGCAGCAGGCTCACCGCGGTGGCACCGGCGAAGGAGAAGATGAAGGCCGTGCCGGCCGCGAACAGCACCGGCTTCCACGGGAAGCGCACGTTGCGCGCATAGCGCCAGGCCGCCGCACCGGTGCCGAACATCGAACTGAACTTGTTGGTACCGAACAGCATCGCCGGCGTCTGCTGCGGCAGCACGGTGAACAGTCCGGGCAGCTGCACCAGGCCACCGCCCCCCACGGCGGCATCAACCAGGCCGGCGATGAAGGCGATCACCACCAGCCACCACAACTCAGGGGGAACCAGGTCCAGCACGGCGATCCATCAGGAGGGGGGCGCGACAGCATACGCCTGTCCTGCACCCGCTGGCCCCTGCCCGGCGTGGATCAATCCCTGCAACCCGGCGACAATGCCGACATGAGCCGAACCTCCACCGATCCCTGTCCCTGCGGGCTGGCCGCCGACTATGCCGCCTGCTGCGGTCGCTTCCATGCCGGCGACGCTGCGCCCGATGCCGAACGCCTGATGCGCTCGCGCTACAGCGCCTACGTACGCGGCCTGGCCGATTACCTGCTGCAGACCTGGCACCCGGATACGCGCCCGGCCGGGTTGACGCTGGACGACGCGCCGGGCCAGCGCACCCATTGGCTGGGCCTGACCGTGCACGAACACCGTGTCACCGGCGCCGACAGCGCCGAAGTGCGCTTCACCGCCCGTTACCGGATCGGTGGCGGCAGTGCGGTGAAGATGGCCGAGCACAGCCGCTTCCTGCGCATCGACGGCCGCTGGTACTACCTCGACGCGGTCTGAGCGTCAGCCACCGCGGACGGCCAGCACGCGCTGGCCGGCATGCGCGCGGACCTGGTTGCGGCCGCCGTCCTTGGCCACGTACAACGCCTGGTCGGCGGCCTTGACCACCGCCGCCGGCCGTGGATCCACGCGGCTGTCGGCCAGGCCGATGCTCACCGTCACCTGCACCGTCTGCCCGCTGCCGCCGCGTCCACGCTGCTGGCGGCCGGTTTCGTCGTCACGGCTGCGCGTGCTGCGGTCGCGCAGCTGCATGCGGGTGTCCTCGATGCTCTGCCGCAGTGCCTCCACTGCATCCACGCAGGCCGCCGCCGGGCGATCCAGGAACACCACCGCGAATTCCTCGCCGCCGTAGCGGAACGCACGGCCACCGTCGCCCACCCGACCCAGCCGCGAGGCCACCAGGCGCAGCACGTCATCGCCGGTGTCGTGGCCATGGGTGTCGTTGAACGATTTGAAGTGGTCCACGTCCACCATCGCGATGCTGTAGGTGCCTCGCGCCCGTTGCAGGGTCTCGTTGAATGCGCGGCGCCCGGGCAGGCCGGTCAGCTCGTCGCGGAAGGCCATGTGGAAGGATTCCTGCAGCATCGCGCCCAGCATCAGCAGCAGCGCCGCGCTGGCCAGCGCGGGCAGCAGCACCGGTTGCAGGAACACCCGCGGCAGCATCCACCACAGGCACAGCAATGCCAGCAGCATCGCCGTGTGCAACGGGCGCGGATGCCGCCACGCCTGCCAGCCGAGCGCGGCGGTGGCCAGCAGGAACAGCAGTGCCGGCAGCTGTGCCAGCGCATTCCAGTCGGCCGGAATCCAGTGCCAGTGCCGGTTCGACAACAGGTCGTGCATGCCACGCGGTTGCTGTGCGGCCAGCAGCAGGAAGATCACCAGCGCGGTGCCGCTGGCGATGCCGCGCAGCAGCAGGTCATGGCGGCGGCGGCCACGCTCCGGCCACAGCGCCAGGCCGGCGAACAGCAGTGGCAACCAGGCGGATACCGCATGGAAGCGCAGCGGGGTCAGGGCGGTGACATGGCCGCTGCGCAGGTAGCCGCCGACATCCTGGTGCAGCAGGGCGAACACCACCGCCACCAGCAGCAGCAGGCACAGCGTGCGCACCTGGTGGTAGAGCAGGGCCAGGCCGGCACCGAGGCAGGCCAGCAGCCAGGGCAGGATGCGCTGGGCCGGGCTGGCCACGTCTTCATTGCCCAGCGCCGCCCACAGCACCAGTGCAACCAGCACGGCGGGCAGCACGAACAGGTAATGCGCAGGCTGGCGGAGCGGATGCAGGGGCAAGCAGAAATTCCAGCGCGGTGACGACGCGGCCGCAGCATTGCCGTTAGCGGCGTTGGCGCCCGCTTCTTGAATGCGGGCGCGTCATCCATGTGAACGGAGTGACGCCGAACCATGACATCGCGCTCACCCTGCAACGTCGATCCTGCCCGCATGGACAGCGTACCTGCCGCCATCGCTGCCCCGCAGCACGATCTCGCCCGCCAGTTCGAGCAGGTGCGGGCCCGTAGCGTGCAGCTGGCGGCACCGCTCAGTGCCGAGGACGCCATGCTGCAGAGCATGGCCGACGCCAGCCCCAGCAAATGGCACCTGGCCCATACCACCTGGTTCTTCGAACGCTTCGTGCTGGGTGCCTTCGCCGCCGCGCAGGCGCATAAGCCGGCCTGGGACTACCTGTTCAACAGCTACTACAAGAGCATCGGTCCGGCCCACGCGCGGCCACAACGCGGCCTGCTGTCACGGCCGTCGTTGCAGCAGGTGCAGGACTACCGCCACCAGGTGGACGCCCAGCTGCAGGCCCGGCTCGCCGCAGGCGACCTCGGCGGGCAGGCGCTGCAGCATCTGCAACTGGGCCTGCAGCACGAACAGCAGCACCAGGAACTGCTGCTCACCGACATCAAGCACGCATTCTGGTGCAATCCACTGCAACCGGCGTACCGTGAGGATCTGCCCGTCGCGGCTCCCCGTCGTACCGTCGGTGCGCAGGGCTGGATCGAATCGCCCGAGCGCATCGTCACCGTGGGTGCCGCCGCCTGGCCGCAGCACGCCGCGTTCGCCTACGACAATGAATCGCCCGCGCACCGCGTGCTGCTGCCCGCCCATGCACTGGCCGAGCGGCCGCTGAGCAATGCCGAGTACCTGGCCTTCATCGAGGCCGGCGGCTATCGCGAACCACGCTGGTGGCTCAGCGAAGGCTGGGCGCTGCGCGAAGCCGAGGGGTGGCAGCACCCGCTGTACTGGGACGATGCCCTGCAGCGCGAATTCACCCTCGGCGGGTGGCGCGCACTGGACCTGCACGCGCCGGTCTGCCACCTCAGCTACTACGAGGCCGATGCCTGTGCGCGCTGGGCCGGTGCACGCCTGCCCAGCGAGTTCGAATGGGAGGCCGCCGCCGCCTCGCAGCCGCTGCAGGGCCATTTCGCCGATGACGATCACCTGCATCCGCAGGCGGGGCAGGGCACTGGCTTGCGCCAGCTGTTCGGCGATGTATGGGAATGGACCCGCAGTGCCTACGGCGCCTACCCGGGGTTCCGCCCGTTCGCCGGCAACCTCGGCGAGTACAACGGCAAGTTCATGTGCGGGCAGTGGGTACTGCGCGGCGGCAGCTGCGCCACCCCGCGCGGCCACGTGCGGGCCAGCTACCGCAACTTCTTCATGCCGCCGGCGCGCTGGCAGTTCTCCGGACTGCGCCTGGCCAGGGACCTGACATGAGCACTGTGCATGACGCGCTGCAGGCGCTGACCGACCTGACCCCCAGCCGTGGCCAGATCCTGGCCGACGTGGTGGCGGGGTTGTCACGCGCTCCGCGCCAGCTGCCGTCCAAGTATTTCTACGATGCGCGCGGCTCGCGCCTGTTCGAGCAGATCACCCAGACCCCCGAGTACTACCCCACGCGCACCGAGCTGGCGCTGCTGGCGCGCGTGCTGCCGGATATCGCGCGCACCGTCGGTCCGCGCCTGCACGTGGTGGAACTGGGCAGCGGCAGCGGCCGCAAGACCGCGCGGCTGTTGTACGCCCTGCAGGACTCGGTGGCCTATACGCCGATCGAAATCTCGCGCGCCGCCCTGCTGTCCAGCATCGATCATCTCGCGCCGGCCTTGCCCGAGGTCGAGATGCTGCCGGTCTGCGCCGATTTCACCCGGCCCGTCATGCTTCCCACGCCGGAGCGCGAGCCGGCGCGACGCCTGCTGTTCTTCCCGGGCTCCACCCTCGGCAACTTCGCCGACGAGGACGCCGTCGCCCTGCTGCGTGCGATGCGCCAGACCATGGGCCGCGATGGCCTGGCCCTGGTCGGCATCGATCTGCACAAGGACCCGGCGTTGATCGAAGCGGCCTACAACGATGCGCAGGGAATCACCGCGGCGTTCACCCTCAACCTGCTGGCCCGGCTCAACCGCGAGATCGGCAGTGACTTCGATCTCGACGGATTCCAGCACCGCGCCCGTTACAGCCTCGCGCGGCTGCGTATCGAAACCGACCTGGTCAGCCGGTGGGCGCAGGACGTGCATCTGGAGGGCCAGACCTTGCACTTCGCTGCGGGTGAACCGATCCGCGTGGAGTACAGCCACAAGTACACCGATGACAGCTTCGAAGCCTTGCTGCAGCAGGCCGGCCTGCAGGTCATGCAGCGCTGGAATGCCGACAGCCCGGCCTACGGCCTGCGCCTGCTGCGTGCTGGCTAGGTCCGGTTGCGGCCCGGGACCGCTTCAGGTTCGGTCGCATCGCTGCCTCTAAGATGGTCCTGCAACGGCAACACGGAGGACGCCATGCCCATCCTGACCACGCTCGGCCTGGCGGCCGCCCTCGCGTCGGCACCGACACCCCCTGAGGCAGCCACGGCCGGCATCGATCCTGCCTTCAGCCGCTGCCTGGCGGGGCTGCAGGCCACGGCCGCCAGCCAGGGCATCAGTGCCGACCGCTTCAATGACGTCACCGCCGGCCTTACGCCTGACCCCAGCGTGCTCGGCCTGCTCGACGCACAACCCGAATTCACCACGCCGATCTGGGACTACCTGGCGGCGCTGGTCGACCGTCAGCGCGTGCAGGACGGGCGCGCCCTGCTGTTGCAGCATCGCGAGCTGCTGGATCGGGTATCGGCGCAGTACGGCGTCGATCCGGCCACCATCGTCGCGGTCTGGGGCGTCGAGAGCGACTACGGCCGCGTGTTCGGCAAGCGCCCGTTGCTGCAGTCGCTGGCCACGCTGTCCTGCGCCGGCCGCCGCCAGCCGTTCTTCCGGGGTGAACTGCTGGCCCTGCTCAAGCTGATCGACCGCGGCGACCTGCAGGCACAGGGGCTGACCGGCTCCTGGGCCGGTGCTTTCGGGCACACGCAGTTCATGCCCAGTACCTACGCGCGCATCGCCGTCGATGGCGATGGTGACGGCCGTCGTGACCTGGTCGGCAGCATTCCCGATGCGCTGGCCTCCACCGCCAACTACCTCAAGCGTGCCGGTTGGCGCAGCGGTGAGCCGTGGGGCATGGAAGTGCGTGTGCCGCCGGGCTTCAACGCCAGCCAGGCCGGGCGCACCCAGCGGCGCGCCCTGGCTGACTGGCGCGCGCAGGGAGTGACCGCGCTGGATGGCAGTGCGCTGGCACCGGCCAACCTGCCTGCCGACGCGCGTGCTGCCCTGCTGCTGCCGGCTGGCAGCAAGGGGCCGGCGCTGCTGGTGTTCCGCAACTACGATGCGATCTACAGCTACAACGCCGCCGAAAGCTATGCACTGGCGATCGCCACGCTGGCCGACCAGCTGCGCGGCGGCGCCGGCCTGGCCACCGCCTGGCCGACCGACGACCCCGGCATCGGCCGCGATGAGCGGCGCCAGCTGCAGACCCTGCTGCTGGCGCGTGGCCACGATATCGGCGCTGCCGACGGCATGATCGGTACCGCCACGCGTCGCGCCATCCAGGCCGAACAGCAGCGCCTGGGCTGGACACCGGCCGATGGACGCGCCGGGCAACGCATCCTGCGCGCGTTGCAGCAGGAGTCGGCCGCAGCGTCGCCGGCCAGCCGCTAGGCCTTGCCGTTCGCCCGCTGGCCGCGACATCATCGCCGCGGTCATCAACGAGCGTCATCGCATGCAGACGAATCCGGACATCAGCAGCGTCCAGTTCCACGGGCTCGAGGCCTGGCAGGTGCGCACCCCTGGTGCCACGGCGGTCATCAGCGTGTTCGGCGGGCAGCTGCTGTCGTTCATTCCGGAAGGACAGCCGGACCTGCTGTGGCTGTCCCCCACGCGCGCCGACCTGCCGACGCCGATCCGCGGTGGCGTGCCGGTGTGCTGGCCGTGGTTCGGCCGCCAGGGCCAGGCCGCCGATGTCCCCGCACATGGCCGGGTGCGTACCGCGCGCTGGGAGCTGCAGCAGGTGCTGCGCAATGGCGAGGGTGAGGTAGAGCTGCAGCTCGCACCATCGCTGCCTGCCGACCTCGGCCTGCGCCTGCAGATGCAGCTACGCGTCGGCCGCCAGCTGCACCAGCAGCTGACCACCGACAACATCGGAACCTCGCCGGCCACCTTCACCCAGGCCCTGCACAGCTACTTCCGGGTCGGTGATGCCAGCCGCGTCGAGGTTGAAGGTGTCGATGGCCTGCTGTACCTGGACAAGCTCCAGGATGATGCGCAGATGCGCCGGCAGCAGGGGCCGTGGTCACTGCGTGACCCGCGCGATCCTGGCCGCAGCGACCGCATCTACACCGGTACGCAGGGCCGCTATGTGCTGCGTGATCCGGTGCTGCAGCGGCGGATCGAGATCCGCAGCGAGGGCAGCCAGACCCTGGTGGCCTGGAACCCAGGCGCCGAAGCCGCCGCGAAGATGGCCGATGTCGGTGATGGCTGGCACGACTACGTGTGCCTGGAAGTGGCCAACGCCGGGCCCGAGCAGATTACCCTTGCGCCCGGCGCGCGCCACCAGCTGGCGCAGATGCTGGCCAGTGAACCGCTGTAAGGGGCGGCACGCAATCCCGTTTTGATGAAGGCAACAAGGATGGAGAACATGCAGGACGCACAGTGGTGGTACGCCAACAGCAAGCAGAGCCAGGGGCCGGTGGATCTGGCCGGCCTGCGCCGCCTGCAGCAGGACGGCACGGTGACGGCGCGCACCCTGTTGTGGTGCGAGGGCATGCCGGCGTGGCGGCCGTTGGCCGAACTGGACCCGTCGGTGGCGTCGGCCAGCCAGGAGCCGCCCGCGCTTGAAGCGGTGCCTGCCGCCGTGGCCGGCATTGCCGCGAGCGCCAATCCGTCCGATCCCTATCGTGCGCCGGCCGCGGCGTCCGTGTCCGCGACCCCCGCGGGGCTGGAAGGTGACATGGCCCTGTATGCCGCCGTGGTGGGGGGCAACTTCCCGGTCTATCGCCAGCGCTGGCGGCTGGACCATGGCGTCGCCGACGCGACTGGCAGCTGGCACTGGCCGGCATTCCTGATCGGCGTGATCTGGATGGTCTACCGCAGGATGTACCGGCTCGCGGCGATCTGGGCTGGTACGCTGCTCTTCTTCAGCATCGCCGAAGTGTTGCTGGATGTTCCCGAGGGCGTGTCCGCGATCATGGCCCTGGTACTGAATGTCACCGCCGCGGTGTATGCCAACCGCTGGTACCTGGCGCATTGCCAGCGCGAGATCGCCCGTGCACGCGCGCTGGCCGGTGATGACCAGGCGCGCCTGCTCAGCGAACTGTCGGCGCGCGGCGATACCAACGCATTGGGCGCAGCTGTGGTGGCCATTGTCGTGGTGGTGGTGATGTACCTGGCGCAGGCGGCATCCGCCTGAGCCCAGCGCAGCTTCGGATCCGCCGTTGCTGGCCGCTTCAACCGATTCATCCCAGGCAGGGAATCGCCGTGCTCAATACCATCGGTGCGCTGCAGCGCTGAGGGCTGTTCTCAGGCCGGTGTCCGTGCCCGCAGCACCAGCAGGCACAGCGCACCGGCCACCAGTCCCCAGAATGCCGAGCCGATGCCGGCCAGTGACACCCCGGATGCGGTGACCAGGAAGGTGACCAGCGCGGCTTCGCGGTCACGTTCCACGGCCAGTGCGCTGGCCAGGCTGTTGCCGATGGTGCCGAACAGCGCGATGCCGGCCACGCAGGCCACCAGTTCCTTCGGGAAGGCGGCGAACAAGGCGGCCACCGTGGCGCCAAACAGCCCGATGACAATATAGAAGGCGCCGGCGGCCATGGCGGCGGTATAGCGTCGTGCCGGATCTTCATGCGCGTCGCGGCCCATGCAGATCGCGGCGGTGATGGCCGCCAGGTTGAGGGCGTAGGCACCGAACGGGGCCAACAGCGTGTTGACCACGCCGATCCAGCCGATCAGGGGTGACACCGGGGCCTCGTAGCCGGACGCACGCATGACCGCGACGCCGGGAATGTTCTGCGAAGCCATGGTGACCACGAACAGGGGCAGGGCGATGCCGGCCACGGCGGTCCAGGACAAGGACGGCGTCACCCATTGCGGGACCGCCAGTTGCAGCTGCACCTGCTGTGCATGCAGCAGGCCGCGGCTGGCCGCGACCGCGATGCCGACCAGCAGGGTGGCAATGACCGCATAGCGCGGGAACAGGCGGCGTCCAGCCAGCCAGGTGGCGAACATTGCCAGCGCCAGTACCAGCTGGGTGTTCATGGCCACGAACACATCCAGGCCGAAGCGCAGCAGCACGCCGGCCAGCATGCCGGCGGCCAGTGCCATCGGCACCCGTTGCATCAAGCGCGCGAACACACCGGAGAATCCGGCCAGCAGGCCCAGCAGTGCAGCCAGCAGGAAGGCACCGGTGGCCTCGGACAACGAAGCGCCACCCGCACCGACCACCAGCATTGCCGCGCCAGGGGTCGACCATGCCGTCACCACCGGCACCCGATAGCGCAGCGACAGCCCGATGCAGGTCACGCCCATGCCCAGGCCCAATGCCCACATCCATGATGCGATCTGTGCCTGGTTGGCGCCCACCGCCTGCGCGGCCTGGAACACGATCACGGCGGAACTGGCGAAACCGACCAGCACTGTAATGAAGCCGGCGACGATCGCCGGTACCGAAAGATCGCGCCACCACGCCCGCCGCACCTGCACGCTCATTGCCGTCTCTCCGTTACCCAACCGTGCATTGATAGCCCCTGCGGCGTTGGCCGCGCAACGCGCGGTCAACGCCGCAGCGATGTTCGAGCGTACGTCATGCGTGATGTAGCGTTGGTTCTGTCATCACCGTGCAAGAAAAGGCTTGACGAAATCTGCAGGATCTCTAGAATTCGCTCCCTTGCTGCAGCGCATCGCTTCTTCGGAAACGGCACGCGAACAGCGACGCCACCACCGCCGGACGAGATGATCGAACGAAGGTGTTGACGGACTCTAAAAGTCCGGCATAATAGGCGGCTCGCAACGACGAAAGGCCCTCGGGTCCAACGGCGAAGCGGCATCGGCAACAACGTCCACCCCGGTGAGACGGCCTTGAAAAAAGGTGTTGACGAAGCGAAAAAGCCGGCTATAATGGGCGGCTCGCT
>NZ_CAMFIA010000013.1 GCF_945952405.1 uncultured Stenotrophomonas sp. | reverse complement strand
GTGCCGGCGTGGGTGCGGGCGCAACGGCGGGTGCCCGCGCCGGTGCAGCGGCAACCGCTGCCGGGGCCGGGGCCGGTGCCGGGGCCGGGGCGGCCTCGGGCGCCGCCGGTGCAGCGGCGGGCTGTTCGGCCGCAACCGCACCTTGCGCGGCGCTGTTTCCGTCGGCGTGGTCGGCTGCGGCGATGTCAGCGGCCGGTGCGGCGGCGACGGCGGCTTCACCGGACGGAACCGGCGGCGGTTCCGGGCGCAGCTGCCAGGCGATGCCGATGGCGAACACCATCGAAGCCGCGATGCCGAACACTGCTGGCCAGCGCGGTCGCGTGGGCTGCCGGCGCGGTGCGGACGCCGCTGCCGTTGCGGCAGCGGCCTCGGGCGCGTCCACGGCGGCACGCGCCGCGGCCAGGATGGCGGCGTCCAGCGCGGCGGGCGGTGCCTGTTCGGCACGACGGCCGAGCAGGCGGGCCAGCTCGTGTTCTTCCGGCGTCAGCGGTTCGTCTCGGTTCATGCGTTCAATCCCGCACGCAGCTTGTCCATCGCATAGCGCAGCCGCGATTTCACGGTCTCCCGGCCTACGCCGGTGATCTGGCCGATCTCCTCCAGGCTCAGTTCCTGATCCAGCCGCAGCTGCAGCACTTCGCGCTGCTCCGGCGGCAGTTGTTCCATCGCCAGCTGGATGCGGCGACGTTGCTCGAATTCGGAAAGCTCCGCTTCCGGGGTCTGCCCATCCTCGATCGCGGCCAGCCGCAGATCGGCATCGGCCGGTGCCGCGGGGCGATGGCGGGCAGCACGCCAGTGGTCGTTCAGGCGGTTGTGGGCGATGCGGAACAGCCAGGTGCTGAACGCCGCTTCGGGCTGCCAGCCGGCGCGGGCACTGATCACCCGCTGCCAGACATCCTGGAAGATCTCTTCGGCCAGCGCGTTGTCGCGCAGTTGCCGCAGCAGGAAGCCGAACAGGCGCTTGCGATGGCGCGCGTACAGGCTTTCGAACGCACGCAGGTCGCCACCGGCCCAGGCCAGCATCAAGGCTTCATCGGTTGGCAGTGCGCTGGCTTCCACGGCGTACAGGGTAAGGCCTGCAGGCGATGGCGCATAGCCGGTGGCGGGGGCGGGCAGGGCGAGGTTCATGGCTCGGAAGGGGCTGCGGTCAACGGGAAAAACGTACGGGCGCACGAATCGGGGTTTACGGGCTTCCATTGCCCCCCGGGTGGCGCGCTATGCTCGGCGGCTCAGGGGAGGCGACGCACTGGCGGCGCCAAGAGATTGTCATTTGTCCACGCACGCTGAACCGGCCAGGGAGCCATCACACGAGGTCGTGCTGAGCACGGCGCTGGTGCGCGCATTGCATGCGCTGCTGCCGGAGTCCGCCGTGGTCCGGGTCGGCTGGGACGACCCGCAGCTGGGCTCCGGCCGGGGCGGTTGGCCGGCGGCGGGTGAGGACGACGCAGCGGCTGAACCGGGCATCGGCGAGGGCCAGCACGGCTGGGAGTACGACGGTGCGCGCCTGCGCTTGTCGGTGACCGGCGCGGCGCCTTCACCGGCGTGGTGGGGGCTGGCCCGGCAGGCGATGGAGCTGGCCCTGCAGCGCGGCCGCCAGGCCGGGCAGATCAAGGCACTGGAAGAGGCCGAGCGGCTGCAGCAGGCGCTGTTCCAGATTGCCGACCTGGCCGGTGCCGACCTGGAGATGGGCGAGATGCTGCGCCATGTGCACGGCGTGCTGGGCACGCTGATGTACGCGGAGAACTGCTACATCGTCGAATACGACGATGTGCGTGACCAGATCCGCTTCCTGTACTTCGCCGACCAGGTCGACGACTTCGTCGCCGATCCGTCGCAGAGCCATGATGCCAGCGAGATGCCGCGCAGCCTGACCGTGGCGCTGCTGCGCCATGGCAAGCCGCTCAGCGGACCCTCGCGCGAGCTGCTGGCGCGGGTGGTCGAGCAGGAGCATGACCCGCAGCGCGGCCCCGAAAGCCTGGACTGGCTGGGCGTGCCGATGCTGCGCGATGGCCGCGTCTGCGGTGCCATCGTGGTGCAGAGCTACGAGCATGCCGCCCGTTATGGCGAGGCCGAGCGCGCCCTGCTGGGCTTCGTTGCGCAGCACGTGCAGACCGCGATGGACCGTCGCCAGGCCCAGGTCCGGCTGGAGCGGCAGGTGGAGCGGCGCACCCAGGAACTGCAGCGTGCCAACCGCAGCCTGCAGGACGAGGTGGCCGAGCGGCGACGTGCCGAACAGTTGCAGACCGCGCTGTACAACATCGCCGAGATGGCGATGTCGGCCGACAGCCTGGCGCAGTTCTACGGGCAGGTGCATGGCGTGGTCGGGCGCCTGCTCGACGCGCGCAACTTCTACATCGCGCTGGTGAACCCGGCCGGCAATGGCCTGGACTTCGTCTATTCGGTGGACGAGCACAACGCCAGCCGTGCGCCGCGGCCGTTCAGCCGTGGCCTGACCGAGTACGTGGTGCGCAACCGGCGCCCGCTGCTGGCCTCGCGCGCGCAGATCGATGCGCTGCTGGCGGCCGGCGAAGTGCGTGAATCGGGAGCCCGTTCGCACTGCTGGCTGGGCGTGCCGCTGCTGCGCGACGACGAAGTGGTCGGTGCGATCGTGGTGCAGAGCTACAGCGAGAACAGCACGTTCAGCGTGCACGACCAGCGCCTGCTGACGTTCGTCGCGCAGAACATCGGCACGGGCCTTGCCCGCCAGCGTGACCAGCAACGGCTGCGCACAGCGCATGCCGAACTGGAAAAGCGCGTGGAAGAGCGCACCCGCGAACTGGCCGAGGTCAACGAAAAGCTGCTGGGTCAGATCGGCGAGCGCCTGCGCGCCGAACAGCGACTGACCCACCAGGCGATGCACGATGCGCTGACCGGACTGCCCAACCGCCTGCACCTGCTGGATCGGTTGCAGGATGCACTGGCGCTGGCCCGGCGCGAAGGCGGGCCGGTATTCGCTGTGCTGTTCCTCGATCTGGACCGCTTCAAGCTGGTCAACGACAGCATCGGCCATGCCGCCGGCGATCGCATGCTGGTGGAAGTGGCCAAGCGCATCGTGTCGATGGCCGGCACCGAGGACGTGGTGGCTCGGCTCGGCGGCGATGAGTTCGCCGTGCTGCTGCAGTGCCCGCAGGGCCTGGCCCAGGCCCTGGACTTCGGCCAGCGCCTGCTGCTGGCGCTGCAGGAATCAATGTGGATCGCTGGGCGCGAGCTTTTCCCGTCCGGAAGCCTCGGCATCGCCCTGTGGAACCCGCGCTACCGCACCGGCGAGGAGCTGCTGCGCGATGCCGACGCGGCGATGTACCGGGCCAAGGCGCAGGGCCATGATCGCTGCTCGATCTTCGACGAGGACATGCGCGAACAGGCGATGCGCAGCCTCGATCTGGAAGCCGATCTGCGGCGTGCGATCAACAACCGTGATTTCGTGCCGTTCTACCAGCCGATCATGCGCCTGTCCGATGGCGAGGTGATCGGCCACGAAGCGCTGCTGCGCTGGCAGCACGAGCGCCGCGGCCTGCTGCTGCCGGGGGCATTCCTGGAGCTGGGCGAGGAAAGCGGCCTGATCGAACAGGTCGACTGGCTGATCTATGAGCAGGTCATCGCCGGCCTGGCCGAGGGTGGCCACGGCTATGTCTCGGTGAATGTGTCACCGCGCCATTTCCGTTCGGCGGAGTTCAGTGACCGCCTGTTCGGCCTGCTCGATGCCTGTGGGGCCGATCCGCATCGGCTGCGCCTGGAAATCACCGAGGTGGCGCTGCTGGATGATGGCCCGCACACCCTGCGCATCCTGCAGGGGCTGCGCGAACGCGGCATCCAGGTGCAGCTGGACGATTTCGGAACCGGGTTCTCGGCACTGTCCTACCTGCACCGCTTCCCGATCAGTACGCTGAAGATCGACCAGAGCTTCATCGCCGGCCTGCACGGGCCGGAGATGCAGAGCACGCGCGCGCTGGTGGAAGGCGTGCTGTCGCTGGCACGCACCCTGGGCATCGAGACCATCGGCGAGGGTATCGAGACCGAGGCGCAGCGGCAGACCCTGCGCGAACTCGGTTGTGACTACGGCCAGGGCTACCTGCTGGGCAGGCCGGCACCCCGGGTACACGCGGCGGTCTGAGCCACCGCGTGCCGCGGCATCAGCGCAGCGCCGCGCGGCGCTTTTCGTCGATCCACTTCGAGGCCTGTGCCGGCTGGTAGTCCCGCATCCAGCCCAGCATTTCCTCGATGTCCGAGCCGTACCACAGGTCCTGGCGCTGGTCCGGGTGCAGGAAGCGTTCGTCGACCATGCGATCGATCATGCCGATCAGCGGCGCGTAGAAACCCTCCACGTCGAGGAACGCGCACGGCTTGTTGCCGATGCCCAGCTGGCGCCAGGTCAGCATCTCGAAGATCTCTTCCAGGGTGCCGAAGCCGCCCGGCAGGGCGACGAAACCGTCGGCCAGGTCGAACATGCGCGACTTGCGCTCGTGCATCGAGCCGACGATCTCCAGTTCGGTCAGGCCGCGATGGGCCACTTCCCAGTCGGCCAGCTGGCGCGGGATCACCCCGGTCACCTCGCCGCCGGCGGCGAGCACGGCGTTGGCCACGGTTCCCATCAGGCCGACATTGCCGCCGCCGTACACCAGGCGCAGGCCGTCGCGGGCGATGCGGTCACCCAGGGCAATGGCGCGTTCGGTATAGGCCGGCTTGCTGCCGGCGTTGGAACCACAGTACACACAGATCGACTTCATGGATCTTCCTGTCTCTTGGCCGGAAACGAAAACGCCCCGCCGGCAACCGGATCAGCAGTTGCGGGCGGGGTGTCCAGGGATTATGAGGCCGTGGGAGGCCTTTTGTAGAGCCGAGCCATGCTCGGCCGCCCTTCGTTCAGATCGCGGCCAAGGCTGAGCCGGGCAAGCCCGGCTCTACACAGGTCGGGGCTTACGCCGCGGCGGCCTGTTCGCGGCGCGGGCCTTCACGCAGGGCGCGGCCGACCATGCCCACCAGCAGGTCCAGCTCCTCGCTGTCCATGCCGAAGTGCGGGGTGAAGCGCAGCGAGTTCTCGCCGCCGTGGATCACGTTGATGCCGTGCTGGCGCAGCCATTCCTCGGTGGAGTTGGCGCCGTAGCACTTGAACTGCGGGGCCAGCTCGCATGAGAACAGCAGGCCGGTACCCTGCACCTTGGTGATCAGGCCACCCAGCTCGCCCTTGAGCTGCTCCAGCTTGCGCACCGCCTCGGCACCGCGCTCGGCGATGTTGGCGCGCACCTGCGGGGTCAGCTGGGCCAGGGTGGCGCAGGCCACATCCAGCGCACGCGGGTTGCTGGTCATGGTGTTGCCGTAGATGCCCTTCCGGTACAGCTGTGCGGCATGTTCGGTCACTGCCAGCACCGACAGCGGGTACTGCGCGGCGTTGAGCGCCTTGGAGTAGGTCTCCATGTCCGGCGGGTCCAGGCCTTCGAAGCCAGGGTAATCGACCACCGACAGTACGCCATGCGCACGCAGGCCGGCCTGGATCGAGTCCAGCAGCAGCAGGCTGCCGTGTGCGCGGGTCAGTTCACGGGCCAGCGCGTAGAACGCCGGCGGTACCGAGCGGCCCGGGTCGCCTTCACCCATCACCGGCTCCAGGAACACCGCTTCGATGAACCACTGGTTGCGCGCGGCGTCTTCGAACACCCTGCGCAGGCCGGCCTCATCGTACGGCGCGACGGTGATCACCGAGTCCTCGCCACGGTAGCTGGCCAGGTGCTGCATGTAGCTCTTGCGGCTGGAATCGGAGTACAGCGCCGGTCGGTCGGTGCGGCCATGGAAGCTGCCCTTGACCACCACGCGCTTGATCGCCGCACCGGCATGGCGCGCGCCCGGATCGGTCTGCAGCTTGGCATTGACGTCGGCGATGCGCGCGGCCAGGCCCACGGCCTCGGAACCGGAATTCAGGCACATGAAACGGGCGAACGGGCAGCCGCCACGGCGGTGCCCGATCTCGGCGCGCAGGGCGGTGACGAAACGCTGCTGCGACAGGCTGGGGGTCATGATGTTGGCCATCACCTGCGGGCGTGCCATCGCCTCCAGCACGGCCTCCGGCGTGTGCCCGAAGCCGAGCATGCCGTAGCCGCCGGCGTCGTACAGCACGGCGCCCTTCAGGGTGACCACCCACGGGCCGCGCGCGGCCAGCGCCACGTACGGGGTCACCGCATCATCCGCGTAGAAATTGACGAAACCGTCCTGCATCGCGTCGACCTGGGCCTGTTCGTCCTGCGCCAGCAACGGCCCGAGGTCGGCCTGCACGCGCGCGAATTCCTCGGCGGCGGCGTCCACCGCGGCGATCAGCTGCGGGTGGCGGGCGGACAGGGCGGTCAGGGTGGCGTCGTCCAGGCCGGTGGTGAGGCGGGTACCGGGCTGGTTGCGCAGGGGGGCGAGGCGTTCGATGAAGCTCATTGCAGATCTCCTGAAACGATGGGTCGCACGGGCCTTCAAAAGCAAAACGCGCGTCATCACGCGCGCTTGGGGGCAGGCTCGTGCAGCGGACTTCCGGTTCGATGCTAGCACTTGTTTTTTTGCGCGATAACCCCGCAGAAACCTGCTGCATAGCAGCATTTTGCGCGACGTTCGCCGCGAAGCACGCCGGCTCGCAGACGCTGGACGTACAATGCGCGCCATTGTCGACCTGTTGCCGCCCACTGCCTTGAAGAAGTCCGATTTCCACTACGACCTGCCGGCCGAACTGATCGCGCAGGCGCCCCTGGCCGAACGTTCCGCCAGCCGCCTGATGCTGGTTCCGCCGGCGCCTGCGGCGTTCACCGATGTAAAGGTGCGCGACCTGCCGTCCCTGCTGCAGCCGGGCGACCTGCTGGTGTTCAACGATACCCGGGTGATCCCGGCGCGCCTGTTCGGGCAGAAGGCCAGCGGTGGCCGTGTCGAGATCCTGATCGAGCGGCTGCTCGGTGCCCAGCAGGCCCGTGCGCAGGTGGGCGCCAGCAAGTCGCCGAAGGCGGGCAGCCGGATCGCGCTGGACGCCGGCGGCGAGGCCGAGGTGCTGGGCCGCGATGGCGAGTTCTACGTGCTGGAGTTCCATGTGCCGGAGGCGCTGGAGCAATGGCTGCTGCACGCGGGCCGGCTGCCGCTGCCGCCGTACATCCAGCGTGAGCCGGGCGTGGACGACCGCGAGCGCTACCAGACCGTGTTCGCGCGTGAAGTCGGCGCGGTGGCGGCGCCGACCGCCGGCCTGCATTTCGACGAGCCGCTGCTGGCCGCGCTGAAGGACAAGGGCGTGGCGTTCGGCCATGTCACCCTGCATGTCGGTGCGGGCACCTTCCAGCCGGTACGTGCGGATGACCTGAAAGATCACGTGATGCACCGCGAGTGGTTGAACGTGGGGGCCGAGCTGGTGCAGCAGGTACGGCGTACGCGGGCGGCCGGCGGCCGGGTGATCGGCGTCGGCACCACCGTGGTACGCGCGCTGGAAAGCGCGATGCGCGATGGCGAGTTGCTGCCGTTCGCCGGCGAGACGCAGATCTTCATTACCCCGGGTTACCGCATCCGCAGCGTGGATGCGATGGTGACCAACTTCCATCTGCCGGAAAGCACGCTGTTGATGATGATTTCGGCGTTTGCCGGCAAGGAGCGCGTGTTCGAGGCCTACCGGCACGCGATCGAACAGCGCTACCGCTTCTTCAGCTATGGCGACGCCATGCTGCTGTTCCCGCAGGCGGACTGAAGCACGCGTCATCCACGCATGGCGTGGATCTACTGCATCGTCCGGTAACGCCGGGCCATGCTCGACCGTGCACGGCATGGTTCCACCGCATCGGCCCGCTAACGCCGGGCCATGCCATTGATGGGGTGAGTGCGCAGCGTTGAATTGATTGGGCGGCTGCGCACTTCTCACCCGGTGGGTGCGCACCTCTCACCCGGTGGGTGCGCACCGTTGGTGCGCACGACGGACTCACCGCAAGACATACCCGCTATCCGGGTACAGGGTCGATCCGGTCATTGCCGGGTTGCCGAGCAGGAACAGCGCGGCATCCGCTGCATCCTCCACGCTGGCCACGCGGCGCAGCAGGCTGACATCGGCATAGTGCTGGAACGCCGCCTCGCGCACCGCCGCCGGGCGGCCTTGCCACAGTTCGCCATCCAGCGTGCCTGGCGAGATCACGTTGACCCGGCGCGGCGCCAGTTCCGTGGCCAGGGCGCGGCCCAGCCCTTCGATGGCACTGTTGCAGGCCGCATACGCGGCCGCGCCATTGACCGGGCGCGCGCCGGCCGCGCCGGCCACCAGCACGATCGCGGCATCGGCCGCCAGGTAGGGCAGGGCCGCGTGCACGGCCTGGTACTGCGGCCAGAACTTGCCGTCGAAGGGGCTGTGCGCCAGCGCCGTGTCGTCCGCTGCGAACGGGCCGACCCGGTAGCTTGCGCCCGGGGTGAACAGCGCATCGACGGTTCCGATGGCGGCGAAGAACGCGCGTAGCGCCTCCGCCGAGGTGGCGTCGACCTGCAGCGCGCGTGCGTCGTGGCCGATCTCCTGCAGCGCGCGCTGCAGCCGCTGCGGATCACGCCCGCCGATCACCACCCGGGCGCCCTGTGCGGCGGCGCGCCTCGCCGCACGCAGGCCGATGCCGGAGCTGCCGCCGATGATGACGAGGGTCTTTGCTGCCAGGCTCATGTCCGTTGTTTCCAGAGAGGGGGCTCCCACACTAGGTGGCCGCTGCGTGACAATGGGTCACCTTCAACGGGACAGGTGTGCACGCAATGGGCAGCGATGATGTGCTGGCGGGGCTGCGCGCGTTCGTGGCCGTGGCCGACAGTGGCACCTTCAGTGCGGCCGGGGTGCGGCTGGGCCTGTCGCGCTCGGCGGTGAGCAAGGCGGTCAGCCGCCTTGAAGAGCGCCGCAACGTGCGCCTGTTCGAGCGCAGCCGGCGCCAGCTGCGCCTGAGCGAGGCCGGCGAGGCGCTGCACGGCTACGCCAGGCGGGCATTGGAGGCGTTGGCGGCGGCCGAAGAGGTGCTTGGCGCCGGAGCGGGTGCGGCCGGTGGCCGGATCCGGATCAGTGCGCCGCCGCAGCTTGGCCGGCTGTGGCTGATGCCGGCGCTGTTCGCGTTGCGTGCGCGCTCGCCGGGATTGCGGTTCGATATCGAGTTCAGCACCCGGCGCAGCGAGCTGGTCGCCGAAGGCGTCGACCTGGCGCTGCGGATCGGCGCGTTGCCCGACCGTGCCGAGTGGGTGGCGCGGCGGCTGGGGCGGCAGCCGACCGGGCTGGTGGCCGCGCCGGCCTATCTGCGCGTGGCCGGGGTGCCGACCGGTGTCGCCGACCTGCAGGGCCATACCTGCCTGCTGCAGTCCCGTGCCGATGGCTGGCCCTGGCTGTCGCAGCCGTTGCCGGCGGGCGACCAGATCGCGCTGGGTGACAGTGGTGCGCTGCTGGACGCGGTGCTGGCCGGGCAGGGCATCGGCCTGCTGCCGCAGTGGCTGGCCGCGCCCCACCTGCAGTCCGGGGCATTGCAGCCGGTGCTGCCGCGCGAACGCCCGCCGCTGCTGCCGATCCAGCTGGTATGGCCGCGCGGCCACCACCTGCCGAGGCGGGTGCGGACGGTCATCGATGGCCTGGCGGCGGCGATGGCCGCCGATCCGCGCTTTGCCGGCCCGGGCTAGTGGGGGCGGTGCCTGAATGCGCGGATCTTGGTCCAGATACCGGTTTCAGGAGACAATGCGCGACTATTTGCCTGAATGACCGCTCCATGTCCCGACTGCAGTTCCAGCTCAAGACCCGCGACGGCCGTGCCCGTCGTGGCCGCCTGACCTTCCCGCGCGGCACGGTGGAAACGCCGGCCTTCATGCCGGTCGGGACCTATGGCTCGGTCAAGGGCATCCTGCCGGACCAGGTGCGTGCGCTGGGCGCCGAGATCATCCTCGGCAACACCTTCCACCTGTACCTGCGCCCGGGCCTGGACATCATCGCCGACCATGGCGGCCTGCACGGCTTCTGCCGCTGGGACGGGCCGATCCTGACCGACTCCGGTGGCTTCCAGGTGTTTTCGCTGGCCCACCGCCGCAAGATCACCGAGCAGGGCGTGACCTTCGCCTCGCCGACCGACGGCGCCCGCGTGTTCCTCGGCCCCGAGGAAAGCATGAAGATCCAGAAGGTGCTCGATTCGGACATCGTGATGATCTTCGACGAGTGCACGCCGTACCCGGCCACCGAGGACGTCGCCCGCCGTTCGATGGAGCTGAGCCTGCGCTGGGCCCAGCGCAGCCGCAACGCGCATGACGAGCTGGGCAACGACGCGGCCCTGTTCGGCATCGTCCAGGGCGGCGTGCACACCGACCTGCGCAGCCGCTCGGCCGATGCCCTGCAGGCGATCGGCTTCGACGGCTATGCCATCGGCGGCCTGGCCGTGGGCGAGCCGGAACACGAGCGCAACGCCATGCTCGACCACCTGGACCCGGAGCTGCCGGGCGACCGCCCGCGCTACCTGATGGGCGTGGGTCGGCCGGAAGACCTGGTCGAGGGCGTGGCGCGTGGCGTGGACATGTTCGACTGCGTGATGCCGACCCGCAATGCGCGCAACGGCCACTATTTCACCTCGTTCGGCACCGTACGCATCCGCAACTCCCAGTACGCACGCGACATGGACCCGATCGAGCCGGGCTGCGGCTGCGTGGCCTGCACCGGTGGCTACACCCGTTCCTACCTGCGCCACCTGGACCGCTGCAACGAGATGCTGGCGCCGATGCTGGGCACCCTGCACAACCTGTTCTATTACGAGAAGCTCATGGCCGATATCCGTGCGGCGATCGAGGCGGGAACCTTCCTGGCCTTCCGTGAGTCTTTCTACGCGGCACGCGGGGCGGTAGCGCCGCCCCTGTAACCCGAACGCCCCCTGCCAAACGGCCCAAGGACGAATGCCCGGGGCCGTGGCATACTTCAAGGCTGACCCAGATCCGCGGTCGACACCTCGTGCCCGTGAAACGGCCGAAGCGCCGCCCAACCAAAGGACCAACGATGAACCTGCTTGCCTTCCTGATTCCCGCCGCCCACGCCCAGGCCGCTGGCGGCCAACCGCAGGGCATGGGCCTGACCACGCTGCTGTTCCCGATCATCCTGATCGCCATCATGTACTTCCTGATGATCCGCCCGCAGATGAAGCGGCAGAAGGAGCACAAGTCCATGCTGGAGAAGATCAAGCGTGGCGACGAAGTGCTGACCAACGGCGGCATCGCCGGCAAGGTCACCGATATCGGCGACAACTTCATCACCATCGAAGTGGCCGACAACGTGCGCATCCGCGTGCAGAAGGGCGCTGTTGGCAGCGTGCTGCCGACCGGCACCCTGGATTCGGCCAAGTAAGCCACTCCCTTTCCGAAGTACAACCGCGGCGCCGGGGATGGCGCCGCGCGGGACCCAAGCAATGCTCGAATTTCCACGCTGGAAGTACGTCGTCATCCTGATCGTACTGGCGCTCAGCGCGCTGTACGCGCTGCCCAACATCTACCAGAAGGACCCGGCCATCCAGATCACCGCCAACCGCGGCGGGCAGATCGACGATGTGCTGCGTGACCGTGTGCTGGCCGACCTGAAGAAGGCCGGTATCGCCACGATCGGTGCCGAGAAGGAAGGGGAAAGCCTGATCGTCCGCCTGTCGGACCTGAAGGCACAGTCCGCTGCCAGCGACGCGCTGCGCGACACCGTCGGCGAGCAGTACACCGTGGCCCTGAACCTGGCCTCGACCGTGCCGGACTGGCTGGCCAACCTCGGCGGTCGTCCGATGGTGCTGGGCCTGGACCTGCAGGGCGGCGTGCACTTCGTGCTGCAGGTCGACCAGAAGGCCGCGCTGGACAAGCGCCTGGATGCCTACACCGAAGACGTGCGCAGCACCCTGCGTGACGCGCGCATCGCCTACCAGTCGGTGGAACGCCGCGCTGACAACAGCATCGTGGCCAACCTGAGCCCGTCCGCCGGCGACGACGCCGCGCAGCGTGCCCGTACCGCGCTGGTCAAGGCGCAGCCGACCCTCGGCTACGACGTCAGCGGCAGCCGCATCACGGTGACCGTGCCGGACGCCGAGATCGCACAGATCGCCAATGGCGCCATCGAGCAGAACATCAACACCCTGCGCAACCGCGTGAACCAGCTCGGCGTGGCCGAGCCGATCATCCAGCGCCAGGGTGCCGACCGCGTGGTCGTGCAGCTGCCCGGCGTGCAGGACACCGCCGAAGCCAAGCGCATGATCGGTGCCACCGCCACCCTGGAATACCGTGCGGTGGTCGAAGGCAATGCGCAGGACGCCATCGCCGCCGGCCGCATCCCGCCGGAAGCCAAGGTCTACCAGCAGCGTGATGGCCGCGGCCCGATCCTGCTGAACAAGCGCGTGATCGTCACCGGCGACCAGATGGTCGGCGCGCAGGCGGTGACCGATTCCAACAGTGGCTCCCCGGCAGTCAGCGTGACGCTGAACAACGTCGGCGGCCAGCGCATGTTCGACTTCACCAGCGCCAACGTGAACAAGCCGATGGCGGTGGTCTACACCGAGCGCGTGCCGACCGTGACCGTGGTGGATGGGCAGGAAGTGCGTGGTTTCAAGGTCAACGAGGAAGTGATCTCGGTGGCCAACATCAATGGCGTGTTCGGCAAGAACTTCCAGACCACCGGCCTGCAGAAGAAGGAAGCCGAGGACCTGGCCAAGCTGCTGAAGTCCGGCTCGCTGGCGGCGCCGATGGACTTCGTCGAAGAGCGCGTGGTCGGCCCGAGCCTGGGTGCCGAGAACGTCAAGAACGGCATGCGCGCAGTGGTGTTCGCATTCCTGTTCACCCTGGTGTTCTTCAGCATCTACTACCGCATGTTCGGCGTGATCACCTCGATCGCGATGCTGTTCAACCTGCTGATCGTGGTTGCCGTGATGTCGATGTTCGGCGCCACCATGACCCTGCCGGGCTTCGCCGGCCTGGCGTTGTCGGTCGGCCTGTCGGTGGACGCCAACGTGCTGATCAACGAGCGTATCCGTGAAGAGCTGCGTGCCGGCGTGCCGGGCAAGACCGCGATCGTGACCGGTTACGAGCGTGCTTCGGGCACCATCCTCGACGCCAACCTGACCGGCCTGATCGTCGGTGTGGCGCTGTTCGCATTCGGTACCGGTCCGCTGAAGGGCTTCGCGCTGACCATGATCATCGGTATTTTCGCCTCCATGTTCACCGCGATCACCGTGTCGCGCGCTCTGGCGACGCTGATCTACGGCGGCCGCAAGAAGCTCCAGAACGTGGCCATCTGACGGGACGACACGCACATGAAACTGTTTCCGCTGCACATCCTCCCGAACGACACCAAGATCGACTTCATGCGGTGGCGCCATGTCGCCATGGCGGTCACCATCGTGGTGTTCCTGGCCTCGATTGCCATCATCGGCTTCAAGGGCTTCAACTATGCGCTGGACTTCACCGGCGGCACCCTGATCGAGGCCCGCTTCGATCGCGCGGTGGACGTCGAGCAGGTCCGTACCAAGCTCGAGCAGAACGGCTTCGAGGGCGCCCAGGTGCAGAGCGTCGGTGGCAACACCGACCTGCTGATCCGCCTGGCCCCGCACGGCGAGCATGCCCCGGGTACCGGTGATGCCGCGGCCGAGGACAAGGCCACGGCCGCCGCCGTGGTCAAGGCCCTGTCCACCACGGACAACCAGGCCACCGTGCTGCGCAACGAGTTCGTGGGTCCGCAGATCGGCAAGGACCTGGCGATGAATGGCCTGTACGCCACCATCTTCATGCTGGCCGGCTTCCTGATCTACATCGCGGTGCGCTTCGAATGGAAGTTCGCGGTCACCGCCAGTATCGTGGCCATGTTCGACCTGATCGTGACGGTGGCCTATGTGTCGCTGCTGGGCCGCGAGTTCGACCTGACCGTGCTGGCCGGCCTGCTGTCGGTGATGGGCTTTGCGATCAACGACATCATCGTGGTGTTCGACCGCGTCCGCGAGAACTTCCGCAGCCTGCGCGTTGACTCGATGGAAGTGCTGAACCGCTCGATCAACCAGACGCTGTCGCGTACGGTGATCACCGCGGTGATGTTCTTCCTGTCGGCGCTGGCGCTGTACATGTACGGTGGCAGCTCGATGGAAGGCCTGGCCGAGACGCACATGATCGGTGCGGTGATCGTGGTGCTGTCCTCGATCCTGGTGGCGGTGCCTATGCTGACGATCGGCTTCCTGCGCGTGAGCAAGCAGGACCTGCTGCCGAAGGCGAAGGACGTCGAGGCGCTGGCCCGTCGCCCGTAAGCGTTCGCGCGGCACGCAACACACGGAGAACCCCGCGCAAGCGGGGTTTTCTGTTTGCAGGGCTGCGCCCTGCACCCACGGTAGTGCCGGCCGCTGGCCGGCAACAGCGTGCATTCCGTGGGATGGCCCCACCTCCGACAGATTCCTGCGGCTGTTGGTAGGTGTCGACCTTGGTCGGCACATCTGCCGGATATCGAATGAGTCATCCACGCATGGCGTGGATCTACTGTGTCGACCAAGGTCGACCGCCACCAGGGCAGAATGCCGTTCCGACAGATCGCGGAAATCTGTCGAAGGCGGGGTGGGTCCGGTTGCGGGGGCGTGAGCGCCATGGATGGCGCGACCGAGCCTCCATGGACGGATCTACGGCGTCCCCCGCAACCGGACCCACCCCGCCAATCCACAGGAACCCAGCTTCTGCCGTTGACGTTGCCTCTGCAGGTGCAGGGCGCAGCCCTGCAGAACAAACCCCACCCTACGCCAGCGTCGGTTGTGCATTCGCGTCCCGCGCACTACGATCCTGCGGTTCGCGCGCGCCGGCGCGCGCCCGTATTCCTGCTGAGCGCCCCGTGCGCCGCATCTGCCAACCCGAGGTATCCATGGTCATCAAACCGCGCGTCCGCGGCTTCATCTGCGTCACCACCCACCCGACCGGCTGCGAAGCCGCGGTCAAGCAGCAGATCGACTACATCCGCGCTCGCCCGCCGATCCAGAATGGCCCCAAGCGCGTGCTGGTGATCGGTGCTTCCACCGGCTACGGCCTGGCGGCGCGCATCACCGCCGCCTTCGGCAGCGGCGCGGCCACCCTGGGCATCTTCTTCGAGCGTCCGGGCAGCGAGACCAAGCCGGGTACCGCCGGCTGGTACAACTCGGCCGCCTTCCACAAGTACGCCGACGAAGCCGGCCTGTATGCCAAGAGCATCAACGGCGATGCCTTCTCCGATGAAGTGAAGGCCAAGGCCATCGAGATGATCAAGGCCGACCTCGGCCAGGTCGACCAGGTCGTTTACAGCCTGGCTGCGCCGCGCCGCAAGCACCCGAAGAGCGGCGAGATCATCAGCTCGACGCTGAAGCCGATCGGTGAGCAGATCACCCTGCGTGGACTGGATACCGACAAGGAAGTGATCACCGAGACCACCCTGCAGCCGGCCACCCCGGAAGAAATCGCCGGCACCGTCGCGGTCATGGGCGGCGAAGACTGGCAGATGTGGATCGATGCACTGGCCGATGCCGGTGTGCTGGCCAATGGCTGCACCACCACCGCCTTCACCTACGTCGGCGAAGAGATCACCCAGGCCATCTACTGGAATGGTTCGATCGGCGCGGCCAAGAAGGACCTGGACAACAAGGTGCTCGGCCTGCGCGAGTCGCTGGCGAAGATCGGTGGCGACGCGCGCGTGTCGGTGCTGAAGGCGGTGGTCACCCAGGCCAGCTCGGCCATTCCGACCATGCCGCTGTACCTGTCGCTGCTGTTCAAGGTGATGAAGGAAAAGGGTACCCATGAAGGCTGCATCGAGCAGCTGGACGTGCTGTACGACATCCTCTACGGCGGCAAGGCCGATGGCGTGGCGGTCGATCGCCTGCGCCACGATCTGGTCGATGCCGATGGCCACACCGTCGCGCTGATCGATGAGGAAGGCCGCCTGCGTGCCGACTACAAGGAAATGGCCGCGGACGTGCAGGGCAAGGTGGTCGCGCTGTGGCCGCAGGTGACCAACGAGAACCTGTACGAGATCAGCGATCTGGCCGGCTACAAGGCCGACTTCCTGCGCCTGTTCGGGTTCGGCGTGGACGGCGTCGACTACGAAGCGGACGTCAACCCGGACGTGAAGATCGAGCACCTGGTCGACATGACCTGATCAACCGAAAGGCCGGCGCAAGCCGGCCTTTTGTTTGCGGGGAGGTGGCTGCCGGCCAGCGGCCGGCACTACCGGGGTGGAGCTGGTGAGCAGCCCCTTTGGTCAGCCGAACTCGAAGCCCATTTCCGGCAGCGCCGGGCCGACGAAATCGCCCTGCACGTAGTCCACGCCGGCGCTGAACAGCAGGGTCATCGAATTGGCGTCGCTGACGAACTCGGCGATGGTGCGGATGCCGGCTTCCTGCGCACGCGCGGTGATCTGGCTGATACGGTCGATGTTCTCGCGGGTGGCGGCCAGGTCGCTGGTGAAGCCGCGGTCCAGCTTGAGGAACTGCGGCTGGAAGTGGGCCAGCAGCTGGAACGAATCCAGGCCCGAGCCGAACTGTTCCAGGCCGATCCGGCAGCCCAGCGGCGAGACCTCGGCCAGGAACTGCTGCGCGCTGCGCAGGTGGGTGAACACTTTCGCTTCCGGTGCGTGCAGCCACAGGCGTTCGCCGGGTACGCCCTGGGCCTGCAGTTCGCGGCGCAGGGTGGCGATCATCTGCGGATCCTCGAACGACTCCGGCGTGACCTTGACCAGCACCTGGGTGGCGTTGCCTGCGCGTGCGCGCTGGCCCAGCACCGCAATCGCCTGGGTCACCACCCAGCGGTTGATGTCGGCGAGCAGGCCGTGTTCCTCGGCGATGCCGAGGAAGGCCGTCGGGCTCAACAGTTCGCCGTTGTGCTCCAGGCGCAGGTAGGCCTCGTACAGCTCCAGCGGCTCGCCCTGCAGGTTCAGCACCGGCTGGTAGTGCAGCTGGAAGCCGTCGCCGGCCAGCGCTTCGCGGATGCGTGCGACCCAGCGCAGCACGCGCTCTTCCTCGACGCGATCGGCGGCGGCCGGGTCGAAGATGCGGCAGGTGTTGCCCAGCTGCGCAGCGGCATGCGTGCATTCGCTGGCGCGCGCCAGTACCTGGCCGATGCTGGCGATCTTCTCGCCGACCTGCACGCCACCGATGCTGACGGTCACCGTGGCCGATCGCGCGCCGATGCTGAACACGTGCGCGGCGTAGGCCTCGCGGATGCGCTCGGCCAGTGCCACGGTTTGCGCATACGGCGCGGCCAGCAGCACGGCGAAATTGTGTTCGCCGAAGCGGGCCAGCTGCGCGTCCCCGCCGACCACGTCGGCGAGCAGCGCGGCGAGGGCGCCGATCAGGGTGTCGGCCGAGGCCAGGCCGATGTCCGGCAGCAGGCGCGCGTAGTGGTCCGGTTCGATCAGCAGCAGGCCGAACTGGCCTTCGCTGCGGCCGGCCTGGGCCACTGCGCTTTCCAGCTGCAGCATGAAGGTCGGGCGGTTGAGCAGGCCGGTGACCTGGTCGCGCTGGCGCAGGTCCTCGACTTCGCGCGCCAGCTCCGGGTCGAACTCCATGCGGCGGCGGAGCACCACCTGCAGGCAGGACTCGCCTTCGTAGGTGGCGGCGGTGAACTCCATCGTCGCCGGGAAGGCGCTGCCATCCTCGTGACGGGCATCGAGCTGGTACTGCGGCGGCGGCGCCTCGCCACGGCTGAGGCCCTTCAGCAGCTGCTTGAACCCCTCCACGTGCTGGGCAGCGACCATGTCCAGCAGTGAAATGCCTTCGATGTCGTCGAAATGCGCGTAGCCGAACATCTCCAGGTAGGCGTCGTTGGCGCGGATGTGCATGCCTTCATGCACGTAGGCGATCGGATCGCGCGAGGACGCGATCAACGCGTCGCAGCGGCGCTCGGTCTCGCGCATCTGCGCCTCGATGCGTCGCAGGCCGCGGCGCGCCTGCAGGTCCACCCACTGGTCACGGACCACCGCGAGCAGGTGTTCGGGGCGCTGGCGCAGGGCGAGGGCACGGATGCCATGGCTGCTGGCCTGCACCAGCTCGTCCTCGTCGATGCGCTCGGCGAGCAGCACCAGTGGGATGTCCTTGCCGCTGGCGGCGATGTGCTGGGCCACCAAGGGCAGCGGAATACCCTGCGAGGGCGAGGCCAGCACCAGGTCGATGGCCTGGCTGGCCAGCACCTGGGCCAGCTCGGCCGCATCCTGCGGGCGCGATGGGCGCACCGCGATGCCGCTGTTGCGCAGGGCGCTGACGATGGCTTCAGCGTTCTCGCCGCTGTCGTCGACGATTAGCAGGCGGATGGTGATGTCGTTCGCGTTCTGCATGCACTGCTCCCCAATCTGCAAATCTAGATACACGATGCGCGGCGAACCGTCCATGCGCGCCCCGCTTGCGCACCCGGAACGGCGATGTGGTTCACACCACGCCGCCGGCCGCATGGCCGCTGGCCCAGGCCCACTGGAAGTTGTAGCCGCCCAGCCAGCCGGTCACATCCAATACCTCGCCGACGAAATGCAGGCCGGGAACGCGCTTGGATTCCATCGTGGACGATGAGACCTCGGCGGTGTCCACGCCGCCCAGGGTGACTTCGGCAGTGCGATAGCCTTCGGTGCCACTGGCCACCAGCGGGAACGCGCCCAGCAGCTGCGCCGCCTGGCGCAGCACCGGCTCGTCCAGCTGGCGCACCGGGCGGTCGGGCAGCCAGTGCTCGCACAGGCGCTGTGCAAGCCGCTTGGGCAGTACCTCGGCCAGCACCGTGCGCAGCTCGGCGGCCGGTCGCTCGCGCTTCATCTGGCGCAGCCACTCACCGGCATCCTGGCCGGGCAGCAGGTCCAGCTCCAGCGCATCGCCGGGCTGCCAGAACGAGGAGATCTGCAGGATCGCCGGCCCGCTCACGCCGCGGTGGGTCAGCAGCATGAAGTTCTGGAACTGCTTTCCATTGCAGCGCGCTTCGACCGGCAGGGCGACGCCGCTGAGATCTGCCAGCCGCTCCTGGTGCGTGCCGCTGAGCGTCAGCGGCACCAGGCCGGCGCGGGTGGGCAGCACCGGGTGGCCGAACTGGCGCGCGATTTCATAGCCGAAACCGGTGGCGCCGAGGCTGGGAATCGACAGGCCGCCGGTGGCCACCACCAGCGAGGCGCAGTGGAACAACCCCTGCGTGGTGTGCACCCGGAAACCGTCGCTGCCGTGCTCGATGCGCTCGACGCTGCACTGGGTACGGATCTGCGCACCGGCCGCCTGGCATTCGTCCACCAGCATTTTCACGATCTGCTTGGACGAGATGTCGCAGAACAGCTGGCCCAGTTCCTTTTCGTGATAGGCGATGCCGTGCTTGTGCACCAGCTCGATGAAGTGCCAGGGCGTGTAACGCGCCAGTGCCGACTTGCAGAAATGCGGGTTGGCCGACAGGAAATTGGCCGGCGTGGTGCCGGTATTGGTGAAGTTGCAGCGTCCACCACCGGACATCAGGATCTTCTTGCCGACCTTGTTGGCGTGGTCGATGACCTGCACCTGGCGGCCGCGCTGGCCGGCCGTGATCGCGGTCATCAGCCCGGCCGCGCCGGCACCGATGACCACCACATCGCAACGGATCGTGCTCATGCCTTGGCGCGCTTGCGCCAGTCCGGGATCACATCGAGCTGGATCTGATCGTTGAGCAGCTGCACCTCGCCGTCCTGGATCAGCACGCTCCAGCGCATGGCGCGCTGGATCTGCTGGCCCCAGCGCTCGACGAAGCCGCCCTCCAGATCGACCACCGAGAGATTGTCGAATCGCGCCAGGCCCTTACCCTGCTTGCCCCACCAGATGTCCGAGGCGTTGCCGCCATAGTTGACCACCTGCACGTTGCGGCTGCGGTTGCAGGCCTTGCGGATGCGCGATTCGTCCGGGTGGCCGAGGTCGATCCACTGCAGGATGTCGCCGGTGTAGTCGTGTTCCCACAGGTCCGGCTCGTCGTCGGTGCTCAGGCCGCGGCCGAACTCCAGGCGGTCGCCGGCGTTGAGGGCAAAGGCGAGCAGGCGCACCATCAGGCGCTCGTCGGTCTCGGACGGGTGCTGGGCCAGGGTCAGGTTGTGGGTCGCGTAGTAGCCGCGATCCATGTCGCTGATCTGCAGTTCGGCCTTGCGGATGGTGGCGGTGAGAGCCATGGGGGATCCGTGGACTAAAGACGACAATGATAGAGGTTTGCTCCAGGGGTGTCCGTTGCCGGGCTGTCTGCGCAGCGTCAACGTGGCACGCTTGTCTCCTTTCCTGCCGCAGGAGCGGATCCGATGACCCTGCCAAGCCGGTTGCAGCTGCCGCCCGGCCGCTGGCCCAGCCTGCTCGATGGGCTGTGCGCGCGCTTCCCGCGCATCGACCGCGCGCAGTGGCAGGACCGCTTCGCCCGTGGCCGGGTGCAGGACGCGCAGGGCAGGGCGCTGGCGCCGGACATGCCGTGGCAGGTCGGGCTGGAGATCCAGTACTTCCGCGAAGTGGTCGACGAGCCGGTGATTCCCTTCGCCGAAACCATCGTCCATCAGGATGCGCACCTGCTGGTTGCCGACAAGCCGCACTTCCTGCCGGTCACCCCGGCCGGGCGGCATGTCCGCGAAACCCTGCTGGCGCGCCTGGTCGCGCGGACCGGCAACGCCGACCTGGTGCCCCTGCACCGGCTGGATCGGCTGACCGCTGGGCTGGTGCTGTTCTCGACCCAGCCGGACTCGCGCGATGCCTACCAGCGGTTGTTCCGCGAGCGGCGCATCGAGAAAACCTACGAAGCCCTTGCCCCCGCGCTGCCGGGCGTGGCGTTCCCGTTGCAGCGGCATAGCCGCGTGGTGCCGGGCGAACCGTTCTTCCGCATGGCCGAAGTGCCCGGCGAGCCGAATGCGTACAGCCGGATCGAGCTGATCGAGGCCGAGGGTGCGCTGTGGCGGTACCGGCTGCGGCCAGAGACCGGCCGCAAGCACCAGCTGCGCGTGCACATGGCCATGCTGGGCGCACCGATCGAAGGTGATGACCTGTATCCGCAGCTGCGGCCACGGCCGGAGGCCGTTGCTGAGGCCGCCTTGCAGCTGCTGGCGCAGGGGCTGGCCTTCGATGACCCGTTCAGCGGCGAGCGGCGACGGTTCAGCAGCCAGCGCCGCCTGTGCCTGCCGGAGCCGCGCGGCTAGGGTGGTTCAGCGGGCCGGACGGCGCGCCAGCCAGCGGTCGAGCTCGGCCGCGAACAGCTGCCGGTCACGCGGCCCCAGCGGCGGTGGGCCGCCGGTCTGCACCCCCGCGCCGCGCAGCTCTTCCATGAAATTGCGCATCGACAGCCGCTCGGCCATGTTGTTCGGGGTGTACAGCTGGCCGCGTGGATTCAGCGCGACCGCCTTCTTCTCCAGCACCAGCGCAGCCAGCGGGATGTCCTGGGTGACCACCAGATCGCCGGCGGCGACCCGTTCGACGATGGCACTGTCGGCCACGTCCAGGCCCTGCGGCACCTGGATCGAGCGCAGCCAGCGTGAGGGTGGGGTGCGGATCCACTGGTTGGCGACCAGGGTCAGCTCGATTCCGACCCGTTCAGCGGCCCGGAACAGGATGTCGCGGATGACGGTGGGGCAGGCGTCTGCGTCTACCCAGATGCGGGGCAGGGCGGGTTCAGCTTGGGTTTCAGCTTCAGTCATTTACCCAGTGTAGGGTAGGAAAAACCTGAATGGGGACTCGGAGTTAGCCTCGATCGGCTGCCAACCCTTGTGACGCCTAGCGGCCGGGGCTTGCCCGTGAACGTCCGGCCTATCGCTTTTTGCAGAAAACACGCGTATCGTTCGACCCACTGTGTTTGCTAGGGTCACCGTGAATCGTGGCCTGGTGCAGTTGATCTCACGATCCGCTCATCGATCCGCTTTACCAACGCCTGCAACTCAGTCTCGGCCCCGATACCCGGTGGCTGCGATTTTTTTCAACATGTGTTTCAGGAGTTAGTAAAATGTCTGATCGTCAGACCGGCACCGTCAAGTGGTTCAACGACGCCAAGGGCTTCGGCTTCATCACCCCGGAAAGCGGCCCGGACCTGTTCGTGCACTTCCGTGCCATCCAGGGCACCGGCTTCAAGACCCTGCAGGAAGGCCAGAAGGTCACCTTCATCGCCGTCCAGGGCCAGAAGGGTATGCAGGCTGACCAGGTGCAGGCGGTCTAATCCGTCTGCTGCCTTTGGGTAGCCAGAACGCCGGAAGCGAAAGCTTCCGGCGTTTTTTATTGCCCGCCGTTCTGCAGCGTCGCGCCATGCTCGACTCTACAAAGGGCATGCATCCGTCGCGGTAGCATGCGCATCTCCCCAAGGATCGACCTCATGCGCATCGTCCATCACCTGGAAAACTCCCGTTCACTCCGTGTGCTGTGGATGCTGGAGGAGTTGGGCCTGGACTACGAACTGCGCCGCTACCCGCGCGATCCGAAGACACTGCTGGCGCCGCCGGAGCTGCGCGCGGTGCATCCGCTCGGCAAGTCACCGGTGCTGCAGGACGGTGAACTGGTGCTGGCCGAGTCCGGCGCGATCCTCGACTACCTCGCCGATCGCTACGACACCCAGCGCCTGCTGTCGCCCTCGCCGATGCCTGCCGAGGGGACCGAGCGCATCGCGTACCGCTACTGGCTGCATTACGCGGAAGGCTCGGCGATGCCGCCGTTGCTGCTGACCCTGGTGATGGGCCGCATCCGCAACGCGCCGATGCCGTTCTTCGCGCGGCCAATCGCGCGCAGCATCGCCGACAAGGCCGAGCGCGGTTTCATCGGCCCGCAGCGGCGGCTGCACCTGGACTGGATGGAGCGGCGCCTGGCTGAAAGCCCGTGGTTTGCGGGCGAGCGTTTCAGTGCCGCCGATATCCAGATGAGCTTTCCGATCCAGGCTGCAGCGGCGCGAGGCGGCGGCCTGGATGACAAGCCGGCGCTACGCCGTTTCCTCAAGCGCATCGGTGAACGACCGGCCTACCTGCGGGCCGAAGCGCACGGCGGCCAGCTGCAGGCGCTGAGCGGCAATTGAGGCGGGCGCCGGTCGCCCCCATCTCCAGCAGCATGGATACCCACCGCCCCCATTTTGACAACCGCCTGCTGCAGTCGCTGCCGGGTGACCCTGAATCCGGCCCGCGCCGCCGTGAAGTGCTGGGCGCGGCCTGGTCATCGGTGATGCCGACCCCGGTCGCGGCACCGACCCTGTTGGCCTGGTCACCGGAGGTTGCCACGCTGCTGGGCTTCGATGCCGCTGAGGTCGGCAGCGAAGGCTTCGCCCGGGTGTTCGGCGGCAATGCGCTGTATGCCGGCATGCAGCCGTGGGCGGCCAACTATGGTGGGCACCAGTTCGGCCACTGGGCCGGGCAGCTGGGGGATGGCCGTGCCATTTCGCTGGGCGAGCTGCGTGCGCCGGACGGCCGGCACTGGGAGCTGCAGTTGAAGGGCGCCGGCCCGACGCCGTATTCGCGGGGCGCTGATGGCCGCGCCGTGCTGCGGTCGTCGATCCGCGAGTTCCTGTGCAGCGAGGCGATGCACCATCTCGGCGTGCCGACCACGCGCGCGTTGTCGCTGGTCGGTACCGGCGAGGATGTGGTGCGCGACATGTTCTACGACGGCCATCCGCGCGCCGAGCCTGGTGCCATCGTGTGCCGGGTGTCGCCGTCGTTCCTGCGTTTCGGCTCGTTCGAACTGCCCGCATCGCGCGGTGAGACCGCGTTGCTGCAGCAGCTGGTGGAAGCCTGCATCGCACGTGATTTCCCGGAACTGGAAGGGCAGGGCGAGGCGCTCCATGGCGACTGGTTCGCGCAGATCGCGGTGCGCACCGCCGAGATGATCGCGCACTGGATGCGCGTCGGCTTCGTGCACGGTGTGATGAACACCGACAACCTGTCCGTGCTGGGCCTCACGCTGGATTACGGCCCCTACGGCTGGGTCGAGGATTTCGACCCGGACTGGACGCCGAACACCACCGATGCGCAGGGCCGCCGCTACCGTTTCGGTACCCAGCCGCAGGTGGCGTACTGGAATCTAAGCCGGTTGGCGCAGGCACTGTCGCCACTGTTTGCCGACGTGGCTCCGCTGCAGGCCGGCCTGGCCGCCTACCAGGCCACGTTCGTGGCCTGCACGCGCCGCGACGCGGCGGCCAAGCTTGGCCTGGCCGCTGCCAATGACGATGACCTGCAGCTCTACCAGCGCTGGCAGCAGCTGATGCAGGACGGTGGCATGGACATGATCCTGGCCTGGCGCGCGTTGATGCGCATCGATCCGAGCGCACCCGATGCCGCGGTGCTGGATGCGGTCTACTACGACCAGACGCGCCGGCAGGCGCTGCAGGCACCGTTGCAGCACTGGCTGCAGGACTACGCCGCGCGCGTGCAGGCCGATCCGCTGCGCGCTCACGAGCGAATGGCGAAGATGGCCGCGGCCAATCCGCTGTACGTGCTGCGCAACTGGCTGGCACAGGAGGCCATCGACCGCGCCGAGCAGGGCGACCTGGGGGGCGTGCATGCGCTTCAGCAGGTGCTGCGCGACCCCTACACGGAGCGTGCGGGGCTGGAGCACTTCGCTGGCAAGCGCCCGGCCTGGGCGGACAACCGTGCAGGTTGCTCGATGCTGTCCTGCAGTTCCTGAGGGCGGTCTTTTGCAGGGCTGCGCCCTGCACCGGCAGAGGCCAGCGCAACAGCCAGAGCAGACGCTGGATCCGGTGGGTTGGCGGGGCGGTGTGGGGCTGCAGGAGATCCACGCATGGCGTGGATCTACGAGAGATTCTGCTTTCGCTTCTGCTTGCGGGTGGCCTCTGCAGGTGCCGTGCGCAGCCCGGCCGATACCCCCGTCAGGCAGGCGGCGCCCGGAACGGGTACCCTATGCCGCCATCAGATAGCCAATGTGACATGACCGACGCCCTCGTCGCTCCGCAGTGGGCCTCCCGCCTGCGCGACATCGCCGACTTCCCCAAGCCCGGCATCCTGTTCAAGGACATCATGCCGCTGCTCGCCCACGGCGAGGACTTCCGTGGTGCGATCACCGCGATGGCCGACCGTTGGCGCGAGCAGAAGCTGGACGCGGTGGTCGGCATCGAATCGCGCGGCTTCATCCTCGGTGCTGCGATGGCGCTGGAGCTGGGCGTGGGCTTCGTGCCGGTGCGCAAGCCGGGCAAGCTGCCGGGCCAGGTGCTGCGCGAGGAGTACACCCTGGAATACCGTAGCGACTGCATCGAAGTGCATGCCGATGCGCTGCCGGCCGGTGCCCGTGTAGCGATCATCGACGACGTGCTGGCCACCGGCGGCACGCTGGTCGCAGCGCTGTCGCTGGTGCGCCGCCTGGGCGTCGAGGTGGTCGGGGCGGGCGTGCTGGTGGAACTGGACGGCCTCGGCGGCCGCGCACGCTGGGAAGCGGATCTGCCGCTGCATACCGAACTGGTGTTCTGAGCCGGGCCACGGGCCCATCCGTGCGTGCCAACCAAGGTTGGCACCTACCAGAGCGCAGGATGCCCATCCGTGCGTGCCAACCAAGGTTGGCAGCTACCAGAGCGCCGGGTGCCCATCCGGTAGTCGCCAACCTTGGTTGGCACCGCTGTTGCCGCGCGCTGTACCCGCAGAGTCGAGCAGGGCCCGACTCTGCGGACCCCTCCGTTACATCATCCGCACGCGGAAGCGACGGCCCTTGATCTTGCCGGCTTCCAGCCTGGCCACGGCCTTGTTGGCCTGCTCGCGGGCGATCGCCACGTAGGAGCGGGTCGGGAAGATCGCGATCTTGCCGATGAACTTGCTCGACAGTCCGGCGTCACCGGTCAGTGCGCCGAGGATGTCGCCCGGGCGCAGCTTGTCGGTCTTGCCGCCGTCGATGCGCAGGGTGCGCATCGCGGCCTGCGGCAGTTCGGCCGGGCGCGAGGTCGCCAGCGGCGTCTTCTGCCACTCCAGCGGTTCACCACGCTGGGCTTCGATCGCTTCGGCACGGGTCTTCTCACGTCCGGCGACCAGGCTGATCGCCAGGCCGCTGGCACCGGCGCGGCCGGTACGGCCCACGCGATGCTGGTAGCTCTCCACGTCGGTCGGCAGTTCGTAGTTGATCACCGCCGCCAGCTCTTCCACGTCCAGGCCACGCGCGGCAACGTCGCTGGCCACCAGCACGTTGCAGCTGCGGTTGGCCAGCAGCAGCAGCACTTCCTCACGATCGCGCTGCTCCATGTCGCCATGCAGGGCCAGTGCGGAGAAGCCGAACTGCTGCAGCGAATTGGCTACTTCGTCCACGTCCTTGCGGGTGTTGCAGAACACCACCGCCGATTCCGGGGTGTACTTCAGCAGCAGGCCGGCCAGCGCCTTCTGGCGGTGGGCCGGCTCGACCTCGCAGAACAGGTGGCGGATGGCCGGTGCCTGGTCGGCGCCTTCCACGGTCACTTCCACCGCGTCGCGCAGCAGATCGCGCGCCATCGCGCGGATGCTGTCGGGGAAGGTCGCGGAGAACAGCAGGCTCTGGCGGTCCTTGTGGGTGCGGCCGGCGATCTCGCGGATCGGTTCCTCGAAGCCCATGTCGAGCATGCGGTCGGCTTCGTCCAGCACCAGCGTGCGTACCGCACCCAGGTTGAGTGCGCGCTTGCGCGCCAGTTCCTGCACGCGGCCGGGCGTGCCGACCACCACGTGCGGATCATGGCCTTCCAGCGACGCCAGCTGCGGGCCCAGCGGCACGCCGCCAACCAGCAGCAGCAGCTTCAGGTTGGGGATGCCGGTCGCCAGCTTGCGGATCTGCTTGCCGACCTGGTCGGCCAGTTCGCGGGTCGGGCACAGCACCAGCGCCTGCACGCGGATCAGGCTGGGGTCGATGGACTGCAGCAGGCCCAGACCGAAGGCGGCGGTCTTGCCGCTGCCGGTCGGCGCCTGTGCGATCACATCGCGGCCATCAAGGATGGCCGGCAGGCTCTGGGCCTGCACGGGGGTGAGGGTGGTGTAGCCGAGGGCGTCCAGGCCGGGCTGCAGGGCCGGGCTCAGCGGCAGGGTCGAGAAGTCAGTCATGGCGCATTGTACCCGTCCCGAAGGCGGGTCCCCCGGGCCTTCTTCATCCACGCAGGGTCTGCGATCCAGCAGGTCCACAGCCTGCGTGGACGGCACTGTCCGCCGCTCAGCCCAGCCCGATGGCCACCAGCTGTGCGCTCATCGCCTGCAACTGCTCCGGGCTGGCCGCTTTTCCGGCGACCCGGGGTTCCAGCAGCAGCTGGTGGAACCACGGGTTGGGGTGCCGCGTGTCAACGTCGAACGAACAGGTCGCCTGCGTGCCCATCTCCGCCTGCACGATCCCGATCAACGTGTCTTCGGCTTCGTCGGCGTTGCCCGGCCCGTAGCGATCGTCCAGCAGTGGCAACGGGATCCCCAGCAGGGTGGGGGAGGCGGGCATGCCTCAAGTCTAACGATCCATGTTGCCAACGCGCAGGAAAAGGCTCAGGCCGAGTCGATATGGAACTGAATCAGGCCACAGTGCAGGCACTCGAACGTATGGAAGCCGATATCTGCTCCGGGCGCGTAGTCGCTGGCCAGATCCCTCCAGACCGCCTCGTCGGCATCGTTGGCCGCGCACCATGCCGCGATGCTCGCCGCCGAGGCCTGCGCCACCTGCGCCAGGGTGGCGTCGCCCAGGAAGCGGCAGACGTCGTTGCAATGCGCCAGCCACGTTTCCCCCTGGAAACTGACGTAGCCGGGCGTGCGCAGGGACAGTTCTTCCAGCGCGATGTCGGGCACGCTTCCGTTGAGGTCCAGGCAGCAGGCAAACGCCACATTCAACGCCGAGGCCGCACTGCCGTCGGCAATGCACCAGGGGCAGATCTGTTCCGAGTAATCTCCGCGCCCGGCGTGGATGGCGTCGCGCAGGTACACGTATCCACGCGCCTGCTGGCAGACCCTGCAGGTCGCGGTGGAGGGCGCCACGTTGCCGGTCGCAACCGGGTCCGGGTGGTAGCGGAAGCTCGGAAGGTGATGGAGGGTCATGTCGCCCAAGGGGGGCAGCGCAGGGGGCGTTCTTTTACGGCCTGCGGATGGATTCGGCAAGCGGGAGGGATCGCTCAGCCCAGTACCGCCAGCACGCCCTGGTGGATGGCCAGGCCGCCGAACAGCAGCCAGGCGAACAGGATCAGGGCCAGCAGCAGCGGCTTCAGGCCCGCCTGGCGCAATGCCGAGACGTGGGTGGTCAGGCCCAGTGCCGCCATCGCCATGGCCAGCAGCACGGTGTCCAGCTGCACCAGCCCGGCATGCAGCCCGGCCGGCAGCAGCTGCAACGAGTTCAGCCCGGCCACCGCCACGAATCCAAAGGCGAACCACGGCACCACGATGCGCGCCTTGCTGCCGTCCGCACCGGCCTTGCCACCGCGTGCCAGCCACAGCGACAGTGCAACCAGGAACGGCGCCAGCAGCATCACCCGCACCATCTTGGTGATCACGGCGGTATCGGCGGCCGCTTCGTTGACCGCGCGCCCGGCGGCCACCACCTGTGCCACTTCGTGCACGGTTGCGCCGGTGAACAGGCCGTACTGGCGCGCGTCCATGGCCAGCCAGCCGTGCGACTGCACCAGCGCATAGAGGGCCGGATACAGGAACATCGCCAGCGTGCCGAACACCACCACCGTCGACACCGCCACGGTGACCTGTGCCGCTCGGCCCCGCACCACCGGTTCGGCCGCCATCACCGCGGCCGCACCGCAGATCGCACTGCCGGCACCGATCAGCATCGCCGCCTCGCGTTCCATCCGGAATACCCGCACGCCCAGCCAGCAGGCCAGGCCGAAGGTGCTGGCGACCACCAGCACATCCATCAGCACACCGCTGACGCCGACATGGCCGATGTCCTGGAAGGTCAGGCGCAGGCCATACAGCACGATGCCGGCGCGCAGCAGCCAGTGCTTGGAGAAACCGACACCGGCCGCACTGGCCGGTGCCAGCCGCGGATAGACGGTGTTGCCGACCACGATGCCGGCGACGATGGCCACGGTCAGTGCGCTCAGCCCGTGTGCCTGCAGCCACGGCAGCTCGGCCAGGTACAGCGATGCCGCGGCGACCAGGCCGACCAGCAGCAGGCCGGGCAGGCGGGGTTGCCAGCGTTGGCGCAGGGCGGGCAGGGACCAGGGGGAAAGGGCGGGCGCGTTCATGGCAAGGGTGGGGCTGGGATGACCCGGACAGCGTGCGCCTGTGCGAGTGACCTGTAAAACGAATAAAATGGGTGAAACCTACCTGTCAAGAAGGTAAGCGCCATGCGCCTGACCCTGCGCCAGCTGCAGGTCTTCGTCGCCATCGCCGACCACGGCAGCACCACCGCTGCGGGCCAGGCCATCGCGCTCTCGCAGTCGGCCAGCAGTGCCGCCCTGCAGGAGCTGGAGGCGCACTTCGGCACCCCGTTGTTCGATCGCATCGGCCGTCGCCTGGCCCTGAACGGACATGGCCGCGCGTTGCTGGAGCCCGCCCGCACGCTGCTGGTCAATGCTGCCGACCTGGAGCGGCAGCTGGCCGCCGGCGGCGACCCGTCGCAGGGCGCGCCGCTGCGGCTGGTGCTGGCCGCCAGTACCACCATCGGCAATTACCTGCTGCCGCCACGCATCGCCGAGCTGCTGCGGCAGGCGCCGCAGGCCGAGGTCGACCTGCGCATCGACAACAGTGCCGGCGTGGTCGCCGCCGTGCAGCGGCTGGACGTCGACGCCGGCCTGATCGAAGGGCCGTGTCACGAACGCGGCCTGCAGGTGACGGCCTGGCAACAGGATCCGCTGGTGATCGTGGCGGCGGCAGACGCGCCGTCGCGCTGGTCGCTGGATCAGCTGCGCGCCGCCCGCTGGCTGCTGCGCGAACCCGGATCGGGTACCCGCGAGGCCGTCGAGCAGGCGCTGCTGCCGCACCTGCGCGGCTTCGCACAGACCCTGCAGCTGGGCAATACCGAAGCGATCAAGCAGGCCGCCATCGCCGGACTTGGCCTGGCTTGCCTGTCCCGCCACGCCCTGCAGGAACCGCTGGCACTGGGCCGCCTGCGCGTGCTTGAAACACCGCTTCCGGCCCTGCAGCGCACCCTGTGGCTGGTACGCCACCCCGGCAAGCAGTGGTTGCCGGGCCTGCAGGCGCTGCTGGGGGAGGTGGGGTAAGCCATCTGATTCCCCGTCGATTCCATTCATCGACACTCATCCACGCATGGCGTGGATCTACCGGCCAAGGTCGATGCCTTGGCGTGGATCCACCCTGTCGGCCAAGGTTGATGCCGACCCGGGCAGAATGCCGTTCCGACAGATCGCCGAAGTCTGCCGGACCCGCCCTGCCATTCCGCAGGAAACCGGCTTTGGCGGTTGCTTCGGCTGCAGCAGTGGCCTCTGCGGGTGCCGGGTGCAACCCGGTCGACGCCCCCAACCCGTACAATAGCCGGATGCCTCTGATTACTCTGCAGAACGTCGACTTCAGCGTCGGCGGCCCGTTGTTGCTGGAAAAGGCCGAACTGTCGATCGAGCCGGGCGAACGCATCGCCCTGATCGGCCGCAACGGCGCCGGCAAATCCACCCTGCTCAAGCTGCTGTCCGGCGATCACAAGCCCGATGACGGCGAAGTCCGCGTGCAGCAGGGCGTCCGCGTGACCCGCCTGGAGCAGGAAGTGCCGCACGGCGCGGCCGGCTCGGTGTTCGACGTCGTGGCCGACGGCCTTGGCGAACTGGGCCAGTGGCTGGCCGAGTTCCACCACCTCAGCCATGCCGATGTCTTCGATGGCGAAGCGCTGGGCAACGTGCAGGCCAAGATCGACGCCGCCAACGGCTGGGGCCTGGACCAGCGTGTCAGCGAAACCCTGACCAAGCTCGACCTCGACGGCGAGGCCGAATTCGGTCGCCTGTCCGGCGGCATGAAGCGCCGCGTGCTGCTGGCCCGCGCGCTGGTCTCCAGCCCCGATGTGCTGCTGCTGGACGAACCGACCAACCACCTCGACATCGAGGCCATCGACTGGCTCGAAGCGTTCCTGAAGGGCTGGAGTGGCAGCGTGGTGTTCGTCACCCATGACCGCCGCTTCCTGCGTGCACTGGCCACCCGCATCGTCGAGATCGACCGTGGCCAGGTCACCAGCTGGCCGGGCGACTGGGCCAACTACGAGCGCCGCCGCGAGGAGCGCCTCAACGCGCAGGCGCAGGAAAACGCCCGCTTCGACAAGCTGCTGGCGCAGGAAGAAGTCTGGATCCGCCAGGGCATCAAGGCGCGTCGTACCCGCGACGAAGGCCGTGTGCGCCGCCTGAAGGCGATGCGCAACGAGCGTTCGCAGCGCCGCGACCTCAGCGGCAACGTCAAGATGGAAGCGGCCCAGGGGGTCAGCTCCGGCAAGAAGGTCATCGACGTCAAGGACATTTCGTTCGCCTTTGGCGAGCGCTGCATGGTCCGCGACTTCACCACCACCATCCTGCGCGGCGACCGCATCGGCCTGATCGGTCCCAACGGCAGCGGCAAGACCACGCTGCTGAAGCTGCTGCTGGGCGAGCTGCAGCCGGCCAAGGGCGAGGTCAATGCCGGCACCAACCTGCAGATCGCCTATTTCGACCAGTACCGTGCGGTGCTGCGCGAAGACTGGAGCGCGATCGAGAATGTGGCCGAAGGCCGTGATTTCCTCGAGTTCAATGGCAAGCGCAAGCACGTGCATGCCTACCTGCAGGATTTCATGTTCACCCCGGAACGCGCGCGTGCGCCGATCACCCGCCTGTCCGGTGGCGAGCGCAACCGCCTGCTGCTGGCCAAGCTGTTCGCGCAGCCGTCCAACCTGCTGGTGATGGACGAACCGACCAACGACCTCGATGTGGAAACCCTGGAGCTGCTGGAAGAGCTGCTGGGCGAGTACACCGGCACGCTGCTGCTGGTCAGCCACGATCGTGACTTCATCGACAACGTGGTGACCTCCACGCTGGTGATGGAAGGCGATGGCGTGATCGGTGAGTACGTGGGTGGCTATAGCGACTGGCAGCGCTATGCCGCCAGCGTGGCACCGGTCGCGACTGCGGCTCCGGCCGCCAAGCCGACGGCCGCCGCTCCGGCCGCCTCGGCGGCTGCGCCGGTCGCGCCCAAGCGCAAGCTGGCCTACAAGGAAGCACGCGAACTGGAACAGCTGCCGAAGACCATCGAGACGCTGGAAGGCGATGTGGAAGGCCTCACCGCAGCGATGAACGACCCGGCGTTCTACACCCGCAGCAGTGCGGAAGTGACCGCGCATACCCAGCAGCTGGCCAAGGTGCAGGCCGAGCTGGATGCCGCGTACGCGCGCTGGGAAGAGCTGGAAGGCTGAGCGTCTGCCGGTGGTGGACTTGGTAGATCCACGCCATGCGTGGATAGCGCCATCAGTGCGGACCAACGGTCCGCACCCACCACCAACGGTCCGCACCCATCACCAGCGGTCTGCACCCATCACCAACGATTGGTACCCACCCAGGTGGGTTCCGCGCCCGCGAGGGCGCAGCGGTCATTTGACCCCGTGCAGATCCCGCAGCTGGCTCGGCCGGCTGCCGAAATACGCCGCCAGGTCAGCGATGTCCTGGTCGCTCAGGTCCTTCGCCTGCGGCGTCATCAGCGCATGCTGGCGGTCACCGGCACGGTAGGCCTGCAGCGCGTGCGCCAGGTAGTCACCGTACTGACCACCCAGCTTCGGATAGGTGGGATCGATCGGCGCGTTGCCGTCGGCCCCGTGGCAGTCGATGCAGCTCTGGTTGGTGGCCTTGCCCTTCACCTTGGCGCGGGCTTCACCGGCGGCTTCGCGACCCGCAGGCAGGCCGGCGGACGACGAAGAACCGTGTTCGCCGCTGGCATGGCCCGGGTCGGCGGCGGATTTCTCGCTGTTCTCCACCTGCGACTGTGAACAGGCCGCCAGCAGCAGGGCAACGGACAGGGCGATGGCATGACGCATCGGATGCGCGGCTTTCGACATGGGCGGGCCTTACTTGACGGTGGACAGGTAAACAGCGAGATCGGCGATCTCCTGTTCGCTGAAACTCATCGATTGCGCCTGCATCGTCGGATGCCGACGCTTGCCCTGGCGGTACTCGGTCAGGGCCTGGGCCAGGTACTGCTGGGTCTGGCCGCCGATCTTCGGCACCCGGTAGCTGGGGTAGGCGTTCTTGTAGCCGGTGATGCCATGGCAACCCTGGCAGGTGTAGGCCAGGACACGGCCATTGTCGAAGTTGCCGGTCGGGGCGGCCGGCGCCGGCGCGGCCGGGGGGGCCGGGGCGGGTGTGGCAGGAGCAGGAGCGGGCTGTGCGGCGGCCCCAAGGGGCAGGAGGACGGCCAGAGCGAGACAAGCGGCGAGCGGCTGCGGGCGCATGGTGTCGTTTCCGGGGATTCGGGTCTGGTCGTTCCGGCGTGGGGTACGGAACGACCCGAGTATAGCCTCAGGTTTCATCTAGCTGAAATGGGGGGCCGCCGACCAGCGGCGTGAAGGCACCATGACCTTTGGGATATGGTGTGGCCGTGAAGTGGTGCATTACTTTGCTACCACACCTGTCCACGCATCCTCCAGGGACCTGACGATGTCGCACCCAACCTTCCTGTCCGGCCGTCGCAGCGGAATCTGCGCTGCCGCACTGCTGATCTCCACCTCCCTGCTGCTGGGCGGTTGCGCCGCAGGGCCCAATTCCGAAGCCAAGGCCGCCGAAACCAAGGAGGAGAAGAAGGTCGACGCGGTCCCGGTCGAAGTAGCGGTGGCCAGCCATCGCGCGGTCGCAGCGAGCTACACCGGCACCGCCGCGCTGGAACCGCGCGCCGAATCGCAGGTGGTGGCCAAGACCTCCGGGGTGGCGCTGGCGGTGCTGGTCGAGGAAGGCCAGCGGGTGAGCGCCGGCCAGCCGCTGGTGCGGCTGGATCCGGACCGCGCGCGCCTGGCCGTGGCGCAGAGCGAAGCGCAGATGCGCAAGCTGGAAAACAACTACCAGCGTGCGCAGAAACTGGTCGGCCAGCAGATGGTCAGTGCCGCCGATGTCGACCAGCTGCGCTACGACCTGGAAAACGTCCGCGCGCAGTACCGGCTGGCGACGCTGGAACTGTCCTACACCACGGTGGTGGCGCCGATCTCCGGCGTGATCGCCACGCGCTCGATCAAGACCGGCAACTTCGTGCAGATCAACACGCCGATCTTCCGCATCGTCGACAACTCGCGCCTGGAAGCCACCCTCAATGTGCCCGAGCGCGAGCTGGCCACCCTGCGTGCCGGCCAGCCGGTGACGCTGGCTGCCGACGCGCTGCCGGGCCAGAGCTTCACCGGCAGCGTTGATCGAATCGCGCCGGTGGTGGATTCGGGCAGTGGCACGTTTCGCGTGGTTAGTGCCTTCGACGGCGCCGCGCACGCGCTGCAGCCCGGCATGTTCGGCCGCATCCGCATCGATTACGACCAGCGTGCCGATGCGCTCGTGGTGCCGCGCCTGGCGCTGCTCGACGACGGTGAGCCGGCGGTGTTCCGGGTGCGCGAAGGCAAGGTCGCACGCGTTCCGGTCAAGCTGGGTTACGCCGAGGGCCCGTGGGTGGAGATCCGTGATGGCCTGGCGGCCGGTGATCAGGTGGTCACCGCCGGCAAGGTCGCCCTGCGTGACGGCACCGCGGTGCAGGTGATCGCCGATCCCAAGGCCAAGGCGAAGACGGTCGCAGCGGCCGCCAAGCCGGCAGACAAGGCCGGGAGCAAGCAATGACCGCCCCGGGCCACGACCACGGTGCCTCGCCGGCGAGCGACGGCGCCGCCGCCGGCATGCGCGGCGGCCTGGTGGAATTCGCCACCCGCCGCCGCGTGACCATTGCGATGTGCACGGTCACCCTGCTGCTGTTCGGCCTGATCGCGTTGGGCAACCTCAAGGTCAACCTGCTGCCCGACCTGAGCTACCCGACCCTGACCGTACGCACCGAGTACACCGGTGCGGCGCCGACCGAAATCGAAACCCTGGTCACCCAGCCGGTCGAGGAAGCGGTTGGCGTGGTCAAGAACCTGCGCAAGCTGAAGTCGGTTTCGCGCACCGGCCAGAGCGACGTGGTGCTGGAGTTCGCCTGGGGCACCAACATGGACCAGGCCAGCCTGGAAGTGCGCGACAAGATGGAAGCGTTGAACCTGCCACTGGAAGCCAAGGCTCCGGTGCTGCTGCGCTTCAATCCGTCCACCGAGCCGATCATGCGCCTGGTGCTGTCGGCCAAGACCGCGCCGGCCAGCGATGCCGATGCGATCCGCGAGCTGACCGGTCTGCGCCGCTATGCCGATGAAGACCTGAAGAAGAAGCTGGAGCCTGTCACCGGCGTGGCTGCGGTCAAGGTCGGCGGCGGCCTGGAAGACGAGATCCAGGTCGACATCGACCAGCAGAAGCTGGCGCAGCTGAACCTGCCGATCGACACCGTCATCAAGCGCCTGAAGGACGAGAACATCAACATCTCCGGCGGCCGCCTGGAGGAAGGTTCGCAGCGCTTCCTGGTGCGTACCGTCAACCAGTTCGCCGATCTGGAGGAGATCCGAAACCTGCTGGTCACCACCCAGGCCTCCAACGGCAGCGCTGCCGATTCGGCACTGCAGCAGATGTTCAACATCGCCGCGTCGACCGGTTCGGCGGCAGCCATCGCGGCCGCCTCGGCGGCGCAGAGTGCATCGTCCGCGGGGGGCTCCAGCGTGGTTGCCAACGGCGTGCCGGTGCGGCTGAAGGACGTGGCGACCGTGCGCCAGGGCTACAAGGAGCGCGAAGCGGTGATCCGCCTGGGGGGCAAGGAGTCGGTCGAGCTGGCGATCTACAAGGAAGGCGATGCCAACACCGTGTCCACCGCCGAGGCGCTGCGCAAGCGCCTGGAGCAGATCAAGGGCACCTTCCCGTCCGACGTCGAGATGACCACCATCGAGGACCAGTCGCGCTTCATCGAGCACGCCATCGCCGACGTCAAGAAGGATGCGGTGATCGGCGGCCTGCTGGCGATCCTGATCATCTTCCTGTTCCTGCGTGACGGCTGGAGCACGTTCGTGATCAGCCTGTCGCTGCCGGTCTCGATCATCGCCACGTTCTTCTTCATGGGCCAGCTCGGCCTCAGCCTGAACGTGATGTCGCTGGGCGGGCTGGCGCTCGCCACCGGCCTGGTGGTGGATGATTCGATCGTGGTGCTGGAAAGCATCGCCAAGGCCCGCGAACGTGGCCTGGGCATCCTGCAGGCGGCCATCGCCGGTACCCGCGAAGTGAGCATGGCGGTGGTCGCTTCGACCTTGACCACCATCGCCGTGTTCCTGCCGCTGGTCTTCGTTGACGGCATCGCCGGCCAGCTGTTCCGCGACCAGGCGCTGACCGTGGCGATCGCCATCGCGATCTCGCTGCTGGTGTCGATGACGCTGATTCCGATGCTCAGCTCGCTGAAAGGGCGGCCGCCATTGGCGTTCCCGGAAGAGGCGCCGAATCAGCCGTGGCGGCCGCAGAACCGTTGGCAGAAGCCGGTCGCGCTGGGTCGCCGTGGCGTCGTCGCGATCACGCGCTGGGGCTTCTATGCGCTGGCCTGGCTGATCGTGCGGGCATGGCGCGGCCTGGTGGCGGTGATCGGTCCGGTGATGCGCAAGGCCAGCGACCTGGCGATGAAGCCCTACGCCGGCGCCGAGCGCGGCTACCTGCGCCTGCTGCCAAGCGCGCTGGCGCATCCGGGCAAGGTGCTGGGCGTGGCGGCGATCATCTTCGTGGCGACCATGGCACTGGTGCCGATGCTGGGTGCGGACCTGATCCCGCAACTGGCACAGGACCGCTTCGAGATGACGGTGAAGCTGCCGGCCGGCACGCCGCTGAAGCAGACCGATGCGCTGGTGCGCGAACTGCAGCTGGCACATGGCAACGGTGAGGGCGTGGCGTCGCTGTACGGCGTCAGCGGCAGTGGCACCCGGCTGGACGCCAGCCCCACCGAAAGCGGCGAGAACATCGGCAAGCTGACCGTGGTGATGGAAGGCGGTGGCAATGCACGCACCGAGGCCGAGATCACCGAGCGCCTGCGCGACAGCATGGCGCAGCATCCGGGCGCCCAGGTCGACTTTGCGCGGCCGGCCTTGTTCAGCTTCTCCACGCCGCTGGAAATCGAGCTGCGCGGGCAGGACATGGCAACCCTGGAAGTGGCCGGGCAGCGCCTGGCGGCGATGCTGCGTGGCAACGCGCACTACGCCGATGTGAAGTCGACCGTGGAAGAGGGCTTCCCGGAAATCCAGATCCGCTTCGACCAGGAGCGTGCCGGTGCGCTGGGCCTGACCACCCGCCAGATCGCCGACGTGGTGGTGAAGAAGGTGCGCGGCGATGTGGCCACCCGCTACAGCTTCCGCGACCGCAAGATCGACGTGCTGGTGCGTGCGCAGGAGGGCGACCGCGCCAGCGTGGAAAGCATCCGCCGGCTGATCGTCAATCCGGGCAGCACCCGCCGGGTGACCCTGGACGCGGTGGCCGACGTGGTGGCCACTACCGGGCCGAGCGAGATCCACCGTGCCGACCAGACCCGGGTTGCGGTGGTGTCGGCCAACCTGCGCGACATCGACCTCGGCGCGGCCATGCGCGAAGTGCAGCAGATGGTGGCCGAGCAGCCGCTGGGCGCCGGCGTTGGGCTGCACATCGGTGGCCAGGGCGAGGAGCTGGCGCAGGCGGCGAAGTCGCTGATCTTCGCCTTCGGCCTGGCGATCTTCCTGGTCTACCTGGTGATGGCCTCGCAGTTCGAATCGCTGCTGCATCCGTTCGTGATCCTGTTCACCATCCCGCTGGCACTGGTGGGCGCGATCCTGGCGCTGATGCTGACCGGAAAGCCCATTTCGGTGGTGGTGTTCATCGGCCTGATCCTGCTGGTCGGCCTGGTCACCAAGAACGCGATCATCCTGATCGACAAGGTTAACCAGCTGCGCGAGGCCGGGGTGGCCAAGCACGAGGCGCTGGTGGAAGGTGCACGCTCGCGCCTGCGCCCGATCATCATGACCACGCTGTGCACGCTGTTCGGCTTCCTGCCGCTGGCGGTGGCGATGGGCGAGGGCGCCGAGGTGCGCGCACCGATGGCGATCACCGTGATCGGCGGCCTGCTGGTGTCGACCCTGCTGACCCTGCTGGTGATCCCGGTGGTGTACGACCTGATGGACCGCCGCGGTGATGCCTACTACCGCGAGCGTGGCCGCAAGCATGCCGGCGAGATCGAGCCGGGCGTGGCAGGCAGCGCGGCGGCGACGGAGGAACCGGCATGAGTGTTGCCGAGTTCTCCATCCGCCGCCCGGTCACCACCATCATGTGTTTCGTGTCGCTGGTGGTGATCGGCCTGATCGCCTCGTTCCGCTTGCCGCTGGAGGCGCTGCCGGACATCTCCGCGCCGTTCCTGTTCGTGCAGATCCCGTACACCGGCTCAACCCCGGAGGAAGTGGAGCGGACCATCATCCGCCCGGTCGAGGAATCGCTGGCGACGATGACCGGCATCAAGCGCATGCGCTCCTCGGCCACCTCCGAGGCGGCGCTGATCTTCATCGAGTTCAGCGACTGGGACCGCGACATCGCCATCGCCGCCTCCGATGCGCGCGAGCGCATCGATGCGATCCGCAGCGACCTGCCCGATGACCTGCAGCGCTACAACGTGTTCAAGTGGTCCAGCAGCGACCAGCCGGTGCTCAAGGTCCGCCTGGCCAGCACCGCCGACCTGACCACGGCCTATGACATGCTCGACCGCGAGTTCAAGCGGCGCATCGAGCGCATTCCCGGCGTGGCCCGCGTCGACATCACCGGCGCGCCGCCGAACGAGGTGGAGATCGCCATCGATCCGAACCGGCTCAACGCGCACGGGCTCAGCATCAACGAGCTGAGCGAGCGCCTGCGTACGCTGAATTTCTCGATCTCGGCCGGGCAGATCGACGACAACGGGCAGCGCGTGCGCGTGCAGCCGGTGGGCGAGATCACCGACCTGCAGGAGATGCGTGACCTGGTGATCAACGCCAAGGGCCTGCGCCTGGGCGACATCGCCGAGGTGCGGCTGAAGCCGGCGCGGATGAACTACGGGCGCCGCCTGGATGGCAACCCGGCAGTCGGCCTGGACATCTTCAAGGAGCGCAGCGCCAACCTGGTGGAGGTCTCGCGCGCGGCACTGGCCGAGGTTGAAGCGATCCGCGCCGAGGCGTCGATGCGCGACGTGCAGATCAAGGTGATCGACAACCAGGGCAAGGCGGTGACCTCGTCGCTGCTGGAGCTGGCCGAGGCCGGTGCGGTCGGCCTGATCCTGTCGGTGACGGTGCTGTTCTTCTTCCTGCGCCATTGGCCGTCGACGCTGATGGTCACCCTGGCCATTCCGATCTGCTTCACCATCACCCTGGGCTTCATGTACTTCGTCGGGGTGACGCTGAACATCCTGACCATGATGGGCCTGTTGCTGGCGGTGGGCATGCTGGTCGACAACGCCGTGGTGGTGGTGGAGAGCATCTACCAGGAACGCGAGCGCATGCCGGGGCAGCCGCGGCTGGCCTCGATCATCGGCACCCGCAACGTGGCCATCGCGCTCAGCGCCGGTACGCTGTGCCACTGCATCGTGTTCGTGCCGAACCTGTTCGGCGAGACCAACAACATCAGCATCTTCATGGCGCAGATCGCGATCACCATCTCGGTCTCGCTGCTGGCCTCGTGGCTGGTCGCGGTCAGCCTGATCCCGATGCTGTCCGCGCGCATGGCCACGCCCAAGCTGGTGCATTCGCAGACCGGCCTGATCGCGCGCCTGCAGCGCCGTTATGCGCGGCTGCTGGACTGGTCGCTGCGCCATCGTGGCTGGAGCCTGCTCGGCATCGTGCTGGTGGTGCTGGTCAGCCTGGTCCCGATGAAGCTGACCAAGATCGACATGTTCGGCGGTGACGGCGGCAAGGACATCTTCATCGGCTACATGTGGAAGGGGGCCTACACCTACCGGCAGATGTCCGAGGAAGTGGCGCGGGTGGAGAACTGGATCGACCAGAACCGCGAACGCCTGCACGTGAAGCAGGTGTACTCCTGGTACAGCGAGCAGGAAGGCAGCTCGACGGTGGTCACCCTGGACGAGAAGTACGCCAAGGACATCAAGGCGCTGCAGGAAGAGCTGCGCAAGGGCCTGCCGAAATCCGCGCGAACCGATTACTTCGTCGGCAACCAGGGCGGAGACGGCGGTGGCGGTGGCAACCAGGGCGTGCAGGTGCAGCTGGTCGGCGATTCCAGTTCGATGCTGCAGGAGATCGGCCAGGAAGTGGTGCCGCTGCTGGCCCAGCGTGCCGAGCTGCGCGACGTGCGCATCGACAACGGCGAGAAGGGCGGTGAACTGAAGGTCCGCGTTGACCGTGAACGCGCTGCGGCATTCGGCTTCAATGCCGAGCAGGTGGCCAGCTTCGTCGGCCTCGCCCTGCGCGGCGCTCCAATGCGCGAATTCCGCCGCGGCGACAACGAGGTGCCGGTGTGGGTGCGCTTCGCCGGTGCCGAGCAGAGCAGCCCGGAAGACCTCGCCGGCTTCAGCGTGCGCACCGGCGATGGCCGCAGCGTGCCGCTGCTGAGCCTGGTCACCGTCGATGTCGGCTCGTCGGCAACCCAGATCGGCCGTACCAACCGGCAGACCACGTTGACCATCAAGGCCAACCTGGCCGAGAAGGTCACCGCACCGGATGGCCGCAAGGCGATCGAGGCCGTGCTCAAGCCGATGAACTTCCCGGCCGGCTATGGCTACACCTTCGATGGCGGTGACTACGGCAACGACAACGAGGCGATGCAGCAGATGGTGTTCAACCTGTTGATCGCACTGGTGATGATCTACGTGGTGATGGCAGCGGTGTTCGAGTCGCTGCTGTTCCCGGCGGCGATCATGAGCGGCGTGCTGTTCTCGATCTTCGGCGTGTTCTGGCTGTTCTGGATCACCGGAACCTCGTTCGGGATCATGTCCTTCATCGGCATCCTGGTGTTGATGGGCGTGGTGGTGAACAACGGCATCGTGATGATCGAGCACATCAACAACCTGCGGCGCAGCGGCATGGGCCGCACCCAGGCGCTGGTGGAAGGCTCACGCGAGCGCCTGCGCCCGATCATGATGACGATGGGTACGGCGATCCTGGCGATGGTGCCGATTTCGCTGACCAATACGCAGATGTTCGGCAACGGTCCGGAGTACGCGCCGATGGCGCGCGCGATCGCGGGTGGCCTGGCGTTCTCGACGGTGGTCAGCCTGCTGTTCCTGCCGACCATCTACGCCGTGCTGGATGACCTGCGCACGGCGGTGACCCGGCTGATCCGCCGCGCACGCGGCCTGGATGCACTGCCGGCCACGCCGGCATAGGGCAGGGCATGCCCGGTTGCGCAGGGCGGAAAGGGGTTGTGGTGTGGGGGAGGCCGGTCGTAGTGGGGCGGCCTCCCCCTTTTTTGTTGCCGGGCCAACCAAGGTCGGCAGCTACCGGTTGGCCGGGCCATCCCCGGCGCAGCGGTCAGCCCGCGACCTTGTTCCAGACCTTGAAGGTGGTCAGCCACAGGCCGAGCATGCTGCCGATGTTGGTCAGCATGAAGGTCAGCACCACGCGGGTGACGCGGTTGCGGTACCACCCTTTCAGGCTCTGCGCGTCGTCGCGCAGCTTCAGGAAGTCCTCGTAGGCGGGCTTGCGCAGGCGCGCCTCGACCAGCGCCGAGAACGCGCCGGTCGGGATGCTCAGCCGGAACGGCTTGAACGGGGCCACCGCGATCGCGGTGAGGATGCTCAGCGGATGGCCTCCGGCCAGCAGGCAGCCCAGGCCGGCAAGACCGCCGGTGTACATCGCCCAGGTCGCCAGCAGCTCGGTGCCCACGCCCAGGCCGCCACGGTAGAAGCCGACGCCGATGCCGGTCGCCACGATGGCCAGGATGGCCAGCGTGAACCACGGGATGTTGCGTTTCTTCGGTACTGCTTCCAGTTCCGCGCGCAGCGGCGCCGGCGCCTCGGTGTCGGTTTCCAGGTAGCGCGCCAGCCCGGCCAGGTGGCCGGCACCGACCACCGCCAGCACTTCGCGCTGGTGCGGGTCGTGTTCCTCGCGCAGGCGTGTGGCCATGTAGCGGTCACGCTCGCCGATGATGGTCTCGTACAGCGCCGGGCTTTCGCTGGCGAACTCACCGAAGCTCGACTCCAGCATGTCGCCCTGCTTGAGCTTCTCGATCTCGCTCTCGCCCACTTCCTCGGAAGAGAACAGGCCGGCGCCGAGGCCGGCAACCAGCTTGAGCTTGCCGAAGAAGCCCAGCCGCTGCGACGCTCGGCGGAAGGTCAGGCCGACTTCGCGGTCGATCAGGTGCACCGGCAGGTCGCGCTCGCGTGCGAGCTCGACCGCACGCTTCAGTTCCGCGCCCGGCTCGATGTCGAGCTGTTCGGCCAGGCGTCGCTGGTAGGCGGACAAGGCCAGGTTGGCGGCGAACAGGGCGACGCGGCCCTTGCGGATCACCTCGACCAGGTCGAGCTTGGCCAGCGTGTCCGGGTCGCTCAGCGCCTGCAGGCGCTGCGGGTCCAGTTCAACGGCCACCGCATCGAAGCGGCCGCTGTCGATGGCTTTTTCCACCGCCTCGACGCTGGCGCGGGAGACGTGGGCAGTGCCCAGCAGGGTGTAGCGCACGCCGTCGCGTTCGACGACGCGCACCGGCTGGCCGGCGAACAGGTCGTCGCCGGTGTCGGGAAGGGTTTCGGTCATGGATTCATTCATTGGAAGGTGCGGTGTCGGCGCCATCGCCGAGCGCGCGCTGCATCTGCACGGTATCCAGCCAGCGGCCGTGCTTGCGGCCGAGGCCACGGAACACGCCCACCAGTTCGAAGCCGAAGCGTTCATGCAGCTTGATCGAGGCAGTGTTGGTCGGTTCACCGATCACTGCCACCATTTGCCGGTAGCCGCGCGCCACGCAGGCGTCGATCAGGGCCTGCAGCAGGCCGGTGCCGACGCCCTGGCCCTGGAAGCGCGCATCGACGTAGACCGAATTCTCCACGGTCCACTGGTAGGCGACGCGGGTCCGGTAGGTGTTGGCGTAGGCATAGCCGGCCACCTGGCCGTCGATCTCGGCGACCAGGTAGGGGAAGCCGCGGTCGATGATGTCGCGCATGCGGCGCAGCATCTCCGCCGGTTCCGGGATGTCGTACTCGTAGGTGTTGACGAAGTCGGTCACTTCCACCGCGTAGATCGCGGTGATCGCGTCGATGTCGGCAGGGCCGGCATCACGGATGAGGACGGCCATGCGCGGGCTCCGGCTCAGTCGATGTAGCGCTTGAGCAGGTCGCCGTATGCATCGATGCGGCGATCACGCAGGAACGGCCAGATGCGGCGCACGTGCTCGCTGCGCTGCAGGTCGACATCGCACAGCAGCACGGTGGCGTCGGTACCGGCCTCGGCCAGGAACTCGCCCTGCGGGCCGAGCACGTGGCTGTTGCCCCAGAACTGGATGCCCGAGGCGCCCAGCGGCGAGGCCTCGTGGCCGACGCGGTTGCAGCTCAGCACCGGCAGGCCGTTGGCCACCGCGTGGCCGCGGTGGCTCAGCACCCAGGCATCGCGCTGGCGGGTCTTCTCGTCCTGCACGTCGTCCGGGTCCCAGCCGATCGCGGTCGGGTACAGCAGCAGTTCGGCGCCGGCCAGCGCCATCAGGCGCGCGGCTTCCGGATACCACTGGTCCCAGCACACCAGCACGCCGAGGCGACCCACCGAGGTGTCGATCGGCTTGAAGCCGATGTCGCCCGGAGTGAAGTAGAACTTCTCGTAGAAGCCCGGATCATCCGGGATGTGCATCTTGCGGTACTTGCCGAGCAGGGTGCCGTCCTTCTCGAACACCACCGCGGTGTTGTGGTACAGGCCGGCGGCGCGGCGCTCGAACAGCGAGCCGACCAGCACCACGCCATGCTTCTTCGCCAGCGCGCCGAGGCGCTCGGTGCTCGGGCCCGGAATCGGCTCGGCCAGGTCGAACTCGTCGACCGACTCGTGCTGGCAGAAGTACGGGCCGTTGTGCAGTTCCTGCAGCAGCACCAGCTTGGCACCCTGGGCAGCCGCCTCGGCCACGCGTGCTTCGATCACCGCCAGATTGGCGGCGGCATCACCGTGGTTGCGCTCCTGGACCAGGGCGACGGTAAGGGGGCTGCGCGAGTTCATGCGGGGCGTTCCTGCGGGGGAAAACCTGCATGTTAGCGCGGATGCGATGCGCCGGCGTGTTGGCCGCTGAATGACCTGCCCGGTAGTGCCGGCCGCTGGCCGGCAATCCGGTTCATCCATCAGGCATTGCATGGTTGCCGGCCAGCGGCCGGCACTACCGTCATGCCTTCAGGAGCCCTTCCGGCAGCTGCATGGTGATGCAGTGCAGGCTGCCGTTCTGCCAGATCAGCGAACGGCAGGGCACCTGCACGATCTCGCGGCCCGGATACGCCTGCGCCAGCACGTCACGGGCCAGATCGTCGGCCGGGTCGCCGTAGGCCGGCATCAGTACCGCACCATTGACGATCAGGTAGTTGGCGTACGACGCGGCCAGGCGACGGCCTTCGTCGATCACCGGCTGTGCCCACGGCAGCGGGAACAGGCGGTACGGCCGGCCGTCGCGGGTGCGCAGTGCGGCCAGTTCATTGCCCATGGCCTGCAGCTCGGCGTAGTGCGAGTCGCTTGCGTCGTCGCAGGCCTGGTAGACGATGCTGTCGGCGGAGGCGAAGCGGGCGAGGGTGTCGATGTGGGCGTCGGTGTCGTCGCCTTCCAGGTAGCCATGATCCAGCCACAGCACGCGCTCCTGCTGCAGCCAGTCGGCCAGGTCCGCGCTCAGGCTGGCACGGTCGCGGTCCGGATGACGCTCGTGCAGGCACTTCCAGGTGGTCAGCAGGGTGCCTTCGCCGTCGGTCTCGATGCCGCCGCCTTCCAGTGCGAACGGGATGCTGCGCACCGGCGCATCGTTGAACACGCCGGCCTGGTCGAGCACGCCGACCAGCTGGTCATCGAGGGTGGCGTCGAACTTGCCGCCCCAGCCGGTGAAGCGGAAATCGAGCAGCTGGAAGCCACCGTCGGCGCGGCGCAGGGTGATCGGGCCGGAGTCACGCAGCCAGGTATCGTCGTAGGCCGCCGTGGTGAAGTGGACCCTGTCCATGTCGATGCGGTTGGAGCGCAGCCGCATCTCGGCATAGGTCTCCACATCATCGTCGGCCACGCAGATCAGCACCGGCTGGAAGCGGGTGATGGCCGCGACCAGCGCGATGTAGGTCTCTTCCACCTGGCCCAGGCGGTCGGCCCAGTCGGTGTCAGCGGTCGGCCAGGCAATCAGGACGCCGCTCTGGGCTTCCCACTCGGCAGGAAAACGAAGGGTCTGGTTCATGGTCTCGCTACACAGGCCCGCCCACGGCGGGTAAAGGGATCAACGGATCGGCGGTTTCGGGCCGATTTCGTTCGGGGCCGCCTGGTTGGCCACCACGTCGATCACCTTCTGCTTCTCGAAGTAGACGGTGAACTGCGGGTACACCCAGCGGTTGATGGTCGGCCATTGCCGCTTCTGCCCGCCACGCGGCTGCAGCTGCTCGCTCGGCGCGCCGAACTGCGCCTGCACCTGCTGCATGCTCTGGCCGCGCACGGGCAGGGCGCCGGCCGGCTTCTCGCGGCTGCGGTCGACAAGCAGGGTATCGGCCAGCACCGGCGTGGCGGCGGCGAGGGTGGCCATCACGGCCAGGGCGGACAGGTAACGCTTCATCTCGATCTACTCCCCAGTGGTCAAGAACAGCGATTACAGCAAAAACGGCAGGAAAAAGCCGCATAAACAAAAAACCGCCCGAAGGCGGTTTCTTGCATCGGGTCGGCCCCGCGTAGGGCCAGCCGCAGCCGCGAGGGCTGTTGGGCTTAGCGCTGACGCGCCTTGAAACGCGGGTTCGACTTGCAGATGACGAAGATCTTGCCGCGACGACGGACGACCTTGCAGTCGCGGTGACGGGCCTTCGCCGACTTCAGGGAGGACAGGACTTTCATGGCATACCTCGGCGTAAACAGTAGTTGTTCGGGTGGAGCGTGGCCGCGATATGCGAAAGACAATCGGCAGTTGACGCTCGTTCAAGCCCGCCATTCTACCGGGCTTTTTGTCGTTGTTTCAAGTGGTTGCGCGAAAGTCGCCGCGCGGGGCCCCGGGCAGGGGCTAGAATGACCCCTTCACACGCTCTGGGAACCCCATGAATCCACTCGCTCCCGTCCTGACCATCGACGGCCCTTCCGGGGCCGGCAAGGGTACCATCAGCCGCATCATCGCGCGCCGGATGGGCTGGCACTACCTGGATTCGGGCGCGCTCTACCGCGCGGTGGGCGTGGCTGCGAGCTGGGCCGACATCGATACGTCCGATGCGTCGGCGCTGGTGCGCTGCACCTTCGACACCCACGTTCAGTTTGTTGAACAGGGTGAGTCGATGCGGGTCATGGTCAACGGCACTGATGCCACCGACGAGCTGCGCCTGGAGACCACCGGTGCGCTGGCCTCGGCCATTGCCGCCATTCCCGAGGTCCGGGCCGCCCTGAAGGAGCGCCAGCGCGCATTCAGGGAGCTGCCCGGCCTGGTCGCCGACGGCCGTGACATGGGGACGGTGATCTTCAAGGACGCGCCCTACAAGGTCTTCCTGACCGCCAGTGCCGAGGAGCGCGCCGAGCGCCGGCATAAGCAGTTGAAAGACAAGGGGGTTTCTGTTAACTTTGATGACCTCCTGCGCGAGATCATGGCCCGCGACGCCCGTGATGCTCAGCGTACCGTGGCGCCCCTGAAGCCGGCAGACGATGCTGTCCTCATCGACACCACAGGCATCGGCATCGTAGATGTCGTTGCCCGAGTGATGGATCTGCTTCCGGTTCCGGCTGCCTGATCCGTTCGCGCGGGAGCACTGCCAGCAACACCGGTGGTGGTCGCGCAAAGCAGTGCTGTACAAGCTCCGTCGCGCAATGATGCGTGGCGGTTTTCCTACTACACACGACCTGCGTTTCCGGGGTCGACCAACAGGCGGGCGGTCGCCATTCCCCTGAAGGGGACGCCACCGACCCATGTGTCCAACAGAGTAAATCTAATGACCGAATCATTTGCCGAACTGTTTGAAGCCAGCCAGGCCAATCTGGCCAAGCTGAAGCCGGGCGCCATCGTCAGCGGTACCGTTGTTGAAGTCCGCGGCGACGTCGTGGTGATCAACGCTGGCCTGAAGTCCGAAGGCATCGTGCCGATCGAACAGTTCCGTAACGACGCTGGCGAGATCGATGTTGCCGAAGGCGACATCGTCAAGGTCGCCCTCGACTCGATCGAGAACGGCTTCGGCGAAACCGTCCTGTCGCGCGAGAAGGCCAAGCGCGCGATGGTGTGGGACGAGCTGGAAGAAGCGTTGGAGAAGAACGAAACCATCACCGGCCGCATCAGCGGCAAGGTCAAGGGTGGTTTCACCGTGGACATCAAGGATGTCCGCGCCTTCCTGCCGGGTTCCCTGGTCGATGTGCGCCCGGTGCGCGATCCGGCCTACCTGGAAGGCAAGGAGCTGGAATTCAAGCTCATCAAGCTGGACCGCAAGCGTAACAACGTCGTGGTCTCGCGCCGCGCTGTCGTCGAGAGCGAGCACTCGGAAGAGCGCGAGCAGCTGATGGACAAGCTGCAGGAAGGCGCGATCCTGAAGGGTGTCGTCAAGAACCTGACCGACTACGGCGCGTTCGTGGACCTGGGCGGTATCGACGGCCTGCTGCACATCACCGACATGGCGTGGAAGCGCGTGCGTCACCCGTCGGAAGTCGTGAACGTCGGCGACGAGCTGGACGTCCGCGTGCTGAAGTTCGACCGCGAGCGCAACCGCGTTTCGCTGGGCCTGAAGCAGCTGGGCGAGGATCCGTGGGACAACATCGGCCGTCGTTACCCGGCCAACAGCCGCGTCTTCGGCAAGGTCTCCAACGTCACCGATTACGGTGCGTTCGTTGAGATCGAGCCGGGCGTCGAAGGCCTGGTGCACGTCTCCGAGATGGATTGGACCAACAAGAACGTCAACCCGTCCAAGGTTGTCCAGGTTGGTGATGAAGTCGAAGTGATGGTGCTGGACGTCGATGAAGAGCGTCGCCGTATCTCGCTGGGCATGAAGCAGGTTGCCGCCAATCCGTGGGAAACCTTCGCTGCCACCCACAAGAAGGGTGACAAGGTGTCGGGCCAGATCAAGTCGATCACCGACTTCGGCATCTTCATCGGCCTGGACGGCGGCATCGACGGCCTGGTCCACCTGTCCGACATCAGCTGGAACACCACCGGCGAAGACGTCGTTCGCAACTTCAAGAAGGGCGATACCCTGGACGCCGTCGTCCTGGCCGTCGACCCGGAGCGCGAGCGCATCTCCCTGGGCGTGAAGCAGCTGGAGCAGGATCCGTTCGGCCAGTACATGGCTGCCAATCCGAAGGGCTCCAAGGTCGAAGGCGTGGTGAAGGAAGTCGACGCCAAGGGCGCCGTGATCGAACTGGCCGACGGCATCGAAGGCTACGTGTCGGCTCGCGACATCGCCAACGAGCGCGTTGACGACGCGACCCAGCACCTGAAGGTCGGCGACAAGGTCGAAGCCAAGTTCGTGGGCATGGACCGCAAGGGCCGTACCCTGCAGCTGTCGATCAAGGCCAAGGATGACGCGGAAATGCGCGAAGTGCTGGAAGAATACCAGTCGTCTTCGGCTTCCAGCGGCACCACCCAGCTGGGCGCGCTGCTGCGTGCACAGCTGAACGGCAACAAGTCCGAGTAATCGGCCTTACGCTGTTCGTTGTTTCCTGGACGGCCCGGGCATTGCCCGGGCCGTTTCAGGCTGAGATGCCCCTGATGTGAGCCGGTGATGACCAAATCCGAACTGATCGAAATCCTCGCGCGCCGCCAGGCGCACCTGAAGGCCGATGATGTCGATCTGGCGGTGAAGTCGTTGCTGGAAATGATGGGCGGTTCACTGTCCGCCGGGGATCGCATCGAAATCCGTGGTTTCGGCAGCTTCTCGCTGCACTATCGTCCGCCGCGCCTGGGTCGCAACCCGAAGACCGGCGAATCGGTTGCCCTGCCGGGCAAGCATGTCCCCCATTTCAAGCCGGGCAAGGAACTGCGCGAGCGGGTCAGCAGTGTGCTGCCGCTGGACGCCGATCCGGCCTGAGCCCCCGTCGCGCCACCGCGTGCGAATCCAGCCGCGGGTCGGATAAGCTACGGGCTCCTGCCACTGGAGCTGTCGCATGAAGGTTTTCCGTCTGCTGGTCCTGCTGGCGGTCCTGATCCTTGGGCTGATCATTGGTGCGGTCAACATGACCGCGATGTCGATCAACCTGCTTTTCACTCAATTGCACACCTCGGTGGGCGTGGCGCTGATCGCCGCGCTGCTGGTGGGTGTCGTGGTCGGTGCCGGCCTGGTGCTGGTGAGCGTGGTCATTCCGCTCTATAGCCAGCTGCGCCGTGCCAACAAGTCCGTGGCGGCCACGCCGGCTGCGGGTGTTTCCCCCCAATCTTTTGATGGACGTTGATCGAAGATGGAATTCGTCACCGAGTGGCTGTGGTTTTTCCTGTTCGTGCCACTGGCCGCGCTGGCCGGGTGGGTGATCGGTCGGCGTGGCGGGCAGCGCCACGGTGACAACCAGGTCAGCCGCCTGTCCAGCACCTACTTCCGTGGCCTGAACTACCTGCTCAACGAGCAGCCGGACAAGGCGATCGAGCTGTTCCTGCACATCGCCGAGCTGGACAAGGAAACCTTCGAGACCCAGGTCGCGCTGGGCCACCTGTTCCGCCGCCGCGGTGAAGTGGATCGGGCCATCCGCCTGCACCAGGGCCTGGTCAACCGCCATGACCTGAGCGACGCCCAGCGCGTGCAGGCACTGCTGGCGCTGGGCGAGGACTACATGAAGTCCGGCCTGCTCGATCGTGCCGAGACCGTGTTCACCGAACTGGCGCAGCTGGACCAGCGCGCCCCGCAGGCGCTCAAGCACCTGATCGGCATCTATCAGGCCGAGCGTGACTGGGAAAAGGCGATCGACAACGCCACCCGTTTCGAGGACGTGACCGGCGAGCCGATGGGCAAGCTGATCGGGCAGTTCGAGTGCGAACTGGCCGAGCGCTTCCGCGGGGCCGGCAAGCTGGAAGAGGCGAGGGCGGCGATCGCCCGTGCCTACCAGGCCGACGCCATGTCGGTGCGTGCGGGCATCATCGAGGGGCGCCTGGAGACCGATGCCGGCAACGCCGAAGCGGCCGTGCGCGCGTTCGAACGTGCTGCCCGCAGTGATCCGGAGTACCTGCCGGAGCTGCTGCCGGCCCTGATGGCGAACTACCGCAAGGTTGGTGATCTGGCCGGTGCGCGTGCCTTCCTGTCGGAAATGACCGAACACTACCGCGGAATCGCCCCGGTGCTGGCCTTGACCCGCCTGATGGAAGAGCAGGAAGGCGTGGCGCCGGCCCGTGCCTACCTCGGCCGCCAGCTCAAGGATCGTCCTTCGGTGCGCGGCGAGTCCGCGCTGATCGACCTGACCCTGGCCGAAGGCGCCGACTCCACCGCGACCCTGCACGACCTCAAGCACATCACCGACCAGCTGCTGGTGCGCAATCCCGCCTACCGTTGCACCCGCTGCGGTTTCGGTGCACGTACCCATCACTGGCAGTGCCCGAGCTGCAAGGAGTGGGGCACGGTCAAGCCGCTGCTGAATTACGCGGTGCTCTGATCCATGCCGTGGCTCGTGATGGGCGCGCTGCTGGGGCTGGCCCTGCTGAGTGCGGGGCTGACCTGGGCGGCACGGCGTTATGCGCTGCGCCAGCAGTTGATGGACCAGCCGGGTGAACGCCGCAGCCATAGCGTCGCCACCCCCCGCGGCGGCGGCATCGCCATCGTCATCAGCCTGCTGCTGACCGCGCTGGTGGCCATGTGGGCCTGGCCGGAGTCGACGCCCAGCCTGCTGGTCGCCTGCCTCGGCCTGGCGCTCGTGGCCGGCATCGGCTGGTGGGACGATCACAGGCCGTTGCCGGCCATGCGCCGGCTGCTCGTGCATTTCATCGCCGCTGCGCTGCTGGCGGCCCTGGTCAAGGTGCACGGTGGCAGCTGGCTGCTGGCTGGCCTGGTGCTGGTGTTCACCGCCTCGTTGATCAACATCTGGAACTTCATGGATGGCATCAATGGCATCGCGGCCAGCCAGGCCATCGTGGTCGCACTGGGCCTGGCCCCGGTGCTGCCCTGGCCGTACTCGCTGGCCGCCGTGGCGCTGGGGCTGGCCTGCCTGGGATTCCTGCCGTTCAATTTCCCGCGCGCGCGGATCTTCATGGGTGATGTCGGAAGTGGCGCGCTGGGCTATGCGGTCGCCGTGGTCCTGGCCATCGCCAGCGTGCGCACCGACATCAACTGGATCCTGCTGCTGGTACCGGCCTCCGCGTTTCTTGTGGACGCGGGCTTCACACTGGCGGCGCGCATCATTTCCGGACAACGCTGGATGGAACCCCATACCCAGCACGTCTACCAGCGGGCGGTGCAGGCAGGAGCCAGCCACGCGCAGGTGACAGGGATGTACTTTGCTTTGGGCCTGTTCAGTATTACAGTGCTTAATGTCTGCTCCAATTTGCAGCCGAGGTGGGAGGCTGTCGTGGCGCTTGCGTGGTTTGCCGCGCTGAGCGTCCTTTGGCTCCTCCTGCGCAATGGATTGCGTCACCGACAAGGAACTACCTGACTCATGGCTTCACCCTGGCGGGACAGAATCCTCGGCCTGATGCCGCGTTCGGCCATTGTCTGCCACGACCTGTTCATGGTCTGGGCATGCTGGCAGCTGCTCCACGCGGGGCGGTATTCGATCCTTCCCAACGCGCCGGCGCTGCCGCTCTGGAATGTCGACACCACCCTGGTGCTGCTGTTGCAGGGCCTGGTGTTCTGGCGTGTAGGCCTGTATCGCGGCCTGTGGCGATTCGCCAGCGTCAGCGACCTGCTCAATATCTTCAAGGCCAGCTTCATCGGCCTGGTCGGCATCGTGCTGGTACTGATGTGGAAGCGCTTCGACGGCGTGCCGATGTCGGTGCTGGTGATCTACCCGTTCGCGCTGTCGGCGCTGCTGGGCGCGCCGCGTCTGCTGTACCGCGCCTGGAAGGACTACCAGGCACTGCAGTCTGATTCGAGCGCGCGCCGCGTGCTGATCCTCGGCGCCGGGCAGGCGGCCGAGACCCTGGTCCGCGACCTGCGCCGTTCCGGCAATTTCGAGCCGGTCGGCCTGCTGGATGATGCTCCGCACCTGCGCGGCGCCAAGCTGCAGGGCCTGCCGATCCTGGGCGGGCTGGATGATGCCCCCGCCGTGGTCCGCGAGACCGCGGCCAAGCTGCTGGTGATCGCCATGCCCTCGCTGGATGCGGCCGGCATGCAGCGGGTGGTGGCGATCTGCGAAAGCACCGGCGTGCCGTTCCGGACCGTACCCAAGCTCAGCGATATCCTGCAGGGCCAGTCGCTGCCGGGTCAGCTGAAGGAAGTGGCGATCGAGGACCTGCTCGGCCGCAAGCCGATCACCCCGGACTGGAACCTGATCCGCGGCTGGCTGGGCGGGCGTACCGTGATGGTCACCGGTGCCGGTGGCTCGATCGGCTCGGAGCTGTGCCGCCAGTGCGCGCGCCATGGTGCCGGCCGCATCATCCTGCTCGAGATCAGCGAGCTGCTGCTGCTGACCATCGAAGGCGAGCTGCGCCGCAGCTTCCCCGACGTCCATATCGAAGCGGTGCTGGGTGATTGTGGAGACCCGGCCGTGATCCGCCATGCGCTGTCGCTGCATCCGGTCGATACCGCCTTCCATGCGGCGGCCTACAAGCATGTGCCGGTCCTGGAACGGCAGCTGCGCGAAGCCGTACGCAACAACATCCTGGCGACCGAGAACGTGGCGCGTGCCTGCCTCGAGGCGCGGGTCGAGCATTTCGTGTTCATCTCCACCGACAAGGCGGTCGATCCGGTCAACGCGCTGGGTGCAAGCAAGCGCTACGCCGAGATGATCTGCCAGAGCCTGGACCAGAAGTCCACGCACACCCGTTTCGTCACCGTGCGTTTCGGCAATGTGCTGGCGTCGGCCGGCAGCGTGGTCCCGCTGTTCCGCGAGCAGATCCTGCGGGGTGGGCCGGTCACCGTGACCGACCCGGAAGTCAGCCGTTACTTCATGACCATTCCCGAGGCCTGCCAGCTGATCCTGCAGGCAGCCGCGTCGGCGTCGCATGGTGCGATCTATACGCTGGACATGGGCGAGCCGGTGCCGATCCGGTTGCTCGCCGAGCAGATGATCCGGCTGGCCGGCAAGCAGCCCTACAAGGACATTCCGATCATCTATACCGGCCTGCGGCCGGGCGAGAAGCTGCACGAGACGCTGTTCTATTCGGACGAGGACTACCGCGCCACCGCACACCCGAAGATCCTCGAGGCTGGCGTGCGCATGTTCGCGCGCGATCTCGTGCTGGGCAACGTCCCGCGCTTGCGCGACGCGGTCTGCAGCTACGACACCGATACGATCAAGGAAATCCTGTTCGCGACGATGCCGGAGTTCTCGCCAATCGAACAGGATGCTTACATTTCATCCGCTAAAGTCGTGCCCTTTCCGGCACGCGAGGCCAACAGGCACCAATGAGCAAGCGAGTTCGCAAAGCAGTTTTCCCCGTGGCAGGGCTGGGGACGCGTTTTTTGCCAGCAACCAAGACTGTGCCCAAGGAGATGCTGCCGATCATTGATCGGCCGCTGATCCAGTACGCAGTGGATGAAGCGATCGAGGCGGGCTGTGACACCCTGGTGTTCATCACCAACCGCTACAAGCATGCGGTCGCCGACTATTTCGACAAGGCCTACGAACTGGAGCAGAAGCTCGAGCGCGCCGGCAAGCAGGAGCAGCTGGAGCTGATCCGCCACGTGCTGCCCAATGGCGTGCGCGCGATCTTCGTGACCCAGGCTGAAGCGCTGGGCCTGGGCCATGCAGTGCTGTGTGCCAAGGCGGTGATCGGCGATGAGCCGTTCGCGGTGCTGCTGCCGGATGACCTGATCTGGAACCGTGGCGCCGGTGCGCTGAAGCAGATGGCCGACCTCAACGAGGCCAGCGGTGCCAGCGTGATCGCGGTCGAAGACGTTCCGCATGAAAAGACCGCCAGCTACGGCATCGTGGCCACCGAGGCGTTCGATGGCCGCAAGGGGCGCATTTCGCAGATCGTCGAGAAGCCGAAGCCGGAGGACGCGCCCAGCGACCTGGCCGTGGTCGGCCGCTACGTGCTGAGCCCGAAGATCTTCGAGTTGCTGGAACAGACCGGCAGCGGTGCCGGTGGCGAGATCCAGCTGACCGATGCGATCGCCGAACTGCTGAAGACCGAAGAGGTCGACGCCTACCGCTTCGAGGGCACCCGCTTCGATTGCGGCACGCACCTGGGTCTGGTGGAGGCGACGATCCGCTTCGCGCTGGACAACCCGAAGCTGGCCGGCCCGGCGCGCGAGAAGCTGGCGGCAATGCTGGCGGAATAAGGTTTATCAAGCGCTCCGTGTTGCGCCTTGATTGATACGTGGGGGAGGGGGCGGATGGCCCTCTCCAGAACACGCCAAAGCCCTTCCATGGTGCTCGGTGGCGCCTTGCTCGTGTGCACTGTCCTGCGCACACGGCAAGACCGGGGTTGGGCGTCCTGCCCAACCCGCCCAAGGCATGCCTTGGGCCCATGGCGCCAACGGTTTTGGAGAGGGCCATCCGCCCCCTCTCGACAGTTTCCGTGCGGCGCGGACGGGAAGGGCGGAATCAAAGCACAAGCAAAAAAGGCAGCCGATGGCTGCCTTTTTTCGTGGGCCGGGGTCAGAAGCATCCACGCATGGCGTGGATCTACTGCTTCTGCTCACCTCTCCGCCGCGCGGAATGATGGATGGCACGGGTGGGTGAGGCTGGCCGGGACCGTTGGCGCCATGGATGGCGCCATCGAGCCCCCAAGGACGGGTTCACGGCGTGTCCCGGGCAGCCTCACCCGCCCGGGCCCCACAGCAAACCGAAACGTCCGCCGGCAACGCTTTGACCCTTACAGCGCTTCGAAGATACCCGCGGCGCCCATGCCGGTGCCGATGCACATGGTCACCATGCCGTACTTCTGCTGGCGACGGCGCAGGCCGTGCAGCAGGGTAGCGGTACGGATCGCGCCGGTCGCACCCAGCGGGTGGCCCAGGGCGATCGCGCCACCCAGCGGGTTGACCTTGGCCGGGTCCAGGCCGCAATCGCGGATCACCGCCAGCGACTGGGCGGCGAAGGCTTCATTGAGCTCGATCCAGTCCAGCTGGTCCTGGGTCAGGCCGGCCTGCTTCAGCGCCTTCGGGATCGCCGCGATCGGGCCGATGCCCATCACTTCCGGGCGCACGCCTGCCACCGAGAAGCTGACGAAACGGGCGAGCGGGGTCAGGCCGTAGTCCTTGATCGCCTGCTCCGAGGCCAGCAGCACGGCACCGGCGCCATCGCTCATCTGCGACGAATTGCCGGCGGTGACGGTGCCGCCGAACTGGCCATTGCGGAACACCGGGCGCAGCTTGGCCAGGCCTTCGGCCGAGGAATCCGGGCGCGGGCCTTCGTCGGTGTCGGCGATCCTGTTGCGGGTGATGATGCGCTGGCCATCGGCCAGGTCCGGCAGGTGCGAGACGATCTCGTACGGGCTGATCTCATCCTTGAACTCGCCGTTCTGGATCGCGGCCATGGCCTTCTGGTGCGAGGCCAGGGCAAAAGCATCCTGCTCTTCGCGCGAGACCTTCCATTCTTCGGCGACCTTCTCGGCGGTGATGCCCATGCCGTAGGCGATGGCGACGTGATCGTTGTCGAACACGCTCGGTGCCATCGCGATCTTGTTGCCCATCATCGGCACCATCGACATCGACTCGGTACCACCGGCCAGCATCAGGTCGGCGTTGCCCAGGCGGATCGCGTCGGCGGCCTGCGCCACGGCCTGCAGGCCCGAGGAGCAGAAGCGGTTCACGGTCTGTGCGGCGATGGTGTTGGGCAGGCCGGCCAGCAGCACGCCGATGCGCGCCACATTCATGCCCTGCTCGGCTTCCGGCATCGCGCAGCCGATGATCGCATCATCGATACGGTTGACGTCCACGCCCGGGGCCTGGGCGACGACGCTGCGCAGCACGTGCGCAAGCATGTCGTCGGGGCGGGTGTTGCGGAACATGCCCTTGGGCGCCTTGCCCACCGGGGTACGGGTGGCGGCGACGATGTAGGCGTCCTGGATTTGCTTGGTCATTGCAGTGATCTCTCGAATTTTATTGCCGGAGTGCCAACCAACGGTCGGCACCTACCAGAGCAGAGGAGTGCCGACCCGGGGTCGGCACCCGCCATCAATCAGTTACGCAGCGGCTTGCCGGTCTTCAGCATGTGCGCGATGCGGGCCTGGGTCTTCTCCTGCTGGGCCAGTTCGACGAAGTGCTTGCGCTCCAGGGTCAGCAGCCACTCTTCGTCGACCAGGGTGCCGCGGTCGACCTTGCCGCCGCACAGCACGGTGGCGATGCGCTCGGCGATCTCGTAGTCGTACGGGCTGATGAAACGGCCTTCCAGCATGTTGACCAGCATCATCTTGAAGGTGGCAATGCCCACGTCACCGGCAACCTGGATGCGGCGTGCCGGCAGCGGCGGGCGGTAACCCGCTTCGGCCAGCGCACGGGCTTCGGCCTTGGCGATGTGCAGCGCTTCGTAGCTGTTGAACACCACCTTGTCGGTGCTGCGCAGCAGACCCAGTTCCTTGGCGTTGACCGCCGAGTTGGAGACCTTGGCCATCGCCACGGTCTCGAAGGTCTTCTTCAGTTCGGCGAACACGTCACCGCCCGGGCCAGCGGCCTGCGAGGCGCGCACGGCCAGCTCCTTCAGGCCGCCACCGGCCGGCAGCAGGCCGACGCCGGCCTCGACCAGGCCGATGTAGCTTTCCAGGAAGGCCACGGTCTTGGCGCTGTGCATCTGGAACTCGCAGCCGCCACCCAGGGCCAGGCCGCGCACGGCAGCCACCACCGGCACCAGCGAGTACTTGATGCGCTGGCTGGTGCGCTGGAAGTTGGCGACCATCTCTTCAAACTGGTCGACCTTGCCGGCCTGCAGCAGGCCCAGCGCCCCGGCCAGGTCGGCACCGGCAGAGAAGGGCTCCTTCTGCTGCCAGATCACCAGGCCCTGGAAGTCCTTCTCGGCGCGGCTCACGCACTCCTGCAGACCATCGAGCACCTGGTCGGAGACCGTGTTCATCTTGGTCTTGAAGCTGACCACGGCGATGCCATCACCGTCGTGCCACATGCGCAGCCCGTCGTTCTCGAACACGGTTTCGCCCGGCGCGAACTTCTCGCCCAGCAGCGGATCCGGGAAGCGCTGGCGCTGGTACACCGGCAGCGACGAACGCGGCAGCTTGGCGTTGCGCGACGGGCTGTAGCTGCCTTCGGCGGCGTGCACGCCGTCGCGGCCATCGAACACCCAGTCCGGCAGCGGGGCGTTGCTCATGCTCTTGCCGGCGACGATGTCATCGGCGATCCACTGCGCGACCTGCTTCCAGCCGGCGGCCTGCCAGGTCTCGAACGGGCCCAGCGACCAGCCGTAGCCCCAGCGGATGGCGAGGTCGACGTCGCGTGCGGTCTCGGCGATGTCGGCCAGGTGGTAGGCGCTGTAGTGGAACAGGTCACGGAAGGTCGCCCACAGGAACTGTGCCTGCGGATGCTGGCTCTCGCGCAGCTTGGCGAACTTCTCGGCCGGGTTCCTGATCTTCAGGATCTCGACCACTTCCGGTGCGGCGCTGCGATCGGCCGGACGGTAGTCCTGCTTCTCCAGGTCCAGCACGACGATGTCCTTGCCGACCTTGCGGAAGATGCCGGCGCCGGTCTTCTGGCCCAGTGCACCCTTGGCGATCAGCGCCTCCAGCCACTTCGGCGACTTGAAGAATTCATGCCACGGATCGTTCGGCAGGGTGTCGCCCATGGTCTTGATGACGTGCGCCATGGTGTCCAGGCCGACCACGTCGGAGGTGCGGTAGGTGGCCGACTTCGGGCGCCCGACCAGCGGGCCGGTCAGGCCGTCCACTTCGTCGAAGCCCAGGCCGAACTGCTGGGTGTGGTGGATGGTGGACAGGATCGAGAACACGCCGATGCGGTTGCCGATGAAGTTCGGGGTGTCCTTGGCGTAGACCACGCCCTTGCCCAGGGTGGTGACCAGGAATTCTTCCAGGCCTTCCAGCACTGCGGCGTCGGTGGTGGTGGCCGGGATCAGCTCGGCCAGGTGCATGTAGCGCGGCGGATTGAAGAAGTGCACGCCGCAGAAGCGGTGGCGCAGCTGCTCGGGCAGCACGTCGGCCAGCTTGTTGATGCCCAGGCCGGAGGTGTTGGAGGCCAGCACCGCGTGGTCGGCCACGAACGGAGCGATCTTCTTGTACAGGTCCTGCTTCCAGTCCATGCGCTCGGCGATGGCTTCGATGATCAGGTCGCAGTCCTTCAGCTGCTCCAGGCCGGACTCGTAGTTGGCCGGGGTGATGGCTTCAGCCAGCGACTTGCTGGCCAGCGGCGCCGGGCTCAGCTTGCCCAGGTTGGCGATCGCCTTCAGCACGATGCCGTCGGCCGGACCTTCCTTGGCGGGCAGGTCGAACAGCACGGTGTCGACGCCAGCGTTGGTGAGGTGGGCGGCGATCTGGGCACCCATGACGCCGGCACCCAGCACGGCGGCGCGGCGGACTAGCAGGGAATTGGACATGGTGTAGGGCCTTTGTTGGTCAGCAGTTACTGGGTGGAATCAAGGAGAAGCGGGCAGGGCGCTGGCGCGTGCGGCGGCGCGGAACCCGGCTTCGGCGAAATGGATCAGTTCATGGGCGGCATGGGCACGATGCGCCGCTTCGGTGACACCGGCGGGACGCTTGATCAGCCCGAAGTCGGCCATGGCGTAGGTGAGCGAACCGGCCAGGAAGTCCAGGCGCCAGTACAGCTCTTCCTTGCTCAGGCCGGGTACGCACTCGCCGATGGCCTTGCCGAACGCGCGCAGCACGTGGCCGTAATGGTCGGAGAGGAACTTGCGCAGGTTGTCGTTCTTCTCGGCGTAGGCGCGCGCGATCACGCGCACGAAGGCGCCGCCGTTCTGGCGGTCCTGGGCCAGCGCCAGCGCCGGCTCGACGAAGGCGGCCAGCACCGGGCGCAGCTCGCCGGGGTGCTCGGCACGGGCGCGCTCAAGCTGGGACAGGCGGGCGCCGGTCATCTCGTCCATGCGCCGGCGGAAGACTTCGTTGACCAGGTTTTCCTTGGATCCGAAGTGGTAGTTCACCGCAGCGATGTTGACGTCGGCCTGGCTGGTCACCTGGCGCAGCGAGGTGCCGGCGAAGCCGTGCTGGGCGAACAGCTCCTCGGCCGCGCCGAGGATCCGGTCCTTGGTCGAGAAGTGGGCGGGTTTGGCCATCGGCGGGCGGACCTTAATCAAACGATTGTTTGATACTAGGACCAGACGGTAGCGTATGGCATTTTGCAGTGCAGCAAAAACGCCCGGTCCGGTCAGAATCCGCTCAGGTGGGTGAATGGGCAACGACGGTAGTGCCGGCCGCTGGCCGACAATCCTCATCCAGGGCAGGCGCAGCCAATGCCGGCCAGCGGCCGGCACTACCACCACGCCGCTTTATCTTTTACAATTCGCCTACGTTTATCAGGCTAAGCCCGCGTCCCGACGCGGGTTTTTTTCATGTTACCCTTCGGGCCATCAGCGGCCCGATTCCATTGGAGACATCCCATGGCGCTGGAGCGCACCCTTTCGATCATCAAGCCGGACGCCGTTGCCAAGAACGTCATCGGCGAAATCTACGCCCGCTTCGAGAAGGCCGGCCTGAAGGTCGTCGCCGCCAAGTACAAGCAGCTGTCGCGCCGTGAAGCCGAAGGCTTCTACGCCGTGCACCGCGAGCGTCCGTTCTTCAACGCGCTGGTCGAGTTCATGATCTCCGGCCCGGTGATGATCCAGGCCCTGGAAGGCGAGAACGCCGTCCTGGCCCACCGCGACCTGCTGGGCGCCACCAACCCGAAGGAAGCCGCGCCGGGCACCATCCGCGCCGACTTCGCCGAATCCATCGATGCCAACGCCGCCCACGGCTCGGACTCGGTCGAGAATGCAGCGATTGAAATCGCCTACTTCTTCGCCGCCACCGAAGTCGTTTCGCGCTGAGAGTAATGCCGTGAACGAGGTCGTACAGTCCCCCGCCATCCAGCCGCTGCCGAAGTCGGCACCCACGGCTGGCAAGCAGAACCTGCTCGACCTCGATCGCGCGGGCCTGGAGAAGTTCTTCGTCGAGGTTCTCGGCGAGAAGAAGTTCCGTGCCCACCAGGTGATGAAGTGGATCCACCATCGCTACGTCACCGACTTCGATGAAATGACCGATCTCGGCAAGGTCCTGCGCGCCAAGCTGCAGTCCCATGCCGAGGTCGTTGTCCCCAACATCGTGTTCGACAAGCCTTCCGCCGACGGCACCCACAAGTGGCTGCTGGCGATGGGCGTGGATGGCAAGAACGCCATCGAGACCGTGTACATCCCGGACAAGACCCGCGGCACGCTGTGCGTGTCCTCGCAGGTCGGTTGCGGCCTGAACTGCACGTTCTGCTCGACCGCTACCCAGGGCTTCAACCGCAACCTGACCACCGCCGAGATCATCGGCCAGGTGTGGGTGGCGGCGCGCCACCTGGGCAACGTGCCGCACCAGATGCGCCGCCTCACCAACGTGGTGATGATGGGCATGGGCGAGCCGCTGATGAATTTCGACAACGTCGTGCGCGCCATGAGCGTGATGCGCGACGACCTGGGCTATGGCCTGGCCAACAAGCGCGTGACCCTGTCGACCTCCGGCCTGGTGCCGCAGATCGACCGCCTGTCCAGCGAGAGCGACGTGTCGCTGGCGGTGTCGCTGCATGCGCCGAATGACGAGCTGCGCGAGACCCTGGTGCCGCTCAACAAGAAGTACCCGATCTCCGAGCTGATGGCTTCGTGCGCGCGCTACCTGCGCGCCAACAAGCGCCGCGAGTCGGTCACCTTCGAATACACCCTGATGAAGGGCATCAACGACAAGCCCGAGCATGCCCGCGAGCTGGCCCGCCTGATGCGCCAGTTCGACAACGCGGTGCAGGCCAAGGACTCGGGCAAGGTCAACCTGATCCCGTTCAATCCGTTCCCGGGCACCCGCTACGAGCGTTCCGAAGAGGCCGACATCCGCGCCTTCCAGAAGATCCTGCTCGACAGCAACGTACTGACGATGGTCCGCCGCACCCGTGGCGACGACATCGACGCCGCCTGTGGCCAGCTCAAGGGCCAGGTGATGGACCGTACCCGCCGCCAGGCGGAGTTCAACAAGACGCTGCAGGCGGGGAAGGGGAGCGATGCCGCGGCCTGACCGCCTCTGGCTGGCCCTGTTCGCAGGCCTGCTGGCGCTCCCGGTCGTCGGCTGCAAATCCCAACCCAAGGCCAAACTGGGCCCCAGCGTGGCGCCGGTGTACTCGGTCCGTGATCCGGACAATGTGCGCCGCCACATCCGCTGGCAGGAGCTGCTGACCCTGGCCGGTCGTGACCTGCAGGTCGGTAATCTCGACGCCGCCGAACGCAAGGTGCGCGAAGCGCGCAAGCTGGCCCCGGAAGCGCCGGACGGGCTGGTGCTGCAGGCCGGCATCGACGAGCGCCGTGGCCACATCCAGCAGGCCGGCGAGAGCTTCCGCAAGGCCGCCGAACTGGCGCCGCAGCGGGGCGACATCCTCAACAATTACGGTGCCTGGCTGTGCCAGCAGGGCCGGCCGGCGGAATCGCTGGTGTGGTTCGACCGTGCGCTGCAGGCGCCGGGCTATGCCACCCCGGCCGAGGCGCAGGCCAATGCCGGCGGCTGCGCGCTGGATGCCGGCCAGCTCGAACGTGCCGAGCGCGACCTTCGCGCGGCGCTGGCAACGCTGCCGGGCAACCCGGTCGCACTCGAGGCGATGGCGCAGCTGAGCTACCGCCAGGGGCGCTACATGGAGGCCCGGGCCTTCGCCGAACGTAGGATTGCGGCTGCACCCGCAACGCGTTCCGTGTTACAACTTGCGTCTCAAATCGAAGCGCGGCTGGGTGATCGGGCGGCATCTGATCGCTATCTCCAGCGGATTCGACAGGAATTTCCGCAGGAAGCGGGCTCCTAACTCCAGGGTTGATGCATTGTGATTGATGACCAGACTGTGAGCGCTCTCGAGACTGCGGCCGGCTGCGGCACCCGCCTGCGCCAGGCCCGCGAAGCGGCCGGACTGACCCTCGAGGAGGTCGGCACGCGCCTGCGCATGCCGGTCCAGGTGGTCAAGTCGCTGGAAGAGGAACAATGGCAGAAGCTCGGCGCGCCGGTGTTCGTGCGTGGCCAGCTGCGCAGCTATGCGCGCCTGCTGGACGTGGATGTCAGCCAGCTGCTGGAGCAGGCCCAGGTGGGTCCGGTGGTTCCGCCCACGCTGGTCAGCCATACCCATACCCCGCGTGCGCGCCGCATCGCCGAGAACCTCGGCCGGCGCGTGCTGTACGTCGGTATCACCGCCGTGCTGGCGGTGCCGGTGTGGTTCGCTACCCGCGGCCACTTCGATGGCAGCGCCAACCCGTCGCCAAGCACCGCCTCGCTGGATGCGATCCCGGCCGCCGTGCCGGTGACTCCGTCCGCCGCGGGCGTCGAGCCGGCCGCGCCGGCCGAAGCGGTGAGTGCTCCGGCCAGCAAGCCGGCGGCCACCCCGTACGTGGCCTCGCTGGCCCCGGTGCCGCGTCCGGCCCCGGCGCCGGCCGCAGCTGGCAACACGCTGGACATGCAGTTCAGTGGCGACAGCTGGGTCGATATCGGTGGTCCGGACGGCGCCACCGTCGAGAAGGCGCTGATCAAGTCCGGCGAGAGCCGCAGCTTCACGCCGGGCCAGGTGACCCGGGTCACCCTGGGCAACGCCTCGGCGGTCCAGGTTCAGCAGAATGGCGCTATCGTCGATCTGACCCCCTACCAGCGAGCCAACGTGGCACGCTTTCAGGTATCCTCTGAAGGCTCCGTAGTCCCGGTTTCGCACTGAGGCGCGGTTTCACCACCTTCGATTAAACCCAATGGTCCCTCCCGATGGGCGGGGCGAGAGTACGCATGGCGATCGACGATCTGCTCGACGAGCACGAACAAAGTGAACGCGTCCGCAGCTGGCTGCGGAAGAATGGCGCCAGCATCCTCGGTGGCGTGGTCATCGCCATCGGTGCCATTGCCGGCTGGCAGTGGTACCAGAAGGATCAGGGCGGCAAGCTGGCCTCGGCCAACGTGGAATACCAGAAGGCGCTGGTCGGCCTGCAGCAGAACAAGCTCGACGATGCCGCCAAGGCGGTGAAGGCGCTCGAGGCCGGCCCGTCCAGCATCTACGGCGACCTTGCGGCGCTGCAGCTGGCCAAGGCCCAGGTCGACGCCGGCAAGAACGAAGAAGCGCTGGCCACCCTGCGCGGCGTGAAGGTCGAGGGTGACCTGCAGCGCGTGGTCGACCAGCGTGTGGCGCGCCTGCTGGTGGCCACCGGCAAGAGTGACGAGGCGATCAAGCTGCTGGGCAGCGCCACCGACAGCAGCAGCCTGGAAATCCATGGCGATGCGCTGATGGCGCAGGGCAAGCGTGATGGTGCCCGCGAACAGTACGAGAAGGCGCTGAAGTCGCTGGACGTGGCAGCGCCGCAGCGGCGCCTGCTGGAAACCAAGGTTATGGATGCCGGCGGCACGGTCGCCGCCCCTGCGGAGTCGGTTTGATGAGTCAGAAGGTCATGATCACCCGCGTCGCCACCGTGCTCCTGATGGGCATGGCCCTGTCCGGCTGCAGCACCGTGAAGGGCTGGTTCGCCGGCAAGGACGCGGCAGCGAAGAAGGCGCAGGAGCCGGCTGAACTGGTCAAGTTCGAGCCGAGCGTCAAGGTCAACAAGGCCTGGTCGGTCAACCTGGGCAAGGGCGAGCGCCGCATCGGCGTGCGCCAGGGTCCGGCGGTCGCCAACGGCCATGTGTTCGCTGCGGCGATCACCGGTGGCGTCCACGCCATCGACCTGCAGACTGGCAAGAAGGTCTGGACCTGGGAGCCGCAGAAGGAAAAGAAGAAGCCGAAGCTGCGCCTGTCGGGCGGCCCGGGTGTCGGCGAGAACCTGGTGGTGATCGGTACGCTGGATGGCCAGGTCATCGCCCTGGACATCAACGATGGCAGCGAGAAGTGGCGTGCCCGTGTTCCGGGTGAAGTGATTGCCGCACCGGCCGTGGCCCAGGGCCTGGTCTTCGTGCGCAGCAACGACGGTCGCGTGACCGCCTTCGATGCCGGCAACGGCACCCAGAAGTGGTTCAACCCGAGCGAGCTGCCGGCGCTGACCGTGCGCGGCAACGCGCCGGTGGTCACCGGCCCGGGCGTGTTGTTCATCGGCAAGGACGAAGGCGCGGTCGCTGCGCTCGCCATGCAGGATGGCCGCACCCTGTGGGAGCAGAATCTCGGCAACGGCGAAGGCCGTACCGAACTGGAGCGCATGGCCGACGTCGATGGCGCCCCGGTGCTGGAGGGCAACACCCTCTTCGTGAGCAGCTTCAAGAACCAGACCATGGCCATCGAAGGCCCGACCGGTCGCCCGCTGTGGGCGCGCGACCACGGCGGTGCGGGTGGCGTGGCGGTGTCGTCGGGCAATGTGTTCGTCACCGACAACAAGGGTGGCGTGTTCGGCCTGGACAAGGCGACCGGCGCCGCCATGTGGTCGCAGACCGGGCTGGCGCGTCGTTCGCTGACCGGCCCGGCGCTGCACGGCGATTACGTGGTCGTGGGTGACTACAAGGGATACGTGCACTGGTTGAAGACCTCCGATGGTGCGATGGCGGCACGGGCGAAGAGCGGCGGTGACGCCCTGCTGGCCCAGCCGATCGTCGTAGACGGGGTGCTGCTGGTGCAGAACGTGGATGGCAAGCTGACCGCCTTCCGGTTGGCAAATTAATACGGAGTAATCGCGATGCTGCCTTTGGTCGCCCTGGTTGGACGGCCGAATGTCGGCAAGTCGACCATCTTCAATGCTTTGACCCGCACGCGTGACGCCCTGGTCCATGACCAGCCCGGCGTCACCCGCGATCGCAACTACGGCGTCTGCCGCCTCGACGAGGACAACCATTTCCTCGTCGTGGATACCGGCGGTATCGCCGGTGAAGACGAAGGCCTGGCCGGTGCCACCACGCGCCAGGCGCGGGCTGCCGCCGCCGAAGCCGACCTGATCCTGTTCGTCGTCGACGCCCGCGAGGGCACCTCGGCGCTGGACGATGAGATCCTGGCCTGGCTGCGCAAGCTGTCGCGCCCGACGCTGCTGCTGATCAACAAGATCGACGGCACCGACGAGGACAGCGTCCGTTCCGAGTTCGCCCGTTACGGCTTCGGCGAGATGCTGACCGTCTCGGCCGCGCATCGGCAGGGCCTGGATGACCTGCTGGATGAAGTGATCCAGCGCCTGCCGGAAGAAGGCAGCGGCGAAGAGCTGGACAACGATCCGAACCGCATCCGCATCGCCTTCGTCGGCCGCCCGAACGTGGGCAAGTCGACCCTGGTGAACCGCATCCTCGGCGAGGAGCGCATGATCGCCTCCGACGTGCCGGGCACCACCCGCGACTCGATCGCGGTGGACCTGGAGCGTGACGGGCGCGAGTACCGCCTGATCGACACCGCCGGCCTGCGCCGCCGCTCGCGCGTGGACGAGGTCGTCGAGAAGTTCTCGGTGGTCAAGACCATGCAGTCGATCGAACAGTGCCAGGTGGCCGTGCTGATGCTCGATGCCACCGAGGGCGTGACCGACCAGGACGCCACCGTGCTGGGTGCCGTGCTCGACGCCGGCCGCGCACTGGTGATCGCCATCAACAAGTGGGATGGCCTCACCGAGTACCAGCGCGAGCAGGCTGAGACCATGCTGTCGCTGAAGCTGGGCTTCGTGCCGTGGGCCGAGTCCGTGCGCATTTCGGCCAAGCATGGTTCGGGCCTGCGCGAGCTGTTCCGTGCGGTGCACCGCGCGCACGAATCGGCGAACAAGACCTTCACCACCAGCGAAGTGAACAAGGCGCTGGAAGTGGCCTATGAGACCAATCCGCCACCGACCATCCGCGGCCACGTCTCCAAGCTGCGCTACGTGCACCCGGCCGGCGCCAACCCGCCGACCTTCATCGTGCACGGCACGCGCCTGAAGGAGCTGCAGGAATCGTACAAGCGCTACCTGGAGAACTTCTTCCGCAAGCGCTTCAAGCTGATCGGCACGCCGGTGAGCTTCATCTTCCGCGAGGGTGCCAACCCGTACGAGGGCAAGAAGAACGTCCTCACCGAGCGGCAGGTCAAGGCCAAGCGGCGCTTGATGAAGCACGTCAAGGGCAAGTGATCCACGAGAGGCGGCCGCAGGGCCGCCTTTTTCGTTCGAGGGGAATGGGGTCAGATCCCTTTTCCTGCGGAAAAGGGATCTGACCCCGGGTGCAGGGTCTGCGCGATAATGCGGCCATGAGCATCCAAGAGCTTTCCCCCGCACAGGCACGCGAGCGCCTGGCCCACGGCGCCGTGCTGATCGATGTGCGCGAGGCGCATGAACGGGCGGGCGGCATGGCCGAAGGCGCGCGTGGCGTGGCCAAGGGCGAGCTGCAGGCGGATCCGGCCACGCATCTGCCGCGCCGCGATCAGGAGATCCTGCTGATCTGCCAGAGCGGCAAGCGCTCGGCCGATGCCGCGCAGTTCCTGCTGGAGGCCGGCTACACCCGGGTCGCTTCCGTGACCGGTGGCACCGTCGCTTGGCGCGAGCAGTCGCTGCCGCTGGTGCAACCGCTGGCCAGTGCCGCCGACCGCGATTTCTACGACCGCTATTCGCGCCACCTGCTGCTGCCGCAGGTGGGGGAGGCGGGCCAGCGTCGCCTGCAGCAGTCGCGGGTGCTGGTGCTCGGCGCCGGTGGCCTGGGTGCACCCGCCGGCTTCTACCTGGCCGCAGCCGGGGTAGGGCACCTGCGTTTTGCCGACCACGACCGCGTGGAGCGCAGCAACCTGCACCGGCAGATCGTGCATACCGAAGCCAGTGTCGGCCAGCTCAAGGTCGATTCCGCACGCGAGCGCTTGCTGGCGCTGAATCCTTCGATCGAGGTCGAGGCGGTGCCCGAACGGGTCACCTCCGGGAACGTGGATGCGCTGCTGGACGGGGTCGATGTGGTGCTGGACGGCTCGGACAACTTCCCGCTGCGCTACCTGCTCAACGACGCCTGCATCAAGCACGCCACGCCGCTGGTGTATGCCGCCATCGAGCGCTTCGACGGCCAGGTGAGCGTATTCGACGCTGGCCGCCAGCGTGGCGTGGCGCCGTGCTATCGCTGCCTGTTCCCGGAACCGCCGCCGCCGGAGTTCGCGCCGAACTGTTCCGAGGCCGGCGTGCTGGGCGTGCTGCCGGGCCTGGCCGGGGTGCTGCAGGCCACCGAGGTGCTGAAGCTGCTGCTCGGCATCGGCGAGCCACTGGTGGGCCGCCTGCTGCGCTTCGATGCGCTGGGCATGCGCTTCCGCGAGACCGGTATCCGGCCCGACCCGCAGTGCCCGGTGTGCGCGCCGGGCGTGGCGTTTCCGGGGTACATCGATTACGCCGCGTTCTGTCGGGGTGGGTGAGCCCGGCCGGGGCATGCATTGGTAGATGCCGTCCTTGGTCGGCGCTCTTGTGCCAACCAAGGTTGGCACCTACCGAAGCGGGTACATGATTTCGGGATGATGCCAGGGGGAACTCCCGGTATCGTTCCATCTTCAAGACAATCCGGCGCAACATGCGTGCTATTGCCGTCATCGGCATTGCTCTATTGTTGAATCCGATTCTGGATCTTGGGGAAAACACCGCATGGCGGTAGAAGCAGCGACCAGCGAGCTGGTCAAGGTCGTCGCCCTGCTGGGCGCGGCGGTGGTGATGGTGCCCCTGTTCCGCCGGGCCGGTCTTGGCTCGGTGCTGGGCTACTTCGCCGCCGGCCTGGCGATCGGACCGTTCGGGCTGGGCTGGTTCTCCGATCCGCAGGCGATCCTGCATACCGCCGAGCTGGGCGTGGTGATGTTCCTGTTCGTGATCGGCCTGGAGATGCGGCCCTCGCACCTGTGGAGCCTGCGCAAGGAGATCTTCGGGCTGGGTACGCTGCAGATCGTCACCTGCGCGGTGGTGCTGACCAGCATCGCCAAGCTGTTCGGCTTCCCGTGGCAGGTCGCCTTCATCGGTGCCACCGGCTTCGTGCTGACCTCCACCGCCGTGGTGATGCAGTTGCTGGCCGAACGCGGTGACATCGCACTGCCGTCGGGGCAGAAGATCGTCTCGATCCTGCTGTTCGAAGACCTGCTGATCGTGCCGCTGCTGGCCCTGGTGGCGTGGATGGCGCCGAGCGCCGGCAGTGCCGATGGCGAAGGTTCACGCTGGCTGTCGGTGGCGATCGGTGTCGGCGCCATCGTCGGCCTGGTGCTGGTCGGGCGCTTCCTGCTCAACCCGCTGTTCCGCGTGCTGGCCGAGTCGAAGGCGCGTGAGGTGATGACCGCCGCCGCGCTGCTGGTGGTGCTGGGTGCGGCGCTGCTGATGCAGCTGTCTGGCCTGTCGATGGCGATGGGTGCGTTCCTGGCCGGCGTGCTGCTGAGCGAATCGACCTTCCGTCATCAGATCGAAGCGGACATCGAGCCGTTCCGCGGCATCCTGCTTGGCCTGTTCTTCCTCAGTGTCGGCATGGCGCTGGATCTGGGCGTAGTGGCCGCGCACTGGCAGCTGATCCTCGGCCTGGTGCTGGCGTTGATGGCGGCCAAGGCGCTGTGCATCTACGTGGTCGCGCGGGTGATGGGCAGCGATCACGCGCAGGCGCTGGACCGCGGCGTGCTGATGGCGCAGGGCGGCGAGTTCGCCTTCGTGCTGTTTTCCGCGGCGGCCTCGGCCGGGGTGATCGACCTGGACATCAATGCCAACTTCACTGCCGTGGTGGTGCTGTCGATGGCGCTGACCCCGCTGGTGGTGCTGGTCTACAAGCGCGTCGCGCCGAAGCCGACGGTCAACCTGGAGGGCGTGGACGAGGCCGACGGCCTGTCCGGCAGCGTGCTGCTGATCGGCTTCGGCCGCTTCGGCCAGGTTGCCAGCCAGTCGCTGCTGGCGCGCGATGTGGACGTGACCATCATCGACAACGATGTCGAGATGATCCAGAGCGCGGCGCGATTCGGCTTCAAGATCTACTACGGTGATGGTACGCGCCTGGACGTGCTGCATGCCTCCGGTGCTGCCACCGCGCGTGCGATTGCGGTGTGCGTGGACAAGGCCGAAGCCGCTGACCGCATCGTCGAGCTGGTCGCGCATGAGTTCCCGCAGGCCAAGCTGATGGTGCGCTCGTTCGACCGCGAGCATTCGCTGCGGCTGATCCATGCCGGCGTCGATTTCCAGATCCGCGAGACCTTCGAATCGGCCGTGCTGTTCGGCCAGGCGGCGCTGGTGGAACTGGGTGCGGACGAGGACGACGCGATCGAGATCGCCGAGCAGATCCGCCGCCGTGATGCCGAGCGCTTCGAGCTGGAGATCGCCGGTGGCGGCTTGAATGCCGGCGCGCGGATGATCTACGGCAACAGCCCGCAGGGCGTACCGACGCCGACCCCGTTCACCGCACCGAAGCGCACCAGCAAGACCCTGAACCCGCAGGATGTGCCTGAAGAGGAAGAATGAGTCCCGGCCGTGCCGGCCGCTGGCCGGCAACCTCAGCGCACCATCCGTTGGTAGTGCCGGCCGCTGGCCGGTAAACAGGGAAACGCTCCGACGCCCTGAGATTGCCGGCCAGCGGCCGGCGCGACCGGGTGAGGGATTGCCGAAGCCCGCGGTGGGCGAGGGGGCCTGAATCAGGGACAATAGCGTCCCCGCCGCCGCCGTCCCCCGCATTCGATGAACGATTCCGCCGCCCCGCATCCTGCCCGCATCCTTGATGGCCGCCGCATCGCCGAGGACCTGCTCGACAGCCTGAAGGTGCGCGTCGACGCCCGTGTGGCCGCCGGCGGCAGCCGCCCGGGCCTGGCCGTGGTGCTGGTCGGCGGCGACCCGGCCTCGACCGTATATGTGCGCAACAAGCGCCGCGCCGCCGAGAAGGTCGGCATCGAAGCCCATGACTACGACCTGCCGGCCGGGACCACCGAGGCCGAACTGCTCGACCTGATCGACCAGCTCAACGCCGATCCCAAGATCAACGGCATCCTGATCCAGCTGCCGCTGCCCGGCATCCCGGACGCGCGCCGGCTGATCCAGCGCATCGACCCGCGCAAGGACGTGGACGGCTTCCACCCGGAGAACGTCGGCCACCTGGCGCTGCGTGAGTTCGGCCTGCGCCCGTGCACCCCGCGCGGCATCACCACGCTGCTGGGCCACACCGACCAGCCGGTGCGCGGCCGCAACGCCACCATCGTCGGCGTCAGCAACCACGTCGGCCGGCCGATGGGCCTGGAGCTGCTGATCGCCGGCTGCACCGTGACCAGCTGCCACAAGTTCACCCCCAAGGACGTGCTGGAACAGGCCGTGCGCAATGCCGACATCCTGGTGGTGGCGGTCGGCCGCCCGGGCATCGTGCCGGGCGAGTGGGTGAAGCCGGGCGCGGTGGTGATCGACGTCGGCATCAACCGGCTGGACGACGGCCGCCTGGTGGGCGATGTCGGCTTTGATGCCGCCGCCCAGCGCGCCAGCTGGATCACCCCGGTGCCGGGTGGCGTCGGCCCGATGACCGTGGCCACCCTGATGCAGAACACCCTGGAAGCAGCCGAAGCGCTGAGCTGACCCGTTGTTGGGGAAATCTGCTGTTGGGATATCTGCTATTGGTGGGTGCCGACCGTTGGTCGGCACATTGCCGGCAGATGGAGAGTGCGGACCAACGGTCCGCACCCACCGTGCGCCGTCCGCACCCACCGAGGGCGGTTCGCACCCACTGTGGGCCGGTTCCAGACCCTCCTGAACCAACCACTGCCCGCGCGACACTGCGTCGCATCTACCCCCTGCCACACGGCGCGAAAAAGGGGTAAAATGTCGCGCTTCCCCACATCTCGGGTATGCCGATGCTGCGCATCCAGGCTGAAGCACTCACTTACGACGACGTCTCGCTCGTCCCCGCCCACTCGACCATCCTGCCCAAGGACGTCAACCTCGAAACGCGGTTGACCCGAGACCTGAAGCTCAAGCTTCCGATCCTGTCCGCGGCCATGGACACCGTCACCGAAGCCCGCCTGGCCATCGCCATGGCACAGCTGGGTGGCATGGGCATCATCCACAAGAATCTCAGCCTGGAGCAGCAGGCCGCGGAAGTGGCCAAGGTCAAGAAGTTCGAGGCCGGTGTCATCCGCGACCCGATCACCGTCGGCCCGGAAACCACCATCCGCGACGTGCTGGCCCTGACCCAGGCGCACAACATCTCCGGCGTGCCGGTGGTGGGCAGCGACGGCCTGCTGGCCGGCATCGTCACCCACCGCGACATGCGCTTCGAAACCGAGCTGGACGATCCGGTCCGCCACATCATGACCAAGAAGGATCGCCTGATCACGGTCAAGGAAGGCGCCGCCTCTGACGAAGTGCTGCAGCTGCTGCACCGCAACCGCATCGAGAAGGTGCTGGTGGTCAATGACTCGTTCGAACTGCGTGGCCTGATCACGGTCAAGGACATCCAGAAGAACACCGACTTCCCGAACGCGGCCAAGGATCTGTCGACCCGCCTGCTGGTCGGCGCCGCTGTCGGCGTCGGTGGCGATACCGATCGCCGCGTGGAAGCACTGGTCGCCGCCGGCGTGGACGTGATCGTGGTCGATACCGCACACGGCCACTCGCAGGGCGTGCTGGACCGCGTCAGCTGGGTCAAGAAGAACTTCCCGAACGTGCAGGTCATCGGCGGCAACATCTGCACCGGCGAAGCCGCACTGGCGCTGCTGGACAGCGGTGCGGACGCGGTCAAGGTCGGCATCGGCCCGGGCTCGATCTGCACCACCCGCGTCGTCGCCGGTGTCGGCGTGCCGCAGGTCACCGCGATCGACCTGGTCGCCGAAGCGCTGCAGGACCGCATCCCGCTGATCGCTGACGGTGGCATCCGCTACTCGGGCGACATCGGCAAGGCGCTGGCCGCCGGTGCCTCGACCATCATGGTCGGCGGCCTGCTGGCCGGTACCGAGGAATCGCCGGGCGAGACCGAGCTCTACCAGGGCCGTTCGTACAAGAGCTACCGCGGCATGGGTTCGCTGGCTGCGATGGAAAAGGGGTCGAAGGACCGCTACTTCCAGGACGCCGCCACGGCCGACAAGCTGGTGCCGGAAGGCATCGAAGGCCGTGTGCCGTACCGCGGCCCGGTCGGCGGCATCATCCACCAGCTGATGGGCGGCCTGCGTGCCACCATGGGCTACCTGGGCTGCGCCACCATCGAAGACATGCGCAGCAAGCCGAAGTTCGTGAAGATCAGCGGCGCCGGCCAGCGTGAGAGCCACGTCCACGACGTGACGATCACCAAAGAGCCGCCGAACTACCGCGCCTGATGCGCTTTCGAACTGCGCTTGCGATTACGGGCAGCCTGCTGATGGCAGGCTGTTCGTTGTCCGAACCGCCGCCGCGCTCCGGGTCTCCGGGCGCGGCGGTTTCGCAATTGCAGGACGTGCAGGCGTGCCAGAACGCGTTCTCGCTGCCGAACGGCTGGCAGGTGCAGGCCGCAGGCGAGCAGCGCTGGCTGCTGAAGGGGACTGGCGAGCGCCCGCTGCAGGTCACGCTGAAATGCATTACCGAGCTGGGCAACACGCTGGAGCATCCTGCGGTGACCGCCGAGCTGGGGCCGCTGGAGCCGAAACGGATGAGCGTGCAGTTCGCCTCCTGGGGCGAAGCGGTGGATTCCGGCTACCCGATCCGCGCGCTGCAACGGCGCATCGTGCCCGGCACCGAGGTGCAGGAAATCGCCGAGCTGCCGCGCGCCGACCGCTCCAACCCCAACGCTCCGCATGGCCTGCTGATGCTGCGCTGGGATGAGGAAGACGCCTCACATATTCAACAACGCAAGGCATTCATCGCCACGCTGACGCAGAGCCTTGAAGCGCCGGGCACTGCGAAAAACACCACTGGAACGGCACCATGACCAACATCCATAACGACAAGATCCTCATCCTCGATTTCGGCGCGCAGTACACGCAGCTGATCGCCCGCCGCATCCGCGAGCTGGGCGTCTACTGCGAAATCTGGGCGTGGGACCACAACCCGGCCGAGATCGCCGCGTTCGGTGCCAAGGGCATCATCCTGTCCGGTGGCCCGGAATCGACCACGTTGCCGGGTGCGCCGGCTGCGCCGCAGGAAGTGTTCGACAGCGGCTTGCCGATCTTCGGCATCTGCTACGGCATGCAGACCCTGGCCGCGCAGCTGGGCGGTGCCACCGAAGCCGCCGACCAGCGCGAATTCGGCCACGCCGAAGTAAACGTGATCAATCCGGATGCCCTTTTCAAGGGCTTGAGCGACCACGGTGGCGAGCCGAAGCTGAATGTCTGGATGAGCCACGGCGACCACGTCTCCGTCGCGCCCCCGGGCTTCACCATCACCGCCACCACCGACCGCATTCCGGTGGCCGCGATGGCCAATGAAGAAAAGCGCTGGTACGGCGTGCAGTTCCACCCGGAAGTGACCCACACCCTGCAGGGCCAGGCGCTGCTGCGCCGTTTCGTGGTGGACGTGTGCGGCTGCCAGACCCTGTGGACTGCCGCCAACATCATCGACGATCAGATCGCCCGCGTACGCGAGCAGGTCGGCGACGATGAAGTGATCCTGGGCCTGTCCGGTGGCGTCGATTCGTCCGTGGTGGCCGCGCTGCTGCACAAGGCGATCGGCGAGAAGCTGACCTGCGTGTTCGTGGATACCGGCCTGCTGCGCTGGCAGGAAGGCGACCAGGTAATGGCGATGTTCGCCGAGCACATGGGCGTCAAGGTCGTTCGCGTGAATGCCGCCGACCGTTACTTCAAGGCGCTGGAAGGCGTGAGCGACCCGGAAGCCAAGCGCAAGATCATCGGCAACCTGTTCGTCGAGATCTTCGACGAAGAGTCGAACAAGCTGAAGAACGCCAAGTGGCTGGCGCAGGGCACCATCTACCCGGACGTGATCGAGTCGGCCGGCAGCAAGACCGGCAAGGCGCATGTGATCAAGAGCCACCACAACGTGGGTGGCCTGCCGGAGCACATGAAGCTGGGCCTGGTCGAGCCGCTGCGCGAGCTGTTCAAGGACGAAGTGCGACGCCTGGGCGTCGAGCTCGGCCTGCCGCGCACCATGGTCTACCGCCACCCGTTCCCGGGCCCGGGCCTGGGCGTGCGTATCCTCGGCGAAGTGAAGCCGGAGTACGCCGAGCTGCTGGCCAAGGCCGATGCCATCTTCATTGACGAGCTGCGCAAGGCGGATCTGTACGACAAGACCAGCCAGGCCTTTGCCGTGTTCCTGCCGGTGAAGTCGGTGGGCGTGGTCGGCGACGCGCGTGCGTATGAGTGGGTGATTGCGCTGCGTGCGGTGGAGACGATCGACTTCATGACCGCGCATTGGGCGCATCTGCCGTATGAATTCCTGGGGACGGTGAGCAACCGGATCATCAATGAGTTGCGGGGGGTTTCAAGGGTTGTCTATGACATCTCGGGGAAGCCGCCGGCGACGATTGAGTGGGAATGAGTTGAGAGAACGAGGGCGCCGAGAGGCGCCCTTTTTCTTGCTCAGGGCCACCGTCAGGGCCGTCCGAGGACATGCCTCTGCCTAAGATGGTGAGAACCGCGGTACCGGTGTCCGCTTCGGTGAACGAGGGGCGGCTGACCAAACGGCCCGGGCCATCGCCAACTGGACCACCCCGGGCAGTGCAGGCACAGATAAGCGCGAGTATGCGCCCAGCGGCATCTAGGCTCTCGGCTCGATGGCCGACGCCGTTCACCTGGACAGGCAGGGCGTGGCATTCCTGGGGACTGATCGACGCCTTCGGGAGCTGACTACCGGGCAGAACCCAGCTTCGGCGCTGGAAGTGGGACAGCGATTGGCGGAGCGGTTGAAGTACGGCGGAGCTACATCAGCCCGCCACAAGCGTCGTTCCTGACAGATCTTCTATTTCGGAAAGCGCGTGACGCGTCAGGGCCCAGTCGCCAGAGTGCCTGATGGCTACGCCACCTGCCGCCGTCCAGGCTTCACAGTTCTCTTTGAAGTCATCGATCAGAACATCGCCCGGCTGGTGCATGAAAAGAGGCTTGTGCCTCCCGCCAAGCACAGGCAACACCAGGCAGGTTGCTGACAAGTGTTCGCGAACCCACTGTCGCTTCTGCATCGCAGCGAGCGGATAGTTCGATTTCGGACAGGAAGTGAGGATCACCGGACTCAAGTGGTGGATGCTGTGGAAAAACTCCACTGCGCCATGCATCGGCGGAAGGTCGCGGAAGAATGACGGGTGGTTGTTGATGTGCCCCCACATTTCATCGTCGGCAAGCAAACGATGGTCAAGGCCAAACAGGGCGGGAAATGCCGCGTCGAAGTCGGCCATCACACCATCAAGATCTACATAGATCGTGCGGCTGGGTGCGCTCGATCCGTTCGTGCGCTGCTTCAGGCGCGGGTCCATCATCGGTATCGACTTCATATCATCAGCGTTCATTACCGCGTTCTCCTGTAGACAGTGGGCTTTCTTCTTCGTCCGTTACCCAGTAGCGGGCCAAGGTGCTGGGCGATTGCGACAAAATGGCAGCAATCATGTTGCCGCTGGCGTCGGTTCAGAGCGGAAGGGGGATGGCCTGCAACCCCGGTTCATGCGCAACGCCAGAGTGCCTTCTGAGTCCATCAGGCACTGCTGCAGCGGGACAGTGCGCCGCGCCTTGGCATCACAATACCGGTACCAACCGCCAAAAAAGAAACGGATGAAAATCGCATCACGGCGGTATCTGCCGGTTGATGCCGTAATCGGCACGATGGAAGTGCGGCCTTCATCGCGGCGCTTCTTCGAATGCCTGCCGAGTGGCTGCTCTGACCTCTGGCCAAGACGCACGGCCTGCAACTACTGGCTCATTTCGCCAATCAAGGAGCAATCCGGCGCGCTGGTGAGTGGATCATCCCCAAGCGCTACGGAAAGGTCGAACGGCGATACATCTGTGGCGCTCGCTCCAGATTCAGTCCAATGACGTCACTGAAAATGGATGCTCAAGCCGACTTGATATGGCACGCCAACCAGCGCGATCATCATGCTGAAGCGTGTGTGCACTGTACGCGCCCTGGGTCGCGGCTGGTCAGCGCCAACCGCCTGAACCCGCTCGATCTCCAGTAGTTTGATTGGGCATGGCGTGGCTACCATGGCACGATGGTGGGTCGGCTTCGTCCCTTCGGGGCGGAGCCGTTTTCCCAGGGAAGCCTTCAACACGACATGCGAACGCCCATTCTCTTCACCTTCTCCGCCCTGTGCCTGGCCCTGTTGTCCGGCTGTGCCACCGGCCCGGAGGAGCACACCTCAAGCCGCGAAATCAGCGCAGCGTTCGTGGCCGATGACGGACAGCTGTACCTGCTGCCGCGCTTTGAAGAGCCGATGCGTTTCAATGCCGCGCCATTCCGTGAGTACCGCGCGCTGATGGACAGCCCACTGCGCGAAGCCGTGGCCTGCGCGCAGATGTACTTCCATGAGGACTGGCGCGATCCGGCCAACAAGGCCAAGGTGCACGGCAGCTATGCGCTGCTGCTGCGGCCAGGGCAGGTGACGCCGCAACAGGTCGTGCAGTTCAAGCTGGAGCGGATTGAGGTACTCCCGCGCGAGGCGAAGTATGTGGATGAGCGTGCGCGCTACTACCTGCCGCAGGATCGGAGCCGCTACGCGCTGGCGTTTGATCGGGCCTGCAATCTTTCAAAGAAGGGCGGCAGCTATTACAGCGCGCTGTTCGAGGGCGATGGCGAGCGCGTGAAGTTGCCGGACGCTGCTGCGCTGGCGGAAAAGGCGAAGCTGGCTCAGCCGATCAGTGCGCGCGCGCAGCGGATCCTGCCGGAGAGGGAGGACAAGCCAGGCGTGGGCGCCGCGGCTGGCAAGGTGCTGGGCGCGGCGCTGGTGCCGGTGGCGGTTCCGGTGTTTGTGTTGAGCCTGCCGTTCCTGGGGCCGGATCATTGGAAGTGATGGGGTAGGGCAGAGCAATCCACGCGTGGCGTGGATCTACTGGGTGCTTGTTCGCCACTGCTCCCAGGCGTTGGCATCGATACCGGCCTTCAGGGCGATGCCTTGCAGTTCCGCCCAGTTGCTCGGCGAAGGCGAAGCCAGCAGCCCGCGCATGAAGGCCTGCATCTTCGCTTCGCCCACCTGCTTCTCCAGCGAGAGCAGCAGCAAGGGGGCATGGACGTAGCGGTACATCTCGCCCAGGTCCGAGCTGCCGTCGATGGCATCAAGCGCCGGCAGCGGCGTCTTTTGTGCATCGCGGGCGGATTGCAGGCGCGCGATGTAGCGATCAGCCGCGGCATCGCCACTGATCTCGCGCAGCGCCTTGATCGATAGGAACTCGGCGCTGGATTCCAGCAGGACCCAGAAGTAGGGGCCCTGCGGGCGGTTCAGTGTGCCGAAGTAGTAGTGGGCCATTTCGTGCGCGATGTACTGCACGCGCCGCTCGGCCTTTTCGCCGCCGGCCAGCAGCGAATCGGCCACGTTGCCGATGCTGCCGCTCATGGCGATGGTCGGCCAGGTGGCGAACCCCCATTCACTGCCCTCGCGGTCGCGCTCGATCTGGTTGAGCGTGACCATGCGCAGAAAGGTGGGGCGGTCGGCCAGCGGCACGCCCATGTAGCGCGCATGCACATCGGCCACCTGCTGCACCGTGCGCGACACTGCATCGACCTTCGTGCTGGGCAGGGTCTCGTTGAGCAGGGTGACCTGCGCGGTGCGGGTGATCGGGCCGCTGCCGCCGAACAGCAGGATCGGCCGTGCGTTGTCGCTGCGGAAGCGGCCCTGCGCGCCTTCGATGGCCGGGCTGCCGTTGAGGTACAGGAAGCGGCAGCCTGTGCAGTCCACCTGCAGGTCATACCGGCTTTCGCTGCTGCGCACGCGCGCCTTGGAATCGAAGGCCTGTGGCAGCCAGGCGGACTGCTCGGTGAAGCGGGCGCTGTCCCCGTTGAACGCCATCATGCCCTTGAAGTCGCCGAGGGCGTCGTGCTTCGGGAACAACGGGAAGGCGCCGACGTACTGTACGCAGAGCGTAGGGGTGGACTGGGCCAGCGTATAGACGCGTGCCTCGCCATCCACGCCCGGGTCGTACCAGCCATCGAAGCCGACGGACGCGCCGTCGCCGTCGGTCACCCGTGCGACGTTCAGGCCGGCATTGAGTACGAACGCGTCCATTGATCCGGCAGGGCGGTTGGCCACGCAGACATCGCCTTCGACGCGACCGCTGCTGATATCCAGCCGCACGCTGCCGGTGGTGAGTGGCGTGGCCGCGGACGCGGGCGCGGCGTGGCTGGCAGCGGAGGCGAACAGTGCGGCGGCAACCGCGGGCAGCAGGGCGTTGCGAGGGGGCATCGGGCCATCCTTGGGTGGATTGGGGTGACTATAGGGGGAATGTGAGGGTGTGCCGAGGGGGGGGGCATCCACGCATGGCGCGGATGTAATGGGGTGCGGAGCATCCACGCATGGCGTGGATCTACTGGTGCATGGCGGGGATACACTGGCTGCCTACCCCCCTGGGAAGCTCGCCCATGTTCAGTGGAAAAGTCGCGGTGGTTACCGGTTCCACCAGTGGTATTGGCCTTGGCATTGCCAGCGCGCTGGCGCGGAAAGGCGCCGACGTTGTGCTGAATGGCTTTGGTGATGCGGCGGAGATCGAAAGGCTGCGCTCCCACATGGAAGCCGAATTCGGGGTGCGGGTGGTACACGATGGCGCCGATCTGTCGCGCGGCGAGGCGGTGCGCGACATGATCGCCCGCGTGGTTGCGACGCTGGGGCGCATCGACATCCTGTTGAACAATGCGGGTATCCAGCACACCGCACCGATCGAGGCGTTTCCCGTAGAGAAGTGGGATGCGATCCTCGCACTGAATCTGTCGGCGGTGTTCCATGCAACGGCGGCGGCCCTGCCTCACATGCAGCAGCAGGCATCCGGTCGCATCATCAACATCGCATCGGTGCATGGGCTGGTCGGTTCGGTGAACAAGTCGGCCTATGTGGCGGCCAAGCATGGCGTGGTGGGGTTCACCAAGGTGACCGCGCTGGAGAACGCGGGCACCGGCATCACCGCCAATGCGATCTGCCCCGGCTGGGTGCGCACGCCGCTGGTCGAGCAGCAGATCTCCGCCTTGGCCGCAAAAGAGGGAACGGACCAGGAGACCGCCGCCCGCGCGCTGCTGGCCGAGAAACAGCCCTCGTTGCAGTTCGTGACGCCCGAGCAGCTCGGCGAGATGGTGGTGTTCCTGGCCTCGGACGCCGCGGCGCAGATTACCGGCACGGCGTTGCCGGTGGACGGCGGCTGGACGGCGCGCTAGCGGGCGGGCTGTACCCGCCGCTGCAGCATCGGCAGCGCCACCAGCGTCGTGAGAATGGCGAATAGCACCAGAGACGCCCCCACCGTGCCGAAGCCCAGGCCGCCCTTTTCCAGCGGCTTGGTCAGCAGGTCGCCGAAGGTGGCGCCAAACGGCCGGGTCAGCACGAAGGCGATCCAGAACAGGATGACCCGGTTGATGCCCTTGATGCGGCTGGCCACTGCGGTCAGCGCGATGAGGCTGCCGATCAGCAGCGCGCCGCCTGTGAAGCCCAGTCCGGAATCGTCGGCGAGGAAGTCGCCCAGTGCGGTACCCAGCGTGTTGGAGACCAGCACGGCGGTCCAGTAGAACCCTTCGGCACGGCGCGATGCGATGTTGCTGACCGAGATCGACTTCTCCGATGCCCGCCACGCCAGCAGCACCAGTGCCAGGCAGGCGGCCAACAGGCTGGCGCCGGTGGCATAGCCCAGGCCCAGGGTGCGGTCGAGCAGGTCTGAGATCGTGGTGCCGACGGTGCTGGTGGCCAGCACCACCGCCCAGAACAGCGCCGGATGGAAGCGTCGCGCCGACAGCTGCACGGCCAGCAGGCCGGCGAAGAGCGTGAGCAGGATGGCCGAGCTGGCCACATAGCCCAGGTTGAGCGTCATCGACAGCAGGTCACCCGCGGTCTCGCCGAGGGTGGTAGCGGCGATCTTCATCACCCAGAACGACAGGGTGACCGCCGCCACTTTGCTGTGCAGGGAATCTGCCTCTGAAGCACTCATCGAGGGTCGCCAGGGATGCCTGTGGGCGATGCTGTGGCGGGTGGCGTCGGAGTGCGGTCGGAACCGGGTTCGGCGCGGGTGAGCGTGCGGGCGGCGTTCAGCCGGCGCTGGCCGGGGCCGGCAGGCGGGCCAGCAGGGCGTTCCAATCGGCAACGAAGCAGCCATCCCTGCCGCGGTTGCACTCGGTGATCCATGCGTCCAGGGACTCGCTCTCCGCGCGGTAGGCGCTGACATCGCCGAGCACGGCGAAGCGCAGGCGGTAGTTCACCAGCATCTGCAGCCACTGCCCGGCCATGCCGGAGCGCAGTTCGAAGAACGCCGGTGGCAGGCGTTGCAGCGGGATGGCGATCCATTCGGCATGGTTGCCGAGGGCGTCGCCGACCAGGTCACGCAGGCCGTTGCCATCCAGCACCGGGCCCTGTTCGTGGCTGCGCAGGATGCAGGTGCTGCCGATCTGTTCCAGTCGAGTGTCCATGCAGGAGCTTCGAAGTCCGTATCGTGCGTCCAGTATGCTCGCAGCGGGGGATGACAGCGAGCGGCTGCAGCATGCCCGGGGTGGCCGAACGCGCTACGCTTCGGCGATGCCCGCGTGCTGCGGGTTCACTGCGACGGGGTAGGGCATGGCGGGTTGGACGGGAGCTTGGTTGTGGAAGGCGGTGCTGTTGTCATCCGCGCTGCCGGCGGCGGCGGCGGAGCTGTGCACGGCCAGCGCGTATGGCGACGGGCAGGGCAACATCGTGGTGCTGGGCACGGCCGCTGCGGCACCGGCCGCGGGCCAGCGCTACCTGATGCTGGACGGGCGACGCGGTGCCACCGGCGATGCCAACGCACCGGTCAGCTGCAGCGGCGATGTAGTCAGCTTCAGGACGCCCGCCGGAACCACGCAGCACTGGCAGCGCCTGCGCACCCGCGATACCGACGCGACCTTCATCAGTGCGGGCACCCGGCTGGTTGGGCAGCTGGTTGAACCGGCTGGCGCGGCGGACCCGAAGCGTCCGTTGGTGGTGCTGGTGCATGGCTCGGAACGTACGATGGCGGTGGCGGCGATCTACCAGCGCATGCTGGTGGCCCAGGGTATTTCGGTGTTCGCCTACCAGAAGCGGGGAACCGGCGATTCGGAAGGCGAGTACACCCAGAACTTCGAGTTGCTGGCTGACGATGCGGCGGCGGCCCTGGCCAAGGCACGTGAGCTGGCAGCGGGGCGTTTCGGTCGGGCCGGCTACTTTGGTGGCAGCCAGGGCGGCTGGATCGCACCGCTGGCGGCGACCCGTTCGCAGGCCGATTTCGTGGCGATCGGCTTCGGCCTGGTGGTCTCGCCGATCGAGGAAGACCGCGAGCAGCTGTTCGATGAGGCACATCGCCTGCAGCTGGACGCGACGGCGATGCAGCAGGTGGGCCAGTTGTCAGACGCGACCGCAGAGCTGATGCGCACGCATTTCCGCGACGGCTATGCCGCGCTGGCCAACGTGCGTGCGCAGATCGGAGCTGCGCCGTGGGCGCAGACAATCAGCGGCGAATACAGCGGCGACATGCTGCGCATGAGTGATGCAGACCTGCACCGTATCGGCCGTGCCCGCTTCGACAATCTGGAGCTGATCTGGGACTACGACGCCGAGGCCGCGTTGCGGCGCCTGAAGGTGCCGTTGCTGTGGGTGCTGGCCGAGCAGGACCGGGCGGCGCCGATCGCGGCGACCCGCACCATCCTGTCGCGCCTGCGTGCGTCGGGGCAGCCGATCGATACCTTTCTGTTCCCGGATACCGATCACGGCATGGTCGAGTTCCGCACCGATGCCGACGGCAACCGGGTGTCGACCCGCATCACCGAGGGCTATCTGCGCCTGTTGGCCGATTGGATCAAGCAGCAGGCGGAGGGGAGCTATGGGCGTTCGCGCAGGCTGGCCGACTGAGTAGTGGCGCAAGGCGGGCGGCGGATCGCGCTCCGCCGCCCGCCGCATCGCCACGCGTTGTCACCCGTTCGGCTTGGCGAACACATCCAGTCCCTTGCCGGTTTCCAGCAGTGACTTCAGGCTGGACAGCACGATCGGCCAGCCCTGGCGGATGCCGGTATCCATGCCGCTGCCGGGTTCCAGTTCGTCATGGGTGACGGTCAGCCGCACCATGTCCTGGTAGGGCACGATGTCGAAGGTGACCCGGCTGTAGGCGTCCGGGTTATCGGCCTGCGAGGCGGCGGCCCAGGTGATGACCAGTCGCGAGGGCGGGGTGCTTTCCACGACCTCACCGACCAGCTCGACCGAACGTGTTTCGTTGGCGCGCACATGCTGCCAGCGCGAGCCGGGTTTCCAGTCCGAGACGTTCTCGTGGCCCCAGTAGCGGCGGGCGATCTCGGGGCGGGTGATGGCCTCGAACACCTTCTGCGGGGTGGAGGCGATGTAGATCACGTGGATGAAGCGGGTGGACTCTGCGGACATCGTCATTCTCCTTCCAGTTCTCGTTTCAGGTCATGCAGCAGGCTCAAGCGCTGCTGCTCGAACTTGCGCACCCAGCGCTCGTAGACCTCGTGCAGGGGTACGGGATTGATGAAGTGCAGCTTCTCGCGGCCACGGCGCACGGTGCTGATCAGGTTGGCGTCTTCCAGCAGGCCCAGGTGCTGGGTGACCGATTGCCGCGCCATGTCGAGCTGCTCGCAGAGCTGGCCCAGGGTCTGGCCGTTGTTCTCGCAGAGCAGGTCGAGCAGCGTTCTGCGGGTGGGGTCGGCCAGTGCCTTGAAGACCTTGTCTGCGTTCATCCGGGGCGTCTTCAGTTCCAGTTGTCGATCCTGACGTCGTGGGGATTGGGCTGGCCCTTGCCGGTCTCCAGCAGTGCCTTGAGGCTCATCAGGAACACCGCCCACTTGGTGCTGCAGTGGGAGGTGAACTCGATGCGCTCCTTCCAGCCTTCGTGCGTGAACAGGACGATGCAGTAGTCGCCCTCCTGCTTCAGCGCGAAGCGCGCGTGGGTGCCGATCCATTCCGCTGGGCCGGCGAGGAACCGCCAGAGCACGAGCTCGCCTGGAATGAGTTGTTCCAGCTTCATTTCCATCGCGCCGATTTCCTGGCCCTGGGCGGTGAAGCGAGCCTTGACCGTGCCGCCGGCGTTGCGGTCGCCGTGGGTGTCTTCAGCCCACCAGGCGGCGACTCCTTCCGGCGTGGCCAGAGCCTGGTAGACCTGGTTTGAAGGGGCCTTGATGCCGACCCTGTGTGCGATATCGACCATTGCCGGTTCCTCGCGATGGGCCGGCAAGCGCCGCCCTTGAGTGGACTATATGCAGGTAAATGCCTGCATGTCAAATCCGGTGGGTGGGGGACTGGATCAATACACTGGGCACCTGCCAGGCATGGCCTGGCACTACTGGATCTACGGGACGTCAGGGAGTGCATGCATGACTGAAGCTGGAAAGGAAACCTTGAACCTCCGCCGTGCCAGCGTGGCCGATGTACCTGCGGTGCTGGCGCTGTTCGATGAGGTGATCGCATGGTTCGTGTCGATCGGCAACCTGCAGCAGTGGGGCGGCGAGCCCTGGTCGACGGTGCCGCGCCGGATCGGCCAGGTGAGCGACGCCTGCGCGCTGCCGGGCGCGTGGGTGGCACAGAATGACAGCGGGGAGGTGCGTGGGTTCCTGGCACTGGGGGAGTCGATGCCGTACGTGCCGGCGCCGACTGGCCCGGAACTGTATGTGCGGGTGCTGGTCGCCTCGCGCGACGCCCGCGTGCGTGGCATTGGCCGGCGCCTGATGGCCTTCGCCGATGAGCAGGCGCGCGCTGCCGGGCTCGACCATCTGCGCGTGGACTGCTACGCCGGCGGCAGCGGGGATCTGGTGCGCTTCTATGAATCCTGCGGTTACACGCGCATCACACCGTTCACTGTGGAAGGGTGGCCAGGCATGCTGCTGGGCCGCAGGCTCTGACACCGCTGCGTCACTCCGTCGCAGCCTGCGTACAGGAAGGGTTGCACGGGTTCGGCGCTAGAGTAGGGCCATGACCTGCAGCGGATGGCGGTGTCGTCCGGCGGCCGGTTCCTGATCACCCCCTCCAGGAAGGAGCAGCGCATGTATTACAGCAGTGGCAACTATGAAGCCTTCGCGCGGCCGCGCAAGCCCGCCGGTGTCGATGGCAAGCGGGCATGGTTCGTCGGTTCGGGGCTGGCCTCGCTGGCCGGTGCCGCGTTCCTGGTCCGCGACGGGCGCATGGCCGGAGATCGCATCACGGTGCTTGAGCAGCAGCAGATTCCCGGCGGCGCACTGGATGGGCTGAAGGTGCCGGAGAAGGGTTTCGTGATCCGCGGCGGCCGCGAGATGGAAGATCACTTCGAGTGCCTGTGGGACCTGTTCCGCTCGATTCCATCGCTGGAAATCGAGGATGCCAGCGTGCTGGACGAGTTCTACTGGTTGAACAAGGATGATCCGAACTACTCGCTGCAGCGCGCCACCATCAACCGTGGCGAGGATGCACACACCGATGGCCTGTTCACCCTGAGCGAGCAGGCGCAGAAGGACATCATCGCGCTGTTCCTGGCCACCCGGAAGGAGATGGAGAACAAGCGCATCGACGAGGTGCTGGGCCGCGATTTCCTGGACAGCAATTTCTGGCTGTACTGGCGCACCATGTTCGCGTTCGAGGAGTGGCACTCGGCGCTGGAAATGAAGCTGTACCTGCACCGCTTCATCCATCACATCGGCGGGCTGCCGGATTTCTCGGCGCTGAAGTTCACCCGCTACAACCAGTACGAATCACTGGTGCTCCCGCTGGTGAAGTGGCTGCAGGACCAGGGCGTGGTGTTCCAGTACGGCACTGAGGTGACCGACGTCGATTTCGATCTGCAGCCCGGTCGCAAGCAGGCCACGCGTATCCACTGGACGCGCGAGGGCGTGGCCGGCGGCGTCGACCTGGGCGTGGACGATCTGCTGTTCATGACGATCGGCTCGCTGACCGAGAACTCGGACAATGGCGACCACCAGACCGCCGCGCGCCTGGACGAAGGCCCGGCTCCGGCCTGGGACCTGTGGCGGCGCATCGCGGCCAGGGACCCTGCATTCGGCCGCCCGGACGTGTTCGGTGCACATATCGCGCAGACCAAGTGGGAATCGGCGACGGTGACCACGCTGGACGCGCGCATCCCGGCCTACATCCAGAAGATCGCCAAGCGCGATCCCTTCAGTGGCAGGGTCGTGACCGGCGGCATCGTCAGCGTGCGTGACTCGCGCTGGCTGATGAGCTGGACCGTGAACCGCCAGCCGCATTTCAAGAACCAACCCAGCGACCAGATCGTGGTCTGGGTGTATTCGCTGTTCGTGGACACGCCGGGCGACTACATCAAGAAGCCGATGCAGGATTGCACCGGCGAGGAGATCACCCGCGAGTGGCTGTACCACCTGGGCGTGCCGGTGGAGGAGATCGACGAACTGGCCGCCACGGGTGCAAAGACGGTGCCGGTGATGATGCCGTACATCACTGCGTTCTTCATGCCGCGCCAGGCCGGCGACCGCCCGGACGTGGTGCCGGAGGGGGCGGTGAACTTCGCGTTCATCGGCCAGTTCGCCGAATCGAAGCAGCGTGACTGCATCTTCACCACCGAATATTCGGTGCGCACGCCGATGGAGGCGGTCTACACCCTGCTCGGCATCGAGCGTGGCGTGCCCGAAGTGTTCAACTCCACCTATGACGTGCGCTCGCTGCTGGCCGCGACGGGCCGCCTGCGCGACGGCAAGGAACTGGATGTTCCCGGGCCGGCGTTCCTGCGCAACCTGCTGATGAGCAAGCTGGACAAGACCCAGATCGGCGGACTGCTGCGCGAGTTCCGGCTGGTGCAGGAGGACTGAGCGGGCGGGTCAGCGGCAGCCGGTGATGGTATCGGCTGCCCGCTGGCCTGGGCGTCGTGGCAGGCGGGCAGAACCCTGCGCCGCTATCTCGGCCGGATGCAGCGTGCAGGCCCAGACGGTTCGGGCCGTCTGCGTAGGGTGGCTGCTGCGGCCCGGCTGCTGCGGGCCGGCTGCAACCGGCCTGCAACGGGGGGATTGTTGACGCCATTCGTATCCCGGATCGCGTAGATTGGCGCGGCCAGTCTCACTTCCTGCAGCCGCCTGAATGGCGCTGGGGCACTGCGACCCCCGCTCTCCCATCAGGACGTGACGTGCAATCGAGTCGATCTGTGTTCCCCCGTGCCACGGGGGCCGCTGCTGAACGTGTCCGCCAGCATGACTGGTCGGCGACTGCGCTTGGCCCCTCGGCGCAGTGGCCCGCCTCGCTGCGGTGCGCGGTGGAGCTGATGCTCAATTCCCCGGAGAGCATGTACCTGGTCTGGGGCCCGGAGCTGGTGTTCCTGTTCAACGATGCCTATGCGCCCATTCTGGGGCCGCGCCTGGAGCATGCGATGGGCGCGCCACTGCGCAGCCTCTGGGCCGATGCCTGGCCTGCGGTGCGCGAGCCGATTGAGCGTGCCTTTGCCGGGCAGGGGTCGCGCTTCGAGAATGCGCCTGTGGCCATGAGCCGCTACGGGGAACCGGAAGATACCTGGTGGACGTTCTCGTTCTCGCCACTGTATGCGGACGACGAGCAGGTGGCCGGCGCATTCTGCGTGACCAAGGAAGTGACCGGCATGATCGTGGCCCAGCAACGGCTGGCCCGCGAGAATGAAAGGCTGATCGCGCTGTTCGAGAAGTCGCCGTTGTTCATGGCTTTCCTGACCGGCCCCGAGCATCGGGTGGCCCTGGTCAACCCAGGATACGAGGCACTGATCGGTCATCGCGAGGTGATCGGCAGGCCGCTGATCGAAGCCCTGCCCGAAGCGCGGGACCAGGGCTATGTGGACCTGCTGGATGAGGTGTACCGCAGCGGCGAGCCCTATATCGGCCGCAAGGTGGCCTATGACAGCGGCGTGGCGCAGCCGGGTGCCGGGCCCCTGCATATCGTCGATGTGGTGTTCCAGCCGTGCAAGGATGACGCCGGGCGGGTCAACGGCATCTTCGTGCAGGGCCTGGACCTGACCTCGCAGGTGGCGTTGGAGCGCCACCTGTCCCTGACCGAAGCGCGGCACCGGCAGATCATGGACAGTGCGCGCGACTACGCGATGATCGCCACCGACATGGATGGGCTGATCACCCTGTGGAACCGCGGTGCGGAGCAGACCCTGGGCTGGCACGAGAACGAAGTGCTGGGCCGGCATGCCGGCTTGCTCTACCTGCAGGATGACCTGCTGGCAGATCGTTTCCGGCGCAACATGGAACAGACGGTGCGCGACGGTGGCCTGAGCGGTGAGCGCTGGCTGCGCCGCCGCGATGGTGGCCGATTCTGGGCACAGGGCTCGATGACGCTGCTGCGTGGCACCGAAGGCGAGGCGGTGGGGTTCGTGGTGGTGTTCCGCGACCGCACCTCGGAACGGAATGCCTCCGATGCGCTGGCGCAGAGCGAGCGGCGCCTGGCGGCGCTGGTTTCGGCCGCCACCCAGTCGTTGTACGCCATCTCGGCCGACTGGCAGCAGATCAACCTGATCTACCGCCAGGCTGACGCGGCGGAGTTGCGGGATACGGCGGGTACGTGGCGCGAGCAGCTGATCCACCCGGATGACCGGGTCGCCGTGGAGGCGGCCATTGCCGATGCACGACAGTCCACCTCCGCGCTTGAGGTCGAGCACCGCACGCTGCTGCCGGACGCCAGCGTGCGCTGGTCGCAGCTACGTGCGGTGCCACTGCTGGATGAGCAGGGGCGGGTGAAGGAATGGTTCGCGGCGGCATCGGACATCACCGATCGCCGTATTGCCCAGCAGCGATTGCAGCAGCTGACCCTGACGCTGGAAGAGCGCGTGCAATCCAGGACCGCCGAGCTGATGGCGATGGAAGAGCGCCTGCGGCAGGGCCAGAAGATGGAGTCGCTGGGGCAGCTGACCGGCGGTATTGCCCATGACTTCAACAACATGCTGACGGCGGTATCGATGGGGTTGGAACTGCTGGAGCTGCGGGTAGAGCAGGGCCGGCTGGATGGGCTGGAGCGCTACCTCGAGATGGCCCGCTCGGGCGCGGATCGTGCCGCCGCGCTGACCCAGCGCCTGTTGGCTTTTTCCCGGCGGCAGACGCTTGCGCCGTCGTCGGTGCAGGTTGCCACGCTGGTGAGCGGCATGCTGGATATCCTCACCCGTTCGATCGGTCCCTCCATCGGCATCGAAACCTGCTTCGAGCATTTCGAGGACGCGGTACGGGTCGATGCGCCGCAGCTGGAGAACGCGCTGCTGAACCTGTGCATCAATGCGCGCGACGCCATGCCTGGCGGCGGCACGATCACCATCTCCAGCTGCACCGAGCATCTGGCCGGAACGCGCAGCAAACGGCTCGGGCTGCCCGCCGGTGACTATGTGCGCCTGTCCGTGCGCGATACCGGCACGGGCATGGATGCCAGCGTGCTTGAGAAGGTCTTCGAGCCGTTCTTCACGACCAAGCCGATCGGCCAGGGAACCGGGCTGGGCTTGTCGATGATCTACGGGTTTACCCGGCAATCGGGTGGCCAGGTGGACGTGGAATCAGCGCCGGGCGCGGGCACGACGATGCACCTTTACCTGCCGAAGTCCGATCAGGCGCAGGCGACCGATCCGCCCCAGGCGACCGCCCTGTTGCAGAAGCCGGCATCTGAAAGCCGGTCGGTGCTGCTGGTGGAAGACGAGGACGCGATTCGAGGGCTGGTGCGCGATCTGCTGTCGGGGCAGGGTCACGCGGTGACCGAGGCATCCAATGGCAGTGAAGCGCTGGCGCTGCTCGGGACCGGACAGCCCTTTGATCTGCTGGTGACCGACGTGGGTCTGACCGGCACCCTGAATGGCCGGCAGGTGGCCGACGCCGCGCGGCAGCGGCAGCCGGGCCTCCCCGTTCTGTTCATTACCGGCTATGCGGCCAGTGCCGCGGTAGGTGGCGAACACCTGGAGCCGGGAATGGAGATCCTGACCAAACCGTTCAAGGCCGCGGAGCTGGATCGACGGGTGCAGCAGCTGCTGTCCGGGACGGGCAGGGGACGCCAGGCCGCGCTGCAGGATGCCGCATCCACATGACCTCCTGTGCGGCCCCTGGACGCAGTGCTCAGCAGCCGACCAGGCGGTCGGCGCCGAGACCGCCGCGATGCTGGTTGCGGTACTCGGTGGGGCTGGCATCGAGCTGGGCGCGGAAGTGGCGGCGGAACGATTCCTGCGAGCCAAAACCGGCCCGCTCGGCAATCCACTGCAGCGGGCGGTCGGTGGTTTCCAGCAGCTCGCGCGCATAGGCCACGCGTTCGCGGATCAACCAGTCGATGGGGGACAACCCGGTGGCTTCCAGGAACTGCCGCTGCAGGGTGCGCTGGCTGAGCGCGGCCTGTTCGGCGAGGCTGCCGAGCGAGTGCGGCTCGGGCAGGTTGCGGCGCATCCACTCCATCAGTTTTGCCAGCCGCGAGGGCTCGCCATTGGGGATCGCGCGGCTGACGCGCTGGCTGCGGCCAGCGTCGCGCCACGGCGCCAGCACCAGCCGTTCGGCCACCAGGTTGGCGACGCGCGCGCCGTAGTCCTTGCGCACCATGTGCAGCATCATGTCCATGCCGGTGGCCGAGCCGGCCGAGGTGATGAGGCTGCCGGTATCGACGTACAGCACGTCCTCGCGCACGTCGATGCGCGGGAATGCACGCGCCAGCGTTTCGGTGAGGCGCCAGTGGGTCGTGGCCTGGCGGCCATCGAGCAGGCCGGCCCAGGCCAGCACGAACGCGCCGGAGCAGATCGAGGCGATGCGCGCACCGCGTGCATGGGCGCGGTTGAGTGCATCGAGCAGGGCCTGCGGTGGACGCTCGCTGGGCTCGCGCCAGCCGGGAATGACGATGATGTCGGCATCCTCGACGCTGCTCAGATCGTAGGGCAGCTGCATCTGCGCGTTGCCAAGCAGGCGCAGCGCGCCGGGTTCGCCCGCGCACAACTGGGTGCGGTACCAGGCCACGCCCAGTTCCGGCCGTACCGGGGCAAACAGGCCGACCGCACAGCCGAACTCGAACAGGCCCTGGCCGTGGCAGGCAACGATGGCAACGAGGGGCGCGGTGGGGTCGGCGGAAGGGTTGGGCATGGCCTGATGCTACGGGCGGCGGCGCGAGGCACCGAGCGCTGCGCGGGCATGAGGTGATGCCCGCGCGGCATGTGCTGGGAGGATCGGGGTCGGATCCCTTTCCCCGGGAACGGATCCGACCCCAATCCGGATTCCGGGCGCCCCTGGGCGGGGCTGTACCTAACGTCATTACCAGCGGTCATGTGGGTGGCCGGATATGACGGTCGGGTGACGCGATCACGCCTGTCGTGGGGGGTGAACAGCCTCTTGAATGGAGGCGTGTCTCCGGCCCACCCCCACGAGCCCCCATGCCTGCCGCCCACCGCCCTGTCCTGAGTTCCCTTGCCGTCCTGATCGCAGCCGTTCTCGCCGCATCGCCCAGCCATGCAGCGGAAGCCGATGCAGCGCCCACCACCACTGCTGCGACCACCAATGTGGCGGCGTCCACACTGGATGCGGTGGTGGTCACCGGCTCGCGCAGCAGCACGCGCACGGTGAAGAACAGCTCCACGCCGATCGATGTGATCTCCGCCGAAGACCTGGCCGCCACCGGCCAGGCCAATCTGCTGGAAGCCCTGCAGCGCAGCCTGCCATCGCTGAGCCAGATCGGCGGCTACCAGAGTGACCAGGAGAGCCTGATCCGCGGCTACCAGCTGCGCAACCTGTCGCCGGGCTACACGCTGGTGCTGGTGAACGGCAAGCGCCGCAATGCCAGCGCCTATGTGAGCGGGGCCAACGGCGGCGGCTATCCGGGCCATGCCTGGGCCGACCTGGCCTTGATCCCGGTGTCGGCCATCGATCATGTGGAAGTGCTGCGCGATGGCGCATCGGCGATCTACGGCTCGGACGCGATCACCGGCGTGGTCAACGTGATCCTGAAATCGCAGGCGCACGGTGGCGACCTGTCGGTGGAAAGCGGGCAGAGCATCGACGGCGACGGCTCGCGTACCAGCGTGCGTGCCAATGTCGGCCTGCCGTGGGGCCAGGACGGCTTCGTCAACCTCTCTGGCGAGACCACGCGCCAGCATCATGCGATCCGCACCCGTCGCTACATCGACGGCTATCTGAGCTACCCGGCGCTGGATGCCAGCGGCAACCGGGTGGCGCTGCGGCCGAACAACCGGCTGCCGGCGGGGGCCTCGCCAGACGCGGCGGAGGCCGGCCGCAATGCCGAGGCCAACACCATCCTCAGCTCGCCGTCCTATGCGCTGAAGGCATTCGCGCTGAACGCCGGTCACGGCATCGGCGAGAGCACGCAGTTCTATGCCACCGCCACCGCCAGCGAGCGCACCGCGCAGGCGATCCAGAACTTCCGCCTGCCGGCGACCATCTTCACCACCTACAAGGCGCCCAGCGTGCTGAACGTCTGGCCCGACGGCTTCCTGCCGGTGCTGGAGACCAAGGAGAAGCAGTACACCGGCACGGCCGGCCTGAAGGGGCACATTGCCGGCTGGGACTACGATGCGAGCGTGACCGGCAACCGCAGCACGGTGCGCACGTATACGCGCGATTCGGCGAATTTCTCGCTGACCTATCCGGGGGCGCCGACCGACTTCTATGACGGAAAGCTGGACTACCAGCAGGGCATCGCCAACCTGGACCTGCGCCGCGGCTTCGAGGTAGCGGCCTTTGCCTCACCGCTGGAGGTAAGTGCCGGTGCCGAATACCAGCATGAGCGCTACCAGCGCGGGGCGGGGCAGTGGGAGTCGTACACCGGCTTTGGTGCCGCGGCCTTCGTCGGCTACTCCACGGCGGACGCGGTGAAGGCAACCCGCAACAGCAAGGCGGTGTATGTGGGCGCGGCCACCAACATCACTTCGCGCTGGTACCTGGATGCCGCCGCGCGCTGGGAAGATCATTCCGACTTCGGCAGCGTCTCCACCGGTCGCCTGACCACGCGCTTCGACTTCACCGATGCACTGGGTGTGCGCGCCACGGTCAGCAATGGTTTCCACGCACCCAGCCTGGGTGCACAGTACTACCAGGCCACCGGCAGCTGCCCGTGCGGTACCACGCTGGTCGCGCAGGTGTCTTCGCCGGCCGCGATCGCGCTGGGGGCCACGCCGCTGAAGCCGGAGAAGGCCACCAACTACAGCCTGGGGGTGACCTGGGACCCGAGCCCGGCCTTGCACCTGGCGCTGGATGCGTACCAGATCGACATCCGCGGCCAGCTTGGCCAGTCCAGCCAGATCGGCTACAACGCGCAGGACCCGGCGCGCATCACCGACAACAGCGGCACGGTGCTGAGCGCGGCGCAGAAGAACACCATCGATGCGCTGCTGGGCTCGGCCGGGATCAGCATCCTGCCCGGCGATGCGTTCTATGCCAGCTACTTCACCAACGTGGGCAACACCCGCACGCGTGGCGTCGAGCTGACCCTGGAAGCGAACCAGGAAACCCGCTGGGGCAAGCTGCGCTGGAACTATGCGGCCAATGTCGGCCGCACCACCATCCAGAAGGTCAGCGACATTCCGGCGGCACTGCAGGGATTGCCGAACATCAACCTGCTGACCCGGTCCAGTGAGTACGCGCTGCGCTTCCGCACGCCCAGTTACACGCAGGTGGCGGGGCTGGGCTGGCAGAACGGGCGCTGGCGCTCGAACGTGGACTTCACCTGGTATGGCCCGATCAAGCGCCTGAACAACGGTGTGGAGTACAAGCAGCCGCCGGCGCTGGTGACCAACCTTTCGGGTGGCGTGGAACTGGGCGCGGGCTGGAGTGCGGCGCTGGGCATCAACAACGTGTTCGACAAGCGCACCCGCAAGGTGCCCGAGTACGCACGCAGTGCCACCGACGTGGCCAGCATCGAAACCACCTGGGATACCGGCGATGTGCTGAGCACGATCGGTGCGTTCTGGTATGGGCGGATCAATTACCGGTTCTGAGGTTGCGGCCCACAGCAGCCGAGCATGGCTCGGCTCTACACGAGCAAGCGCAGCCGAGCAGGGCTCGGCTCTACAAGGGAGCATGTCATGTCTTCTGCATTGAAGGTGGTTGCATTGGTGGGGTCGCCGACCAGTTCGGCGACGTCGCGTACCCTGCTGCTGGTGCGGCATCTGCTGGAGTCGCTGCAGCAGCGGCTGCACGCCAGCGTGGATGTGGTGGAGCTGGCGCCGATCGCGCGCACGCTGGGCCAGGCGCTTTCGCGCAGCGAGGCCGAGCCGGCGGTGGAGCAGGCGCTGCAGACCATCGAGGCGGCCGAGTTGCTGGTGGTGGCCGCGCCGGTGTACCGCGGCTCCTACCCCGGGCTGTTCAAGCACCTGGTCGACCTGATTGAACTGGAGGCGCTGGTGGATACGCCGGTGCTGCTGGCGGCGACCGGCGGCAGTGAGCGGCATGCGCTGGTGATCGATCACCAGTTGCGGCCGTTGTTCAGTTTCCTGCAGGCACACACCCTGCCGATCGGCGTGTATGCCACTGCGGCGGACTTCGAAGGGGACCGGGTGCACAGCGCAGCGCTGCAGGCGCGCATCGCGCTGGCCAGCGAGCGCGCCGCCGGTCATCTGGCGGTGCAGGCACTGGCCGCGCCGGCGCCACTGCGGCGCATCGCATAGAGCCTGCCGTGGCGCGCATAACCAGCGGCATTCTGCTTATGGCCAAGGCGCATCTGCGTGGCCGGATCTGACCGCCGATTGTCGCCTGGCAGCGCCGTGGCAGTGGCCGCCATCACTAGCATCGATATCGAAGCGGCATCGCATTGCCGGACCCGATGAGGACGACCCCGTGGCTTTGGACGCAACACGCAAACCGATCCTGTTCCTGCTCGACCGTGAGTTCGAGGATGGCCAGATTCCCGGGCAGCGCTTCTTCTGCCGGCACAGCCTGCTGCTGGAAGGCGCGTTGTCGAGCATCGACGGCCTCGACGCGCAGCTGGATGTGCGCCGCATCGGCTTCGCGCGGCCGCGCCGCGAGGTGATCGCCGAGATCGGCGAGCAGGACCAGTCGCTGCCGAAGCTGGTGCTGCCGCAAGGCGTGCACAGCGAGCTTGCCAGTGGCGCGCACCGGGATCGCCAGTACATCTCCGGTGCCGAACCGATCCTGGCGGCGTTGAATGGCCTGCTCGGCATTCCCGTGGCCCACCCCTGAGCGAGGACGCGACGATGAGCTACCTGATCAGCGTGCTGGACAAGAGCCCGGTGGCCGACGGCGCCTCGCCGGAGCAGGCTCTGCGCAACAGCCTGCAGCTGGCGCAGCGCGCCGAACAACTGGGTTACCACCGCTACTGGTTTGCCGAGCACCATGCCGCCCCAACGCTGGCCAGCCCTGCACCGGAAGTGCTGGCGGCGTGGGTACTGGCGCAGACCCGGCGTATCCGCGTCGGCAGTGGTGGCGTGATGCTGCGCCACTACGCGCCGTACAAGGTGGCGGAGAACTTCAACCTGCTGTCGGCGCTGGCGCCGGGGCGCGTCGATCTGGGCGTGGGCAAGGCTCCCGGTGGCCTGCCGGCGTCGACTGCCGCACTGGCAGCCGGGCGTCCGCCGTTCACCGACTTCGAGCAGCAATTGCGTGACCTCGAAGGATTCCTGTCGGGCACGCTGGCCGCGTCCCACGCGCACGCCGATGCGCAGGCGCGGCCGATTCCGCAGGTGGCGCCGGAACGGTTCCTGCTCGGTGCCAGCCCGCAGAGCGCGGCACAGGCCGCCGAACTCGGCTGGCGCTTCGTCTACGCCGCCCACTTCGATGGCGACCCGACGCACATCGAAGCCGCGTTCGACGCCTATCGCCGTGCCTCCACACAACCGCCACTGCTGGCCACGGTCGCCTTTGCCGCAGCCAGTGCCGAGACGGCCGCACGCCATGTGGGTGCGCTGCGGGTCTACAAGCTGCACCTTGGCCCGGGGCAGGCGGTGAACCTGCCCAGTCCCGAGGCAGCGGCCGAGTATGCGCGCCAGGTCGGCGTGGCCGATTTCCGCATCGAGGAAACACGTCCGAGCGTGCTGTCCGGTGATGCGCAGCACGTCCGCGATGAACTGGATGCGCTGCATCGGCGCTTCGGCGTGGGCGAATTCATCCTCGATGCGCCGGTGGCCGACCTCGACGCACGCCTGGCATCCCTTGAACTGCTGTCGCCGGCGCCACGCGCGGCGGTGGCCTGACCTGCAGGAGCGATTCCCATGAGCACGACCCCACGCCATATCCCATTCGGCATCATGCTGCAGGGCCCTGGCAGCCACATGCATGCCTGGAAGCATCCGTCCAATCCGGCCGATGCCAGCGTCAACCTGCAGTTCTACATCGATATCGCGCGTACCGCCGAGGACAACGGCATCGCCTTCGGCTTCGTCGCCGATGGGCTGTACATCAACGAGAAGTCGATCCCGCACTTCCTCAACCGCTTCGAGCCGATCTCGCTGTTGTCGGCGCTGGCGACCGCGACCCGCAGGATCGGGCTGGCCGGTACCCTCTCGACCTCCTACAGTGATCCGTTCACCGTGGCCCGCCAGTTCGCCTCGCTGGACCTGATCAGTGGCGGCCGCGCAGGCTGGAACGTGGTCACCTCACCGCTGGAAGGGTCCGGCCGCAACTACGGCCGGCCGCACCCCGAGCATGCGCTGCGCTACCAGATTGCCGATGAATACCTGGAGGTGGTGCAGGGACTGTGGGATTCCTGGGACGACGACGCCTTCGTCCGTGAGCGCGACAGTGGCACCTTCTTCGCGCCGGAGGCGTTCCGCCGGCTGGACCACAAGGGGCGCTTCTTCCAGGTGGAAGGCCCGCTCAACATCCAGCGTTCGCCGCAGGGCCAGCCGGTGATCTTCCAGGCGGGTTCGTCCGACGACGGCATCGCATTGGCCGGCAAGTATGCCGATGCGGTGTTCACCCACGCGCCGTCGCTGGAAGAGACCCGCGCGTTCACCCACAAGGTGAAGAACTCGGCGATCGCGCATGGGCGCAGCGGCAACGATGTGAAGATCTTCCCGGGCATCGGCCCCATTGTCGGCCGCAGCGCCGAGGAGGCCGAGGCCAAGTACCAGGCGATCGCGGCGCTAGCGACCCTGGAGGATGCGTTGGCCTATCTGGGCCGCTTCTTCGACCATCACGATTTCAGCCAGTACGACCCGGACGCGCCGTTCCCGGAACTGGGCGACATCGGCAGCAATTCGTTCCGTTCCACCACCGACCGCATCAAGCAGGACGCGCACGAGAAGGGACTGAGCCTGCGCCAGGTAGCGCTGGAGGCGGTGAGTCCGCGGCCGAACTTCATCGGCACCGCCGAGCAGGTGGCCGATGAGTTGATCCGCTGGTTCGATGCCGGTGCCAGCGATGGTTTCATTCTGGGTTTTGCCGCACAGCGCGAAGGCCTGGACGATTTCGTGACCCTGGTGCTGCCGATCCTGCAGGCGCGTGGTTATCACCAGCGCGAGCTGCAGGGCCAGACCCTGCGCGCGCATCTGGGCCTGCCGTACAAGGCCAGCCGGTATTCGATCGACGCCGAGCCGGCGCGGAAGGTGGGGTAGCGCGATGAGCGGAGAGCATGCGGCTGCGCCGGGCCAGGCTGGGCGGAAAGGCAGCGTCATCGGCGTGTTGCCCGAAATCGCGGCACGTGCCGAGGCGGCCATCGCCATCCGCCACGATCTGCACCGCCATCCAGAGCTGGCCTTCGAGGAACACCGTACCAGCGCGCGCGTGGCCGAACTGCTGCAGCAGTGGGGCTATGAGGTGACCACCGGCATCGGTGGCACCGGCGTGGTCGGCACCTTGCAGCGCGGGCAGGGCAGCCGTCGCCTCGGCCTGCGCGCCGACATCGATGCCTTGCCGATCCGCGAGGAGTCGGGGCTGGCCTATGCCAGCCGCAACGAAGGGCTGATGCATGCCTGCGGCCACGATGGCCATACCGCCATCCTGCTGTCCGCCGCGCACTACCTGGCCCATCACGGGCACATCGACGGCACCCTGCAGCTGGTGTTCCAGCCGGCCGAGGAAACCGGTTCGGGCGCGTCGAAGATGATTGCCGATGGCCTGTTCGAACGCTTCCCGGTGGATGCGATCTATGGGCTGCACAACTGGCCAGGCGTGCCGGTGGGTCACTTCGGCTTCGTCGACGGCCCGGCGATGGCCTCGGTGGACTGGGCGCGGTTGAAGGTGATCGGCAAGGGCGGCCACGGCGCGGAGCCGCAGGGCAGCGTCGACCCGATCCTGGCCGCAGCGCACATCATCACCGCCCTGCAGAGCGTGGTGTCGCGCAATGTCGATCCGCGCCAGATGGGCGTGGTCACCGTCGGATCGATCCACGGCGGCAAGGCCGCCAATGTGATTCCGGACACCGTCGAGCTGACCCTGACCGTGCGCGCCTACCTGCCGGAGGTGCGCGATACCCTGCGGCAACGGGTCACCGCGATTGCCGAACAGACTGCGGCGGCGTTCGGTGCGCGTGCCGAGATCGAGTTCCCGCGCGGCTTCCCCAGCGTGATCAACCACCCGCAGCAGACCGCCTACATCCGCGAGGTGGCGCTGCAGGGCTTCGGTGCCGGGCAGCTGGTGCCGGCGTTTGCGCCGCGCACCGCCAGCGAGGACTTCGCTTTCCTGCTGCAGGCGCGGCCGGGCAGCTTCGTGTTCGTCGGCAACGGTGACAGCGAGCCGCTGCACAGCCCGCGCTATGTGTTCAACGATGCGGCCATCGCCCCCGCTGCCAGCCTGTGGGCGCGACTGGCCGAGGACTATCTGGTGAAGGATGCGACATGAGCCTCAACGAACGCTTTCTCTATACCTCGGTGGATGATCCGCTGGCGCGGCCGTTGTTCGATGGGCTCGAGCAGGAATACGACAGCCGTTACGCCGATGTGCGTCGCCGCATCGGCGGCAGCGCCCGCGAGGAGCTGCAGCGCTATCCGGCGCAGGCGTTCGCAGCGCCGGTGGGTGCGTTCGTGCTGCTGTTGCGTGAGGGCGTAGCGATTTCCGGCGGGGCGTTCATGCCGCATCGCGATCCGGACACGGCCGAGTTCAAGCGCATCTGGACCTTGCCGGGGCTGCGCCGCCAGGGCATCGCGCGGCGCGTGCTGCAGGAACTGGAGGAGCAGGCTGCGCGCCAAGGGTATCGGCGGGTGTTCCTGACCACCGGCTTCCGCCAGCCCGAAGCGGTTGGCCTGTACCTCAGCCACGGCTATACGGCGCTGTTTGACCGCGAGGCCGACCCGGAGACCATCGCCCATCTGCCGTTCGAGAAGCCGCTGCAGACAGCGCCGCCGGTGGCCCTGCCGACGCCAGTGCTGCGGCAGGGGGTGCACGCATGAGCACGCCGTCGACCGCACTGGATGGCATCGCAGGGCAATCGCAGCAGGCAACGACACTGAAGGTGGTGCCGGCGCGGCATCCGCTGCAGGTGTTCGGCACGGTGCTGGCCCTGGCGCTGATCCTGATCGCGCTGCAGTCGGTGCTGGGTAACCCGCGCTGGGGGTGGGGTACTTTCGCCGAGTGGTTCTTCGCGCGGCCAGTGCTGGAAGGACTGGGACGCACGCTGCTGCTGACCGCGCTGGGGACGGGCCTCGGTTTCGCCCTCGGCACCCTGCTGGCGCTGGCCCGTGTTTCCGGTTCGCCGCTGCTGTCGGCGGTGTCGTGGGGCTACGTGTGGCTGTTCCGCTCGATACCGCTGCTGGTGCTGTTGCTGCTGCTGAACAACCTGGGCTATCTGTACAACAGCATCGAGCTGGGGATCCCGTTCACCGGCATCAGCCTGTTCTCCTACCCGACCACGCAGCTGATCGGGGTGTTCACCGCCGCGGTGCTTGGCCTGACCCTGAACCAGGCCGCATTCTCGGCCGAAGTGATCCGCGGCGGTATTCTGTCGGTCGATCACGGGCAGTACGAGGCCGCCGCCGCGCTGGGCCTGCCGCGTGGCCGCCAGGTGCGCCGGATCATCCTGCCGCAGGCGATGCGTTCGATCCTGCCGGCGGCCTTCAACGATGTGATCGGCCTGGCCAAGAGCACCTCGGTGGTCTATGTGCTGGCACTGCCCGAGTTGTTCTACACCGTGCAGGTGATCTACCGGCGCAACCTGGAAGTGGTGCCGCTGCTGATGGTGGCCACGGTCTGGTACCTGGTGATCCTGACCGTGCTGTCGTTGCTGCAGCGGCGCGTGGAGCAGCGCTTCGCGCGCGGCCAGCTGCAGCGCGAGCGCTCGGTGTCGCGCGTCTCGTCGCCGGTGCGCGTACAGGCCGACGCTGCACCGCGCGTGGGCCAGCGGCCAGCGATCGCGGTCCCGGCCGAGGCGGGCGAGGGCGCAGCGGTATCGTTGCACGATGTCGGCAAGGCATTCGGCGACCAGCCGGTACTGGACGCGGTGAACCTGGACCTGCGCGCCGGCAGCGTGACCGTGCTGATCGGCCCGTCCGGTGCCGGCAAGTCCACATTGCTGCGGCTGATCAACCATCTGGAACGCGCCGACAGGGGTTACGTGACTGTCGGCGGCCAGCTGATCGGCTACCGCCGCGACGGAGACACCCTGTACGAACTGCCCGAGCGGGAGATCCGCCGCCGGCGTGCCGAAGTGGGCATGGTGTTCCAGGGGTTCAACCTGTTCCCGCACCTGACCGCGCTGGAGAACATCATCGAAGCGCCGATCGCGGTGCGCGGGGTGCCCCGTGCGCAGGCCGAACAGCAGGCACGGACGCTGCTGGAGCGTGTCGGCCTGGCCGACAAGGCGGATGCGTTCCCGCGCCAGCTGTCCGGTGGCCAGCAGCAGCGCATCGCGATTGCGCGTGCGCTGGCACTGCAGCCGAAGGTGCTGCTGTTCGACGAACCGACCTCGGCACTGGACCCCGAGCTGGTGGCCGAAGTGTTGAGTGTGATCGAGGAGCTGGCGCGCTCCGGCACCACGCTGGTGATCGTCACCCATGAGCTGGGTTTCGCCCGCCGCGTTGCTGACCATGTGGTGATGATGGACCAGGGGCGGGTGATCGAGCAGGGCACGCCCGATGCCCTGTTCGAGCGCCCGCGCCAGCAACGCACCGCCGATTTCCTGGCCAAGACCCTGTAACCCTGGAAGGAATGCCATGAGCCCTGCAGCATCGCGCCGCCCCTCGCGCAGTACCCTGTTGATCGTGGGCGTGCTGGTCATCGGCATCGCCGGCATCGTCTATTCGCGGGTGCGGCAGGCACCGGAGGGGCGCACTGTTGATGCGGCCAGCCTGGTCGGTGCGAACACGGCCGTGCTGAAGGGAACGCCCGACCCGAAGGCGCAGGCGCTGATTCCGGCCGGCTACCGCTTCGTCACGCCCGGGGCGTTCACCGTGGCCACCCACCCGGGCCAGCTGCCGCTGGCCGACTATGGTGCCGACAGCAGGGACGTGGTGGGCATCGAACCGGACATCGCACGGCTGATCGCCGATGCGCTGGGACTGAAGCTGGTGATCGTGCCGGTGGCGTGGGCCGACTGGCCGCTGGGGCTGGAGTCGGGCAAGTACGATGCGGTGCTGTCGAACGTGACGGTGACCGAGGAGCGCAAGAAGAAGTTCGATTTCTCCAGCTACCGCTATGACCTGCTGGGCATCTATACGCGCAGCGATGGACCGATCCGGAAGATCGGCAAACCTGCCGACGTGGCCGGGTTGAAGGTGGTGGTGGGCGCCAGCACCAACCAGGACCAGATCCTGCGGCAGTGGGACCAGCAGAACATTGCCGCCGGCCTGGAGCCGGTGCAGTACCAGTACTTCGATGACGCCGTGGTCGGCCGGCTGGCGGTGATCACCGGCCGTGCCGATGTCTCGTTCGAGCCCAATGCCACCGGCGCGTACTCGGCGCGCGATGGCAAGGTGCGGCGGGTGGGCCTGTTCCCCGGCGGCTGGCCGGACGCCGCGGCGATCTCGGTCACCACCCGCAAGGGCAGCGGCCTGGCCGAAGCGGTGACGCAGGCGCTTAATACCCAGATCGGCAGCGGCACCTATGCGCAGGCGCTGGCGCGCTGGAATGTGGCCGAGGAAGCGGTGGCGCAGTCGCAGACCAATCCACCGGGGTTGCCGGCGTTGCCCGGTGCTACCAACGCGCCTCCAGCGTTCTGAACGGCTTTGCCAGCCGAACACCTCCGGCATCGAAGTCGGAAACGCTGCGTCCATCCACGCGCACAGACTTCGGCGCGGTCCGGCTCGGCCACCACATGCGCACGGCGGTGTCCTTGCGCAGCCCTTCGCCAAGCGTAACCGTCAGCGTGCCATCGTGCTGCCGCGCCTGCATCTGCAACGTGCCATAAGCGGTCGGCAAGCGCTCCACCGCCAGCCCGTCACCGGCGACCCACGCGGGCGGAGTGCCCGGCAGCAGTGACAGCGCGTCGTCGTCTTCGCGCATCAGCATGCCGAACAGCGTGCGGCCATACTCGGCACCGATCCAGGTGTGTGGCATGTCGCCGAGATAGCGCGGAAAGCGCAGGCGCGAGTGCACGACCTCGGCCAGCACCTGCCATTCCAGCGGGCGCCGGTCGCGCAGCAGGGCCTGCAGTAGTTCATCGGCCACCTCCGGCTGGCCCAGGTGCACGTAGCTCAGCACATTGCGGATCTCATACGGGGTATAGGCATACAGCGCGCCTGGCTGGGCGCGCCTGCGCACATCCTGCAGGTAGCGATCGAAGGTGGTCCGCAGCGCCTGCGCCGGCAGCACACTCTGCGCGCCGGTGGGATCCAGTGCGATCGATACACCGGTCGGATCGCCGTCACCCAGGTCGGCCGAGGAGGGGATGAAGTCGATGCCTTTCCATGCCATCGTCGCCCGGATCGACGCGTGCAGCGCGTCGTGCAGCAGCGTGTACTGCTGGCGGGCCCAGGCTGCGGTCTGCTGATCGCCCAGCGCCTCGGCCAACCATGCCCCGTCGTGCCAACCCTTCAGGCCCCAGTAGTCGTCCCAGTAGCTGTGGGTCGGCGACGGATAGCCTTCATGGCTGATCGAAGGGGCGAGGATGCCAGCGAACCGCTCCGGTGCCGGCTGGTCGGCCTTGTAGCCAGGCACCAGCGTGCGTTCGCGCAGTGCCTGCAGGAAGCGCAGGGCGGCCTTCACCTTTGGCAGGTAGGCGCGCACCGACTCGGGACCGCCATCGAGGCGGGCGACATCGGCTACCAGCGCAACGTACTGGCCCTGGCTGTCGTACTCGATGTCCGAACCGAACCCGGTGTTGACGCTGCCATCGTCGTTGAGGATCGGCGAGACCAGTCCGTTGGCATGCACGCCGTGTTCGCTGTACCAGGCGAGGTAGTCGCGCGCTACGCGCGCTTCGCCCATGCGCAGCAGCACTGCCGAGGTGGCCATGCCGTCGCGGATGAAGGAGCGGTTGTAGTTGCGCGGCCCGGGTTGCATGGCCGGGCCGGTCTGGTTGATCAGCATGTAGGCGGCCTGTGCGCGCAGCATGTCCACCAGCGAAGCGTCGGGCAGGCGCAGGCCGACCTGGCCCAAGCGTGCCTGCCAGTCCGCGGATGCCTGCGCCGCCAAGGCGTCGAATGCTGCGCTGGCATCGCCGGGCAGCCGGGACAGGTCCAGCGCGGGTGCCTCGGGCAGCACGCCCTTGCCATCGGCCGCAGCGCTACCCAGCGGGAAGGCGACAACCACGGCAGCGCTGGCACCGGGCGCCAGCGAGACACGATAGTCCAGGGCCGCGGCGGCAAGGCCCTGTTCGTCGACGGCCTGCTGCGTGGACGGCAGCTGGCCGGCGGCGATGGCCGCGGTGAGTTCGCTTGCACCGTCCGTGCCGAATGGCGCCGCGGCCGAGGCGGTGACCGGGGTGAGCGACTGCAGCAGCGTGCGGCCATTGATGCGCACCGCCGCTGCCTGGATGGCCACCTCGTGGATCGGTGACAGTCCGCCGTTCTGCCACGGCGGATTCATCTGCATCGGGCGCACGGCCAGGCTGAGCGTACCCTCGATCGTGTTGTTGCCGGTGTTGCGCAGACGGTGGCGCAGGAAGGTCACCGGCTGGCCATCGCGCAGGATGGCGAAGGCTTCACTGCGCAGCTCCAGCCCGGGCTGCGGCGACCAGGTGGCCGATGGCATCGGCTTCCAGCCGTCGCGCAGGGCATGCTGCACGGGGTGGTCCGCAGCACCTGCGGCGCGTCCATCGGCGTTGCGCCATATCGGCTGCACCAGCGGTGCTCCCTTGAAGGCTTCGATGTTGCCGTACTCGTCGAAGATCGATTTCTGTCGCCCGCCATGCACGCCAACGGCGGTCCAGTAGGTCTGCTGCATCTGCAGCGATGCCGGGAACAATGCGCGCTGCGCGCCGCTGGCGGCGATCTGGTAGCGCTTCATCGGCGTCATCACCGCCTTCGGGCCGAGCAGGCGAAGGCGGCTCACCTGTACTGCGCCACCGTCCACGCTCAGTCGCAGGGCGCGCACCGGCTGTGCCGCGCTGGCGGCCAGCCAGCTCTGGCGATGGCTGCCTGCCTGCGCATCATGCGCGAGTTCCCGCCACTGGCCCTGGGCATCCAGCGCCTGCAGGCGCGCCGCGCCGCGCGTGCCGTCGGCCCAGTCGACCACCAGGCCGGTACTGGACTGTGCACGCGGCAGGGTGATCTCCAGGACCCGTGCACCGTTCCCCGCGGCCGGGAGGGTGACGGCGCTGCCGCCCTGCCAGAGCGCGGCGGCCTGCGGGTGGTCCAGCCCGGTCACGCGCGCGCTGAGGCGGCTGTCCAGCGGTTCCATCTCGAAGATCGACACGCCCCAGTCGGAGGTGCGTTGCGGGCTGGCCAGCCGCAGGTAGCGCGCCTGGCGGGGCACGAAGTACAGGGTTTCCACGTCACCCAGCGAATCGGCCATGGTGTAGGCGGTCTGCCAGTGCGTGCCGTCCAGCGAGGTCTGCAACGAATAGCCCTCTGGATGGGAGACATCCCAGCTCAGACGCGCGCCTGCCAGCATCGCCGGCGCACCCAGATCGATCTGGAACCAGTGTCCGGGGCTGAACGCGCCGCCGGTGACGGTAGCGGGGTCGCCGTCGATCAGGTGGCTGATCGCCATCGCCGGTACCTGCTGCGAAGAGGCGCTGGCCTGCCATTGGCTGCGCGGTGGCAGCGATTGTGCCTGCGCAATCGGGACCAGGGTGGCAAGCAACAGCGCAAAGGCTGGCCGAACAAGGAGGGGCAGGGGGGAGAGCCTGGAACGTTCAACGCGCAACGTCATTGCGGCAGCCTCGCGGGTTCGGCCGGAATGGCCGGGGTCGGGCGAGCGCTACGCTAGCAAGGGATGTAATCGGTTACATGACGCGCTGCAACGCCACGGAGCGTGGCGGCTGCCGTTCGCGCAGAAGCAGCCGAGCATGGGCTCGGCTCTACAAAGCGAAGGGCAGCCGAGCATGGCTCGGCTCTACAGAAGGCACAGGGCGGGCGAGGGATGGATCACCCGCCGCCGCTGGCGGCGCGGATCTGCATCGCGTGCTGCTCTTCCAGATCCTGGTGCTGCTGGTCCAGCAGATTGGCAGCATCACGTTGCCTCTGTTCGCGGGTCACCACATCGAGCAGTTCCAGTGAGTCTTCCTGGTCGGTCTGTGCCGCATCCGACGTGGGCATCTGCCCGCGCAACTGTGCCGGATCGTTCATCTCACCCTGCACCACGAATACCTGGTGGCCAGCAGGCGTACTGGCCGTGGCCTGGCTCAGCACCACATGGTCCACGCGCTGCAGTCCGTTTTCGCGCGCCAGCACCAGCAGCCGCATACTCAGTCGTTCACTGGTCTCATCGAAACCACGCCCATGCTGGGCATCGAGAGCGGCCACACCCGTGCATATCTGCTGATAGAGGGTGTGGTCCGGATGATCGGGCTGGCGTGGATCACGTGGCAGCTGCACCTGCTGCAGCCCTTCCTGCGTAGGCGTCGGAAGGGGCTGCGACGGTGGCTCCTGCTGCACGTCGTTGGCATGTTGCCGCGGCGATGAGCGTGGCTCATCCGCTTGCTGCGTCGGCACGTCCGCGAGCGCCACGACGGGAAAGGTGAAAGCCTCCGGCTCCGCTGCGGGATGTCGATCCGTCTCCTGCAGGGGCTCGTGTGTGGGCAGGACGCCGGCCGGTTCACGCGCGGCAGCGGGCGGCATTGCCTCCCTGCGCTCCGCATCCGATCGGTCGCGCTCGGTGGGCTCCATCTTCAGCCCGTCCTCCACCGAGATAACGTCCTGCTTCGGCAGCTCTTCCCGCTGCGTGGTTCGCTCCGGCAACTGCGTATGCGCGTTGTGCCGCGCGTCTGCCGGGTGCGGCTTGGGCTCAGCCGCGTCGTCCATCCGGATAGGCTGCGGCACTTCGGTCGCAGGCTTTTGCATGCCATCCGCAGTACCGTGGCCTACCTGCGTTCGGTCGTTTGCCGGCATGATCTCTTCCCGCAGCACTGACGTATGCCGCTGCGGCAAGACTGCTGCGGGCACGGTGCGCGGTTCCGTGTCCGGCATGCGCGTGCCCTGATCTGCAGCGCGCAGTGAGGGCCGCTCCTGCCATCGTGCACCGTGGTACGGCTGCACGGCTTCCGTGGCGATCCGCTGCGCATCGTCGAAGCGCATTCCCTGCCTCTGTGCGTCCTGCAGCGCCAGCTGATAGGCCTCACGCTCCTGCGGCGACCAGCGTTCCAACTGGTGCGTACCCAGCGCGTGCACCGATGCATCCCGCTGTCGCGATACTGATATCTGTGCATACCGCGCGCTCAGCTCAGCGTGAACATCGCCCTCGGCATGGCTGTTCCACAGCACGCCCACATGCTGCCAGCGGCCATCGCCGCGGTGCTGGTAGGTGCGGCCATCAATGGCCAAAAGCCGCTCGGGGTTCTGCAGCTCACGCATGACCGCATCGGGCGCATCACCCTGCACCCACCAGCCTCGCTCGATGTAGGCCTCGAGATAGGCTCGCGACACGGTGTACGCGCTGTGCGCCACGTTGTGTTCCACCACCGTCTGCGCATAGGCATCCAGCAGCGCCGCCTTGCTGACCCCTGCAATCTCCATCGAGCTGCGCTGGATGCCGCGCTCGTAGACCTCATGCACCACTTCACGCTGCCATTGGCCGCTGGCAGGGTCACGTCGCCACTCACGGGGAAACTGGCTGGGCGTATCGGTGAAGTCGGCAGCAATACGGTAGGGATCCACCAGCCGATCCGGCTGCCCCAGACGCTGCACCACGGCCTGGCTGGAGGCTTTGAAGTTCAGCCACTCGGTCAACGTGGCATCGGCGACCTGTACTTCGGTGGCGCCATGGATCGGACGATCCGCCTGGGTACCCACGCTACCGAGGATTTCACGTTCATTGTGCGTCCAACCCTTGCCCGGCTGCCGGGGATCGAAGCTCCAGACCCGTCCGGCGGCGTCCTTCTGATGGTGGATGCTGTACTGCTCGATCCAGCGCACGGTATCTTCGGCGCCCCAGGCGCCGATCCCGGCGCCGATGAGTCCAGTGACGATGGCACCCGGACCGGATTCGATACCGGCCAGGGTTCCCAGCTTGGCACCGGCCACTGCACCCGCCCAGCCACCTGCACTGCGCGCACCAAAATTCAGGATGGCCGCTTCAGCAGCGACCGGATTGCCGGCGGCATACAGCTCGGCCGCCCTGCGGCCCTCGGCGACCGCCTCGACCACCGTGCTGGTGGTTCCGGCAATCGCCGCGCCGCGCACCATGGTGGGACGCACGCGCGCTGTGTGATCCACGCCTTTACTCTGGAGTACCTCGCCCTTGACCACAGGGACCGCTTGGTGTGCATCGCGATCGAGCACGACTGCCGCTTGGGTGGCAGCATCGACCTTGGGGTTACGCGCCGCCCGCTGCGCCAGCGTGTCGTGCCAGCGGGCAATCTCCCGCCAGCCATCGCGCGTGGCATGGGTCAGCTGCGGGTTGCGCATGCGCGCCTCGCGCTCCCGTTCCATCACCGCGCCTGGCAGGCGCGCATCGGATCGGTTGTCATACAGCTCAGTGCCCTCACGGCTGAAAAGCCGGATGCGCACGCCCTCTTCGTGCAAGGCATCAAGATTGCCAGGGAGCGCAGCGTAGACCTGCTTGCGGTAGGCATCGGTTACGTAGCGGCCGTAGCCATACTGATCGAATGACTTCGCAAAGCGATTTTCAACCCCCCAGCTGCTCTCAAGGTGATTGGCCACCACGGCGCGAACCTCGAACTCGTAGCTGCGGCTGCGTAGTAGTCGAATCGTATCCAGTGCACCATTACGGTCACCCAGGGTGGTATCCACGATGATGTTCTTGCGCGCATCGATAGCCGCCATGCCCAGTTCCCGCGACCACTGGGTCGCGTCGTGCTGGGTATGGGCTGCCCAGGCGTAGGGAGAGTGCTGGCGGAGTGAGCTGAACTGCTCGTGATACTCCCGAAGTTCATCAGGATCAACTACTACGACATCCCGCTTCATCTCCAATGTTAAACGGCGACTGAAATCTCCCTTTCCCGAGCCCGGTTGACCCGCAAGAATCACCGCCTTCGGAACTCGATGAGATATCGCTTCGGCCATCCCACTCTCAGGTATGACCTTCTGATGGAGCACCCGGTCATGCTCAGCTGCATCGAGTTTGTAGACCTCCCCCATCAGCGGGACAGTCCTTGGAAGAAGTTCCACATCGGCTCATCAGTAATCCACTGATGCCTTCGTCTCATTCTTCGCACCAATATAAGCTTCTGTTCTGTACGCAGAATGGCGTCTGCATCGCTGGAAGCCTTGGCGGCCTCCAGCTCGTTGCTTGCCTCGATGATGAAGCTTGTCAAGCAATCCTCCAGAAACCAGACGGCCATCTCAAAGGGAGGCGTCAGCACAGGATTTTCATCAAGTACAGAAATGAGGCACTTCTGTAGCGCCTCAATATGCTCCGGATAGTCCTTGAGCACTTCGCGTAGCTTGGCCGGTACGGGCGGTACGGGCGGTACAGGCGGTATGGCGTGGGGCATAAGGGACACTCACTAATGACCGAAATGTACGTTTGAGTATCGCAGGCACATTTCAAACAAGCGCGAGGCAAACGCGTCAATTGTAGAGCCGAGCCCATGCTCGGCTAACGCCCCCGTAGCCGAACACGGGCTCGGCTCTAGAGAGGGAATGCACAGCTGCAGAACTCTGATCGTGCGGATTGCGCCATTATGGTCACCCAGAGTGGTGTCCACGCTGATGTTCTTGCGCGCATCGATAGCGGCCATGCCCAGTTCCCGCGACCACTGGGCCGCGTCGTATTGGGTATGGGCTGCCCAAGCGTAGGGATAGCGTTGGTGAAGTGATTTGAACTGCGGGTGATGAATTTGCAGTCGATCAGGATCAAGGACGACTGCATCGCCGTTCATCTCCGACACAATGTCACTACCGAAACCACGCTTTGCAGCACCGGGTTGCCCAGCAAGAATTACCGCCTTGGGAACGGAATGGGAACTCGCCTCAACGAACCCGCTTCGGGGAATGATCCTGTGACGAAGCGTCCAGTCATGCTCATCTGCAACCAATCTGTTGTCTTTTTCCATCAGCTGGATCCACGCCTGAAGAAGTTCCGCATAGCTTCATCGGCGATCCAGTGATTCACCCAATTCGCTTGCTCCACAAGGTCAAGCTTTTGATTGGATCGTATGACAGCATCAGGGTCGCTGGAAGCCTTGGCGGCCTCCAGCTCGCTGCGTGCCTCGTTGAGGAAGGTTGTTAGGCGCCCCTCCAGTTTCCATAGCGCTCGCTCAAATTGAGCGGTTCCCCGTGATGGCTTCTCAACTACGGAATCAAGAACTTCCTGCAAGCGTTCGATCAGTTCCGGATAGTCCTTGAGCATTTCGCGAAGCTTGGCCGGTACGGGTGGTATGGCGTGGGGCACAAGGGGCACTCAGTAATGACCGAAATGTACGTTTGAGTATCGCAGGCACATTTCAAACAAGCGCGAGGCAAACGCGTCAAGTGTAGAGCCGAGCCCATGCTCGGCTTAAGCTCCCGTAGCCGAACACGGGTTCGGCTCTGCAGAGGGAATGCACAGCTGGAGAACTCTGATCGTGCGGATTACGCCATTACGGTCGCCCAGAGTGGTGTCCACGATGATGTTCTTGCGCGCATCGATAGCCGCCATGCCCAGTTGCCGCAACCACTGGGTCGCGTCGTGTTGGGTATGGGCTGTCCAGGCGTAGGGAAAGCGCTGGCGGAGTGATTCAAACTCGGGATGATGTTCCCGAAGCTCATCGGCATCTATCTTCAGTATGTCGTTTCGAAACTCCAACTCGGCTGATCGAGCAAATGCTCGTTTTCCCGAACCTGGTTGCCCAGCAAGAATGACAGCTCTCGGCTGCTCGTGGGAGACCACCCCCTCAAGTCCAACGTCGGGCAGGGCATACAAGCGCAGAATCCCTGCATGATTCGCCTCGCTCAAGCGATACTCGCTTTGCATCAATCAGTCTCCATGACCCTCATGGAAGTAATCCCAAAGCTCATGCATGCCTTTCATGCCTCCGTTCCCGGAGCGAGCTCTGAACATCAGGCGTAGCTTCTGCTCTGCACGCAGGATGGCGTCTGCATCGCTGGCAGCGTTGGCGGTGTCCAGCTCGCTACTTGCCTCAATGATGAAGCTTGTCAAGCAGTCTTCCAGAAACCAGACGGCCATCTCAAAGGGATGCGTCAGTACAGGATTCTCATCAAGCACAGAAATGAGGCACTTCTGTAGCGCCTGAATATGCTCCGGATAGTCCTTGAGCATTTCGCGAAGCTTGGCCGGTAAGGGCGGCATGGCGTGGGGCATTGCAAACGCGCCAGTTGTAGAGCCGAGCCTATGCTCGGCTCAGGTAAAAATGCAGCCGAGCATGGGCTCGGCTCTACAAAGAGCCAGATGCCAGATGTCCCGGATAGTCGTGCAGCAACCTTAGAAGGCCAAGCGGTATCGGTGGCTTGGGGTGTGACATGTGATGGACCGCGAGTGATTCAGACGTCGATAGCGAGTCTCTGCGGAGACTTCGTGCGCCGGAAGTGCTGATTCCGACATGCTGATGCGAATGCTGCGTTCTCCCGCGGATTCGCTGGGCTTGGGGGCGTGGCCGAGGCGGCAACTGAACGGGCGGAGAACGCTGCGCGGTTGTATCGCGTCGTCGTTATTGTTGAATCCGACACCCGGTTGGCTGCGGGGGCCGAGGGGACGCGCGGGTTGAAGCATCACCCGGCATGGGGGAGCGACCCGTTTCCTGTAGAGCCGAGCCGGTGCTCGGCTCAGGCACCAATGCAGCCGAGCATGGGCTCGGCTCTACGGAGGAGCATCCACGCATGGCGTGGATCTACTGCTCTGCATGGGCTCGGCTCTACAGAGGAGCATCCACGCGTGGCGTGGATCTACTGCTCTCTGCATGAGGCAGGCGGGTGTGGCGTTACAGCTCCACCGTCTCCCACCAGCGTGTGCCTGCCTGCGGTGCCTGCATGTCCAGCGCTTCGCCCATCATCGGCGTGGCGACCGCGACGTTGTTGGCCGCGGCCAGCGCGGTGATGCGCTCGAACGGTTGCTGCCAGGCGTGCAGGGCCAGGTCGAAGGTGCCGTTGTGGATCGGCAGCAGCCACTTGCCGCGCAGGTCCAGGTGCGCCTGCAGGGTCTGTTCGGGCTGCATGTGCACGAAAGCCCAGCGGGGGTCATAGGCGCCGGTTTCGATCATGGTCAGGTCGAACGGCCCGTACTTCTCGCCGATCGCCTTGAAGCCGTCGAAGTAGCCGGTGTCGCCGCTGAAGAAGATGCGGAAGTCGTCGTCCTGGATCACCCACGAGGCCCACAGGCTGCGGTCGCTGTCGCCCAGCCCGCGGCCGGAGAAATGCTGGCCCGGAGCTGTCTCTTATACACATCTGACGCTGCCGACGATCTTACGCGTGTAGA
>NZ_CAMFIA010000012.1 GCF_945952405.1 uncultured Stenotrophomonas sp. | reverse complement strand
CGATCAACGCGCCGGCAGGTACTGCTGCGGGTCGACCGGCTTGCCGTTGTAGCGGGTGAGCCGACGGCGCTTGCGGCCCATGGGCCGCGCCGCCGGCGAACGCCCGGCGCGCTGCGCCGGGCCGGGGATCCGCCCAGAGGGCGAATCGGCGATCAACGCGCCGGCAGGTACTGCTGCGGGTCGACCGGCTTGCCGTTGTAGCGGATCTCGAAGTGGACCATGTCGCGGTTCGCACCGGTGCGGCCCATCTCGGCGATCTGCTCACCGGCCTTCACGCTCTGCCCTTCGTTCACCAGGCGCTTGCGGTTGTGGCCATAGGCCGACAGCCACTGGTCACTGTGCTTGATGATGATCAGCTCGCCGTAGCCGACCAGGCCGGCGCCGGAGTACACCACCACGCCATTGGCTGTGGCCTTGACCGCCTGGCCGCTGGTGCCGGCGATGTCCACGCCCTGCTTGGTCGCATCGCCAGCCACATAGCGACCGACGATCGCGCCATCGGCGGGCCAGCGCCAGGCGATGTTGCTCTTCACCGGACCGACCGGCGCCGGGGTCGGCGTGGCGCTGCCGCCAGTGCTGCCACCGGAACGCGGCGGCGTCACCACCGTGGTCGGCGCACGGCCACCGCCAGCCCCCTGCGGGTACAGGCGGATCACCTGGCCGGGATGGATGGTCGAGGGATTGTCCAGATTGTTCCAGGCAATCAGGTCGGCCGGGGTGATGTCGTGGATGCGGGCCAGCGCATAGATGGTGTCGCCCTTGCGCACGACCACGGTCTGCCCCGGCTTGGGCACCGAGGTCTTCGGGGTGGTCACGCCACCACCGGCGCTGCCGCCGCCAGGGCGGACCACGGTGGCGGTGCCGCAGGCGGCCAGGGTGGAAACCAGCAACGCCAGCGCGCCGATGCGCACTCCCTTGCTCAGACGATCAGGACTCATGCGAACTTCGACCTCCATACAAGCCAGGCGATCAGCACCACCACCAGCGCGGTGGCGATCCAGCCCAGCGGTTCAATCCAGCGGCGCAGCGCCGCTTCGGCACGTGCACCACCGATCCGGATGACCGCGGCCAGCACGAACACGCGCTTGCCACGACCGATCAGCATGCTCAGCAGGTACTGCGGCATCGGTACGCCGACGATACCCGATGCCCACGTGAAGACCTTCATCGGGATCGGCATGAAGCCGCCCAGCACCAGGAAGGTAAACACCGCCCACGGCGACTCGGCCATCTTTGCCTGCACCGTGGTGATGCCCTGCTCGATCGCCGGCAGCATGCCCATCACCTCGAACAGCGGCTTGATCGCTTCGAAGGCGTAATGGCCCAGCGCGTAGCCGATCAGCGCGCCGACCATCGAGCCAGCCAGGCTGAGGGTGGCGAACCACCAGCCGCGCTTGGGCTGGGCCACGCACATCGGCGCCAGCATCACCTCCGGCATCACCGGGAAGATGATCGCTTCGAAGAAGCTCAGCACCGTCAGGTAGGTCGGCGCACGCTCGTGTGCCGCCCACTTCATCGCCCGCTCGTACAGCGGCCCGAAAATCTTCATGCAACCCTGCTCCGTGGATTAGTCGAGCATGCCAGACAGCAACGGCACGAACGTGACCGGTGCCAGCACGCGTTGTTCAATGCTGCCGTCGGCCCCGCGGTCCAGCTGGACCAGCGACTGCGCCCCGGGCCCACCGACCGGCGCCACCAGGCGGCCGCCTTCGGCCAGCTGTTCGACCAGGGCGTCGACCAGCGCCGGCGCGGCCGCAGTGACCACGATGGCATCGAACGGGCCATGCTCGGCCCAGCCGACCCGGCCATCGTCATGTTTGGTGCGGATGTTCATGCCCAGCGCGCGAAAGCGCTTGCGTGCCTGCCGCAGCAGGTCGCCGATGCGTTCCACGGTGTAGACCTCCAGGCCCAGCGCACCGAGGATGGCGGCCTGGTAGCCGGAACCGGTACCCACTTCCAGCACCCGCTTCGGCGCAACCTGCAGCACCGCCTCGGTCATCCGCGCAACCACCCACGGCTGCGAGATGGTCTGGCCGTGCCCGATCGGCAGGGCGGTGTCTTCGTAGGCCCGCGAGGCCAGCGCCTCGTCGATGAACAGATGGCGCGGCACCACGCGGATCGCGTTCAAGGTGGGCTCGTCGACGATCCCTGCTTCGCGCAGCCGATCGACCAGGCGGTCGCGCACGCGCTGCGAGGTCATGCCGATACCCACGGCTTCCGGCTGCAGGCGCAGGCGTGGACTCATGCCGGCTGGTCCAGCGCGGCGCTGAGGCCGCCAACCCAGCTGGCCACCTTCTCCAGCGCCTGGTAGCGGGTCAGGTCGACCTGGATCGGGGTGATCGAGATATGGCCGGTGCGCACCGCATGGAAATCGGTGCCGGGGCCGGAGTCCTGCTCACGACCGGCGGGACCGATCCAGTACACCTCGTTGCCGCGCGGATCCTTCTGCGCGATGCACCCTTCGGCGCGATGACGGTTGCCGAGCCGGGTCACTTCGAACCCCTTGACCTCACTCCACGCCAGGTCCGGTACGTTGACGTTGAGGATGGTGTCCGCCGGCAGCGGGTCGGCCTTGAGCCGGGCGACGATCTCCACCGCGGCGCGCGCGGCGGTCTCGAAATGGCGGGGATCGTGGTTGCGGCTGACCAGCGAGACCGCCACCGCCGGCAGCCCCAGGAAGCGACCTTCCATCGCCGCCGAAACGGTGCCGGAATAGATCACGTCATCGCCAAGATTGGCGGCGTTGTTGATGCCGGACACGACAATGTCGGGCTCGAATTCCAACAGGCCGGTCAGCGCCAGATGCACGCAGTCGGTCGGCGTACCGGCCACCGACACGGTGTAATGGTCGATGCGCTTGAGGCGGATGGGCAGGTCCAGGGTCAGCGAGTTGCTGGCACCGGAGCGGTCGCGGTCGGGTGCGACCACGGTCACTTCGTGGCCGGCCTCGCGCAGCACCGAGGCAAGCATCCGGATACCGGCGGCGTCGACGCCATCGTCGTTACTGACCAGGATTCGCATCTTCGATTTAACCGCTTGATTTTCCAAGAATTCGATTCCGTCACCGTGCAGTGTGGGCGGGACCGTCGTACTCCCCTGCGGAAGCCGTCGACCCTGCAAGGGCATCGTCTATTGTGCCGCATGCGAGCCGCCGGTCCTACCCTGTCGGCGGTCACGGCCGACATCGAACCGTCATAGGCAGACCTGCGCCGGCGGTTTACCCTGTGCGCATGCCACACCCTGAAGACGAAGATCCGGCGGCCTTGTTCCGTGCAGCCATCGGCGAAGTGACGCCGTTGCGCAAGGATGCCGAGCCGGCCCCGGCCGCCCCGCGGCCGAAGCCGCGCGCGCGCATGGCCGAACGTGACGAGGCCGAAGCGGCCGGCGAGTTCGCCCGGCTGCTGCGCGACAGTGCGCCGCTGGAGGCCGGCGACGTGGCCAGCTACCGCCGCGAGAATCTGCCGCCACGCCTGTTCCAGCGGCTGAAGCGCGGGCAGTACTCGGTACAGGACGAACTGGACCTGCATGGCGCGACCGCCGCGCAGGCCGAAGCGCTGCTGCGCCAGTTCATGCTGGAAGCGCATGCACACGAGTATGGCTGCGTGCGCATCATCCACGGCAAGGGCCTGCAGTCCGATGGCGGCGCGCCGGTACTGAAGAACCTGGTCGACCGCCTGCTGCGGCTGCGCAACGACGTGCTGGCCTTCCACTCGGCACCGCCCGGACAAGGCGGCACCGGCGCCGTACTCGTACTGCTGGCACACCGCTGAAAAAAAGGGGACGGAGGGGATTAAGTCGTTTGTGCCACAAACGACTTAATCCCCTCCGTCCCCTTTTTTCTGTCAGGCCTGCGAGGCGTCTTCGACGGGGCCGAGCTCGTGCAGCACGGCGGTGGCGTAGCAACCCGGCGGCAGTGCGAACGACAGCTCCAGCACGTCATCGGCCAGCCACTGGTGCTGCAGCAGCGCCGGGCGCAGGCGCAGCGCGCGGCGTTCCTGCTTCAGCCGCGCGTCTTCCAGGCCGGCACGCAGCGCCATTGATTCCTCGTCCTGCAGTACCGCCAGCTCCAGCGCGCGCGCGGCGTCGGCACTGCGCAGCTCGCCTTCGCCCCACAGTGGCGCGCTCGGATGGATGTCGAAACGCGCCAGGCGCTCGGCCAGCACATCGGTATACGGTTCGGGGCCGAACACGCTGCGGCTGCCATCGAGCATCCACACTTCACCGTCCAGCGGCTGGTCCCAGCTGCCCTGCTCCACGCGTGCGGCCAGCACGCGATTGAACAGCGCCGAACGCGCCGCCGACAGCAGCAGCGAGCGCTGGTCCTTGCGCATGCGACGGCCACCGAACATCGCCAGCGCGGCCGGAACATTGCCACCGTCACGCCCGAAGCGCTGCTCACCGAACCAGTTCGGCAGGCCGCGCGCACCCATCTGCTGCAGCCGTTCGCTGATCGCCGCGGCATCCCCGCGCACCTCACGCAGCACCAGCCGGAACCGGTTGCCGGCCAGCGCACCGCGCTGCAGCTTGCGGTTGTGCCAGGTGGCCTCGAGCACTTCGATCTCGTCACTGGCCAGCGCCGCCAGGTCCGGCGCCACGCGCTTGGGCAGGTGCACGCTGAAGCGCTGGGTGGTGACCGCGTGGCGATCCTTCATACCGGCGTAGCTCACCGCCATTTCCGGCAGGCCGGCCCACTGCGCCAGCAGCTTGGCCACGTGCACGGTATTGGCGCCGCGCTTGCGGATGTGCAGCAGCAGATGCTCGCCTTCGCCCGTGGCCTCGAAGGCCGGCAGTTCGTCGACCTGGAAATCTTCCGGCGTCGTGCGGATGCGCGCGGTCAGCAGCGGCGCACCGAACGCCAGCGGTACCGGGATCATGCCGCCACCAGCAGTACGACGGCCTGCGCGGCGATGCCTTCGCCCCGACCGGTGAACCCCAGCTTTTCGGAGGTCGTGGCCTTGACGCTGACCGCATCCAGCGGCAGCTGCAGCAGGGAGCCGATGCGCTCACGCATGGCCAGCGCATGCGGGCCGACCTTCGGCCGCTCGCAGATCACGGTGATGTCGGTGTTGCCGACGCGCCAGCCGCGCTCGCGCAGCAGGCTGTCACAGTGGCGCACGAATTCGCTGCTGTCGGCGCCCTTCCAGCGATCGTCGCTGGGCGGGAAGTGCTGGCCGATGTCACCCAACGCCAGCGCGCCGAGCATGGCATCACACAAGGCATGCAGGATCACATCGCCGTCGCTGTGCGCGAGCACGCCGCAGCTGTGCGCCACGTTCACTCCGCCCAGCATGATGTGGTCGCCTTCACCGAAGGCATGGACGTCGTAGCCCTGGCCGATGCGGACGGGCGGGAACGGAGCGGTGCTCATGGATGCAACCCTTGCAGCAGGGCCGCGCGGGCAGTCAGCCGGCGCGGCGGGAAAGTACGAATTCGAACCGGTCGAGATCGGCCGGGGTGGTGACCTTGAAGTTGTCCTCGCTGCCTTCCACCAGCAGCGGGCGCTGGCCCTGGCGCTCCATGGCCATGGCTTCGTCGGTGACTTCAACACCGGCGGCCGCCGCCTCGGACAGCGCGCGGCTGAGCTGGTGGCGGCGGAACAGCTGCGGCGTCAGTGCGCGCCACAGGCGCTCGCGTGGCTCGGTGCCATCGATGCCGCCATCGTCGCCCGCACGCTTGAGCGTATCGCGCACCGGCGCGGCCAGGATCGCCCCGACCGGATCGGCACGGCCGACTTCCAGCAGGCGACCGAGATCGGCCAGCGACAGGTTGGGCCGCGCGGCATCATGGACCAGCACGAATTCATCGGCGCGTACCGTGTCCGGCAACGCCTGCAATCCGGCCAGCACCGAGGCGGCACGGGTGGCGCCGCCGATGCAGGTCAGCACCGGCTTGCCGGCCCACTCACCCCAGCCCGGCCAGTCGGCGTCATCCTGGCCGATCACCACCATCGCCCCGGCCACAGCCGGGTGCGCCAGCAGCGCGTCCAGGGTGTGGGCAAGCAGGATCTGCCCGCCCGCCTGCAGGTACTGCTTGGGCAGCGGTGCACCAAAGCGGGCGCCACGGCCGGCGGCGGGAACCACCACCCAGATCGCGGCGCTCATGGCACGTCCGCCGGGTGTTCGCCGGCCTGGGCACTGGCCCCGGCCGCAGCCTGCGCCGGGGCAACCGGCGCATCCTCGACCACGCGATAGAACTTTTCGCCCGGCTTGATCATGCCCAGCTCGCTGCGCGCGCGTTCTTCGATGGCGGACTGGCCTTCCTTGAGGTCCTTCACTTCAGCAGCCAGCGCGTCGTTGCGCTGCTGCAGGCCCTCATTGTCCCGCTCCTGGTTGGTCACCTGCGCTTCGAGCATCATCACTTCACCCGAATTGCCCGGACCGAACCAGAAGCGGTACTGCAGCCAGCCCAGCAGCAGGGCCAGCACCAGCAGCATCCAGCGCCAGTCGCGCATCAGCTCAGCGCTTCAGCGAAACGAACGCGTCACGACCGGCGTAACGCGCGCCGGCGCCGAGAGCTTCCTCGATGCGCAGCAGCTGGTTGTACTTGGCCACGCGATCGCTGCGGCACAGCGAGCCGGTCTTGATCTGGGTGGCGGTGGTGGCCACGGAGATGTCGGCGATGGTGGTGTCTTCGGTTTCGCCCGAGCGGTGCGAGACCACGGCGGCATAGCCGGCACGGTCGGCCATCGCAATGGCTTCCAGGGTCTCGCTCAGGGTGCCGATCTGGTTGACCTTGATCAGGATCGCGTTGGCGGTGCCCGAATCGATGCCTTCCTGGAAGATCTTCGGGTTGGTGACAAACAGGTCGTCGCCGACCAGCTGCACCTTCTTGCCGATGCGGTCGGTCAGCAGCTTCCAGCCGGCCCAGTCGTTCTCGGCCAGGCCGTCTTCGATGGTGATGATCGGGTACTGCGCGGCCCAGTCGGCAAGGAAGTCGACGAACTGCTCGGAGGTCAGGCGCTTGTTTTCGCCCACCAGGTTGTACTTGCCGTTCTCGAAGAATTCGCTGGAGGCCACGTCCAGGCCCAGCAGCACGTCTTCACCAGCGGTGTAACCGGCCTTGCCGATCGCTTCCAGGATGGTGTCGAGCGCTTCGACGTTGCTGCGGAAGTCCGGTGCGAAGCCGCCTTCGTCGCCGACCGCCGTGCTCAGGCCGTGGCCCTTCAGCACCGACTTCAGCGAGTGGAAGATTTCGGTACCGGCGCGCAGCGCTTCGGAGAACGAGGTGAAGCCGACCGGCAGCACCATGAACTCCTGGAAATCGACATTGTTGTCGGCGTGCGCACCGCCGTTGATGATGTTCATCATCGGCACCGGCAGCGACGGGGTCACGCCGGTACGGGTGGCCAGGTACTGCCACAGCGCCTGCTTGTTCGAGGCGGCGGCGGCATGTGCGGCAGCCATCGAAACACCGAGCAGCGCGTTGGCGCCCAGGCGGCCCTTGTTCTCGGTGCCATCCAGGTCGATCAGGCGACGGTCGAGGCCGGCCTGGTCGCTCGCCTCGAAGCCCTTCAGGGCATTGGCGATGGCGGTGTTGACGTTGTCGACGGCCTTGCGCACGCCCTTGCCCAGGTAACGGGTCTTGTCGCCGTCACGCAGCTCGACCGCTTCCTTGGTGCCGGTCGATGCGCCGGAGGGAACCGCGGCACGACCGAACGAACCGTCCTCCAGGGTGACTTCGGCTTCCAGCGTGGGATTGCCACGGCTGTCGAGGATTTCACGGGCGTGGATGCTGCGGATCGTACTCATGGTCGGGCCGGTTACCTGTATGGAGAGGGGGCGACAAAACGAATGCCGCGTGATTATCCCCGGCTGCCCGTCACTTGCCAAATGGCCCGGACGGCATCAGCCCCAGTTGGCCCCGATCACCAGCAGTACCAGCGATGCCAGCAGTGTCAGCAACACACCGGCAATCCCGGCACAGAGCGCTCCGCGCCCGCGGCGCCAGGCCATCACCATCGCCACCAGGCTGCCGATGAACGACAGGCCCAGCGTGAGCAGCGCGGCCAGGACCCAGTACTGCATGGCCTGCACGCCATGATTGCCGTCGCCCGGCGGCGCGAAGCTGGCGGCGAAGGCCAACACCCCCATCACCAACGCGGCCCAGGCAAGCACGGACAGCCCCAGGGCAATCAGGCCCCAGGGCCACCCCCGCGCGGAGTTCGCCGCATTCATCAAAGCAGCCCGTAGAACAGGGCGCCGAGCCACAGCGACAGCAGGATGATCGCCAGCGCTGCCGTGAGCTTGCCGCGGTTCAGGCGCCAGCCGAGGACCGCCGCCGCCACGCAGCCCAGGCTGCCCAGCAGTTCCGCGACCAGCAGCGCAATGAAGTACGCCTTCAGGTTGTGGGCACTGCTGCCATCACCCGGAGGCCGCACCGAGGCGGCGCCGATCAGCACCAGGCCGAACATGCCCAGCGTGCACAACAGCGCCAGGCCCAGGGCGATCAGGCCCCAGGGCCACTGCCTCCAGCGCCGGCGGCGACGCTGGGCTTCCAGCGCCAGCCACGGGTCACGACTCACGCGAAGCGCGAGAAGCCGTGCTTCTTGGTCACCGCATCAAGTTCCATCAGGGTCTCGAGCAGCGCTTCCATCTGGTCCAGCGGCCACGCATTGGGGCCATCGGACAGCGCCTTGGACGGATCCGGATGGGTCTCGGCGAACAGGCCGGAGATGCCCACCGCCACCGCGGCACGCGCCAGCACCGGCACGTGCTCACGCTGGCCACCCGAACTGGTGCCCTGCCCGCCCGGCAGCTGCACCGAGTGGGTGGCATCGAACACCACCGGGCAACCGGTGTCGCGCATCACCGCCAGCGAACGCATGTCGCTGACCAGATTGTTGTAGCCGAAGCTGGCGCCGCGCTCGCAGACCATGATCTGCTCGTTGCCGGTGGCCTTGGCCTTCTCCACCACCGGCTTCATGTCCCACGGTGCCAGGAACTGGCCCTTCTTGATGTTGACCGGCTTGCCGGCCGAGCACACCTTGCGGATGAAGTCGGTCTGGCGGACCAGGAACGCCGGAGTCTGCAGCACGTCCACCACCGAAGCCACTTCATCCATCGGGGTGTATTCATGGACGTCGGTCAGCACCGGCACGCCGATCTGCTTCTTGACCTCGGCCAGGACCTTCAGGCCCTCTTCCATGCCCGGGCCGCGGAAGGCGGTACCCGAAGTGCGGTTGGCCTTGTCGAAGCTGGACTTGAAGATGAAGTTGACGCCGAGCTTGTCGGTGACTTCCTTCAGCTTGCCGGCGGTATCGAGCTGCAGCTGCATCGACTCGATCACGCAGGGGCCGGCGATCAGGAACAGGGGCTGGTCCAGCCCGACCTCGAATCCACACAGTTTCATGGCGTTTCCTTGTTGTCCGCGGCACCGGCCGGGCCGGCGCGCTGGGGGTTGAAGCGTGCAAGATGGGGGCCGGCGGCCCCCATCACAAGTCAGGCGCGGGCTTCCTGCAGCAGCTTGCCGCCGGCCTTGCGCTCGCGCGCGGCACGGATGAAACCAATGAACAGCGGGTGGCCGTCACGCGGCGTGGAGAGGAATTCCGGGTGTGCCTGGCAGGCCAGGAACCACGGGTGTGCGTCGCGCGGCAGCTCGACCACTTCCACCAGGGTGTCGTCCATCGACTTGCCAGCGATCACCAGGCCCGCATCTTCCAGCTGGGTGCGGTAGCGGTTGTTGAACTCGTAGCGGTGGCGGTGGCGCTCGGCGACCACGTCCTTGCCGTACAGCTCACGCGCCAGCGTACCCGGCTTCAGGCGCTGCTCCTGCAGGCCCAGGCGCATGGTGCCGCCGAGGTCGCTCTTGTCGTCACGCTTCTCGACATCACCGCTGGCGGTGCGCCACTCGGTGATCAGGCCGATCACCGGATTCGGCGACTGGCGGTCGTTCTCGGTGCTGTTGGCACCTTCCAGGCCGACCACGTTGCGGGCGTAATCGACCACCGCCGCCTGCATGCCGTAGCAGATGCCGAAGTACGGCACGCGCTGCTCGCGGGCGAACTTCGAGGTCAGCACCTTGCCTTCGAAACCACGGTCACCGAAGCCGCCCGGCACCAGGATGCCATCGACATCGGCCAGCGCGGCCATGTCGGTGCCCTCCAGGTCCTGGGCTTCCAGCCACTTCAGGTTGACCTTGGTGCGCTGGCGCAGGCCACCATGCTTGAGGGCTTCGCCAACCGACTTGTAGGCATCCTGGTGGTCGACGTACTTGCCGACCACGGCGATCGTCACTTCGTCCAGCGGGTGCAGGGTCGCGTCGACCGCGTCTTCCCACATCGACAGGTCGACCGGGCCGGCCTTGTCGGCCAGCTTCAGCTGGTTGACCACGATCTCGTCCAGGCCCTGCGCGTGCAGGCCCGACGGAATGCGATACAGCACGTCCACGTCGGGCACGCTGATCACCGCACGCTCGGAGACGTTGGTGAACTGGGCAATCTTGCGGCGCTCGGAATCCGGCACCGCCTGTTCGGAGCGGCACAGCAGCACGTCCGGCTGGATGCCGATCGAACGCAGTTCCTTCACCGAGTGCTGGGTCGGCTTGGTCTTCAGCTCACCTGCAGCGCCGATGTAGGGCACCAGGGTCAGGTGCATGAACAGCGCCTTCTCCGGGCCACGTTCGGTGCGCACCTGGCGGATCGCTTCCAGGAACGGCAGCGACTCGATGTCACCGACGGTACCGCCGATCTCGACCAGGGCCACGTCGTAGCCTTCGGTGGCTTCGTCGATGCAACGGCGGATCTCGTCGGTGATGTGCGGAATGACCTGCACGGTCGCGCCCAGGTAGTCGCCGCGACGCTCCTTGCGGATCACGTTCTCGTAGATGCGGCCGGTGGTGACCGAGTTCTTGCGGCTCAGGCGGGTGCGCACGAAGCGCTCGTAGTGGCCCAGGTCGAGATCGGTCTCGGCGCCGTCGTCGGTGACGTAGACCTCACCGTGCTGGAACGGGCTCATGGTGCCCGGATCGACGTTGATGTACGGGTCGAGCTTCATCATCGTGACCTTCAGGCCACGGGCTTCGAGAATGGCGGCCAGTGACGCAGCGGCAATGCCTTTGCCGAGCGAGGACACCACGCCGCCGGTTACGAAAATCAAGGGAGTCATGGCTGCAAGCATCCTGTCTGGAAATGGAAAACGGCAGCACCACGCGCACCCGGAGGGCGGGCATGGTGCTCAGAGGGGGTTTTCCGGTTCGCTGGAGCAGCGAGGGAGGTGCCGATCCGTGCGGCGGCAAGCGCCGGACGGGGACCATCGTGCGAGGTCGGGGCGGCCGTGCCGGTCAAATCGACCGTCACCTGCGACCCGCATTGCTGGAGGCCACGCATGGCCGTGCCAGCCCATTCGCAAATGGTGGACACGCACTACTCCCGGAAAGCCGTAGTTTACAGATTGATGGCCGCCAACCCAAGGGGCTCGTGCGGCCGTTCCAACAAAAAACGCCCCGCTGGGCGGGGCGTTCCGGTACGCAACCCTTGTCGCAAGGGCGCTTGGCGGGTGCGGGATCAGCGCTTCTTGCGCGCCTCTTCCTCTTCTTCCTGCTGCGGGGCCGGCTGGCCCTGCGCCTTCATTTCGGCATTGGCCTGGGCACGGCGCTTGGCCTTGGCATCGGCTTCGGCCTGCGCCTTGTCGGCCTGGTCACCCTGCTGCGGGGCCGGCTGGCCGGCGTTCTGTGCCACCACCAGCGGCACTGCAACGGCGGCAGCGGCCAGGATTGCAATGGTCAGCAACTTCTTCATGAGGTCCTCCTCGCGGTATGGCTTGGACGTTTCGACCCAACCGGGGTCGCCGGCGTTCAGATTCCAGCGACTGCCATTTTACCCCCTCCCCAGCGCCGAGGCTGAACCGCAGGCGTGCAAATTCGCCGCCCAGACCGCACACTTGCGCGTCGCTCCGCGCTTTAGAAGATAGATGAACGCCCGCTATAACGCCGCCGATATTGAAGTCCTGTCCGGCCTTGACCCGGTCAAGCGCCGTCCCGGCATGTATACCGACACCGCGCGCCCGAACCACCTGGCGCAGGAAGTGATCGACAACTCGGTGGACGAGGCCCTCGCTGGCCATGCCCGCTCGATCGAGATCACCCTGTTCAAGGACGGCAGCGTGGAAGTCAGCGATGACGGCCGCGGCATGCCGGTGGACATCCATCCGGAAGAGAAGATCCCGGGCGTCGAGCTGATCCTTACCCGCCTGCATGCGGGCGGCAAGTTCAGCAACAACAACTACACCTTCTCCGGCGGCCTGCATGGCGTCGGCGTCAGCGTGGTCAACGCGCTGTCGACCCTGGTGGAAGTGCATATCAAGCGCGAAGGTGCCGAACACCGCATCACCTTCCGCAACGGCGACCGCGCCACCCCGCTGGAAGTGGTCGGTACGGTCGGCAAGAAGAACACCGGTACCCGCGTGCGCTTCTGGCCGGACCCGAAGTACTTCGACACCCCCAAGTTCGCGGTGCGCGCGCTGAAGCACCTGCTGCGCGCCAAGGCCGTACTGTGCCCGGGCCTGACCGTCAAGCTGACCGATGAAGCCACCGGCGAAGTCGACACCTGGTATTACGAAGACGGCCTGCGCGACTACCTGAAGCTGGAACTGGGCGAGCGCGAATCGCTGCCGGCCGACCTGTTCGTCGGCAACCTGAAGAAGGACACCGAAGTGGTTGACTGGGCCGTGGCCTGGCTGCCCGAAGGCGAGCTGGTCCAGGAAAGCTACGTCAACCTGATTCCCACCGCCCAGCACGGCACCCACGTCAACGGTCTGCGCACCGGCCTGACCGAGGCGCTGCGCGAATTCTGCGACTTCCGCAACCTGCTGCCGCGTGGCGTCAAACTGGCCCCGGAAGACGTCTGGGACCGCGTGTCGTTCGTGCTGTCGCTGAAAATGACCGACCCGCAGTTCAGCGGCCAGACCAAGGAACGCCTGTCCTCGCGCCAGGCCGCCGGCTTCGTCGAGGGCGCCGCCCACGACGCCTTCAGCCTGCTGCTGAACCAGAACGTGGAACTGGGCGAGAAGATCGCGCAGATCGCCATCGAGCGCGCCAGCGCGCGCCTGAAGACCGAGAAGCTGGTCGTCCGCAAGAAGGTCACCCAGGGCCCGGCCCTGCCCGGCAAACTGGCTGACTGCATCAGCCAGGACCTGTCGCGCACCGAGCTGTTCCTGGTCGAGGGTGACTCGGCAGGCGGCAGCGCCAAGCAGGCCCGCGACAAGGACTTCCAGGCGATCCTGCCGCTGCGCGGCAAGATCCTCAACACCTGGGAAGTCTCGTCCAACAGCGTGCTGGCCTCGGAAGAAGTGCACAACCTGGCGGTGGCGATCGGCTGCGATCCCGGCAAGGACGACATCAGCGGCCTGCGTTACGGCAAGGTGGTGATCCTGGCCGACGCGGACTCCGACGGCCTGCACATCGCCACCCTGCTGACCGCGCTGTTCCTCAAGCACTTCCCGGCGCTGGTGGATGCCGGCCACGTGTTCGTGGCGATGCCGCCGCTGTTCCGCATCGACGTGGGCAAGCAGGTGTTCTACGCCCTGGACGAGGAAGAAAAGCGCTCGATGCTGGACAAGATCGAACGCGAGAAGCTCAAGGGCGCGGTCAACGTGACCCGCTTCAAGGGCCTGGGCGAGATGAACCCCCTGCAGCTGCGCGAGTCGACCATCCACCCGGATACGCGCCGCCTGGTGCAGCTGACCGTGGACGATGGCGAGCAGACCCGCTCGCTGATGGACATGCTGCTGGCCAAGAAGCGCGCCTCCGACCGCAAGGGCTGGCTGGAAACCAAGGGCGACCTGGCTTCGCTGGAAGTCTGATCCCCCGACCGGGGTCGGATCCCTTTCCGGCGGAAAGGGCTCTGACCCGGTTGCCCATGAACCACCTGGATATCGAGGTTGCCGGCCAGCGGCCGGCACTACCGGTTCATGCACCCCGGGCATTACGCCCCCATCGGCAAACCCGGCGGCGCCATAATGCGCGTTCATCCGTGTGGACCATCGTATTGGCCAGCCACTCGCAGCTGTTCCCTGCCCTGCCGCTGCACAGCACGCGGCTGGTCCTGAGCCCGATCCGCCGCGACGATGCCGCCGCGCTGTTCACCCTGCAATCCGACCCGGACGTGATGCGCTGGTGGAACCACCCGGCCTGGACGCGGCCGGCCGAAGCGCGCGAACAGATCGACGACGACCTCGCCGCCCATGCCATCGGCACCCAGCTGAAGCTGGCCGTGCGCGAGTCACTGGAGGGACCGCTGCTGGGCATCTGCGTGGTGTTCGCGATCGACCGTGACGCCGCACGCGCCGAGATCGGCTACCTGCTGGCCCCCGATCGCCAGGGCCAGGGCTACATGCATGAAGCCCTTCAGCAGACCCTGGCCTATCTGTTCGGCACCCTGCGCCTGCACCGCATCGAGGCCGAGATCGACCCGCGAAACGTGCCATCGGCGCGCGTGCTCGATCGCCTCGGCTTCCACCGCGAGGGCGTGCTTCGACAGCGCTGGCGCATCCAGGGCGAGCTTTCGGACTCGGCCGTCTACGGCCTGCTGGCCAATGACGAAGCCGCCACCGCCCTGCCCGCTTGACCCCATCTGGCCGCAAGCCGCTGCAGCCTGCGGCCATGCCTTTGGACACATACGGCACACCCCGCCGCCGGCCTAGCATCGGAACCCCCTTCCGCTGCCGATACGGTGCCATGAAGTCCCTGCTGCACACTGCCGCGCTCTGCGTCGGCCTGCTCATCGCTCCGGCCAGCGTGCTGGCCGCGCCCGACGCCAAGCCCGAACCGAAAGACGAAAAGACCGAAGCGCCCGCGCTGCCGGCCGATGCCTCGGCCCGCCAGAGCATGCGTCTGGCCGGCCGCACCCTCGATTACACCGCAACCGTCGGCACCCTGCCGGTGCGCGACGCACAGGGCAAGGTGATCGCCGACGTGGTGTTCACCGCCTACACCCTGCCGGGCAAGGACCGGCCGGTGACCTTCGCCCTCAACGGCGGCCCCGGTGCCTCGTCGGTCTACCTCAACATGGGCGCGATCGGACCGAAGGTGGTGACCTTCGGCTCGGAGGGCGACAGCGCCTCGGCGCCGGCGACCCTGCATGACAATCCGGGGACCTGGCTCGACTTCACCGACCTGGTGTTCATCGATCCGGTCGGCACCGGTTTCAGCCGCGCGCGCATCGGCGACGACGAAGCCAAGAAGCAGCTGTACAACCCCGCTGCCGACATCGAGTACCTCTCGCGCTCGATCTATGACTGGCTGCTGCGCAACCAGCGCATGGCCTCACGCAAGTACCTGACCGGCGAGAGCTACGGCGGCTACCGTGGCCCGCGCATCACCCATTTCCTGCAGACCCGGCTGGGCGTGGCCATGAACGGCCTGGTGCTGGTCTCGCCGTACCTGAGCCCGACCCTGGAAGACAACGCCGACGTCTCGCCGATGGCATGGATGCAGACCTTGCCGTCGATCGCGGCGGCACACCTGGAACGCCAGGGCAGGCTGACCGATGCCGCGATGCGCGAGGTGGTGGAATACACCCGCGGCGACTACGCCACAGCCCTGATGAAGGGCCGCAGCGATCCGCAGGCAACCGAGGCGATGCTGCGCCGGGTGACCGAACTGACCGGGCTGGACCCGCAGTTCGTGCGCCGTGCTGGTGGCCGCCTGGAGACCCAGGCCTATCTGCGCGAAGTGTTCCGTGACAAGGGCACGCTGGGCAGCCGCTACGACTCCAACGTGACCGCGTTCGATCCGTTCCCGAACGATCCGGAACAGCGCGCCAACGATCCGCTGCTGGACAGCATCATCGCGCCGACCACCACGGCGATGGTCGACTTCGTGACCCGGGTGGTCGGCTGGAAGGTGGATGCGCGCTACCAGGCACTGAACTACGACGTGAACCGGCTGTGGGACCGCAACGGCGAGCTGCGCCAGGGCGCGGTAACCCAGCTGCGCCAGGCGGTGGCGATCGACCCGCACCTGCAGGTACTGATCGTGCATGGCTGGAACGACCTGTCGTGCCCGTTCATGGGCTCGATCCTGACCGTGGACCAGATGCCGGCAATGGGCAGCAATCCGGACCGGGTGCAGGTGCGCAGCTATCCGGGTGGGCACATGTTCTACAGCCGGGCGGACAGCCAGGCGGCGTTCCGCAAGGATGTGCAGGCGCTGTTCCAGCGTAATTGAGGGGGCGGCCGGGCCTGCGGCCCGGCACCCGCTGGATCAACGGCAACGCCAACGGCAACGTCAGTTGGTCGGCACGCTGGATGCGGAAAAATTCTCTGCCCATGAAAAAAGCCCGCCGGAATCCGGCGGGCTTTTCCATTCTCTGGGGTCAGATCCCGTTCCCTGTGGAAAAGGGATCTGACCCCGAACCTCAGGTCCAGCCGAACAGCGCGAACAGCTTGAGGATCAGGTAGGCACAGCCGCCCGCCGCCGGGATGGTCAGGATCCAGGCCCAGACGATGCGTTCGATCACGCCGAACTTCAGCGAACGCGGGTTCTTGGCGAAGCCGACGCCCATGATCGCGGTGGAGATGCTGTGCGTGGTCGAGACCGGCATGCCGAAGTGGGCCGCCAGGGTCAGGATGGTGGCCGAGCTGGTTTCCGCGGCGAAGCCGTGGATCGGGTGCAGCTTGACCATCTTGTGGCCCAGGGTCTTGATGATCTTCCAGCCGCCCGAGGCGGTACCCGCGGCCATCACCACCGCACAGGTCAGCACGATCCACATCGCGATGCCGTCACCGGCGCTCGCGTCCGGGTGCATGAAGGCCAGCCACGACGGCAGGTCATCCAGCGCACCGGTGGCTTCGGCACCGATCAGGGTCATGGCGATGATGCCCATGGTCTTCTGCGCATCGTTGTGGCCGTGGGCGAAGCCCATGTAGGCCGCCGAGGCGATCTGTGCCTTGCCGAAGAACGCATTGACGATGCGCGGACGGGCCAGGCGGCCGATGGCGCCGCCCACCTTGGCCAGGCCGGCGATCAGCGCCCACAGCAGCACCATCACCACGATGCCGAGCAGGAAGCCGGCGATCGGCGAGGTGATCATCGGCACGAACACCTTCCACAGCAGGCCCTTGTTCTGCGCCCAGCTGCCCAGGCGCTCGGACCAGATCAGCGCGTCCCAGTTGTTGTGGGCAGCGGCCAGGCCGGCGCCGCAGAGGCCACCGATCAGCGCGTGCGAGGAGGAGGACGGCAGGCCCTTCCACCAGGTGATCAGGTTCCAGATGATGCCGCCCAGCAGGGCGCACAGGATCACCTGCGGGGTGACGTCGACCACGTTGGTGTTGAGCAGGCCCGAGGCGATGGTCAGCGCCACCGCGGTACCGGTCAGCGCACCGATGAGGTTCATGAAGGCGGCCAGCATCACCGCCCAGCCGGGCGAGAGCACCTTGGTCGCGACCACGGTGGCAATGGAGTTGGCAGTGTCGTGGAAGCCGTTGATGAACTCGAAGACGAGTGCGGCCAGGATCACCACCAGGACAAGGGTCAACATGCGGCGGCGTCCGTCAGCTGTTCTTCAACACGATCTGGTACGCCACCACGCCGGCCTCGCGGCAACGGTCGATGGCCTTTTCCAGGATCTCGAAGAATTCCTTCAGCAGGAACATCTGCAGGTTGTCCAGGCGGCCGGAATAGATGTCGCGGTACAGCTCCAGCATCAGGCGGTCGGCCTCGTTCTCCAGCGAGCGCAGCTTCTCGTTGAGCGCGGTCATCCGGTCCAGGTTCATGTGGCGCAGGTCGGCCACCATCTCCACCACCACCCCGGCCGCCTGTTCCAGCATCGCCGCGCGCGGCGCGAAGTCGATGTGCTCCAGGTGGGTCGTGGCCAGCGAGTAGCGATCGGCGAACTTCTCGATCTGCTTGGGAATCTTGTACAGCGCCGAGCCCAGCGCTTCGATGTCTTCGCGCTCGATCGGGGTCATGAAGCTGTCCACCAGCGCCTGGCTGATCTTGTCCGAGGCCGCGCGTTCGCGCAGGCGGGCCAGCTTGAAGGCGTCCAGCGCGGGCTGGCGGTCGGCCTCGCGCAGCATGGAATGCAGCGCCTTGGCGGCGTCGGAGGCCGCGACGGCGGCCTCATCGAGCAGGGTGTAGAACTGTTTGCCGGAACCGAAAATGGTCTGCAGAGAGAACATTGAGAAACCTGTCAGCCGTCGCGGGAAGGACGGCACCAGACGGAATTATGACGGCTAGATGACCATCACGGGTATCCCTGCCCCCTTTTGGCGCCTTGCCGGCCCCAACCTGAACAGGCAGTTGCCACCCGGCTACGCCCCTTTGCTAAGATGCCAGCGCGCCTTCGGGCGCACCTTATGGACGACGACCCTTATCCCCCAGCGCCGCGCCGGACCCCGCTCCTGAGCGCCTGCCGCCATCGCAAGCACCCGCCCTCCCTGCCACCAACCGGGGACGACGCCCGTGTTTGAAATGATCCTGATTGTCTTCGCGCTTGTTCTGCTGAACGGCTTCTTCGCCATGTCCGAGATGTCGGTCATGACCTCGCGCAAGAGTCGCCTGAAGCAGATGGCCGCCACCTCCAAGCGGGCCGCCAAGGCGCTGGAGCTGTCGGAGAAGCCGGAGAGCTTCCTGTCCACCGTGCAGATCGGCATCACCGTGATCGGCGTGCTCACCGGCTACCTCGGTGGTGAAGCGCTGGGCGAGGCCTTTGCGGGCTGGATCCAGGGCCTGATGCCGGGCTTCGCCTACGCCGGCAACGTCGGCACCGCGCTGGCGGTGAGCCTGATCACCTTCATCACGCTGATCTTCGGCGAACTGGTACCCAAGCGCCTGGCACTGACCCGCTCGGAAGCGATTGCCGGGCTGGTCGCGATGCCGATGAGCTGGTTGGCCAAGCTCGCCCTGCCCTTCGTCTGGCTGCTGTCCAAGACCACCCAGCTGGTGCTGAAGGTGCTGGGCCTGGGCCAGGACGAGGCCGCCCAGGTGACCGAAGAGGAGATCCGCATGCTGGTGGCCGAGAGCCACGAAGCGGGCGTGATCGATGCCCACGAGCGCGACATGATGAACCGTGTCATGCGCCTGGGCGACCGCACTGCCGACAGCCTGATGACCCCACGCAACCGGATCGCCTGGCTCGATACCCAGGCCGGCCTGGAACGCAACCTGGAGATCATGGCCGAGCACGAGTTCTCGCGTTACCCGGTGTACCGCGACAACGACCAGGACGTGGTCGGCGTGCTGGAACTGAAATCACTGGCGACGCGCATGGCACGCGGCGACAACGCGCTGTTCCAGACCCTGCGCGAACCGCTGTACGTCTCCGAATCAACCCACGCGATGAAGCTGCTGGAGATCTTCCGCGAGGAACAGCAGTCGATGGCGCTGGTGGTGGACGAATATGGCGAGATCCAGGGCCTGGTGACCATCAGCGACCTGATGGGTGCGGTGGTCGGCCGCCTGCAGGCGGTGGAGAACGCCGACGAGGACGCGCTGGTGGTGACCCGAGAGGACGGTTCGCTGCTGGTGGATGGTTCGCTGCCGATCGAGGACCTGCGCGAACTGATCGGCAGCAACGACCTGCCCGACGCCGAGGACGGCGACTACTACACGTTGGCCGGCATGTGCATCCACTACTTCGGCCGCATCCCGCACGCCGGCGAATACTTCGACTGGGCTGGCTGGCGCTTCGAAGTGGTCGACCTGGATGGGGCGCGGGTGGACAAGCTGCTGCTGCGCACGCTGTCCGACGAGCAGGCCGATGAGCTCACCGCCTGAGCCCGGCCAGGGTCCGGGCGGCGAGCGCCCGACCTACCGCAACGAAGGCATCCGCACCCTGCTGGAGATGTTCGCCTCCGGCGACCCGGCCGAGCACATGCCGCTCGGCCAGATCCTTGGCAACCTGCAGCAGAGTGCATTCGGCGTCTTCCTGTTCGTGGCGATCCTGCCGTCGTTCATCCCGATTCCGGGCATGGGCGGCGCGCTCAGCGGACCGCTGGTGATCCTGATCGGCCTGCAGATGCTGTGCGGCCTGCGCCGGCCGTGGCTGCCCGGCTTCATCGCCCGCCGCGGCCCACGCCGCGCCACCATGCACCGCTTCCTGGACCGGATCGACCGCCCGCTGCGGCGGCTGGACCGGATGCTGAAACCCCGCCTGCCGCAGCTGCTGGCGCCACTGCCGGCACACGCCTTCAGCGGCCTGCTGCTGGTGCTGCTGGGCATCCTGCTGTCGTTGCCGATTCCCTTCACCAATTTCCTGTTCGGGTTCCAGCTGCTGCTGTTCTCGTTGGCGCTGCTGGAACGCGATGGCGCGCTGATGCTGTTCAACTGGATCGCGGGCCTGGCGGCGATCGCCTTCTTCGGTTTCAGCTCGGGTCAACTGGTCGGTTACACGATCGACCTGTTCCAGCGCTGGTTCTGAGCTGAAATCCGGTAGTGCCGGCCGCTGGCCGGCTGCAACGCTTCCCGTTTGCCGGCCAGCGGCCGGCACTACCAGCATCGGACGTATCCCATCCACACAGCGCGTCGCCAGTAGATCCACGCCATGCGTGGATGAAGCGGTCAGCGCAGGTCGATGAACCCGTTGTCGGCCAGCGGCGCCGGCTCGTCCTGCACTGCCGAGAGCACGAAACTCAACGCCTTGCCCAGCAACGTACCCGGGCCATCCCAGTACTCGGCCGAATCAGCACGCACCTGGATCAGGCGCAGGTTCGGATCATCGCTGCCACCGGGGAAGAACAGCTTCATCGCCGGTGACCACAGCTCCTCGATCCGGGCGCGGTCGTCGACGATGCGCGCGCGCCCGGCCACCGACACATAGGTGTTCCTGGACGGCGAGGCATAGGCCACGTTGACGCGCGGATCCAGCGCGATCTCGGCCACCTTCGGGCTGTCGGCGGTGATGACGAACCACAGGTCACCGTTGAACGCGACCTGCTGGGTGGCCAGCGGCCGGCTGTAGAGGCGGCCATCGACGCCGGTGGTGGTGAACATCGCCACCTCCACGTCCTTGATCAGTTCGGCCAGCTGGGCAATGTGTTCGGCGCGGGTCTCGGCCATGTGGGGGCTCCATCGATATGAGCCCCCATCAGACGCGGTCCGGCCGCAATGGACCGTGACGCAATCGTTCAGTTCGCGTGGCGGGCATGCCAGGCATGCATCGCCAGCTCGAACGAACGCAGCCGCGCGCGGTGGTCGTACAGGTTGGCGGTCAGCATCAGTTCGTCGGGCCTGTGCCGTTCGACGAACGCCGCGATTCCGTCGGCCACCTGCTGCGGATCGCCCAGCACGGTGCAGGCCAGTGCCCGCTCCACACCCAGCTTCTCGTGCGGCTCCCAGAAGGCCTCGATGTCGTCGATCGGTGCCGGAATCTTGCCGGGACGGCCGCGCCGCAGGTTCACGAAACTCTGCTGCTGGCTGGTGAACAGGCGGCGCGACTCGGCTTCGCTGTCACTGGCGACGACGTTCAGGGCCAGCATTGCGTGCGGCTGCTTGAGCGTGGCCGAGGGACGGAACTCGCGGCGGTACACCGCCAGCGCTTCGTCCATCACGTCGGGCGCGAAGTGCGAGGCGAACGCATACGGCAGGCCCATCGACGCAGCCATCCGCGCCCCGAACAGGCTCGAGCCGAGAATCCAGGTCGGCACCCGCAGGCCGCCGCCCGGCACTGCCTGGACCGCCTGGCCGGGCTGAACCGGCTCGAAGTAGTGCAGCAGCTCGCGCACGTCCTGCGGAAACTGGTCGGCGCTGTCGAAGTAGCGACGCAGCGCGCGCGCGGTCGGCTGGTCGGTTCCCGGCGCGCGGCCCAAGCCCAGGTCGATGCGGTCGGGATACAGCGATGCCAGCGTGCCGAACTGCTCGGCCACCTGCAGCGGTGCGTGGTTGGGCAGCATGATGCCGCCGGCACCGACCCGGATACGCCGGGTACCGCCAGCGACGTGGCCGATCAGCACGGCAGTGGCCGCACTGGCGATGCCGGGCATGTTGTGGTGTTCGGCCAGCCAGTAGCGGCGGTAGCCCAGCGCATCGGCGTGCTGGGCCAGTTCCAGCATGTTGGCGAAGGCAGCGGTGGTATCACTGCCCTCGCAGACCGGGGCCAGGTCGAGAATCGACAATGGGATCATCAGGCGGTTTTCCGTCACAGGATCACCCATGCATGGGGTCGACCAGCGGCAGCGGCCAGTGACGATGGCGGGATGCTGATTCCCGCGGGGCGGGTTCAGCACCACAGGCCAATGCAGCGCCAAGCCCAGGCTCGGCCGCTGTTGGGTAGTGTCGGCCGCTGGCCGGCAGGCAGAGCGATTTGCAGCCGGCCAGCGGCCGGCTCCACCGGGCAGGCGCGCTCAGAAGGCGCTGGGGCGTGGCTCGGGCAGCGGCTGGTCGACCATCGGCTTCAGTTCGGCATCCAGCGCCACCCGCTCGTCGAAGACGAAGCAGCGGCCCTCGTAGCCCTCGCCCCCCACCTCCTCGAAGTAGCCCAGGATGCCGCCGTCGAGCTGCAGCACGTTGTCCATGCCATCGTTGACCATCCACAGCGCCGCCTTCTCGCAGCGGATGCCGCCGGTGCAGAAGCTGACCACCGTGCTGTCCTTCAACGCCTCGCGATGCGGCGCCAGCGCCTCCGGCAGGTCGGTGAACTTGTGGATGGGCAGCACCAGCGCATCCTTGAAGGTGCCGTACTCCACTTCCTGCAGGTTGCGGGTATCGAGCATCACCACCGGCTTGCCGGCGTCGTCATGCCCCTGCCGCAGCCAGCGCTGCAGCGTGGCCGGATCGACCGCCGGTGCACGCGGGTAGTCCAGCGGCTGCCCGTCATCACGGCGGAAGCTGATGATCTCGTCCTTCACCTTGGCCTTCAGCCGCGCGAACGGCTGGTGCTCGCTGAGGCTGGTCTTGACCCGCATGCCGGCAAACCGCGCATCCTCGTGCAGCGCCGCGTAGAAACCCTCGATGGCCCCCGGCTCACCGGCCAGGAACAGGTTCAGCCCTTCGGGCGATACCAGGATGGTGCCACGCAGCTCCGCCGCCCCGGCACGCGCCAGCAACTGGTCGCACAGGACCTGGGGCGTATCGATGACGGTGAAATGGTAGGCGGCGGTATTGGCGATCATCCCGCTATTTTAGCGCCAGACCGCCCCAGGACCAGATTTACCGTTCATCCACGCATGGCGTGGATCCACAGCCGGTCGAAAACTGCCGAACCCTACCCCCGCAACAGCATGAACGGCAGCAGGACCAGCGCCGCCGCGGCCGCCATTCCGAGCAGCACCAGCACCACGAACAACGGTCGCCGCCGCAACAGGCTGCCGAAGGTCTCGGCGGTGCCATCGCGCAACGCCTGCTCGCGCTCGGCACGGATGCGTGGCCCGCGTTCGGCCTGGTACTCCGCCATCAGCGCCTTCGCGCGCGCATGGTCGGCGTCCTCGCGCAGCCACAAGCCGCCGTTGGAGATACCCCAGGGGCTGGGTTCGGTGCGGTACCAGGCGATGCCGTGCTGGTCCAGCAGCGTGCAGACATCGGCATATTCGTCGTCGCCGACATTGCGCAGATTGAGCAGGAGTTTGGCCATGCCGCCATGATACCCGGCGTCGATGCGCTACCCTTGCCGCCCTCGCCCTGCGCCCTTCCGGAGACGCCCGATGCGCCGCCTGCTGCTACCCCTGCTGTTGTCCCTCGCCGCCGCCGGCTGCTCGACCGGGCCGTCCGGTCCGCCGCCGGGTGGCACCCTGACCGCCTTCGAGCGCATCGACACCGTGCCCGGCACCGGTGCCGAAGCCGTCTCCGGCAGCAAGGTCACCGTGCACTACACCGGCTGGATCTACGACAACCGCACCGAAAGCAAGCACGGCAAGACGTTCGACAGCTCGGTCAGCCGCGGCGAGCCGTTCACCTTCGCGCTCGGCGCTGGCCAGGTCATCCGCGGCTGGGATGAAGGCGTGGCCGGCATGAAGGTCGGTGGCAAGCGCACGCTGATGATCCCGCCGGACTACGGCTATGGCGACCGCCGGGTCGGCCCGATTCCGGCCGGTTCCTCGCTGGTGTTCGATGTCGAGCTGCTCGATGTCAAACCGTAATGCCGCCCAGCCCGCCCGGGTCGCCGTCATCGGCGGCGGTCCAGCCGGCCTGTTCGCCGCCGAGCGCCTGCGTGGCGCCGGGCTGGAAGTGGACCTGTACGAGGCCAAGGGCTCGCCCGGCCGCAAGTTCCTGATCGCCGGCAAGGGCGGGCTCAACCTCACCCATTCCGATCCGCGGCCGCTGTTCGACAGCCGCTACCGCGAGCAGGCCGCTGCGGTGGGCCGCTGGCTGGACGGTTTCGACGCACAGGCGCTGCGTGACTGGGCCGCCGGTTTCGGCGTGGACACCTACGTCGGCAGCTCCGGCCGCGTGTTCCCGGTCGATCGCAAGGCGGCCCCGCTGCTGCGCGGCTGGGTGCGCCGGCTGAAGGAGCAGGGCGTGCGCCTGCATGCCAACCATCGCTGGACCGGCTGGAACGACGACGGCAGCCTGCGCTTCGCCTGCGAAGGTGGGCAGATCGACGTCCGTGCCGATGCCACCGTGCTGGCGATGGGCGGGGGCAGCTGGCCGCAGCTGGGCAGTGACGGCAGCTGGGTCGCGCCGCTGCAGGCGCGCGGCGTGGACATCGCGCCGCTGCAGTCGGCGAACTGTGGCTTCGACGTGGACTGGACGCCGTTCTTCGCCCAGCGCAATGCCGGTGCACCGTTGAAACCGGTGGTCGCGCACTGGATCGACCTGGCCGGACAACCGCGCTCCCTGCAGGGCGAATGCGTGGCCAGCGAGTACGGCATCGAAGGCAGCCTGGTCTACGCGGTGGCTGCCGACCTGCGCGAGACCATCAACCGTGATGGCCACGCCATGCTGTGGCTGGACCTGGTGCCGGGCCGCGACGAAGCACGCCTGCTGGCCGACCTGTCACGCGCGCGCAAGGGCCGCAGCTTCGGCGAGCATCTGCGCCGCCAGGCCGGCCTTGATGCAGTGAAGGCCGCACTGGTGTTCGAGATTCTCGGCAGGGAGGCCGGCAACGACCTGCCAGCGGTGGCCGCCACGCTCAAGCGCCTGCCGTTGCGACTGCTGCGCCCACGGCCGATGGCCGAGGTGATCAGCACCGCCGGTGGCGTGCGACTGCAGGCGCTGGATGAAGGCCTGATGCTGCGCGCCCTGCCCGGCGTGTTCTGTGCCGGCGAGATGCTGGACTGGGAAGCGCCCACCGGCGGCTACCTGTTGACTGCCTGCTATGCCAGCGGCCTGCGCGCCGCGGAAGGCGCCATCGCGTGGTTGGCCGGGCGGTGAAGCCGGCTCAGTAGAGCCGAGCCGATGCTCGGCAGTTTCCGCAGATGCCAGGCGCAGCCGAGCATGGGCACGGCTCTACAACCTTCACCACGGCCTGCGCATGGTCACCGAGGCCAGCGCCACGCCGCTGGGATGCGGATAGAGCTCTTCGCGCACGCTGCTGAAGCCCTGCCGTTGATAGAACGGCACGGCATTGAGCGAGGCTGACAGCACCACGTCGCGCGTGCGGTCGGCCATCGCCAGCAGGCGCTGCATCAGGGCCTGGCCGATCCCCCTGCCACCACGATCCGGATCGACGAACAACGCATCGACTTCATTGGCGTCGCGGTCGAACACGCCGAAACCGAGCAATGCGCCCTCCCCGTCCTCGGCCACCACGCAACCGCCCTGCTCGAGCAAGCGCGCGTACTGCGCCGGCGGCGGCGACGCCGACCACGGCGCGATGACCTCCGCAGCGTAATGGCTGCTGCAGGTCTCGCGCACACAGCGCGTGCGCAGGGCCCACAGCGTGGCCACATCATCCAGGGTGCCGGTCCTGAACTGCATCTCCCACCTCCGTGTAGCGCCAGGCCCATGCCCGGCGGTTGTTGATTCCGGCGTCACGATGCCAGCCCGCAGGGCAGTTGGGCATGGCGCGACGCGACGAACCTGTCATCGCGACTTGCTGGCGCGCAGTGCCTGGATCTTCGGCGGCGGCTGGAACGAGTCGCTGCGCGCATCGGCCCAGAATGCATGGAACACGGCATGGTCCGGCACCTTGTGCAACAGCTCACCCGGTTCCAGGTAACGGTACAGCGAGGCCAGTGAGCGGATCTCCACCGGCGAGACCCGGCGCAGGATGTGCTCGGGCCCCAGCTCGGCCGGATCGTTCAGGCCGGCGGCGCACAGCAGCTCCTTCAGCGCGTGCAGCGTGTGTTCGTGGAAGCTGTGCACACGGGTGGCCTTGTCCGGCGCATCCAGGTGCTTCCAGCGCGCCGGGTCCTGGGTGGCGATGCCGGTCGGGCACTTGTCGGTATGGCAGCTCAACGACTGGATGCAGCCCAGCGCGAACATGAAGCCACGCCCGGCATTGCACCAGTCGGCGCCCAGCGCGATGGTGCGCGCGATGTCGAATGCACTGGTGATCTTGCCGGCCGCACCAATGCGGATGCGCTCGCGCAGGTCGAGGCCGACCAGGGTGTTGTGCACCAGCAGCAGCGCTTCGTGCATCGGCACGCCGACGTGGTCGACGAATTCGGCCGGTGCCGCGCCGGTGCCGCCTTCGGCGCCATCGACCACGATGAAGTCCGGCAGCAGCCCGGTTTCCTGCATCGCCTTGGCGATGCCGAACCATTCCCACGGGTGGCCGATGGCCAGCTTGAAGCCGACCGGCTTGCCGCCGGACAGCTCGCGCAGGCGGGCCACGAACTGCAGCAGTTCGACCGGCGTCGAGAAGGCCGAGTGGCGCGACGGCGACACGCAGTCCACACCCATCGGAACGCCACGGGTCACCGAGATCTCGGCCGTCACCTTCGGTGCCGGCAGCACACCGCCGTGACCGGGCTTGGCGCCCTGCGACAGCTTGATCTCGATCATCTTGACCTGGTCATGGGTGGCATTGGCAACGAAGCGCTCTTCGCTGAAGCCGCCCTTCTCGTCACGGCAACCGAAGTAGCCCGAGCCGATCTCCCACACCAGGTCACCGCCCATCTCGCGGTGATACGGCGAGATCGAGCCTTCGCCGGTGTCGTGGTAGAAACCGCCGCGTCGCGCGCCCTCGTTCAGGGCGCGGATCGCGTTGGCCGACAACGAGCCGAAACTCATCGCCGAAATGTTGAACACGCTGGCCGAATAGGGCTTGGCGCAGGTCGGGCCGATCAGCACGCGGAAATCGTGCTTGGCGATGGCGGTGGGCGCCAGCGAATGGTTGATCCACTCGTAGTCCACCGCATAGGTGCTGCGCAGGGTTCCGAACGGCACCGTGTCCATTTCGTTCTTGGCACGCTGGTAGATCAGCGCACGCTGCTGGCGCGAGAACGGCACGTCTTCCAGATCGCTCTGTACGAAGTACTGGCGGATCTCCGGGCCGATCGATTCCAGGCCGTAGCGGAAGTGCGCCATCACCGGATAGTTGCGGCGCAGCGTGCTGCGCTTCTGCAGCAGGTCCCAGGTCCCCAGCGCCACCATCGCGGCGGTCAGGCCGACGCCCCAGTACCAGGCCGGCCATATGAAGGCCAGCCACAGGCATATCGGGAACATCAGGATGGCGAGCAGGTAGACGATATACCGGTGCATGGCTTTCCTCGGTTGCAACTGCCCCCGAGTCTACCGCGCCGCCCGCTCGCCAGGCTTACAAGCGGGCATCGACCACGTTGCGTGGCCAGGCCGATTTCACGTCGTAGACCAGCCCACCCGGGGCCAGCAGCTCGCGGATACCGGCTTCGTCCATCGCCTTGAACCTTGCGTGCGCCACGGCCAGCACCACCGCGTCATAGCCAGCGGGCACCGGTTCGGCCAGCCACTGCAGCCCCGCCTCCGCCAGGGCTGCCGGGCCCACCCAGGGATCACTGACCTCAACCCGTGCGCCGGCATCGCGCAGGCGCTGCGCCAGTTCCAGCGCACGGCTGTTGCGCAGGTCCGGGCAGTCCTCCTTGAAGGTCACGCCCAGCACCAGGATGCGGGAGGCCGCCGGTGTACGGCCACGCTCGGCCAGCATCGCCAGCACCCGCGCCGCCACATGCTCGCCGACGCGGTTGTTGACCTGCCGCGCGGTGTGGATCAGGTCCGGGTGGTAGCCGACGCTCTCGGACTTGTGCAGCAGGTAGTACGGGTCCACGCCGATGCAGTGGCCACCGACCAGGCCCGGCCGGAACGGCAGGAAATTCCATTTGCTGCCGGCCGCATCCAGCACATCCTGGGTATCGATGCCGAGCCGGTCGAAGATCAGCGCCAGCTCGTTGACCAGCGCGATGTTGACGTCGCGCTGGATGTTCTCGACCACCTTGGCCGCTTCGGCCACGCGCATCGACGGCGCCGGGAAGGTGCCGGCGGCGATGATGCGCTGGTAGAGGCCATCGATCACCGCGGCCACTTCCGCTGTCGAGCCGGAGGTGATCTTGCGGATGTCGGCCAGGCGCCGCTGGCGGTCGCCGGGACTGACCCGCTCCGGGCTGTAGCCGCAGTAGAAGTCCTCGTTGAAACGCAGGCCGGAGCCCTGCTCCAGCAGCGGCACGCAGACTTCCTCGGTGGTTCCCGGGTACACCGTGGATTCGTAGATCACCAGGTCACCGGCACGCAGGTGGCGGGCGATCAGCCGGCTGGCAGAGCGCAATGGCTCCAGATCAGGCTGCTCGTAGGCATCGATCGGGGTCGGCACGGTGACGATGTAGACGTTGCATCCATCAAGAAGAGCCGGATCGCAGCCGTACTGCAGCTGCCGGGCTTCCGCCAGCTCGTCGGCTTCCATTTCCAGCGTGTGGTCCTGGCCGCTGCGCAGCTCGGCGATGCGGCCGGCATCGATGTCGAAACCCAGGGTCGGCCAGTGCCTGCCGAAGGCCACCGCCAGCGGCAGCCCGACATAGCCCAGCCCGATCACCGCGAAACGCGGCGTTGCCGCCGCCGCGATCGGCGCGCTCATCGGCACGTCCCGCGCATCGGATGCAATCGCATGCGCACCGGCATGGCTTCGGCCCACCCACTCATTCGCTGTAGCACTCCGGGAAACCCGCGCCAGAAAGGCTACAGCCTAACGGTCCCGGCGCCCCGTCGCCAAGGCAGGCTCAGGAGCCCAGCGCGACCGCGGCCGGTTCCAGCTCGCCATCGGCACCGGTCCAGGCCTGCAGCAGGCAATCGAAGCCGCCGCTGCCGAGCAGGAAACCCGGCCATGCCGCATTGACGATCGGGGCCAGCAGGTCCGCTTCGATCCGCCGCGTCCCCATCGACCAGCGCGGGAAATTCCGCTGCGCCACCGGTGCGCGGCACAGCACCTTCACCTGGCCGTGGCTGCGCGCATTGAGGATGCGCTGGAACACCGAATCGATGCCATCCTCGGGACCTTCCAGGTATTGCAGGAAGCGGCTGCCGTCGAACATCAGCACGCCGGTGACGCCAGCCACACGGTTGAAGGCCGTGGCATCAGCCAGCAGGCGATCAAGATCGGTTGTCTGCAGATCGGCACGGGCCTCACTGGCATAGGCAATCGCGTGTAGCGACATCGGATGGCTCCCCCCCTGGGAACGATGGCTGGGACTATGACATGAACAGGGACAACAGTTAAGCACGTAGCCGATTCCATGCGGCGCCTTCGGCGCGCTGCGGGTGGGCTACAATCGGCGCCGCGCTGCAGGCCCGGATGGCGAAACTGGTAGACGCATCGGACTTAAAATCCGCCGGGGGCAACCCCATGCCGGTTCGATTCCGGCTCCGGGCACCATCGCATGTTTTGGGGAGCCAACGTGTTCGCCACGATTCACCCCGATTCGGCACGAAATCAGGCACTTAGGGTGATCCGAATTTCCGCGATCACCACGATTTGCCCGGAGTTGCCCGGCTGCTCTCCCCAAAAATTCCCCATATGATGCGGCCATGGCCAGCATCCAACGATCAGGGAACAAGTGGCGCGTGCAGGTGTACGTGGCGGGCGTTCGCGACTCCACTACTAAGCACACAAAGCAAGAAGCCGCGAAGTGGGCTCTTGAGCGCGAGGCTGAGCTGCGTGGCGGGAAACTGCCAGATAAGTCGCTGCGCGAAGCTATGCGCCGCTACGTCAAGGAAGAGGCGCCCAAGCGAGCGGGCGAACGGTGGGAATCGGTGCGCATCGCTTCTTGGGAGAGATCTCTGCCGCTTCTGGACCGCCGCATTGCGGCAATCGACAGCTCGGACATCATCACTTGGCGAGATGGAAGGCTTAAGCAGGTCAAGCCTGGGACGGTCGCTCGCGAAATGAACCTGATGCGGTCCGTATTCGAAACCGCACGTCGGGAATGGAAATGGATCAAGCAGAACCCAATGTCGGACGTTCGGTGGCCGCAACAGCCTAAAGGCCGCGCGCGACGCGTATCTCCAAGTGAGGAAGCCGACCTTATTGCGGCATTCGGTCTCGAGAAGGGTCTGTCAGCGGAGACGGCCACCCAGCGGACGGGCTTGGCTTTCCTGCTCGCCTTGGAGACAGCCATGCGATCAGGGGAGATCCTGTCACTGACTTGGCCGAACGTGCATCTGTCCGAGCAGTACGTTCACTTACCCAAAACCAAGAACGGCGACGCGAGGGATGTACCGCTTAGCCGACGGGCCTGCGAGATTCTGAGAACGCTTCCCCTTGGCTTCGGGTCCGTCTTCCAGCTCAAGTCTGCCGTGCGTGATGCACTCTGGCGAAAAGTCCGCGATTCGACCGGACATCGAGAGGTGCACTTCCACGATAGCCGTGCCGAGGCCATCTGGAGGCTCTCGAAAAAGTTAGACATCCTGCAGTTGGCTCGAATCATCGGACATCGAGATCTCAAGTCTTTGATGATCTATTACCACGAGCCCGCTTCTGAGATCGCTCGCCAGTTGGGGTAGAGCGCTCCTAGGGTGACCATGTGGACCGCAAGGCATGCCCTACTCAAGGTGACCGGAATGGCGACGGTGCGACTGTACTGGAGAGGAACGCGAGCCTACATCGACTGGACTGAGAGCAACGGCCGCTTTCGCAGGTCCATTGGGCAGTGCGATGCCCTTGAGGCGGAGAGAATTAGGTCCGCAAAGGAAGCAGAACTGACCCATGGCGTCCGGATCTTGGCGCGCTTGCCCAGGGTTCGCGACTATCTGGAGTGGTATCTGGCCTGGTATGAGGCCGAGCATCCGACCACCATCTGCAAAGCAAGGAGCGAGGTGAAGCGCTTCATGACGCGCTTCGGCCATCGACAGATCGACGGCATCCGCCCAGTCGAGGTGGAGCATTACAAACGCTCCAGGCTACTGGATGACAAGGCTGCAAAGGAAACAGTGGGGAAGGAGATTCGACGGCTCAAGGCGGCCTTCAACCGCGGCGTCGAATGGAAAGAGCTGGATGTAAACCCCCTAGCCTGCGTGAAGGCGCCTCGCGGCGTACGGAGCGTGGCGGTAAAATTCTACGATCGAGCGGCGATGCGCCGGTTGTATCGGGCAAACCCTACCCGGGCACCACTGTGGCTATTCATGGCCCACACCGGCCTGCGCCGCGGGGAGTTGATGGGCCTCGAGAAGTCGTCGGTGGTGCGCGGTAGGCTTCTAATTGAAAGCAATCCAGACGCGAGTGAAAACGGCCGGACGAAGTCGGGAAAGTGGCGCGAGGTCCCGCTAAACCGTTATGCCCGATGGGCACTCCGACATCTACCCGACCCATTGGTAAGCATCCATAAGGATACTGTCAGCGGCTGGTTCTCTTCTGATGCTAAAGCCGCGGGCATTGGCGGCAGTCTTCACCGCCTGAGACACACTTTCTGCGCGCACATGGTCATTGCAGGTGTACCTCTACGCCGCGTACAGATCCTTGCCGGTCACGCGGATTACGCGACTACTGAGAAGTACTACGCGCACCTGAACGCGGAAGGCGATGCCGACGCTGTCGCCAAGCTGAGGTTCTAATGTCGGCCAGCTCGCCGCCATACGGCCTGGAGCAAAGCGATATTATCGCATCGAACTCATGCGACCGATCTCTAGCTTTCGTGGCAGAGACAGCAGTGGAGCCCAGCTTCGACTAGGTCTTACTACTGTCCGTCGCCGGAGGGCTGCCGCGCCGAGCTTCTCCGTCTGCGGGCTAGTGTCCCGGGACGGTGGCTATCTCGCCATCTCAGCACTTCCCCGGCCACCCACGTGGCTGGCCGCATCGACAGCCTGACAGGGAAGTCGGGACGGCACGCGACCGACTCCAGCACGGATCTTCGGGTCAAGCCCAGCAGTTCGCCTACTACGTCCGCATTTATCGCCCTGAGCTCAAAGGGAACCGGGCTATCGTGTTCGTTCATAGTCACACCCGTTTACAACGGCTGGGGCGATCAGCCTAACCAAGAATACTGCCACTGTCGCGCACGAGAATTTAGGACTCGAATACCCTGTGCGGCAATGCATTTGAGGTCACTGGCGTAAAAGAGGACGGAGATGCAGCGCTTTCGCCGTCGGCGTCTTGCCCTTAGCCGGGCTGGGCAAGCCGTCCGTTCGAGCTTGTGCCCGCCTGTGCGGGATGGTAGCTGCCGGCCAGCGGCAATCCACCTGGCCTTTGCCGCCGCAGGCCGTAACGAGCCCCATTTCCGCTATTCATAGCCTTTAGCTGCATGCCACTACAAGCGGCTACCACCTACCGGCAAATAGCCGCGGCGTAGCTCGGCGCGCCCTGCCCCCACCCACATCTTCATCGGATCCTTCGCCCTGGGCTTGGGCTCCTTCAGCGGTCGGCGCGGCTCCAGCGCCTCCTTGATTCGCGCCAATTCCACCGTCCCGGCCTCGGCCAGGCGCCGGGCCTGTTGCTGCTGCTCTTCGGTCGGAGGCAGGCCGGGCAGCGGTGCGAGTGGCTCGGCCGGCGTGGTGTCCAGCAGTCGGGCCACGGCCGCGCGTAAGCGCATCTCCGGGTAGAGCCTGGCTGCGCACCAGCGCTCGGCGTAGCGCTTACCCTGGACGATGCTGGCGGCTGGTATTTCCTTGACCTGCCCCATCTTCCGGGCATCCAAGCGCACGCGCACAGCGCCATCCTTACCGCGTCTGATGTTGGCGATCTGTCGACCGCTCCACCACAGCACCCAGCTCTCCCCAATCTGGACCCAGCCAGAGGGGATCGGGGCGACGCGGAAACCTTGGTAGCCCTGGGAGGGAAGCATGGCCGGGAGGATACGACCGCCCGTCGCAGATTCTGCGAACGCGGCAGCGACCTGCCTGAATCGTTGGGGATGGGTGCCGGCGCGGCGCTGCTCACGCGCCCCGGGTTGAGCTGCCTGCAGCTTCAGATCGCGAGGTTCCAGAGTCGCATGCTGCATTGAGTAGGAAATTCCCTACACGCAACGAAGAATCGACTGATTGACAAATCCTCACTCAATTGTCAGCTTTCAATTAGCAATCGGCACGGCTTGGCTTCGGCGGAAAGAAATTGAAAAAGACCTTAATCGCAGCTCTTGTGGTACTTGCAGCTACCGCGGGCGTTATCGCGCTCACTCTTGGGAGTTCAAAGCGCCACGCTAGCGCCGAACAAGTCGAGACCGAAGGTACACGGTCGGCGATTCTGCACGGCGACGGACAGAAGCCCTACACATCTCTTATATCCCAGCGAAAGGTTGACGCGAAGGTCGTCCAGCCGTTGGGCCCGAAAGCATTTGCCATATCCCGTAGCGGCGCATTTCGCCCCAGTGGCAATGCAAGAGACTTCATCCTCTCTCGTATAGGTGCATCGGACGCTGGCGACAGCACGGCAACCTTCGAGATATATCTAGCCACCTTGGACTGTCGAAACGCAGGATCGCCCGACGAAATTCAGTCGGCCGCTCTCCTTTTGGCCAAATCGGATCAAATGAGCTCACTAGAATCATCAGATCAAAGGTTAAAAGAGTGCTCCTCGCTGCTGAAAGACTCAGCGCTGAACGTACCCGGCAAATGGCTACTCAAAGCAGCACAGCAGGGTTCCGTGGAAGCAATGCTGCTTTATGCCACCGACACCCAGTCAGCATTCGGCGGATCAGACGCTGCCATACGAAACCCTGAAGCCGTAGTTGAATGGAAGAAGGATGCTGCGTCATTCCTAAACACTGCGGCGAGTCAGGGTAGCGTAGATGCTCTGGTGGCACTAGGCCGCGCAAACACAAGCGGAATCATTGTTGAAAAAAATCCCACCGAGGCCTACGCCTACTATCTAGCGGCGAGAAAGGCGATGCCGTCAGCGTTCTCGGAAAAATTGCTCGATATGTACAGTGAGGAACTGAGCCCCGCCCAGCAGCAGGCGGCTATCAGACGTGCGGATGAAATTTACAGGAACTGCTGCCAATAACCAGAAAGGATTTCTGATGTCTCGTAGCACCAATGCAGTGCTTTCCATCGCGCTGGTGGCGGTCTGTGGCTGGGTCTTCTACGCGAAGGCAACTGAAGGGGGGCAAACTTATGGTCCACTACCCTGCTCAGCATGCCGCTTGGAAAGCCCAATGCCAGGCCCCGGAACACAGGCTTTCCTCGATGCGTGGGCTTGGGACGTTCGGCATACTATGGCGGTCTGGACTCAGATTGTGGTCAAGCCCAACGACAAAATCGTTGTCTGCAACGGAACGTCATGCGTCACCTACACGATGACCGACAGCAATAGCTACTTGGGAGGACAGTCGACACGTCAAACGTCATCCCCAGGTGCGGGCGGTGGCGGTGGCGGTGGCGGTGGCGGTGGCGGTGGCGGTGGTGGCGGTGGTGGCGGTGGCGCAAACCTTCCCGGCGGCTGCTTTGGCAACTGCGGGAAAGTAACCGTAGGCTCCAAATAACCTTCGACTCAAGTGGCGTTGTTGAGAAACGCAGGCTCCTTAGCCGGCAATTTCGAAAGAGTTCTCTGCAAGTGACCCTCACTTCGCTGCCCTTTGAGGCGGCGAAGTGTTACTTGCGGATTGGCGGTCGGTTCCAGTGCCCGGTGCTGATGTATGCGTAGTAGCGCGCTGCCTCATGTGGCCTTCTGATATGCAGGTCACATGGTCGCGGCAGATCAGTAATTCGTTACGTCGACCGCCATCACGATCCCGACCACGGCCTGGTTGGGCGAGCCGCCGGTTCCTATCTTCGGAATGGTGATGGCGTTGCCGAACAGGCCGTGTTTCCCACTGATGCCCTGCCCGTTTCCGATTCCCATCACGGTGAAACTGTTCTGGAACGTGCTGGTGGCCGGCGCGCAGATCACTCCGGCGACCGTCTTGCCCGTGAAGTCAGGAAACCTGTCCTCTTCCATACCGCCATTGGGAAAGACGCCGCCCACACCGATGATCCGCATGGGCTTGGAGCCCAGCGCATACGTCAGATGGCCGTTCGCATCCCACAATGCGAGATACTGCGCATCCTCGTTGGAGGGCGATCGAACACGTAGGCCCAGCCCTGCAGGCGCGCGGGCGTGTTCGTCCACAGCGTCAGTCTGAACTGGTTCGCACCGATCTCCTGAAGCTGCGGGAAGAATGGGTAATGATCGAAGCATGGGAGCAGCTGCTGGCTCGGCGCCACCGCATCTTTCAACTAGCTACACTGGAATTCGTTCCGCTTCAGTGTGCAAAACTGAACCTCAACAGCATTGCGCCGCAAGGGGTATGGGAATTTTGCGGAACGGATTTCCGCGACCTCTCGTGGCCTTGCCGGGGCTTATCCCATCCAGCCAAAAGGCGGGTCCAGGTCGGTCTTGGCCAGCCAGTTCCCCCGGACCCGATCCTGCCACGCAAGGATCTTTGCTACGTCCTCCCGCAATCGCTCTTCATGCCTGACCACCCACAGTTCGGCACCAGCTCGGCCCTGCTCATAGTTTGTGCAACACCGGAACGGACCGCCAGGCCCGTGCCGATGCCGGTCAAGCGAGGCTATCCAGATGCCGTCGTTCACGCGCTGGGCCATGGCCACTACCCACACCCCGTGGGAGGCGATCACGGTCAAGGGGTCGTTTGTCCGGCTGGCTGACAGCGTCGTCCAGTAAAAGTCTTGGGGAAGCAGCATGGTCGCGAGAATACAGCCGGCAGTCGCAGATCCTGCGAACGCGGCGGCGACCAGCCTGAATCGTTCGGAATCGGTGCAGGCGCGACGCGCGATTTACACGGGTAGAGGCACGCGCAGACTATTCTCAACGCCCCATAGGTGGCCGCCTTCGAAAATCATGACGATCACAACTGCTGCAATTCTCGATCGCTTAGAAGCCTGCGAGACTGATCTCGAGGCCCAGAGAGGCTACATCAAGGCCCTTGAGTACGGCCTCAGAGCGTTGATCATCACCCACCCTGATCCGACGAACCTGCATGGAAGTTGGAGCGCGCTGCTACCAGGAATTGCTGACGTGCATGCCGGCAACGGCAGTGCGATCTTCAGTGCTGCCTTCCAGCAAGCATTGGCGCTGCTGAGCGAACAGATCGAGCATGAATCTGCCAACAGGCGCTGACACCGTTTCCTGCAAGGCCGCACTCTAGGTGCGCCGAACAAGCCGCAGCCAAGCAGCGCAGCCGGGCTTAGCACTTCCCTACGCTGCGATCGCGTAGGGCTCTACGTATGCCACAAGGAGATCCATAGCCGTCAGGGGTGTCCCATCCCTGCCTCCACGCTGCGTGAAGCTGGTCCAGTCCGCCAAGGCCAACGCCTTAAGCTCATCGGGCTGCACCGGAAGCGATCGCATTGGCCAGTACGGCAGGCGTCGCTGCCCTACCCGCCCACGCGCAATCTCGATCAATCCCGAATGGCTCGTTGCCCCGACCGCTCTGGAGAATGCGACATCAAGGCCATCTGGCGGCCCCTCCATATAGGAAAGGAAACGCCGCCCGTCGAACAGCGTAATGCCAGTTACCCCTGCATTGCGGTTGAAGCGCTCGGCATCGGCCATGATCGTTGACAGGCGAGCCTGACTCAGCCCGCCATGGGCCTCGCTGACAAACACCACCGCCCTGTTGGGCATGACCTACTCCGGGCTCATCTGGGGACCCCGAACGTAGACCTGGCGGCGTAAGCGTCATGTTGAGGCCGCCGGATCGTTGTCACAGTTTCCCCGGTTCCTGCACGCCCCGGGCACGGCTGGCGGGGCTATCACGGCTGATCAGTACGTTGAGGATGCTTACTGGGCACGTCTACTGGCCAGCTTTGACTATGGCCAGAGCCCTACCCTCTGTCCACTGCACGTGCGCCGCCACCGCGCTGCTTGAAGCGCTGCTTAAGCAGCGACTGCAAAGGGTTCAGCCAAAGACTGCAACGGTCTGCGTGCTCAACATGACCAAATTGCCGTGAACGTCCCAGATCTCCATTAGTTGGAATGAATATCCATTCGAAGCAGCTAGGCTGCGTGATCGAAGCAAGAGCCATCCCGGCGTTCCTGCAGGGCCAACCAAGTCGATTGTCCAGTTCATCGAACTTATTGGGGTTGGGCCGGCAAACATTGCCATCGCTGCCGGCGGCAAAGAATCCCCCGTCGCCATGAGGGCGACCTCTGCTCTTATGCCATCGGCATCACGAAGCCGCACCCAGGCCAGAAGTTCAGGGACGGTGGACGATGAATCGGGGAGCGATTCTCCAACGAATCGAACATCGAAGTTTTGAAAGAATCCAGGCGGGTTCGCCCAAGCGATAGATTTGTCGTAGTCCGACGGCGGGCCTACGTCTGGGCGCTGAGCGCGCATGTGATGGATGGCACTTTGACGTTCCGCAGCAAAGCAGAAGGACGCCCTCACGGCTAATGCATCCGCCACATGCCCATCAACACCGATTTGAGTTACCGACTTTCCTCGGCGCAGCACCTCCGTCCGGAAACAGACTGACTCCGTGACCGGGCCGATGAACGATATCTGAGCTGTTCGCAACGGGGGCAAGTCCGTCGAGTGCTCTTTCATCGCCAGCTGCAATGCCATCGCTGCGGAAAGACCTCCATAGGCCGTACGCCCCTGCAGCCAACTCTTGGGAATGGCGCATGGAGTGCCACTGGAAATGGTATCGAGAGTCAGGGCAAGAGAGTTCATGGGGACTGGACGTTCTTCCATATGTCACTCATAACCTTTAGCTTCGCGGCATTGATAGGTAGTTGGCGCATACGCCTCAAGCGAGGCCAGTCTTCCTACTTGTTCCGAGGCCTGACTGTCCGGGAGTAGATTACTCCAGTCGAAATGAGGCGCCCATAGGGTCACTTCTCCAGGTGAGGGGGACAGCAGCAGCGTTTCGGCCGACGTCCACGACCGCATGCCTGTGTGGCTGCAGATCGGCCAGATCGATGAGTGGATGGCGGCCAGCAAGCCGCCGGCCACGGTGGAGTACCACTTCAGCTGCGCATTGAACACGCCGCGGAACAACCGAGAGGACCTGCTGCAACAGGTGGCTTAGAGAACTACGGCAGGGCTCCCGGTCTCCAGCGGCAGCTCGGCCCTCTCGGGCCAGGCGAAGGCCTCCGGCTGGGGCAGCAGCGCTCGCACCTGGTCCCAGGTCTCGATGCCCGTCGGCGGCGCCAGCACCAGCTGCTCCAGTTGCTGGTTCACGGCATCGCGCCAGGCCACCATCGCCCGCGCCTCGAGGCGATACCGGCTCACGCCGCTGTTGTAGTAGCTGGCGCACGATTCGATGCTGTCATAGCCGCGGGCCACGGCCGCGCCGCGCATCCACGTAAACGCCTGGTCGCGGATCGCGCGGAAGTGCTCGGGCGAGTGGAGCGCATAGCTCGGCCCGATGGGCGCCGGCGTGTTGCCCTCTTTCAGCCAGAGCTGGTACTGGTCCCACAACCAGGTGCCCTCGGAGATCCACGACTGGCGCTCGGGACAGTAGACGACGGAGGGGTCTGCAGTCAGTTGGTACATGATCAAAGCTCCGCGTCGGCAAAGCAGTAACTGGCCACAGAGGTGGGCGCGCGCCCGTCCATGCTGAACCAGGTTGTGGAGCCCCGCGCGTTCAATACCGCCGGTGCGATCGAACTGCCGAGCACGGTCAATGTCGGAACAACGCGCTTCGGCACCTTGTAGGAATACGGCGTGTAGTTGGCGCCCTGCGAATCGGCGATGAGGCCGATGGGCTCCCCATACCGGTAGCAAAGCAGCAACTCTGCCCCTGGCGGCCGCCGCGCAAAGGGCGTTGCCACCGCCCCGGCTTCCCACTTCATTTTTCCGAAGTACAGAGAGCCTGTCTGCAAGCCCAGCCCGGCGGTGCGCGCACTGAAATCCGAGCCCGCCGTGGTCCAGATGGCGACCACCGCTGCACTACCTGCACCTGCCGTCTTTCCTGCGATGGACGGAAGCGTAACGGTCTTGGTGATGATGTTCAGGCCAGCGGCCAAGGTGAACACCTGTGGAGCAATTCCCAGCACGGTTGCCGAGCCACCTGCCCCGAAGGTCTGCGCAAACTCAACGGCGATCTTGCGCCCAGCTGCGCCTGGATTGAACACCCTGAAGCTCAGCGTGGATGGCACGTCTGCGAAGGTCCGGCAATCCTCAACGCGTTGTTCAAACACCTGATGCGCGCCGCTGGCATTGCTGTTCCCGGTGAGCGTGACGAAAAGGTTGCTTTCACTGGCCGGGAAATTGACGTCGCCAAGAGACAAGGCGTTCTTGGCAAAGGACTGGCCGGTCACACCGCCCTGCTGGATGAACCAGCGATCAGGACCGTATACCGCCGTAGCGGTAAACGATGTTCCCCTCTGCCAGACGTCAAAATCGCCGTTGATCAGCGCGTTGTCACCCAGCATCCGGCCGCGGAGCCCATCAACCCGCAGATCCAGGGCAGCATCGGCCTGCTGGCGCGCCAGCGCCTCGGCCGTATCCGCCTGCTGTCGGGCCTGGCTCTCCTGCTGCAGCCCCAACTGCAAGGCTGCCACGTCCTGCCCCACCCCACCGGCACCGGTCTCCAGCGCGTGCAGCCTGGCTTCTGCGTCATCAGCGTTGTCGTTGAAGATGGCAAAGGCGGTGAACGCGTCATCGCCGTGACTACCATCCGGATTGAGTGTCGTCTGGTCGGTTTTCTTCTGAGCCATTGCTCTTGTCCCTTTCCTGATGCGCGGGCATGGCAGCGAGCCCCGAAGGGCCCGCTGCCGCTGCGCGCTTAGCTTTCGATGATGTTCAACACCGCAACACTTGGCAGGGCTCCGACCACAGACGCGGGAATGTCGTAGCGGGTGCCACCGGTGAAGTCGATCTGCATGCGGTACGGCACGTTGCCGGTGGCGTTGGACGTGTCGGTGATCGACAGCTGCGGCCACTCCCAGGTCTGCGTTGTGAGCGTGCGGTTCGAGTCGGGCTCATAGACGTTGACCGAGGAGGCGGTAATGCTCTGGTCCGACAGCAGCGTGCTATCCCGCCACAGGCGCAGGCGCATCGTGCCTGTGCGGGTGGGCAGCGAGGCATTGCCGAACGAGACCGCCTCTGCACTTAGCCGTGCCCAGCGCAACACCACCTTGGGCCGCCCCTGTGACCCCGCGTGCATTACGCTCAGGTAGGTAGCGCTGTCCCAATTGGCGTTGTTGAGATTGAACTGGCCGCCGCTGTTGATCGCACCCGCGCGGAGAGCGCCGCCAAAGTACGCGTTGCCGTCCATGTCCATCCACATCGTGGCGTTGAGCTTGGACGCATTGGCTGCACCGACGTTCGGGCCGAAGTAGTCCATGAGCCGATCAGCCGGCTTGCCGAACCCGACGCCGATGATGCGCTGAGCGTTGGCACTCCACACCCGGTGATAGCCATCGCGGATCTCGATCCCGCTGGCCGCGTTAGGGGTCAGGATCTCGAACTGGCTGCTCACGAACCGCGTGGCCACCGTGTTGCCGTCGTTGTCGATCTCCATGCCGCCAATCAACGGCCCCTGGCCGGCGTCGGCGATCACCTTCAGGTATGCCCGGGCCCGGACCGACTGCAGCCCCTGCTCGGTCTGGACCACGCGTGCCTCCATCCCCTGCACGACCTGCGCACTGGCCTTGCCACCCAGATCGGCCTTCACCGACTCCAGCTGGCCAGAGACGGCCTGCAGCCCTCCCTCGGTCTGCTCCACCCTGCTGCTGACCTGCCGCAGGGCATCGGCGGATGCCTTTCCCTCCAGCTCGGCCCCGACATGCTCGATCTGCTCAGCCTGCGCGGCCTGCTTGGTGGCGATCACCTCGATGGACTTGGTGGTCCCAGCCTTGAACGAACCCAGTTCGGCATTGGTGGCATCCACTCGCTTGGCCACCGCCCGGTCACCTTCGGCCATGACCGACTGCCAGGTGCGCACACCGGCGCGCACGTTCATGTCGCCGGCGTTCCAGTCGCGGTCCCCGGCGTGCTTGTAGCTGAGCTGCGCCTCAAGCGAGGTGGTCCGCTCCCCGACCGCGCGCACGCCGCCCTCGGTTTGCTCCACGCGCGCGTTGACCGCATCGACTGCCTCGACCGAGGCCACCTTGCCGTCGCCAGCCGGCATTCGGGCGAGGATCGCATTGATGCGGCCGGCCTCGGCGGCCAGGTCGGACGCGTTTTGGAACGACATATCGATGGACGCGGCCAGCGCCTCGCCGACGCCGGCGAAGTTGCCGATCAGCTGCCAGTCCTCCGGGCTGAGCCCCGGCTCGGCTCCGGTGCTCTCCCGCAGCGCGCGGTAGAGCTTGCCGCCGTGCTTGACGAAGTCCCCGGCCGGGTACGTCTTGGGCGCCACCCAGTCGTCGGCCTCGGTGATATCCGACACGATGGCAGCGATGGCATCGGCATGGGCAATCGCCGCATCCCGCGCCGCATTGGCCTTGGCCGTTGCGTCGGCCGCGGCCTGCTGCGACACGCGCGCATCCTCGTTGAAGCGGTCGACCTTCTCCTGGTCGATCTGCCGCTGCTGGTCGATCATCTGCTGGACCGTCGTATCGAGCACCTCGCCCAGGTTCTGGCCAAGGGTCTTCATGACCACCCGGCTTTCCGTGGACAGCTCGCCCGAGGTATTCACGCTGCGGCAGGCGAAGGTCCAGTCGCCCGATTCCGGAATGACGTTCTCGAATGGCGCGGTGTGGTAGCCCGTCTCGCCCACCGGCGTCATCGCGTGCCAGTCCGGCGCTGCCACCTTCCCCGGCATGTACCGGATCTCGACGCCGGCAAAGTCCGGCGAGCGGGTGGTGCTACCCAGCCAGCCCCAGGTGTAGAGGCGCACGCCGCCGCTGCGTTCCTCCACGTCGAACAGGTCCACCAGCACCGGCGGCACGTCGGCGCCTTGGGTGGCATAGGTCACCGTCACCGCCACGCCGGCCTGGCCGTCCGGGCTGTAGGGGCGAACCGTGATCGGGTAGACGCCGGCGCGCGGAATGCGCCAGCTGGCTGTGCGCGTCGTGGTCGACGCGACCTGTTCCAGCTCCGCATTCTGGTCCAGGTCCGACAGCACCCGAATTTCGCCCACCGGCCCGGAGATATCGAAGGACGCCTGCAGCTCGGAGAACACCGTGTCGCCCTGCACCACCTGGCGCTCGGTGATGCGCAGATTGCTGGCCACCGGCCGCGTGCCGAGCTGCGAGCCGCTGTCGGGCGGGATGTACTCGCCCGTCTTGACGTAATGCCAGTATTCCGGCCCCTCGGCCACCACGTCGACCGAAGCGCCCTTAAGGTCGTTCTCCGGCTGGATCGCCACCACGCGGACCCGGTAGCCCGGCGTCTGCTTGAAGTCGTAAATCCAGATGGTGTCCCAGGCTGGATTGCCCTCGCTGTCGCCGGGCAGCGCCGCATCGGTCGGCCACGGATCGGCCAGCACCAGCTGATCGCTCTCACCGGTGAACGGGCGCACCCGCAACACGCGGTACACCCGCTCGCCCGGGATCCGCAGACCGATGTAGGCGCTTGCCTGCGCGCGCCCAGGCACCTGCACGTCCAGCTGCAGCGTGACCGCCCTGCCCGGCCCCATCGTGGCCGACAGCACCTGGCCACCGAAGCCCCACTGCGTCAGGTCGTGCTGCAGCGCCAGCACCGACATGCGGCCATAGGCCAGATGCTCAATGTTGGTGCTGTAGCTGATCGACTTGTACTGGTAAAGGCTCTGCGCCAGATGCCAGCGCGCCAGGGTGGCCGCGTGCGCCTCGCTGGTGACGCCCTCACCGGTCACCTGCGCCGGGTTGAGCATGGTAGACACGCCCGGCGCGGGAACGCGAAGGGTCCGGGCCTCCCAAGTGGCCCGGTCCAGGTAGCTGTACTCGATGCCGTCGGCACCGTTGGCCAGGGTGTACTCGACCTGGAACTGGCCCTTCTTGATGGTGGCCATGTTGACCACGCCCGAGAGCGGCTGCTCATCGGCGGCCCACACCACCGCCAGCCGACCCTTGGGCCAGGCGATCTGGCCGAAGCCGGCCAGCGCAATCGCATCCATCACCGCCTGATGGTTGCGCTTGTCGGTCACCAGGTAGTCGTAGGTGAAACCATTGGCCGCGCAGTGCAGCATGAAGGCCTTAAGGGCTTCCACGTCGATCTGGCTGTCGGGTAGCCCCATGCCGCCGATCCGCACGCCGGCCGGCGACTTGATGCCGCGGGCATAGGCCAGGATCTGCGCACCGGGGTTGCTGCTTTCCTCCGTGACCCAGCCGATGGCGTCGCCCTTCCACACCAGGATCGGCAGGGAATGCGCCACACAGCGCAGCTCGTCGGGGCTGCCGTTGAGCTGGCCGGAAGCCTTCATCCGGATACCAATGCGCGGGATGCCGTCATAGCTGGCGGTGTCGGCCATCACGCTCACCAGGTTGGTCCAGGTGAAGCTGGCCTGCGCGTTGTTCCCGTCGGTGTTCTGGCCGGTGGTGCGCACCTGCACTTCGTACTGGCCCGGCGCCACGTCCAGCCCGTAGGTGGCCCGGCGCGACTTCTGCGTGCGGCCGGACACCGAATAGGTGCCGAACGGGCGCCAAGCGCTCTCCCCCACGGCGCGGTACTGGATCTGGATCTGCTCCCGATTCTCGTACTCGCGCCCCTTCGAATCGGCGTCGAAGATGCGGAAGTCCATGTTCACCTGCAGGCGGATGGCACCGGGCGCGCTGGTGCGCTGAATCCACTTGCTCGGGGTGTGCTTCGGATCGCTGCTGGTGTCCAGGATCGTGCCGCCGTCGACGCTTGCGGAATTGCTGTAGAGCGGAATGGCCTGGCTGGGCATGCCCGGGAAGCCGTTGTGCCAGACCTGCACACCCTCGTAGGTGCTCAGCAGCGCGTCGCCGTTGTAGAGCGCTTCGACACGCCCCACATTCACACCCGGCGTAAGCACCAGCGACAGGTACTGCTCGTCGCCCTCGTAGTGCATGTACGGCTTGCTAGCCACGTCGGGGGCGATGCGCACGCTGCCGAACAGCAGTGACAGAGGCTCATAGGCGCGGGCGCGATTCCGGGGCGCCGAGATCGAGAACGCCGTATCCGCCGGCGCCGTCGCTGCGGCACTGGGCAACTTAGGCCCCAGCACTTTGTTGATGAGCAAGCTGCCGGCGACGTAAACCGCGATTCGGGCGATGGTCGTGCCCAGCGCCGTGGATGTGCCGATGCTGAAGCCCGCGATGGACGCGCCACCCAAAGTGAAGTAGGTAAGCGCGATCATCGCTACGAGGCGGATAGCGCTCTTGCCTACCACGGCGCGGACCTCGATCACCTGGCCGTGCTTCGGGTACACGTTGCACCACAGGTGGCGTTCCACCGGCCGGCCGCCGATGGTGACCACCCATGCCTGTCCGTCCAGCCCGTGCACATGGCGCGCGAGGAACCCATACAGGCTCTCCCCCGGGCGCAGGTCGGCCTGCAGGTTCTGCTGGCCGTCCAGCATCACCGGATGCGGGGTGATGATCAGTCGGCCGGCATCGGTTGGCGCTTGCATCAGGCCCATGCGTAGTAACCCTCGATTCGCAGCCCGAAGCCGGGCAGATCGCGCACCCGGTGCAGCACGCTGCAGCCGTTGCACTCGTTGCTGTGGAGAACCCAGCCCTCATGGGCCAGAAAGAAGAAAACCCCGGCATGGCCGGGGTTTCGGTGTCCCTGATCGATCATCAGAACAAGGTCGCCATCTTCCGGCGGTCCGTCCCGCCGATGCGCATAGGGCCGCGACAGCGCGCCCAGCTCGGCCGAGCCCTGCAGCCCGCGGGGGCGGCGCCCTGGCAGCGTGATGGCCCGGCCGAACAGCTGCTGCTGCACCAGCACCACCAGGTCGGCGCAATCGAAGTGATCGCCGTCGTAGGGAATGCCGACGAACCGTTCCACCTCTGCCGGGCGCATCAGAAGATGCCCGGCAGGGTGAACGGGTTGGCGCGCAGCGTGACCGCTTGCTGGCGGGTCAGGAAGTCCACGCCCAGCTGGGCCGACGCGGTGCGGCTGTTGACCACAACCTGCGTCATCGGCAGGTCGTAGCTAGCCTCGATCACGTTGGGGTCGGCCCGGTCGGTAATCATCAGCCGGGCGGTGACCAGCTCGCCAGGCTGCATCCGCTCCAGGTCCTCGGTAATCGAGCGGCCCACGTTGTCCAGCACCAGCTGGGCGCGCGGCGCCTGCCCGCCCATGTCGTCGGGCAGCTTGAAGCCGAAGGGGAAGCCCGTGTAGATCTTGCCCTGGCTCACCCAGTCGGCCGTGTCGTTGACGATGCGCAGCACCTCAACGAAGGACGGGGCGCTCAGTTCCAGCAGGAGCAGGATCCCGCTGGTGTCGTCGGTACGCTGCCGGCGCTCGGTGAATGTGCTCATCGCATGTACTCCAAAACCAGATCGCGCTTGGCGAATCGAAACTGAGTGTTGAGCGGCTGCAGCTTGCCGATCTTCCCGCCCTGGAAACGGGCGCGAATGATCCGACCGGTGCGGGGGTGCTCCATGTTGAACCAGCCAATGCGCTTGAGGTTGTCGAAGTACCATGCCTCGAAATCGGCCACTGCCTGCGCCGAGCGGAACTGCACCGACGCCTCGATTGTCTGGATGACATGGGTATTCAGCAGTCGCTGCCGCGGCACGCCCCGCTCCATCTCGGTACGCTCCACCGCAGGGTCGAACTCTTCGCCGTAGTCCGCGAATCGGATCTCGGCATAGCTCGGGAAGGTCTCCATTGCTCTTTGCCTCTTCTCTTTCAAATAGGTGGGCGCAGCGGTTCCTGCGCCCACCCGATTACCTGCCGCTGTCCTGCCACCCGTAGCGGGCCTGACCAACCCTGCCCCACGAACCACCATCCAGCTCCTCAGCGCCAATCTGAACGATCAGCTTCCGGATCTCCGAGCCATCGGGCATGGTCCGCGACTCCTCGCGCTGCTTGACCGGGCTTCCGCTGTAGTTGTGGATCTCAACCAGCGGTTCGCTCTGCCCGCTGGCACGCCTGCTCACCGCGACGCGCGTAGGCACCTGACCACCGATGCCGCCTGCGTCGTAGCCGCGCCGCAGCGAGGCACGCAGTGCGTGGAAGGCCGAAGGCCCGCCCAGCGCGCGCATGTCATCCTGGCTGAGCACACCTTCGCCCTTGTGGACTATGCCGGCTGGCTCCAGTCGCCCGCCGTGGCCGGTATAGCCGCCGCCATCGAAGCCTGGAACGATCTTCTCTCGCTGCACGGCGCCAACCGGGCCGGCGAAGGCGTTGAAGGCTGCATTGAACAGCGCGGACGTTGCCTGCTTGGCTGCGATCCGGGCCAGGTCGGCGATGATCGAGTTGGCCAGCTGGCTGAAGCTCAGCTTCCCGGTCATGGCGAAGTTCACCAGCGCGTCTTCCATTCCCTGGAATGCGTTGGTGAACGCCTGATTGCTCAGCTCTGCCGCATTGGCCGCCTGAGAGCGATAGTCCTCAAAGGCTCGATATGCGCCCAGCGACCAGTTGGTGATCGAACTCTGGCGCTCCGCCTGGTACTGCGCCTCCCGCCCCAGTGCCTCCTTGTGGTACTTGTCCAGCTCGTCCAGCTGCTGCGCGTACTGCTTGCTGGTGTAGCCGTTGCCGTTGTTGGCACTGGCGTTGCGGTCGTTGAGGGCGGACAGGCGGCGGTCGTAGTCTTCCTTGAGCTGCAGCTGGCGGCGCAAGCGTTCCATCTGCTCGCTGCCAGTGCCGATGCCGGCCAGGTCGATTGCGTTGCCCTGTTGCTGGGTAACGGCGGCTTCGCTCAGCTCCTTCCGGAGCCGCAGCATGTCCTGCGCTGCCTTCTTCGCGGACTCCTGCGCCGCCAGAGCCTTGCCCTGAGCCACCGCCTCTTCAAGCAACGCCTTGACGCGCTTCTGCTCCTCCTCGCTCAGCTTGCTCTTGGCCGAGGCCAGCTCGTTTGTGATGACCACCTGGAGCTTCTGCGCCGCCGTCATGTCGTCGGTCAGGCCCATCTGCTCCTTGTCGAGGGCAATCTGTCGCTTGATCCGATCTGTGATCGACGCGTACTGGCTCTCCTGGGCCTTGCCGTTGGCGATTCCTGAGCGGGTAGCCGCAGCGTTGGACTTTTTTTCATCCTCGAGCTGCTTCATACGCTCAAAGTGCGCCTTCTTCCGGGCGGCTTCAGCGTTGAAAGATGCCCGCTCCTGTGGTGTCAGAGCCTGGACACCTCCATTGTCGTTGATGACCTTGCCTTGCTCGGCCATCCATGCCGCGTACTCGCCTTTGGATTTCTTGATCCACTCGACCTGATCTTTCCAACTATCGGTTCGCAAGCCAGAAAGCATTCCTTGGATCGCGTTCCCTGCGTCTACTGCACGCCTGGCCGCCTCAGGCAGCGCTGCCAGAAACTCCTCCAGCTTCTCATTACCAAGGGCTGCCGCTGCCTTTGCAGCATCGAACAGCTCAGGTGTCAGGCGTGATCGAAGAACCGTCGACATTTCCTCGAACTTGGCTTGAGTCGGGGCGACCTCCTCTTGGAACTTTTTCAGATCCGCCTTCGCGTCAGCGAGGCGTTCCATGTCACCAACAATCGTGAGCCCCGAGCCCTCGCGCGTGGACGTTCTCCCTTGATCCACCAGCGCCTGATAGTTGCGGACAGCGGCCTCAAGCGCCCTCGCACGTTCCTCCGACTGCTTGATCTTCTGCGCAGCCTCATTCCATTGTCCGATGAAATCCTTAAGAGAGATCTCACTACCGAACTTTTGAAATCTCTCCGTAACATCCGAAATCTGGTAGGCCAGAAGACCTAGAGACTTGACCTGCTGTGCGTACTCCTCTCTCGCTTGTTGGGATTTGCGCACCATGTCCATGTATGCGATGCCCACACCACCAATGGCAATCGCTGCGGCTCCCCACGGGCCACCGGCCAGGGCGAGCAGCCCGCTTCCAGCACTGCGCAATCCGTTTGCCGCCATTCCGCCAAGCGATGACGCCGATGCTGCGGCGGCCTCCCTTCCCCGCGCCGCGGTGAGGTTCTTGGTTGCGACGGCAGCAGCCTCTTGGGCCAGGATAAGCCGCCCCTTCGCCGCGGTAGAGGCTGCATCTGCCCGTGCACCGGACAGAGATGCTGCGTTGTACTCCGCCTGCGCACGCGCCAGATTACGCCTGCTGACAACAACTGCAGCTTCTGCGTCCTTCTGCGCCCGAAGGTTCGCCGACAGCGTAGCGGAACCCCGTTGGTGATCCAACGTCCGCTGGGCCGCCTCGTAGGCAGCAGCGGCCATGGCCCGTTGTTCTCGAGCAGTATCCTGAGCAGCCGCTGCTTGGGCCTTCCATGTCGCCGTGAGACGAACGGATTCCCGAGCCTGATTGACCGTAGCGGCGGCCTCTCTGACGCGCTCCCGCGCGACGTTCGCCATATCCGATGCCTGGCTGGATGCAGCCATGCGATCAGAAATCGGTGCGGAAACTGCGCTATATGCCCTCCCGACACCGACGCCAACGAGACGGCCAGCAATGACACCCGCAGCCAACGTCGCCGCACCGGCGACATTCTCCAGGTTCTCGGCCATGAAACGAACGGACGAGATGGCAGCATCGCTGAACACTCCGCCGCTGGCCTTGACCTTCAAGTTGAACCAGGCCGTGGACAGTCGATTCAGCTCTGCACTCAGGCCCTTTGCGGCTTCCTCCGCTCCTGTTCCGGACGCCTCCAGCGCCTTGATCATCGCTGGAAGGTACTTCTGGACGCTCAGATCACCGTCTTGCAGTAGTTTGTCGAAGGACTTACCAGCAAGAGCCGTTCCTTCGTTCATCTTGGCAACCGCCTGCATGAAGCGAGGCACAATGCCAGGGATTGCTTCGCCAAGTTGCTGCCGGAGTTCCTCGGCCTGGAACTTGCCCTTGCTGAAGGACTGCCCTAGCGCCGTGGTGGCTCGCCCCATTTGCTCGCTGGTGAGGTGCATCACGGTCGCCGAACGGGACAGCTGCCGGAACAGCTCCTGCTGATCCTTCATGGCTATGCCGTTCGCGGTGGCGGCCGCCGACATGCTGGTGAAGCTCTTGCCAGCCTCCTCCAGGTTCAGGCCAAGGTCCTTCGCGGTCTGCGCGACGAAGCCGTAGGCCTTGTCTGCGGCCTGGGCCGACCCCGTAGCACCCATGAGGCCGTAGTGGATTTGCTGGATCGACTTCTGCGCATCCAAGAGTGCCAACACGCCACTCTTGACCGCTTCGAAGCCTACGAATCCAACCGCCGCCTTGTTGAGGTTCGCAATGGAAACCGCTGTGTGTGAGGCCTCCTTACGGATCAGGCCAAGCTGCTGCGTGGTAGTACGCGCAGAGTTGACCATCTCGGCACGGTAAGCGGCAGTGCTCGCGCGCAGTTGTACATCGATGGTCGCGGCCGTCGAGGTCATGAATTGCTCCAAATAAAAAGGGCCGCCAGAAGGCAGCCCTCAAAAGCCGGTCTCGGATTGTTCAGGGCTTAATACAAAGCCTGCGCAGGCTCAGGACAATGTCGGCGAAGCCATAGAGAAACGGTGCAGACAGAAGCGTCGTTGCCGCGAGAACGAACAATGAGATTGATGGGTGATACATGGCGTACCCGCCCACTGCAACACCTGCCACCAATGACAGATGCCCGGCTGTCTTGATCGCCTCGGGCAGGAAGCTGCTACCGATGCGAGCGATCTCCTGCTGCACGTCAACAGGCGCCGAAGTATCGGCTGCTTGAGAGTCCTGGCTACCTTCCATGCTCGACCTCACATAACGGGGCCCCAAGTATGCCTTTCCCCAAGCGCCGGCAACGCCAGCACTTAGTGCACTGAATTCCTGGCCGACGCTGCCTGGAACAGCTCGGCGATCTGCTGGGCTCGGGCAGCATCTTCTCCCAGTGCCCTCGGCGCCTCCCTGACGAGGAGGAAGTCCTTGGGGCTGGTCTCGTTGCCATGAACCCGGGCCAGCACGTCGGTCAGCTGGGCGAGCATGTCCTGCAGGGGCTGGTCCAGCGGTTCCATACGGGCAAACGCGTACATCTCCGTCAGCTGGCGGGAATCCATCCCCGCCAGCAACTGGTCAGGATGCGCGTAGCCAAGCCGCCACGCGATCCGAAACTGCAGCCGGCGCTCAGGCCGGCTTGTCAGTTTTTTTCGGCGGCCTCGATGGCGGCGTCGCCCAGCGCGTTGAGCTTCTGCGCGGCCCGGAACACGCGGTCCAGCGCCGCGGCCGACTTGGCACCCAGCTGCGCCACGTCCTTGTCGGTGAACAGGCGGTCGCCCTTGTCATCCACCAGGCACAGCGCCACGAACCGGGCGCGGAAGTCCTCGGTCTTGGTCTTCTCGCCGCCGTAGGTGTCCTGCTCCCACTTGTCGCGGTCGCTGGCCGACATGGTGGAGATGCGGACGGTTCCGCCCCACTCCTTGACCTCCAGGTCTTCGGTCTTGCGGTCCGAAGCGGCGAGGATCTGGCTCTTGTTCAGCAGGGTCATGGCTTACGGTCCGGTCGGCGGGATGACGATGGCGAAGTCACGCGGCAGCAGGTCCGCGGTGAAGGTCAGCACCGCGTTGGTGCCCGGGGTGACGTTGAAACCGGCCACCTTGCCCACGAAAGTGGCGGCATCACCGGTGGGGAGCACCATCAGGAAATGCAGGTCCTCGTCGGGATCGGCATCGCGGAGGATCTCCTGGCCCGCCGACTTGCCCACCGGCCAGCGGTGGCCGGCAACCTGCACGGTTTGGCCGCCGGCCAGGCCTGCGATGTTCTCGACCTGCGCGGACTTCAGGTTGGTTGCGTCCAGGGTGTTGGCCTGGCCCCGGCCGAACGGGAAGCCCGTCAGTCCGTCGACCTCGGTATAGCCGGCCGGGTCGTTCGGCGTGGTGGGCGCAGTGCCCTTCTTCACGTAGAGCGCAGAGTTCTGTGCGGAAATCGCTTCGTTCTTGGCCATGGTGGCTCCTTGGGATAGAAAAATGCCGCCCGTGGGCGGCCTGTTGGTGGCAGTGGTGGCGAGCACTCAGGCCCACACAGTCACGTCGAAACTGGCGCGGTGAAGCGAGGTTTCCGCCTCGTAGTCATCGGGGTTGTCGGTGATCTCACCGACCTTGAGCAGGTCCTGCAGATCATCCTTGAGTCGGTCAGCAAGTTCCCGGACAGCTCCCTTCTTCGGGCCCCACACATCGATCTGGAACACGCCTTTTTCGGCACCGGTGCCCGAGTTCAGCGTCGCGTGTTGTTTGCCGCCTGCGCGCTGATACGTCACGTACAGCAGCGGGCGGTCCTTTGGGGCCGGAAACGGGTAGAACGCCTTGGTGATCGTGTTTGCGGCCGCCGTGAGGCGAGTATCCAGACTCATGAGCGGGCCCTCCGCATTTCATCCGCAATCCCCTCGCCAAGAGCGTCACGCATGGTGCCTACGGCCTCCTCGGCCTTGGACTCAGCTGCCGGGCGCATGAACGGCCAGGCGGCCATCTTCGAAGTACCGTACTCGCCGAACTTGCCATAGAACGCCGAGCGCGGCACCTCAACAGCAAACCGCATCCAGCCCTGATCATCGCTGCGCTCCCGTACCCGGATAGAACGCCGCAGCTTTCCCCGCGCAATCCTGACGCGATTGCGTGCGTCGTTTCGGACCACGATTGCTCCGCGGCGCATGCCCTTTCGGAGCGCACGACGCGCGGCCTTGTCCGAAAGCGCCAGTAGCGCCGATTCCAGCTCGCTCAGGCCGGTGATATGGATATCGAAGTCAACCATGCTGCAACCTCGCTATCAGGTGCATGTCCAGCGGCGACTTGGAGGCGCGCACCGCGATCACCAGCAGTTGCTTGTCGGCGTCGCGCCCAGTTGTCCGCGCTACCCGCCATCCCGGCTGGATATCCTGGTTGACGCGCACCGTCATCCACCGAAGATCCGGAGCGTTCAGCGCACCGGCCCCAACCCCGAGCACAGCGCTTGTGCTGCGCAGGGACAGCGGCTCATCTGCTGCCCATACTTCGCCAGCCTCAGTGAAAGCTTCCACCTCTTCGCCGTAGTCGTCGCGCGTCGTGGTGGGCTTGAAAAGCTTGATTCTCAGGTTCTTGGCGCTCATGGCGTCATCACCCGCCGATAGGGCCGCAGGAGTGGTATCACGCCTAGCGGCAACTCGACGGCGGTGGCACCGATAACCACCGCGCCCTGGTTCTCCCACAAGTGCGCCAGGGTCAACCGGACGGCTGCAACCACGCTCGGGTTGACGACCATTCCCGCCAAGTCCCGCGACAACGCTAGGTCAGCCGAAGCCTTGCGTTGCCTCGCGACGGAGCGCATCGCCGCTGCCTTGGCCGCGTCAGGCTCAGAATCTGTGGCCGTCATGGATGCGGAGTAGGCCGAGGCAGCTGCCGCCGCAGCAGCCGGGAACGCGTCCAAGGCGCCGGCCAGTGCTGCCTGGTCGGAAAACAGAGACCGGTTTAGGTATGCCGCCGCCGCGTCTTCGGCCGATGCGAGCAGCGCCGCCAGCTCGGCATCGGCGTAATCCCCATCGACCCTGCATTGGGCGCGGCACTGCTCAGGCGTCAACAGGGGCATGGCTTACTCCTTCTTACCTTCGGCCAGTGCAGCAGAGAGCTTCCCCGCCCCCCAGCGCTTGTCGAAAGGAATGCCCGCAGCTTCCAGCTGCCCGATCAGCGATTCCTTGTCCGTCGCCGGAGCGGAGTCACTGGTGCTGGCCTCGCGTTCCTGGGGTTCGGCGTCGCCGGAGGCGGAGGTGGCAGCCAGCTGCACCTCGGAGGCAGACAGGTCCGGCACCTCATGGGCCTGGCTCTCCAGTGCGCCCAGCGGCGGCAGCTGCGCGGCCAGGCGCAGGGCACCAACCGACAGCGCACCTGCCACCAGCTCGGGCGGGCAGTCATCGCCGGCGGCGAACTGGACGGGATAGATCTCGCCTTCCGGCACTCCACGGAAGGGCTTGATGAGCTTTTCCATTGCGGCTCCTCGATCACAGGTTGGATGCCGGGCGGCGAGAGGCCGCCCGGCAGGTGGTGATCAGGCCGAGGCCGCGATCTTGAGGGCGCGCATCGGCTCGGGGTTGTGCACACCGCCGCCCACGCGCTTGGTGGTGTAGAACATCACGTAGGGCTTGTTGGTGTACGGGTCGCGCAGCACGCGCACGCCCTTGCGGTCATAGACGGTGTAGGTCTGCTTGAAGTCGCCGAACAGCATGGCGATTGCGTTGGCGGCCACATCCGGCGTCGCCGCCACGTCCTGCACCGGGAACCCGGCGAGGGTTGAGGGCTGGCCGGCCACGAGCGACGGCTGCCACAGGTAGTTGCCCTGCCCGTCCTTGAGCTTGCGCACCGCGCCCTGGGTCTTGCGGTTCATCGCGAACTTCGCGCCGGCCGTGAAGGCCGAGGGCAGGTCGTACACAAGGTCGATGATGCTGTCGCCATTGATGCCGGCGGCCACGCCGCTGTTCACCGCCTTGATAGCGCCGAACGGGTGCTTTGCCGCGTTGGCACCGCCATCCACGTAGGTCAGGATGCCGAACGGCTTGTTGACGCCATTGCCGGAGAAGAACCCATCGCCCTCCTGCTTTGCGAACTCCAGCTCGACCTCGCCGGCCAGCCACGCTTCCAGGTCGATCTCGGCGTCGTCCAGCAGCTGCTGGGTGGCCGCCGGATTGGCGTAGATCTCGCCCCAGCCGAAGCTCAGCGCGGCAAACTGCGCCGTGCCGGTCTGCGGACGCGGCGCGGCTTCGCCCACCCAGCCGGAGGCAGTGCCGCCCGTGTTGAACAGCTTGGTCAGGCCTTCGCCCGAGCACGGCTGGACCGTGGCCAGCTGTCGCATGTCCGAGACGATGACCAGGCGATCAGTGATCGAGCGGTCCCACTCGACCGGGGCCAGGTAGCCGCCTTCGTTGGCCGCGCCCTTGTTGAGGGCGGACTGGACTTCGCCGCGGCGGAAGTGTGCGCGGAACGCGTCGGTGTACTCGGCGTCCGCGACGCCACCGCCGCCGGCCGAACCGCCGCCCATCTGGAAGGCGGCCATCTGGGTGTTGGCCTGGTCGACCGCCGCCTGCAGGCGGGTAATGTCGGCGTTGATGTTGTCGACCTTCAGGGCCTGCAGTGCATCGGCGCTGCCCTTCTTGATCTCTTCCAGCTGCTTGGTGTGCTCGGCCTTGAAGTCGGCGAATGCCTTGTTCAGCGACTCCACCAGCGCCTTCACATCGGGCTGGCTGCCGCCGTCGGCGCGCACGGAAACGAGGCCGCGCGGAATGCGGCCGTGGGTCATCTTGGTCATGTGTTGGCCTCTTAGGCTTTGATGTTGTCGAGAAGGCCCTGCAACAGGGCCGAGGTTTCGTTGCCGCCAGCGCTCGGCGTAGCGGACCCGGCAGCGCTCGGCTTGCCGTTGAACAGCGATTTCAGCGTGTCGCGCCGCATGGATCGGGAGTGACCTGCCTTGACCATGGCCGCCTCGACCAAGGCCAGAGCCTTGCGCCCACCCGATGCCTGCTTGGCATCCTTGGTGGCGGCGGCACCATCGAGCAGACCATCGGCAAAACCGTTTTCCACCGCCTGGCCTGCGCCGATCCAGGTCTCGGCGTCCATCATCCGCGCCGCTTCGGCCTCGGTTACACCCGAGCGGGCCGCGTAGACCTTGGCCATTGCCGTATCGAACGGCTCCAGCAGCTTGGCCGCGTCGGACATATCGTGCCGATTGCCGATGGCCACCGCCCAGGCGTTGTGGATCATGAGGAAAGACCCATCGCCCATCAGGATCTCGTCGCCGGCCATCGCGATCACCGACGCCGCCGACGCGGCCAGTCCCATGACCTGGACGGTCACCCTGCCCTGGTGCTCGCGCAGCAGGTTGTAGATGGCGACCCCCTCGAAGAAGTCACCGCCAGGGGAGTTGATGTTCACCACCACGTCCCTGTCGCCGATGGCACGAAGGGCCGCGCTGATCCGCTTGGCGGTGACGCCGGTTCCCTCCCAGTTCTCGCCGATGGAGTCATAAATCGAGATGCTGTTCGCGTCGTTGCCCGCGGCGCGAACTTCGGGCTCCCAGCGTTCGAGAGCATCGGGCCGCATGTCGAACTGGGCGGCGCCGAGCCGTCGCTCGGCACGGATTTCAGGCAGCTGCCGGAGGCTCATTGCTCTTTCCCTTCTGTGTCATGGGGTTGATCAGGTCATTTGCCCCGGGCTGATCCGATTCGGGGTAATCCAGCAGGTCGCGGACCTCGTTCTGTGTATGGAACGGTGCCGTACCACCCGAGCCCAGGGCGGCCTTGAAGAAGTCGGCCTGATCCTTGAGCGTGCCGCGCATCAGCGCCCGCACGTTGAACTTCGGCTGGTAGCGTTCCAGGTCCCGCTCGTCGATTAGCGATCGCGCGACCGCCTGCTCCCAGTTGGTGAAGTGCTCCAGCATCGTGTACTGCAGGAAGAAGATCCCCAGCTGCTCGATGCCAGTGCCCCAGCTGGTGTCGCTGAGGAACAGGAGCGGTCGGGGGACGCCGTAGAGCCTGGCCACCTCCTCCACCTGTGCGCTGCGGTTCTCGACGTGCTGGGCTTCCTGGGCGGTGCTGCCGAACTTATTGGCCTCAGCCCCCTCTTCCAGCAGCATCCATCGCTGCGCCGCGCTTGCGCCCGCATACTCGGTATCGAGTGAGGTTCGCATGCGCTCGTAGGCCACATCGCTAAGCGCATTCGGCACCTCAATGGCGCCGCCGGCCATGTTGCCGGTCTCGAAGATCCGGCTTGCTGCCCGTTCCGCATCCAGCGCAAGACGGATGGCGCGGTCTGCCAACTTCATCCTGGACAGGCTGGTCACGCCGTCCACGGATAGGTCGCGGATGTGCAGCACTTCCTCCTGCTTGAGGATGACCTCGCCACGCTTCTTGCTGTTGAACCGGTAGAGCATGCGCCAGTCGTCGCCAAGCTCAGCCCGCACCGCGAGGGAGTCCAGTGGGATCAGGTGGATTGGCCGGCCTGCTGACCACACGATCCGTGCGTAGGCATCCCCGTGCCTCTGCCTGGCCAGCTCCATCTGCCGCTTGAACTCCAACGGCGTCTGCCACGGGTTTGGCTTGATCTTCAGAAGGCGGTGCGCGGGATGCTCGGTGGCTATCCGCTTCTTTCCGCCAGACTCGACCAGGTTCAGCGGCAGCATGCCAATGGTCCCGCAGATCAGAGACAGGCAGCGGAGTACCGCCATGTTGCGCATCTGGTAGCCACCGCCGCCGTGGCCGCCCTGTGATCGGATGAACTCCAGCAGTGCCGGATCATCCATTCCCGTGAACTGGCCGGCCTCAGCGCGTGCACCTGGTGGCGCCGCCGGCGGTGGATTCCAGAGCCGGTCCAGCGACTTAAGGTCTTCTTCGTTGAACCTGGACATTGCGCTTCCTATAAGAATCGGATGCCCCGCTGCTCATAGACAGAGGCGGGCGCTACCGATGAATGTGCGGAGCCGAAGGCCATCACTACCGCCACCGCGGCGTCGATCTTGTTGACTGAACGCGCCTTGGACAGCCAGCGGTTCTCCCATTTGTCGCTCTCAATGACGGCCGACATGATTGCGGACACCAGCACAGGGTTTCCGAACAAGCGGACGCGCCCTTCCAGCAGGGCTTCTTCGAACAGCCGTAGCGATCCGGGCATCCAGAGCCCTTCCGGTTGGGGCTTGCCGGCTGCGGCAGCTGCCTTTACTGCGGCCTCCGTGGGCTTGCCCTTCTTCAGGCCACCCTGCGGGTGCTCCACGAACGAGACGGAAAGCCCCAGCTCCTTCACTTCCTCTTCGAACTGTCGGAAGGCGTACCGGTCGTAAGCCACTTGGACAACTTCGAAGTCCCGGTCGTACTCGGCCACCGTCTGCGCGACATGCCGGTAGCTGATCGTCTGCCCCTTCGGGGCGTGCAAGTGACCCTTGGCAATCCAGGTGCTGTAAGGAAGCTTGTCGCGCAGTTCGCGAGCCTTGACCGTATCGCCCGGCGTCCACGCCTCCACCCACGCATCGAACGTTGGCTTGTTGACCAGGGTTTTCTTGCCCTCAACCTCAACCAGGACCTCCTTCGATCCGGTCTCCACCACCGCACCTAGAGCCGTAATGTCGCGGTTCTGCGACAAGTCCAGCCCGAGATGTAGGCGCTTGCCGTGGTGCTGCGTCCTGTCGAACGACTGCATCGCAGGCTCGACAATTTCGCGGCTCATCCACGCCTGGTCGGCGTCGGTCCACATGCAGAAGTTGAGTCGCAGGATCTCGTTGAGCTTGCTCGGGATCTGCTTGGCCAGGTCAACCCGGCCCTGCAGGTATTCATCCGTGATGGTGATACCCAGCATCGGGTTTGCTTTCACCCAGCAGGCCGGATCCTCGAGCGGCTCGTCGCCCTCATCAAGCCCACACACGAACGAAAACGTGCGGTCATCAATGACGTCTCCGACGAAGGTCGGATCGTTCACGGCCTCGTGGTGGCCAGCAGCCACCTTGACGGCATGCTCATGCTCTGCCCAGGCAACGCTGTTCCGGTCGCTGCCCGAATTGGTGATCATGAACAGCAGTGGGGAACGGCGGAACTTGAAGCCGTTCTCCATCATTTCGATGATCTTGCCGTCTGCCATCTCGTGCACTTCGTCGGCCAGGACGAAGTGCGGCCGGTAGCCCGATCCAGTCTTGCCAACGTCACGAGACGCCGGCCGGAAATAGCTCTGCGACTTGTGATGGGCGATGTTGTATTCCTTGCCCTCACCGCCCGAGAACTCCAGCCGCTTCTTCAGCGCCGGTGACGCCTTCACCATCTTCACGGCGTCCCGGAACAGGATTCCGGCCTGATCCTTGTGCGAGGCCACCGCGTACACCTGGGCGCCGGCCTCCTGATCGGCACAAAGCCCGATGAGCGCGATCCCACCGGCCATCGGCGACTTACCGTTTCCCTTGCCCTCCTCGATGTATGCGCGGCGGAAGCGCCGGGTGCCGTCCGCCTGCTTCCAGCCGAACAGACTGCCGATCTTGAATGCCTGGCTGGGGTGCAGCTTGAACGGCTTGCCCTCGAACTGGCCCTCGCTGAGGCGCAGCACTTCTTCGAAGAAGGCGATCTTCTTGTCGGCGGCCTCTCGATCGAAGTAGAGGCCACGCTCGTGAGCGTCCTCCAGGTCTTTGAGATGGCGCCGGCAGGCGTTGCGCACGTGGGGGCCCGCGACGGTCTTGCCTTCGACCACTGCCAACGGATACTCACTGGTCCGGCAGTTAGAAGTGCTTGTCGTCCGGGTCTTCGTCTTCGCCTGAGCCATGATTCACTTTCGTCTCATCCACCGGGGTTGCTCCGAGCTTGGATAGCAGTGAGCCAAGCGCCTGCATCGCGGAAACACCCATATCGGGGTCGGTCGCCATTCGTGCGGCCAAGATGCAAACCTGGCGAAGCAGGAGGCGGTGCCCAGCGTGCAGCCAGGGCATGTTATCCACCTGCTCTTTCCAGACGGCCACCTGCTCCTTGGTCATGCCCTTGTACGGGGTGCCGATCGCTTTCGGCCCCTTGGGCGTCTTCCGATTTCGATGCCGTTGCGGATTCTTTGCCGCAGCGCCAGACACTGCCGCTTTCGCCGCTGGCGTGCGGGGATTTGCCATCGTTTCCCCACCTTGAGGGGGTCGTCTTTCCAACTGTGGATGCGCGAAGAACGGGGGACGGTCGGTCTAGGTCCGAATCGACCCAAACAATTCGCCCCCCCTACCCTGCGCAGCGTGGAACGCGATGCCGTGGAACCATTCAGCCGACCGGCCACCCGTCCTCATCGCACCCTCGGACCTGCACCGCACCTCGTTCCAGACGCGCCTGATCGACGTTGTGGCAGTCGGCGCACTGACTGTCGAAGGGTCCAGTCCAGAACATCTCCTCCGTTTCTCCAGGCGGGTGTCCGTTCGTGTGGTTGCATACCGTCGCCACCGTCACATGCCCGCGTGCCTTGCACCGGCTGCAGAGCGGCTCACGCTCCAGCTGCGCCTTGCGCGTGCGCTGCCAGCGCGCGGTGCCGTACAGGTGGGCGAAGGAGCTACCGCCGGTCTGCCGGGTCCTGCGGCCGCGAGCCACGCTCACTGGCCAGGCCCTGCAGCCCGGATCACCAGGCCACGGCGTATCCACCACTCCACCCGATCCCAGTTCGGGTCCATGCCCGTTGCCCGAGCGAGCCACACCACGGCAGCCAGATACCACCGCAACCACCACTGCAGGCGGACAGACGCAATCACTGTCGCGTGCATCAGAACTCCTCCACTTCCCAGCCACCGCCATCGCGCTTTCGCCGCACTTTCACCGCGATGAAGCGGAATGGGTACATGGCCGCTGCAATCTTGATCTTGGCCCGTGCATCGTCCTGCCAGTGCCCCTTCACCTCGTGGCACTCCATGACGCCGTCGGCTGCCATCACCGCAAAGTCCGGGGTATAGAACGTGTTGTCGGCCAGGCGCAGCTTCATGCCCTCGAACCGGTGCCACTGGATCCCACCAGCCGCCTGCAGCGCGCGCAGCCGCTCTGCATACGCGGCCTCGGTCTTGTTCATCTCGCCGGTCTTCAACCGGCCAAGGGCGAGAACCCGACGGTTCATCGCTTCACCCGGTCAACGCCCAACTCCCGGATCTCGCCCAGCTGCTTGTTGCACTGCTGCAGGCTCAGGATGTTGGCGTTGTAGGCGGACACCACCTGCTCCACCGAGCGCTCCCGCACGCGGATGATCTGGCAGGGCTGGGTCAGTAAGGCCGGGGGCGCCACTGCCGTCTCCACCGTGACATAGACCAACTGGGGGATGTCCGGCCTGCTGGCCTTACTGCAGCTGCCGAACCCGCACAGCGGCAGCGCCGCGGCCAGGATCACAGCAATGGAATGGCGTCGCATAGCTTCTGCTCCAGCTGTTGCCGGCATGCCGGCTGGGTCTTGGCGTCCTGCAGCGCGCGGCTGGCCTGATCAGCCCGGCGCTGACTCTCGGCCGCTGCCACCTCGGCCCGGCGCGCAGCCTCATTGGCTGCCTCCTTCTGCCGGGCTGCCTCATCGATTGCCGCCTGGCTCTGCCGGTTCACGTCCTTCAGTAGCAGCCCGCAGGCGTTGGCCGCGCGGAAGTTCTCGGCAGCTTCAGCCTCAGCAGCAGCGCGCGCCTTGTCGGCCTTGGCGATGGTTGCCTGGTCCTTGGCGGACTGGCGATCTTCACCGCGCTCGCAGCCAGTCACGAACAGACCACCAGCCAGCACCAGAACCGCCAGCACCTTGAGCAGGTCGGCGTAGGGACGAAGAGGGTTCAGCATTGGGCACCTATATGAATGAGTCGCCCTGCCTGGAGTACGCTGCGCGTGCTACCAACACAGCCCAGGGAGGGCGACATGGACAACACCGGGCCTACGGCTCTAGCCGCAGTGATGGCAATTGCTATTGCTCTTCACCAGGATGGCGTACTGCCAATGGAGCGATTCCTCCAAACACTCCGAAGACACGCCCTGCGTCTAAAAGCAGCTGGCCAAGAGACGATTGCCGACGAGCTACTGGCTATGGCTTCGCAACTTGCGACAAATCTTCCGCCGCGCAGCGGATAACAGTCGTCCCCAAGTCAGAGCCATCCATGCTCTGCTCCGATCGTTCCCCGTGCCTTCTCTCTTCCTCATGCTCCCGAAGGGCGAGCAGCAGCAGACGAAGCCACTTGGAGAGTTGAGGCAGACCCCGGAGTTCACATGCACTGGATATGGAAGGATGTTCAGGGTCGATATGGCCCAGCTCGATGCCGTGTTCGTCGGCCTCAAGCACCTGCAACGCCATCCATTGGAGATATCCGGGAGCGCGGGAAACCCGCTCCCCAATTTCCCTCAGTTCCGCGGTCAGCTGCGCAGCGCTGCACACGACAGTGAGTTTCGCCGGAACAGAGCATTCGCTAGGCCTATCTCCGTTCATTCCGAACCTCCTGCTCTGATCGTGTCGCTGTCCGGGTCGAACGGCGGCGGCTCCAGGCTTGCCGCGCGCATCAGCCCTTCAAGCCGGTAGATGTGGCGGATCAAGCGCAGCTCCCTGGCCTCCATCCGTCCCACCCGTTCGCCCAGCCGGGTCACTTCCTCGCGCATCAACTGGATCACGTTGACCTCCGCCCCTTCCCTGGCTGTCTCTACGAACTGCTTGCGCCACCACAGCGCCACGCCGCCAGCGCCAACCATCAGGCCGCCAAACGCGGTCCCAATGGCCTGCCAGTCCACATCGCCCCCGATCATGGCGCCACCGTCCCGCCGGCCCGGCGGTAGACCGCCAGCAAGTCGGCCAGCTTGTGCTCCGGCTGGCCGTAGCCGGCTCCGGGCAGACTCGCCCAGATGTTGCTGACCGCCTTGATGGCCTCGGTGATCTTGCCCGCCTGGATCAGCGGCAGAGCGCGGCGCTCCCGGATCTGCTGCAGCGCAATCAGGTCCTGGCTTAGGGGAGTGAAATCCTTCAGGTCGAGCGTCTTCTTGTAGGCGTCGTAGTAGCGGCGCAGCAGCTGGTAGCGGCCGGCTGCCGTGGACTGAATCTTCAGCTTCGGCAGATCCACCAGCACGCGCGGGTGGTCGGCGTAGCTCTTGAACAACTCCCCGCCAACGATCACGTCATAGCCGCGGTCTTTGGTGGGTCGCTTACCGTTGTCCGTGCCTTCAGACAAGGCCAGCATGTCGAGGAAGGCCACGACGTTCACGCCGCCAGCCAGTTGGGGAGTGATCTGCGCCATGACGTCTCCATAAAAGAGAAAGCCCCCGGCATACGCCGGAGGCCTTTAGGTGGATGCTTGATCGGTCAAAGCTTGGCCGATCTGACCCTGACTTTAGAAGCAGTGCCTCAGGATAGTTCTGCCATCATCTGTAATTGCCCAAGCGAATTCAAACGGCCTGTTGTATAGCGCCTCGCCCATGTCCTTCATACTCATTACAGAACCCGCTGGATTAATTGGGTTCTTGATGGAGTACTGCAGGAAGCCATTGGCCTGAAGGGCAAATCGCCGATTCATAGTTAGACTGTCGAGCTCTTTGGACTCGGCAAGAGCACGGAGATCACCGGCATACACGCCATTGATCATGGTAGCCATACGGAGGTAGTCATCACTCCTGATCTCACCCCGACCCATGGCGACAAAGAGCTTGCCAAGCAAGCGCGGCTTTTCATCCATGTCCGCTTTGTCAAGCATATCCAGAAGAAGTGCTCCAACTTTTTCTTGCTTGCCATCGTTCCCGGCTAGCTCGTCCACTGCTCTCGCTCGGTCACTCCACGAAAGGGTGGCTACCTCATTCAGGAATTTCACTATCTTCTGCGAAAGAAGTCGATCACGAACAGAAAAACCAAATTTGCCCACCGCAAAAATCGTGGACAAGAAGGGTAGGTCCTTCAGTAGTCCTTCATCGAGCGAACTATCAACGAGAGCTTCAATTACATCTTCAGCAACTGGGACTAGCTCTTGCGCCCCCACAGTCACAACCAGGTCTTTTCCCAGATTCACAGGACTTCCTTGCTAGGCTAGGTCACGGCGATTCTATGCTACAGAGCAGCGTCGCCGGCAAGATCACTACCTAAGTCAGCGACAATGAGGTTATGCATTGTGACGTGCACACTGCTGGCAGGAGCTCAGCCAGAGGTGGATGACGTGACCAATTGGCCGATACTGGCGCCCATCTTACGTGACGAATATCACGATTCCGGCTTGAAGTCAGGTGGAAGGAGTTCAGCAGAGTACATCCCGTTGCTCGGGGTCAAGCGGATCGAGCGCAAGTGCCGCCGCTTAACCTGGTCTCTTAGGGTCAAATGGATGTAGCTGGCAGTGGTATACGATGGCAGCGGACCATCGAAGTAAAAGGTAACCGATTGCATCGATCCCAGCTCACCGCGAGCAATAACATTCTCGACACCTTGTTCTCTGTACTCCAACAGCTCAAGGTCTGCCCCAACGTTCTTCAATGGCAACTGCACGTAGTACTTATGCTTCTGCCCACCCACTTCGGTGTGATCAATAGCGAGCAGTTGGAGATCGGGCTCAGCATCTGCTGCAGCTTTCAAATCCCGCGCCATGTTAGCCTCTAACACTTCCTTCTCAAGTTCAAGCTGACGGATCGCCGTTTGTGACATCTGCTCCTGATGCTGCACAGAGTTACGCAACTCGGTAGCCTGATTCTGTAGAGCCTGAGTGTTCTGTCGAAGCTCGATTCCCTGCTGGAAGTACCCGCAGACTAGCCAGAACAGTGCCAGCGGACCGAAAGCACCCGCGACGAAGTCTCCCAGCGAATTCGGTTCCATAGCCAAGAATTCCGACCATCTGGCCCAAACGTAGGTTGCGGTGAGCGCCAACCATACGGCAGTCGCAATCACGCCGACCATAGTAATAGCTTTACTTTTCACGATGATCCGTCCAGTCCATTAGGCAGATGGCAAAACGGCCCACTTCGAAAGGGGCCGTTTAAAGTGGAGAATCCCCCACTCTGCCAAGAACTATACCGAAACGTTGGCAACGTTCAAGCGTTATTTGCATTGTTCTGGCAGTACGATAGCCGCTCATCCAAAAGGAGGAGGACCGCGCTTGAACACGGACGATCAGAACTACATTGCCCGCCTCATCGGCAGGGACGTTGCCCAGGAGCGGGCGCTACTGACCCTTATCGGAACTCACCAGAGAGGGGATCTGGCCGCCCTCACGGAACGCCTGCGGCAGAACAACGAGATCGGCAAGGCTCAGCTCAGCACACGCCTACAGGAAGCGAAGCTCCCTGCCGACCTTCTGCGCATGGCCGAGCATGGGTTCAGCCTGACCGCCACGGCGATCATCAACGGCGTCGGAGCCCACAAATACCACCCCGCTCCGCGCTGACACGTCTGCAACCGTCCTCCTTATGGGTGACGGTTCCCGGAGGGGTGCTGCATCTGCACCCCATCAGTTCACTCCAATCAGAGCGATTACGTCGTCCCGGCTGCGCCCGGCTCGCGTAGATTTCAACACCATCAGCGATTCCGGCCCCAGCTTCTCCCATTGCGGGGATTCCTTCGCCACGTCTCGAAAGGCTGCGTCCAAGGCATCACGAAACGTGTCGCCTTCCGAGCCGTAGTCAAACTGGTAGCCTTCGCCAAGTACATGGCGCGATGCCCACTGCCTCCGAAGTCGGCGAACCAGCAGCTTCGCACGGGACTCGCTTCCGACCCATGCCCACTGCACGGCGGCCAGGTTAGGACGGCGGCGGATGCTCCCCTCCGGGTTTCGGGTCACACTGATGCGAACAATTCCGTCCTCACAGCAAGCTACGCACAGGTACACAGCGTCGCGCGCGGCCTGGGCGATTGTGAGGTTCCTCATGCACGCCTGGCCTCTAGGAACGCCATGCCCTTGTCGAGTTCCTTCCGGTACTGCCATTTGGTGAACGCGCCGCCCAGCTTTTTGGCCACCACCTCCGCACGACTAGCTTGGCTACCGCGGCCGGTGAACTCTTCAAGCACCACCAGCGCGCGGACCATGTTCTGCCGGTAGAGATCGGACAGCGCGCGATCGACCCATCGGTACTCCTCAGGGGAACCGACCATCACAGCTGCTGCGGGCGACCGCGAGACCATCGCCCGGGTTTCAGAACACGGGATCGGGTCCACTGCCCACTGGGCGACGGGCAGCACTGCGCCATTTCGACTCACACGGCCTGAGGCTGCACCCATGAGCATCCGACGATCATGACCATCGCGCGGGAGCGGCGCCCGCCCCTGCTTCGCTCCTGACGCAAACTGCTGCGCGCGCGCCAGGGGATGGTCCGCCTTGCTCGGCAGGTCCTCGGGATCCAGAGGCGCACAGTACTGGTGCTCCTGATAGTGCCCCCAGTGCTTCAACTGCTCCTTCAGCGACAAGGTCATTTCTGGCCTCCAGTGCATGTAAATGCCTGCCTCTCCAGCAACTCGAGCTTCGAAGCCTGCTGCCGGGCGAGCGAGGCCGATGCGCGGTAGGCCAGAGCTGTGCTCGAGCGTTGGCCGCGATCACGCCACAGCAGGCAGTCGAGCCTCTCCGCCTGCTGGTCGAGGGTGTCGGCGAAATGTCTGAGTGCTTGGGATCCTGTTGGGATGAAGGTCACCGACCGATCCCTCCGAAGGACTTACGGCCAGGGCCATAGCTGGCCCGGCGCGGCGGCGGGTCATCGTTCGCGGCCTCTGGCTTGCGGGGCAGCGGGCCGTCCCAATTGTCGATACGCATCTGATCGAAACGGTTCTGCAGGCTGATCCGTTCGCCGGCGCGGATGTTTCGGCCCTTCGCGAAGTGCATTTCCACTACGCCCTGCAGATGGGTCTGCTGCTCGGGCGTGTCGTAGTAGTCCTCTCGATGCAGCAGCACGACGACGTCGGCCTTTTGCTCGAGCTCTCCAGACTCACGCAGGTCGGAAAGGGTCGGGCGTCGGTCAGTGCGCCCGGTGACGCTCCGGTTCAACTGGGCAAGCGCCACCAGCGGGATCTTCCACTCCTTCGCTAGGTCCTTGCCCTTCTGCAGGATGCGACCGTACTCAAATCGGGCCATGCGCGGGTCCACGTCGAAGTCGTGAATGTGGTCGATGACCAGCAGCTGCAGGGGCGTGCGCTGATGCATCCGGCGGGCGCGGGCCTCGAACTGCCGGACATTCAGAGAGGCGGTGTCATCGATGTACAGTGGCGCCGCCTTGAGGTCCCGAATGGTCGGTGTCAGGCGACTCTGATAGATCTCGCTGTCCTCGGCTCCGTGACCAGGACGGGTAACCCACTCGTGCGGAATCTTGCCGACGCTGGCCACATTGCGGTCGTGGCAGTCGTCCATGCTCATTTCCAGACTGAACAGGCCGACCGTGACGTCCTTCAGCGCGGTGTACACCGCAACATTCAACGCCGCGATGCTCTTGCCCATGCTCGGGCGACCCGCAATCAGGTACGCAGTCGACGGCTGCAACCCGTGCGTGACCCGATTGAACTCTGCCCAAGGGGTTTCCAGGCCGGTCAGGCCACCGCCATTGTGGTAACGGTCCTCCCAGCGCTTGTACCACCCGTGCATGGTCTCTCCGGCAAGCCGAAGCCCGCCGCGCTGAGCCGGCTGCAGCCCGGCGATGTCCTGCGTCAGCTCGGCCAGGAGCTCAGGGAACTCGCGGCCATCCTGCTGCCGGGCAGACTCCATCGCCTTGCGGCCGACCTCGGCCAGTCGTCGCCGGCCGGCGTACTGGACCACGATCTCCGCATACGCAGCCACGTTGGCAGCCGATGGCGTCGTGCTAGCCAGCTCCGTGATGTAGGTGCCGTCGCCGACGAGGCCCAGCTTCCCGCGCGACTCAAACCACTCGCCGATGGTGACCGCATCGAACGGGCGCCGCTTCTCCGCCAGCGTGCGGATCGACTCGAAGATCAGCTGGTGATCGTGTCGGTAGAAGTCCTCAGCAGACAGCGTGTCCGACACCAGCGGCCATGCTTCGGGAGCCAGCATCAGGCCACCTAGGACAGCTTGCTCGGCCTCAACGCTATGCGGGGGCAGATTGGGGTCAAAGCGCATCAGCCCTGTTCCCCTTTGCGGTTGTTGTGGTAAGTGCCTTCAATGACCTTCAGCAGGTTCTCCTCGGACTTGATCAGCCACGGCAGGGAGACCAGGAAGCTACCGGACTTACCCATCAGCCAATCGCTCTCCTTCATCCAAGCGAACAGGCCGCGCCACCATTCCACGGATTGCCGGCACGGTTCTTCCTTCCAGCGCGCACGCAGATGGTCCTGCCGCTTCTTGCTCCACCCTCGCACCTCAGGGCAGTTCGGCAGTTCCTTGTGGTAGGCAGCGATGATTGCTTCGTGTGGGCAGCCGGTAGCCGGCCCCGCTCCGAGCAGACTCGTTTGCTCCTGCCCTCCCTCGTCGGCGTCCGTGTCGCCGTCAGGCGACGCATCTGTTTCTACTTCCTGGTTAGATTCCTGTTTTGTAGTGCTGTCAGCACCCACCCTGGGTGCTGTGTGCACCCACCCGTCGGTGCTGTCAGCACCCACCACCCCCAAATGGAGGGTGTAATGGTTGGGCAAACTTACGCCCTCGCGCGTCCTACGAATGATGGAAAGAAGGCCAGCGGACTCGAGACCCGTGATCGCACGCTTCACAGAATCGGCGCTCATGCCGCAATCCGTGGCGAGCTTCTTATGGGAAGGGTCGCAGCGACCCGTATCCGCATTTGTGCGGTTGGCCAGCATGATCAGGACCAGCTTCTGCTGGGCCGGCAGCTTCCACTTCACCGCCCAGGCCATCGCCTCAAAGCTCATGCCGATACCCCCGAGACTTCCGGGAAAGCAGCCAACATCAACGTGGCGAAGGCACCCAGGTGCTCCGTGGTAATCCAGCGCTTGCTGGACATTTGCTGGATCCACTCCAGCGCCTGCTGCGGGCCGGAACAGTAGAAGTCGTAGGTAGGTTCGTCGCCCGGGCGGGTCCGGTCGTAGATCTCTACCGCGATTCGGCCGTCGGGAAGACGCTCCTGCAGCATGACCAAGGGCCTGGCATGGCGCTCCTTGATGCGGGCAAGAGCTTCCTGCATGACTTCGCCATAGGGCCGTGGCCCCAGCGCGCTCAGGGTTGCAACAGATTCGTGGTGTGGCATAGTGGCCTCGCTCTGAACGAAGCCTCCGCATCTGTCTGCCCGACAGCGGGGGCTTCGTTGCATCTGGACATTGGGTTGTCCCCCGAGCGCGTCACGCTCGTAGCGCCAGACACCTGCATGGCCACTTCCACATGCAGGGTGGTCGCCGTCCTTGCTCCCTCGCGCCCGATCCTTCAGGCGAGTCTTTAGTTCGCTGCCAGCAACCAGCCGCTACTGCCTTGCCCTGCTCTTTCCACGCTCAACTGGCTGCAAGGTCACGCCGTAGGCGACCACCGTGCCCTCGGCATCTCGGTCCCAGCGCAGATCCGGGCGGAGCAGCTCGCAGCTGACGCCTGTCGCAGCCTCCACAAGTGGCGCCATGTACGGCGGGGTCAACCCGCCCTGGAGGTTCATCCAGTTCCAGACGTGCGCCTGCCGAATCGGATGCCCCAACCCGGTAATCAGGTCCGCAAGAGCCTTTTGGCCGCCAGCCGCGGCAACCGCGGCCCTGAGTTGTTCAAGAGGTTCGCTCATAGTCAATGAGGCTACTACTTTTCCTGTAGAACCACAACTATAATTGTTTGACGATTACAACAAGGATGGTCACGCTCCCCGTATGGATACGACCCTTGCTGAGCGATTGGTTGCAGCGCGCGAGCGCTCCGGCCTGTCTCAAACCGCCCTCGCCAAGTCTGTGGGGATTTCCCAGCAGGCCATTGCCCAGCTCGAATCCGGCAAGGCCAAGAAGACCGGCGCACTTGCCGAGATTGCCCGGTCACTGGACGTCGACCCGCTCTGGCTGGCGCTAGGCGTGGGCGACATGCTGGGAGCACCGCCCCAGGGTCACCAGGCAGACGACAATGAGTACATGGACGTCACGGGCTATTCCCAGGCTGTTGGCTTGGGCGCTGCAGGTGCTGAGGCAGAGGAGTACGCCGAGACCCACAGCCTGAAGTTCAAGAAGACCAGCCTGCGGCGGCGGGGCATCTACGGGCGTAACCTGGCCATCTATTACGGCAAGGGCGACTCGATGGAACCGACCATTGAGGACGGCGACGCAATCCTGTTTGACACCTCAGACACCCGGGTCGTAGATGGCGTGCTGTACCTGATCCAGGTCCATGGTGCCGCCAACCCGGAGTACTACGTGAAGCGAGCAATGGTGCTGGATGGCACGGTATTCTTCGCTAGCGACAACCCGAAGGGCGACCACCACTGGCAGAAGCCACGGCGGATGGACTCAAAGCGAGAACCGATCACGGTCGTTGGCCGCGTGCACTGGATCGGTGGCTGGGCGGACTAACTTAGGCTTAGGAGGAGCCTCATGTATTTCATGTATGTCGACGAGAGCGGAGACCCCGGACTCGTAAATTCACCATCCCCGATCTTTACCCTGACCGGGCTAGTTGTGAATGAGCAACACTGGAACGATATGCAGAAGGCCCTCTTGGCTTTCCGTCAAAGGATGAGATCCTCGTTCGGGCTCAAGCTACGCGAGGAAATCCATTCTGCGAAGTTCATTACAAGCCCCGGACCATTGGTTCGAATCAAGCGGCATGATCGACTTGCGATCCTTAGACATTTCACAACCGAGCTGGCAGCGCTGCCGTACCTGAGCGTGATCAACGTGGTGGTCGACAAAGCGAACAAACCGGCAACTTACGACGTTCATGCGAAGGCTTGGCAAGCTCTAGTGCAACGGTTCGAAAACACGTTGGGCTATGCCAACTTCCCTACCCCTCTCGCGCAACGCGAGTCCGGCATGGTTTTCGCTGACGGCCAACCTTCGGCGCAGCTAATCGCAATGTTCAGACGAATGCGGGCGTACAACCCAGTGCCCAACCAGATTGGTGGCGGCTACCGTAATCTAATGGTGAGCAGAGTCCTGGAAGACCCAAGTTTTCGCGACTCAGCGCATTCTATGTTTATACAGTCTGCGGACCTAGTAGCGTATCTGCTGTATCAGAATGAGCAGCCGAACGCGTACATGCGGAAGTCCGGCGGGCGGGCATATTTCAATAAGCTTGCCCCGATCCTGCTTCGACAAGCCTCGCCACGCGATCCGAATGGTGTAGTTCGGCTATAAAAAAGGGGCGCCTAAGGCGCCCCGGAGAGATCCTAATAGGAGGACGGTGCCTCCGCTCAGATCTCATCTCGACCATAGCAGACGCCACGCCAGTTATCAACTTTGTGTTGATTAGTCAACGCTGTCGCCATCCCCCGCTCCGGCGGGGTTTTTCTTTGGCGGCGACCAGCGTTCCACAATTAGGACGGTTATTTCCAACCGGCAACAACAATTATTGTTGATTGACCCACAATTTTGATTGTAGCGTAGCCCCATGTTGGCAACGGCCGAGCAATGGGGTGAATCAATGAAGACTCTCGCGGGATGCTGCCGAAGCAGCTCTCCCCTCGCCCACAGGCAAGCAGATGCTCGCCACAGACCTCCCTCAGCGGTCGTAACTCTTGCCGCCTGTCGAGATGTTGTAGAGCGCCTGGCTGTACGGCAAGCGGAGCAAGACGGTGCTGTTGCTGGCGACCCCGCCCATCATTCCCAAGCGGCAAAGCAGCGAGACGCCGCCCATTTCTCGCTCACACATGGCATCGGCGCTGTCGATGAACTCGGTCTTGTTGAGCCGAAGGATGACCAGCGTTTTGCCCTCGGGAACAGCGCCGATGGGCTGGATGACGAAGATCGTGAGCTGGGTGTAGATCACGATGGCCAATACGACAAACACGATGAGCAGAATGCTCACGGTCTTCCTAGTCATGGGATCCCCCTATCCGTAGTCCCGGACCGGATCATGACATGGCTGGCTCGCATCGGGAGACCTGACGGCCGTCGCCTGCGTAGGTCAGGGCAATCCCGGCATCCGAGGCGAGTTCAGCAAAAGCTGAAGGCCTGCCCAGGGATGCCGACATGAGACTACTTGTCGTCCGCAATCCAAGGTTTTCCGCTCTTGGTGAAGCGCTGATCACCAGTGATGAAGTCCATGTCGTAGAACAATCGATCTTGGAGACCCTTGAGCTTCAGGAGCCGACTCTCCTCGCGAGCCTTGTCCGTCTCCAAGGCCTCACGTTCAGAAGTCGTGAGGCTACCGCTTTCCAGCCTCACAGCGCATGCGGCTATGACTTCTTCGGCCATTTGGATTGCGAAGTCCAGCTTGTTCACTTCCTCCCCACGAGTTCGATAGATCTCCATCTCGACGGTGGGAAAGCTCGCCTCGAGTCTCGAAACGATTTCAGCGTTGAGAGATCGCGCCTCCATTTTTGCGAACTGCTCCAAGCGATCGCGCAGATCTGCAGGAAGACGGAGGGGAAAAGGTGTGATGTCTCTGGCCATGAACGAATCATTAACGACACTTTTATCGATGAGTCACCGTAACTCATCGCCCTATTGACGCCAAGGATCACGGTGACTCATGATTCACCGTGACTCGCAGACCAACCAGAGGAACTCCCGTGTCCGCGACTCGCGCTGCAACTCCCAAGCCACAGCATGACCGGCCGCAGGTAGGCCCCTTCCCCCTCCGCTTGCCGCCCGAGGTCAGGGCGGCAGCTGAGGCAAAGGCGAGGGCAGACGAACGTTCCCTCAACTGGACTCTCTCCAATTTGATCAAGCAGGCCCTAGGCCTCAAGGAACCATCTCCATGAAAGATCTCGTAACTCTTAACGGTGGCATCGCCGTCACCAGCACCCAGACCATCGCCGAGAACACTGGCAATGAGCATAGGGCGGTCATCCAGCTCGTCCGTGTCTATGTCTCGGACTTGGAGGAGTTCGGAAGGGTGCAATTTGAAATGCGCCCCTTTTCAACAGCTGGGGGAACGCAGACGCGAGAGATCGCCGAACTGAACGAACAGCAGGCCACCCTGCTTCTGGCGTACATGCGGAACAGCCCAATCGTGCGCTCTTTCAAGAAGTCCCTGGTGAGGGCCTTCTTTGATATGGCCCAGAAGGTCAAGATGCGGTCCTCCGCCCCGATGGCCGTCTTGAACGATCCTCTTGCGATGCGCTGCCTGCTTCTGACTTACACCGAGAAAGTGATCAGCCTGGAGCAGACGGTCGCGGAACAGGCGCCGCAGCTGGCTACGCTGAACCGGATAGCTGCAGCCGATGGCTCACTGTGCATGCGAGACGCGGCCAAGGTTCTGCAGGTCCGCCCGGTAGATCTGCGGCGCTGGCTGGTGGCTCATGGTTGGGTCTACCAACGTCCGGGCCACAGCGGCTGGCTCGCCTACCAAGAACGGATCCAGCAAGGCGTCATGTGCCACAAAGTCACTACCGTTCAGCGCGAGGATGGAACCGACAAGGTCGTTGAACAAGCCAGGATCACGCCAAAGGGCATCGCTCGCATAGGCGCTGAACTGGCAAAGGCAGCGGCATGAATCCTAACCACCCTTGTCAGAGCGGCGGTTACGGCACAGCGCCGAGTCGATCGTCATCTAGGCTTCTTCGTGCGGCCTGGGTGGCCCTAGGCAGCGCAGCGGTCGTGCTGGTTCCGCTACGAATGATTGAGATCGCAGTCGCCAAAAATCCGAACGTCGTTCTTTGCGTCGCAGCAGCGAGTGACGCACATCCCCCGACTTTTGCATTTTCACACGAGGACCTGAACAAAGGAAACCTGAAACATGAGTAGGGAAACACCTACCCCTCACGGTAGGCCGATCGTCATGACGGTGAAGGCAGGTACGACGGTCTACATCGGCGACGGCATCCAAGTACAACTGCGAGGCGCCCACAAGAACAAGGCAGAACTACACGTCTACGCACCGTCGATCCTTTCTGTGGATCGGGCGGTCACTTTCCAGCCCGACTGGAACCTCAAAAACAGTGACGGCCCGAGCGCGGGAACGCTCGAGCCGTCTGCCAAGCCGCACCCGTAATCGACCAGATCAAGGAAGCCAACATGGCGAAGAACAGTGTACCCCCGGCAGAACCAACCGCAGAAGCACGGCTTGCGGTCAGTGAGCACTACCTGAGCTCGATGTGGAGGGACAACCCTCTTTCCGACTGCCTGACCAACCGCTTGGTCCGGGTCGACCAGAACACCAAGGCAGCCATCGCCATCCTCGACGTGATCCGCCGAGACTTCACGTCCAAGCAGGACCTGCGGGATGCCTGCGAGGAAGAAGAACGCGTGCTGTATGCCCCCCTCCCTGAACATGCCGTGGACTGCCTCATGCTTGGTATGGAGAGCCTCCTCTCCGAGTCGGAGGACCTGCTTACCTACCTGCGTGACAACGAGCGGGACGTGTGCCGCCAGCCCCTGAAGGAGGCCGCCCGTGTCTGACACCCCCCTCACCAAAGAAGAGCCGTTCAGCCTGATCCCTGTGCAGGACAATGCCCCGCTGCTCCAGGTCTGCGCCGGGATCGACACAATGCACAGTGACCTGAAGGCCAACATCTACTTCGACTATGTCCATCGGCAGTTGAGCAACATGGACAGCGACCGGATCACCGATGACGACTTGTTCGTCTTCGCTGACCTTCTCGAAATGTGCAGGGCGCTGCGTTACGCCGGGGGTGCCCAATGAGCAATGCGGCCACGCCGGAAAAGACCAAGGAAATCGCAATCCCCGGGTCGCCACTTATGGTGGTATCCGGGCAGGATCTGGACGTCGCACTGAGCAAGGCCAGGCTTCTCACCGATCACGTGCAAGGCCTGCTGTGGCAAGGCATGCGAGATGCCAATGGCAAGGACGTCTCGTTCGGATATGACGAGGTCGTGACGATGGATTTTCTTCTCGATATCGCGACCGGCCTGTATCGGGCCGCAGGAGCCGAAGCATGAGCATCTTCGATGACCTGGTCGATTTGGCCCACCTTGAGGACGAACCCGACTACCAGATCTCCGCCAAAGCAGTCAGGGACATCCGGCGCGCAATCACGTTTGGGATCTTTGCCGCTGCCGACGGAGCCAAGATCAACCAAGCCCGTGCATCAGCACAATTGATGGGTAAGGAATGGCCGGAGGTCGCCCATTCGGTGGCACCCGGAGACTCCTTCGAACAGACCATCCAGGAAATGGCCGGAGCGCTGCTGTGGCTTGAGTACGCGTCGCACCTGCGCAAACCTGGCGCGGCTTCCTGCGTCTTGAGCTCGGCTGAGGAGGCGCAGTGATCGAACAGCCTGTTCCTGACCCGACAATCACAGTTCTGGCCGCAATGATCGAAGGTGAACGCTGGCTCAGCGCGGATTCCTGTGCCGTCCTCTTGGGCCTGACGACGCCGGACGGGAAGCCCAACCGGCGCGGCTTCCTTGAAAGGCTTGCGTGCCGTCCCAGCTTCCCTGCCCCGCTTCAGATCGGAAACGAGAAGAAGTGGAAACGGTCGGAGGTCCTACGTTGGGCCGATGACGAGAGGAGGAGCGGCGGCTAGACTGCTGTGAGCAGCGCGTTGGCCCCTGAGAGCTGCAGGACTGCCCATATTTTCCCCAGAATCCCCTGAGCCCCTTGCAGCACAAGGGGTTCTGATTCCGGCTCCGGGCACCAACATCGCAGCGCAGGATGGCGTCCGCTCTTCGGGGCATTGCACAAGGAACCCGCACATGAAGCTGTCTGTCCTGATGTTTCCCCTGCTGTGCCTGGCCAGCGTTCCTGCGCTTGCGCAGTCGTACTCCGACAGCCGTCGCAATGGCGATGGCAGCCTCGATATCCGCCACAGCGACGGCTCCTCCAGCCGCATCACCCGCGACCAGTCCAAGCGCGTGATCGCCGAGCACAGCAACGGCAGCCGCTCGGTCACCACCACCGACCTCAGCGGCCGCAAGCGCACCACCTACAGCGACGGCAGCTACTCCGACACGACCAGCGACCTGAGCGGCCGGATCATCACCCAGTACAGCAACGGTGCCCGCTCGACCAGCACGCGCGACTTGAGCGGCAGGTGGCGAACCGAATACAGCGATGGCTCCTACTCGATCAGCACCCGCGACCTGAGCGGCAGGTGGCGTACCACTGCAAGCGGCGGCATGGCCGCCAGCCATCCGGAGCGCGGCTTCGGCAAGAAGCGTTGATCGGCCGGCTCCTGCAGCGCTGACGCCTGCAGGAAGCCACACCCCTTCAGATCGCACGCGAATAGCGCGGCTGCGTGTGCGCCGCGCGCAGGTAGGGATCAAAGCACATCGCCAGCAGCCGCAGCAGAGGCCGCCCCGGCTCGCTGGCACGCACCACGCCTGCGCGGTACTCGGCCAGGCCATCTTCCTGCAACCGCTGCACCGAGCGCAGGTCCTCGGCGAAGTACTGCTCGAAATCGATACCATGGCGCTGGCCCAGCACGCGGCCATCCACCTCGCCCTGGCACATCAGCTGCTGGATCAGTTCCGCGCGCAGCTGGTCGTCGGCACTCAGCGCCACGCCACGCCAGACCGGCAGCTGGCCCTGGTCCACCGCATCCTCCCACGACGGCAGGTCGCGCGGATTCTGGCTGTAGGTCGCGCCGATATGGCTGATCGCACTGACCCCCAGGCCGAGCAGGTCGGTGTCGGCATGGGTCGTATAGCCCATGAAATTGCGATGCAGCTGGCCGGCGCGCTGTGCACGCGACAGGTCCTCTTCCGGCAACGCGAAATGATCCATGCCGATGTACTGGTAGCCGGCCGCGGAGAGCCGCTCCACCGCCAGGCCCAGCAGCGCCAGCTTGTCCTCCGGCGAAGGCAGGCGGCTTTCGTCGATCTGCTTCTGCGCGCGGAACAGGTGTGGCAGGTGCGCATACCCATAGACCGCCAAGCGGTCCGGGCGCAGTGCCAGCACCCGTTCGAGGGTGCGGCCGAAGCCCTCCAGGCTCTGCCCCGGCAGGCCGTAGATCAGGTCGACATTGACCGAGCGCATGCCACTGTCGCGGCAGGCCTGCAGGATGTCCAGCGTCTGCTGCACGCCCTGCACGCGGTTGATCGATGCCTGTACCAGCGGATCGAAGTCCTGCACACCCAGGCTGGCACGATTGAAGCCCAGCCGCGCCAGCAGGGCGACGTCACGGGTATCGATGAAGCGCGGATCGAGTTCGATCGAGAAGTCACGCTGCGGCGAACTGCTGAAATCGAAACGCCGGCGCAGCCCTTCCACCAGCGTGGTCATCGCCTCGGCATCCAGGAAGTTCGGCGTGCCGCCGCCCAGGTGCAGCTGGATCACCTCGCGGCCATCCTCGAACTGCGGCGCCAGCAGATCGGCTTCGGCCAGCACGCGCGATACGTAGCTGTGACCGCGGCCGCGATCACGGGTAATCACCCGGTTGCAGCCACAGTAGAAGCACGGGCTGGAACAGAACGGCACATGCACGTACAGCGACAGCGCCCGGGCCAGCTGGTTGCTGTCGGCGATCGCCTGGCGCAGCGCCGGTGCATCGAAGCCATCGTGGAAATGCGGCGCGGTTGGATACGAGGTGTAGCGCGGCCCCGGCCGGTCATGCCGGCGCAGCAGATCGGGGTCGAAGGTCCAGGCCAGGCCGCCGGCGGCGGGAGAGAACGTGTCCATGGCGCCAGCATCGCGCGTGGCCGCCGCCACCGCCTTGACCCAGATCAATCCTTGGCGGGGATCCCCAGCACCGGCAATCCGACCTGCGGCCAGCGCAGCATCTGGTAGCGCTTCCAGAAGGTCTCGCCGATGCGTGCGGCGACGTCGTTGGCCAGCTCCTGCATCGGCGGATTGCCACACTCGGCGGTCGTGATCCGGAACAGCACCAGCCAACGGTCGAACAGGTCCTTGTCCAGTTCGATGGCCATGTGCTTGGACATCGGTGAGCCCTTGAAGCGGCGGGTGCCGCGCAGCATCGCCGACCAGAAGTCGACCAGCTGTGCCAGGTGCTCCGGCCAGTCATGGACGTGCGCCCCGAACACCGGCCCCAGCCGTTCCTCCTCGCGGACGCGGGCATAGAAGTCGTGGACCAGGCGGGTCACTTCCTGCTCGCTGCACAACTCGGGCGAGGCGACGGGAAGGACAGGCGGCGGTATTGCGTTCATCGGGGCACCCAAAGCTTGCCGGCAGTGTGCCGCAGCCAGGCGGCACCGCCGTTGATCCAGATCAATGTCGGCGCAGTCCGCTGCACCTAGGCTGGCAGGCTTGCAGGAAGCATGCCCTGCGGATGCGGCGCCCGCCCCGGCGAAGTATACGCGCCGCCCTCTTTTCGATCCGGGACAGCATGAACAGACCTTCTCCAAGCCGCCGCCAGCGGTTGATCCAGCACTGGGGCGCCATCCTCTGGCCCAGTTTCATCGCCGCCGGCCTGGCCAGCGTGGTGTTCTTCGCCTTCGTCGATCCGCTGCGCCTGCAGGCAATCAGCTTCCCGGGTTCCGCGATCAGCCGCGAGCTGGGCTATACCGCCGGCTTCTTCATGTTCTGGGCGGTCACCGCGCTGTCCAGCGCGGTGACCTGGTACCTGCTGCGTCCGCTGCCGAGCGACGACGACGACGAGCTGCCGCTGGGATGAGCATGACCCGCACCGCACCGCCCCGCCCCTGGCACTGGCGGGGCACGCTCAGCGCCGCCCTGCTGGTCCTGTTCTACGCGCTGCCGTGGCTGCGCTGGAACGGGCGCCAGGCGCTGCTGCTGGACATCAACGCACGCCGCTTCGATCTGTTCGGATGGACGCTGTGGCCCGACGATGTCGGGATCCTGATCGGCCTGCTGGCAGTGCTGGCGATGGCGCTCGCGCTGCTGACCCATCTGGCCGGGCGCGTCTGGTGCGGCCACGCCTGCCCACAGACGCTGTGGCGGCGCGCGTTCGACTGGATCGCCGCAGGTATCGCGCGGGTACTGCCGGCAGCGGCGGCGCGCCCGGCCACGCAGCTGGCATGGGGGCTGCTGTCGCTGTGGACCGGCGTCACCTTCGTCGGCCTGTTCAGCCCGATCGCCGAGTTGCTGACCGCGGCACCGCACGCCGGCTGGAGCGGCTGGGAAACGTTCTGGGTGCTGTTCTACGCCGCGGCCACCTGGGGCAACGCCGGCTTCCTGCGCGAGCAGGTCTGCCGTTCGCTGTGCCCGTTCGCACGCATGCAGCCGCTGCTGACCGATCCACACACGCCGCGCATGCTGTACGACGCCCGCCGAGGCGAGCCACGCGGGCCGCGCGCATCCGGCCTGGGCGGCGTCCTCGGCCGCGGTCGCGGGCGGCTCGACCCGACCACCGCGCAGGACTACGTGTTCCGCGCCGCGCACCCGCTGCTGGCGGGACCGATGCCGACCTTCAGCGCCGACCGGCTCGGTGACTGCACCGATTGCGCGGCCTGCGTGCGTGCCTGCCCGATGCAGCTGGACATCCGCCAGGGGCCGCAGGCCGATTGCCTGGCCTGCGGCGCCTGCCTGGAAGCCTGCGCACAGCAACAGCACCGGGCCGGGTTCGGTCCGGGGCTGGTGCGTTACTGCAGTCCGCAGGCGATGGCCGGGCAACCGCGGCGATGGTGGCGCCCACGGACCCTGGCCCTGCTGTCGATGCTACTGGCGCTGCTTGCCTGCGGCGCCTGGCGGCTGCTCTAGGTCAGCGCGGCCCACCGGCGTGCGGCGGAACCAGCTGCGCACGCCGGACAATGCCCAGCTGTTCGATGATCAGCGCCATTTCGTTGGTGACTTCGGTACGCTCGGTCCCCTGCGGGACCAGGCGGTCCAGCACCTGCTGGTAGGTATCCCAGAACGCCGGACCGCATCCGTGTTTGTGATAGCTGGCTTCCAGTTCGCGGCGTACCCGTTCAGCCAAGCCATGCATGCCGTATTCCATACGACCTCCGTTGGACTTGTTCTGCATCGTTGACGGTCTACCGACTCACTTGCGTGCTACTGAAAGACTCCCGGGCTTCACGACCGGTTGACCCCAATTAGTCATAGATTTCACGACAGGTCAATTACATGCGTCGACTTTCGTGATCAAAATTATTAATCGTTCACGAAACCACCTGCGGGGGCGCTGAGCGGCCCGGGCGGGCTGATCCCGACATGTGACCGAGGTCTCACACAATTTCGCCGGTAGGCGGCCCTGATCAGAATCGCCGAATTCATGGCATTCACCTATCGTGCTAAGCATACTTAGCAAAAGTGACTTGATGTGTCAGATGCGACAAAAATCGACGAAATTTAGTCAGATTCGCTTTCCGCTGCTTCTGTCGAGGGGAACAGGCCCGGGAAGCGTTGATGCAGGATGTACTGACGCAGCGCGGGGATAGGCCGGTTTTTGGGCCATTGCGACACCGCGGATCGGCTTATGCCAAAGAAGCGCGCCAGCTCGGCGTCGGTGCGGAATCCCATGCGGGTACGCACTGCCCACTTGCTCCAGAATTCGATCATGGCCTGTCCTTCTGTTAACCAGTCTTATTCTTGCGGCAAGGATTCTTCGCAATCCACGCGTTAAGCTGGCTTGCATAGATGAATACTCTCGGACAACGACTCGCCGCTGCCATGAAGAAAGCCGGGCACCCTCGCCCGGCCGACCTGGCGCGCGCTGCCAAATCCACCACGGCCACCATCAGCAACTGGCTCAATGACCACGTGAGCGTCTCCCACGTGAAGGCCGAACAGCTGTTCCGCATCGCCGATGCGGCCAAGCTGGATGCACGCGAGCTGCTGTATGGGGTGACCGGGCTCGGTGTCGGCGAGCCGGGCAATGCCTACATGCCCAGCCAGGCCCATCTGGATGTCTGGCAGGACGCCTACGAACTGGTCAGCCACCTGGTCGCCGAACTCGGGCTGGAGATCGACCATCGCCGCCATGCCGCGCTGGACCTGCTGGCCTTCGAGTTGCTGATGGATGGCTTCAGCCGCAGCAAGGTCGCCCGCGTGCTGACCACCTCGATGACGTGAACGCACCGGCGCTGGTAGCATGGACCGCGATGGGGATGGGGCTCCCCCGATAACCGCCTGCAAGGGCTGATGGCTCCTGCCAAGACGAACCGGTGTTCGTCGGCGGCAGGCCGTGCCTGCCCTCGGCGTTCGCCATCGAACCTGCGAACCCGCACTCGAGGCACGCGATGCAAGCATTGAACAACTACTTCCTGGTCTTCATCGGTGGCGGCCTCGGCGCCTGCCTTCGCCACGCCTGCAACCTGATTGGCGCCCGCGTGGCGGTCGGCAGTCCCTGGCCGTGGTCGACCTTCCTGATCAACATCAGCGGCGCGCTGCTGATGGGCGTGGTGGTCGAGGCCTTCGCCCTGCGCAATGGCGCGTCGCCGCAGCTGCGCCTGCTGCTCGCCACCGGCATCCTGGGGGGCTACACCACGTTCTCCACCTATGCGCTGGAGATCGGCCTGCTGCTGCAGCGCGGCCAGCATGGGCTGGCCGCGCTGTATGCCGGTGGCTCGGTGGCGCTGGGCCTGGCCGGCCTGTTCGCCGGCATGAAGCTGGCCCGGTTGGCGCTCGGCTGAAACTTACGCCGTGGTGGCACGCGCCTGCCCGCGCCATTGCCGCGGTGACTGCCCGGTGTGCGCCTTGAACGCGCGCGACAGTGCAGCCTCGCTGCCATAGCCCACCTCGTCGGCAATCCACTTCAGTGGCCGCCCCTGGCGTAGCGCCTGCTGCGCCAGGCCGACCCGCCAGCCCTGCAGGTACTGGCCCGGCGTGGTTCCCATCGCTTCGCGGAAGCTGGCAGCGAACACGCTGCGCGACATGCCAGCGACCTCGGCCAGGTCTTCCAGTGTCCATGCCTGTGCCGGCGCTTCATGCATCGCCACCAGCGCCAGCCGCAGCCGCGGATGGCCGAGCCCGGCAAACAGGCCTCCACGCATTTCACCTCCCTCCATCAGCTGCCGCAGCACCTGGATCATCACCACCTCGAACAGGCGGTTGACCATTGCCGCGCGCCCACAGCGCTGTTCGAAGGCTTCTTCGAACAGCAGCTCCAGCGCCGCATGGCCGCCATACAGATCGGCCAGCGGCAGGCAGATGAAGTCGGGCAGCGCGGCACTGATCGGATTGAGCCGGCCCCCTTCGAAATGCAGGTTGGCGCACGCCATGTCCGCGCCGTGCCGGGGGTCGGTACTGAACCGGTGCGGCATGGGCCGCGGGTACAGCAGCAGGCTGGGCACCTCGACCTGCACGGTCTGCCGGGCATGGCTGACCTGCACCGGGCCGCGCCGGACCAGGTGCAGCTGGCCGGCCTCCTCCTCGCCCTCCAGGGTGTTGATGCCGCACAACGCACCGGCATGGAACACCGAGGCGGTCACCGCGAAGCGATCGAGCAGGAGGGCGAGACGGTCAACCACGACGGGACTCCAGATCAAGCCGGAATGGCTCAATGCGACAAATCGTATCGGAATAGCCACCCCAGTGGACGACGCCCGCCGCGCAGCCTTCATTCCTCCTGCATATGGTGGATCACCACGAACCCCTCCTCCGCCGTGGGTGCCACGAAGTGGCGGGTGATCAACTCGAACGCTTCGTCACTGGCCTGGAACGGGTGCTCGCCGCGCGCATTGCGCGCGCGCAGGCGCGCCTTGCAGGTGGCGTCGGCAACATCGAGGAAGTGCAGTTGATGCGCGACCGCGGCCGACTCGAACACCGCACGCCCCCACGCACGGGTGGCCGGCGTGTTGAACGGCACGTCGAGCACCACCGAGAGGCCGGCCTGCAGCAGGGCGCGCACATGATCGGCCAGCAGGCCGCGCAAGGTCGCCGCCCGCCGCTGGTAATCGGCAATGGAATGGATCTCGCCGGGATACAGCGTGGCCAGCCAGGTGTCTTCACTGATCAGCACGCTGCGCGGCTGCGCTGCCAACTGCCGCGACAGCGTGGATTTTCCTGCGCCGATCTTGCCGCACAGCAGGTGCAGGACCGGGGCGCCGGCCGTTGATGAAAGGGGTTGCATCTGCGATCTCCTCGGTGGATTCCAGTTCCCGGGAGAGCGCTGCGTGCAACCCGCCTTCCCGGGCGGGTTGCATGGCCAGGACGACCGCGCGCTACCCCGCCTTCCCGTGGGGAATGCGGATAATCAGCGCGACGAACGATGGGACCATGCGCCCAGCGTAGACCGCTGCAAGGCTGGCCCACAATGCCCTGCGGCAGTGCAGCGCGCGCAATCGGCGGCCTGCACCTATGCTCGGTGCGATTTCCGAACGGAGCGACTCCCATGCGCCTGCTGCTGCGCTCTGCGCTGGGCCTGGCCCTGCTGCTGCCTTCCACATCGCCGTTGGCTGCGCCTCCGGCGGCGCCGCGCACGATCAGTGGTGAACTGCAGGGCGCAGCGTGGCGCCTGGATGTGCCGGCCCGCTGGAACGGCGAGCTGGTGATGCTGGCGCACGGCTACGAGCCGGTGGGCGTCCCCCGCCCCACGCCGATGGCCGCCAATGACAGCACCGCCCCACTGCTGGCCGCAGGCTACGCCGTCGCGCAGAGCGCCTACGCCAGCCAGGGCTGGGCCGTCGCCGATGCAATCACCGACATGGAGCGCCTGCGCCAGCACGCCGTGGCCGAACTCAAGCACGTGCGCCACACCTGGATGCTCGGATTCTCGATGGGCGGCGCAGTGACCATTGCCAGCCTCGAACGCTACCCGCAGCACTACGCAGGCGGCGTCTCGCTGTGCGGCGCCAATCTCAGTGGCGAGCAGATCGCAGGCGAACTGCTGACCACGCTGGTTGCCTTCGATTACCTGTTCCCCGCTGCCAAGGGCCTGCCAGCTGCCGGCCTGGCCTCGCACGAAGCGGCCGCGCTGCCACAGGGCGAGCTGTACCAGGGCATCGTCGACGCGTTGCAGCGCGACCCATCACATGCCGCGCTGCTGGCCCGGCGGCTGCAGGTCTCCACCGACGAACTGGCCGGCACGATCAGCCTGCACGCCCTGGTCCTGCATGAGCTGGCCACGCGCAGCGGCGGCATGCCGGTCGGCAACATCGGCGTGGCCTACCGAGGGTTCGGCGATGACGCTGCATTCAATGCCGGCGTGCAACGGATCGCACCGGTACCGGCCGCGCAGGCCCGTGTGCGCAGCACGCTGGCCTTGAGCGGCGCATTGAAGCGCCCGCTGCTGATCCAGTTCAACCTGCATGACCCGACCATCGTGCCGCATATGCAGGCGGTGTATCCGCAGCTGGCCGCACACGCCGGTGCGCGGCCGTTGCCGAAGGTGCTGCCGGCGGTGGGCGAAGGACATTGCGGGTTTTCGGAGGCAGAGGTGGTCGCCGCCCTGAAGGCGGTCCAGCACTGAGGGCCCCGCCTGCCGCAGTGCATCAGGGCCACCGCGACCGGGCTGCTATGGTGGCCCGGCCCATTGACGGGCAGACAAAGGACTGACGTGATGATCAAGACGACCTTGAAGACCGTGATGCTCCTTGGCGTGGCCGTGAGCGGCCTGGCCTTCGCCGCAGGCCCCTGCGAGTTCTGCACACTGCGTTACGAGCAGTGCCTGCGCGTTTCGCACGGACCGCTGGTGAAGACGCCGGAGCAGTGCTGGGCCGAGTACCAGATGTGCCGCGAGATGGACTGCCCGTCACCCTGACCGGCTTCCGGCCGGCTCCTGCGGGGGCCGGCTCAGCCTCAACCCACAGCCCACAGCCGGGCCGAAGGTTTAGGATGCAGAGGCCGGCAGATGCCCCGCCGTCCCCCGCCTATACAACGCAGCCGATGGCCTTCTTCGAACGACTGAGCGACACCCGTTACCAACCGACCGCGCACACCGGTGGCGCCTGGAACATCCACGAACAGCACATCGCCCCGGCGATCGGGCTGCTCGCCCACCACCTTGAACGCGACGCGGCTGCGCGTGGCCACGGCTTCCTGATCGCGCGCCTGTCCTACGACATCCTCGGCACCATTCCGATCGAAGCGATGGACGCCGAGGTGCAGGTCCTGCGCACCGGCCGCACCATCGAACTGGTCGAAGCCACGCTGCGCCATGAGGATCGCCCGGCGCTGCGCGTGCGCGCCTGGCTGATGCGCCCGAACGACACCGCTGCCATCGCCGGCACGCCGCTGCCGCGCATTGCCGCAGCGGAATCGATGCCGGCGTGGGACCCGGGTACGGTCTGGCCCGGAGGCTTCATCCAGAGCGTGGAGATCCGCCGCCACGACCAGGGCCCGGGACGCGCCACCTACTGGGCGCGCGCGAAGGAAGCACTGCTGGAGGGCGAGGCGGTCAGCCCGCTGGCACGCGCCGCCACGCTGTTCGACCTGTCCAATGGCATGGCGGTGCGCGCCGATCCGAAGGATGTCGCCTTCCCCAACCTGGATCTGACCGCACACCTGTTCGGCATGCCCGAAGGTGAGTGGCTGGGGTTCGACACCTCGGTGTCGTTCGGCCGCCAGGGCCTGGGCCTGACCAGCACCGTGCTGCACGATGCACGCGGCCCGATCGGGACGCTCGGCCAGGCGTTGACGGTACGTCCCTGACCCCGACGGGCGGCATCAGCCGCCCAGCGTGCCCATGGTGAAGGTGTAGCCGGAACTCATCAGGAATTCGCGCATGCGCAGTTCCGCACGCCGCGGAGAGGCCAGGTTGGCCGGTGCATACAGCGCGTAGACCATGCCCGCGCCTTCGATCGACTCGCGGCGCACGCCGCAATGGCGGGTCTCCGAGGCAACCACCCATCCATCCTTCAATCGATCCGGGCCGATCGACTGGCCGTTCATCAGCCGGAACGTCAACCAGCGTACTTCCGCAACGGACTTGTTCATCGCCGGCATTCCGGCTGCGCGCTGCGGTCGATCATGTCCTTGCTCGCCATTGCAGCTCCCTGAGACGTGGAACCCGACCATAACGCCTCCCCATGTCGCGGGCGAATGAGACTGGGCAGGGTCGCTCAGGTGGCCAGCCCGAACCGCGTCCACAAAGCCTCGCGGCCCGGCGGTGTCAGCCGCAGTTCGCGGCGGCCTTCGACGCGCCGCAGCCAGTCGTTTTTCACGAAGCTGTCCAGCATTGCCTCACCGACCAGCCCGGCCAGGTGGGGTCGCCGCTCGGTGCAGTCCAGGCAGCCGCGGCAGTAGCGCGCCGGCCTGGCGGTCAGCGGCTGCCGCAGCAGCTCGGCCAACGGCTGGCCCAGCGCCTGCAGGAATGCGGCGCCCTCTACGCTCACCTGCCAATGCTCCGCATGCGGCAGCAGGTGCCCGGCCTGCAGCAGGCGATCGGCAATGGCCACCGCATGCACACCCGCCAGGTGCCGGTAACACGAGCGCGCCTCGCGCAACGCCGGCATCGCGCGCGATGCTTCGGCGCTGCAGGAGGGTATGCGGCTGGACACGCGCAGGATGCCTTCCAGCATCTCGGCAACCTCCGCCGACGCCAGCCGATGATAGCGATGCCGCCCCTGCGCAACGGCAACCAGCAGATCGCCTTCGATCAGGCGCCGCAGATGCGTGCTCGCCGTCTGCGGCGTCACCCCGGCCACCCGCGCCAGTTCTGTCGCGGTGTACGCACGGCCGTCCATCAACTGCAGCAGCATCGCGGCACGCGCCTGGTCTCCGACCAGGGCGCCGACGCTGACAAGGGAACCGGCGCTGTGGACCATGCCGGCATTGTGGCACGCCCTGGCCGGCGGACAGTTCGATGCAGGCCGAAGCATCAACGCCCCGCGCCACTCCAGAGTGGGCGCCCCACGTTGCAGGGCACCGTAGTGAAGATTCCATCGTTCCAACGCCGGCGCATCACCCCGTCGGTCCTGTATCCCGGCACGCCGGTGCTGTTGATGACCACGCTCAACCCGGACGGCAGCAGCAACATCAGCCCGCTGTCGTCATTCTGGGCGCTGGGCAACCGGGTGGTGCTGGGCCTGGGAACCCAGGGCCAGGGCTATCGCAACCTGCAGCTGCGCAACGAGTGCGTGCTCAACTTCCCCTGCTCCGCGCAGGCCACGCAGGTGGAGGCCATCGCACGCGCAACCGGGCGCGACCCGGTGCCCGAGGCCAAGCAGGAAATGGGCTACATGCATGTACACGACAAGTTCGCGCTGGGCGGCTTCAGTGCCGAGCCGTCGGCACAGGTGGCACCCGCATCGATTGCCGAATGCCCGCTGCAGGTGGAAGTCACGGTGATGGCGATGCATCCGCCCAGCGATGATGACGGCCAGGGCTTCGTCATCGTTGAAGGCCGCGTCCGCTGCGTACATGCGCACGAGGCCATCACCGTGGCCGGCACCCAGCACATCGACGCCTCGCGCTGGAAGCCGCTGATCTACCTGTTCCGCCACTACCTGGGCGTGGGCGAACCGGTGGGGCGCAACTTCCGTGCGCAGGCCGCGGCACGCGATCGCGCCTGAACGACGCGCTTCAGTGGGTAGCTGCTCAGCGCGAAGTTGCCGGTGCGTTGCTGAAGGTGTCGTGCACCGCACGTTCGCGCTCCCGCCGCGTCGCGGCGCACTGCTCGCGCGCATTCGACATCTGCGTATCCGCCGCGACCCGCTCCGCGCTCAGCGACTGCTGCAGGCTGGCGATCTGCGCACGGATGCCCGAATCGCGGGTGGCCGCCGCCAGAGTGCCGGTCGGCGCGGCCAACTGGCGGTTCAGGTCGGCCACCTGGCGCCCCACCTGCTGGCTGCGCGATTCCAGCGGGCCATAGATCCGCGAGCGCTCGCCCTGCACGCAGTTGCGTTCTTCGATACCGGCGTCGGCCAGCCCGGTGTTGCGGTACACCGCCGCGCGGTTGGCCGCTTCGCCGGCCGACTCGGCGGAACCGCGACTGGAGCGCAGCTTCATCGGCTCGGCACCGGCCGCGCAGGGATTCTGGCTGTAGACCGTCTCTCCCGAGGCCCCCTTGCACTTGTAGACCTGGGCAGACGCCAGCGGCATGACGCCGATCAGCAGCATGGCCCCAAGCAGAAATCCTTTCATCCCGTACCGCTCCCTGGTTCGCAATGGATCACCCTGCAACCATACGGTGGATCGGCGATGCCTGCACGCGCCGCTGCCGTCAGCCCAGGGCGATCCAGTACGCCACCATGTCCACGTACCCGCCGTTGCGCTTCACTGCCCGCGGTTCCAGGCCGGTTTCGACGAATCCCAGTGCTTCGTACAGTCCGCGCGCGGGCGCATTGTCGGCCAGTACCGTGAGGGTGAGTGATTCGATGCCCTCGGCGCGCGCCGCCGCAAACGCCGCAGCAAACAGTTGGCGGGCGATGCCCCGGCCGCGATGGCCGGCACCGACATGGACGCTGTGGATCTCGGCCGTATGCCACCGCACCGATCGCGCCGGCCGCACGTAGCGCAGGAAGCCCGCCAGCTGCCCCTGCTCGAAGGCACCCAAGTAACGCATGCGGGCATCCTCCAGCTGCGCCCGCATCACCTGCGCGGTATCACCGGCCGCCTCGGCAAGCGTGGACAGGAATGCATCGGGTGACTCGCGCAGTGCCTGCAGGCGGGCCGCCCAGAGCACGTCTGCGTCGTCAGGGGAAAGGGGCCGGATAAGCATGGGGTACGCCTGCGGATCCTGGTGCAGGCGCAAAGCGTAGCAGCCGCCCTGTCAGCCGGGTGCACGGCTCCGGCGCAGCTCCAGCGCAGCGAAGGTGTACCAGCCGAACGCCGGCAGCGCCGCGATGCGTTGGGTCAGGCCGTGGTACGGCTGTGGATCGAACCCGGACAGCATCAGCCACAGGTAGCCCACCCCCAGCAACGAGGTCGCCGGCGCCAGCCACGTCATGCGCGGCGAGGCATCGGCACCAAGCTCCACGCGGAACAGCAGCGGGGTCAGGATCGAGAAGATGCCAATCGAGTACAGGCCGTGCAGCGGGCTGCCGGTGGTGAACGCACCATTGCTGAACATGGCCGCGCCAAACAGCGCGGAGGTCAACGCGCTCGACGCGAAGCGGCGCCCCGATGCCAGCAGCGCCAGGCTGAACACGATGATCGCGGCGCCACCGACCATCATGACGATCTGCAGGACCCGCGCAGGCAGACCCGGCAACAGGCCCAGTTCGCTCAGGTGCTGTGACGCCGAGTGATAGCCCGGCACGGTGAACGCGAACCCGATCGCGGCCAGCAAGGCCCCGAGCGGCAGGTACTGCGCTTGCCGGATCGCTACATCACGCATGCCACCCACCGCCATTGACCAGGGAGCATGCACGGTAATCGCTGCAGCGGCATGGACACAGTGCGGTTTGGCAGGGGGACATCTTTGCGAAGCCCCGCCCCAAGGGGCCAAATCTTCTTTGGTGCCGTGACCACATTGGGGTTTTCCTACGGGTCAAAGGCGTAGATTCCCATGGCAGGCTTGAACACGATCGCGCAGTCTTGGAAAGCCCCGAATCAAAAGGGAGGCATCAACGAGCATTCGAATACCGAATGACCTTGAATTGGCTTTTCCAATATGGAGTCGCAGGCTATGAAGATGGATGGGAAATGGGGCGCCCTGGCGCTCTCGATAGGATTGACCTTGGGAAGCCCACACACTGCATGTGCACAGCAGACTGAGGACACTGTTCCGATGCTCTCCGAGCAGAACAAGCGCCTTGTCACGTTGGAGATTCAGACCGAGGTACAGCGCTTCGTCAATGCCCAGAAGCGCATCGATGGGCAAGGCCGCACCATCATGGCTCGAGTTGTTCCGGACCCGTCACGCCAGTGGATCTACGTGGATCTCGATGGTGCATTTTTGCCCAAAGGTCGAACTGAAATGGGAGAAGACCTGGGGCAGCTCGTCAGGGATATCCAGAACCATGTCGTGGATCTCCTTGCAGGAATCGTAGAGTTCAAGGCCGTCGTCATTCGGGTTGATGGCAAGCGACTGGATGAAATCTATCCACCTCGCTACAAATCCAGGACTACCACGCGCACCAAAGCGCAACTGGTCGCGCCGGTGGATGGACTGGTCGTACTCAGTCCGTCGCACGGAAAGTACTTTCACTACGGTAGCGACACATGGGTCTATCAGCGTCCGCTCTACGCCAATTCCACGGTCGTTCACGAGGACACCCTTACTCCGGGCTACACGTCGATGCTGCAAAGCCTTCTGGCCCTGAGAGGCCCGACGCATGCGACTTCGATCCGTCAGACCCGAGACGTTGGCAACAGTGCGATCGATCCCAACAGTGGGCTGAAGTGGGCGGAACTTGCTGCACGCTACTATCTTGCCCGCCTCTATCCGAATGAAACGGGGATGTGGAATCAGTACCCCCAATGGCAAGCCTAACCGTGTAGACCTCCGTGAATACGACGACGACATTGCGGCTCGACCGAATTTCGCCAACTTCGTGAACGCCGAAACAATGCTCTCCATTCACACGGATGGTAGTGATACCAATCCGTCGGCGCGAGGGTTGTCGGTGTTCACCAACCTCAATGATCCGAAATCCGTGGCGCTTGCCGAAAGCGTGAAGTGTTACGTGCAGGAGCAAATCAAACAGCGCCCTGACTATCCGACATTCCCGATCCGTTCTGGCCCAAATGACGGAGTGGGCTACGGCGAGGTCCGGGAGGCCGATATGGAGACCGTCCTGGTCGAGGTAGGTTTCCATAGCAACACTGAAGACTCCGCATTACTCCAGACTTCTGAGTTTCGGACCATTTCAATGAGGGGCATCGAAAAGGGCTATCGCATGTACAGGGAAGGGAAGCCCTGCGCACCTTTCGCCATCACATCTACAGGACCAGCAGCCGGCAAGGCACCTGGAACAGTTCCTGTACCCTTCACCTATGTGGGCTATCCGCAAGGCGCAATGAAGGCGGATGTTGAGATCGTGAAGTGCGCGCCGGGCAACACCTGTGGCGGCGCAAAAGGACTTCCAGTCACACTTTCAGATGGAAAGCTGTCATGGAACTTCACCTGCGGCGTCGTCGTTTCGAACGCAACGCATACCGTACGCACAAATCTCTACGACGCCGACGGGGTCTTCGCGAAGGCCGTTGAGTCAGTCGTGACTTGCCAAGTGTAGGGCGATCGATTGGGAAGACGGGTCAGCGCATGCGCTCAAACTGACGCCGGACTGAGGCCTCCCAGGCAGGATTGCTTCAAGATGGCAGTCCGGCAGAGGAAAGTGCTGGCGTCGCCCAGCACAGGGCAAACAAAAAGCCCCGACCGAGGTCAGGGCTTTTCATTTGGAGGCCTCAAGCGGAATCGAACCGCTGTAAACGGATTTGCAATCCGGTGCATAGCCACTCTGCCATGAGGCCAACGTACTGCGCGCCAGGAACGAAACCCCTGACATGACAAAACCCCGTAAGGGGGCCATGTCGGAACATGGAGCGGGAAACGAGACTCGAACTCGCGACCTCAACCTTGGCAAGGTTGCGCTCTACCAACTGAGCTATTCCCGCGTAAGCCGCCATGGTACCGGAAGCCCGGGACACACACCAGCGATTTCACAACAAATTTCACTTTTCTGACTGCGCGCAAAGCCTTGTGGCCCAACGTGCCCCGCCTTGCCGTGGCGGGAGAAAAACAAGGCCCCTGTCGGGGCCCTGTAGAATCTGGAGCGGGAAACGAGACTCGAACTCGCGACCTCAACCTTGGCAAGGTTGCGCTCTACCAACTGAGCTATTCCCGCAGATTCTTCGACCTGCGTCGAAGGAGCGCTATTGTGTCCAAATTCCTTCACGCCGTCAACAGTCTTCACACGATGCGGTCAACGGCGTCCGCGCTGGGGTACGCTGCCCCGCCCAGTCCCGTGCGCCCATGTTCCTTCGCGGCAAGCCCCTGTTGATCGCCCTGCTGCTGCACCTGCTGGTGGCGCTGCTGTACTGGACACTGATGCCACTGGGAATGACCTGGTACCAGGACCGCTTCGGCTTCACCTCGCACGGCAACGTCGGCCTGGGCATCGCCCAGTACGCGCTGTTCGTGATGTTCCTTGGCGCCCAGCCGTTGATCGCGGTGCTGCGCCCGCTCAGCGCCAAGCTGCTGGTGCTGGCGATTCCACTGGCCTTCGCCTTCTGGATGCTGATGCACAACCACCCGCTGCGGCTGCTGTACTTCACCGTCGGACCGGCACTGCTTGCGCTGGCCGCTATCGTCGCGTCACGGCACTACGCTTCACCCCGGCACGCGCCCCGCAGCACCGGGGCCGCCGATGCCTAGACGCTATGTGCGCCTGTTCTGGCTGCTGGTGGCACTCACCTGGCTGGCGCTGATCGCCGCGCTGGTCAATGCCGGCTTCACCCCGGACTACTGGCTGCTGCACCATCTGGAAGGTGCCGAGCTGCCCTACCCGACCAGCAGCGTGATCGTGTTCGCGCTGCTGGGTACGGTCGAGCTGGTGGTGGCCGCACTCATCGTGCGTCCCTGGCGGCTGAAGCGCCTGTGGTTGCGCCTGCTGATCGCCTTCGTCCTGCTGCTCGCGTGGTCGCTGCCGTGGATGCTGTCGGCCCTGCACCAGGCACCGGTGCACGGCATGCACCTGGCATGGTTGCTGCTGCTGGACATGGGGCTGCTGCTGGCCCTGTGCACGGTGTCGGCGGCAAGCGCATGGCGCGCGCTGAGGCGGCGCGGCGCCGCTGGCACCGCCCCGTTGCAGCGCTAGGCCTACCTGCGGAATTCCACCCGCACATGCTGGCCGAAGCGCGCCTTGGCCTCGCCATCGAACTCCAGCACGCACTCCACCACCTTGGCCACGCCGCGGCCCGCATCTTCGGGCAGGCGCGCCTGCGCGAACACCGGGCTGATGCGTACCACGCGCGCCGACGGCAGCGTGCCGGTGTTCTCGGCGCCATCGCTGTCCGGCACCACGCTGGCGCGCATGCCCACCTGCACGGCATCGGCATAGGCCGCGCTGAGCTCGGCACGCACCTGCAGCGGACGCGCCGGCAGCAATGAGATGGCCGGCTTGCCGGCCTGCACGAACGCCCCGAGGCCCGGCACCTGGCCGACCACGGTCCCGGCTTCCGGTGCGGTCAACGACATCTGCTGCAGCTTCAGCCGGGCGTGTTCCAGCTTGTGCTGGGCCATGTCGACCTGCGCGCCGGCGACGTCGACGTCGGCCTGCACCGCGGCCAGCTGCTGCTTGGCCGCGTCGGCCTGCTGGTTGGACGACACCCCTTCGCTGGCGCCAGCAGACAGGCGGGTGGCATTGCGCTCCAGTTCGCGCAACTGCACCTGGCTGCCCTTCAGGCGGTCGTTGGCCAACGCCAGGTCGGCGCTGGCCATGGCCACTTCCTGCTGCAGCAGCGCGCCATCCAGCGACAGCAGCAACTGCCCCTTCTTCACCGTGGCGCCCTCCTTCACCGGCGCCGCCGTGATCGAGCCGTCCAGCGGCGGTGCCAGCGCGATCAGCCCGCCCTCGACGTCGATGATGCCGCGCGCCACCGCAACCTTGCCGGCGGCAGCAGCGGCCTTGCCCGAAGGTGCCGGCGCCGGCGTGGGCGCGTCGCTGGAACAGGCGCCGAGCAGCAGTGCCGCGGACAGGGCCAGGCTGAGGGGAAGCAGGTGCGACGTCTTGGTCATGGGGCGGACTCTACAGTTTCGTTCTGGCGGCGGTCATCACGGACCATGCCGTCTTCCATGGCGATCACCCGGTCGGCATGCCGGATCAGGCGAGGATCGTGGCTCACGCACAGCACGGTGGCGCCATGCGCGCGTGCGTAGCGATGCAGGATGTCGATCACGCGCTGGCCGTTCTCGGCATCCAGCGCGCTGGTCGGTTCGTCGGCGAAGATCAGTGTCGGCGATTTGGCGAAGGCGCGGGCCACTGCCACGCGCTGCTTCTCACCGCCGGACAGCTGCGCCGGCCGCATGTGGCTGCGATGGCTGAGGCCGACCTCCTCCAGCGCGCGGCGGGCCAGCGGTTCGCTTTCACGATTGCTCATGCCGCGATAGCCCAAGGGCAGCTGCACCTGTTCCAGCGCGGTCAGCGCCGGGAACAGGTTGAAGCCCTGGAACACGAAGCCGACATGGTGCAGGCGGAAGCGCTCCACCTCGCTGCGGGTCATGTGGCCGACATCCTGGCCGAGCGCATGCACGCGGCCGCCGTCGGGCGAGGACAGGCCGGACAACAGCGACAGCAGCGTGCTCTTGCCGCAGCCGGACGGACCCGACACCAGGGTCAGCTCGCCGGGATAGATATCCAGCGACAGGCCGCGCAGCACCGGCACCTGCACATCGCCGGACATGAAGCCTTTTTCCAGTGCGTCGGCCTGCAGGGTCGGGGCGACAGCGCGTGTAGACGTCATCGGTCGGTCCTCAACGCAGCAGCAACGATGGATCGGAGCGGACGACACTGCGCACCGCCATGATGCTCGACAGCATGGCCATCACTGCGACCAGGGCCACGCAGCCGAGGATCACCATCGGCGTCAGCTGCACCGGCACGCGCTGGGTCTGCGCGACCAGCAGCACCACCGTACTGAAGGCTGCGGCCAGCAGCATGCCGACCCCACCGATCAGCAGGGCCTGCTCGAACACCACCCGCGCCAGCGCATAGCGGCCGGCACCGAGGGCATTGAGCGTGGCGTACTCGCGCACCGATCCTGCCACCACCGAGGCGAACGACTGGTTGGTGATGACCGCGCCGACGAAGCAGACGATGACGGCCATGAACAGCACCGCGATGCCGGCGCCGGTATCGAACAGCCAGTACTGCTGCGAGCGACTGGCGAACTCCGGTGCGGTCCAGAACTCGACCGGCGTCGCCTGGCCCATCGACGCGGCAAGACGGTCGCGCACGCGGTCGGCCAGGTCCGGCGAGCGTAGGCCTGCCACGAAATAGGTACTGCCTTCGTGCGGATCGGTGCCGGCGATGGCACGTGCGGTATCCAGCGAAGCCAGCACATTGACGCCACCGAGGCCACGCAGGCCCGGCTGCGCGGCGACCACGCGCACCGCCTTGCCATTGATCCAGGCCCGGTTGTTCTGCAGGTCCACGCCCAGCGTATCCAGATCGGCACTGTCGACGATCACCGCACCCGGCTCACGCAGTTGCGCGCGCAGATCGGCAGGCAGGATGTGCGCGAACATCATCGCGTCGTCGCGGGTGGAGATGCCGGACAGGTAGACCGATACGTTGCCGGTACCCTGTGCGCTCGAACGCCACTCGCCATCGACCCATTCGTAGGGTTCGACGCGGCTCACATCCGGATCCATGCGCAGGTGGCTTTCCACATCGGCGCTGATCGCATGGCCGTAGTTGACGCTCTGGGTGCCGGGGAAACCGGCCCAGATGTCGGCCGAGGACGCCTTCACGTAGATCGCCGCCGTGCCGAAGATGCCCAGCACCAGCGCGGCCTGCACGATCAGCAGCACGCCAGCGAAGCACATCGCCAGCACCACCGGCAGGAACCGGCGCCACTCATAGGCCAGGGTCTTGCGGGCCAGCGCGATCATTGCGCCCCGTCCCCGCGCTCGAGCGGCAGCGGTGCACCGCCCAGCGCGCGGTACAGCGAGGCGAACGCCAGCACGCGCGCGCCCTGTGCCGCCACCAGATCGGCCTGCGAGGCCAGCGCGGCACGCTGCGTATCCAGACCGTCGAATTCACTGGACAGGCCCAGCTGCACCTGCCGTGCCTGGCGCTTGACCTGCTGCCCGGCCGCGTCATTGGCCACGCCCAGCGACTGGATGCTGCTGTCCTGGCGCGCCAGGCTGCCCAGCGCGCCTTCCACTTCACTCACGCCTTCCAGCACCGCCTTGCGGTAGCCGAGCAGCGCAGCATCCAGCTGTTTCTCATCCGCATGGAAGCGCGCGCGGCGCTGGCCCCAGTCCCACAGCGGAATGTCGATGTAGGGACCGATCGACGGGCTGGAATCGGAGTTGGAACGCGCGTTCTGGGTGAGGTTGTAGGCATACAGGATCGAGCCGCCGAGACTGACCCGCGGGTACATCGCCGCACGTGCGGAACCCTTGCTGGCCGCGGCCTGCATTACGTCCGATTCGGCCAGCAGGATCTGCGGGCGGTGGCGGAGAAGATCCGCCGGGACCTGCTGCAGCGAGAACGTGCCCAGCTTCGGCGGCATGCGGTACGCGCGCCAGGCCGGGTCCGGACCGTCGCGGCCGAGCAGCACGCCCAGCGCGCGGGCGGCATTGCCGGCATTCTCCTGCGCCTGCGCAGTCGCCGCACGGGTGGCCGCCTGGCGCGCGCGCAAGCGCTCCAGTTCACCCGGTTCATCCAGGCGCAGGCGCTGGCGCACCTGCGCCAGCTGCACGCCGCGGTCATCCACGGCCTGTTGCCGTGCCAGCAGGTCCTGCTGTGCCTGTGCCACGGTCAGGTCCAGGTAGCTGCGCACCACGTCGGCAATCAGCGCCACCTGCGCGGCGTTGCGCAGCGCCTCGGCGTTGCCGGCCGAAGCCTGCGCGCTGAGCTGCGCGCTCTCGGCAGCACCGAACAGGCCCAGATCCCAGATCGCTTCGATGCCGGCATGGAAGTAGGTGTCGACTGCGGCAGCGTCCTGCACCTGCTTGGCGCTGGCCGAAATCTCGGGCAGGAAACGCGAATCGGAGGTACCGGCAACGATGCGCACTGCCTGCAGCCGCAACGTGGCCTGCTGCAGGTCGAGATTGCCTGCGATGGCCTGGTCGACCAGGCCGTCCAGCGCGGGGTCGGCCAGCACCTTCCACCACTGCCGGGCATCAACGGCCACGCCCTGGCCCTGCGGCACCTGGGTCCAGGCGCTGGGGGTACGGTCAGGCAGGTCTGGAACCGGCACCGACATGCACCCCGCCAGAGTCAGGCTCGCCAGCAGTGCGCCGGGGCGCAGCACTGCCTGCAGGGAGAATCCGCGCCCGATCCTGGGCACTGCCACTGGAGTGATACGCCTGACCACCAGCCCGCCAACGTCTAGAAGGAGCATGAAGGCTACCGTGCGATTGTGGAGCGAACATGGAGAAATGGTCGAAAAACAGTCACAACACGCATGCGGTTCAGGCAACGATGGTGTTGGCCTTTCGCCAGCCTTTCACTGCGTGCGACACACGGAACGCTGATCCGACGCGCAGGCCATTGCCCACGGTTGCCGCCCTCCCCCACACACCGCGCCTGCGGTCGTCCCCACGACCGACGGCACCCACCATTCCGATTGCGACACGGGGTTCACCCGTCGAACCCGAGGGCCACTGATATCACGCCGGCCATGAAGATACCGTGGCACGACCGCGGCGTGCCCCGGCCGTCCCTTCGGGATAAACGAAAAACGCCCCCTTGCGGGAGCGTTTTTCTTGAATCTGGAGCGGGAAACGAGACTCGAACTCGCGACCTCAACCTTGGCAAGGTTGCGCTCTACCAACTGAGCTATTCCCGCAGATTTCGTTCGACCTGCGTCGAAGGAGCGCTATTGTGTCGATATTGCTTCACCGCGTCAACAGGAATTTTCACCTTGCCTGCGCGGCCGCCTCCCGGCGGGGGCGCCCTGTTGATGCAGCATCGAACCGTCGCGCGGAGCACTGCGTGCAAACGAAAAACGCCCCCTTGCGGGAGCGTTCTTCTTGAATCTGGAGCGGGAAACGAGACTCGAACTCGCGACCTCAACCTTGGCAAGGTTGCGCTCTACCAACTGAGCTATTCCCGCTTGGGAGGCGAAATTCTACCTATTCTGGAAATCGCGTCAAGCGCTTTTTTCCTTGATGGGGTCAGAGCCCTTTCCTGCGGAAAGGGATCTGACCCTGGTCATGCTTTCCTGCGGAAAGGGACCCGACCCCGGTCATGCTTTCCTGCGGAAAGGGATCTGACCCTGGTCATGCTTTCCTGCGGAAAGGGATCTGACCCTGGTCATGCTTTCCTGCGGAAAGGATCCGACCCCGGTCATGCTTTCCTGCGGAAAGGGATCCGACCCTGGTCATGCTTTCCTGCGGAAAGGGATCCGACCCCGGTCATGCTTTCCTGCGGAAAGGGATCTGACCCCGGCCATGCAGTAGATCCACGCCATGCGTGGATGGGCACATCGATCGGCTCAGCCGTTGCCCAGCTTCTTCTGCCGCGCACGCTCGCGCGCGGCGCGCTCGTCATCGCGCAGGCTCGGCCAGGCCGCATGCAGGTACTGCAGGCCCGACCACAGGGTCAGCACCGCGGCGATCGCCAGCGTCCAGTCGCCGATGTGGAACACCGGCCAGCCCATCCAGATATCTTCGACCGGCACGTTCGGTGCCACCGAATACAGCAGGCAGAGCAGCGCGACCATCTGTGCCGTGGTCTTGACCTTGCCGATCATCGCCACCCGCACCTTGGCACGCTGGCCCAGTTCGGCCATCCACTCGCGCAGCGCCGACACCGCGATCTCACGTCCAACGATGACCGCCGCCCAGAACGCCATCCACGGTGTGGGGTGGCCCTGCACGATCAGGAACAGCGCCACCGCCACCATCAGCTTGTCCGCGACCGGGTCGAGGAAGGCGCCGAAGGCCGACTCCAGCTGGTAACGGCGTGCGATCCAGCCATCGAGCCAGTCGGTGATTGCGGCCAGGCCGAAGATCGCCGCCGATGCGAAGTTGGTCCAGGTGTAGGGCAGGTAGAACACCAGCACCAGCACCGGGATCATCACGATCCGCAACAACGTCAGCCAGGTGGGCAGGGTCAACTTCATGCTTGCGTGCTTCTCTCTCTACTCGGCCGCATCAGGCGTGGCCAACCCGTGCAGGTTAGCGTAGATACGTGCCGCAAGGGCGTCATTGATGCCTTCCACCTTGGCGATTTCCGCTTCACCGGCGGCCTTCAGGCCGACCAGCCCGCCGAAATGCTTGAGCAAGCTGGCGCGCCGGCGCGGGCCGATGCCGGGGATATCCTCCAGCTTGCTGGTCATCCGCGCCTTCTGGCGACGGCCGCGATGGCCGGTGATGGCGAAGCGGTGCGCCTCGTCACGCACCTGCTGGATGAACTGCAGCGCGGGATTGGCCGCGCCCGGGCGCAGTTCGCGGCCATCCGGCATCACCAGCGCTTCGTGCCCGGCGCGGCGCTCCACGCCCTTGGCCACGCCCACCAGCAGCACGCCCTCCACGCCGAGGTCGGCCAGCGCGGCCTGGGCCTGCGCCAGCTGGCCGGCGCCACCATCGATCAGCAGCACGTCCGGCAGCACGCCCTGCTCTTCCACCGCACGGCGGAAGCGGCGGTCGATCGCCTGGCGCATGGCGGCATAGTCATCGCCCGGCTCGATGCCGCTGATGTTGAAGCGGCGGTACTGCGCACGCACCGGGCCGGCGGCGTCGAACACCACGCACGAGGCCACGGTGGCCTCGCCCAGGGTATGGCTGATGTCGAAGCATTCGACCCGCTTGACCGGCTCGGCCAGGCCGAGCATCTCGCGCAGGGCGTCACTGCGCGCGTGCTGCGCGTTGCGGCTGTTGAGTTCGGTGGCCAGGGTCAGCTGCGCGTTGCGGCTGGCCAGTTCCACGTAACCGGCACGCTCCCCGCGCACATTCCACTTCAGCTGCACCTTGCGCTCGGCCGAGGCCGACAGCGCGGCAACCAGCAGGTCGGCATCGGGAATCTCGCGGTCGAGCAGGATCTCGCGGGGGGGTTCGAACTCGATGTAGTACTGCGAGACGAATGCGGCCAGCACCTCCTCCGCGCTGTCTTCGCCATTGGTGCGCGGGAAGAACGGGCGGGTGCCGAGGTTGCGGCCATCACGGAACGCCAGCAGCAGCACGCAGGCCTGCGAGCCCTGCATGGCCACCGCCAGCACGTCCAGGTCGGCGGCGCGGCCATCCACGTACTGCCGGGTCTGCATGCTGCGCAGCGAGGAGATCAGGTCGCGCAGGCGGGCGGCCTGCTCGAATTCCAGCGCTTCACTGGCGGCCTGCATCTGCTCGCCCAGCTCGCGGGTCAGCTCGTCGCTCTTGCCCTCCAGGAACAGCGCGGCACGGCGCACCGATTCGGCATACTCCGGTGCCGGCACCAGCTCCACGCAGGGCGCGCTGCAGCGACCGATCTGGTACTGCAGGCAGGGCCGCGAGCGATTGCGGAACACGCTGTCCTCGCAGCTGCGCAGCTTGAACAGCTTGTGCATCAGGTTCAGCGTTTCGCGTACCGCGGTGACCCCGGGATACGGCCCGAAATAGCGCCCTGGAATGGCTCGCGGACCGCGATGCAGTGCGATGCGCGGCCAGTCCTCGCGGGTCAGCAGCACATGCGGATAGGTCTTGTCGTCGCGCAGTGACACGTTGTATCGCGGCGACAGCGACTTGATCAGCTGGTTTTCCAGCAGCAACGCTTCCGCTTCCGAGCGCGTGACCGTCACGTCCATGCGCGCGATCTGCGAGATCATCGACATGATCCGGGCGTTCTTCGGGCTGCCGTTGAAGTAGCTGCCGACACGGTTGCGCAGCGCGCGCGCCTTGCCTACGTACAACAGGGTGTCGTCGGCGGCATACATGCGGTACACGCCGGGTGCGGTGCTGAGCTGGGCCGCGAAGGCCTTGCCATCGAAGGCCGGGGCGGGAACGTCGGTCATTCGCTGATCGGCACTTCGCTGAGCACGCCACTGTCGGGGTCGAGGCGCAGCACGGCATGGGCGTCGGTCTCGGCGATCCACACCGCACCGGCTCCCACCGCCAGCCCGGCCGGGCCATGCAGGCGGCGCGGCAGCGACTGCGTCGTCAGTTCACCGCCGCCCAGGCGCAGCGTGCGCAGGCGGCCGTTGCCGCTATCGGCGATCCACAGCAGCGGGGCATCCGGGCTCAGCGCGATCGCCTGCGGAAACTGCAGGCTGGCCTGCGCACGCGGGCCGTCTTCGCTGCCGAAACGCCACGGCCCCTGCCCGACCAGGGTCTGCACCAGGTCTCCGCGCAACTGCAGCGCCCGGATCGAGGAGCCCAGCGCATCGGCCACGTACAGCACCTGCTGCACCACGGCCAACGCCGAGGGTTGCGCGAACGCGGCCAGATGGCCGCTGCCGTCGCGCTCGTCGATGGCACCGCTGCCGGCGCGCCACTGCAGGCTGCGCTGGCCGAGGTGATAGCTCCAGATGCGGTTGTCGCCGGCCATGGCGATGTGCAGCTGGTTGTCGGCAATGGCCAGGCCGACCGGATGGTCCAGCGATACCTGCCGTGCCTGCGCGACCGGGCCTTCCACCGGCGCACCCGGGCGGCCGTTGCCGCACAGGGTATCGACCATGCCGGTCAGCAGGTTGATGCGACGCACGGCATGGTTGCCGGTGTCGGCCACGTACAGCGACTCCCGCTCCAGCACCAGCGCCTGCGGGCGGTGGAAGGCGGCCTCGGCGAGGTTGCCGTCCATGAAATCGGCGGTGCCCAGCCCGAACTGGCGCAGGATGCGGCCGCCATGGCTGCATTCGAGGATGCGGTGGTGGCCGCTGTCGGCGATATACAGGCGTTCGGTGCTGACCGCCAGGCCGAGCGGGAAGCGCAGCGGCTGGCGCGGCTCCGGATGCAGCTCGGTGCCGCCGCGCGATGGCGCCGACGGCGCGCCCTCGCACAGGGCGTTCAGGGCACGCTCCAGCTCACCGGGCGCGCCCAGCCCGACCAGGCGCTGCTGCTCACGGCCCTGTGCATCGAGCAGCACCAGGGTCGGCCAGGCGGTGATGCCGAAGCGACGCCAGCCGTCCCAGTCCGCATCGAGCAGCACCGGCATCGACAGGCCCTGGCGCCGCAGCAGTTTCAGTGCGGCACCGGCATCACGCTCGAAATCGAAACGCGGCACCTGCAGCACCAGCGGCTGCAGCTTGCCGGGATGGCGCGACAGCCATTGGCCGAACTCGGCCAGGCGCTGCGCACTCCACGCGGAGGCGGCGTTGACGAACAACAGCGCCACCGGCCGACCGCGCAGTTCGGTCAGCGTGCAGGGGGCGGCATTGAGCCAGGTGGCGAACTCGGGCAGGTCCGGGACGGGCTGGACGTTCATGACCCGATTATGCCGGAGTCGGCGTCATGCAACAGTCGTGCCACTGCACGTTCTGCAGCAGCGTCGACCAGCGACCAGACCTGTTCGAAGTGATCGCTGCCGCCGGTATAGGGATCCGGGATCGCCACCGGCCCTTCCCCGCCCGACCACGGCAGGTACAGCGCCAACCGCTCGCGGCGGCCCGGCGTCGCCAGGCGCGCGGCATCCCGCAGGTTGGCTTCGTCAGCGCACAGGATCCAGTCGAACCGGTCGAAATCCGCGGCCTGCAGCTGGCGCGCGCGCAGGCCTGCGATGTCCACGCCATGCCCTGCGGCGCAGGCGATCGCGCGCCGGTCCGGGGCTTCACCCACATGCCAGTCGCCGGTGCCGGCCGAATCGACCTGCACCCGACCCGCCAGCGGCGATGCCTCCAGGCGTGCGCGCAGCGCGCCTTCGGCCATCGGCGAACGGCAGATGTTGCCGAGGCAGACGACCAGCAGCTTCATCGCGTGGCCATCGCCTGCAGCAGTGCTTCGGCGCGCTCGAGATCCTCGGGGGTGTCGATGCCCGGCGGGAACGGTTGCGGCGAGATCGCCACGCTGATCGGGTAGCCGGCCTCCAGCACGCGCAGCTGTTCCAGCGACTCGACCTGCTCCAGCTGGCCCGGCGGCATCGCCGCGAACTGCTGCAGGAAACCGGCGCGATAGCCGTAGATGCCGATATGGCGCAGCCAGGCGTGGCCGTCCGGCAGCGTATCGCGGCTGCGCGCGAAGCCATCGCGGTGCCAGGCGATCGGCGCTCGGCTGAAATACATCGCCTCGTTGCGTACGTTGCGCACCAGCTTGACCACGTTCGGGTCGAACAGCGTGTGCGCATCCTCGACCAGGGTGGCCAGGGTCGACATCGGTGCGCTGCCGCCGACCAGTGCCTCGGCCACCGCGCGGATGCCGGCGGCCGGTGCGAACGGCTCATCGCCCTGCAGATTGACCACCACGGTATCGTCAGCCCAGCCGGCAATGCGTGCGCATTCGGCCAGGCGGTCGGTGCCGGACGCGTGCGAGGCGGCGGTCATCGCCACCTTCACTTCGGCCAGCCCGGACAGCGCATCGGCGATGCGCTGATCATCGGTGGCAACCCAGACCTCGCCGGCGCCCGCCTGCAGCGCGCGGCGCGCCACGTGCAGGACCAGGGGTTCACCGCCCAGCAGGCGCAGCGGCTTGCCCGGCAGCCGCGAGGCGGCGTAGCGGGCCGGAATGGCGACGACGAATTCAGTCATGCAGGCGGTACTCGGCAGGCTCATTGCAACGGGAATGCGGTCGGCGCCCGCTGAATGCAAGCGCCGCCGCGCCACTCAGTTCGGTCTCAGCTTGTCCAGCCGATCGGTCAACGCCACCCAGAACGCCGCCGGCAGTTCGGCGCGCAGCGGCACCGCGTAATGCCAGTCGTTGCCGAAGGCGCGGCATTTCACCGCGTCCTTCTCGGTCATCAGCACCGGCAGCTGGCTGCCGAAGGACAGGTCCTGCGGCTGGTAGGCCTGATGGTCGGCAAAGGCATGCGGCACCACGCCGATGCCGCGCGCGCGCAGCATGTCGAAGAAGCGCTGCGGGTGGGCGATGCCGGCCACCGCGTGCACGCGCTGGCCCTTGAAGTACGCAAGCGGGCGCGCACGGCCGCCGGCCAGCGGCTGCGCGTTGTCGATGTGCAGGGCCATCGGCCACTGGCCGAATCCGCAGGCCTGCGCGGCGGCGGCCTCGTCGGCCTGGCCAAGGTTGACCACGCGGAAATCGCAGTCACTGGCACGGCTGACCGGCTCGCGCAGCGGCCCGGCCGGAATCATCCGGCCGTTGCCGTAGCGACGCTGGGCATCGACCACCTCGATCTCGATGTCGCGCGCCAGCCGGTAGTGCTGCAGGCCGTCATCGCAGACGATCACATCGCAGCCGGCCTCGATCAGCGCCCTGCCGGCAGCGACGCGGTCGCGGTCGACGCGCACCGGCACACCGGTCTTCCATGCGATCAGGACCGGTTCGTCGCCGCCCTTGGCGGTCGGCGTATCGGCCTGCACCCACAACGGCGTGTCGGCATCCTCGCGGCCATAGCCACGGCTGGCGACGCCCGGCTTCCAGCCGGCCGCACGCAGGCGCTCGACCAGGGCAATGGTCAACGGCGTCTTGCCGGTACCACCGGCGGTGATGTTGCCGACCACGATGACCGGCACCGGCAACGTGTAGTGCTTGCGCCAGCCACGCCGGTAGGCACGCCGGCGCAGCGCGGTGACGCCGGCGTACAGCGGCGCCAGCAGGCGCATCGCCCACGGAACCGGGCTGCCGTCGTACCAGTATGGCGGGGTCTGGGTACCCTTGCCGGCCATCAGTCCTGCCTTTCGCGGAACTGCATGCTGTGCAGATGCTGGTACAGGCCGCCCATGGCGAGCAGCTCCTTGTGGGTACCGCGTTCGACGATGCGGCCGTGGTCCATCACCAGCACCAGGTCGGCGTGCTCGATGGTCGACAGGCGGTGCGCGATGACCAGCGTGGTGCGCTCGGGCATCAGGCGCTGCAGCGCATCCTGCACCAGCCGCTCGGACTCGTTGTCCAGTGCGGCGGTGGCCTCGTCGAGGATCAGGATCGGCGCGTCACGCAGGATCGCGCGGGCGATCGCCAGGCGCTGGCGCTGGCCGCCGGACAGCAGCGCACCGTTCTCGCCGACCGGGGTCTGCAGCTGCTGCGGCATGCGTGCGATGAACTCCCATGCATTGGCCGCTTCAGCGGCCGCGCGGATCTGCTCGTCGCTGGCGTCCATGCCGTAGGCGATGTTGGCGGCGATGGTGTCATCGAACAGCATGACCTTCTGCCCGACCATTGCCACCTGGCGGCGCAGGTCGGCCAGCGGATAGTCGTCCAGCGCGACGCCATCGAGGGTGATGCGCCCGCCACTGGGCTCGTAGAAGCGCGGCACCAGCCGGATCAGGCTGGTCTTGCCGCTGCCGGAACGGCCGACAATCGCGGTGACGGTACCGGGCCGGGCCACGAAGCTGATGTCGTCCAGGGCGATGCCGCTGTCCTCGCGGTAACGCAGCATCACGTGGTCGAAGGCCAGTTCGCCCCGCACGCGCTGCACCGTGGTACGGCCTTGGTCACGCTCGACCGGCATGTCGAGGATGCCGAACAGGCGCTCGGCGGCGGCCACGCCGCGCGAGATCGAGGTCTGCACGCTGGTCAGGCGCCGCAGCGAAGGAATGATCGCCATCATCGAGGTCATCAGGCCCATGAACTGGCCGGCATTGAGGCGGCCGGCCAGCGCTTCACGGGTCGACACCCAGACGATGACCGCCAGCGCCAGCGCTGCCAGGAACTGGACCACGCTGGACGCGGCGGCACGGGTGACTTCCACCTTCATGTTCAGCGACAGCATGCGGTTGGCCAGGCGCGAGTAGCGCGAGATCTCATGCTGCTGGGTGCCATGCACCTTCACTTCCTGCTGCGCGGCCAGCGACTGCTCGGCGGTCTGCGCCATCGAGCCCATGCCGTCCTGGATGCCGCGGCTGATGCGCCGGTAGCGCTTGCCCACATAGGACACGATCACGCCGATCAGCGGCACCACCACCAGCATCGCAACGGTGACCTTGACGCTCATCTGCAGCATCACCGCCAGCATCGCGATGATGGTCAGGGTGTCGGCCACCACGGTCTTGAGGGCATCGGCACTGGCCTGGGTGACCTGCTCGGTGTCGAAGTTCAGGCGGCTGACCATCACCGGCGTCGCTTCGGTATCGAAATGCGAGGACGGCAGGTGCAGGTACTTGGCCAGCACCTGCTCGCGCAGGTCGCGCACCACGCTGCGGCCGGTCTTGGCCAGCGCATAGTCGCTGACCCAGGTGGCGAGGCTGCGCATCAGGAACAGGCCGAGGATGGTCAGCGGCAGGATCACCGCCATGCGCGGTTCCGGATTGACGAAACCGCGGTTGACCAGCGGTTCCATCAGCTTGGTGAAGTGGTAGCCGGCCAGGGCTTCGACCACCATCGCGATCACCGCAGCCACCATGAACACCCAGTAGGCGCGGGTGTACCCCAGCAGTCGTTTGTAGATCGGCCACACCGGCGCGTGATTGGAACTCATGGACGCACCTCGGGTGCAGTTGCAATGGCAATACGGCGGAAGCCGAGCTGACCCAGCGCGTCCTGCGCGGTCACCACGGCCTGGTAGGGGGTGCGCGCGTCGGCACGCAGCAGCACGGTCTGCTCGCGATCACTGCCAGCGACCGCGGCGATGGTCTGCTTGACCGACTCCACGTCGCTGCGCAGCACTTCCTGGTCATTGATGAAATAGCGGCCTTCGGCGTTGATCAACACGCTCAGCGAGCGCGGCGGCTCGTTGGTCTGCTGCTGGCTGGCGGTGGGCAGCTGCACCTGCAGCGTCGAGCGCGCGTCGAAGGTGGTGGTGACCACGAAGAAGATGATCAGCACCAGGATGACGTCGATCAGCGGCACCAGATCGATATGCGGCTCATCCTGGGATCGGTCATTGCCGATACGCATCGATCAGGCCTTCGCCGTGGCGGCGCCGGCAGCACGCGCGGCCGGCGCCGGGTTCATCACCCCGGGGCGACCGTCGAGCGTATCCAGCAAGGCGCTGGCCTCCTGCTCCATCTCGACCACGTAGCCGTGGATACGCCCCTTGAAGTAGCGATGGAACATCAGTGCCGGGATCGCCACGATCATGCCGGTGGCGGTACACACCAGCGCCTTGCCGATGCCGCCGGCCAGCTGGTTCACGTCGCCCACGCCGTGGTCGAGGATGCCCAGGAACATCTGGATCATGCCGATCACCGTGCCGAGCAGGCCCAGCAGCGGACCCGCCGAGGCGATCGTGCCCAGTGCGTTGAGGAAACGCTCCATGCGGTGCACCAGGTGGCGGCCGGTGTCTTCGATGCGCTCGCGCATCTGGTCACGCGGGCGGTTGCGCGCTTCCAGCGCGGCTGCCAGCAGCGCGCCCAGCGGCGAATTGGAACGCAGGGTCTGCAGGTGGGCCGGGTCAAGCTTGCCGCGTGCGGCCCAGTTGCGCACTTCCTGGCCGAGGCCGGGCGGCAGCACTTCCGTACGCCGCAGGGACCAGAAACGCTCCAGGATGATCGCCAAAGCCAGTACGCCCAACAGCAGCAGCGGCACCATCGGCCAGCCACCGGCCTTGACCAGTTCCCACACGTTTCAACCCTCCGGCCCAACGGCCGCTTGTTCGATCGGCGATAGGATAGCAGCCGACCGTGCCCGCCCAGCGGCATCCCACCACCGGGATGCGTGGATACGCTGTTCACGCAGCTGCAGCCCTTGTGCGCCAAGCCATACGCGGATTGCCCCGGAATCCGCCGTGGCCAGCACCTCGGCCCCTTGCGCCCGCCAGCGCTGGACCACGTCCTGGCGTGGATGGCCAAAACGGTTGCCGTGCCCGGCCGAGACCACCGCCAGCCGCGGCGCCACCGCCGCCACCCATGGCGCGCTGGAGCTGCCGCCGCTGCCGTGGTGCGGCACCAGCACCACATCGGCCTTCAGCGTGGCCACCGCGGCCTGCAGCAACACCTGCTCGGTCGCTCGACCGATGTCACCGGGCAGCAGCACCACCCCGTGGCGGCTGGCGACGCGCAGCACGCAGCTGTCCTCGTTGTCGGCCGGGCCGCGGTCCGGCGCCGGATGCAGCACCTGGAAGTCGACACCGTCCCAGCGCCAGCGCATCCCCTGCTGGCACGCGGCCGCGCCAGCAATGGCACTGCCGGGTGGCGCCAGCAGCCGCAGCCCGGGCAGCTGCCGGCGCAGACCGGGCAGGCTGCCGGTGTGGTCAAGGTGGTCATGGCTGAACATCACCTGCTGCGGTGGCGACTGACCCAGCGCGCGCAGGGCCGGGAGCAGGATCCGTTCGTTGCCGTCGCCCCCGGTCGGCGGCCCGACGTCGTACCAGAGCGCGTGCCGCGCGGTGCGCAGTAATACCGCCGTGCCCTGGCCGACATCGTGCACCAGCAGCTCCAGCTCGCCTTCGGCGGGCCCCTGCCGGGCCGGCCACAGCAGCGGCAGGCATAACAGCAGGCCGGCCAGGCCGCCTCCGGCGCCGCGTGGCAGCAGCCACCAGGCCACCCCCAGCAGCGCCGCCGGCAGCGCCCAGCCCGGCGCCTCGGCCAGCCACCACATCGCCTGCGGGTGCTGCGCCAGCGGCTGCAGGACCTGCCAGCTGGACTCGAACAGCGCGGCCGCAGCGCGCCACGCCCAGCCGCCAGCGCCCTCATGCAGGGCGTGCAGCGCAGTACCGAGCAGCGACAGCGGCACCACCAGCAGCGTCCAGTACGGGATGACCGGCAGATTGACCAGCGGCCCCAGCCGCGCGGTGCCGCCGAACAGGACCACGCACAGCGGCAGCAGGCCGAGACTGGCCACCCCCTGCGCGGCCAGCAGGCCCCGCAGGCCGCCGCCAATGCCTTCCGGCCCGCTGCGCGGCAGGCACCACAGCAACCACAGCACGCCGGCAAAGCTGAGCCAGAAGCCGGCCGACAGCACCGACAGCGGCGCCGGCAACAGCATCGCCATCGCGGCCAGTGCCAGCCCCTGCCCCGCACCGACCGCGCGGCGTCCGCTACGCGCCACGGCCACCAGCGCGATCATCAGCGCTGCACGTACCGTCGGCAGCGCACTGCCGGCCACCATCGCATAGGTCGCGCCAACCAGCGCCGCGGCCCAGGCCGCCGCCTGCGGGCGTGGCCAGTACCGGCCCAGTACCGGGCACAACGCCCACGCCAGGCGGCACAGCAGCACGCCGAATCCGGCAACGACGCCCACGTGGAAACCCGAAATCGCCACCAGGTGGGTCAGGCCCAGCGCGCGCAGGTGTTCCCAGTCGGTGTCGGACAGGCCGCGGGTATCCCCCAGCGCCAGCGCCTGCACGAAGCGCGCCGCCGGATGCGCCACCTGCGTGGCAATCGCTTCGCTGCTGCGTTCGCGCCAGGCCAGCAGGCCCCGCGCCGGCTGCCACTCGCGCGCATGCTGCGGTTCATGCACCGTGCCCGTGCCGGAGAGGCCCCGCACCAGGGCGTGGCGCTCGCCATCGAAGCCGCCGGGATTGATCCGCGAGCGTGGCGCCCGCACACGCAATGACAGCTGCCAGTGCGCGCCGGCACGCAGCGCACGGCGTGCACGCTCGGTGCCGCGCATCGGCGGGCCACGCCAGGAGTCATTCCAGGTCACCTGCAGGCGCTTGCCGCGCAATGAGGGCAGCGCCTCGGCCTGGTCAACCTGCAGTTCGAACCGGGTATGGCGCGGGCCGTGGCGCGGAAGATCGATCACCTTGCCGCGCACCTGCACCACCTGCGCCGGCGTACCCGCCGGCAGCTGCCGGTGCAGCGCCCACTGCCCATGCAGCGCCGCCCACGCCACGCCGAACAGCGCCGCTGCCGCGACCCGGCCCCGCCAGCGCCGCAGCCAGCCGGCGGCGGCGGCAACCGCCAACGGCGCGCACAGCCACAGCGGCAGCAGCACCGGCATCTGCACGCAGGCCAGCGCGCCCAGCACCAGCCCAGCGGCGCAGCCCGCACCGAGCAGCGGCGGAAAGGTTCGTTCGGCGACCATTGCTGCAGCCTGCCGCCAGCCGCGGCAGGCTGCCTATCGGCGGTTTCCGCACGTGGCTGTCAGCGCCTGACGGTACCGCGGTGGAAATTGACCCGGAAGCTGGCGCCGCCCCCGGCAGCCTCGCCGACGCTGACCGAGCCGCCGTGGTGCTGCACGATCTCCTTCACCAGATGCAGCCCCAGGCCACTGCCGCTGCCGGCCGCGCGCAGGCGGTGGAAGGGCTCGAAGATCGCCTCGCGGTCACCCACCGGAATACCGGCGCCCTGGTCACTGACTTCCAGCAGGCCACGTGCATCCAGGCGTACGCAGATGGTGCCGCGCCCGCCGCCGTGGACGATGGCGTTGTGCACCAGGTTGGCGATCACCCGCCCCAGCGCCAGGCTGTCGCCGTGGATCCACACCGGCGCCTCCGGTGCGTCGACTTCGAAACCATATCCGGCGCCGACCACCAGCGGGGCCAGCTCGGCGGCGGCCTCGCGCACCAGCAGTGCCAGGTCCAACCGCTGCAGGGCACCGACATTGCGGTCAAGCCGCTGCAGGTCGAGCAGGTGCTCGGCAACATTGCCCAGCCGCGCAACGTCGGTCAGCAGCTGCGACTTGAGCTCGCCCTGCGGCAGCTGCGACAGGCGCGCCTGCACCACCGCGATCGGCACGCGCAGTTCGTGCGCGGCGTCGGCGAGGAACTTGTCACGCGCCGCATAGCCCTGCTGCACCTTGTCGATCGCATCGTTGAACGCTTCCACCAGCGGCGCGACCTCGGTCGACACCAGCTGCGCATCCAGGCGCGCCCCGGGCTGGCCGATGTCCAGCTCCTTGGCCTGCTGCGCGGAACGACGCACGCCGCGCATCGCGCGATGGATCACGGTCGGCATCACCAGCAGCGTGACCACCATCAATGGCAGGAAGAACCACAACCCGATCAGGCGCAGCACCATCAGCGCGCCGTCCAGCAGTCCGCCCTTCGGTGCGCCACCCACCATCACCGTGATGCGCCGTCCATCCTCGTTGCGGATCATCACCCGCGCCACGTCCAGGTACGGCGGCACCAGCGAACCGAGTTCGGTCGCTCCCAGGGTCGGCAACCGCGCCAGCAGCGGTGCATGGATCGCCGGAATCGTGCCGCGCTCCAGCCACACACCCTTGTCGTCGACCGCGGCGAACCAGAGGTTGCCACCGGCGCCGGCGTCGAGCCTGTCCCAGCGCGCCTGGTCCAGCACCAGCCGGCCGCCCTCGCTGTGGACCGCCTTGGCCACCGCTTCGGCAACGAACATGTCCATGCCCCAGGAGTCCTTGTCGCCCCAGGTCAGGATCAGCGCGACCACCGCGAACAGCACGGTGAACGCCTGCGCCAGGAACAGGCGCCAGGCCAGCCCCAGCGTGATGGATCGGATCGGGCGCGCCATCTCAGGCCTCCGCCAGCAGGTAGCCGACGCCGCGGATCACATGGATCTCCACGCCGGCACCGGCCTGCTGCAGCGCCTTGCGCAGCTTGGAGATATGCGCGTCGAGCGCATTGGACTGGATCTCATCGTCGAAGCCATACACCGCCGCCTCCAGCGCACTGCGGGTGACCGTGCGCCCCTGCCGCATCGCCAGCGCCTGCAGCACCAGCACCTGCCGGCGCGGCAGCGCCAACGGCTGGCCATCCACCTGCGCCTGCAGCGATTCGAAATCGAACGCCAGCCGGCCCAGCTGCAGGCGCGGTGTCACCATCGCCGATGGCCGCCGCGATACGGCACGGATGCGCGCCATCAGCTCCTCGATCGCCACCGGCTTGACCAGGTAGTCGTCGGCGCCGACATCGAGTCCCTCGACCTTGTCCGACAGCGTGCCTTTGGCGGTGAGCATGATCACCGCCAGATTCGGGCGCAGTGCGCGCGCGGTGGCGACGAATGCCGCGCCATCGCCATCGGGCAACTGGCGGTCGAGCAGCATCAGCTGGTGCACCGGTTCGCGCAGCGCGATCGCCGCTTCCGACAGGCTGCCGACCACGTCGGCGACCACGCCCTGGCGCTCCAGGCCCGATTGCAGGGCACGGGAAAGATCGGGATCGTCTTCGACCAGGAGGATGCGCATCGGGGGCTCGGCTACCGGAAACGGTGCCGATCATAGTGCCTGGCGCCTGATCATGGCGCCTTTGCGTGCCGATCGCCGCGGCGCAATGTTCTGACAATGTTGGACCCGCACCATGCCCAGCCAACCCCCGCAAAGTGGCTGATCGATGCCGTCGTTGTCCCCGACCCTGCTGCGCCCGTTGCTGTTCTCCGCTGCCATCGGCCTGCCGTTGATCGCCCAGGCCGCCGAGCGCAGCCCGGGCGTGCAGGCTGGCATCAGCGCAGGCGCAACGTCCGGCGCGTACGCACATTACGACGTCAAGCCGTTGGTGGTGCCGGCCATTTCCTGGCAGGGCCAGCGCTTCTTCGCCAGCCCCGGCTCGCTGGGCATGTACCTGTACAAGGGCGAAGGCCTGCGGCTGTCCGCCGCCGTCACGCCCTACACCCTGCGCTTCAAGACCGATGACGTGAATGATCCGCAGCTGCGTCGCCTGCACAGCCGCCAGCTGTCGGCCATGGCCGGCATCAACGCCGAGTACAGCGCGGACTGGGGCATCGTCGAGGCCAGCGTGATGCGTGAGGTCACCGGCCACGGCGGCGGCATCGAGTCGCGCCTGCACTACAGCTATCCGATCCAGGCCGGCCGCTTCACCTGGCTGCCGCGGGTGGGGGTGGTGCATTCCAGCGCACGCCTGCTCGATTACTACTACGGCATCAGCGATGAAGAAGCGCAGCGCTCCGGGCTGGCGGCCTACCGCCCGGGCAGCACCACGTCACCGAGCCTGCAGATCGCGGTCAGCACGCCGCTGGGTCCCCGATGGCGTGCAACCGGCGTGGTCGCCAACCAGTGGTTCGGCGACGCAGTGAAGGACAGCCCGATGGCACGACGTGGCACGCAGTCGTCGGCCTTCGTTTCCCTGATGCGCTCGTTCTGAGCGAGCGCCCGTTACGGACAAGGACACCCCACATGGCCTCCGTCTCCCCCACTTCCGAAGCCCACGCGATCCTGCGCGCACCCGACCTGGACAGCGCCGAACGCGCCTATCTGGGCCTGATGCCTGATCTGGAGCACGTCAATGCCCTGGCGCGCCGCGCCCTGGGCCTTTCGCGCGTCGCCGACGCGGCGCGCGGCTACGCGCTGTCGATGACCCTGGTGGGGCTGCGCCTGCAGGAACTGGAAATGGGCGAAGCAAATGCGAGGGAAACCCGCCAGGCAACGCTGCGCAGCCTGCGCCAGGCCTTCAGCGCCTGATCGCAGGTCATTCCAGCGCATGCTGAGGTGCTGTAGCCCGGCGTCGCGGCTCAGCCCAGCGTGGTCCAGGCCAGCACCACGGCCAGGATGGCCACCCAGATCACGGCCTTGAACGTGCCCTCCAGCATGTTGCCGCCGAACAGCAGTTCGAAGAAGGGATTGGGCCGGGAAACCGGAACATGGTCGCTCATCGGGAGTGATCCTGGTGGTGGCTGGAAAGTGCGCACGCCTGCCTGCGCAGTTGCCACTCTAGTACAGGCGCGCCATCAGTGGCGGCGTGGCGAACATTTGCTTAACAACCCGCGCGCCAGTTCGGGTATGTTCAGGTCAACGCTGCGTTCAAGGATGATCGATGCTCAAGCGCGTGCTGTTCCCTGTTGTCGCCCTGCTGCTGTCCGCGCTGATCATCGCGCTGGGATGGCAGAACCGCCAGCTCCGGCAGATCAACGAACAGATGGCCAGCCGGCTGCAGGACATGCAGCATGAGGCGCATGGCCTTGCACTCGGCACGCTGCCCGAAACCCTGGCGCTGAAAACCACGCAGCAGGCCAACGTGATGATCGGCGGCGTGCGCAGCGCTCCCCAGGTCCTGTACTTCTTCTCCACCGCCTGCCGCTACTGCCTGGCCTCGATGCCGCAGCTGCAGGAAATCGCCGCAGCGCGCGGGGCCAGCGAACTGGTCGGGGTCGGGCTTCCTCCCTATGAGGAACTGGCCGGCTACGCCGGCAAGCATGACCTGCGTTTCCCGATCGCCATCGACAGCGAAGGCGATGCATCCAGGCGTTACCGCGCCACGGTCACGCCCATGCTGATGGTGCTGGCCACCGATGGCAGCGTGGCCTACAAGCACGTCGGCCAGCTCGATGAGCAGGTCGTGCAGGCCGCCATGAAGTCACTGGCGCCGGGCATCGCATTGCCCTGACGCAGCGCGTGGCCCTGCAGGCCCGCATCCACCAATACCGCATTCGCGCCACAACCGGCACTCCGGTGCCTTCGGCAACTGCAACACCACAACGCCAACCCAAGGAGATACACATGATCGGAAAGAAGGTGCTTTCGTCCGTCGCCGGTATCGTCGTTGTTGCCGCGCTGTCGTTCGGCGCGTCCCAGGCCTTTGCCACCCCGGCCAAGGCCGGCTTCGCACCCGGTTGCAGCTATACCCCGGGCTGCGTGTTCGGCGGCAACGGCAGGGTCGGTGGCACGCGCATCTGCTGCCAGCCGAACTGATCCCGACCGCGCCGTCCCGCAAACGGCCATTGCAGTGCATTCCCACATCTGAAGGAGCCACGCATGATCGGTAAGAAGAAGCTGTTCTCGTCCATCGCCGGTGCCGTCGTCGTCGCCGCGCTGTCGTTCGGTGCTGCACAGGCCTTCGCCAAGCCGGTACAGACCGGTTTCGCGCCGGGCTGCGAATACACCCCCGGCTGCCCGTACGGCGGATCCGGCCACTGGAGCGGCCCGCGGATCTGCTGCGATCCGCTGTGATCGAAGCCGTAGCGGAGACAGCCTCCGCTGACCGGCTCACCCCGCCGCGGCATTGATCCAGCGCTGCGGCAATGCACGGCCACCCCGCAGTGGCCTGCACGCCGGACCGCCCGCAGCGGCGGTCCGGCACCTGCGCCCCCGGATTCATCCTTCCCGGACCGCCTTGGCGCACGCATTAGCGGCTTTCGTCGCATACCGGTTTCACCCCGCAGGAGGCAGTGCCACGCTGGACTCCCTTCTCCGGAGCACCGTGCCATGCCGATGCTTGCCCTGCTGCTGTTGTGCGCTGGCTGGTTCGGCGCTGATGCCGACGGCGCGGATGCTGCCCTGCGCAGCCAGATCCTGCAGGCGGATGCCGGGCACGCCGGCGCGCAGCCGGCACTGGACCGCGCAGCGGAGCCGACAGGCCTGCAGCTGTACCGGCTGCGCCAGGACCGCGTGCTGCGCCTGGGCCAGCAACGCCTGCCACACGACGGCCAGGCGCAACCGGCAGGCCCGGTACGTTTCGTCCAGGTCTGGGAACGGGTGGATGGTCACTGGCGGCTGCAGCGCATGGTCAGCATCGACGCGTGGGTCGCGCAGCGCTGACCCGCGGATGGCATCCGCCACCGCAAACGAAAAAAGCCGGCCCAGGGCCGGCTTTCATCGTGATCCACCGCTGCACCGGCAATGCCGGGAGCCAGGTGGTGGGCGGTACAGGGTTCGAACCTGTGACCCCTACCATGTCAAGGTAGTGCT
>NZ_CAMFIA010000011.1 GCF_945952405.1 uncultured Stenotrophomonas sp. | reverse complement strand
GCGGAGAAGGCCGCGGCCGAGCGTGCCGCGCGCCAGGCCGCCGCACAGGGCCGTCCACCGCCGCCGCCCACCAAGGTTCCGCCTGCGGTGGCGTCGGCGCCGGCGCCGAAGGTCGGTGGCCTGGGCTGGCCGTTGTCCGGCAACCTGCTGGCCCGTTATGGCGGCAAGCTGCCTGACGGCCGCACCAGCAGCGGCGTGCTGATCGGTGCGCCGGCCGGCAGCACCGTCACTGCGGTCGCCGACGGTACCGTGGTGTTCTCGGACTGGATGACCGGTTACGGCATGATCCTGATCGTCGACCACGGCAACGGCTATATGAGCCTGTACGCGCATAACGACACCCTGCTCAAGGATGCCGGTGCACGGGTCAGCCGCGGCGATGCCGTGGCCAAGGTCGGCAATTCCGGTGGCCAGGGCGTCACTGCGCTGTACTTCGAGCTGCGCCGTGGCGGGCAGCCGGTCAATCCGGACAGCTGGCTGCAGCGGCGCTGAATCCGGCGTCGCCGCGTGCACGGCGGATTCAACGGGAATTTAGCCGTGCTTCGCGCATAATCGGGCCATGTGCCTTGGGCACGATGCCAACGTCGACAGGAGTGATCCATGCGCGCAGCCCGTACCGCCACCCTCTTGCTGGCCCTGTTGCCAGCGCTGTCCTGGGCGCAGCAGACCGCGCCCGCCCCGAGCCAGGAAACCAGCGGGCAGACGGCGAACAGCGAGGAGGCGGTGACCTCGAAGGTGCCGCTGGAGGAAATCCGCCGCTTCGTGGCCGTATACAATGCGGTGCGCGCCGCCTATGTCGATCCGGTCGACGACAAGAAGCTGATGCAGTCCGCGGTGCGTGGCCTGCTGCTCGATCTCGATCCGCACAGCACCTATTTCAACAAGGAAGATGCGCAGGCCTTCGACGAGCAGGCCAATGGTGCCTACGAGGGCATCGGCGTGGAGCTGCAGCAGCAGCCGGACAACGCCAGCATGAAGGTGATCTCGCCGATCGACGACACGCCGGCGGCCAAGGCGGGCATTCTCGCCGGTGACCTGATCATCGCCATCGATGGCAAGCCGATCAGCGCGATCGATGCCAGTGAACCGCTGCGTGGCCCGGCCGGCAGCAAGGTGGTGCTGACCATCGTGCGTGCCGGCAAGCCCAAGCCGTTCGATGTCAGCCTTACCCGCCAGACCATCCGCGTGACCAGCGTGCGCAGCCGCCTGCTGGAGCCGGGCTACGGCTACATCCGCCTGAGCACGTTCCAGGCCGACACCGGTTCGGATTTCCAGAAGCATGTGCAGCAGCTGCAGAAGCAGTCCGGTGGGCAGCTCAAGGGCCTGGTGCTGGATCTGCGCAGCAACCCGGGCGGCCTGCTGACGGCCGCCGTGCAGGTGGCCGATGACCTGCTCGACAAGGGCAACATCGTCAGTACCCGCGGCCGCATCAGCATCAGCGATGCACGATTCGATGCGACGCCGGGCGACCTGCTGAAGGGCGCGCCGGTGGTGGTGCTGGCCGACGCCGGTTCGGCCAGCGCGTCGGAAGTGCTGGCTGGCGCGCTGCGCGACAACAAGCGCGCGCGCGTGGTGGGCAGCCGTACCTTCGGCAAGGGCTCGGTGCAGACCGTGCTGCCGCTGGACAACGGCGATTCGGTGAAGCTGACCACCGCGCGCTATTACACGCCCAGCGGCAAATCGATCCAGGCCACCGGCATCGTGCCGGACGTTGAACTGAAGCCCGCCGCGCGCCCGCAAGACGACGCGTTGCCGGCCAGCCTGAGCGATTACAGCGAAGCGACCCTGCCGGGCCACCTGCGCGGTGACGATGAAGGCACCGAGGGTTATCACGCCGGGGCGGTGCTGCCGGGTGATGGCCCGATCAACGATGCGCTGGCCGAACTGAAGAACCCGGGGTCGGTGGCGGCGCGGCTGAAGGCCGAAGCGGCCAAGGCGGACGCTGCCAGGGCGGCGAAGGCCGCGGCAGCCAAGCCTGAGGCGAAGCCGGAAGCCAAGCCCGAAGCCAAGCCCGAAGCCAAGCCCGAAGCCAAGCCGGACGCCAAGCCCGCCCCGGTGCCGGCCAAGCCCTGACGGTAGCGCCGGCGTTGGCACAGAGGGTGTCGGCCTGCGGCCGGCACCCGCCGCAGGGTCAGAACCCGTGCCGCTTGCGCAGCCGGCGGGCGATCGCGGCTCGCACGTAGACCCCATACACCACGCCGAACACGAAGCCCCCGATGTGCGCCCACCAGGCCACCATGCCGAAGCTGGGCCCGATATGGGCGAACACCACCTGCAGCGCGGCCCATACGCCGATCAGCAGATAGGCCGGGGCGCGCACGAACTCCAGGAACAGGCCGAGCGGGATCACCACGCCCAGCCGCGCCCCCGGGAACAGGGCCAGGTACGCGCCGATCAGTGCCGACACCGCGCCACTGGCACCGATGATGATCTGGTCGGGGCTGCCCATGGTGTAGATCGCCACCAGGTTGGACACCGCGCCGCCGACCAGGAACAGCAGCAGCAACCGCCACGGCCCCAGTACCCGCTCGGCGGGCAGGCCGAAGATCAGCAGGAACACCAGGTTGCCCAGCAGGTGCGACCAGTCGGCGTGCAGGAACAGCGCGGTGAACAGGCGCAGCACGCTGCCGTCCTGCAGCGTCGCCCACCAGTCCAGCGGGTGGGTCAGGCCGGTGGACAGGGCGCCCCAGTCCAGCCAGAGACTGCCGCGGGCGTCATCCGGGCGCGAGATCGACCACAGGAAGGCCAGCCACAGTGCCGCAAAGAGCACGGGCGTGGCCCAGCGCAGGGCCGCCTTCTTGCGCGACGGGAGGGAGACGAACATGGCATTAGCCTAGCGCGCGGGCGCCTGCGGCGGGGATTGTCCTGTTCAGCTTTTGAGACGAAAAAACCGCCTGTCCTGTTATTGTTTCATTAACAGCTCTGGGTAATACTCGCATACGGCGTCGTATGTCGGGAGGGGAATCCGGCGCGCTCCGAAGGGCCTCAAGGCCGCTCGGGCGCAGGCGCACTCAGAGCACCATCACCGCTTACCGGAGAGAGAACTACGATGCAAACCGCTTCCACCATTGCCCGACTGACCCTGCTGGCCGTCGGCGTTGCCGGTGCGCTGGCTGCTGCCGATGCCAACGCTGCCGCCTTCCAGCTGAAGGAAAACAGTGCCAAGGGCCTGGGCCGCGCGTTCGCCGGTTCCGGCAGCGCCGAGGGCGACGCTTCGATCATCGCCGTCAACCCGGCCGGCATGCGCCAGCTGGAAGGCACGATGATCCAGGGCGACGTCAGCGCCATCAGCTTCGGTGCCAAGTTCAAGGGCACCGGCCGCACCGGCGTCAGTGCACGTACCCCGAACGGCGCTCCGGCCCAGGGCGGCAACGGCGGCGACGCCGGCATGATCGCTCCGGTTCCGGCTGCCTATTTCCACATGCCGATCGGCGAACAGGCCCACTTCGGCGTGTCGCTGACCGCTCCGTTCGGCTTCAAGACCGAATACGACAACGGCTGGGTGGGTCGCTACAGCGGCCTGAAGACCGACCTGAAGGCCATCGACCTGGGCTTCGCCGCGTCGTATGACGTCAACCCGTACGTGTCGTTCGGTGCGTCGGTGTTCGTCGAGCACCTGACCATCGAGCTGACCAACGCCATCGACTACGGCGGCATCCTGGCGGGTCGCGTTCCGGGCTTCGCCCCGGGCAACGCGGATGGCACCCTGAAGATCGAAGGCGACAACAACGCCGTGGGCTGGACCGTTGGCGGCCTGTTCTCGATTGACGAGAACACCCACATCGGCCTGAGCTACCGTTCCAAGGTCAAGCACAAGATCACCGGCGGCGATGCCACCTTCGACGGTGCCGACCGCGCTCGTGCTCTGCTGACCAACTCGCCGGGCACGATCGGCTGGTTCATGAGCACCAGCGGCAAGGCCACGGTCACCATGCCGGCCTCGGCCACCCTGAGCGTGACCCACAAGGTCAACGACCGCTGGACCGTGATGGGCGACGTGACCCGCACCGCCTGGAAGACCGCGTTCGACAGCGTCACCGTCGACTACGCTTCGCCGCAGCCGGATTCGGTGCTGAAGTTCGGTTACCGCGACACCACCTTCGTGTCGCTGGGCGCCGACTACAAGCTGAGCGATACCGTCACCCTGCGCGGTGGTGTTGCGCTGGACCAGACCCCGACCACCGACGCCCACCGCGACGTGCGCGTGCCGGATACCAGCCGCAAGTGGCTGTCGCTGGGCGTGGGCTGGACCCCGTCGGCGAACACCGAGTACAACCTGGGTTACACCCACCTGTTCACCAGCGACCCGAACGTGTACGTGCCGGCTGGCACCAACAACCAGGGCAACTCGCTGACCGGCAAGTACAAGGTCCGCGGCGACGTGCTGGCTGCTTCGTTCCAGTACAAGTTCTGATCCAGGCGTTGGCCTGACGCAGTACCCGGAAGGCCCCGCGCAAGCGGGGCCTTTTTTTTCGGGGGCACTGGCCATCCACGCCTGGCGTGGATCCACGACAATAGGGCGATGAACCTGTCCGACCCGAATTTCCAGCTGGAGCTGGCCGCCAACATCGCCGTTGCCGGCTCGATCCTGCTGGCCGGCCGCAACAATGTGCACACCTGGTGGCTCGGCATCGTCGGCTGCGCGCTGTTCGCCGCTGTGTTCGAGCGCTCGCACCTGTATGCGGACATGGTGCTGCAGGTGTTCTTCATCGCCATCAGCGTGCTGGGCTGGTGGCAGTGGCTGCGTGGCGACCACGGTGCGCCCTTGCCGATCACCACGCTGCGACCTCGGGCCTGGACCTGGCTGGTACCGCTGGCGGTAGTGGCGACCTTCGGCTACGGCTGGATGCTGACCCGGCTGACCAACGCCTATGCGCCCTACATCGATTCGGCGGTGCTGGTGCTGAGCGTGATCGCGCAGATCCTGATGATGCGGCGCAAGCTGGAATCGTGGTGGCTGTGGCTGCTGGTCAACACCGTGGCCGCGCCGTTGTACTACAGCCGTGGCCTGCACCTGACCTCGATCCTGTACGTGGGTTTCTGGATCAATGCGCTGGTCGCATTGCGCCATTGGCGACAGCTGATGCGGGGGTAGAGCCGGGCCCATGCTCGGCTTGCATTGCTTGCCCGCCAGGAGCAGCCGAGCGTGGGCTCGGCTCTACAGCAGACGAGGCACAAAAAACCCCGCTTTCGCGGGGTTTTTCGTTTACCGGATCACTGCGGCGATCAGTCGCCCAGGGTCAGCAGCGAGGCGTTGCCGCCGGCGGCGGTGGTGTTCACCGTCACCGTCTTCTCGGTGGCGAAGCGCAGCAGGTAGTGCGGGCCGCCCGCCTTCGGGCCGGTGCCGGACAGGCCCTGGCCGCCGAACGGCTGCACGCCGACCACCGCGCCGATCTGGTTGCGGTTGACGTAGACGTTGCCGACGTGGACACCAGTGCTGATGCGGTCCACGGTTTCGTCGATGCGCGAATGCACGCCCAGGGTCAGGCCGTAGCCGGTGGCGTTGATCTGGTCGATCACCGCATCCAGCTGGTCGCCCTTCCAGCGGATCACGTGCAGGATCGGCCCGAACACTTCCTTGTGCAGCTGGCCGAGGTCCTTCAGTTCATACGCACGCGGTGCGAAGAAGGTGCCATTGGCGGCCTCGCTGGACAGTTCGGCGGCGGCGATCAGGCGTGCCTCACGGTCCATGCGAGCGGCATGGTCCTGCAGCAGCTTCAGCGCGTCGGCGTCGATCACCGGGCCGACGTCGGTGGACAGCAGGCCGGGGTTGCCGACCTTCAATTCCTTCATCGCACCGGCCAGCATGGTCATCACCTTGTCGGCGATGTCGTCCTGCACGAACAGCACGCGCGCGGCCGAGCAACGCTGGCCGGCGGAAGTGAACGCCGAACCGATGGCGTCCTTGACCAGCTGTTCCGGCAGCGCCGAGGAGTCGGCGATGAAGGCGTTCTGGCCGCCGGTCTCGGCGATCAGCACGCCGATGGCGGCGTCACGGGCAGCCATCGCGCGGTTGATCGCACGGGCGGTCTCGGTGGAGCCGGTGAAGGCAACACCGGCCACGCGCGGGTCGGCGGTCAGCGCCGCACCCACGGTGGCGCCGTCGCCCGGCAGGAACTGCACCACCTCGGCCGGCACGCCGGCGTCGTGCAGCAGCTTCACCGCGTAGTAGCCGATCAGGTTGGTCTGCTCGGCCGGCTTGGCGATGACGCTGTTGCCGGCCGCCAGCGCCGCGGCGACCTGGCCCAGGAAGATCGCCAGCGGGAAGTTCCACGGGCTGATGCACACGAACACGCCGCGGCCGTGCAGCTGCAGCTCGTTGGATTCACCGGTCGGGCTCGGCAGCTTCTCGGCGTGGCTGAACTGCTCGCGCGCCTGCTTGGCGTAGTAGCGCAGGAAGTCCACCGCTTCGCGCACTTCGGCGATGCTGTCGGGCAGGCTCTTGCCGGCTTCCTTCACGCACAGTGCCATGAACTCCGGCATGCGCGCTTCCAGCTGGTCGGCGGCGTGTTCGAGGATGGCGGCGCGGCTGGCGGCCGGGGTGCGGTTCCAGGCCGGCTGCGCGGCCACGGCATTGGCCAGCGCCTTCTGCACGGTGGCGGCATCGGCGGCCAGCCACTGGCCAACCACCTCGCGGGTGTCGGCCGGGTTGGTCACCGGCAGCGCGGCGCCGGCCGGGTTGGCACCCGGCACCAGCGGCGCGGCCTGCCACGGCTTCACGGCGGCGTTGATCTGCTCGGCCAGGGCGCGCAGTTCGTTGTCGTTGGCGAGGTTGGCGCCCATGGAGTTCTTCCTGTCGTGGTTCTGGCTGCGCAGCAGGTCAACCGGCAGCGGGATCTTGGGGTGCGGAATCGATGCGAACGAAGCGACCATCTCGACCGGATCGCGGATCAGGTCGGCGATCGGCACGCGCTCGTCGGTAATGCGGTTGACGAAGCTGGAGTTGGCGCCGTTTTCCAGCAGGCGGCGCACCAGGTACGGCAGCAGGTCTTCATGCGAGCCGACCGGGGCATACACGCGGCAGGGCAGGCCGAGGCGATCGGCCGGCACCACTTCGGCGTACAGGTCATCGCCCATGCCGTGCAGCTTCTGGTGCTCGTACACGCCACCGTTGGCAATGCTGCGCACCGCGGCGATGGTGTGCGCGTTGTGCGTGGCGAACATCGGGTAGATCGCGTCGGCGTGGGTGAACAGGCGCTTGGCGCAGGCCAGGTAGGAAACGTCGGTGTTCTGCTTGCGGGTGAACACCGGGTAGCCCGGGTAGCCTTCGATCTGCGCGCGCTTGATCTCGGCATCCCAGTAGGCGCCCTTGACCAGGCGGACCTGCAGGCGGCGACCGGCGCGGCGTGCCATGTCGGCCAGATGGTCGATCGTGTACGGGGTGCGCTTCTGGTAGGCCTGCACGACCACGCCGAAGCCATCCCAGCCGGACAGCGAGGCATCGGAGAAGACCTGCTCGATGATGTCCAGCGACAGTTCCAGGCGATCGGACTCTTCCGCGTCGACCGTGCAGCCGATGCCGTAGCTCTTGGCCAGCTGCGCCAGTTCAAGCACGCCCGGAACCAGGTCCTTCAGCACGCGCTCGCGCTTGGCGTGCTCGTAGCGCGGGTACAGCGCCGACAGCTTGATCGAGATGCCCGGCGCGTTGTTGACGTCGCCGTCGGCGCGGCCACCGCGTGCCTTGTGGTCACCACCGATGGCGTGGATCGCACGACGGTAGTCTTCCAGGTAGCGCAGCGCGTCCTTCATGGTCAGCGCGCCTTCGCCCAGCATGTCGAAGGAGTAGCGGTAGCTGGCGTTGTCGCCCTTGTGCGAGCGCGACAGTGCTTCGCTGATGGTGCGGCCCATGACGAACTGGTGGCCCATGATCTTCATGGCCTGGCGCACGGCCAGGCGCACCACCGGCTCACCGACGCGACCGACCAGGCGCTTGAACGCGCTGGGCGCATCGGCGCGGGTGGCGTCGTTCATCTGCACCAGCTTGCCGGTCAGCATCAGGCCCCAGGTGGAGGCGTTGACCAGCACCGAGTCGCTGCCGCCCAGGTGCTTTTCCCAGTCGGCGTCGGCCAGCTTGTCGCGGATCAGCTTGTCGGCGGTGTCCTGGTCCGGAATACGCAGCAGCGCTTCGGCCACGCACATCAGCAGCACGCCTTCTTCGCTGCCCAGGTCGTACTGGCGCATGAAGGCTTCGATCGCGCCCTGGTCCTTGGCGCGCACGCGCACGCGGCCGACCAGGTCGGCGGCCAGCGCCTGCACCTTGGCCTGCTCGTCGGCGGGCAGGCGGGCCTGCGCCAGCAGCTCGCGGACGTGGCTGGCCTCGTCCTTCAACCAGGCATCGGTGATGGCCTGGCGGAACGGGTTGGGGGGCGCCGGCAGTTCCGGCGACAGCAGCGCGCCGGGACGCGGGGCGTCGCTGGCGGCAGGGGAGGAGGAAGGTGCGTTCATGCCGGTCCGGCCAGTGGAAAACTTGGCGATTTTAATCATTTTTGCGGCCACAGGAAGTGCCTTGCGGGCCCCTTCGTGAAGCGCTGATAGCCCCTAACTGCGGTGGGTTCAGCGTGTTCAGCAGGCTCGACAGCATTTGTGCTGAATTCGTCATTCGTGCCGCCGACCTCATGCTGTGTTGCAGCATCGGAAAAAGTGTGAATGCACCCTTGCTACGGGCGAGAGGGCAGGGCTACCATCGAGACGTTTCCCGCGGCAGGAACGCGGTTGCGACATGATCGAGGTGCTTACAGCTCCGGATGGGTCAGGTACGCAGCTGCGGCTGCGTCCCCCACGGGCGCTCGATGCCCGGCAGTTCGTCCTGTTGTTCACCGTGTTGTCGGGAGCGATGTGGCTGGTGTCCGCCCTCGGGTGGTTGGCCGGCAATGCATTCGCTCCCCTGTTCGCGCTGCTGTACAGCCTGGTGCTGGCGGCGGCGCTGCGTGCCTTGTGGCGCAGTGGTGAACGGCAGGAGGAGATCCGGGTAGTGCCGGCGTACGTGGAGGTCATCCCCGTACCCGGTGGATCGCCGGTGTTCCGGGCCCACCCGCACTGGGTGCGCCTGCTCACCGACGATGAGAGGGTCCGGCTGGCATCCAGCGGCCGGCAGGTGGAGGTGGGGAGTTTCCTCGCGCCGGCCGAACGTCAGACGCTCGCAGAGACACTTGAAAGCTTGCTCGCCGCCAGCGATGGCGGCAACCGACGACGCTAAGGGTCTAGGCAATGAAGCAAAGCAGCAGGTGGGGCACGAAGTGCGTCAACGCGGCCATCACAGTGATGGCCGGGGGACTGATTCCGGCATTGGCCTGGGCCCAGGCGGCCGATCCCAAGCCGTGGCAGCTGAACATGGGCAAGGGGGTCACCCAGACCTCGCGCCTGGCCTGGGAATCGAACAACCTCTCGCTGATCATCTGTACGGTGATCGGCGTCATCGTGTTCGGTGCGATGGCCTATGCCATCTTCAAGTTCCGCAAATCCAAGGGCGCGGTCGCCGCCACCTTCAGCCACAACACCAAGGCCGAGGTGATCTGGACGGTGATCCCGGTGATCATCCTGATCGTGATGGCCTGGCCGGCCACGGCCAACCTGATCAAGATGTACGACACCCGCGATGCCGAGATGACGGTCAAGGTCACCGGCTACCAGTGGATGTGGAAATACGAATACCTCGGCGAGAACGTCACCTTCACCAGCCGCCTGGACCGCGAGTCCGACCGCGTGCGGCAGAGCGGCATCGTGCCGACCCGTGAGAGCCATCCGCACTACCTGCTGGACGTGGACAACCGGCTGGTGCTGCCGGTCGATACCAAGGTGCGCTTCGTGATCACCTCCGACGACGTGATCCATGCCTGGTGGGTACCGGCGCTGGGCTGGAAGCAGGACGCCATTCCCGGCTTCATCAACGAAGCCTGGACCAGCATCGAGCAGCCCGGCGTCTACCGCGGCCAGTGTGCCGAGCTGTGCGGCAAGGACCACGGTTTCATGCCGATCGTGGTCGAGGCGGTGTCCAAGGAACAGTTCAAGCAATGGCTGGCGCAGCGCAAGCCGGCCCCGCCCGCAGCCCCTGCGGCACCGGTTGAGCCGGCCGCACCTGCGGCGGAGACACCCGCTGCACCGGCCGCGGCGGACACCGGCAGCGCGCCTGCCCCCGCCGCCAGCGGAGCGTGATGTAAAGCCCGCGGCCGCTCGCGGCCGTGGTGACAACCGATTCTGAGAGGTGTTTTGCAATGGCGCACTCGGCAGTTGGGCACGACGATCACCATCACCACCCGAGCTTCTTCGAGCGTTGGTTCTTCTCGACCAACCACAAGGACATCGGCACGCTGTACCTGGGTTTCAGCTTCATCATGTTCATCATCGGTGCGGCGATGAGCGTGGTGATCCGGGCCGAGCTGGCGCAGCCGGGCCTGCAGTTCGTCAAGCCCGAGTTCTTCAACCAGATGACCACCGTGCATGCGCTGGTGATGATCTTCGGCGGCGTGATGCCGGCCTTCGTCGGCCTCGCCAACTGGATGATCCCCTTGCAGATCGGCGCGCCGGACATGGCGCTGCCGCGCATGAACAACTGGTCGTTCTGGCTGCTGCCGGTGGCCTTCAGCCTGCTGCTGCTGACCCTGTTCCTGCCGGGTGGCGCGCCGGCCGGTGGCTGGACGCTGTACCCGCCGCTGTCGTTGCAGGGCGGCTACAACGTCGCCTTCAGCGTGTTCGCGATCCACGTAGCCGGCATCAGTTCGATCATGGGCGCGATCAACATCATCGCCACCGTGCTGAACATGCGGGCGCCGGGCATCGATCTGCTGAAGATGCCGATCTTCTGCTGGGCGTGGCTGATCACCGCCTTCCTGCTGATCGCGGTGATGCCGGTGCTGGCCGGTGCAGTCACCATGCTGCTGACCGACAAGTTCTTCGGTACCAGTTTCTTCAACGCCGCCGGTGGTGGTGACCCGGTGATGTACCAGCACATCTTCTGGTTCTTCGGCCATCCCGAGGTCTACATCATGATCCTGCCCGCCTTCGGCGTGGTCAGCGAGATCATTCCGACCTTCAGCCGCAAGCCGCTGTTCGGCTACCAGGCGATGGTGTACGCCACCGCCGCGATCGCGTTCCTGTCGTTCATCGTCTGGGCCCACCACATGTTCACCGTGGGCATGCCGCTGGGCGGCGAGATCTACTTCATGTTCGCCACCATGCTGATCTCGATCCCGACCGGCGTGAAGGTGTTCAACTGGGTCAGCACCATGTGGCGCGGCTCGCTGACGTTCGAGGCGCCGATGCTGTGGTCGGTGGCCTTCGTCATCCTGTTCACCATCGGTGGTTTCTCCGGCCTGATGCTGGCCATCGTGGCCGCCGACTTCCAGTACCACGACACCTACTTCGTGGTTGCCCACTTCCATTACGTGCTGGTCACTGGCGCGGTGTTCGCGCTGATCGCCGCGGTCTACTACTGGTGGCCGAAGTGGACCGGGCGCATGTACAGCGAGAAGTGGGCCAAGGTGCATTTCTGGTGGTCGATCGTGTTCGTCAACCTGCTGTTCTTCCCGCAGCACTTCCTCGGCCTGGCCGGCATGCCGCGCCGCATTCCGGACTACAGCGTGGCCTTCGCCGACTGGAACCTGATCAGCTCGATCGGCGCGTTCGGCATGTTCGTCACCCCGTTCATGATGGCCGCGATCCTGCTGTCGTCGCTGCGCAATGGCGAGAAGGCCGAGGCCCGTTCCTGGGAGGGCGCGCGCGGCCTGGAGTGGACGCTGCCGTCGCCCGCACCGGCGCATACCTTCACCACGCCGCCGACCATCCGCCCGGGTGATCTGGCCCACGACGACATCACGCATTGAGGTGGGGCATGCATAACGAAAGCCCGATCGCCCCTTGTAGAGCCGAGCCATGCTCGGCTGAAGCCGCGTCGCGAACCCTGGAGCAGCCGAGCATGGCCCGGCGCTGCAACAGCGAAAGCGAAGCCCGGAACCCGGGCCTCGAGCAGCAGCGCCAGCGCGCGCGGCGCACCGCGATGTGGGTCGGCGCCATCGCCGTGCTGGTCTACGCCGGCTTCATCCTCAGCGGGGTGATCGGCCGATGAGCGAGGCACCGGCCAGTCCCCCGTCACGCAGTGCCGGGCTGCCACGCCTGATCGGCGTGGCGGTGGCCGTGTTCCTGCTGACCTTCTCGCTGGTGCCGCTGTACCGCATCGCCTGCGAAAAGGTGTTCGGCGTGCGCCTGGAGCGCGGCCCGGGCGGCGAAGCCAGTGCCGGCGCGGCCGCCGGCAAGCGCACCGTGCGCGTGGAGTTCGATGGCGGTGTCAATTCACGCCTGCCGTGGTCGTTCCATCCCGAGCAGCTGACCATGGACGTGGTGCCGGGCGAGCTCAACGAAGCGCTGTACTTCGCCCGCAACGACAGCCGCCAGGCGGTGGTCGGCAGCGCGGTACCTTCGGTGGCCCCGGCGCGCGCATCGGGCTTCTTCAGCAAGACCGAGTGCTTCTGTTTCACCGCGCAGACGCTGCAGGCCGGCGAGAAGCGCGACATGCCGGTGCGCTTCATCGTCGATCCGGACCTGCCGCCGGAAATCAAGACGATCACCCTGTCCTACACCTTCTACCGCAACGATGCGTTGTCCGATCGGCTGGCCCCGGCCGCCACCTCGGAAGGCGCACACGCCGCACCCTGACCCGGATACCGACATGGCCCAGACACCGACCGACGCCAACGTGTACTTCGTCCCGGCCCAGAGCAAATGGCCGTTCGTGGGCTCCATCGCAATGATGGTGACCATGGTCGGCGTGGCCAGCTGGCTCAACGATGCCAGCTGGGGACGCTGGACGTTCTACATCGGCATCGCGATGCTGGTGCTGACCCTGTTCTGGTGGTTCAGCGACGTGGTGCGCGAGTCGCAGGCCGGCAACTACAACCACCAGGTCGACGGGTCGTTCCGGATGGGAATGATCTGGTTCATCTTCTCCGAGGTGATGTTCTTCGGTGCCTTCTTCGGCGCGCTGTTCTACACCCGCAATCTCGGCCTGTCATGGCTGAGCGGCGAAGGCCGCGGGGTGATGACCAACGAACTGCTGTGGCAGGGCTATTCCGCCGGCTGGCCGACCAATGGCCCGGCCGCGATCGGTGGCGCGTTCCAGACCATCCCGGCCTGGGGCCTGCCGCTGATCAACACGCTGATCCTGCTCACGTCCGGCGTGACCCTGACCATTGCCCACCACGCACTGAAGGCCGGCAACCGCCGCCAGCTGCTGATCTGGCTGGGCCTGACCGTGGTGCTTGGCCTCGGCTTCCTGACCCTGCAGGCGGAGGAGTACATCCACGCCTACAAGGAGCTGAACCTGACGCTGGGTTCGGGCATCTATGGGTCGACGTTCTTCATGCTGACCGGCTTCCACGGCGCACACGTTCTGCTCGGCACGATCATGCTGATCGTGATGTGGCTGCGCTCGGCCAAGGGACACTTCACCCGCGACAACCATTTCGGTTTCGAAGCCGCCGCGTGGTACTGGCACTTCGTCGACGTGGTGTGGCTGATGCTGTTCCTGTTCGTCTACGTGCTCTGACTGTGCCGGCGCTGGCGGCGTCAGCCGCCGATGCCATGCGGTTTGATCCAGCCCATGTAGATGCTCACGATCACCAGCAGGATCAAGGCCACCGACACCGAGATGCGGCGCGTCAGTGCGTTGACCGTGCGCTTGGTCTGGCCGCGGTCGACCAGCAGGTAATACAGGCCGGCGCCCAGATTCCAGACGATGACGATCAGAAACGCGATTACCAGCAGGGTCTTCAGCGAATCACTCATGCGCGGCTCGAGGGCAGGGTGGATGCGCCTATCTGACCGCGTTTGCACGGACTTGTCATGATGCGCCAGCACACACGCCTGCTCGGATGGCTGCTGGCCCTGCTGGCGATGGCCGGATTCACTGCGCTGGGGCTGTGGCAGCTGCAGCGCATGCATGCCAAACAGGCAATGTTGGATGCGCAGGGTCCAGCTGCAGCGCAGGTGCTGACCCTGGCGCAGGCACTGGCGGCGCCGGGCGCGTTGCACGGCGTGGCCGACCACGGCCGCTTCCTGCCCGGCGTGGTGCTGCTGGACAACCAGACCCGGCATGGCCGCGCCGGAGTGAAGATCTACCGCCCGTTCCGCAGTGACGATGGCAGCGTACTGCTGGTTGATCTCGGCTGGCGCGCGCTGCCGCCGGATCGCACCCTGCCGGAGGTGCCGGCGCCCCCTTCGCCGGTGGCGGTGCGCGGACTGCTGGCGCCGCCGCCCTCGGCGGGCCTGGCACTGGGGCCGGCGTTCTCGGCCACCGGTGCAGCCGGGCGCTGGCTGGCCAGCCGGCTGCCGGCGCAGGGGCTGGCCGGCGCGCTCGGGCTGCCGGCGTTGCCCGAGCGCGTGCTGCGGCTCGATCCGGCGCTGCCATTCGGCGATGAGCGCGACCTCGACCTGCTGCCGAACACGCTGCCGCCGCAACGCCACCTGGGCTACGCCGTGCAGTGGTTCGGGCTGGCGCTGACCGTGCTGGTGGTCGCGCTGGTGCTGGAGCGGCGCAGGAGGCGCCCGATTGCCCAGTAGTGCCGGCCGCTGGCCGGCTCCGCTGGTTTCCTGGATGCCGGCCAGTGGCCGGCGCCACCGGGGCACCCCACCCGCATCCCTTTCCCAACCATGAGAAAATGCCCCGCATGAACACTGCTACGTCCCCGCAGGCGCGCGGCTCCGGCCGCCGGACCCTGGTGCTGCTGTTTGCCGTGTTCTTCGGGGCGATGGCGCTGGCCGCCGTGCTGCGCTTTTCCGGCTGGCAGCCGACCGCGCACCGCAATGCCGGCCAGCTGCTGAAGCCGCCGGTGGACCTGCGCCAGCAGGCGCCGACCCTGGCCAGCGGCCAGCCCTACCCGTGGAATCCCGAGGCCCGTACCTGGCGCTTGCTGGTGGCGCCGGGCGGCGCCTGCGACGCGCAGTGCGTCACTTTGTCGCAGGGACTGGGCAAGGTGTGGCAGCTGTTCGGCCATAACGCCGATAATGTCGAGATCCTGTGGCTGGGTACGCCACCGGCGTCGATCGCCTCGCTGCCCGCGCTGCGGCCGCTGGCTCCGTCGCCAGCCCTGCGCGCGGCGTTGCCGGGCGTCGATGATCCGGCGGGACTGCCGGTCTACGTGATCGATCCGAACGGCTTCGTGATCATGCGCCATGCCCCGGGTTCCGACCTCGGGGGCCTGCGCAAGGACATGGCCACGTTGCTGAAACTGAAGTGAGTCCCGTTTGATGAGCCTTTCCGCGCGTCCGGCGCTGCACCGCAATTTCCACCGCCTGGCGTGGTTCGCCATGATCATGACCGCGAGCACGATCATGTTCGGTGCCTTCGTTCGCCTGTCCGATGCCGGCCTGAGCTGCCCCGACTGGCCGACCTGCTATGGGCAGGCCACCTGGCCGCAGCACGTGGAAGAAACCCTGGGCCACCCGGCGGCGGAGATCCGCCCGCTGGAGACCCACAAGGCCTGGCGCGAGCAGGTGCACCGCTTCCTGGCGGGTGCGCTGGGCATCGAGATCCTGACCCTGGCCCTGCTGGCCACGCGCAAGCGCCGTTTCGGAACCACGGCGGTGGTGACCGCCTGCGTGCTGGTGGCCGCCGGCATACCGCTGTACATGATGGGCTGGCATGCAACGGCCAGTGCCCTGGCCTTGATCGGCGAAGCGATCCTGCTGATCGCCGCGCTGCGCTGGAGCAACATCGACCTGGCACGGGCGGCCCTGCTGACGCTGGCGGTGGTGATCTTCCAGGCGCTGCTGGGCATGTGGACGGTGACCCTGCTGCTCAAGCCGATCGTGGTGATGGGCCACCTGCTGGGAGGCATGCTGATGTTCGCGCTGCTGGCCTGGATGGCCTGGCGCGCCACGCACCGGCCGATCACCCTGGCCGAGGCACCGAAGCTGAAGTGGCTGCTGCGCATCGGCGTGGCCGTGCTGGTCACCCAGATCGCACTGGGCGGCTGGGTCAGCGCCAACTATGCGGCGCTGGCCTGCGGTGGCGGCAGTGCCTCGCTGGACAACTTCCCGCGCTGTGCCAACCAGTGGTGGCCGCAGCACAACTTCGCCGAGGGCTTCACCCTGTGGCGCGGCATCGGCGTGGACTATGAAGGGGGCGTGCTGGACGGTGCCTCGCGCATTGCCATCCAGATGGCGCACCGCCTGTTCGCGGTGGTGGTGGCGGTCTACCTGCTGTGGCTGGGCGTGCGCCTGTTCCGCCTGCCGAGCATGCGTGGCTGGGCTAGTGCGCTGATCGCGCTGCTGCTGCTGCAGGTCACCCTCGGCATCCTCAATGTGAAGCTGGCGCTGCCGCTGGAAGTGGCAGTGGCCCACAACGGCGTGGCCGTTGCCCTGTTGTTCGTGCTGGTCAGCCTGCTGGCCCGCCTGCGTGCCCCGGACTGATTCCATGTTTTCCAATTACCGCCAGTACTGGGACCTGACCAAGCCCAAGGTCGTCGCCCTGATCGTCTTCACCGCCCTGGTCGGCATGGTCCTGGCCATCCCCGGTGTGCCCAGCTGGGAGCAGGTGCGCGCCGGCGTGCTCGGTTTCCTTGGTATCTGGCTGGCGGCGTCGGCCGCAGCCGCGATCAACCAGCTGCTCGACGCGCACATTGATGCGCAGATGGCGCGCACCTCGTGGCGCCCGCTGGTGGTGGGCAAGGTCAAGCCGTGGCAGGTGCTGGTGTTCGCCGGCGTGCTGATCGTGCTGTCGATGACCATCCTGGTGCTGTGGGTGAACCTGATCACCGCGGTGCTGACCTTCGCCTCGCTGATCGGCTACGCGGTGATCTACACCGTGTACCTGAAGCGCGCGACCTCGCAGAACATCGTCATCGGCGGCCTGGCCGGCGCCATGCCGCCGATGCTGGGCTGGGCCGCGGTGACCGGCATGCAGGGGTCGTCGGACTGGGCGTACTCGTCGCTGCTGGTGCTGATCATCTTCATCTGGACGCCGCCGCATTTCTGGGCGCTGGCGATCTTCCGCCGCGAGGACTACGCCAAGGCGGAGATCCCGATGCTGCCGGTGACCCATGGCGTGGTGCACACCCGCAAGCAGATCATGGTGTATTCGGTGGTGCTGGCGCTGGTCTGCCTGCTGCCGTACCTGGTGGGCATGAGCGGAATGTTCTACCTGGGCGGCGCGATCGTGCTCAACGCCGTGTTCCTCTGGTACGCCTGGCGCATGCTGGACCCGCCGGACGAGCTGTTCTCGATGAAGATGTTCTATTACTCCATCGTCTACCTGATGGCGCTGTTCGCCTTCCTGCTGGTCGACCACTGGATCCTGCCCTGGTTGTGACCTCGGGGTCGGATCCCCGAAGGGGCTCTGACCTCCTCTGATACCGGACGCATCCACGCATGGCGTGGATCTACTTCTGGATCCAGGGTCGGATCCCCGAAGGGGCTCTGACCCCGTCTGATATCGGGCGCATCCACGCATGGCGTGGATCTACTCCGGATCTCAGGCGTCAGCCGAGCATGGGCTCGGCTCTACAGTAGATCCACGCCATGCGTGGATGGATTCCGGCTCAGGGCTTGCGCCTGGCGTAGCGCTGCGCGATCACGCCGCAGACGATCAGCTGGATCTGGTGGTAGATCATCACCGGCAGCACGATGGCGCCGAGGCTGCCACCGGCGAACAGCACCTTGGCGATCGGCACGCCGGTGGCCAGGCTCTTCTTCGAGCCACAGAACACGATGGCGATCTCGTCCTCGCGGCCGAAGCGCAGCCGGCGGGCGATGAAGGTGATCAGCGGCATGGCGATGCCCAGCAGCACCGCGGCCACCACCGCCACGGCCAGCAGCGACAGCAGCGGGGTCTTGCTCCAGAGCCCCTCGGTGACGGCTTCACCGAAGGCCGAATACACCACCAGCAGGATCGTGGCCTGGTCGGTGTAGCGCAGCAGCGCGCGCTGCCGCTCGACCCAGCCGGCAATCCACGGCCGCAGCAGGTGGCCGGCCACGAACGGCACCAGCAGCTGCAGCATGATGCCGCCGATCGCATGCAGCGGGTCGTGCACGCCGCCGGACGTGCCGGCCAGCGCGGTCAGCAGCAGCGGGGTCAGGAACACGCCGAGGATGCTCGACAGCGAGGCGCTGCATACCGCTGCGGGCACGTTGCCATGTGCCATCGAGGTGAATGCGATCGATGACTGCACGGTGGAGGGCAGGGTGCACAGGAACAGCACGCCGAGGTACAACTCCGGGGTCAGCAGCCAGCCCGACAGCGGCTTGAACATCAGCCCCAGCAGCGGGAACAGGATGAAGGTGCAGGCCAGGATGGTCAGGTGCAGCCGCCAGTGCAGCATGCCGCCGATGATCGACTCGCGCGGCAGGCGCGCGCCATGCAGGAAGAACAGCGCGGCGATGGCGATGGTGGTGACATCGTCGAGGACGATGGCGGCGGCGCCCTTCATCGGCAGCAGCGAGGCCAGGCCGACGGTGCACAGCAGGGCGAGGGTGAAGTTGTCCGGTCGCAGGCGCGACCACCAGCGGGTCATGGCGGGCAGGGTCCTTGGTGCGGAGGGGTCAGGGCGAAGCGGCTGGCAGGTCCAGGCGCTGGCGGGTGGCGGCTTCCAGGGAGGTCAGGCCGGCACGCTGGCCGAGCTGCAGCGCCTGTTCGGCGCTGGCGTGTTCGTAGCGTGCATTGACCAGGCCGAGCACGGCACCGGCGCGGTTGCCGGAGGCGCAGTGCAGCAGCACCGGGCCCTGGCTCTGCTGCAGGGCCTGATGCACGGCGCGGATGTTGGCCGCGTCCAGGCCTTCGGCGCCCGCCACCGGAATGCGCACGTAGCGCAGGCCGAGCGCTTCGGCGGCGCGGGCTTCATCGAAGCCGCGCTCCTCGCCGGGCTGGCGCAGGTCGATCACGGTGCGCACGCCCTGCGTGGCCAAGGCCCGCAGCTGCTCGGCGCTGGGCTGGCCACCGCTATACAGGCCGGGGCGGACTTCGGGCAGGGCAGGGGCTTCGGCCCAGGCAACCCGGGGCAGGCAGAGCGACAACAACAGCAGGCAGGTCAGGCGCAGCAGCATGGTCTCTCCGCAGGGGGCTGCCGCTACAGGCGCAGTGTGGCGCGTGCCTTCAGCAGTTCGCGCAGTTCGTACTTGTCAGTATCGTCCAGACCCTGTTGGCGCTGCTTTGCCAACAATTCTTCCAGACGTTGCACCAGCAGCTGTTTCTCCAGCTGGGCGACGGCATCGTGCAGTTCCTGGGTCCACATCGCGTCGTCGCCGGGCATCGTCTGCGCCGCCAGCGTGTGCAGCGCGGCCTGCTCTTCACGCCCATCGAAGTGCTCCAGCAGGGCGCCGGTGCTGATGTCCGGACGCTGCTCGACCAGGCCCAGCAGCTCCAGCAGCAGTTCCACGCCGGGCAGGCGCAGGCCCTGGAAGTGGTGCTTGCCGCCCAGCGTCAGGCCCAGCGACGGCTGCTGCAGCAGCACCGCGATCGCGCCGCGCACCAGGCTGCGCTTGGCCACCGGCTGGATCGTGCGTGGCGGCTGCCGTTGCGGCATCGCCGGGCGCGTGGCCTGGGCGTTGCCACCAAGGCCGGTCAGCTGCGCCAGCTGCTGCTTCATCAGGTCGCCGAAGGCACCGTCGGGGATCTGCGCCAGCATCGGCTTGGCGCGCTCGGCCAGGCGCGCCTTGCCATCGAGCGTGCCGAGGTTGATCTCGCGGGTCAGCTCGTCGAAGAAGAACTGCGACAGCGGCGTGGCCTGCTTCAGGCGTTCGTCGAAGGCCTCGGCGCCTTCCTTGCGCACGATGCTGTCCGGGTCCTCGCCATCGGGCAGGAACAGGAAGAACGCCTGGCGGCCATCCTTCATGCGCGGCAGTACCGACTCCAGCGCCTTCCAGCCGGCGCGGCGGCCGGCGGCATCGCCGTCGAAGCAGAAGAACACGTCCGGCGCGTTGCGGAACAGCAGCTCGGCATGGTCCGGCGTGGTCGCGGTGCCCAGTGTTGCCACCGCCTGGGTGACCCCGAACTGGAACAGCGAGACCACGTCCATGTAGCCCTCGACCACGATCAGCCGCTCGATCTTCTGGTTGGCCTGGCGCACCTGCCACAGGCCGTACAGCTCGCGGCCCTTGTGGAACAGCGCCGTCTCGGGCGAGTTGAGGTACTTGGGGCCGTCGTCCTTCTCGAACACGCGGCCACCGAAGGCGATCACCCGGCCACGACGGTCGAAGATCGGGAACATCACCCGGTCGCGGAACTTGTCGTAGACGTGGCCGCGGTCGTTCTTGGAGAACAGGCCTGCGCGGTCGAGCAGCTTCATGCGCCGCTCGTCCTTGCCCAGTGCATCGCGCAGGCCGCTGTAGCCGTCCGGTGCGTAGCCGATCTGGAAGCGCGCGCGGTTGGCTTCATCCACGCCGCGGCCATCGAGATAGCTGCGCGCCTTGTCGCTGCCTTCCAGGTTCTTCTGGAAGAACTTGGTGGCGGCGTCCAGCGCCGAGTACAGCTCGCGGCTGTCGTCCTGCTGCTGGGGGCTGCGCGGGTTCTCGTTGCGTGGCACTTCCATGCCGGCGCGCTTGGCCAGCTCATCCACCGCGTCGAGGAACTCGAGGCGGTCATAGTTCATCAGGAAGCTGATCGCGGTGCCGTGCGCGCCACAGCCGAAGCAGTGATAGAACTGCTTGGTCGGCGAGACCGTGAACGATGCCGAGCGCTCGTCGTGGAACGGGCAGCGCGCCGCGTACTCCTTGCCCTGGCGCTTCAACGGCACGCGACTGCCCACCACCTCGACGATGTCGGTGCGGGCCAGCAGGTCGTCGATGAAAGCGTCGGGGATACGGGCCATGGGCAACAGGGCAGGGCGCGGCCGCCAGGGCGCGCAGCAGGGGCGGCAGATTCCCCCTAGTTTACTCGCTGGCGGCGCCGGGGCCGGGCTGATGCGCGTCGAGTTCGGCCGTGGCCAGCTGCGCCCGTGCCTCCAGGCGCTCGTCGATCACCGCCGTCATCAGCGCGCCGACGAAGAACACGGCGGTGGCGTAGTAGATCCAGACCAGCGAGATCACCAGCGCGCCCATCGAGCCGTAGGCGCTGCCCGGGGCCACGGTGGCGATGTAGAGGCCGATGCCATAGCGGCCGAGGGTGAACAGCACCGAGGTGATGGCGCCGCCGATGAAGGCCTGGCGCCAGGCCACGCGGCGGTCCGGCAGGTAGTGGTAGAGGAAGGCGAAGGCCATCGCATACAGCAGCAGCGAGGTCAGGTAGCCGATCGCGGGCAGCACCGAGGGCAGCTGCGCGAACACCACCTGCAAGGCGGTGGTCGCGGTCATCGACAGGATCAGCAGGAAGCCCAGGGCCAGCACCACGCCGAACGAGAACACGCGCTTGCGCAGCCAGGCCTTGACGCCTTCCAGGCGCTGGCCGCTGGTGTGGAAGATCCGGTTCAGTGCGTTCTGCAGCTGCGCGAACACCGCCGTGGCACCGACGAACAGCAGCAGCGTGCTCCACAGCCCGGCCAGCGAACCGACGCTGGGCTGGCTGTTGGCGTTGTGCAGTACGGTGTCGGCGACGCTGGCCACGCTGCTGCCGGCCACCGAGCCGATCTGGCCGATCAGGGCCTGCTGCGCGGGCGGGTACAGCGAGGCGGTCAGCCACAGCAACAACACCAGCAGCGGTGCCATCGACAGCAGGGCGTAGAACGAGACCGAGGCGGCCTGGGTCAGCACGTCGATTTCAACGAAGCGCTTGGCGACGGCCATCGGGAAACTGGCCTGCAGGCGCTCGGCGTAGTGGCGCAGCCGCGCAGGGATACCGTGGGGACGCGTGTCGGCAGGGGCGTGCGATTGCTCGACCATGGGGGTGTTGTAGCAGCCGGAGGTCGAAGGGACGGTGAAGCGGGTGCATCGATGGGGTCAGAGCCCTTTCGCGCGGCGAAAGGGATCCGACCCCGGCCATGGCTCAGGCCAGCAGCTGCTTGACCAGCTTGGAGACCAGGCCCATGTCGGCCTGGCCAGCGAGCTTGGGCTTCAGTGCGCCCATCAGCTTGCCCATGTCGGCCGGACCGGACGCACCGGTTTCGGCGATGGCGGCCTGGATGGCGGCGACGATCTCGGCTTCGCCCATCTTGGCCGGCAGGTAGGCTTCGATGACCACGATCTCGGCGCGCTCGATCTCGGCCAGGTCTTCGCGGTTGGCGGCTTCGTACTGACTGACCGAGTCCTTGCGCTGCTTGACCATCTTGTCGAGCACGGCGATCACCGCGGTGTCGTCCAGCTCGATGCGCTCGTCCACTTCACGCTGCTTGATGGCGGCGTTGATCAGGCGGATCACGCCCAGCTTGTGCTTCTCGCCCGCCTTCATGGCGGCCTTCATGTCTTCGGTGAGCTGCTGCTTCATGCTCATGAGGAACCTCGTAGTGGTGGTGGGGCGGATGCCCGGACCCGGAAACGCAAAAAGCCGGCGACGCTCGCGCGTGCCGGCTTCGGCTCCATCGCGACAGGCAGGCCCGCCGCAATGAAGATGCGTCCGATCAGTACAGGCGCTGACGCTTGGTGACGTCGCGCGACGAGCGGCGCAGCTGACGCTTCACAGCAGCGGCGGCCTTGCGCTTGCGCTCCTGGGTCGGCTTTTCGTAGAACTCGCGCTTGCGGGTTTCGGCCAGCACACCGGCCTTTTCGCAAGTGCGCTTGAAGCGGCGAAGAGCAAACTCGAAGGGCTCGTTCTCGCGGACTTTGACGCTGGGCATGGAATCTCCGGGACACAGTAGAACCGGGTCACGCCCGGCGAGCCGCACATTATAGCGGCGAAACGACAAACTGCAAGCGTCCAACCCTGAATACGGGCCGGGGGTTCGAAAGCAGTGAGATCTGCACGTCCCCCGAGGGGGCGGCAGGGGCGTCATAATAGCAGGCATGCGAGTCCTTGGCATCGAATCTTCCTGTGATGAGACCGGCGTGGCGGTGTATGACACCGACCTGGCCGGCAGCGCGGCCCTGCGCGCCCATGCGGTCTACAGCCAGATCGCCCTGCACGCCGAATACGGTGGTGTGGTGCCCGAGCTGGCCAGCCGCGACCACGTCCGCAAGCTGTTGCCCTTGGTGCGCCAGACCCTGGCCGAGGCCGGCCTTGGCGTGGGCGACATCGATGGCGTGGCCTATACGGCCGGCCCCGGCCTGGTCGGCGCGCTGCTGGTGGGGGCGGGCGTGGCCCGCTCGCTGGCCTGGGCGCTGGAGGTGCCGGCAGTGGGCGTACACCATATGGAAGGCCACCTGCTGGCCCCGCTGATGGAGGACGATCCGCCGCAGGCCCCCTTCGTGGCGCTGCTGGTGTCCGGTGGCCACACCCAGCTGGTGGCGGTGGACGCGATCGGCCAGTACCGCTTGCTGGGCGAGACCCTGGACGACGCGGCCGGCGAGGCCTTCGACAAGACCGCCAAGCTGATGGGCCTGCCGTACCCGGGCGGCCCGCAGCTGGCCCGGCTGGCTGAGCAGGGCACGCCGGGCGCGTACCGCTTTGCGCGGCCGATGACCGATCGGCCGGGGCTGGATTTCAGCTTCTCCGGCCTGAAGACCCAGGTCCTGATGGCCTGGCGGGACAGTGACCAGAGCGAGCAGACCCGCGCCGACATTGCGCGTGGCTTTGAAGATGCGGTGGTCGAGACCCTGTCGATCAAGTGCGAGCGCGCGCTGGAGGCGGCCGGGACCAACGTGATCGTGGTGGCCGGCGGCGTCGGTGCCAACAAGCGCCTGCGCGCGCGCCTGCAGCAGATGGCCGAGCGGCTGGGCGGACGGGCCTGTTTCCCGCGCCCGGCACTGTGCACCGACAACGGCGCGATGATCGCCTTCGCCGGTGCGCTGCGCCTGCAGGCTGGCCAGCACAGCCCGCCGAAGGTGGATGTGACCCCACGCTGGGACATGGCGACCCTGCCGGCGGTGTAAGCGGCGGCGGCTGGCGTCGGGCAAGCCCCGGCGCTACCGGCGGCGGCGCCGCTGCGATCGCGGCCTCGCCCAGTGTCTTTGCAGGATCCGCCCAGTGCCCGTTCCGGGCAGGGTCACTGCCGTGCCGTTACCATGACCGCCTGTATTCGCGCTGGTAACCGCAATGGACAAGGTTTTCATCGAGGGGCTGACGATCGACGCCCTGATCGGTATCTACGATTGGGAACGACGGATCCGCCAGGACCTGGTGTTCGACCTGGAAATGGGTTTCGACAACCGTCGTCCCGCGGCTACCGATGACATCGCGCACACGCTGAACTACAAGGCGGTGAGCAAGCGCCTGGAGCAGTTCGTGCGCGAGTCGGAATTCGGGCTGGTGGAAACCCTGGCCGAGCGCTGCGCGCAGATCGTGCTGGCCGAATTCGATGTGAAGTGGCTGCGCCTGAAGCTGAGCAAGCCGGGTGCGGTGCGCGGCGCGCGCGCAGTCGGCGTGATCATCGAACGCACCCGGGACTGACCCGGCAGTGCCGCCCGCGGGCCGGCAACCCAGCAACAACCCAAGAGAAAACAGCTAAGGAGACAACGGATGGTGGACGCGGTGGTGGCGGTACAGTGGCTGGAACGGCTGCAGAACACACTGGAACCCTATCCTGGCGCCTACCTGGCGTTGATGATCTCAGCGCTGCTGATCGCGGCGGGCCTGGCCAACTGGGTGACCAAGCGGATCCTGCTGCGCGGGCTGCGGCGCCTGCTCAACCGCCTGCCGGGGGCCGACACGGGCCGTGGCAGCCATCTGCTGCGGGTAATCGCGCGGCTGTCGAACGTGGTGCCCAGCCAGGTGATCGCCTCGGGCATCCGCATCGTGCCGGACCTGCCGCCGGGCCTGGTCGGTTTCATCATCGGTGCCTGCCAGGCCTGGGCGATCCTGACCGTGGTGATGGCCATCTCGCACGCGCTGGATGCCGCAAACGACCTGTACGAGCGCCGCCCCGAGGCGCGCAACAAGCCGATCAAGGGCTACCTGCAGGTCGCCAAGATCGTCATCTTCGTGATTGCCGGCCTGTCCATCGTCGCCACCCTGGCCGGGGTCGACCTGCGCTATCTGGTGACCGGACTGGGCGCGGCCACGGCGGTACTGATGCTGATCTTCCAGGACACCATCCTGTCGCTGGTGGCCAGCGTGCAGATCAGCGGCGACGGCCGCGTGCGCATCGGCGACTGGATCGAGATGCCCAGCCAGAATGCGGATGGCGATGTCATCGACATCGCGCTGCACACCGTCACCGTGCAGAACTTCGACAAGACCATCACCACCATCCCGACCAAGAAGCTGGTGACCGAGTCGTTCAAGAACTGGCGCGGCATGCAGGAGGCCGGTGGCCGCCGGATCAAGCGTGCGCTGTACCTGGACCAGCACAGCGTCGGCTTCCTGGACGAGGCGGACCTGGCCTTCCTGAGCGAGTTCGCGCTGCTGCGCGACTACCTGCAGGACAAGCAGCAGGAGCTGGGGCAGTGGAACGGCCGCCTGCGCGAGCAGGGCGTGGCCGAGGTCAACAGCCGCCGGGTGACCAACCTCGGGACCTTCCGGGCCTATGTGGAGCGATACCTGCGCAGCCACCCGGGCATCCATACCGACATGACGCTGCTGGTACGGCAGCTGCAGCCGACCACCGAGGGCCTGCCGCTGGAGCTGTACTGCTTCACCCGCAGCACGGCGTGGGGAGAGTATGAGGCGGTGCAGTCGGACATCTTCGACCACCTGCTGGCCATCCTGCCGGCCTTCGGCCTGCGGGTGTTCCAGGCCTCCAGCGACGCCATGTTGATGGCCGGGCAGCGCCAGCTGGCTGGCTCGGAGTAAGCTGCGATGCCTCCGGCGGGGCCATACGGACCCCGCTGGTGGCTGAAACTGAATGACGAAACCTCTCGCCAAATGGCTCGGGATCGCTAGAATGCCGGGCTTGTAAACGTTTTCATCAAGGACTGCTGGTGGCCTCCGATCGCATCGAATCCCTCATTGCCCAGATGACCGTCGAGGAAAAGGTCGGCCAGCTGGGTGTCTTCGCGGACATGGTCCGCCCGTTCGCCCCGGACGTGAACCCGGAAGCCAACGTGCGCAACGCCGACCAGGTGCTGCAGCAGGTACGTGAAGGCAAGGTCGGATCCCTGTTCAACGGTGTCGGCGCCGAACTGGGCCGCCGCATCCAGCAGGTGGCCACCGAGGAGAGCCGCCTGGGCATCCCGGTGATCCTGGCGGCCGATGTCATCCATGGCATGCGCACCGTGTTCCCGATCCCGCTGGGCGAGGCTGCCAGCTTCGAGCCGGACCTGGCCGAGCGCACCGCACGCGCCACCGCGGTCGAGGCCACCGCCGCCGGCCTGCACTGGACCTACGCACCGGCCGTGGACATCGCCCGCGACCAGCGTTGGGGCCGTGGCGCTGAAGGAGCTGGTGAAGACGTGGTGCTGGGCTGTGCGTTCGCCGCCGCCCGCGTGCGCGGCTTCCAGGGCAGCGACCTGCGTGCCGCCGATTCGCTGCTGGCCACGCCCAAGCACTTCGCCGCCTATGGCGCGGTGATGGCCGGCATGGAATACAACATGGTGGACATCTCGCCGCAGACCCTGCGCGACGTGCACCTGCCGCCGTTCAAGGCCGCCTTCGACGCCGGTGCGATCACCGTGATGTCTTCGTTCAATGACATCAATGGCGTGCCCGCCAGTGCCAACGCCGAACTGCTGACCGACATCCTGCGTGGCGAGTGGAAGTTCCCGGGCGTGGTGATCTCCGATTACACCGCGGACATGGAGCTGGTCGCCCACGGCTATGCCGCCGACGATCGCGATGCCACCGCCAAGGCGTTCACCGCCGGCCTCGACCTGAGCATGCAGAGCGGCTTCTACGCCGAGCACCTGCCGGGCCTGGTCGAGAGCGGCGAAGTGCCGATGGAAGTGCTGGACGAGGGCGTGCGCCGCATCCTGTGGCTGAAGGAAACCATCGGCCTGTTCGATGACCCGTACCGTTCGCTGGACCCGGCGCGCGAAGCCGACACTTCGCACCTGGCCGCGCATGACGCGTTGTCGCGCGATGCCGCACGCCGTTCGATCGTGCTGCTGAACAACCGCGACAACGTGCTGCCGCTTCAGAAGAGCGGGCAGAAGATCGCGCTGATCGGGCCGTTCGTGCAGGACCGCGAGAACATCGAGGGCTGCTGGACGCTGTTCGGCGACAAGCAGCGCTATGTGGACCTGGAAACCGGCGTGCGCGCTGCCATCGGCGATGCGTCGCTGCTGGAGATCGTGCCCGGTTGCGAGCTGGAGACGGCGATTCCGGGAGGCACCGAAGCCGCCGTGGCCGCCGCGTTGCGCGCCGACGTGGTGGTGCTGGCACTGGGCGAGCCGCAGCGTTACAGCGGCGAGGCGCAGTCGCGGGTGGAGATCACCCTGCCGCCGGCACAGCAGGCATTGGCCGAGGCGGTGGCGATGACCGGCAAGCCGCTGGTGGTGCTGCTGCGCAATGGTCGCGCGCTGGCGCTGCAGGGCGCGGTGCGCAATGCGCAGGCGGTGGCGGTGACCTGGTACCTGGGCACCCAGACCGGCCATGCAGTGGCCGATGTGCTGTTTGGTGACTACAGCCCGTCCGGCCGCCTGCCGGTCAGCTTCCCGCAGGTGTCGGGCCAGCAGCCGTACTTCTACAACCACCCGCGTACCGGCCGCCCGGAGCTGCCGACCATGTCGGAGTTCAAGGCGCGCTGGCGCGAGATTCCGAACGAGCCGCTGTATCCGTTCGGCCATGGCATCGGCTACACCCGCTTCGCCTATGGCGTACCGCAGCTGAGCACGGCCCAGCTGGGCTGGGATGACACCCTGACCATCACCACCACGCTGACCAACAGTGGCGCGGTGGCTGGCGAGGAAGTGGTGCAGCTGTACATCCACGATCGCGTGGCCAGCCGCGTGCGTCCGGTGCGCGAGTTGAAGGATTTCCGCAAGGTAGCGCTGCAGCCGGGCGAGTCGACCGAGGTGGTGTTCACCCTGGGCCGCGAGCAGCTGGCCTTCACCGGCCGCGACGGCGTGCTGCGTGCCGAACCGGGCCAGTTCGACCTGTGGGTCTGTGCCTCCTCCGCCGCCGGCGACGCCGTGCAGTTCGACCTGCTGAAGGCCTGACCCCACAAGAAAAGGGGACGGAGGGAATTAAGTCGTAAATGCATAAACGACTTAATCCCCTCCGTCCCCTTTTTTGTACCATCGGTGTTCCTGATCTGTTGGAGGCTCCGCGCATGCGCACGATCGCCGTGTTGATTCCCGCCCTGCTGCTGGCGGCCTGCTCGCAGCCGGCACCGCCGGCCGAGCCCGCTGCCGATGCGCCGCCGCCGATGCAGGCCAGCGCTGCGGCGACGCCTGCGGCCGAGCCGACCACGCCTGCTGCGGAACCGGCGGTAGCCGCACCGGCCGCGCCGGCTGCGGCGGAACCTGCCGAGGATGTGCGTGCGCGTATCGAAACCGTGCTCGGCGATGCCGCGCAATACGAGAAGGTGTTCAACGCCTTCAAGACGGCCGTCGTCGGCGGTGACCGCGCGGCGGTGGTCGAACAGCTGCGCTTCCCGCTGAACATTGCCGGTGGAAAGAAGATCAGCGGCCCCGGCGAGTTCCAGCGCAGCTACGAGAAGATCATCACCCCGGCCGTGCTCAAGGCGGTATCCGAGCAGTCGTTCGACACGGTCTTCGTCAACCAGCAGGGCGTGATGATCGGCAGCGGCCAGGTGTGGTTGAACGGGCAGTGCCTGGACAAGGCCTGCACCAGGACCGAGGTGAAGGTCATCACCATCCAGTGAATGCGAACGGCCCCGCGAGCGGGGCCGTTGCAGAGGGGCAATGCCGGCCAGCGGCCGGCACTACCGTGTTGTCAGGTCTTCGGAGTCAGTTTCAGCAGGCGTGCCTTGCTGCCATCTTCCAGCAGCCACAGCGCGCCATCCGGGCCCTGTTCCACTTCGCGGATGCGCTCGCCCATGTTGAAGCGCTCGGCTTCGCGCGCGCTGTCCCCATCGAAGGCCACGCGCACCAGCGAGGTGGAGGACAGGCCGCCGATGAAGGCACTGCCCTTCCACTGCGGGAACAGGTTGCCACTGTAGATCACCAGGCCGGCCGGCGAGATCACCGGCGTCCAGGTCACCTTCGGTGCGGCGAATTCCGGGCGGGTATCGTGGTCGGGAATCGGGCGGCCGTCGTAGTGGTCGCCGTTGGAGACGATCGGGTAGCCATAGTTGGCGCCGCGCACGATCAGGTTCAGTTCGTCGCCGCCGGCCGGGCCCATCTCATGCGCCCACAGCTTGCCGTTGCCGTCGAAGGCCATGCCGAGGATGTTGCGGTGGCCGAGCGACCACACCTGCGCGGCGACGCCACCCTGCGAGGCGAACGGATTGTCGGCGGGCAGGCTGCCATCGTCATTGAGGCGGATGATCTTGCCGAGGTTGCTGCCCATGTCCTGGGCCGGGTCGAACTTCTGCCGCTCGCTGGAACTGATCCACAGCTTGCCGTCCGGGCCGAACGCGAGGCGGTGGCCGTAATGGCCCTCGCCGCTGACCTTGGGGCTCTGCCGCCAGATTACTTTCAGATCCTTGAGCTGGCCGGCGCCGTCGGGTTGCAGCACCAGCGTGGCACGCGCCACTGCGGCGCCACGGGTATCGAGCGTGCCTTCCTCGGCATAACTGACGTAAACAACATGGTTGCGCGCGAACTGCGGATGCAGGATCACGTCGCCGAAGCCACCCTGGCCACCGTAGGCGACCTTGGGCACGCCGGTGATCTCGTGCTTCTGGCCGCTGGCCAGGTCCAGGTGCTGCAGTTTGCCGCGCTTTTCGGTGACCAGCAGGCTGCCGTCAGGCAGGAAGGTCATCGCCCACGGCTGGTCGAAGCGGTTGACCTCGGTGGCGGTGAACGGCCGCTGGTCGGCCGCGGCAGACGCTGGTGCAGCGGCCTGCGCGGCGCTGGCGGGCGGGTCGGCAGCGTTGCAGGCGGAGGTGGCGAGGATCGGCACCAGGCCGAGGGCGAGCAGCAGGGGCGTGCGGGTCATGGGTATCTCCAGGGCGGGGATGCGGATGGCCGGGCTGTCCCTTGTATACCACTGGTGGCGTGACCGTCGTGGCCCGAAGGTCCTGCCACCCCTGTGCGGCGGCGGCGCGATCGTCTAGGGTGGGCACGCCCGGGCAAAGCATGCCCGTCTGCCTGCCAAGGATCTGCAATGAACACTGCCATACCCCACAAGCCGTCCACCGCCTTCATCGCCGCCTCGTGGGTGGCCCTGCTGCTGGGAGCGGCGGCGTACCTGATCGGCCTGTTCAACGCCGCGACGATGGCGCTCAACGAGAAGGGCTACTACCTGACCCTGCTGCTGTTCGGCCTGTTCGCGGCGGTGTCGCTGCAGAAGAGCGTGCGCGACCGCGTCGAGGGCATTGCGGTGAGTGGCCTGTACTACGCGTTGTGCTGGTTCGCGCTGCTGTCGGCGCTGATGCTGTTGCTGGTTGGCCTGTGGAACGCGACCCTGGCGTCGAGCGAGAAGGGTTTCTACGGCATGGCCTATGCGCTGTCGCTGTTCGGCGCGGTGGCGGTGCAGAAGAACACCCGTGACCTGATCGCGGCCGGTGGCGGTGACGGCAGGCGCAGCGCGGTGGTGCCGCCGCTGCCGGAACAGGATTGATCCACCCCCTGTAGAGCCGAGCCACGCTCGGCTCACGGGCGTCAAGCAGCCGAGCCTGAAGCAGCCGAGTGAAGCAGCCGAGCATGGGCTCGGCTCTACAGGGGCCGCGGTCAGCTGCGATGCGGCACGCCGTTGTCCAGGCGCGGATCAAGATTCAGCGCTTCGTCCCAGCCTCGGCGCACGGCGTTACGTGCCTGCGCCCATTCCAGGCGGCTGCGGCCACGCTCGCTGGCCCAGCGTGACTCCAGCTCGCCTTCCACCTCCTCGTAGGCGCGGATCATGTCCTGCGCGCGTGCGGCGTGGCCGATGCGGTAGGCCGGCTCGTAATCCTCGAAGAACAGCTGGTCGTCGTAATACGGCTCGGCGGTGTAGCGTTCGCGCCAGTAGTTGCTGACCGCGTCGCGCGGCGTGCTGTCGTCCGGTACGCGGCCGGGGATCTGGTATTCGGTCATGCGAGGGCTCCGTGGTGGACGAAGCCTGATCGTGCCTGCGCGGCGGTTAACGGCCCGGTCCGGCAGCGTGAAGGCCGGGTCTGTAGCGCCGAGCCTGGGCCCGGCACTACCTCCATCGGTCACCCGCCGTCGGCGTCCTTGCGCGGCAGCCTGTAGATCACCGCACCGATGGCGAAGGCGACCAGCGCGGCGGCGATGTTCTGCCAGCTGGCACTGGCGAACAGGGCCAGGCACAGCAGCAGCGCCAGCACCGGAATCAGCGGGCCGCCGGGCAGCTTCAAGGCGCCGGGGCGGTCGGCATAGCGCTTGGCCAGCACCAGCACCGCCGCTGCGGTACCGATGTAGGCGAACAAGCGGGTGGTCATCGACAGCAACGCCAGCTGCACGAACGAGCCGGACAGGGCCAGGCCGAGCGCGATCAGGCCCTGGCACAGGATCGACGCCGCCGGAGTGTGGAAGCGCGGATGCACCTGGGCCAGGATCTTCGGCCCGTAGCCATCGCGGGCCAGCGCGAACAGGAAGCGCGGCCCCATCATCATGGTGTTGCTGTTGGTGCCGAGGATGGAGATGGTGGCGCCGATGGTCAGGATCAGCGCCAGTGCTTCGCCACCGAAGCCGGCGGCGGCGTCGGCCAGCGGCGTGGCCGAACTGGACAGGCCCGCCAGCGTGCCCTGTGCCACCACCTGCACCGCGCCGTAGATGACGGTGACGGTGATGATCATGGTGATCAGTGCGAACGGAATATCGCGGCGCGGATTGCGGTACTCGCCGGCGGCGGCCGGGATGTTCTCGAAACCGGCATAGGCGTACAGCAGCAGCAGCGCGGCTTCGCCCATGCGCTGCAGGTCGTGCGGGTCCGGGCGCTGGCCGGAGAAGGCCAGCTGCGGATCGATGTAGAACGCGCCGATGGCCACGAACAGCAGCAGCGGCAGCATCTTGCCGATCACCAGGATCACGCCGGTACGTGCCGCCGAACGCACGCCGATGATGTTGACTCCGGTAAGGAAGCCCAGCGACACCACGATCACCGCGATGCGGCCCAGGCCGGCACCGGCCCACGGCCAGAAGCGCGCGACGGCATCGGCCAGCGCGTTGCTGAGCGCGGCGGCCGAGCTGATCCGGGTCAGCCAGATCATCCAGCCGATCTCGAAACCCGCGAAGCGGCCGAATGCCTCGCGCGCATACAGGTAGCTGCCGCCGGGTTCATCGAAGTAGCTGGCGGCCTGCGCGTAGCACAGCACCAGCAGGGCCACGACGATGCCGGCGGCAACCACGCCCCACAGGCTGAAGGGGCCGAGCAGGGCCACGGTGGCGGCCGGCAACAGGTAGATGCCGCTGCCGATCACGTCGTTGATCGAGAGGCCGACGATCTGCCAGCGGCTGACCGCGCGCTGCAGCTGCGGTTCGTCCTGCGCGCTCAACGGGCGTCTCCGTGCAGTGCGGGCAGCTGCCATTGCGCCTGCAGGCGCTTGTACTCGGCGCGCGGCAGCAGCACGAAGCGCGGCGTATCCTGCGGCCGCAGCCAGTCCAGCAGCGCCTGCATGCGCGCTTGCGGCATGGCCGTGCAACCGGCCGTGGCCTCCCCGGGCTGGCGCCACAGATGGGCAAAGATGCAGCTGCCCTTGCCGGGCTGGTTGTCCGGGTTGTGGGCGATCACGAAGCCTTCCTGGTAGCGCACGTCGCCCTTGTTGTGCAGGTCCAGCCGCATCGGCTCGGTCGAGCCCTTGATCGCTGCGCTGCCGACCTTCTTCGCATCGACGATGCGGTTGTAGAACGGCGAGCCGGGCACGTCCATGCAGTAGCTGCTGTCCAGCATCGGCTGGTAGGCCATTGCGGTGCCGGGACGGGTGATGGCATAGCCGAATGCGCTGCCGAGCGCGAACACGCCGGCCGGGCTGCGACCATCGCCTTCCTGTTTCTGCGGGCCATTGGGCTGCGCCGGATGCAGGCCCAGGCCCCATGCGCTGCCGGTGCGGCCAAGCGCAACCGGGAAGGCCGCGCCATGCGCGTGCCAGCCCTTGCCATCACGCACATAGGCCTGCAGCTGCCCCTGGGTGCTGTCCCAGTTCTCGCTGGTGACCACGATCAACTGGCGTGCACCTTCCAGCGGCGCAGCATGGACGGACAGCGCGGCGGCAAGCAGCAGCGCAGCGGTGGCAAGACGGGCCAGCGGGTTCATCAACATGCGCTCCGGTCAGGAATCCAGCAGGTGGTCGATCCGCTCCAGGTTCACCGCCAGCTGCTGCTGGCGGTCCGGATTGGCGTGGCAGAGCAGCACGAACAGGAAGTCGAGCAGGGCGTGCATGGCGCTACGGTACAGCAGCTGCGCGACCTGCGGCGTGCGGTCGTGCGCGCACACCGCCAGCGCGGCATCCGCATGCGCGCGCAGCGGGTTGGCGGTGTGCCGGGTGATGGAAATCACCTTGCCGCCCATGTCCTGGAACTGCCGCGACAGCTGCGACAGCTGCGCCAGGTTGCCGAACTCGGAGAACACCAGCAGCACATCGCCGGGGCGTGCGGCCGACAGGTTGGCCAGCATCAGGATCGGGTCGGTATGCGGTACCACCAGCAGCCCCAGCAGCGACAGCCGCATGGCGAACTCGCGGGCGAACAGTCCGTCGTCACCCAGGCCATGCACGAACAGCTTCGGCGCGCCGTCGAGCAGCTGCACGATGCGTTCGATTTCCTCGCGCGGGTTGGCCTGGCGGGTTTCCTCTTCGGCCTGTGCCTTGCTGCGGCGCAGGGCTTCACCCAGGCGCCGGTAGTCGTCGCCGCCGTCGGGCTCGCTCGGCGCCTGCTGCGGATCGGCGCCGGCGCGGGCGACATCCTGGCCGATCGAATACTTCAGGTCCGGGTAGCCCTTGAACCCCAGCTTCTGGCTGAACTTCACCACGCTGGACTGGCTGATGCCCAGCGCACTGGCCAGCTGCTGCGACGAGTAGTCGCGCAGCAGGTGCGCGTTGTCGAGGATGAAGTCGGCGATGCGGCGTTCGATGGCCGACATCTGCCCGCGCTCGGAACGGATCTTCAGCAGGGGCGGCATGTCGGGTGTCCGGGCATGGATAGGCGCGTTGCGGTTGGCAGCGTGGAGCAGGTCATGGGGTGGATCGCGCGCGTGCCAGCCGCGAAGGGGCTACGGGGTCGGGCAGAAGCAGGGGCGGAAGCATCCACGCATGGCGTGGATCTACCCGGTCTTTCCGCGGAAAGAAAAGTAACGCCCGACCCAAAGTCAGTTGTACGCCAGGCCAGCCGCAAGGCAGAGATCAACCCAGCATCTCCAGTCCGCGCACTTCGGTGATGCCCAGCCCGGGCACGTCGCTGATACTGATCTCCGATTCGTTGAAATGCACGCCGCCGCTGACCGGGTCGAACTGGCCCAGCGAAGGGCCATCCAGGTCGACCTTGGTGATCACATCGCTCTTGGCCACCGCCAGGTGCACCGCCGCCGCCACGCTGATACTGGACTCGATCATGCAGCCGATCATGCAGGGCACGCCGTAGATGCCGGCGATGTCGGCGATGCGGATGGCGTTGGACAGGCCGCCGGTCTTCATCAGCTTGATGTTGATGATGTCGGCTGCGCGGTGCTGGATCAGGTCCATCACCTGGCTCGGGCTGAACACGCTTTCGTCGGCCATCACCGGCGTGTTGACCCGGTCGGTGACGTACTTCAGTCCGTTGATGTCGGCCGCCTTCACCGGCTGCTCCAGCAGTTCCAGCACCACGCCGGCGTCTTCCAGCGTGCGCATCGCATGCACGGCCTGCTTGGCGGTCCAGCCCTGGTTGGCATCCAGGCGCAGCAGCGCGCGACCCTGCACGGCGGCATGGATGGCCTTGACCCGTTCGATGTCCAGGCCGATGTCCTTGCCGACCTTGATCTTCAGCGATTCGAAGCCGCGTTCGATCGCCGACAGCGAGTCGGCCACCATCTTGTCGATGTAGTCCACGCTGATGGTGATGTCGGTGGTGATCACCGGGTCACCGCCGCCCAGCATCTGGTACAGCGGTGCGCCGTGCAGCTGCGCCCAGAGGTCGTACAGGGCGATCTCCACGGCGGCCTTGGCGCTGGTGTTGCGCTCCATCGCGGTCTGCACCAGCCCGCACAGCCGGTTGAGGTTGACCACCTCCTGGCCGATCAGGCGCGGGGCGATGAAGTGACGGATCGCTTCGATGATCGAGCCGTGGGTATCGCCGGTGATCACGGCGGTTGCCGGTGCCTCGCCGTAGCCGGTATGGCCGCTGTCGGTCCGGATCAGCACCACCACGTCCTCGACGGTCTCCACCGTGCGCAGGGCGGTCTTGAACGGTGTCTTCAGCGGCACGCGCAGCATGCCCAGTTCGATGGCAGTGATCTTCATTCAGGGAGTCTTGGCGCGCAGGCGCTGGATGTTGGTGATGCGGTCGATGTAGCGGACGGTATCGCTGGCCATCATCGGCTCCAGCGGCGTGACCGAAACACCATTGAGATGGGCCTGCACGCGCTTGCCGTCGGCACCGTACCAGCTGCCGCCCGCCGTATCGTGGATGACCCAGGTGCGGCCGTCGACGTGGCCGATGGCCATCATCACGTGGCCCGGGATGTACACCAGGTCGCCTGCCTGCAGGTCGGCGACGGCGCGGTCGCGCACGGCCTTGCCGTCCTTTCCGGTGAACGGCAGGCGGTCCAGCGCGGGGCTGACCGCCTGTGCGCTGGTATTGCGCGGCAGCAGCACACCGAAGCTGCGGTAGATCTCGGATACGAATCCGCTGCAGTCACGGCTGTCGTAGTCGTGGCCCCACCCGTAGCGTTCACCGAGGAACTTGAAGGCCTGCTGCAGCAGCAGGCGCGGGGTCAGCGGCAGGTAGTCGGCGGCGGTGTCCTGCGAGCGCGGCAACAGCGCCGGCAGCAGCTTCAGCCGACCATCGGCCTCGCGTACCGGTAGCTGCACCACCCACGAGGCATGTGCCTGCTGGCCGTTCACCGGCTCGGCGGCCGGCCAGTCGGCCAGCACCGGCAGGCGCACGCCCATGTCCAGCTGCAGGCGCGAGACGCGCGGTTCCTGCGGGGTGTAGGCGGTCTGCGCGATGGCGCCGGTGACAATCCGGTAGGGGCCTTTCGTGCCGTAGCCGAGCACCGTGGCCTTGTCGCCGCTGGCCACCGCATCGGCCTCGATCCATGCGCTGTAGCGTTCGCTGTGCACGAACAGCCAGCGGCCATCGGCGCTGCGGTGGACCACGGCGACCTTGTCACCGGGGAACAGCGCCGATTCCTGGAAGCGATCGATGTCGGTGTCACCCACGCTGCTGAACACGCGCTCGCGGGTGGGGAAGGTGCGCAGTGCGGCACGCTTCACCACCAGCCCATACTGCGGTGCCGTCTGCGCGGCAATGGCATCCAGGCCGAGGTTGGCCTCGATCGCGCTGCGCAGGCCCGGCGCAATGGCCTGGCCCTTGTCGTTGTAGAGGGCGCGCGTGGGCCAGCTCGACAGGGCACCGATGCTGGCACGCACCTGCGCGGCATCAAGCTGGGCGGGCAGCGCCGCGATATCCTGGATATGGCTGTCCTGCGCCCGCATGCGCGCGTTCTGCGCATCGATCTGCGCGCGGTCGAGGATCAGCGCATCGGCGTTCGGCAGGCGTTCGGCCCAGTACTGCGGGGTCAGGTAGGCCTCATGCAGGCCGAGCACATAGGGCAGCGGCGCGCCGGGGTCGGGGGCCGGCGCGGCCAGTGCAACGCCCGGTGCGGCCAGCAGGCACAGGGCCAGGGTCAAGCGGCGCGGCCAGGGCCGATGCCGTTCGCGGGAAGCCAGGATCATGCGCAGCACACCCTCCTCGAATGCCAGTAGGAATATTTATTCCTTTCTTCGGCGAAAGCAAGAATAAATTATTGACCGGTTCCCCGGCCCGTGTTACACAGCCGTTACCACCCGCGCTGGGGAAGTGTCGCTGTGGATCCTGCCGTTCGCAAACCGCGTCTGCCTGCCGCCGGCCTGTGTGCCGCGCTGCTGCTGTGTGCGTCGGTTGCCGCGGCTGCAGGTGAGCACGACGCCGAGGCGCGTGCGCGCGAAACCCGGCTGATCGACCTGATCGACAGCGGCCGCTTCGGCGCCGCCGATGTGCTGCTGGCGAGCGCAGGCGGATCCACCAGCGCCGCCTTCCAGCGCGAGCGCATGCGCCGCATCCGCCTGGATTTCAGCCTGGATGAAGCCGCCGCCAAGGCCGCGCTGCGGCGCTGGATTCCCGATCTGAGCGACGAGGAGTTCGCGCGTTGGGACCAGCAGGGCCTGATCGAACATGCCGACATCGATGGCACGCGCTGGTACTTCAAGCGCGCGCCGTCGAACCTGTTCCTGCTCAGCGACGAGGCCCGTGCACGCCGTCGCACGGATGCGCCGATGCCATCGCCGGGACCCAATGAAGTGCTCAATCCGCATCACGCGCGGGTGGTCGCGGCGGCCGCGCAGAGCGCGCAGCCAGCGGTGCTGCCGCAGCGCATCGCCTTCACCCAGTCGCTGACGGTGCAGGCCGATGCCGTGCCGGCCGGCGAAACCATCCGCGCCTGGATTCCGTATCCGCGCGAGCTTCCGGGCCAGCAGGAACAGGTGCAATGGCGTGGCAGCGTGCCGGGCAGGGCGCAGCTGGCGCCGGCCGATACACTGCAGCGCACCGCCTACCTGGAGGCGAAAGCGGTGGCGGGGCAGCCGACCCGCTTCGAGATCCGCTACGCGGTGACGATCTTCGCCCGGCATACCGCGATTGATCCGGCCAAGGTGCAGGCCACGCCGGCCGATCCGGCGCTGGCGCCCTTCCTGGCCGAGCAGCTGCCACATGTGCGCTTCACGCCTGCGCTGAAGCTGTTCTCCGACCAGGTGCTGCAGGGCGAGACGCGTCCCTACGAGAGGGTGCGCAGGCTGTTCGCGGCGGTCGATCGCATTCCGTGGGCCGGTGCCCGTGAGTACTCCACCCTCAGCAACATCAGCGACCATGCGCTGCATGCCGGGCATGCCGACTGCGGCCAGCAGACCCTGCTGCTGATCGCGCTGCTGCGGATGAACGGCATTCCCGCGCGCTGGCAGTCGGGAATGGTGTTCTCCGACGATGGCAGCGGCTACAGCAACCTGCACGACTGGGGACAGGTTTACCTGGCGCCGTATGGCTGGTTGCCGATGGACGTGACCACCGGGGCGCTGGCCAGCAGCGTGCCGGCACTGCGCGACTTCTACCTCGGTGGCCTTGATGGCTACCGCATCGCCTTCAACGACGATTTCGGCCAGGCCCTGGTGCCGGCCAAACAGCATTTCCGCTCGGAAACGGTCGACTCGCAGCGCGGCGAGGCCGAGTGGGCAGGCGGCAACCTGTACTTCGACCAATGGAGCTACGACTTCCAGTGGCGGGTACTGCCAGCCGGGCAACGCTAGCGCGACACATCGCATTCCACACCATTCAATTCTTGCAGGAGAGAGCAGGGGATGAAGGCTTACAGCATCAAGCGGGCGGCGTTGAGCGTCGCCCTGGGAGCGTGTCTGGGCGCAATGCTGCCCGGTATCGCAATGGCACAGAACGTGAGTGGCGCAGTGGCGGGCCGCGCCACCGCCGGCGACCAGGTGACCGTGGTCAGCAGCAGCACCGGCCTGACCCGCAGCGTGACGGTCGGCGCCGATGGCAGCTATCGCCTGGGCCAGCTGCCGGTAGGTGACTACCAGCTGCAGCTCAGCCGCGCGGGCCAGAAGCTGGGCGACCAGGTCGCGGTCAGCGTTGCGGTCGGCGGTACCACCACGGTCAACCTGGCCAGTGGCGGTGGCGTCACCAACCTCGACGCCCTGCAGGTGGTCGGCACCCGCGTAGTCAACCGGGTGGACGTGTACTCCACCGAGACCTCGTTCAACATCAACCGGCAGGAGATCTCGCGCCTGCCGGTGGCGCAGGACCTCGCCGCGGTGGCGCTGATGGCGCCGGGCGTGGTCGGTGGCAACTCCTCGTTCGGCGGCCTGTCATTCGCCGGTTCCTCGGTGGCCGAGAACGCGGTGTTCATCAACGGCCTGAACGTCACCGACATGTATACCCGTCGTGGCTTCAGCACTGCGCCATTCGCCTTCTTCAAGGAATTCCAGGTCAAGACCGGCGGTTACTCGGTCGAGTTCGGTCGTTCCACCGGCGGCGTCATCAATGCGGTGACCCGTTCGGGCAGCAACGAATTCGAGGGCGGTGTGGAAGTGACCGCCGAGCCGAGCGCCTGGCGCGCCAGCGGGGGCGACCACTTCCATCGCGATGGCACGCCGCACTCCTATGGCAGCCGCGACAACAACTCGTTCCTGAAGACCAATGTCTGGGGATCGGGACCGATCATCAAGGACAAACTGTTCCTGTTCGCGATGTACGAGGACCGCGATGACCGCGGCCACAACACCTCGTCCGACGGCAGCACCTGGTTCAAGAACACGTCCGGCAATGGCTTCTGGGGCACCAAGCTGGACTGGAACATCAACGACAACCACAGCCTTGCGCTGCTGGCGTTCTCCGACGAGGGCGACGTCACCAATGCGTCGTACGGCTACAACTGGAACAGCGACCGGCTGGGCGCCTGGGGCGGTGATTCGGTCACCGAGACCGGTGGCCGCAACTGGTCGGCGACCTATACCGGCCACTTCGGCCAGAACTTCACTGCGCGCGCGATGGTCGGCCAGAACAAGCAGCGTGCCTTCACCAGTTCGTCGCTGGACCAGGCGTGCAGCCCGGTGTTCACCGACAGCACCTATGGCCCGCGCCTGGGCAAGCTGCAGGGCCTGCGCGCCGGCTGCCACCCGACCGGTGCGGCGGTGGCGGAGCGCGACGATACCCGTGACGTGGCGCGGCTGGATTTCGAATGGCAGCTGGGCGATCACCTGCTGCGCTTCGGTGTCGACCGTGAACTGATGACCACCAAGCAGTCCACCCGTTATCCGGGCCCCACCGAGCTGAGCTACACCGCGTACGTGGCGCGGCCGGGCGATGAGGTGTGGGACGGCGCCAATGCCTATGTGCCGGCCGGTGTCACCGAGATGCTGCGTGCGCGCAACCGCAGGTCGGGCGGCACTTTCGAGACCGAAGCCAATGCGCTGTACGTGGAAGACATCTGGAACATCACACCGAACCTGATGCTGAACCTCGGCGTGCGCTGGGATCGCTTCGAGAACCGTACCGCAGCCGGCAAGGCGTTCATCAAGATGGACGACCTGATCGCACCACGGGTCGGCTTCTCGTGGGACATGCGCGGTGACGGCAGCACCAAGCTGTTCGGCAACGCCGGCCGCTACTACCTGCCGGTGACCAACAACATCAACGTCAACTTTGCCGGTGGCCTGACCGACGAATACAGCTACTACGTGCTCAACGGCTGGGAGCAGAAGACCTCGCCGACCGGCTCGGCGTACATGGCACCGGTCATCGGCCAGCAGATCGGGCCGACCGACACCCGCATGAACACCGGCGGTGCCGACCTGCGCCAGAGCGTGGACCGCGACCTGAAGGCGGTCTACCAGGACGAGTACATCCTCGGCTTCCAGAACATGATCAACCAGGCCTGGTCGTGGGGCGTCAACGCCACCTACCGGCGCATGACCCGCGCGCTGGATGACATCCGCATCAACTACACGCCGTGTGGCCCGACCCCGAGCACGCTGTGGCCGATCGCCAATCCGGGCGAGAGCCTGACGATCTGGGGCGACAAGAGCATCGGCTGCGCCAACGAAGGCTGGATCACCATCGACACCGCCAACAGCGGCTATCGCAAGGGCGGCAGCGGCGAGGTGGTCGGCTATTCCAAGCCCAAGCGCACCTACAAGGCACTGGAGTTCCAGATCGACCGTGCCTGGGACGAAAAGTGGATGTTCAACGCTTCGTACCTGTGGTCCAAGAGCGAAGGCAACTTCGAAGGGCCGGTGAACTCCGATACCAACTACGGCGATACCGGCATGGTCCAGTTCTGGGACCATCCGTCCACCAACGAGCGTTACGGCGTGCTGTTCAACGACTTCCGCCACCAGTTCAAGCTGCGTGCCGCGTATGCGCTGAACAAGCAGTGGTCGTTCGGCACCACGCTGCAGGTGCAGTCCGGTGGCCCGATCACCGCCTATGGCGTGATGTGGCCGAACGACACGATCGCGGGTGGCAGCACCTCCAGCGAAGGCAGTGGCGGTGGCACCGGCTGGCTGTGCGTGGCCAACTGCTCGGGCCCGTATGACAAGCGCCAGTTCGACTACAGCCCGCGCGGTGCGTTCGGGCGCCTGCCGTGGACCTGGACCATGGGGGCCAACGTGACCTGGCGCCTGCCGGTGGAAGGGATCGACCTCAGTGCACGGCTGTCGGTGTACAACCTGTTCAACAACCAGAAGACCATCAACGTGCACCAGCGCTACGAGGCGCAGCCCGGCCAGTACCGCGAAGCGACCTTCGCAACGGGGACGCGCTGGCAGGCGCCGCGCTATACCCAGCTGGTGGTGACCTGGAATTTCTGAGCCGGTATCCCGCGCCGTCCCGGTGGGCGGCGCGGCCCCGGAGGGACGCCCGCATGCATCCTCTGTTGATCCTGGCGGCCGCACTGGCCGCTCCCCCCGCCGCATCGATCGACACCGCGTCCATCGATGCTGATGTGGCCAGCGTGGTCCGGCACGAGCATCTGCCGGGCCTGGCACTGGCGGTGGTCGAGGACGGGCGCGTGGTCTATCGCCACGCCGAAGGCGCACGTGGCGATGGCGGTCGCATCGACGAGGACACGCTGTTCAAGATCGCCTCCAACAGCAAGGCGATGACCGCGGCCCTGCTGGCCCGGCTGGTGCAGCAGGGCAAGCTGCGCTGGGACGATCCGGTGCAGCGGTACCTGCCCGGCTTCCGCATGCAGGATGCGTGGGTGGGCCAGCAGATGCAGGTGCGCGACCTGCTGATCCACAACAGCGGGCTGGGCCTGGGCGCCGGCGACCTGATGCTGTGGCCGGAGCCTAACGCGTTCACCCGCGCCGACATCATCGCCGGCCTGGCGCACCTGAAGCCGGTCAGCAGCTTCCGCAGCCGCTACGCCTACGACAACCTGATGTACGTGGTGGCTGGCGAGGTCGCGGCCGCCGCCGGCGGCAAGCCTTACGACCAGCTGATGCGCGAGCAGGTGTTCGCGCCGCTGGGCCTGTCGCGCTGCCAGGTTGGCGCGTGGCCGGTGCAGCAGGTGGGCAACGTGGCGCAACCGCATGCCTGGCGCGGTGATCGCAACGAGGTGGTGAATGCCGACGCTGCGCTCAGTCCGGACCTGCCGTCGATGGCCGCGGGCGGCATCCGCTGTTCACTGCGTGACATGACGCGCTGGATGCAGGTGCTGCTGGATCCAGCACGGGTGCCGGACTGGCTGGACGCCGGCCAGCGGCGCACGCTGTGGACCCTGCACATGCCGATGCCGTTGGGTGAACGCCAGCGACGCTGGGAGAACGCGCACTTCTACGGCTACGGCTATGGCTGGCGGGTCTCGGACATGGACGGGCAGTGGAAGGTGGCGCACACCGGCACGCTGTCGGGCATGTATTCATCGTTGGCCCTGTTGCCGGATCGCAACGTCGGTGTGGTGATGCTGATCAATGGCGAAGGCGAGGATGCACGCAGCGCGCTGATGCAGGCGGTGCTGAAGCGCTTCACCGCTGCGGGCGATGCGCGCCCGGCAATGGCGTACCTGGCCGAGCTGAAGGCCGACCAGGTGGCGCGCGCGGCCTCGGGCCAGTTGCGGCCCGCCACGGCGGCGGCGCGTGCGGCGGGCGGTGCCGATCTGCCGCGCTGGCAGGGACGCTACAACGATCCCTGGCTGGGACCGGCCTCGCTGTGCGCGGGCACGCAGGGCCTGCGCTTCAGCGTGGACAAATCGCCGAGGTTGCAGGGCCGCGTGCTGCAGCTGGAGGGGCGCTGGCTGCTGCGCTGGGATACGCTGGGCGACGACGCACAGGTGTGGCTGCAGCCCGCTGAAGGCACACCGCCGACCCTGGACCTGCGTGCCATCGACCCGGACATCGACTTCAGCTATGACTTCCAGGACCTGCATTTCACTCGTACTGGCGATTGCCCTGTCAGCGGGCGCACGCGCCGCTGAGCCCGTACGCGTCTCGCCAGCCACCGATGCCGCCAGTGCCGGGCTGGTCGAGATCCGCACGCTGTCGCCCAGCATCGAGATGGACATCCGCTACGCCGGTACCGACAACTTCACCGGCGCGCGCGTACCGGGCTACCAGGCGCCCTCCTGCTATCTGCTGGCGCCGGTGGCGAAGGCCCTGGCACAGGTGGAAGAGGACCTGCGCGCGGATGGCTTCGGCCTGCGGGTCTACGACTGCTACCGGCCGGTGCGCTCGGTGCAGGCGTTCATGGCCTGGGTGAACGATCCGCACGAACACTCGCGCCAGGCCGTGCAGTACCCGGGTCTGGACAAGCCGCAGCTGGTGGCTGATGGCTACATCGCCGAACGCTCCGGGCACAGCCGTGGCGCCACCGTCGATCTCGGCCTGCTGGACTGCCGCAGTGGCCGTTGCACGCCGCTGGACATGGGCACCGACTTCGACTTCTTCGGTCCCCGCGCGCATACGCGGACGCACGGGCTGAGTGCAGCACAGCAGGCCAACCGGCAGCAGCTGGTGCGAGCGATGGCCCGCCGTGGCTTCGTCAACTATCCGCAGGAATGGTGGCACTACACCCTGCAGCCCGAACCGGATCCCGGTACGGCCTACGACGTTCCAGTGCTTTAGGGGGTATCGGCAGGGCTGCGCCCTGCACCGGCAGAGGCAACGGCAACGGCAGAGGCAACGGCCGAAGCAACCGCTGGCGTTTTCGATGCAGATTCGTCCACGCATGGCGTGGATCTACAGACATCAGCGCGCCTGCGATGGCGCGCACCGGGCTGCTACCCGGCCGATACCCTTACACTGGCCGCCTTCTCCCTGCCGCCCCTCCGATGAACCTTCCCCTGCACTTCGGCCTGCTCGGTACCCTGGAAGCGGGCGCCATCGCCCTGCTGGTCGGCCTGCTGGTGTATTTCCTGTGGTCGCGGCTGTGCCGGCTGCTGCACTGGTCGGTAGGCCATGCGATCGGTTGGTCCTGCGTGATCTCGGTGGTGATCTCCGCAGGCATCGATGCGTGGAAGCTGTTCTATATGGGCATCGTGCGCCTGGAGTCGCCGCTGTACGCGCGCCTGTTCCTCGCCACCATCCACGATCCGAACGAACTCGGCAGCCGAGTGGTGCTGGAAATCGCCGGCGCGCTTGCCGGTGTGGCGCTGGGATGGGTGATGTTCAGTTCGCGGTCATCGGCGCAGAACGTCGACTGACGCAGGTTTTTCGTTCGCTGCCGGTTAAATCCGGTGGCGCTGAATGTGCATCTTATGAGCCGCTCACTTCGCGCTAACCACTGCGCTAACGCATGCGCGCGGGTGAGTGGTTAACCGTGCGTGTTGAGTCTGGTCGCGGCGCAAAATCGATTCAGAAACGCGGTGGCAGGGTAGGTGCCGTGCGGAAACAGACATGCCGCGCAACACCACCCAATCGGTAGGAGACACCCCTGATGACTATTCGCAACCGCAAGCCCCTGATCGCCCTGATCGTCGCCGCCGGCAGCGTGCTGGCCATCCCGGCGATGGCCCAGTCGGCCAAGCAGCAGGCCGCGCATGCGCAGAACGAAGCGGCGCAGGCCCAGCAGGCAGCGGCACAGGCCGGCCAGGCGGCAGACCAGGCGACCAATGCGGCCGCAGCGGCCTCGGCGCAGGCCAATGGCGGTGGCCAGACCTGGGCCAGTATCGATACCGATGGCAACGGCACCATCAGCAAATCCGAGGCACAGGTGAATGCCGGCCTGGCCCAGGTGTTCGATCAGGCCGATACCAACAAGGACGGCGAGCTGAGTGCCGATGAGTACAAGGCCTATGTGGCCGCCCAGCAGGCCGGTGCCGGTGGCGCCGCGCAGGGCGCACAGGGCAGGTAACACCAGGTTCGGGGCGTATGGGAACCCGGGCGGCGATGGCCGCCCGGGTTTTTTCTGCCCGACGGCCGCTGGCGCCGCCGCATTGACGGCAGCGGCGGCGTAAACGATGCTCCTCCGCAGATGGCAACCCTCAAGACCCATTTCGAGGCCATGGCCCGCTACAACGCCTGGGCCAACCAGCGCCTGTACGCGGCAGTGGAGCCATTGCCGGTGGAGGACTACCGCAGGCCATGCGGGGCGTTCTTCGGTTCCATCGAGGGCACCCTCAACCACCTGCTGGTGACCGATCGCATCTGGCTGCGCCGGCTGGCCGGGCTGGGTGACAGTGGGTATGCACTGGACACGCTGCTGTTCACTGAATTCACTGCCCTGCGCCAGGCGCGGATCGAGGAAGATGCGGGCATCGTCAGCTTCGTGCTCGACCTCCCGGAGGCCGCACTCGCCACCCGCGTTGCCTATCGGCGCGTCTCCACGCCCGAACCGCAGCTGCAACGGGTGGATGCCGGGCTGGCGCACTGGTTCAACCACCAGACCCACCATCGTGGCCAGGTGCATACCCTGCTGACCCAACTGACCGGGCAGGCCCCGGCACTGGACCTGCTGGTCTACCAGCGCCAGCACGGCGACTGAGCCCTTCCGGTGTCCCGCATGCCGGGACGGGGGTATCCTTGTGCGATGAATACCCCCACGCCTGCGCCGTCGCGCGCCATCGGCCTGGTCGGTTTTGACGGTGACGATACGCTGTGGAAGAGCGAGGACTACTACCGCAAGGCCGAGCAGGATTACCTTGACCTGCTGTCGCGCTATGTCGACGTGCATGACACCCAGACCGCGCGCCACCTGCTGGAAGTGCAGCAGCGCCACCTGGGCACCTTCGGCTACGGGGTGAAGAGCATGACCCTGTCGATGATCGAAGCGGCCATCGACATCACCGGCCAGCGCATCGACGCCAGGGATATCCAGCGCATCCTGGATATCGGCCACGACACCCTGCGCCACCCGGTCGAGCTGATCGACGGGGTGCGTGAAGCGGTGGCAGCGATCGCCGAGCACTACCCGGTGGTGCTGATCACCAAGGGCGACCTGTTCCACCAGGAAGCCAAGATCAAGGTCGCCAACCTCGCCGAGCTGTTCCCGCGCATCGAGATCGTCTCGGAGAAGGACCCGGAAACCTACGCCCGCGTGCTGGCCGAATTCGACCTGCCGATGCAGCGCTTCGTGATGGTCGGCAACTCGTTGCGCTCGGACATCGAGCCGGTGGTGACCCTCGGCGGCTGGGGCGTGCATACCCCGTACGCGGTGACCTGGGCCCATGAGACCCAGCATGGCGTGGCCGACGACGAACCGCGCATGGTCACTGCCGATACTGCCCACGACTGGCCCGCCGCACTGGCTGCGATCGAGGCCAAGGCCGCCGCGGCGGCCTGACAGGGCGCGGCGGCTGCGGCAGAATCGGCGCATGAATCCCCGACTGCGCACGCTGCTGTTGTCCCTGCTGCTGGCGCCGGCCACCGTGCTGGCGCAGCAGACCGCCGAGCGTTCAGCCGCCTATGAGGTGGACACCGGCGACGGTTGGGTCGATGCCCAGCTGCAGGACATCAACCACTACGCCGAACGCTACCCGGATGCCTTCCTCGACGAGGTGTCGCGCTATGCGGACGTGCCGCGTGGCTACATCAGCGCGTTGTTCAGCAGCCATGGCTGGCAGGCCGCCGATATCTACTTCGCCTGTTTCTGGGCCAAGGCCAGCGGCCAGACCTGCCGCGACAGCGTGCGCGCCTTCAGCCAGGACCCGGAAGGGGGCTGGGAGGCGGTGGTGAAGCGCATGCCGACCAAGCCGGACAACCTGCATTACCGCGCCGTGCGCCACGCCATCGTGGCCAGCTACGGGCATTGGGACCGGCCGATTACCCTGGATGCCACGCTGAAGCGCCAGCTGAAGCGGTAGTGCCGGCCGCTGGCCGGCAACTGCGTCCTTCCAGGCATCCGGAGGTTGCCGGCCAGCGGCCGGCACTACCGGTGTCCTTCATGTTGCTCTGCATATCGCCGCCACCGCGCGCTCCGGCGACAATACGGGTTCGAGCTGTTCCCCGTTCCCGTAATCGAGTGACTGATGAGCGCCTCTTTCGTTTCGCCTGATGTGATCCGCCGCCTGTTCGCACAGGCCATGTCCCGCATGTACCGCACCGAAGTGCCGCTGTACGGCACGCTGGTGGAACTGGTGGAGCGGATCAACGCGCAGGTGCTGGAGCAGGATCCGGCGCTGGCCGCGCAGCTGCAGCGCAACGATGAGCGCGCGCGCCTGGATGAAGAGCGCCACGGCGCGATCCGCGTCGGCACCGTGCAGGAGCTGGCGACGCTGCGCCGCCTGTTCGCGGTGATGGGCATGTATCCGGTCGGTTACTACGACCTGTCGGTGGCCGGCGTGCCGGTGCACTCCACCGCGTTCCGCCCGTTGACCGGCGCCGCGCTGGCGCAGAATCCGTTCCGCGTGTTCACCTCGCTGCTGCGCCTGGAGCTGATCGAGGACGAAGCACTGCGCGCGGAGTCGGCAACCATCCTTGCCCGCCGCCGGATCTTCACCGAGGGCGCGCTGGCGCTGATCGACCAGGCCGAGCATGACGGTGGCCTGTCGCAGGCCGATGCCGCGCGTTTCGTTGACGAGGCACTGGAAACCTTCCGTTGGCACGGTGATGCCACCGTTGACCTGCCGACCTACCACGCGCTGCACAAGGCGCATCGCCTGGTGGCCGACGTGGTCAGTTTCCGTGGCCCGCACATCAACCACCTGACCCCGCGCACGCTGGACATCGATGCGGCGCAGGCGGCGATGATCGAGCACGGCATGGCCGCCAAGGCGGTGATCGAAGGCCCGCCGCGCCGTGCCTGCCCGATCCTGCTGCGCCAGACCAGCTTCAAGGCGCTGGAGGAAGCGGTACATTTCCCGCACGGCGAGGGTGGCGACGCCGGCACCCATACCGCGCGCTTCGGCGAGATCGAACAGCGTGGCCTTGCGCTGACCCCGAAGGGCCGCGCGCTGTATGACCAGCTGCTGGCGCAGGCACGCGATGCAGGCGGTGCCGGCAGCACCGATGGCGACTACGGCCAGCGCCTGCAGGCGGTGTTTGCCGGTTTCCCGGATGACCATGACACCCTGCGCCAGGAAGGGCTGGGTTACTACCGCTACCAGCTGACCGACGCGGGCCGCACCGCACCGGAGCGCGTGGCCGATCTGCCGGCCGAAGTGCTGGTGGCCGCCGGCCTGGCCACGGCCGATCCGATCGTCTACGAGGACTTCCTGCCGGTCAGCGCCGCAGGCATCTTCCAGTCGAACCTGGGCGGTGAAGAACAGCGGGCGTATGCCGCCCATGCCAACCGCGGGGCCTTCGAGCAGGCGCTGGGCGCAGCGGTCAACGACGAGTTCGAGATCTACGAGCGGCTGCAGGCCGAATCGCTGGCGAGCCTGCGCAGCGCCTGAAGGTAGAGCCGGCCGCTGGCCGGCTGCTGGGGAAGCCGGCCAGCGGCCGGCTCTACCAGCTGTCCGTGCCTGGGGTCAGATCCCTTTTCGGCAGAAAAGGGCTCTGACCCCCAACGCAGTCAGCGCTTCATCGTGCCGGTATCCAGCCAGTGCTGGTGCCACGACAGCGCTTCCGGCAGCAGGTGCGGGGTGTGCTTGCCGTAGCTCTCGCGGCTGGCACGGTCGAAGTAGTCCTGCAGCTGCGGGCGGAAGTCCGGATGCGCGCAGTTGTCGATCAGCACCTGCGCGCGCTTGCGCGGGGTCAGGCCGCGCAGGTCGGCCAGGCCCTGTTCGGTGACGATCACCGACACGTCGTGCTCGGTGTGGTCAACATGGCTGGCCATTGGCACGATCGCCGAGATGGTGCCGTTCTTGGCCGTGGACGGGCTCAGGAACGCCGACAGGAAACCATTGCGGGCAAAGTCGCCGGAACCGCCGATGCCGTTCATGATCCGGGTGCCCATCACGTGCGTCGAATTGACGTTGCCGTAGATGTCCACTTCGATCATGCCGTTCATGCCGATGCAGCCAAGGCGGCGCACCAGTTCCGGATGGTTGGAGATTTCCTGCGTGCGCATGATGATGCGCTCGCGGTAGAAATCGATGTTTTCCTTGAACGTCTCGTTGGCCTGCGGGCTCAGCGCGAAGCCGGTGCACGACGCGTAGCTCAGCACGCCATCGCGCAGCAGGTCGAGCATGCCGTCCTGGATCACTTCGGTGAACGCCGCCAGGTCGCGGAAACCACTCTTGGCCAGGCCGGCCAGCACCGCGTTGGGGATGTTGCCCACGCCCGACTGCAGCGGCAGCAGGTTCGGCGGCAGGCGGCCCTTCTTCACTTCGTGCTGGAGGAACTCGATCAGGTGCGAGGCGATCTGTTCGCTGGTCGCATCGATCGGGCTGAACGGGCTGTTGCGGTCCGGGCCATTGGTGCGCACCACGGCCACGATCTTGTCCGGGTCGCAGCGCAGCGCGGTGTCACCGATGCGGTCGTTGGCGTTGACCAGCGGAATCGGCTTGCGGTGCGGCGGCAGCGCGGTGCCGTAGTAGATGTCATGCATGCCGTCGACGCCGGCCGGCTGCCATTCGTTGACCTCGACGATCACCTTCTTCGCCAGGTCCAGCCAGGTCTTGTTGTTGCCGACCGAGGTGGAGGGCACCAGCGAGCCGTCCTCGCGGATGGCCGACACTTCGATCACGGCGGTATCGATCTCGCCGTAGAAGCCGAACCACACGTGCTGGGCGACGTGGCTGAGGTGGATGTCGATGTAGTCCAGCTTGCCTTCGTTGATGCGGTTGCGCGCATCCGGGTCGCTCTGGAACGGCATGCGCATGGCGATGCCATCGGCCTTGGCCAGCGCGCCATCGAGTTCCGGCGCGGTGGAGGCGCCGGTCATCAGCTTGATCTGGAAGGGCTGGCCCTGGGCATGCACCGCTTCGATGCGGCGGGCCAGTTCGACAGGAACGGCCTTGGGATACCCGGAGCCGGTAAAGCCGCTCATGGCCACGGTTTCACCGGGCTGGATCAGCGCGGCTGCGGCCTCGGCGGAGACCACGCGGTCACGTAGACGCGCGTTGGCGATGCGATCAACAGACATGACGACAGTGTTTCTGGGGGGAAACCCGATTATCGGCCATCCTCATCCGTACGGGGGGTTCTACCTTCGTGGAATGGCTTTTCCCTGCCGGGGACACCCGTACCCACCGGTTTTGTTTTGCAGTGCAGCGTGCAAAGTGCTTTCGCAGCCCGCACGATGGCCCTGCATCCCGACGTGGGGGAGGGAGCAGAGCCCGCTGGCAGTTCGCTGCAAGCGGGCTTTTTTATTGCCCGTCGCCAAACATGAATACGCGACCCCATTACCGGTAGTGCCGGCCGCTGGCCGGCAACCCCAGCAATCTTCGGCAGGACCGTCGGATCTGCCGGCCAGCGGTCGGTACTACCGGGTCGATACAATCGACCCATGACCTTCGCCTCCGCTGAATTGCCCGCCGCCCTGCAGCCCGTCGTCGATCGCGCCCTGGCGCGCCTGGCCCAGGTCCTGCCCGAGCCCGTGCCGACCGACCTGCAGCCCCTGCTGACCCGGCTGGCCGTGGCCAGTGATTTCGCCCTCGACACCCTGGTCCGGCAACCGGCGCTGCTGGCGCAGCTGGCCGCGCCCGGATGCCCGCCGATTGCGACACCGGTACTCGACCCGCTGCAGCCCAGCGACTGGCCCGTGCAGTTGCGGCGCTGGCGCACGGCCATGTCCACGCGGCTGGTCTGGCGCGACCTGGCCGGGCTCGACGATGTCGCGCAGACCCTTGCCGGTGCCACCCGCCTGGCCGAGGACTGCCTGCGGCTGGCGCTGCAGGCGTTGCAGCAGGAATTCGCGCAGCGCCACGGCGTGGTCCGCGATGGCGAAGGCGCCGCGCAGCAGCTGGTGGTGTTCGGGCTCGGCAAGCTCGGCGGCGGCGAACTCAACTTCAGCTCCGATATCGACCTGGTCTACGCCTACCCGCACGGCGGTGAATCCGATGGGCCGCGCGCGCTGGCCGCCGAGGAATACTTCGCCCGCCTCGGCCAGCGCCTGGCCAAGCTGCTGGACGAAACCACCGTCGATGGCTTCAGCCATCGCGTCGACCTGCGCCTGCGTCCGTTCGGCAGCGCCGGCCGCGTTGCATTGTCGTTCGCGGCGATGGACCAGTATTTCCAGCGCGAGGGCCGTGACTGGGAGCGCTACGCGTGGCTGAAGGCGCGCGCGGTGGCGGGCGATATCGCGGCCGGCGAAGCGTGGCTGCAGACCCTGCGCCCGTTCGTGTATCGCCGCTACCTGGATTTCACCGCACTCGATGGCCTGCGCGAGATGAAGGCGGCGATCACCGCTGAAGTGGCGCGCCGCGAGCTGCACGAAGACATCAAGCGCGGTGCCGGGGGTATCCGCGAGATCGAGTTCCTGTGCCAGGCGCTGCAGCTGATCCGTGGCGGGCGTGAGCCGGTGCTGCGCGAACGCCGCCTGCTGGTCGCGCTGGATGCACTGGTCGGCGCAGGGCAGATCGCCGCGGACGACGGCGCCGCATTGCGCGAGGCCTACCTGTTCCTGCGCCGCCTGGAGAACCGCCTGCAGATGCTGCGCGACGCACAGACCCACGTGCTGCCGGGTGATGCGCTGGATCGCGAGCGGATCGCCGTCGGCCTGGGTTACCCCGACTGGGACGTGCTGCGCGCGGCACTGGCCGTGCAGCAGCAGCGGGTCAGTACCGAATTCGCCGCGCTGCTGGCGCCGCGCAAGGGCCAGGCCGCGCCGGACGCGCTGGCCAACTACTGGCGCAGCCTGCCGGAGGGCAGCAACGCGCCGCTGCTGGCCGAAGCCGGTTTCCTCGACGCCAACGGTGCCGACCAGTCGCTGCGCGATTTCGCCCAGGGCAGCGGCGTGAAGTCGCTGTCCGATGCGGCACGTGCGCGCCTGGACCGCGTATTGCCGGCACTGCTGCATGCGGCCACGCGTTCCCCGCAGCCGGACGCTGCGCTCAAGCGCGTGCTCGGCCTGCTGCAGGCGGTGTTGCGCCGGACCAGCTATCTGGCGCTGCTGGACGAGCAACCGAGCGCACTGGCACGGCTGGTCGATGTGCTGGCACGCAGCGCGCTGCTGGCCGAACGCCTGGCCGCGTACCCGCTGCTGCTGGACGAGCTGCTGGATGTGCGCGTGTCCGGACCGATGCCCGGCTTCGACGGCATGCTGGCCGAGTGCCGGCAGGTGCTGCCGGTGGAAGATCCCGAATCACAGCTGCGCTGGCTCAACGAGACGCGGCTGGCCCTCAGCTTCCGCATGGCGATGGCTACGCTGGACGGGCGTCAGGGCGCGGTGGACAGCACCCGGCAACTGGCCGAACTGGCGCAGGCGGTGGTGATGACCGTGCTGGCGATGGCCGAAGCGGACATGCGCGCAGCGCACGGCGAAATTCCGGGCGGACGCTTTGCGATCATCGGCTATGGCAGCCTCGGCGGTCTCGAACTGGGCTTTGGTTCGGACCTGGACCTGGTGTTCCTGCACGACCATCCGGCCGGGGTGGAGGCCAGCGATGGCGCACGCCCATTGGAGCCGGGGCGCTGGTATGCACGCCTGGCGCAGAAAGTGATGGCGCTGCTCGGTGCGGTGACCGCCGCCGGGCGCCTGTACGACATCGACGTGCGCCTGCGCCCGGATGGTGGCAAGGGCTCACTGGTGTCTTCACTGGCCAGCTACACCGAGTACCAGCGCGAGCGCGCGTGGACCTGGGAACACCAGGCGCTGGTGCGTGCGCGTGGCGTCGCCGGCGATGCCAGCCTGCTGGCCGACTTCGAGCAGGTGCGCGCGCAGACACTGGGGCGCCAACGCGATCGGGCCACGCTGTATGCCGACGTGCTGAAGATGCGTGGGCGCATGCGCACCGAGCTGGATCGCAGCGATGCCGCGCGCTTGGATCTGAAGCAGGGACCCGGCGGCGTGGTGGATCTGGAGTTCCTGCTGCAGACCGGGGTGCTGGCGTGCAGTGCGCAGCATGCGGGGCTGCTGCAGCCGCGCGATACACCGTCACTGATCGACGCACTGGCCGCGGCCGGCTTCCTGGTCGATGGCACGGCGCAGGCGCTGCACAGCGCCCACGCCACGTTGCTGGAAGTGGGCCTGGCCTGCACCCTGGATCGACGCCCGCGGCTGGCGCCGACCACCCCGGCGATCGAAGACGCCTGTGCGGCGATCACCGCCGCATGCATCGCCGCCGAGTTGCCGTTTGCCTGAGCGGCCACGACAGAACGCCAACCCAGGTTGGCAGCTACCAGGGCAGGAGCCGCGCATGGCTTGGCTTCTGGTGGGTGCCGACCGTTGGTCGGCACGATCTGTCGGTTGCGATGAAGGCTGAAGGCCAGTGCCGACCAACGGTCGGCACCCACCAACCAGCAAGCACCTACCAATCAGGCTTCAGCCGGCGCGTTCGGTCCGCAGCGGTGCCATCTTCCACAGCAGTGCGCGGAACGGGGCCAGCAGGCACACGCCGATCGCCAGCTTCACCGCCAGGTCGCCCGCGGCCCAGCTCACCCACGGCAGCGCCGAGCCGGCAAAGGCGATCGACCAGAAAATCGTGGTATCCACCGTCGCACTGCAGGTGGTGGCCACCATCGGTGCGCGCCACCAGCTGCCACGGCGCAGGCGGTCGAACACGGTGATGTCCAGCAGCTGCGCGACGATGAACGCCGAGCACGAGGCGATGGCGATGCGCGGCGTCGCCACCCAGATCGACAGCAGCACTGCCACCGCGAACCCGATCCACGCCACGCGGCGGGCCGGGCCCGGGCCGAAGCGGCGGTTGATCAGGTTGCTGACCAGGAACGCGACCGGATAGCTGAAGGCGCCCCAGGTCAGCCAGTCGTTGATCGGGTACTGCACCAGCACGTTGGACAGCAGCACCACCGCGCCCATCGCCAGCACCGCCAGCACCAGGGCGCGCGGAGTCAGCGGGGCAAACACAGGGGCAGGACGCACGGACATGGCGAGCCAGGAGGACAAAGGGGGATCGCCCATTATCCGCCCGGCCCGCGGCAATACCAAAACCGTCCGTTCAGTTTTACAGCGCTTCGCTCATCACGTCGCCGGCGGCGTAGGCCGTGGGTACGTAGGCCAGGGCCTGGCCCTGCGCGCTCTTCACGGTCCAGCCGGCGCCCGCCTCGGTGGGGTCGAAATGCACCTGCTGGCCCACCACGAAGGCCGCGGTCAGGTCTTCGTGCACCTGCGCCGGCCAGCGCAGGGTGGCGGTCTGATCGGCCTTGTCGGGCACCTGCAACTGCACCTGGCGTTCGCCCTCCGGCGTGGTCTCGACCTTCTTCACTTCCATCGGCGGCAGCGGTACCGCCTTGCTGCGCGTGGCCTTGCCGTTGCGCTCGCTGGCCTTGAACGGGGCCTTGGAAAGTTCGGACAGGCCCGCCGACGCGGCGAGCGGGACCGACACCACGATCAGCGAGGTGATCAGCACGCTGGCCTCGCTGCTGTTCAACTGCGGCGCGGCGCCGGCATGGACGGTGGGCACCAGCAGCGCGGAAAGCAGCAGGGCAGTGGCGGGAATACGCAGGCAACGGAACATGCAGACCTCCTGGTCAGTACAAGACGGCGACTCAGCGCCGGGTATCGAAGATGTCGCGCGGGCCGGTGGCCTCGGGCAGGTATTCCAATGCGCGGCCCTGCTCGTCCTTCAGTTGCCAGCCCTGGTCGGCACCGGTCGGCTCGAAGTTGACGGTCTGGCCGACGCTGAACTGCACGGCCGGATCGCCGGTGCGCTGCGGATACTGCATGGATGCGGTATTGGCCGGATCGTTGGCATCGCGCAGCAGCACTTCGCGGCGGCCATCGACCGTGGTCGCGATCGCGCTCACCTGCATCTGCGGCAGCTTGATCTGCGCAGGGCGCGCCAGCGGGCGGCCGGCGTCGGCAGCATCCTGTGCCTCCCTGGCGGCGGCTGCGCGCGCCGACTCCACCAGCTGCGAGGACATTTCCAGGCTCGGCCCCGCTGGCGGCGCATCATGGATGATGACGATCCGGCGCCCGGCATGGGCGTTGGCCGAGCAGGCCAGGGCAGTGACGATCAGCATCGGCATCAGGCAGCGGTGCAGCAGGCGCATGTCGTTTTCCTTGCGGAAATCAGGGGGTGGCTGCGGCGGCCGTGGCCACCGGCACATGGGGAATCACCAGTTCCTGCTGCAGCTGGCTGCGCTGGTGCAGGAAGTCGAATACCGATTCCACCGTCACCACCGAATAGTTGCCGGAGAGGCGTTCGCCGGCGGGGTGGTCGGTGGTGGTCGCGTTGGCCACGAACAGGCGTGCACCGACGCGCTTGCCGAGCCCGATATGCAGCACGCTGGGCTGGTACTTCTGCTGGCGCAGCCACTGCTGGGCCTGTTCGCGCTTGACGATGGCCGCGGCACCGTCGGCCTGCGCCATCGCCGCGGCCAGCACTTCCAGGACCCACTGGTTGGAGTTCTGGTAGTCGGTGGCGAACGGATAGGCAACCACGTTGTAGCGGGTTTCATGCAGCGCCTTGGGCTGGATCGAGGGCGAGACCAGCATTGCCTTCAGCGCGGCGCGCAGCGCTGCCGACGGCACGCCGATGCGCAGGTCGGTATGGCCGCCGCTCTCGCCGACGAAGTTGCCCAGGCCCTCGTGGTACAGCTGCGAGCTGTCGGTCTTGCATCGGTTGAGCAGATGCATCGCACGCCAGCGGCCGTCGTCCTCGCGCAGCAGGAAGGCCAGATGGCTGTGGCGCAGGCCGTAACGGCTCAGGTCCTGGCCACCGCGTGCGGCCACCACCACGTCCACATCGGGCAGCGCATCCAGTCGCTCGGCGGTGGTCCAGGCCACATCCAGCATGGCCGCCTGCGCCGCCACGCTGGGGTAGCGCTCGCGGCAGACGCTGCTGTTGGCCCACGTGGGTGCAGCAGCCAGCAGGCCGATGATCAGCAGCAGGATGCCGGGCAGGCGGGGAGAACGATCCATGTCGATACCTTCAACGGCGGGTAGGCCCGCGCGCCGATCATACGCCGCTCAGCGCAGCGGGCGGTCCACGCCCTTGCGCTTGAGCTCCCTGTCGCAGGCATCGCTGATCGGTGCCACCGGCAGCGGTGGGCGCTCGCTGCGCGAATCACGCAGGGCCGGCTGTTCGCGGTAGGCGTCCAGCTGCTGCTGGCATTGATACGAGATCGGATCCAGCTCGGTGGGCGCGGTGGAACACGCGGCAAGCAGGGCCAGGGGCAGCAGGAGCAGGGTACGCATGGGGACAGGCCGGTCCGATGGGGGGACACGGGACTCTAACCGCGCGGCCCGATCGAAATGTTCAAAAAGCGCTGGCCGCCCGCGTCGGTAGTGCCGGCCGCTGGCCGGCAACGGCATTCGTCAGCCCGGTGCCAGGCGCTGCTTCACCTCGGCCGCGATGCGTGCGGTCTCGCGCAGCGGTTCGATGCGGTCGTACTGCCAGTCCAGCCACCTCGGCTGCAATCGCCCGCGTTCGCGCAGCTGCTGCTGGAAGCGCGCCAGCCGGCCCTGCACGGTATCGGCCAGCGCCACCATCACCGGCATGCGGGTGGCGCAGGCTTCGGAAAGCAGGTTCACCGAATCGGGTGACACCACCACGCGGTTGGCCCAGCCGAGCAGGCCGCCATACGGGTTCACGCCATCACCGCCGTCGCCCCAGATCACATGCGGAAGATGGGCGAACTTCGCGCGCAGGATCTCCGCCAGTGCCGGTGGCGTGCGCCGCGAGGTGGTGGCCAGCAGGCTGCCGCCTTCGCTGTGGATCTGCTCGGCCAGCGCCTGGAATACGCCGACCATGGCGGTTTCGTCCCACGGCGCCAGCGGCGTCGGCCCGCCCACCAGCAGCGCGGTACGCGGGCCGGGCAGGGTGCTGAAGCCGGCAAACGCGGCGCGACCCCAGGCCAGCCAGTCATCGTCCACCGGGTTGAGGCTGCCAAGCAGAGTCAGCACGTTGCTGCCGCGCAGGGCGTCGTGTTCGGGAACCACCACTACATCCCAGTGACGGGCGCCGATGCGGGGGTCGAGGATCTGCACCACCTGGCTGCCGCGCGCGCGCAGCACGCGCAGGGCGCCCGCGGCCTGGCGGCCACAGCCGATCGCCAGTGAGGGGGCCTCCGCGGCCAGCGTCGCGAACGCCTCGCCGTAGCCGTTCACATCGCCCGGCAGGCGCCGCGGCGACAGCCAGCGCCAGGGCGCGCGGGGCTGCAGGAGCAGCGGCCGATGGGTGCCCTGGCGCAGCGCCGAGGCCAGCGCGACCGCCTGGCGGACATTGCCCGCACGGCCGTCAGTGACCGTCCAGGGTGCGCTCGATCGTTTCACCATTGGCATTAATTCGTTTCAGCCCTGCTGGGTGTTGCAACAGTCGCGACACTCTACACTGCGGCTCGTCGTTTCGCCCCGCGCCGCCCGCGGGCACTGACTTCCCTTAGCCGCCCTGGAGATCCACCGATGTCCCACGCGCTCGACGCTGCTGCCCTCGACCAGCTGTTCCGTACTGCCCGCACCCAGAACGCCTTCCTCGACAAGCCGGTGCCGGCCAGCCTGCTGCAGGAGCTGTACGACCTGGTGAAGTGGGGCCCGACCGCGGCCAACACCACGCCGGCCCGCTTCGTCTTCGTGACCTCGAAGGAAGCCAAGGAAAAGCTGGCCCCGGCCCTGTCCGAAGGCAACCTGGCCAAGACCATGGCCGCCCCGGTCACCGCCATCATCGGCTTCGACCTGGACTTCCACGAGAAGCTGCCGTACCTGTTCCCGCACACCGATGCCAAGGCCTGGTTCGACGGCCCGCAGGAAGGCCGCCACGAAGCCGCCATCCGCAACGGCAGCCTGCAGGGCGCCTACCTGATCCTGGCCGCGCGCGCGCTGGGCCTGGATGCAGGCCCGATGTCCGGCTTCGATGCGGCCAAGGTCGATGAGGCCTTCTTCGCCGGCACCTCGATCAAGTCGAATTTCCTGGTCAACCTGGGTTACGGTGACCCGGCGGGCCTGTTCCCGCGTCTGCCGCGCCTGTCGTTCGACGAAGCGGCGCGCATCGCGTAAGTCGCTGTATCGGTTTCGGGCCCGCTGCCGCGCGGCGGGCTCTTGCTGCACCGTGTACCCACCCTACGATCCGGAGAGTTCCTGAGATGAGCGCCACCCGTAAACTGCTGCTGCCGCTGGCCCTGACCCTGGCCATCGCCGCCTGCTCCAAGCCGGCCGACACCGCGGCCCCGGCCGCTGATGCCGCCGCCCCGGCCACCACCGAACAGGCCGCCGCCCCGGCTGCCGATGCCGCCGCTGCTGCGCCGGCCGCCGAAGCGATCAAGATCGCCTCGGGCACCTACAAGCTGGACCCGAGCCACACCGACGTGCTGGCCCAGTGGAGCCACTTCGGCTTCTCGCACCCGAGCGCGCACTTCGGCAACGTTGAAGGCACCCTGGTGTACAACGCCGAAGACGTGACCAAGTCCACCGTGGAAGTGAAGCTGCCGCTGAGCGGCCTGAACAGCTTCACCGCCAAGTTCGACGAACACCTGAAGAGCGCCGACTTCTTCGACGCTGCCAAGTTCGCCGACGCCACCTTCAAGAGCACCAAGGTGGAAGCTGCGGGCACCAACAAGCTGACCGTCAGCGGCGACCTGACCATCAAGGGCATCACCAAGCCGGTCACCCTGGATGTCACCGTCAACGGCGGCGGCGAGCACCCGATGGCCAAGGTTCCGGCCGCCGGCTTCGATGCCACCACCACCCTGAAGCGCAGCGACTTCGGCGTCGGCGCCTACGCCCCGAACGTCAGCGATGAAGTGAAGATCCGCATCACCACCGAAGCCACCGGCGAAAAGCCGGCCGCGTGATGCACCCCGCTCACTCGTCGTGAGAAGGCAGAAGGCCCGCTGCGAAGCGGGCCTTCTTTTTTTCATGGTCTGGTAGAGCCGGCCACTGGCCGGCTGCATATGAGGTGCCCGATGTTGAGGAAGTTGCCGGCCAGCGGCCGGCACTACCGGGCCCGGTGATTGCCCCTCAAGGTAGGTGCCCTTAGAAGGTGGGTGCGGACCGTTGGTCCGCACATCCCCGCACATCCCATCCCTCAGCGCAGCGCCCCCAACCACGCCGCGCATGCCTCGCTCGGGCTCTGCTTGGGCTTCACCGTCATCCCGCTCACGCGCACGAAGGTCTGCGCCGCCTGCGCTACCACCTGGCGCGCGATCAGCGCTGCCTGCTTGGTGGCAGCCTGCTGCTTGCGCAGCTGCACGATGTGCACCGAGGGGCGGCCCACCGGCGCGTACTTCTGGTCGCGACGCAGTACGTCGGCGACCTGGGCGACTTCGAACTCGGCCTGCAGGTAGCGGTGCTGCGCCTCCACCAGTTCACGCAGCGGCGTGCGCAGGGCGGCGGCATCGGCGAACGCGGCCAGTGCGGCATCGCAGGCGGCATCATCGACAAGGCGGGTACGCAGCGCATCCACGCTGGCCAGGGTCAGTTTGGCCATGTGGGCCTCATCGCTGCAGGAAAGGAGCGCGATTGTCGCATTGCTTGCCCGTGAGGAGTGCGGACCAACGGTCCGCACCCACCCGACCGCAGTGGCAGCCACCGGTCCGCACCCACCCGGGTGGCGAGCAGCCAGGCGTGGGCTCGGGCCTACAATGGCCCGCTGTTCTACCCACGGAAGGAATCCCATGCAGGACGCGCAGTACTGGTTGAACGAATTCTGGTCGGGCCTGAGCGTGCTCGATCTGGTCGGTGGCAGCGTGCTTGGCACGGTCATCGGCCTGCTGCTGGGCAGCCTCGCCTGGCACTGGCTGCACCGCCGCGGCTGGCTGCGGCGGCAGCGGCGCTGGCATCACTGGCTGCTGGCCAGCTACGTGGTGGTGTTGCCACTGGCCACCGCCTTCTTCGGCCTGCAGCTGGGTTTCAGTGCCGGTGCGCACCGCGCGCTGTTCAAGCAGCTGGATCATTTCCAGCCGCACCTGCAGGCCCTGGTGGAAGGTTGGAGCGAAGGCTTCACCGATTCGCTGGATGACCCGCGCATGCGCGAGGCGCTGCGCAGCCAGGGCACGGTGGGTGAGGTCGCCGATACCATCGCCTCGGCCTATCTGAGCGAACACCCGCTGCCCGGCCTCGATCGCCTCGGCGATGGCCCGCTGGCGCGCGGCACCGGCTGGGTGATCGGCAAGGTGCGCGAAGGCCTGCTGCGCGGCATGCTGGAAGACACGCTGGTGGACAGGGCCGGCAGCCTCGGGTTGGAACCGAAGGTGGTGCGTGAAGCACTGACCATGCACGTGGACGAACTGCTGCATACCCGCGGCGTGCTGCGGCTGGTGAAGGCGCAGATCAACGGCATGATGCCCGGCGTGTACTTCGGGCTGCTGCTGCCGTTGCTGGTGATCGCGCTGCTGGTCGCGCTGGAGATCTGGGCCGCGCAGCGCTTCGGCTGGACGCGGCAAGCGGTAGTGCCGGCCGCTGGCCGGCAGCTGCAGATTCCTGCCGAGGGTTGATGAGGTTGCCGGCCAGCGGCCGGCACTACCCATCACCTACCCTGGGATCAATCGCCGTCCTGGTCGTCCGGGTGGGCCTTCCAGTAGCCGGTCGATCGGATCCAGTCGCGCGGCACGCCGAGGTGGCCTTCGATGAACTTGCGCATCATCCGGGCGCGGCGCGATTCGGTGGCGATCCAGTAGAAGACGTCGCCTTCCGGAGCCTCGAAGTCGGTCAGCATGTCTTCCAGCAGGGTGCTGGTCGCGGCCGGGAAGCCGTTGCGCTCCAGCCAGTGGATGCGCACGTTCTCATACTGCGGCAGGTCCTGGCGCTCGGCCTCATCGCTCACTTCGATGAAGGCCTGCACCTCGGCACCTTCCGGCAGCACGTCCAGCCAGCGGGCGATGGCCGGCAGCGCGGTTTCGTCGCCGATCAGCACATAGGCGTCGTAGCTGTCGGCCACCACGAACGAGCCGCGCGGACCGCCGATCACCAGCACATCGCCGGCCTTGGCCTGCTCGGCCCACGGCCCGGCGATGCCCTGGTCGTGCAGCACGAAGTCGATGGCCAGCTCACCGGCCTGGTGGTCCCACCAGCGCGGGGTGTAGTCGCGTGCCGGCGACGGCTCCTTGCCGGCCGGGTAGCTGCGGCCTTCGGCGGTGAGCACCGGCAGCACCATCTCGCCGCTGGCGTTGGGGAAGAACAGCTTGATGTGGTCGTCGGCGCCGGGCGAATCGAAGCCGGCCAGCTCGGCGCCGCCCAGCACGACGCGGCGCATGTGCGGGGTGACTTCTTCGGTGCGCAGCACGGTCAGTTCACGGAAGCGCACATCCAGGCGCAGGCGCGAGTTGTTGTGTTCAGTCATGGGAGTACCTGTAAAGGTGTCGCGCAGTGCTGCGCGGCGTAGGGGAGACCTGGCTGGAGTCAGTCTGGCTGGGTCGTTGGAATCGATGCGCTCTCGCTGCCGGCATGACCGTTGAGCAGGGCCGAGGCCCGCGTCAGCAGTGCCGCCACCTCGTCCGCCTCGCCTTCGGCCCAGCGGCCGTGGTGGTGGACCAGCGCCCGCTTGAACTCGCGCAGGGCGCAGGCCAGCGGCGGCGGCAGCGAGGCCTTGGTGATCTCGCGGGCGCGGTCGAAGGCACGCCGCTGCGCCAGGCGGACCTGGGTGCGCTGCACCTTCAGCTCGAACTCGCCGGCGGCGGTGATGCGGAAGATCCGCTTCCCGTCCACTTCCTCGGCCTCGATCCAGCCGGCCTGCTCGAAGCTGGCCAGCAGCGGGTACATGGTGCCGGCGCTGGGCGTGTAGGCCTGCATGAACTGGTTGCTGATCAGCTGCATCAGTTCGTAGCCATGACGCGGCTGCTCGCCGATCAGGGCCAGTACCAGCAGGCGCAGGTCGCCGCGGCTGAGCACCCGCGGCTGGCCGTTTCGGCGCGGCACGGCCGAATCAGTGGAACGGGCTCTGGGAGAGGGGTTGCGGCTCATTTCGATATATCGGTAACGAGTGTGCAAACGATATATCGATATATCGAAGCCGGCAATCATCGATCCGGCCACAAGCGGGGCTGTTTTGGGCCATGGGCGGCCACGCGCGCAGCAGAAGGGGCGCCTCTTGCGAGGCGCCCCTGCCGCAACCGTGGAAGGGAGTGAGGCAGGGCCAGACGGCGGACCGAGAGGTCGGGGCCAACACTCGAGGCCTACCCTGAGGCCGGGGCGGCGACCAATCCAGAGGCAGATGCGACACGTTGTCGCCGGTTCAGCGCTGCGCCCGGAACACTCCTGCCCGCGTGTCGGAGTTGCCCCACAACGGTCATCGGCAGCAGTAACACTGCGTCCTGCACATGGGCGCAGCGGTCCGCAAGCGACACCCCGCGCAGCCGCCAAGCCCCGCCAGTGCACCCTCGCAGGGCCTGGCAAGCCCCTTGCGGACACTGGCCGGTTGCATCCATACGGCAGCGTAGCCAAGTGACGAAAGCCCTTGGTGCGCTACACTTTGCGGTCTAGAAATCTATACAACAGTCGCGCGCGTGCGTGCGGTTATGGGAGCGCTAATGAACTGGTTGAACGAGGTGCTGAACAACGACCCGAATCCTGTGGAAACCCAGGAGTGGATCGAGTCGTTGAAGGCCGTTATTGATGTCGAGGGCTCCGAGCGCGCGCATCAGCTGCTGGAAGGCATGGTGGAGCTGACCCGTCGTTCGGGCGCCTACCTGCCGTTCTCTCCCACCACCGAGTACGTCAATACCATCGAGCCGCAGCTCGAGGCCAAGAGCCCGGGCAATGCCGAGCTGGAATGGCGCATCCGTTCGATCATCCGCTGGAACGCGATGGCCACCGTGGTCCGCGCCAACCGCAAGCCGGGTGACCTGGGCGGCCACATCGCCTCGTTCGCCTCCGGCGCCACCCTGTACGACGTGGGCTTCAACCACTTCTGGCGCGCCCCGAGCGAGAGCCACCCGGGCGACCTGCTGTTCATCCAGGGCCACAGCGCCCCGGGCATCTACGCGCGTTCCTTCCTGGAAGGCCGCATCAGCGAAGAGCAGCTGGACAAGTTCCGCATGGAAGTGGACGGCGGTGGCCTGTCCTCGTACCCGCACCCGTGGCTGATGCCGGACTACTGGCAGACCCCGACCGTGTCGATGGGCCTGGGCCCGCTGGCCGCCATCTACCAGGCGCAGTTCATGCGCTACCTGGAAAACCGTGGCCTGATCGAGAAGTCCGACCGCAAGGTGTGGTGCTTCATCGGCGACGGCGAGAGCGACGAGCCGGAAACCCTGGGTGCGATCGCCCTGGCCGGCCGTGAAGGCCTGGACAACCTGATCTTCGTGGTGAACTGCAACCTGCAGCGCCTGGACGGCCCGGTGCGCGGCAACGGCAAGATCATCCAGGAACTGGAAGGCGTGTTCCGTGGCGGCGGCTGGAACGTGATCAAGCTGCTGTGGGGCGGTTACTGGGATGCCCTGCTGGCCAAGGACAGCGACGGCGTCCTGAAGAAGCTGATGATGGAAACCGTCGACGGCGAATACCAGAACTGCAAGGCCTTCGGCGGCGCGTATACCCGCGAGCATTTCTTCGGCAAGTACCCGGAAACCGCTGCGATGGTCGCCGGCCTGTCCGACGACGACATCTGGCGCCTGAACCGTGGTGGCCACGATCCGCACAAGGTGTATGCCGCCTACCACCAGGCCGTGAACACCAAGGGCATGCCGACCGTCATCCTGGCCAAGACCGTGAAGGGTTACGGCATGGGCAGCGCCGGTGAGGCACTGAACCCGACCCACCAGACCAAGAAGCTGGACGACGAAGCGGTGCGCCACTTCCGCGACCGCTTCAACATTCCGGTGACCGACGCGCAGCTGGCCGACGGCCAGGTGCCGTTCTACCACCCTGGCCCGGATTCGCCGGAAGTGCAGTACCTGCAGGAACGCCGTGCCGCCCTGGGCGGTTACCTGCCGCAGCGTCGCCGCAAGGCCGACAAGACCTTCGTGGCGCCGAAGCTGGAAGCCTACGACCGCCTGCTGAAGAGCAGCGGCGAGCGCAGCTACTCCACCACCATGGCGTTCGTGCAGAGCCTGAACATCACCCTGCGTGACAAGGAACTGGGCCCGCACATCGTGCCGATCGTGGCCGACGAAGCCCGTACCTTCGGTATGGAAGGCCTGTTCCGCCAGATCGGCATCTACGCGCCGTTTGGCCAGAAGTACAAGCCGGTCGACGCCGACCAGCTGATGTTCTACCGCGAAGACCAGAGCGGCCAGGTGCTGCAGCAGGGTATCAGCGAGCCGGGTGCGATCAGCTCGTGGATGGCCGCCGGTACCAGCTACTCGGTCAGCAACGTGCCGATGCTGCCGTTCTACATCTACTACTCGATGTTCGGCTTCCAGCGCGTGGGCGACATTGCCTGGCAGGCCGCCGACATGCGTACCCGCGGCTTCCTGCTGGGTGGCACCGCCGGCCGCACCACGCTGAACGGTGAAGGCCTGCAGCACGAAGATGGCTTCAGCCATCTGGTGGCCGGTGGCATCCCGAACGTGCGCAGCTACGACCCGACCTTCGGCTTCGAAGTGACCGTGGTACTGCAGCACGGCACCAAGCGCATGATGGAAGATCAGATTGACGAGTATTACTACGTCACCCTGATGAACGAGAACTACACCCACCCGGAAATGCCGGAAGGTGCGGCCGAAGGCATCGTCAAGGGCATGTACCTGCTGACCGACGCCGGCAAGCCGAAGAAGGGCGAGCTGCGCGTGCAGCTGCTGGGCTCGGGCACCATCCTGCGCGAAGCCATTGCCGCCGCCGAGCTGCTGGACAAGGACTTCGGCGTGACCGCCGACATCTGGTCCTGCCCGAGCTTCAACGAACTGCGTCGCGATGGTTTCGACGTGGAACGTGCCAACCGCCTGCATCCGGAAGGTGAGCAGCGCAAGGCCTACGTGACCGAGCTGCTGGAAGGCCGCCAGGGCCCGGCGATTGCCGCTACCGACTACGTGCGTGCGTACGCGGACCAGATCCGCGCGTTCGTGCCGATGTCGTACACCGTGCTGGGTACCGATGGCTTCGGCCGTTCGGATACGCGTGCGAACCTGCGTAGGTTCTTCGAAGTGGACCGCTACTACATCGCGCATGCCGCGATTGCGGCGCTGGCGAAGGAAGGCAAGATGACCGCGAAGGATGTGGCCCGGGCGATCAAGCAGTACAAGATTGATCCGGAGAAGGCTAATCCTGTTGGGGTTTGATTGAGCACCTGCTAGAAGCAAATAGGGCGACCGCAGGGTCGCCCTATTTTGTTGGTTGGAATTTTCATATGCTGGGAAGTAGAAGTCGGCAGTCGCCGATCGCTGCCTTGGCGCAACGAAGAGAAGTAAGATGGATCATGATGTCCCGCAAGTAGTTGAGTCCCACGGAAATGGCCAATCGCCTCAATGTGAGCAATTGGTAGCGTCGTGCGGCCGGGCGGGTGATGTTATTAGTATCTTCAGTGGCGCCGGCGGTCTCGACCTAGGGTTTGAGCAGTCCGGCTTCTCGGTTCCTGCTGCGTACGATGTTAGGAGGTCGAGCATTGATTCTTACAATGCAAATCGTCGAGGCTCTCCTGCGGGCCATGTGGCCGATGTCAGGAATCTGTCCGTTGAAAAAATTGTTGCGGACTGTGGAAGCCGAGAGACCAGCCCTGTTGGCCTAATCGGGGGCCCCCCTTGTCAAAGTTTCAGTGGCGCGAATACAGCGGACAGAGATGATGATCCTCGCCACTCTCTTCCCGAGCAGTATGCAAGATTGGTACATGAGCTAAACGCACGATCCCCCTTGCACTTTTTCGCCTTTGAGAATGTTGTGGGCCTCATTGGTCCGAAACATGTGCATGTCTATGAGAGGCTGAAGCTCGATTTGGCAAGGGATTTTAACCTGACCGAGGTAGTTTTGGATGCGTACGACTTCGGCCTTCCTCAACGCAGGCGACGCATCATAGTTGTGGGGTTTAATAGAAAGATTTATGGAAATCTGCATTGGATCGTGCCTGAGCAGGTTTCGAAGAGACTAACGGTTAAGGACGCAATCGGTGATTTGCCTGAGCCAGTTCACTTCGAGCGAGGGCTTTCTGAGTCTTCTATTCCATATCATCCAAACCATTGGTGCATGAAGCCTAAATCGCCAAAATTTAGTGATGGTCGAATGAGTGTGGGCAGTAAGAACAGGCGGTGCTTTAAGGTCTTAAGTTGGCATGAGCCCAGTCCTACAGTTGCTTACGGTAATCGGGAGGTTCATGTCCACCCTGGACAGCACCGCCGGTTGAGTGTCCTTGAGGCTATGAGACTGCAGGGATTTCCCGAGAGCTTTGTGCTGAAGGGAACTTTATCTTCCCAGATCACCCAGGTCAGCGAGGCCGTTCCGCCCCCTCTTGCGCGGGTCATAGCTGAATCTATAAAGAACCAGCTTCGGCTTGGATGAAATTGAATAATCAAGGCTGTAGGACAATTTTTATCTTCTTGAAGAGAAATCGGTTCAATTTGTCTTGATAGATGTTGAATGGGGATGGTCTGCCCTTAGATCGATCGACAGCAGAGCCCGAAGATGATGGCTCGCCAATGGAGTGGACTGTGACGAACGAGAATGAAATCCGCACCAAAAGTGCTGAGTACATCGAGAATCAAAAGGCTCTGGCCGCCTATCTGGCCGATCCAGACTCATCTGGAAAGCCGGTCAGAACTCACCTTCAAGCAAGCGATAGAGTCATCGCCCGGGTCACCGATGGCATCTACCGAGAGCCGGCCTCTGCGCTTCGCGAGCTAATTTCGAATGCATGGGACGCTGACGCTACTCATGTGACAATTCTGACAGATGCGCCGAGGTTCGCGAGGATATATGTGCGTGACGATGGCAATGGGATGTCATTCGACACCCTTTCCCATCTTGTAAAAAACATCGGCGGGAGTGCAAAGAGGAGCGCGAAGGGTGAGGATCTCGGCGTTACTGGCGCTGATCTCGATAAATCACCTAGTGGGCGCCAATTAATCGGAAAGATTGGGATTGGACTCTTCTCGATTAGCCAGCTTGCCCGTCGCTTTCGAATAATCACAAAGGTCAAGGGCGAAAAATATCGCCTGATTGCCGAAATATCTCTGCGAACCTACGCGGAAGACGCAGGGGAATTTGATCACGCCGAAGTTGAAGGTGATGATCAGTATATTAGTGGTGTCGTAGAAATAGTGAGTCAGCCTGCGGATGATGTAGATTCACATGGCACTGACCTGATACTAGAAGATGTAAAACCACGCGTCAGGGACCTTCTGAGAGATTCTGATAGGTGGTCACAAGTATTTCAGCGAGAAGAGGCGGAGAAGGATGGAGACAGGGAGGCGGCAAATTCAATTAGAGTTCAACGTCCTATGTTCCACTCGGGATGGGTTGCCACTTCGTCGCCTGGTGTGGCAACGACCGTAGAGGTCCCGTCCCACTACCCATGGACGGATGAGACCGATATCGGCGACCGCATGGCTGCACTAATGGACGCAGTCGAGGAGCAAGGGAAGAAGACGGACAGACCTGACCTTTCCTCCACTTTAGATGCATATTTGAACATGCTTTGGACGCTAGGTCTGTCTGCGCCGGTTCGCTATGTAGATAGCCATCCCTTTGACTTGAAGGCATCCGATCAGCTGGATCTGTATTGGATATCGAACGAGCAAAAAGGCCAGTCAACTGCAGTGCCTATGTTGCCTGGAGAGACGGTTCGTGAGGCAGTTAAAGCTCGGGGCCCGGGGCAGAGAGAGTTGAGGGATGGATTGACTCAGGCCGGTGGCGATTTTAGAGTATTCATCGATTCGGTTGAAATAAAACACCCGGTCAGGTTCAAGTATCTCCCGGCGGGAGAAAGGAATCTGTCTAAGTCACTTTTGTTCGTGGGTAGTTACAGCCCTGATCTTAGTAAGGTTTCAGCTGATCGAAGGGGAGGGGGGCTCTCTCTTGAGGGTTATGCTTTTTGGACTGGTCGAATTGTCCCGAAAGAGAATAATGGTGTGCTAGTCCGGATCAGGGGGGCGAGCGGTGCATCCTTTGATCCAACTTTCTTTAATTATCAGGTTTCAGAGCTAACGCGTCTCCGGCAAATTACGTCTGAAATATTTATCCGTCGCGGTCTGGATGCTGCACTGAACATTGATAGAGAATCGTTTAACTTCTCACATCCTCATGTGCAGTTAGTCGCCGGCTGGGTTCAGCGTGGCATAAGGCAGCTGACGAACAAGCATAAGGACCTAGCCGCCAAGCTTAGGAAAGATCGTCTTGGAACTAAGGCAGCGCAAGAAATCACAGCGCTCCAGAGCTACGTCAACAAGGTCTGGGCTGAAAGGCAGGCAGACGAATTGCCGCCTGAAGTTACAATCGCAGATGCTCCGGTAGTGGAGGTTGCGCGAAATCAGGGAAAAGTTGCGCTTCACAAAAAGACCGTGTCTTCGATCAAGGCACTTCGACAAATGCCCTCTGGTCAAGGAGAGAATAAAGTCGAGGCGCTAGTGCAAGTACTGCTGGCGTATGACGTACTTCAGGGCATGGATTACGCGGAGCAAGAAGCTCTCGTCGCGGCCATTCTTTACGTGTTTCACGGAGTTGAATCGAAATGAATAGAGTTGACCCAGATGGACATGGGCAGGACTATCTAGACGATTCCCTGCTGGAGAATATATATGGGGAAGATTCGCCTCCTGAAGACTTGGTGGCCTCTAGAAAGCGAGTAGACTTTAAGGCGTGGCATCATCCGGCAAAGCAATTTGTTCGTGAAAATCAGTGGCTTATGCAGGTGGAGCGACTGGGGCCCTTCGAGGGGAAAACAATCGTCTATCTCTCACTACCTGGCGAAGACATGTTCGATGTCAGAGTCATTGGAGAGGCGGTAAAACGTGGAGGAGGTCAGATTAAGCTTCTCGGATTCAACTCGAGAATTGCGGGGGCGGAAGATGCTGGGAGCCAAATTAACTCTGAGTCTGTTCTTCGGCAAGAAGGGATAATAACCGACGACTCTCTGACGCTTCCTGATCGCCTGCAGGACATTGCTGCTCCGAGATCTCACGTATACGAGCGAATGGCTTCATATGGTAAGTTTGATGTGGTTAATCTTGACCTCTGCGATCACTTGGGTGCTAGTACCGATGGTGTGAGCATCTTCGATGTAATCGAAAAAATAGCGTTTCATCAGCGAGGATATACCACTCCTTGGCTCTTTATGCTAACTACGCGAGTACATCCAAATTTCATAAACCTTGCTCAAGAGAAGTTCTCTCCCCCTATTCGAAAGAATATTGAACTGGGCGAAGCGTTTTCGGAGAAGTTGGCGGAACTGATAGGTGCTCACAGCTGCGTGGTGGACGATGTCGATCAGTACTGGGAGCTGGTCGGCGATCCCTTGCTTAAGATATTTGCAGTCGGTCTTGGAAAGTATCTATTGCATTTGCTTCATAATCAGGTGCAGGATCCGGCGGCGGTTGAGTTGTCGAGTTGCTGCGGCTATCGAGTCGAGGCGCAGCATCTTGATATGCTTTCGGTCGTTTTTAGGGTAACTCCGCGCGACAAGGTAATGATTCCTGCGGCACAGACCAATTCAATTGAAATTCCGGAAGTAGAGCTGTCCAGTGCAATACAGATTGTCCGGAAAGCCGGCCGCACAATTGATGTCGATGCTGCTCTCCAGAGTCCTGAGACGCTACGTAATTTAGTTGAAAGTACGGAGAGGTTGCTGCAAGGCGGGAACTATGATGTCTCAAAGTACCAAGAGTGGCTGGGTGCGCACAACGTTCGGCCACATGTGCTCTGAATGGTTGACTGTTGATCTATAACCACCTTTGTCGGAATATTCGTCCCCTCTTCTTGGTCAGATCCAAATTATGACATTCAATGCGAGAAGAGTTCTTAGCGACTGCAGAGTGGCTCGCTCAATGCTGGAGTCCGAAGCTGATCTTCAGAGATGGCGCGTAATTTGGGCAAGCGCAATCGCGCTGATTCGGGCGGTAGGGCATGTTCTTGAGAAAGTGGATGCCAAGAATCCTAAGCTCAAGCCTTTGATAAAGTGTTCATACGCCCGCTGGAAGCGTGATCCTGAGCATGAAATTTTTCGCGAGTTTATAGAGCGTGAAAGAAATAATTTGCTTAAGGAGTATGAGAGTAACGTTCATCCCTTGGAGCAGGTGCCGGTTTTTGTGAGTCTCACTTTGACCTCCGTGGAAGGCTCTGTTCAGCAAGCCTACGTCGATACCTTTGATATCGGCGAAAACATCTATCGTCCGCTTCTCTCCGGACCATGGGAGGGCGATGACTGCAGGGACGTGCTGGACGAAGCTATTGAGTGGTGGGGACGTGAGCTGGATTCTTTAGATGTTGATATCAATAAAATTGATGGTACTGAATTTTAGAGCTTTATAAAAATATGGCCATAAAGTTCTATATTTGATCGGTATTTGATATCATTGGGGCTAATTGTCACCTGGCTGCCATGGGTGCCTTAACTTATTTGGAATCTTAGCGAGGTAATGGCTACGGGGCGGTTCGCGTCGATGTCCGTTCTTACTTAATATTCAATCAATGAGTATTTATACAAGACTCACCTCCCCAATAACAGCGCCATCAGTTGGCAGAGATTTCGCCCTCTTTGGGCGGCTGGGAATTCGCTTGGCGCCCGTATTCTTGGGTGAATTCCGAAGGGTTTTCCATGCTGATGCATTGTGGGGGCACTCCTCGTTATAGAAACGCCGCCACGCTTCGATTTTTCTCCTTCCTGCGGCAGTCGGCCTTTGAAGCCTTCGGAAGAAATTCAGCTCCACACCGTTCTCATCGGCCCAGCGGCCCGTGACCTTGCCGACAATCTCGCTGCCGCTACCCACGTTGGGTGCGTCCGGCCTGCCGCGTCGAGCGACCAGCCGCGCCACTGCTTCGGTCACATCGTCTGCTGCCAAGGACTGATCCCCCAACGATCTTCAGGCACTCGTGGGTGAACTGATCCAGAATCGGTAGCAACCGGAAACGACGTCCAGCGAACAGGGTGTTGCTGACAAAGTCCTTGCCCCACAGAGTAGTGGGTGCAGTGGCCATCTCGATTGTTTGCCGCCGACGGCAGTTCCGGCCGCGGCGTGGCGGGCAATGCCGTAAAGACGGGCCGCCTTGCTTTGTAGATGCGATGCACGCGCTTGTGATTGCCTCGCCAGCCTTCCTGGCGCAGCATCAGCAGCACGGGCTCACAGCCGCAGTGAATCCGCGTCTGAGCAATCGTGCCTCGGGCGGCGGATAGCACTACTGACACGCACCTTGGGCGCGCAGGGAAGCGCCCAAGGCGACATCGACATGACCCATAGCGCACGCTGCTCACTGCTATCAAATCGCTCCTGCAGGCGTCCCATCCAGGCACGCTCCAGGACAGGTCTCAGAGCACTTTTTGACCAGCTCCTGCAGCATTACCTAGTTCAGACTCAGGTCGGCCGCCAACTCCTTGAGCTTGCGATTTTCCTCCTCCGGCAATCGCAGCCGCTTGAGCTCGGACGGCCCCAGCCCGCCGTATTTCTTGCGCCACGCTTAGAACGTTACCTACGCACTATCCATCTTGCGATACACCTCGCCGACCACCATCCCCAGTTGGACCTGCCTGAGCACGTAGACAATCTGCTCTCCAAGACCGGGACTCCTTCATCACCTGGTTCCTCGTGATCCACGGGGCCATGCGGGGCGAAGCCTCTACTTTATGCTTGCCCGATTCTTCGGGGGGGCATGCCAAATGCCAAAAAATCAAAGGAGTGATGATTGCCAGTCCTGATGCTCTCGGCATTGCCGCACACGGTGTTAAGCCAGCAAGCGATAGCGCCACAACACTCTTGAAGGGCTGGCGCTAGTGACTTCAAGCGCGGCAGCACCCGCAGTCGGCGCAATGGCTGCGGGACAACTACGACAGATTGGATTGGCGGTTCAGCCGGGCGGCGCCTTGGCCGTGGGCACGAACGTCATACGGACCCGAACCCGCGCAGGCCGCGCGACGCCCCCCACCACGACCGGTTCAAAGCGCCACTGGTCCACCGCGGCAAGGGCTGTACGATCAATCTCCCGCATTCCGCTGGACCGCGCCACCCCCACGTTGGAAACCTGGCCCAGCTCATCCAGCTGAGCAACCAACAGCACCCCCATGGGAGCCTGCAGGAAGGTATCGGGCGATAGGGCAGCGGCCGTTGAATACACGACAGCAGGTGCTTGCAGCAGGGTGAAGGTGGGGTTGTCACCGCGCTCTACGAACACTTCAGTGGAGACTTGCGGGTCTGTTGCCATGGCCATGGCAGGTGTAGCGCTCAGCAGCATCAGAACTAGGTTCAGTGCCAGGGCGGTGTTCAAACGGGGCATGCGTGGTTTCCATTCCGGTGCGCTGCCAGCATAGCGGTCATCCCTTGGTATCGCTTACCTTGAATGGCGGTGAGCCGGACGGCCGCACGGTTCACACAGGCACGCCGGGCCGTGGCCACAGCGCATCGTCGCGTCCCAGGTCGTAGTCATTGCCGAACGCCAGCGCCGCCTCACGCGGCGGCAAGTCTGCGTAGCAGCCCAGCAGGTACTCATCCATGCCGGCATCGCTGTGGTCGATGGCGAACAGGTGAAGGAGCTCCTTGTCGAAGGCTTCCAGCCATCCGGCGTCGATCTTGGTCATGGTCATCCTCTCGAAGCAGGCGAGGATGACCTGGGCAGGTCTCAGGGGCTGCGATCTCTGACCCCGAGGGAGGCCGCCTCAATCTGGGCGGTCAGCCCATGCGCATGGCCTGGCTCTGCTGCTCCTGAACACGTGCATCCAGGGCCTGCTGTTCATTCTGACGGGCGAGCTCGCGCTGATTGCCAACCACGGCCAGTTGCTGCAGTGACTCAGACACCGGCGTTTGCGCGGCCACCGCGGTGGGCATTCCTACACGCAGGTGGGCGGGGTCAGACAGGTCGCCTTGCACAACAAAGGTGGTGTGACCTGCCGGCTGATTGGCCGCGGCGCTGCTCAGCACCACATGGTCCACCTGTTCCAGACCCTGCTCGCGGGCCTTCACTGTCAAGCTCGCTGCGAGGTTCTCGCTGATCGCGTCGAAGGGGCGGCCGTGCTTCTCGTCCAGTGCAGCGACGCCCTGGCGAATCTGCTGGTGAAGCGCGTAGTCCGGGCTGCCTGGCGCCATCGCCGCGATTCGGCGTCCTTCCGTAAAGAGACGCTCGGGCTCCTGCGTAGACACCACGCGCGGGCTCTTTGCGATCTCTCTGTAGGGATCTTCAGGATGAAACTGCTTAGCCTTGGCCTCGCGCTCCAGGCGAACCCCGCGGGTCTCGTTCAACGTGGAAATCTCGGCGGGATCGGTCTCTCTGGTTGTTCTGTCGAGCGGGGGAACGCCGACTGTGCGGCTCCAGCTGCCGTCCTTGGGGTCGTAGCTGTGATAGTCGAACAGGGTGCCAATCACATTGGGATTGACGGCATCGCGCTGCAGAAGCGCGAGACCCTCGAACTTGCTCAGCTCAACGAAGTAGAAATGTCCGGCGGGCTGCGGCATATCCAGGTGCACGCTGACTGCCGTCTTGCCGGCACGGAATGCGCCGGCAGCGCTGTTGTCCAGCATGTTCTGCCAGACCTTCTCGGCTGCCTGCTCGCCGCGTTTGTGCTCCGTGGCCACCAGCAGCAAGCGCGGCGTCCAGCAGTTTACATTGAGGTCGTTCTTTTCAAACGAAACATCGTGGGACTTGAGCGTGCTCGTGTAGGGCAGGTTGAGTGCCAGATCGGGCCTGCCGGCCTCCATCCAACTTCTGCGCTCCGCCAGGTCGTTCCTGATCAGATCTTGGCCGAAGGTTTCTTGCCTGCGCTCGGTGAACGCTACGCTCTTCTCATTGCCGAACAGCGTGGCCTGTTGCTCGGCAACGGCGGTTGCAAAGCTGTTGGCCACCCGGCCGGGAAGGCTGTCGTTGCGCACAACACCCAGCGCAAGGAGTCCGTAGCCATCATTGTCGGGAAGCTGCGCGAGATAGTTCCAATACAGCTCGCGATTTCCCTCCTTCGCGTAGGAGGACAGGACACGAATGTCCTTATCAGTAAGTCCGCTCATGGTTCATCCTTGAGATGCGGTTCACGGCTGAACGCGATATCGGCTCAGAAGTTCACGCACGCTGGTTTCCAGGCGCTGCCAGTCGCTCAGCATGACGCGTGCATAGTTCATCTCGATGGCGATGCTGTCGCCCACGTCCACGATGGAATGGCGGCACATTGCGATCTGGTCTTCGCCGGCGCGTTCAAGTGTCTTGCCCTGAATCGTGAGCCCGTCAGGAATGCGGTCTGCCGGGTCGCAGCTGATGAAGGTCGCCAGTTGGCCATCTGTGGTGCGCGCGACATACCAGTCTGGTTCCATCCCCGGGTTGTGCACGTAAGGCCTGCCCAGCGCAGCCTCTGAATCCTTCGCATAGGCTGCCATCAACGACGGGTCGATCGCATACGGCGTCAAACCCCAGCGTTCGGGTTGTGCAACGCGCAGCGCAAGGTTCTCTACCGGGTCCCTCCGCTCCAGCGATCCCGGCGCGCTGGTGGCTTCACTGCTGGACCGACGTTCCAGATAACTATGGATCGGGACGCGATCGATGTATCTAAGCTCGACCAGCACCTGACGCCGACTGACCTGCGTGGTACGCACAGGTCGATCACCTGGCGGTGCAGCGTCGAAATCCGGCCAGAGCACTGTAAGCATCACGCCGCCATCGGCGAGTGGGCCGGTCTGGTTGTAGTAGAGGTTGGCGGGGAACATGAAGCGATGCGGTCCCACTCGTGCCTCTACCGGCTCCGTTGTATAGGTATGTCCACCCACCGTTCGTGAGCTGGCTGCAGCTTCAGACATGTTGGTTCCGTTCGGGTCCTTTTCCGTGGATGGGGCCTTCGCGCAGGCGGTGGTGCTCAGCACGGCCACCAGGGCGAAGGAGGCAAGCCGGCAAGCCGGTGCTCTGCTCATGGGCGATTCCCTTGCATGATCGAATCGACTATAGAACGGTGGAATGGCAAGCTCCAGTCGCCGCCGGGACTTCGCTCACGCCCGCGTCCACTATTGCACGCGGGCGCACATGAAATCTGTTTATCTGCATGCAGATCGGCCAGTAACGGCTCGATACCCGATTCGATCGAAGTTGCATCGCCATGCGCGCCAGATGCGACATCGCGCGACAACGGTCCAGACGATGCAGCCAGGTAGTGACGGTCGGAAATGAGCTCAAAGCCCCTGGGGTTGTAGTGCCCATCAGCGCGTCCAATGCAGTGTTGAATCCACTATACGGGCGCAGTGCCAATGCGCTCCACCCTCGGCATCCCGCTCGCCCCGCCGACTGTTCGCTGGTTCACATATTCAGCAAGCTGCTGCCAGCCAGCCCGTGTTGCATGCCCGGCCTCCACCTGCCCCCCATCCCACCTATGCCATCATCCAGCCAGGACCGCAGCACCGATCAAGGCTGAACAGGCATGGAGCAAGCAACACGCTACACCGCAACGCTGTACCTGGCCGCCCCCGGCACTGCGTTGAAGAGCGGGGGCATCTCGCCGCACGGCCATATGTACCTGCAGGTAGCGGCCGGCGACGAGGCCCACAGCTACGGCTTCGCTCCACCGCGCCACCCCACTGGCGAAGCAACCTCCGGCGTGCAGTGCGCACAGGTGCATCACGACGATGCCGACGAGCATCTGGACCCGTACTACAGCCGCACCCTGGAAATCACCGAGGAGCATTACGGCTGCCTGCGTGACTTCGCCGAGGAACCGGCCGAGTTCGAGTTCGATGTGGATCGCCCGGCCAGCATCAACCGGTGCAGCGATTTCGTCTGGGCGGCGCTGCACTACGCGGGCCTGCATCCGTTGCCGGCGCCGCTGGATGGCGGCAGCAACCTGGGCGAGTTCGCGGTGCTGTTCAACCTGCCGGAACTCCAGTGCATTGCCGCGCCGTTCCCGGGCAGCGTTCTGAATGCCGAAACCCATCACCCGATGCCCGAGCGCGAGGCCGAACAGCATCGCCAGGGCGATCCTGCCAGCGATGAGCCACCACCGACGCCGATCGAAGTGGCCGGTACGCTGCTGGACCCTTCGCATCCGGACCATCGCTTGTTCGCGCAGCTGATCCAGAAAGTGGCCGAGCTGGACGCGGCGCACGGGCGTCCGTTCGATGCGGCCAGCCAGCGCATCAGCGCCAGCCTGCTGGTGCTGGCCAAGCAGAACAATCTCTCGCGGGTGGACCATGTGCTGCTCAGCCGGCCGACCCGGAGCAGCCATGCGGCCGAGAGCATCTTCATCGTGCAGGGCGACCGCAACGATCCGGGACACCGCCGCGCCAGCATCGCCACCGAGGTGGCGGCCACGACCGATGTGGCCGATTCGCTGCGGCTGAAGGAGCAGTAATCCGCGCGTCCACCATACGCGCGCAGACGCACGCCACGCGCCCCACCTGCTACCATTCCCCCGCAACCCAGCCAGCCCACCCCGCGCAGACAGCGTTGGAGCGGGCCGTCGCAGTACGGCCCAGCGAGCCAGGACACCCTCCCGTGCCCTTTCAAGGATGCTCGCATGTTCCGTCATTCCGCTCTCCGCTCGGCCGCCCTGGCCCTTGCCGTCTCGCTCAGCCTTGGCGCGCCGTCCGCGTTCGCCGACAACGCCCCTGCCGCCAGTGCGGCCACCGCCGTGCAGCGCCAGGCCGTGGCCAAGGGCCTGTACGAGCTGGCCTTCAGCCCCACCCAGAACGCCGTGTTCGTCGCCTCGTCCGGTGGCTTCGGCGATGACGCCGGCCCGGCCCAGGTGCTGCGCCTGAATCCGACCACGCTGGCGGTGGAAGCGCGCATTCCGCTGGAGCGCAAGGCGTTCGGCGTGGTGCTGGATGACGCCCACAACCGCCTGTACGTGGGCAACACCGTCGATCTGTCGGTGACCGTGGTCGACACCGCGCAGAACAAGGCCGTCGGCACCGTACAGCTGATGGAGAAGAAGACCGGCAAGGACGGCAAGGCCGCCTACACCCACGACCTGCGTGAGCTGGTGGTCGACAGCGCGGCCAACCGCCTGTACGTGACCGGCCACAGCAGCCAGCCGGATGTGAGCAGCGTGTTGTTCGTGGTTGATACCACCACGCTGAAGGTGATCAACACCATTCCGGGCCTGGGCAACGCCAAGGCACCGGGCCTGGCGCTGGATGCGGCCAACAAGCGCGTGTACACCAGCAACCTGCTGGCCGACCTGGTGGTGGTCGGCACCGATTCGAACAAGGTGGTGGCGCAGCACAAGATCGCTGCCGAGCAGCCGATGAACATCGCGCTGGACCCGGCCGGCAAGCGCCTGTTCGTGACCGACCAGGGTTCGGAATTCCTGCGTGGCTACCAGGCCAAGAGCAGCGGCCTGGTCAGCAAGCACCCGGGCCAGCGCGTGCTGGTGCTCGACCGCAGCAACGGCAAGGAGCTGGCCAGCATCCCGACCGATGCCGGCCCGCTGGGTCTTCTGCTGGATGCGCCGCGCAAGCGCCTGTACGTGACCAACCGCGAAGCCGGTACGGTGACCGCGTACAACAGTGACAGCTACCAGAAGGTGGCCACCTACCCGGTGCCGACCCATCCGAACAGCCTGGCACTGGATGCGAAGAACAACGTGCTGTTCGTGAGCATCAAGAACGGCGAGAAGGATGCGAAGGACGCCGAGGAAAGCGTGGCACGCATCCAGCTGTAAGTTCGCACTATCGCTGGAAACGAAGGGGCAGGGCGGCATGCGCTGCCCCTTCTCATTTCCGCCTGGATGGCTGCATCAGGCGATGGGCAGCCGACCGTGATCACACGGCGGTACGCGAGCGTGATGTAGATTGCGGCCAGATGCTCTGGACGAGGTACAGGGATGACCCTTCGCAATAGCCTGTTGATCGGCGCAGCCGCTGCGGGCCTGGCGTTGCTGGCGGCCTGCCAGCCGGCTGAACCCCCCGCGCCGCCGGCGCGTGCTTCCTCATCCAAGGAGAACGTCGTGCCGATCATCCGGCCGTTCCCGCTGGCTGCCATGAATGAACCGCAGGTGGTCGAGTTCGAACTGGCGCCGCCCGGGCCGAATGCCTCGTCCTCGCTGTCGATCGGCATTCGGGTAAGGGCCGCCGATGACGCGCAGGTCGCAGGGATCGCCGAGCGCGTTGTGCGCGAGGGTGGGCCGGCGGAGATTTCGCTTGAACGCATCGAGTCCTCCGGCAGCCAGCCGGTGCCGCTGACGCGCCGCGAGTTCAAGGGCTTCGAGCCGTCCGAAATGGTGGCTGTCGACGCGGAAGGGCGCGTGCCCGGCGCAGTGCCCGACAGCGCCGATGAGACCTCGCTGGTGGACGCTGGCCTGGCCGAGAAGGACGGGCACTATCGCACCCTGACCTTCGCCTGGGCCGAGCAGATCACGCCCGGGCGCTACCGGCTGCACATCCGCCTGCTGGCCCCCGGCTCCGGCCTGGAAACCCTTCCCGCTGAACTGCAGTTGGCCTATACACACCGCGCCAAGTAGGAGTACGTCATGGATGATCGCTACCTCGTTTCCATTTATGTTGCCGCCCCCGGAACGCCGCTGCGTGCGGGTGGAACGTCGATGGCCGGGCATGTGTATTACACGGTCTCCGATGGCAGGACCAGCCACAGCCTTGGGTTCGCGCCGGAGGAACATGGCGCGCGCAGTGGGCCGGGCCGGGTCTTCACCAATGACGCGGATCAGTACCAGAAGCCGATCTATCGGCGCGACATGGAAATCTCCAAGGCGCAGTACGACAAGCTGCTGGAGTTCGGCAACGCGCCTGCCCGGCATGGCTTCGAGATGAACTACAACGGCGCCAGCAACAGCTGCATCGATTTCACCTGGGGCGCGCTGAACCATGCCGGCCTGCACCGGCAGAACATCCTGCGCATGGAGCAGAAGGGCTTCGAGGGCCACATCAAGCCGCTGGACAACATCGATGCCATCCGCAGCATCCACGCGCCGTTTCCGCACAGCGAGCTGAACAGGGAGGTGCGCAACCCGATGCCGGACCGCACCTTGATGCAGCGCCTGATCAGCGAGCAGCAGCTCCCGCCGAAGGATCGGGAACTGCTGGAGTCGATCCGCAGCAAGGTGGCCGAGCTCGACCAGCAACATGGCCGCAGCCATGACGACGCGAGCGAGCGGATGGCTGCCAGCCTGTTCGCGCTGGCCAAGGAAAGCGGCATCGAGCGGGTGGACCATGTTGTGCTGAGCCAGCCCACGGCGGGTGCCGGCGCAGGGCAGCGGATCTTCCTGGTCGAGGGCGACCCGATGGATCCGGCGCACACGCGCGCATCGATGGACACCGCGATCGCCGCGCAGGAACCCGTGGAGCACTCGCTCGCGCGGGTGGAACAGCGGGAGCACACGCAGCAGGCCCAGGTGCTTGCCGCGATGCAGGAGCCTGAGCAGGCCGTGCAGGCGCCGAGCATCATGCGTCCGGGCTGAGGACACACCTCACGTGCGGCGCAGGCCTCCGTGCTGCCTGCGCCTGCCGCTCGATCGTCTGCTGCATGGATGGCGCTACGGCGTCGCCGGTCGGTGGTCGTAGCTGATCACCCGCTCGGCCAACCAGCGTCCATCAACGCGGCGCCAGACGTGGATGAAGCGGGCCTGGCCAGTCCAGCGCTCGACACCCTTCGCATCGCGCTCATGGAAGCGATGGTCGCCGATCTCCAGCGCGCGGTCGTCGTGCAACGGAAAGACCTGCAATGTGCCGTCCATCCGTTCCCGGCGCAGATGCGTGTGGTTGGCACGATTGCTTTCGCACAGTACCGCAACGCTGCGGCGGAAGTCATCACGACTGCTGGCGGACTTGCCGGCCTTGTCATGGAAGAACTCCAGGTCTTCGGTGGTCATGGCGGCCGCCTTGTCGGCGTCGCAGTCATCGAATGCGGCCGCGAACAGCTGCGTGTCGGCCTGGCGGATCTGTTGGTCGAGGGTTTCGGCGGTGACGGGCGTGGCGGCGAGGCCGGCGGCCAGCAGGGGCAGGATGAGCAGCAGCATGGCGAAGCTCCAGGGTGGATCCACGCAGGCTGGCATGGCGGCCGGATGGGTGCAGCCGGCCTGCGACGAAACCGGCTTTGCGTGGAGTGAAGGGCGGCATTGCCGGGCCGGCGCGGCGGGCGGGCCCGTGCAGGCCATGTCATGGCGCGCGCCGATTCCATCACGGTCGCCACAGGGCACGCCGCCTAGCCTGACATCCTCCCCTTCCACTGGAGCTCCCATGCCCGCTTCCCGCATCCGCCTGCACGTAGAAGACACCGGCGGCGACGGTCGCCCGGTCATCCTGATCCACGGCTGGCCGCTGTCTGCCGATGCCTGGAAGCCGCAGGCGGCGATCCTGCGCGATGCCCAGTACCGGGTGATCCGCTACGACCGGCGCGGCTTCGGCCGCTCCGACAAGCCGGCCGAGGGCTATGACTACGACACGCTGGCCGCCGATCTGGCCGGGTTGATCGAGGAACGCGACCTGCACGACGTGACCCTGGTCGGCTTCTCGATGGGCGGTGGCGAGGTGGCCCGCTATGTTGCCAACCATGGGCAGGACCGGCTGCACAGCGTGGTGTTCGCTGCGGCAGTGCCGCCGTACCTGCTGCGCAGCGACGACAATCCCGAAGGACCGCTGACCCGCGACAAGGCCGATGAGATGCGCCGTGGCCTGGAGAAGGATCGTGAAGCCTTCTTCGATGGCTTCACCCGTGATTTCTTCAGTGCCCATGGCAAGCTGATGGTGACCGAGGATGAGCGCCAGGCGGCGATCGCGCTGTGCCATCAATCCGACCAGACCGCGGCGCTGGGCTGCATGCAGGCCTTCGCAACCACCGATTTCCGCGATGACCTGAAGAAGATCAGCGTGCCGACCCTGATCCTGCACGGCGACAGCGACGCCATCGTGCCGTTCGAAGGCTCGGGACAGCGCACGCATGCTGCCATTGCGGGCAGTGAGGTGGTGATCCTGGAAGGCGCGCCGCATGGCTGCAACACCAGCCACGCCGACCACTTCAACCTGGCGCTGCTGAACTTCCTGAAGCGGTAAGCTGCCACGATGCGCGAGCCGAAGACACCGCCGTGGAAGAAGCCCCACCCCAAGGGCCAGACGTCGCACCCGTTGTCGCCCACCCAGAAGGCGGCAGCGCGGCAACGGGCAGAGGAGAACGGGCGGCGCTACCCGAACCTGGTGGACAACATGTGGGCGGCGAAGCTGCCGCGTGGGTCGTGACAGCATCGACGCCTACCCATCTGTAGAGCCGAGCCCATGTTCGGCTGACGCGCGCACCGCGTGATTTCCGTGGGCGAAGAAGACCGCAGCCCTGCAACATGCAGCCGAGCATCGGCTCGGCTCTACATGAACCCGGACTGCAAGATGCTCGACCGATGTCGCATCCGCCTGCCGACAACGCTGCGCCGGCTTGGTTAGGATGGTTCTTCGTCGTCATGGATGAGCTGATGGTCTCTGCTGCTTCCCGCTTCTGCCGTATCTGTGGTCCTGGTCCGATGCTGCTGGTGTTGCAGGTGGTCGCACTGCTGGCGGTGGCGCTGGCCGCCGGCTTCTTCCACTACCGCGTTGGACTGCTGCTGGAGCCGGTGGACGAAGCCTGCGGCGGTCCCGATCCTGCCGCGCGTTTGCAGGTGGCCGAGCAGCTGATGGCACGTTCCACCGCACTCGCCGCGTGGCAACCGCTGCAGTGGATTCCGATGGCAGGGGTGGTGCTGGCCCTGTTGGGGGCGATGTCGATCAGCGTCTATCGGCTTGGTCGCGTGTCCATTGCGCTGCGGCGTGCCAACTGGGGCTTGATGGCCGTGCATGGCGCCATCCTGGTGCTGGCGATCCGGGCATTGCATCTGTATGACCTGGCCTGGATCAGCGTGGCCAAGCTGTCTCCAACGGCGTGCCTGGTGGAACTGGGCGAGCAGGGGCGGCTGCCCTTGGCGCAGGCGCAGCAGGTGGTGTTCAGCATCCTCACCCGCGAACAGGCTTCGCTGCTGCGCAATCCCGATGATCTCGCAGCGGTGCTGGCCGTCCTGCTGCTGGTGGCGATGGTGGCCGGGTTCATGCTGTGGCGCGCGATCGTGCGCGAGCGTCGGGAAGCGCCGCCCGGCGTGTAGCGGGTGTGGCGGCAGCGGTGCCGCCACACGACTTACCCAATGAAGCTCCTCGCGGCAGCGGTGCCGGCAATCGCGCTACAGTCCACGCATCGCCCCTGCAAGGAAAAGCTGATGCGTTGGTTGCTGCGTGCCCTGCCGTTGTTGTTGTGTTCGTTGGCGGTGCAGGCCGCCGAGGTGGATCGCCGGATCGCGGTGACCATCGACGACCTGCCATGGGCGAGAGTGGATGAGATCGTGCCGCCCGACCTGCAGGCACGTCATCTGGCGCTGATGGCCCAGCTGCGCGAGGCGGGCGTGCCAGTGGTCGGCTTCGTCAACGGCAACAAGCTTGAAGTGGACGGGCAGGTGCAACCGGCGCGGGTGCAGATGCTGCGCGACTGGCTCGATGCCGGTCTTGAGCTGGGCAACCATACGTACTCGCACATGGATCTGAATGCCAAGGGCATGGCCGCCTTCCAGCAGGATTTCCTGCAGGGCGAGACGGTGCTACGGCCGCTGCTGGCCGAGCGGGGGCAGGCTCCGCAGTGGATGCGCCATCCTTACCTGCGCGCCGGCCGCACGCCGGAAGAGCGTGCGCAGATGGAGACATTCTTCAAGGCGCACGGCTACCGGGTGGCACCGGTAACGGTCGACAACGGCGAGTGGGTGTGGGCGTTCGCCTATGCCAACGTGATGAACGAACAGGCCGATTCTCCGGCGCGTGAGGCCACGCTGGCGCAGCTGCGCAAGGGCTATGTGCCGTACATGCTGAACAAGCTGGACTACTACGAGAAGCAGTCGCAGGGATTGCTCGGCTACGCGCTGCCACAGGTGTGGCTGATGCACGCCAACGAGCTCAACGCGGCCACCTTCGCCGAACTGGTGGCGGCGACCCGGCGCCGCGGCTATCGCTTCATTTCGCTGCAAGAGGCGATGCGCGACCCGGCCTATGCGCGCGGCGCGGAAGGCTACAACGGCCGCTACGGCCCGAGCTGGCTGCACCGCTGGGCGATGGCGGAGAACAAGCCGAAGGACTTCTACGCCGGTGAGCCGGAAGTGCCGGCCTGGGTGCTGACGCTGGCGAAGGTCAAATCGGAATGACGTTCAGCGCTTGACGGCCAGCACGCCGTCAAGCGCCAGTTCGGCCTTGAAGCCGGCCTTCTCCAGGCGCTTGGCGACTTCGCGCGGCACGTCGCGGCCGCTGGTCAGCTTGTTCGGCGCACCGGTGTAATGGAACAGGCGGCCGCCCTTGCGGATGACGCGCGACAGGTGGTCGTAGAACACCTGCGAATACAGTTCGCCGGCGATGCCGAAGCGCGGCGGGTCATGCAGGATCGCATCGACGCTGTTGCTGGCCACCTGTTCGATCTGCTGCGAGACGTCGCCGTGGCTGAACTGCAGGCGGCCACCGGCGGCGGCCGAGTCCGGATCGGGCGACCACGGATTGAGCGTGCGCAGCCACATCACATCGGCGTTCTTCTCGAACGAGCGGATCTGGCCGACACCGGCCTCGAGCGCGCAGGCCGCGAAGTAACCCAGGCCGCCACAGGTGTCGAGGATGATCTTGCCGGCGGGCGCAACCAGCTCGACCTTGCGGCGCGCGTCCTCGAACGGCGACAGTCGGGAGGTCGGCAGCATCTTGATGCCGTCGATCTCGAAGGTTGGCGCACCCCACTCGGTGGGCACCAGCTTGATCAGGGCGCCGCTGTAGCGCGAGATCGGTGCGAATTCCTCGCCGTCCCAGTAGTACAGCGTGCGGTCCTTCAGCTTGCCCGGCCACGGGTAGGCCTGGCCGCGGTACTGGAAGCCAGTGGCGTCCAGCGCCACCGGCTGCTGGCTGCGGCCCAGGTCGAGCGAGCCCTGCCAGTCGGTGGCGCCCTTGTCATGGGCACGGCGCAGGGTATCGGCGCTGTCGCGGGTCAGCAGGGGGCCGGTGTAGTGGGGCACGGCGGGTACCGGGGCGGTTCGGGGGAGGGCATGGTACCGCAGCTGCTGCAGCGCCGAGCCGGCGCCGCGGGGCGCTCAGCTGCACTTCACCGCATACACCGGTCCGGCGCCGATCAGCATCAGCGCCATGTAGTCGCTGTCACTGGCCTTGCCCTTCAAGGTCGCGCCCTTGTTGAAGTGGAAAATGCCGAAGCCGCCGGCCATGCGGATCAGCGCACTGTCGATCTGTTCGGCGTCGTCGCGGAAGTAGCGGCTGATTTCGCTGCGGGTGGCCTTGTGCAGGGCATTCGGTTCGCGCTGCCACTGGTCGCCACGGCTGAACGAGACATAGTACTGGCCGCCCTCTTTTTCGACGCGGAAATCGGCCGGCTTGCGTGCGCTGGTGGCGAAGCAGCCCTGCAATGGATCGGCAGAGAACGGAAGGCCGGCATCACCGCTACAGGCGGTAAGCAGCAGAAGGGCACCGGGCAGCAGCAGGCGGAGCGTGCGCATGGGATGTCCCGACGGGGCAGGTGCGGCTAGTGTAGGCAGCACGCGGGCGCGGCCCGTACAGAAATTCGGCAAGAGCAAAGGGGTTTTCGGATGGCGCAGGGCAAGGCTCCGTGGTGCGGCGTGGCCAGTTGGCTGGGAATGGGCGTGGGCTGGGGCGCGGGTAGCCTGGCCGCGCAGGCGGCGGTGGCGGCTGGTGGCAATGGCATGGCCGCGGGCCTGGGGGTAGGCGTGCTGGGCGCGGCGCTGGTGGGCGGCGGCCTGGCGGTGGCCTCGCGCGTGCGCGGTGAGCGCTGGCCGTGGATCGGCATCGGCGGCGCCGTGCTGAGTGCACTGCCGCTGCTGATGTACCTGCTGCGGATGATGTTGAAGCTCTAGCGGTAGTGCCGGCCGCTGGCCGGCAATGGCAGAGAAGGCCGGCCAGCGGCCGGCACTACCGTTGCGTTCCCATGTGGTTGCCGGCCAGCGGCTGCCACGAGCCGATGCGGGTTATTGGCTGCGGTGGATCTCCACGGTCACGTGCACCAGTTCTTCGTGGATCGCCAGCGCCTGCCGCACGCTATCGGCATCCAGCGTGGCGTCGCTGGTGACCACGCTGGCGCTGACCGCATACTTGCCGCGGCCGACCTGCCAGACGTGCAGGTCGGCCAGGCGTGCCGGCCACCGGCCCTGTTCGATCACCTCGCGCACTTCGGCCACCACCGGGGCATCCATCTGTGCGTCGAGCAGGATGCGGCCACTGTCGCGCAGCAGGCCGACCGCCCACACCGTCACCAGCACGGCACCGACCAGGCCCATCACCGGGTCCAGCCAGGTCAGGCCCAGCAGTTTGCCGCCGAGCAGGGCGACGATGGCCAGCACCGAGGTGGCAGCGTCGGCGAGTACGTGCACATAGGCCGAACGCAGATTGAGGTCATGTGTGTGCGCATGGCCGTGGTGGTGATCGTGACCGTGACCGTGGCCGTGCTGGGCATGGTCGTGTCCATGGGCATGATGCGCGTGGCCGGGACTGTCGTGCAGCCACCAGGCGCACAGCAGGTTCACGCCCAGGCCGACCACTGCGATCGCAATGGCTTCGGTGTAGTGGATGGGAGCGGGCAGCCACAGCCGCTGCAGCGATTGCACGGCCATCAGGGCGGCGACCCCCAGCAGGGCGATGGCGCTGGTGTAGCCAGCGAGGATCTCGATCTTCCAGGTACCGAAGGCGAAGCGCGGATCCTGCGCGTAGCGCCGCGCACAGCGGTAGGCGAACACCGAAAGGCCCAGTGCCAGCGCGTGCGAGCTCATGTGCCAACCGTCGGCGAGGACGGCCATCGAGTTGAACCACCAGCCGCCGATGATCTCCACCAGCATCATGCTGACGGTGAGCCACATGGCGCGGCGGGTGTTGCGTTCGGCCAGCGGATTGCCGTCGTCGAAGCGGTGTTCGTGGCGGCGGGCGGCAGCAAGGGCGTCCAGGTGCATGGGCAGTCATGGGGTGGAGTAGATACCCCCATAGGGTATATGATCCGGCCATGGCCCATGTACACAGAAATCGAAAGCAGCTGCTGACCCGGGTGCGCCGTATCGGCGGCCAGGTGGCGGCATTGGAGCAGGCGCTGGACACGCCCGAGGGCGAGGCCGGTGACTGCGCCGGGGTACTGGTGCAGGTCGCCGCCGTGCGTGGTGCGGCCCACAGCCTGCTGATGGAACTTCTGCACGAGCATCTGCAGGAGCACGTGGTCGGCGCCGAGGACCCGCAGCAGCGGGCGGCCGAAGCCGAGGTGCTGGTGGAGCTGCTGCGCCGCTACGGCAAATAGCGGGGTCCTGCCGGCCAGCGGCCGGCATCTGCGGGTTGCATGGGGCGTTTGTGAGATTGCCGGCCAGCGGCCGGCACTACAGGCGTGTTTCCGCGCATTTGCCGGCCAGCGGCCGGCACTACCCCGCGTGCCGGTGTCGCGCGTTCCAGAGATGGGTTGCCGCCAGCAGCAGGCTGCCGGCAACGGTCATGCGGGTTTCCCAGGCATGCGAGGGCAGCGCCAGCGCACCGGCCAGCAGCAGTGCAAGGCCGGCACCGGCACTGGCCCAGGCCAGCATCGGCAGCGGCTGGCGGCGTTCGGCCCGCCACAGCGCATAGCCGGTCAGCGGCAGGGCAATGGACACGAACAGCAGGTGCACCCATTCCGCTTCGGCCCAGGCGCCGAACAGCGGCAGCGCCGCCGCGAGCAGGGGCAGCGCCAGGCAATGCAGCAGGCACAGGCTGGACAGCGCGACCGCGCCGGCATCGAGCAGGGCGGCAGACGGTGACTTCATCGGGGAGGTTCCTTGCATAACATATGTTATAAAGTAACATTTCCGTTCCGCAGCCAACCCGCTCCGACATGAACACTGTTTCCCGCGCCGACCGTCGCCTTCCGGTCACCGTGCTGTCCGGCTTCCTTGGCGCCGGCAAGACCACCCTGCTCAACCAGATCCTGCGCAACCGCAAAGGCCTGCGCGTGGCGGTCATCGTCAACGACATGAGCGAGGTCAACATCGATGCGCAGCTGCTGCGCGAGGGTGGGGCCGAACTGCGTCGTACCGAAGAGACGCTGGTGGAGTTCAGCAACGGCTGCATCTGCTGCACGTTGCGCGACGACCTGCTGCAGGAAGTGCGGCGCCTGGCCGACGCCGGCCGCTATGACTACCTGCTGATCGAATCGACCGGAATCGGCGAACCCATGCCGGTGGCAGCCACCTTCGCGGTGCGCGATGAGCAGGGCTTCAGCCTGAGCGATATCGCGCGCCTGGACACGATGGTGACGGTGGTCGATGGCAGCGCCTTCCTTGCAGATTTCGGCTCGACCCTGCGCCTGGCCGAGCGTGGCCAGCAGGCCGGCCCGGAGGATGATCGTGGTGTGGTGGACCTGCTGTGCGAGCAGGTGGAGTTTGCCGACGTGATCGTGGTCAGCAAGGTTGACCAGGTGGATGACGAAGTGCTGCAGGACACGCTGGCGGTGCTGCGCGGGCTCAACCGCGACGCGAAGCTGTTGCTGTCCAGCTTCGGTGATGTGCCGCTGGCCGAGCTGCTGGATACCGGTCGTTTCGACTTCGAGCGTGCGCAGCGTGCGCCCGGTTGGGTGAAGGAGCTGCGTGGCGAACACACGCCGGAAACCGAGGAATATGGCATCGGCAGCTTCGTCTACCGTTCACGGCGTCCGTTCCACCCCGCGCGCTTCGCACGCGCGCTGCAGTCGGGCATGCCTGGCGTGATCCGCAGCAAGGGCTGGTTCTGGCTGGCCAACCGCATGGACTGGGTTGGCGAGCTGAACAGCGTGGGCGCGGCTACCCGTACGCAGGCGGCGGGGTTCTGGTACGCCGCGCGCGAGCGCGTGCGCGCCGGCCTGGAGGACACCACGCCGCTGCTGCCGCCCACGCCACTGCCCTACAGCGACCTGGGCTGGGCGCGGCAGCAGGCCGACTGCTGGAGCGCGCCCTTGCCGGGCCTGGAGGAGTTCCCGGACTCGGCCGCACACGCGGCGATGCAGCGTCTGTGGCATCCGCTATGGGGCGATCGTCGCCAGGAGCTGGTGGTGATCGGTGTGCACATGGATGAGCGCGCGGTGCGTGCGGAGCTGGACGCGTGCCTGCTCAACGATCATGAGCTGCGCGCAGGACCGCTGCTGTGGCAGCAGCTGCCGCAGGCCTTCCCGGTGTGGAAGCGCTGAGCGGCGTTCACCGGTGGAGCCGGGCTCACGCCCGGCTGTGCCGTCATCGCATCCATGCATGGCGTGGATCTACTGCGAACCCGCCCCGCAGAACCGCCCCGCCGAAGACCCACGCCACGCGCAGATGCAGGTAGATCCACGCCTCGCGCGAATTGCAGGTAGATCCACGCCACGCGTGGATGCAGCCCCACCGAAGCCGAGCATCGCCCGGCTCTACAGTTCATCCCGCCACTGCCAACCTTCGGCGCTGACCTGCAGCACCAGCGTCGGCCGCAGCGCCTGCAGCAGGTGCCGGTCATGGCTGACCATCAGCAGGGCTCCCGGCCACGCCGCCAGCAGCTGCTCCAGCGCCTGTAATGCACCCAGGTCCAGCGCGTTGCCGGGCTCGTCCAGCAACAGCAGCTGGGGCGCCGGCTCGGCATACAGCACGCTGGCCAGCGCTCCTTTCACCCGTTCGCCATCACTGAGGCTGGCGGCCGGCCGCTGGATGCGCTGGGCATCCAGCCCGAGCAGGGCCAGCCGCGTGCGCAGTTCGCCGGGATCGGCGGCCGCGTTGGCCGCCTGCACGGTGTCGAGGATGCTGCGCTCTCCGGCCAACCCCAGCAGCTGCTGGTCGAGCAGGGCCACGGGCGCGTGGCGCTGCACCGTGCCGCAGCGCGCGGCCAGCTGACCGGCCAATACGCGCAGCAGGGTCGATTTGCCACTGCCATTGTCGCCGACCACCGCGATGCGTTGGCCGCGGCGGATCTCCATCTGCAGCGGGGCTGTGCAGCCCTGCGGCAGCACCAGATCCTCTGCCTGCAGCAAGCGTGCGCTGCCGCGCTCGGCATCACCGGCGAACAGCGCCAGCTCCGGCGCCACGTGCACCGCCGAGGCTGCGGCGCGCAGCTGCTCGGCACTGGCCTGCAGGCGCTCGGCCTGCACCTGCAGTGCGCGGCCGTGGCTGGCTTCGGCGCGCTGCTTCTGCCGGCCGAGCAGGATCGGTGCCTGGTTGGCCTGCTTCGCATCGCGGTTGCCACGTGCCTGCCGCTGCTGCTGGCGTTCGTGCTGTTCGCGCGCGCTGCGCTGCTGTTGCCGGTGCTGGGCGCGGGCATGGTCGAGCTGGGCGGCCGCCGCTTCGCGCTCGGCGGCGCGCGCATCGGCGTAGTGCTGCCATGGCCCGCCATAGCGATGCAGCCCGCGTGCATCCAGCTCGACGATCTGCTGCATGCGGGCCAGCAGATCGCGGTCATGGCTGATCGCGAGCAGGCCGCCGCGCCACTGCTGCAACTGCTGGTACAGGTGCTGGCGATGGCGTGCATCGAGGTGGTTGCTGGGTTCGTCCAGGATCAGCCAATCGGCGCCGCTGGCCCAGGCACCGGACAGCGCCACCTGCATCGCCTGGCCGCCGCTGAGGCGCGCGGCGGGCTGGGCCGGATCGAGATCATCCGGCAGTTCGAGCGCCTGCCATTGCTGTTGCAGGCGTTCGCGCAGGTCCCAGCGGTCACCGACGCAGGCGAAGTCGGCTTCGTCCACGCTGCCGGCCTCGATGCGTGCCAGCGCGTCCAGCACATCACCGACGCCGGCCAGTTGACCGACCGTTCCGGCCGGCGGATAGCCAGGTGTCGGCAACAGGAACACGCGACCGCTGCCGCGTACCTGGCCACTGTCGGGCAGCAGTTGCCCGGCCAGCAGGCGGGCGAGCACGCTCTTGCCGGCACCATTGGCACCGACCAGGCCGGTGGCGACCGGTTCGAAGGAAAAGCTCAGATCGGAAAACAGCGGGCGGCCGTCGGCCAATCGATACGACACGCGATCGAGCGTGAGGGAATGCGGAGTCATGCGACCTCCATGGATGCCGGGTTCTCCCCTGCGCGCAGGGGCGGGAAGAGTCAGGCCGTCTGTTGCGAAGACGGCGGCATCAATGGCGCATGGGTCGCGAGCCTCTGGGAGGAATGAGCGGGCAGTATACCGGGGCTGGCTGAATGGTCGGGTGTGGTGCGCCGGGTATCCGGTAGGTCGAGCATGGCTCGACTGTACAAAGGCATCCACGCATGGCGTGGATCTACTGCGGGCCGGGCATGGGGTGGAGTGATCGCGCCTAGGGCACGGTTTCCAGGCGCGCGCTGACGAAGTCGATGAACACCCGCAGCTTCGGCAGCACGTGGCGGCCCGATGGCCACAGCAGGTGGAAGATGCCGCAGGAATGCACGTGTTCGTCGAGCACGGTGACCAGGCGGCCGTCGGCCAGCGCATCACGTACAGAATGCACCGGTACGAAGGCCAGGCCGATATCGCGCAGCGCCAGCGCCACGCGTGCTTCGATGGTGTTGGCGACCATATGCACCGGCAGGTCCTGCGGGGTCTCGGGGTCGGGCCAGCGGATCGGCCACAGCTCCAGCTTGCCGGTGCTGGGGAACCGGTAGTGCAGCAGCGTGTGCTGCATCAGTTCGGCCGGCGTGCGTGGAATGCCGCGGCGTTGCAGGTAGGCCGGCGAGGCGACGATGCGGCGCGGGAACACGCCAAGGCGGCGGGCATTCATCCGCGAGTCGCTGGGCTCGCCCACGCGCAGCACGGCATCGAATCCTTCCTCGATGACATCGACCAGGCGATCGCTGAAGTCGAGATCCAGGCGGATGTCCGGGTAGGCGGCCATGAACTCGGCCATCAGCGGCAGGGTGAGGTCACCGACCAGTGGCAGGCCGATGCGCAGCGTGCCGCTGGGCGTGGCATGCGGCTGCGCCAGCTCGGTGCGCGCGGCGTCGCGCTCGTCGAGGATGCGCCGGCAGCGGGCGAGGAACAGCTGGCCCTCGGCGGTGAGGGTGATGCTGCGCGTGCTGCGATGGAACAGGCGCACGCCCAAGGCGTGCTCCAGCCGCGCAACGCACTTGCCGGCCGCCGAGGCCGAGATGCCCAGCAGGCGCCCGGTCTCGACAAAGCTGCGGGTGTCGGCAGCGTGCACGAAGGTCTGCAGGTTGGCGAGGTTGTCGAGGACGGACATGACGGTGCGGGTATTGAAGGCGGCAGGGTAGGCGCAGGGGGGCACGCGGAGGGTGCCGCCACCGCAACACTGTGGTTCGGCGCGGACCGTCCGGCGTTGCGGCCTTGCAGTTCCGGCCATCATGCCGATTGCGGACTGCACGGTCCATGATGCGCGGAGCGGCGACCGGCTTTTTGCCCTGCGGCGGGCTGCCTAACGTGGCGGCCTCTCCCCACGGATCACCGCGATGAATGCCGCCCTTTCCCTTGACCCCGCACCGACCCTGCCTTCGGTGCAGCAGCTGCTGCAGCGGGTCCATCCGCAGCGCCTGGTTGGCGCGGTCGTGCTGGTGCGCGAGCACGGCGCGCTGCGCCACGCCAGTGCTACCGGCCTGGCCGATCGCGAGTCGGCCACGCCGATGCAGCGTGACCAGCTGTTCCGGCTGGCTTCGGTCAGCAAGCCGCTGCTGACCACCGTGATCCTGCGCCTGGTGGCCGAGGGCGTGCTTGAGCTGGACGCGCCGGTGCAGCGTTGGCTGCCGGTGTTCCGCCCGGCATTGGCCGACGGCAGCACGCCGCCGATCAGCCTGCGCCAGCTGCTCAGCCACAGCAGCGGCCTCGGTTACCGCTTCCTGGAAGCCGATGCGGATGGCCCCTATGCGCGTGCCGGCGTCAGTGATGGCATGGATGCGAATCCGCTGACCCTGGCCGAGAACGTGCAACGCATCGCGCAGGCGCCGTTGCTGTTCGCACCGGGCAGCCAGTGGATGTACTCGCTGGGCGTGGACGTGGCCGGCGCAGTGGCCGAGGCGGCGACCGGTGAGACACTGCAGGCCTTGTTCGCGCGCCTGCTGGCGACGCCGCTGGGCCTGCGTGACACCGCCTTCGCCAGCGCCGAGCCGGCGCGGCTGGCCACGCCCTACGTGAGTGATCTGCCGCTGCCGCATCGCCTGCAGGAGGGCGAGGTTGTCGCGCCGTTCGAGGGCACCGTGGGCATCGACTACAGCCTCGCGCGTGCCACCAACGCCCGTCGTTTCGCCTCCGCCGGTGCGGGCCTGGTGGGCACCGCCGATGAGGTGATGGCGGTGCTGGAGGCGTTGCGCGACGTACGCGCCTCGGCGCTGTTGCCGGCGGCGCTGGTGGCAGAGATGGCGCGGGCGCAACTCGGCGAGCAGGGGCCGCCGGAACCGGCGGGCTGGGGTTTCGGCCTCGGCTTTGCAGTGCTGCGTGATGCCGCCGCCAGCGGCACGCCGCAGAGCGAAGGCAGCTGGCGTTGGGGCGGCGCCTACGGCCACAGCTGGTTTGTCGATCCAGCGCGCGGCCTCAGCGTGGTGGCGCTGACCAACACCCTGTACGAAGGCATGGATGGCGCTTTCGTCGATGAGCTGCGGGATGCGATCTATGCCGATCTGGGGGCTGCCCGATGAGCGGCCATGCCATCGATGCCGCCAGTCCGGCGGGCGAGGCGACACGCCTGCCCTGGGCGGGCCTGCTGGCCCTGGCCGGTGGCGGCTTCATCACCCTGCTGACCGAGACCCTGCCAGCCGGCGTACTGCGGCCGATGGGCGAGAGCCTCGCGGTGAGCGACGCGGCCGTGGGCCAGCTGGTCAGCGTGTACGCACTGGGATCGGTGATGGCGGCGCTGCCGATGACCGCACTGACCCAGCGCCTGCCGCGGCGGCCGCTGTTGCTGGCGGCGATCGCCGGCTTCGTGGTGGTCAACACGCTCACCGCAGTGAGCAGCAGCTATCCGTTGGTGCTGGCCGCGCGTTTCCTGGCCGGCGTGAGCGGCGGCCTGCTGTGGTCGCTGGTGGCTGGCTACGCGGCGCGCATGGTGGTGCCGTCGCTGCAGGGCAGGGCGATCGCCGTGGCGATGATCGGTTCGCCGCTGGCGCTGTCGCTGGGGGTTCCGGCCGGCACGCTGCTGGGCCAGCAGATCGGATGGCGCTGGGCGTTCGCGTTGATGAGCGTGCTCGGTGTCGCATTGCTGGCCTATGCGCGCTGGGCGTTGCCGGCGCTGCCGGCGGCGGCGGCCGGCCGGCGCACGTCGCTGCGCACGGTCTGGCGCATGCCCGGCGTACGCAGCACGCTGCTGGTGATGGTGCTGTACGTGCTGGCGCACAACGTGCTCTACACCTACATCGAACCCCTGGCGGTGGAAGCTGGCGCCGGTGCCTGGCTGGACCGCCTGCTGCTGGCTTTCGGCCTGTCCGCCATCGCCGGTATCGGCCTTGCCGGCTGGGGCGTGGACCGGCATCTGCGGCGGCTGGTCTGGGCGGCGGTGATCGGGTTCATCCTGCCGGTGCTGGCCCTGCTGCTGTGGCCGGGCCAGGCCACACCGCTGCTGCTGGCGACGGTGTTGTGGGGCGTGGCGTTCGGCTCGGTGGCGACCCTGTTCCAGACCGCGCTTGCCCGCCGTGCGGGGGCCGCTGCCGATCTGGCGCAGTCGATGCTGGTGACCGGCTGGAACCTGGCCATCGCCGCCGGCGGCGTAGCGGGCGGCGTGCTGCTGCAGGCCGCTGGACCCAGCCAGCTGGGATGGCTGCCCTTGCTGCTGCTGGCGGTGAGCGCGGCATGGCTGCTGGCGCGGCCGAAAGCCTGGGCGTAGGTGGGGTGCCGGCCAGCGGCCGGCACTACCGTTTTCGGGCAGGGTAGCCGCGCCAGGTGAGGTGGGGTGCCGGCCAGCGGCCGGCACTACCAGGGCGGCCGAGCATGGCGCGGCCGAAGCGCTTTCGGCGCTATTGCTCTGACTCGCGCTCGATCGGCACGCTGCGCGGGTTCTGCATGTGCTCCCGCGCGGCGCCGTAGCGCTGCTGCCGTTTCTGGTGGAAGGCCACGAATTCGTCGCGTGGCAGTGGCCGCGAGAACAGCCAGCCCTGTCCGAATTCAACATGCCGGCTGTGCAGGTAGGCCAGCTGCGCCTCGGTCTCCACGCCTTCGGCCACCACCCACAGGCCCAGCTCCTTGGCCATGTCGATGATGTGCGGGGTGACCGGGCTGGTCGCGCTCTCGGTGCCGATCGCATCAATGAACGACTTGTCGATCTTCAACGCATCCAGCGGCAGCTGTTCCAGATACTGCAGGCTGGAGAAGCCGACGCCGAAATCGTCGATGGCCACGCTGTGGCCGGCCCGGCGGGCCTGCGCCAGCATGGTGCGGGCGCGATCCAGGTCGAGGAAGCCGCGCTCGGTGGCTTCCATCCAGATCTGCTGCGGCAGGATGCCGCTGCCTTCCATGTGCTTGGAGATCATCTGCAGGGCGCGGCCGCTACTGATGTCTTCGGCGGCGAGGTTGATCGCGATGTGTGCGCTGCGGTCGCCAACCAGCAGTTCACGCATGTCGCGCACCACGTTCTCGATCACCAGGTCGGTGACCGCGCCGATCATGCCGGCCTCTTCGGCCAACGGAATGAACAGGTCCGGCCGCACCTGGCTGCCGTCCGGGCGCTGCCAGCGCACCAGGGCTTCGGCACCGACGCAGATGCCGGTATCCAGCTCGATGATCGGCTGGTAGTGCAGGTACAGCTCGCGCCGGCGGATCGCGGTGGCCAGCTCACCGCGCAGTGACAGGCGGCGCCGTGACAGCCAGATCACCAGGCCGGCACCGGCGGCGGCCAGCAGCACGCCCAGCGGCACGAACAACCAGGCCTGCTGGCGGAAGGTCACAGCCAGCGCGGCCCGTGGCGTGGTCGCGATCGCCAGCCATTCCTCGTTGCGGGCGGTGGCATACAGCGTGCTCTGGTCCAGCCCTTCGCCCGGATTGCGCAGCAGCGTCTCCAGCAGCGCGGGGTCCATGCCGTCCTGCTTGGCCAGCAGGCGCCCGTCCGGGCTGGCCAGGGCCAGCCGCACATGCGGGTCGACGATGACATCGACGAAGCGGCGTGGATCGACCAGCACGTCGTAGTTGCCGTACAGGATCGACAGGACCGGGTGACGGCCGCTCGCTTCGGGGCGCACGTCCACCGCGATGCCAGCACCGTCGCTGGTCACATGGTCGGCCCGGGGCTGGTTCACATCCGAGCGGAACGGCCCCCAGGATGTGCAGCGCAGCTTGCCGCCTTCGAAGTAGCCCATCTGGTCTGCCGAAGGGGTGGTCATCACCAGCGTCTGCATGCGCCGGATGTGCTCCTCGCTGCAGGGCAGGGCGGTGCTGGCCTCGGCCGATTTCAGCGCGGCCAGCGCCTCGTGGTAGGACAGGTCGGAGCGGCGCAGGGTGCGCAGGGCGATGTCGTGCAGCCGCTGCTGCTCGACGCTGACCGCCCGGTCCCAGGTCGCATAGGCCATCACCGCGATCGGGACGGCCGCCGCCAGGAGTGCCAGGGCGGTGCCACCAATGATGACGCGCAGGCGGCTCATGGCCGGGCCTCCAGCGGGACGTTCAGGGCAGGGCGCATGGTCAGGCCGGTCCTTGGGCAGAGGCCGTTATCTGAGCATGGCGCCGGGCTGAGCGGAATGGGATCAGGCGCGAAATTCATCACATTGTGGGTACGGCGACCAACTTTGACGGGATACGACCTTCCGGTGCTGGCGCTCCGGCCCGGGGAGGACTACCGTCGGATGCTTCGCCCGCCCCTTTCCGCGCCCATGACCGAGCCCGCAACGCCTCCCGAGCACCTGCGCCGCAGCCTGTCCAACCGCCACCTGCAACTGATCGCCATCGGCGGTGCCATCGGTACCGGCCTGTTCATGGGCTCGGGCAAGACCATCAGCCTGGCCGGCCCGTCCATCATCTTCGTCTACCTGATCATCGGCGCGATGCTGTTCTTCGTGATGCGTGCGATGGGCGAGCTGCTGCTGTCCAACCTGCAGTACAAATCCTTCATCGATTTTTCCACCGACCTGCTGGGCCCCTGGGCCGGCTTCTTCTGTGGATGGACGTACTGGTTCTGCTGGATCGTCACCGCCATCGCCGATGTGATCGCGATCGCCGCCTACGCGCAGTTCTGGTTCCCTGGATTGGATGCGTGGATACCGGCGCTGGCCTGCGTGCTGTTGTTGCTGGCGCTGAACCTGGTGACGGTGAAGCTGTTCGGCGAGATGGAATTCTGGTTCGCGCTGATCAAGATCGTGGCGATCTGTGCGTTGATCATCACCGGTGCCGGTCTGGTGGCGTGGGGCTTCACTTCGCCGAGCGGGCACACCGCGTCGCTGTCGAACCTGTGGAATGACGGTGGCATGTTCCCGATGGGCCTGGTCGGCTTCTTCGCCGGCTTCCAGATCGCGGTGTTCGCCTTCGTCGGCATCGAGCTGGTCGGCACCACCGCCGCTGAAACCGCTGACCCGGAGCGCAACCTGCCGAAGGCGATCAACTCGATTCCGGTGCGCATCATCATCTTCTACGTGCTGGCGCTGATCGCGATCATGGCGGTCACGCCGTGGCGCCAGGTGGTTCCGGACAAGAGCCCGTTCGTGCAGCTGTTCGTGCTGGCCGGCATTCCTGCCGCTGCCAGCCTGATCAATTTCGTGGTGCTGACCTCGGCCACCTCCTCGGCCAACAGCGGCATCTTCTCCACCAGCCGCATGCTGTACGGCCTGGCCGAGGAAGGCCACGCACCGCGCGGCCTGTCGCGCCTGTCGCGTGCGGCGGTGCCGGCCCGTGGCCTGCTGTTCTCCTGCCTGTGCCTGCTGGGCGGCACCCTGCTGATCTACCTGATCCCGAACCTGGTGACCGCCTTCACCCTGGTGACGACGCTGGCGACGGTGCTGTTCATCTTCGTCTGGTCGCTGATCCTGGTGGCCTACATGGTCTACCGCCGTCGTTACCCGGAGCGCCACGCTGCCTCGATCTTCAAGATGCCCGGCGGCGTGGCCATGTGCTGGGCCTGCCTGCTGTTCTTCGCGGCCGTGCTGGTGCTGTTGAGCCTGCAGGGCGACACCCGCCAGGCCCTGGTCGCCAGCCCGGTGTGGTTCGTGCTGCTGGGCGTGGGGTACTGGGTGCGGCGGAGGGCTGCGAAGTAACCCAGCGTTTCCGTTCCATCGATTGATCCACTGTCTCCGGGCGTTTCATCCACGCATGGCGTGGATCTACTGCCCGCTGCCGGGAACTGTCGAAGGCGGGGTGGGTCCGGTTGTGGGGGCGTGAGCCGCATGGATGCGGCGACCGAGCAGGTGCAGGGCGCAGCCCTGCCGACCCCCATTCACCCGGCATTAGCAGCCGTCGCCGGATGATCCGCCCGCCATGTCCCGACGCCCCGCCCTGCTCGCGCTGTTGCTGCTGTCCAGCCTGTGGCCCGGGCTGGCTGCTGCGCGCACGGTCTACCGCTGCGTGCAGGGCAATACCGTCAGTCTGGCTACCGCGCCGGAGCCGGGGTCGCGTTGCAGTGCCCGGGAGATCGACGACAACGCCATCCAGACCCCGAATCTGTGGGGCAACATGGGCGTGTTCAGCGGCGTGCTGTATGAGCGCGAGCAGGATGGCGCACTGGTCTATTCCACCCGCAACCTGCCCGGCTCGCGGGTGTTCCTGAAGTTCACCGTGGCCACGCCGCCGGGAGAACCTGCGCATGAAGGCCTGGGCAAGGTCGGCAAGCCGCAGCTCGCGCAGCATGCCCGGCAGTTCAAGGCCGCCGCCAAGGCCACCGGCGTGGATGACGCCTGGTTGCGTGCGATCGCCCACGCGGAAAGCAACTTCGATGCGCTGGCGGTCTCGACCAAGGGCGCGCAGGGCGTGATGCAGCTGATGCCGGATACCGCGCAGGAATACGGCGTGAGCGATCCGTTCTCCGCGCAGCAGTCGATCGAGGGCGGCGCCCGCTACATGCGCGCGCTGCTGCGCCGCTACAACGGCGACCGGCCGCTGGCAGCGGCAGCCTACAACGCCGGCATCGGCGCGGTGACCCGCTACAAGGGCGTACCGCCCTATGCCGAAACCCTCGCCTATGTGGACAAGGTGATGGCGTTGTACGCGCGCTACCGCGAAGCGATGGGCATCCGTACCGAGGTGCCGGCGCGCTAGACCGACGCTGCCGGACGCGCGGCCGCAGGTCCTGGTGCGGGGCCGTGCGCATGCGCGTTCGCGCTGCAGGCAGCCGGGCATGCGCTCGGCTCTACAGGGCGCGAAGCGGTGTGCGCCTGCTCAGCGCGAGGTCGAGCTGCCGAACAGTTCATAGCGCTCGATGCGGCCGAAGCGGGCGATCTCGGCCTGCACATCGGCGCGCTGCTTGAGCGCACGCCAGGCGGCATCGATCTTCACGTCGCCCGGCAGCGACGGATAGGTCCGCATGTCCTGCAGGCTGGCCAGCGCGTCGGCGCGATCGAGGGGTGAGCGCAGCTGTTCGATCAGCACCGCAGCGGCGCCATCCAGGTTGCCTTCGTCCAGCAGCATCTCGCGATGGAACAGGCGGGCGTCGTCGCGCTCGGCCAGGATGGCCTGGCGCGCGACGTCCATCGCCTTGCTGTCGCCCCGCTCGCGGGCGGCGGCGAACTGCACCAGCGCCTGTGCGGCCTTGCCGTAGCCCGCCAGGCCCTGGATGCCATTCACCGCCTGCGCGGCATCCTGCATGCGACCCAGTGAACTGAACACGAAGCCGAGATTCAGCTGGTGCTCGATGCCATCCGGACCGAGCGCACCGATGCGGGCGGCCTGCTGTGCGGCTGTCAGCGCATCGTCGGTGCGGCCGAGCCGGCGCAATGCGGTGATCCGGCTGTTGAGCAGCCATGCGACCCACTCGGCTTCCTGCGCCGAAGGAGATTCGCCCTCTGCGGCCGCACGCGCCATGCCATCGGTCAACGCCAGCACTTCCTCGTTGCGGTCGAGCATCAACAGCGTGCTGCTGAACTGCGCCATGCGTGCATCCAGCTTGCGATCCAGCAGGCCGGATACCCGCAGTTCGTCCAGCAGCTTCTGCGCCGCCTGGACCGGGTCGAAGCGGGCGGCGGTACGGTCGACATAGGGATCGAAGCGCTTGTCGCTGCGCAGCCGGATGATCTCGGCCGGACTGTCGATGCGGGCCAGCGTGGCCGCCACGTCGCCGCCGCGACCGTTGTCGACCTGCAGCGTGGCCAGTACCAGCCACATCGCCGTCGGTTCCAGGCCTGCGCTCTTCCAGCCGTTGTCGAACAGTGCCTGCAGCAGTTCCATGCGGCGCTGCGGCTGGTCGCGCAGGCGATACTGCAGGTAGCCGATGGTCTGGTGTTCGAGCGGCAGCGGTGCCGATGCATGCTTCAGCGCCTGCACCAGAAGCCGGGTCGCCGGTGCGGGTTGGTTCTCGGACAGTTCCAGCGACACCAGGGTCAGCAGAATCTGCGCATCTTCCGGCAACGCCTCCTGCGCGCGCTGCAGGTAGCGACGCGCCAGCTCCGGCTTCTTCTGCACCAGTGCGGTCCAGCCGGCCACCTGGGCGGCGCGGCCGCGATGCTCGGCATCGAAGTCATCCAGCAGCGGATCTTCCATCAGCCGCTCCATGCTGATCAGCGCCCCCAGCGTGTTGCCGCTGCGGGACTGCTCGATCGCTTCGTCCCATCGCGTGGCATAGGCCGTGTGCACCGCATCGGCGGTGACCGACGGTTTCTGTGGTGCCACGGTGATCGAAGCGGAGGCGGGGGTGCTGGCCAGTGCGGCAACCAGCAGGGCGGCGAGGGGAAGAATGCGGGGCATGGAGGATCTCCATCCGTGGGAACCGCATTGAACCCGCTGCAGCCAGCGAGAACAAGCGCGACGCATGGAACGGTGGCATCCGGCAGTACGATTGGCCGTGGCGGATCACCGCTGCAGCGTCTATTGTCGGTGCTTCTTCAGGCAGCAGGCAGGGGCAGTACAGCGCGATGGCACGGTGGCAATGGATGGCGGCAGGGGTGGCAGTGGCAACCGCAGCGGCGTTGGCCGCGACATGGTGGGAAGCGCCGCTGCCGATGCGGGCTGAACCGGCGGGTCCGGTTCCGACACCGTTGGCCTGGACCGCGCAGATCGAGCCGCTGGCCGGCGATGGCCATCCCGGTGATCGCGATGGCACCTCCGCGCAGGCCCGTTTCGCCGATCCGTACGCGGTGCTGCGCGGCGCCGATGGCAGCCTCTACTTCACCGATGCGGGTGACAACAACCGTATCCGCCGCCGCCTGCCTGATGGCCGCATTGAAACAGTGGCCGGGCAAGGCGAGGGGCGCGTGGATGGTCCGGCGCTGCAGGCCAGCTTCAACACGCCGTCGGGCATTGCCGCCGATGCGCAGGGCAACCTGTATGTGGCCGACACTGGCAACCATGCGATCCGCCGCATCGGCACCGATGGCCAGGTCAGCACGCTGGCCGGTGGCGAACAGGGCTATGCAGACGGTCCGGCCGCGCAGGCGCGGTTCGATGCACCGATGGGCATCGCAGTGGACGCGCAGGGCCAGGTCTTCGTGGCTGATACCTTCAATGATCGGATCCGGGTAATCGGCGCCGATGGCAGCGTGCGCACCCTGGCCGGCAGCGAGCGCCCGGGCCTGGCCGATGGCGTGGGCACCGCGGCGCGCTTCGATACGCCTGTGGCACTGGCCTTTGATGCACAGGGCGCGCTGCTGGTCGCCGATCTGTTCAACAACGCCGTGCGCCGCGTCACTGCCGATGGCACGGTCAGCACCGTGATCGCTACCGGTGGTGTGATCAACGGGCCGCTTTCACTGGCGACCACGCACGATGGCGTGCTGTACGTCGGTGATCTGGATGGCCGCATCGTGCAGGTGACCACGCAGGGGCACCAGATCGCGTTGATCGGCAACGGGCGCCTGCCGCGGCTGGCTCGCCCCAGCGGCCTGACGGTGGACGCCGACGGCAGCCTGCTGGTGGCTGACGCCGCCAGCTACCGCCTGCACCGGCTGCGCCCGCTGCCGGTCGGTGAGCTGCCGGCGCCGGCGCTGGTGGGGCCGGCCGCCGACGCCACGCTGCCGCAGACCGATGGCCGCTGGCCGCTGGCGCCGCAGGAGGGCTGGCATGAAGTGGTCGGCACGTTGGGCGAGGTGCGTGGCAACTTCAGTGGCGAAAGCCGCCACCACCTGCACGGTGGCTTCGACGTGCGCGGTGACGTCGGCCAGACCGTGCTGGCGATTGCCGATGGCAAGGTCAGCAGCCCGGTGGCGGCCTGGAGCCTGGGTGAGCAGGCTGAAGGCCTGGCCGTGGACCGCCTCAAGTACATCCACATGCGGGTCGGCCGCACGCCGCGCGATGCGCCCTTCGATGCGCGCTGGCAGGCGCTGTACGACGAGCAGGGCAAGCTGGAACGGATGCGCGTGCGCCGTGGCATGCGCATCCATGCCGGCGAGCGCCTGGGCAGCATCAACAACCAGGCACACGTGCACCTGGCGGTCGGCACCGGCGGCTTCGAGACCAACGCGGTCGCGCTCGGATTCCGCAACTACGCGGACCATTTCGCGCCGCGCATCACCGATGTCGCGCTGCTGGATGACAGCGACCAGCCGATGGCCGCGGGCAGCGATGGCGTGGTGATGGTGGCGCGCCAGGGCCGTGGCGTGCAGATCGTGGTCGAGGCCTGGGACCAGGTCGACAACAACCTGCCACGCCGCCGCCTCGGCATGTACCAGGTGGGGTACCAGATCCTGGATGCCGCTGGGCAAGCGCTGCAGGGGTACGAGCAGCCGCGCTGGAACATCGTGTTCAACCGCATGCCGCCGCAGAAGGAGGCGGTGCGGGTGGCCTATGCACCGGACAGTGGCATCACCGTGCATGGCAGTGCGGTGACCCGCTTCCGCTACCTGGCCACCAACACCGTGCGCGACGGGCTGATGGACATCGGGCGCTGGCAGCCGGCGGCGCTGCCGCCCGGCGAATACATCGTGCGCGCCAGCGTGCGCGACTACAGCGGCAACGAAGGCATCGGCCCGCGCGAGATCAGGGTTCGGCTGCTGCCATAGCGGCAGCCGGGGCGCCGCAGCGTTCGCGTTCGGCGTCCATGTCCTCCAGCGGCCGCACCTCGATGCTGCCGAAGCGTGCCCACGGGAACTGGCGGGCGATGCGCATGGCCTCGTCGCGGTCAGCGGCGACGATCAGGTTGAAGCCGGCCAGCAGTTCGCGGGTTTCGGCGAACGGCCCATCCAGTACCCGGCTGTGGCCGTCGCGCACGCGCAGGGTCTGCGCGGTGTCCACCGGCTGCAGCTTCTGCGCAACCAGCAGGGTGCCTTCGGCCTGCAGCTTGTCGGCGTGCGCCAGGCAGTCGCGCATCAGCGCGTTGAATTCCTCGGTGGGCAGTGCCTGCAGCAGGGCAGGCTCGATATAGATCAGAAGCAGGTACTGCTGCATGGCGGGGTCCTGGCGGGGGCGGGTGCCCATGATGGCGCAGGTTTGCGCGCGCGCATGCTGCAACGCGGGAGGTGCGCCTGCGGCGGGGGGCGGCGAACGGCGGCGCCCCTCCGTGGTGGAGCTACAGCGTGATTCCTGGGCTTGGCCGGGTGGGTAGGCGGGTCGGGGGTGTCCGCGGCATGGAGGGCGCAGCCAAGCCCCCAAGGATGGGTTCACGGCGTCCCCGCCAATCCCACGCGCCCGGCCCACCCCCAGGAAGCCAGCTTTCAGCGACCCACCCCACCCCACCACGGAGGGGCGCCGCCGTTCGCCGCCGCCAGCCGAAGGCGCGCTTTCCACGTAGGAAAAAAATTTCGAGGACGTGTCGATTCCCAGCCCCCTGGTTCGTTGTACCCAATGAAGGGCACGCACCACGCGTCCCCACGGGAGACCGCAATGAAAGTGATGGTGATCGTGAAGGCCAACGCCGACTCCGAAGCCGGGCGCCTGCCCAGCCAGCAGGAGCTGGCCGAAATGGGCGCCTTCAACGAACAGCTGGTGGCAGCCGGCATCATGCTGGCCGGTGAAGGCCTGCACGCCACCCAGCGCGGCCGCCGCATCCACTTCGGCAATGCGGCGCCGCGGGTCGAGGCCGGTCCGTTCGGCCCCCCCCATGATCAGATCGCCGGTTTCTGGCTGTGGGAGGTGCGCTCGCTGGAGGAGGCCGTTGAATGGGCGAGCCGCGCGCCGTTCGGCAGTGGCGGCACGCTGGAACTGCGCCCGCTGATCTCCGCTGAAGACTTCGGTGAAGCCTTCACCCCCGAATTACAGCAGCAGGAACAGCGTCTGCGTGCACAGCTGGAAGAGTGAGCTGCCTATCCCCGCGCCGGGCCCGGCCCGGTGCTTCCACCCTGCATCACCCAACGGAGCACTGCCATGAGACTGATTCCCTTCCTCGGCTTCAGCGGCCAGGCCCACGACGCGATGGCGTTCTACGCCAAAGCGCTCGGTGGCCAGGTCACCTCGGAGATGAAGTACCGCGACATGCCACCTTCCGATGGTTCGCCGGGCTGCAATGAGATGCCGCCGGAAACGCTGGATCATGTCGCGCACAGCCAGCTGGAGATCGGCACTGCCATCCTGATGGCGGCCGACGGCCCCGGCGGCGGCGAGGGTGGCTCGACCACCATCAACGTCGATGTCGACAGCATCGAGGAGGCCGAACGCGTGTTCGCCGCGCTGGCCGAAGGCGGCCAGGTGCAGATGCCGATTGCCGAAACGTTCTGGGCGCACCGCTGGGGCATGCTGATCGACCGCTACGGCAAGCCGTGGATGGTCAACTGCATGAAGCAGCCCTGATCCGCTTTCCTTCCATCCACAAGGAGTTCCACCGATGAGTGCACCGCAACCGCAGATGATCTTCGTCAACCTGCCCGTGCAGGACCTGGACCGGTCGAAGGCGTTCTTCGCCGCGCTGGGCTACAGCTTCAATCCGACCTTCACCAACGACGATGCTGCCTGCATGGTCATCAGCGAGAGCATCTACGTGATGCTGCTGACCCAGCCATTCTTCAAGCAGTTCACCAACAAGGCGATCGCCGATGCGCAGCATCAGACCGAGGTGATCACCTGCCTGTCGGCGGACAGCCGCAAGGCGGTGGACGTGATGGTGGACAAGGCGCTGGCCGCCGGTGCCAGCGAGCCGCAGCCGGCGCGCGACTACGGCTTCATGTACCAGCGCGGCTTCCAGGACCTGGACGGCCATCTGTGGGAGATCGCACACATGGACGGCGAGCCGGGCTGACGGTCGATGGCCACCAGTGGCGCTTGTGCGGGCCGGGCCTGCGTGCTGTGATCGGCGCATGCACGAGCCCGCCCTGACGCAGCGACTTGAAACCCTCTGGCGGATGGAATCGCCGGTGTTGATCGCGCGCCTGGCGCGGCTGCTCGGTGGCGATGTCGGCCGTGCCGAGGAGCTGGCCCAGGACACCTGGCTGGACGCGCTGGAGCGTTGGCCGGAGCAGGGCGTGCCGGACAATCCCGGAGCCTGGCTGATGACCACTGCGCGCAACCGTGCCATCGATGTGCTGCGCCAGCACCAGCGGGTGGCGCAGCAGCACGCGCAATGGGGCGAGGAGCTGCATCCGGCCCCATTGCCGGCGCCGGATGACAGCCAGGCGCTGGAAGATGACCTCGGCGATGACCTGCTGCGGTTGATGTTCGTGGCCTGCCATCCGGTGCTCCCGGCCGATGCACGGGTGGCACTGACCCTGCGCCTGCTCGGAGGCCTGACCACCACCGAGATCGCGCGCGCGTTCCTGCAGCCGGAGCCGACCATCGCCCAGCGCATCGTGCGCGCCAAGCGCACCCTTGCGCAGAAGCAGGTGCCCTATGAGGTGCCGCGCGCGGAGGCGATGCCAGAGCGCTTGGGCTCGGTTCTGGAAGCGATCTACCTGGTATTCAACGAGGGCTACGCGGCCAGCGCCGGTGACGACTGGATGCGTCCGGCGCTGTGCGAGGAAGCGTTGCGGCTGGCGCGGATCCTGGCGCACCGGCTGCCGGTGGCACCGGTGTTGGGCCTGCTGGCGCTGATGGAGCTGCAGGCGTCGCGCGCGGCGGCGCGGACCGATGCACAGGGCGCGCCGGTGTTGCTGGACCAGCAGAACCGTGCGCGCTGGGACTGGTTGCAGATCGACCGCGGGCAGCAGGTGCTGGCGCGTGCGCTGGCGGCCGGTGGCGGCCATGATCCCTATGTACTGCAGGCGCGCATCGCGGCCTGCCATGCGGCGGCACGCCGCGCTGATGCCACTGACTGGCCGCGCATTGCTTCGTTGTATACCCAGCTGCTGCAGGTGCAGCCTTCGCCGGTGGTCGCCCTGAACCGGGTGGTGGCGATCCTGCGCAGCGAGGGTGCGTTCGCCGCGTGGGCGCAGTTGCAGCCGTTGCTGGATGATCCACGCCTGCGCGAGTACGCGCCGCTGCAGGTGGTGCGTGGCGAGGTACTACAGTCGCTGGGCCGCGACCTCGACGCACGTCACGCTTTTGCAGAAGCCGCCAGACTCAGCCAGAACCAGGCGGAGCGCGGTCTGCTGCGGCAGCGGGCCGGCCTGCCGCCCGTGGAGTGACTGCGACCAACGCCGCACTTGTCGGCGGGCGCGAGAGCCGCTATGTTTCGCGCCCAGCGGACGCATGAGTGTCCGCGTTCCGTGCGTATTGACCGAGGAGCGGTTGGATGTATTCAAGGACGAAGAGCGCATCGCGCGCTTTTGCGCGCCTGCTTGCCTGTGCCCTGTGCCTGGCCGCGTGGCCGATCGCCGCGCAGGCTGCGGACAAATCGCAGCAGGCCTACTGGGCCGGATTTGCCTATACCGCTGATGCCGCAGCCGTGCAGGCGACCACGCCGCATGCGCACGCCGTGCTGCAGAAACGCGGACTGATCCCGCTCAACCAGACCCTGGCGCAGGCGCTCAAGCGGCGCCCGCCGGCCAACCTGCAGCTGATCGACCAGCCAGTGGCCATGCTCGACGGCACCACCAGTGCCACCGTGCTGGCTGCGGCGCTGGACCGCGAGCTGGTGTCGGTCGAACCGATCGGCAACCAGTACAAGGTGCTGGTGGAAGTGGCACTGCAGGCGCTGTTCTTCGATTTCCGCGAACGCCAGGTGATCGCCTCCTACCCGCTGACCCTGCAGCGCATCGATGTGCAGGACTATCGACCGGACAACGACGATATCGACGCGATCGTCGCCGATCTGCTGTACGGCAACGCGGCGACGAGCCTGTCGCAGGTGCTGGCCGGCAGCCTCACCCAGGCACGCCTGCCGGATGCGGCGGTGCGCCGCCTGCAGGTGGGCGGCGTGACCCTGTCCGATGCCGCGCGCGGCAAGCTGCCGGACCCGAAGTGGGAAGCACCGCTGCGCGCGACCCTGGCCCATGAGCTGTCGAAGACGCTGTCGTCCAACACCGGTGTCGGCCTGCTGCCGCCGGCGTCGGGTCAGGCGATCGGTGGTGCGATGGCGGCCCGCTTTGCCGACGGCAAGGTCTACCAGCTGAAGATCCCCGAGCCGGACTACGTCATCAGCGTGCAGGTCGATGCGCTGAAGAACGGCGTCATCGAGGAAACCGCGGCGATGAAGACGATGCTGTTCGGCGCGTTCTTCACCGCCAAGGTGACCGAGCCGTTCTCCGGCAAGGTCTATTTCGAACAACCGCTGCGCAAGGGCGCCACCAAGGTGGTGCCGGTCACGCAGTGGCAGGTCGACCAGTGGTCGGCCAGCTACGAAACCCTGCTGGCCGGCTTCGATGCCTTCGCCGGCGCCGCCGCCAAGCGTGCCGATTCGCGCGCGTGGCTGGACGAGCAGAAGCCGGGCGGCCGCCCGTTGCAGCAGCAGACCCAAGCCCTCCAGGAGTTGATCAAGTCATGTCGTTGATGCGTACCATCCTGCTGTTCCTCATCGCGCTGGCGGTGGCCTCGCCGGCCGTCGCGCAGACCGCCAGCTCACGCGGCACCGGTTCGGCCAGCTATGGCCTGCGCCTGAGCGCCGATACCCGTGCCCAGGCCCTGAACAAGGCCAAGGTCAATGCACTGGAGGCGTACATCGCCGAGACCGGTGCGGCCAAGCTGCGCCTGTTCGAAGCCCGTCGCGCCGAGTTCATCGGCGAGATCGACCGCTACGTGCTCAGTGCCGTGCAGCTGTCGGACACCGAAGACAAGAAGGCCAAGACCTACAGCGTCACCGTTCGTGCAGAGATCAACACCACCCTGCTGCAGACCAAGCTGGACGCGGGTTCGGCCGTAGCTGGTGCCACCGCCGCGCAGCGTTCGCTGCTGACCTTCCTGTTCATGGCGCGCTCGCAGGACACCGTGCAGTCGTTCCAGGACAAGGAATACCGCCGCACCGATGTCAGCTCCAGCTACAACGAGAACACCCGCGAAGGCGACAGCTTCCGCGGCAACTCGGTCAGCACCAACGGCAGCATCAACCAGAATGCGTCGATGTCGGTGACCAGCGGCGGCAGCACCACCCAGCGCAGCGACAACATCAGCTGGAAGGTGGCCAATGCGGCCGAGGTCAACACCGCGATGACCGGCGCCTTCAGCGCCGCCGGCTATGAAGTGGTTGAAGCCGAGTACGTGGAAGGCGAGTCGCGTGGCCTGCTGAGCATCGAGCGCATCCGCAAGGATTTCAGCACCGGCAACGACCTGGCTCCGGCCACCCTGCGTGATACCGCCAATGGCATCCGTGCGGCGAACATCCCGTACATCGCCGTCGGCACCCTCGACGTCGGCATGCGCGACCGCGATCCGGCCAGCGGCAACACCCGCGTGTTCGTCACCGTCACCGGCAAGGTGCTGGACGTGACCGGGCGCTTCCCGCGCACCGTATCGTCGGTGGGTCCGGTGCAGTTCTCCGGCACCGGCCCGAATGAAACCGTGGCCCGCACCAATGCCCTGCAGCTGGCGGCCGAGAAGGCCGCGCAGCAGATGATCAATGAGTTGAACGTCAAGGCTGTGCGCTGATCTTCCACCCGATGGGTGCCGAGCCTGCTCGGCATCCGCTTGAGCCACCCGATTTCCCACGCGCCGCATCGCGGCCGTCTCTCCCAAAGGACCTCCCATGATCCGCAATACCGCTCTTGTCGTGGCCATCGCCGCCGCCACCCTGTCGATGCCAGCCCACGCTGGCCTGGGCAAGCTGAAGGACCTGGCCGGTGCCGCCACCGGTACCTCCAGCAGCAGCGCCTCCAGCGCTGCCGCTCCGGACGAAGCCGCGCAGGAAGCGCTGGTGCGTCGTTTCGTTGCCTCGCAGTCGCATTCGCTGCAGGCCCAGACCTCGTTCGCCCGTGCCTTCGGCCTGGCTGAGCAGGTGCAGCTGCTGGAAGCCGAGCGCCAGGCGCTGTCGTCCGGTTCGGTCAGCGTTGATGCCATGAAGAAGTCGGTGTCGGTCAGCGAAGCCGCCCAGGCCGCGATCAACGAACGCCAGGCCGCGCAGCCGGAACTGAGCGCTGAATCCAAGCAGCACTACGCCGAAGGCCTGGTCTCGCTGCTGTCCTCGGCTGCCGAAGCGCAGAAGCTGGGTGGCGAAGCCGGCAACTTCACCGCCGGCATGAAGAACCTGGGTGCGACCCAGCTGGCGACCGTGGGCCGCAAGCTGGCCGCCGGTGCATGGGTGGCCAAGGAATCGCCGGGCTTCATCAAGGGCCTGTACGGCTCCTCCAAGCAGGCGCTGACCTTCGCCAAGCAGAGCAAGGTGAAGGTGCCGTCGAACGCCGATTCGATGCTGGGCCAGCTGGACAAGATGGGCTGATCCGAGGCGAATCTCCATGCGTACGACAACCCGTTTGATCGGCCTGGGCCTGGCCGCCGCGCTGCTCGCAGCCTGCGGCAAGCAGGACACCCCGGCCGCCGCGCCCGCACCCGCCAAGGACAAGGCAACCAGTGCACTGGCCAGCAATGCGCCAGTGGAAGCAGCGCCGCTGCGTGGCACGCCGGATTTCGGTGGCACCACCCAGGTCGCGCGTGAAGCCGACGGCATCGGCAGCACCCCGGAACTGGCGGTGCTGGCCGCGCTGCAGTCGGCCGTGGCGCAGGTCAACGGCGTACGCGTAGCCAGCCAGATGCAGGGCCTGCGCGCAGGCCTGCATGTGGATGTGGATGGCGAACACGTCGGCGATATCCGCGCCGACGCGTTCACCCAGCAGATGATCGCCGGCTCGCAGGGCGCAGTGCTGGGCTATGAAATCCTGTCGCAGGACGAGGTGCGGCAGCTCGATGAGGAAACCATCGCGCGCGTCCGCGCCAGTGATGAAGGCTGGAGCTTCAAGGGCTCGGCGTCGGCCACCGGTTCCGGCGAAGCCTCGGCCAAGAGCGGTTCAGCCTCCGCCAGCGTCAAGCAAAGCTACGACGAGAAGGTCAACGTCGATGCCAAGCGTGGCGCCAGCTCGTTTGATTCCGACGTCACCCATCGCAGCATGCGCAGTTACTGGAAGGTGCGCGTGCGTGCGCAGATCGCCCAGTACCGGGCACCGGATGAGCAGGGCAAGCCGAAGATCGTGGTCGCGCTGCCGCGTACCAAGGCCGGCAGCTATGCCGTCGGTGATGGCCGGGTGGACGCCGATGAGGTGGCCGATGCGATCCGTGCGCGCCTGTCCGACACGCTGACCCAGACCCAGCGCTTCATCGTGCTGGACCGCGAGTTCGGCGACGAGCTGCAGGCCGAGATCGACCACATCAACAGCGGCAACGTGCGCCTGCAGGACACCGCGCGCGTGGGCCAGCAGCTGGCGACCGACCTGATCCTGATCCCGACCATCGAGCGCTTCGAGTACCCGCGCAGCGTGCGCAACCTGCGCATGTCCGATCGCCAGGTGACCTCGTACTCCGGTGGCGGCCGCATTACCCTGCGCCTGATCAACGCCACCACCGGCCAGGTGGTGATGTCCGACAGTTTCGACCACCAGCTGGCCTCGACCGGCCCCAGCACCCTGCCGCGCGTGGTCAATGGTCGCAACATGGCCGCGGCGATGATGGAATCGCTGTCCGGCCAGATCGGTACCACCATTGTCACCACGCTGTTCCCGGTGTCGGTGGTCTCGGTGGACGGCGACCAGGTGGTGCTGAGCCAGGGCGGTGACACTGTGCAGGCCGGCCAGCGCTGGCAGGCCGTGCGCCTGGGTGAGGAACTGAAGGACCCGCAGACCGGCCGTTCGCTGGGCCGCAGCGAACACCCGTGCTGCACCATCCGCATCGACCGCGTGGCCGCACAGACCTCGTACGGCACCATCGAAGACGGCGTCGACGCGATGCGGGGCGGCTTCCGTCCGGGCCAGATCGAGCTGCGCCAGAAGCTCGGCAGCAAGCCGGCTGCCGCCGCTGCGGGCGCAACGGCCTCGGCCGCGCCGGCCGCCACCGCGCGCCCGGCGGCCAAGCCGAAGCCCAAGCCCGCCGCTGCCCCGGCCGAAGACCCGAACTGGTAACACGGCCAGGCAACACACCGATGGGGTCAGAGCCCTTTCCCGCAAGGAAAGGGTTCTGACCCCGTCTACTTCCAGCAGACCCGCTTCTGCTGCTTCGGTCATTGCCGTTATTTCGGGGAGTGCAGGGCGCAGCCCGGCCGAACCTCTTACCGCTTACACTCCGGAAGGATTTCCCTGCTGGAGAGAGCAATGAAACGAGTAGTACTGGGCGTGCTGGCCCTGTCGGTGTCGAGCGCACTGATGGCGGCCACCCCGAAATTCGACGGCGCGCGGATCTCCGCCGACGTCAAGGAACTGGCCTCCGACGCCTACGAAGGCCGTTCGCCGGCCACCGCTGGCGAAGCGAAGACCATCGCCTACCTGAGCAAGCAGTTCGCCGATGCCGGGCTGCAACCGGGTGGCGACCTCAAGGACGGCAAGCGCCTGTGGACCCAGGCCGTGCCGCTGCGCAAGGGCGACATCGTCGGCGCACCGCAGCTGGCGCTGCACCAGGGTGGCAAGACCGTTCCGCTGGAACAGGGCAAGCAGATCGCCGTGCGTGCCGCCATGAACGGCGCCAGCAACGTTGATATCAGCAAGGCGCCGCTGGTGTTCCTCGGCTACGGAGTGAAGGCACCGGAGCGCAACTGGGACGACTTCAAGGGCGTTGACCTGAAGGGCAAGATCGCCGTCGTGCTGATCAACGATCCGGACTTCGAGACCGGCCAGGGGGATTTCGACGGCAAGGGCATGACCTATTACGGCCGTTGGACCTACAAGTACGAGGAAGGCGCACGCCAGGGGGCGCTGGGCGTGCTGATCGTGCACGAGACCGCGCCGGCATCGTATGGCTGGGCCACCGTGGCGGGCTCCAACACCAACACCATGTTCGACGTGGTGCGCGACAACCCGGCCGAGAGCCATCCGCTGCTGGAAGGCTGGATCCAGCGCGACCTGGCGGTGGAGCTGTTCCGTTCGGCCGGGCAGGACTTCGAAGCGCTGAAGAAGAAGGCGCAGCAGCGTGACTTCACGCCGGTGCCGTTGACCGGTGCCAGCCTGGACGCGAAGTATGCGGTGAAGACCGAAGTGATCACCTCGCACAACGTGGCCGCGCGCCTGGAAGGCAGCAACCATCCCGACGAGACGATCATCTACAGCGCGCACTGGGACCACATCGGTGTGGGCGAGCCGGATGCACGTGGCGATCGCATCTTCAACGGCGCGCTGGACAATGCCAGCGGCACCGCCTCGTTGATCGAACTGGCCCGTGGCTTCGCCAAGGCCAAGCGCCCGCAGCGCTCGGTGCTGTTCCTGGCGGTCACCGCCGAGGAGAAGGGCCTGCTGGGTTCGGAGTACTACGCCACCCATCCGCTGTATCCGCTGGAAAAGACCGTGGCGGTGATCAACATGGACGGCATGGCGCCGTTCGGTCCGTCGCGCGACTTCGGCATCTACGGCGCCGCGCGCTTCGAGCTGCTGGACCAGCTGAAGGACGTGGCCAAGGGCTGGGACATCCGCTACACCCCGGACCCGAAGCCGGAAGCCGGCCTGTTCTTCCGCTCCGACCATTTCCCGTTCGCCAAGCGTGGCGTACCGGCGCTGTCGTGGTCGGCTGGGCAGGACTGGGTGGACGGCGGTGTTGCTGCCGGCAAGAAGGCCTCCGAGGACTACACCGCCAAGCGCTACCACCAGCAGGGCGACGAATGGCAGCCGGACTGGGTGTTCGCCGGTGCCGCCCGCGATCTGGAGGTGCTGTACACGTTGGGCAACCAGCTGGCCAACTCGCGCAGCTGGCCGAACTGGAGCAAGGACGAGTCGTTCCGCGCCGTGCGTGACAGCAGCGCGGACCAGCGCAAGTAAGGCGCATGGAGCCCGCCGTAAACGCCCCCTGAGTCAGGGGGCAGTGGCGGTGTGGAGGCGGGTGAGAGGGGCCCACGGCTTGCGCAGGCGAGCCGTGGGAGCGCCAGCGCGAATGCGCAGGCGGCTTGCCCGGCACGACCAGAGGGCCTTCCATCCCCACTTTCACCGCCTTCGTCGCAGCCCGCTTGTTTGCCCGCCGCGCCGCCCTATGCTCGGCTCACCCCCTTCCTCCAAGGCGCCGCCGTGTTCGCCAGCCTCTCTCTCCTGATTCGCCACCTGCTGGCCTGGGCCGCAGCGCTGGTTGTCGCTGGCATGGTCTGGAGCGGCATCTTCAGTGGCATGAACGATGGTCCAGGCTGGATCTTCGGCCTGCTGGCGATGTTCCTGATGATCTCCGCGCTGGGCAGCGCGGTTACCCATGTACGCCGGGTCTGGCTGGTGGCGGGCCGGCTGGACGCGACCACGCTGTCCGGCCGCCAGCGCCGCCAGGTGGAACTGCCGATGGATGCCGGCCACGCCTTCTCGGTGGTGGAAGCGGCGATCGCCGAACTGCCGCGTGTCGAAGACGTGGAAAGCTCGGCCGGCAGCCTGCAGGTGCGAGCCTACGTGCGCCGCGTGGACCCCTGGAACGGGCGCCAGCCGTCGCGCTGGAACCTGCCGGCGCGGCTGGCGATCAAGCGCAACAGCGTGCTGGCCACGGTCACGCCGGGGCAGGGCACCAGCACCGTCACCCTGCTGTTCGAGCCGGACGCCGGCTGGTGGGCCGACCTGCTGGCGCTGGACGAGGGCAGCAACTACGAGAACGCCGAAGCGGTCACCCGCGCGATCAGCCGCCGTGTCGCCGATCAGCGCCGCGACGAGCAGGCCGCAGCCGAGCAGACCCAGGTGGAAAAGGAACTGTCGGTGGCGCGCTTGAACCTGCTGCATGCGCAGGTGGAGCCGCACTTCCTCTACAACACGCTGGCCAACGCACAGGTGCTGACCCGTACCGACCCGGCCCGCGCCGAGCAGATGCTCGGCCACCTGATCCAGTACCTGCGCAGCTCGCTGCCGCAGGTGGATGAGTCGGTGTCGACGCTGGGCGTGGAACTGGAGCGCACCCGCGCCTACCTGGAGATCCTGCGCATCCGCATGGGTGCGCGGTTGGCGGTGGAAGTGCAGGTGCCGAACGAACTGCACGGCGTGCACCTGCCGGCGATGGCACTGCAGACACTGGTCGAGAATGCGATCAAGCACGGTCTGGAACCGAAGCCGGGCGGCGGCACGATCTGGATCCTGGCACGCGGTTTCGATGACCACGTGACCGTGACCGTGGCCGACGATGGCCTCGGCTTCGGCCACGGCACCAGCGGTACCGGCATCGGCCTGAAGAACCTGCGCGAACGCCTGCGCCTGACCTGCGGTGAGCAGGCCGGCGTGGCGATCGTCGCCAATTTTCCCAGCGGCGTGGCCGCAACCATGACCCTGCCGCAGTCGCACAAGGAGCGCAGCCATGCCGCTTGAAGCCCTGATCGCCGAAGACGAAGAACTGCTGCGGCAGTCACTGGTGGAGCAGCTGGGCCGGTTGTGGCCGGAACTAAAGCTGGTCGCCGAGTGCGAGGATGGTGCCAGTGCCCTCGAGCAGCTGGCCGAGAAGCAGCCGGACATCGCCTTCCTCGATATCCGCATGCCTGGCATCAGTGGCATCGAGGTCGCGCGTTCGTTGTCCGAGCTGAGCCCGCGTACGCAGGTGGTGTTCGTTACCGCCTATGACCAGTACGCCATCGATGCGTTCGAGCAGGGGGCGATGGACTACCTGCTGAAGCCGGTCAGCGATGAACGCCTGCTGGCGACCCGCGAACGCATCCTGTCGCGGCTGCCATCGACGCGGCAGGACGATGCCGTGCTGGAACGCCTGCTGCAGCGGCTGGGGCCCTCCCAGGCGGCGGCCGATCGGCCGCCTCTGGCCTGGATCACCGCCAGCAACGGCCGCGAGACACAGCTGATCATGCTGGAAGACGTCGCCTACTTCCGCGCCGACAACAAGTACACCACCGTGGTCACCGCCGCCGGCGAAAGCCTGTTGCGCACCCCGTTGCGCGAACTGCTGGAGGTGCTCGATCCACAGCACTTCCGCCAGATCCATCGCTCGACCATCGTCAACATGAAGGCGGTATCGGCGGTGAGCCGCGACGATACCGGGCGCGGCGTGCTGCGCCTGCGCCAGCGCACGGAAACACTGGTGGTCAGCCAGCCGTTCATGAGTTTGTTCCGCGGCATGTGAGCTGCGCGCAATCCGCAAAGAACAATGCCACCGTGATCGCGCACGGTGGCATTGTGGGTCCCCCCGCTTCCCTGAAGGGTCAGTAGGCAGGCTGCAGCGTCAGGTCGTGGTGATGCTCGTTCTCGCCGACATGGTTGAGCCGGCCCACCAGTTCCGAGTGCTGCTTCATGCGCCCGATCTCGGTCATGATGCGGATGTCCTCGTGGCGCAGTTCGCGCTTGGCGGTGACCGCCTGCTTGTAGTCCAGCACTTCCGGGTAGTGCTCGGCCAGGTCCAGCGCCTCGGCCACGTGCTCGACACTGTCAGCCTTGGAGCTGATGCGGGCGCGACTGTTGAACGCCTTCATCCAGCGCTCGAAACCGGCGGTACGGTCGAACATGTTGGCCATGAACCAGATCACGAACAGGATCGAGATCCACGAGCCGAACACCACGACCACGCGGGTGAAGGTGATGTGGTAATCGTCGCGCCACAGGTAGTTGGTGATCAGGCCGAGAATCAGCAGCGAGGCCGCCTGCCAGCCGACGATCGAGGCGATCAGCCATTGGCACTTGGCCTGGGCCAGCACAGCCACTTCATCGCGGATCTGCTGCTCGCTGAGGCCGCGCCAGTGCGCAACCTGTTTTTCGAACGGGCTGCTGTAGAGCTCGTTGTCGCGAAGCAGTAGTCCCAAACCCTTGAACAAAGCAATCATGGCTGGCTCCTTGTGGAACGTGCGTCGATCAGCATTGGACGGTGTGGCGGGTTCAGTTCTAGCACTTCCAGCGAGCCGTGCAATGGGCGCAATGCCTAGCGGCGTAAGGGTTTTGTCTGAATGGGTGAATCTTTGTGCGGCGCAGCATCGTAGTCGCAGCCTGCGACAGGATGTCGCAGGGTGAAACGTGCTGCGGCCGCACATGAAACCGCGGCTGAGCGCGGAGACTCGCCGTCGGCGCCGTGATCGCCCAGAATCGGGGCCGACCGCGCAACACGCGGCCGTTCTTCCGCCTTTCCTGGACCTGTGATGCCGGCCTTGCTTCAGCGACTGTCCCGCCCTGTCACCGCGCCGATCCGGCGCTGGGTGCTGGAGGCTTTCCCACGCGGCCAAAGCGGCATCGATTATGACCACCCGCTGGGCGATCCGGGCTGGTTCGGCGCGGACAGCGTCACCTGGCGCCTGCATGCCGAATTCCCCTCGATGCTGGCCGGCGGGCTGTGTGCGCTGATGCTGCAGACCCTGCACCCGCGCGCGCTGGCCGGCGTCTATGACCACTCCAATTTCCGCCAGGACCTGGTGGGGCGCCTGCGCCGTACCACCGCCTTCGTTGCCGGTACCAGCTATGCGCCGGCGGGCGAGGTCGAGGCGCTGGTGGCCAAGGTGCGTCGCATCCACGCCCAGGTCCGCGGCGAGACCGCGCAGGGTGAGGCCTATGCCGCCGATGATCCGCAGTTGCTGACCTGGGTGCACGTGACCGAGGCCTTCGGTTTCCTGCAGGGGTTCCGCCGCTACGGGCGCGCGGTGCCGCACCACATCGCCGATCGCTACTACGACGAATACCGTTGCGTGGCCGAGGCGCTGGGTGCGGTGGACGTACCGCGCAGCGAAGCGGAAGTGGCGGCGTACTTCTGTGCACGGCAGCCGGAGCTGCGCGTGGACGAACGTTCGCGCGAGGTGCTGCAGGTGTTGTCGGGCGTGCGCCTGCCGGTGCCGGTACCGGGCCTGTCACGCGAAGTGTTCCTGGGCGCCGGCGCGGCGTTGCTGCCGGACTGGGCGGAAGGGATGCTGGAACGCAGTGGCCGCCAGCGCGCGCAGGCCGCGGCCTCGGCGAAGGTGATGCAGGGCATGGCGCCGCTGTTCCGCCGTGCGCTGCCGGACGGACTGGCCAGCCGGGCCTGTGCACGCATGGGCGTGCCGGTGGCGGTGCTGCGCGAGTGGCCTGCGGTTGCCTGGTAGGTGCCAACCGTGATTGGCACGCGTTGCGCGATGAAGCTTCATCCACGCGTGGCGTGGACCTGCTGAGGGGACGATCTTGGTTCATCCACGCGCGGCGTGGATCTACTGGGTGGAGGCCGATCTTGGGTGGCAGTAGATCCACGCCATGCGTGGAGGCGTTTCACCGTGCCGGCTTCAATCCCCGCAACAACATCTCCAGTGCCGCCGTCGCCTGCTGCAGGCGTGCGTCGCCGTCCTCAGCGTCGGCAATCCAGAACGCGGCTTCGGCCAGGCTGCCGTAGATCAGCGATGCCAATGCCTGCGCGTCCACCGGCGCCACCACGCCCTGTGCGATCAACCGTTCGATCAGCCGCTGCATCGATTGCACGCAATGCCGCTGTGATTCCGGTGAGGCGCCGCCCAGTACCGCCCGTGCATCGCGCAGCACGATGCGCTGGATCTCCGGTTCCAGCGCCATCTGCAGGTAGGCGCGGCAGCGCTGCACGAAGCCGTCCCAGCCATCGTCGGCCGCATCACTGATCGCCTGCAGGCGCTGGTCGGTCTCGGCATCGATCTGGGCGACCACGGCGGCCAGCAGGCCCCGCTTGTCACCGAAGTGGTGGTACAGCGCACCGCGGGTCAGCCCGGCCTGGGCGGTCAGGTCGTCCATCGAGGTGACGGCATAGCCGTGCTCGCTGAATACGCGGCGGGCGGTGGCCAGCAGGCTGGCGCGGGTTTCTTCCATCTCGGCGCGGGTGCGGCGGACCATCCGGAGCTCCTTACATACGAAGTGCATGATTATTTACATACGAAGCGTATGAATGTAGCCTCTTATTCATACGCTCTGTATGTATTGTCGTGGCGCCGTGGGCGCCAGGCAAGTCGCCGCCCTGGAGATCCTGATGGCCACCCCCTACCGCGACCTGTTCGCTGCCCCCGGCACCGCCGGCCTCGCCCTGGCCGGGCTGCTGGCACGCCTGCCCCTGCCAATGACCGGCATCGGCATCATCACCCTGCTGTCGCAGCTGCGCGGCAGCTACGCGCTGGCCGGTGCGGTGTCGGCCACGTTCGTGCTGACCTACGCACTGCTGTCGCCGCAGGTGTCACGCTGGGTCGATCGCCATGGGCAGGGCAGGGTGCTGCCGTGGGCCACCGCCGCCAGTGCCTGCGGCCTGCTGTTGCTGCTGGTCTGCACCGTGCTGCCGGCTCCGGACTGGACGCTGTTCGCTGCGGCGATGCTGGCCGGCGGCATGCCCAGCGTGTCGGCGATGGTGCGGGCACGCTGGACCGCGATCCATCGCGGGCGTCCACAGCTGCAGACCGCGTACTCGCTGGAGACCGTGTTCGACGAGGTCACCTTCATCGCAGGGCCGCCGCTGTCGGTCGGCTTGTCGGTGGCGGTGTGGCCGCAGGCCGGCGTGCTGGCGGCCGCCCTGCTGCTGGTGGCAGGCATGGCCGCCCTGCTGTTGCAGCGTCGCACCGAGCCGCCGCTGCACGCCCGCGAAGGTGCCGCGCCCTCGCATTCCCTGTTGCGGCAACCGGAGGTGCTGCTGCTGGCCGTGCTGATGCTGGCGATGGGGGTGATCGTCGGTACGGTCGACATCACCAGCGTGGCGTTTGCCGAACAGCGCGGGCAGCCACTGGCGGCCAGTGGGGTACTGTCGGCCTACGCACTGGGCAGCTGTGTTGCCGGATTGCTGTTCGGTGCGTTGAAGCTGCAGTGGCCGATGCCGCGCCTGCTGCTGCTGGGGGCAGCGGCCACGGCGCTGACCCCGCTGCCGCTGTTGTGGGTCGGCAGCCTGCCGGCACTGGCCCTGGCGGTGCTGGTGGCCGGGCTGTTCTTCGCGCCGACCATGATCCTGGCGATGTCGCTGGTCGAGCAGCGCGTGCCCGGATCACGCCTGACCGAGGGCATGACCTGGCTGCTGGCCGGGTTGAACATCGGCGTGGCACTGGGCGCGGCGCTGTCCGGGCACCGCGTCGATGCGGCGGGGGTGCGCGCCGGCTTCGTCATCGCATTGGCGGCCGGCGTCGCCGTGCTGCTGGTCGCCCTGCTCGCGCAACGCGCGCTTCGCCCTTCTGTTTCCCTTTCCCCTGTTGAAGGAGTCCATCGGTGAGTACGGTTTCACCTGCATCCGCTGCGCGCGCCGCCCGCCACCCATGGTGGGCGGTTTCCGCCATCGGCCTTGCCACGTTCTCGGTGGTCACCACCGAAATGCTGCCGGTCGGCCTGCTGACGCCGATTGCCGAGGACCTTGGCGCGTCCACCGGCACGGCCGGCCTGATGATCTCGTTGCCCGCGCTGCTCGCCGCGCTGTTCGCGCCGCTGGTGGTGATCGCTGCCGGTGGCATCGATCGGCGCCGCATCCTGTGCGCACTGCTGTGCCTGCTGCTGCTGGCCAACCTGGCCTCGGCGCTGGCACCCGGCATCGGCGCGCTGCTCGCCGCGCGCGTGCTGGTGGGGTTCTGCATGGGCGGGATCTGGGCCATTGCCGGCGGCCTGGCCGCGCGCCTGGTGCCGGTGCATCGCATCGGGCTGGCGACCTCGATCATCTTCGGTGGCGTGGCGGCCGCCTCGGTGCTGGGCGTGCCGCTGGGTGCACTGCTCGGCGAGGCGCTGGGCTGGCGCTGGGCGTTCGCTGCGATGGCGCTGTTCAGCGCGGCCGTGATGCTGCTGCATCTGGGAGTGGTGCCCGCATTGCCGGTTACCGGCTCGGTGCGGCCGGCGCAGTTCGTGCGGCAGCTCGGCGACCGCGGTCTGCAGCGTGGCCTGTGGCTGACCCTGCTGCTGGTCGCCGCGCACTTCATCGCCTTCACCTACGTGCGGCCGTTGCTGACGTCGGTATCGGGCGTGGCCCCGGCGTGGATCGGCGCGCTGCTGTTCGCCTATGGCCTGGCCGGCATCGCCGGCAACTTCATTGCCGGGCCGCTGGCTGCGCGCCATCCACGCGGGATGCTGCTGGCGATCGGCACCGGCCTGCTGCTGACGCCGCTGTTGTTGCTGTGGCTGGGCAGCACGCCGGCAGGCGGCATTGCCGTACTGCTGCTGTGGGGCCTGGCCTATGGCGGTGTGTCGGTCGGCCTGATGACCTGGATGATGAAGGCGGTGCCGCATGCCGTGGAGATCGCCACCGCGCTGTATGTCGGCGTGTTCAACATCGGCATCGCGCTGGGCGCCTGGGGCGGTGGCCGCCTGCTTGACGGTGTGGGCATGCAGGCCAATCTGTGGGCGGCAGCGGTGTTGGCTGCGGGCGCTCTGCTGGTGGTTGCCACCACCCGCAGGTAGATCCATGCCATGTGTGGATTCCCACCCCCGTGCCGACAGGGTTGGCACCCACCAGAGTGAGGCGTGTGCCGACCAGGGGCGGTCGCTGGCGGGAAATGAAACGGGCGCCTTGCGGCGCCCGTTTCGATCACATCACCACACCTTGACCCGCTTGTCCGGGGCCAGGTACAGCTTCTGGCCTTCCTTCACTTCGAACGCCGGGTACCAGGCATCGATGTTGCGCACGGTCAGTGCGCGGAACTGGCCCGGTGCATGCACATCGGTCAGCAGCGAGTTGCGCAGCGCCTGCTCGCGGCTCTTGCTGCGCCACGCCTGGGCGAAGCCGAGGAAGAAGCGCTGGTCCGGGCTGAAGCCTTCCAGGGTCTGGCCCGGCTTGCCCTGCAGCGACAGCTGGTAGGCATCGTAGGCGGTGCCCAGGCCGGCCACGTCGGCGATGTTCTCGCCCAGGGTCAGCTTGCCGTTCACGTGCACGCCGGGGAACGGCTCGTAGCTGCTGAACTGCGCGGCCAGTGCATCGCCGGCGGCGTTGAACTGCTTCAGGTCTTCGGCGGTCCACCAGTTGTGCAGCTTGCCGGTCTCGTCGAACAGCGCGCCGGCATTGTCGAAGCCGTGGCTGATCTCGTGGCCGATCACCGCGCCGATCGCACCGTAGTTCACTGCATCGTCTGCAGCGCCGTCGAAGAACGGCGGCTGCAGGATCGCGGCCGGGAACACCAGGCGGTTTTCCAGCGGCACGTTCATCGCATTGATGGTCTGCGGCAGCATCGCCCACTCGCTGTGGTCGACCGGCTTGCCCAGCTTGGCGACAGCGCGCTGGTACTCGAACAACTCGGCGCGCTGTGCATTGCCCAGCGCGTCATCGCGGCGGATTTCCAGACCGGTGTAGTCGCGCCACTTTTCCGGATAGCCCATGCCCACGGTCAGCCCGGCCACCTTGGCCTTGGCATGCGCCTTGGTCTGCGGCGACATCCACGACAGCGCATCGATGCGCTTGGCAAAGGCAGCGATGATGTTCTTCGCCATCTCGTCCGCGCGCTCCTTGGTCCTGGCGTCGAAGTGTTTCTCGACGTAGCGCTTGCCGATGGCTTCGCCGACCGCGTGGTTGGCGTCATCCACGGCGCGCTTCCAGCGGTCGCTCTGCTGCGGCGTGCCGCTCAGCGCCGTGCCGTGGAAGGCGAAGCGGGCATCGGCGAACTTCTTCGGCAGGTAGGCGGCGGCACGGTCCAGCGCGTGGAAGGCCAGGTAGTCCTTCCACACATCCAGCGGCTCGGTGGCAACCAGCTTGGACAGGCCGGCCACGGCCTTGGGCTGCCACACGATGAAGTCCTGCTGGTTGCCCAGCGAGGCCGCATCGAGGAAGGCGTTCCAGTCCATGCCCGGCGCCTTCGCATTGAAGTCGGCCTGGGTCCAGGGGTTGGCACCCCTGGTCACGTCGTTGGTTTCTTCCTGGGTGGCGTGGGCCTGGGCGATCTTCGTTTCCAGCGCGAGGATGCGCTGCGCCTTGCCGGCCGGGTCGGCGACGCCGGCCAGCTGCAGCATCTGCGCGATGTAGGCCTGGTACTGCTTGCGCAGCTCGGCCATGCGGCCGTCGCCCAGGTAGAAGTCACGGTCGGGCATGCCCAACCCGCCCTGCACCAGGTAGGGCGCGGTGCGGTCCGGCTGCAGCATGTCCACCGACACCCACAGGCCGAACAGGCGATCGGTGTAGAAGTTGGTGGCGTTGAGCAGGTCGACGTCGGCGCGCATCTCGCCGCCGAGGGTGCGCGCCAGCGCGGCCTTGTCGCTGATCGCATCGATGGCCTTCAGCTGCGGCTGCACCGGCGCGATGCCGTGCTGCTCGATGCCGGCTTCATCCATGTAGGCGGCGTAGTAGTCGCCGATCAGCTTGTCGTCACCGCTGGCCTGGGCGTTGCCGGCAGCACCTTCGAGGATGGCGCGGGTGTCGGCCAGGGTCTTCTCGGCAATGACATTGAAGCTGCCGAAGCGCGAACGGTCGGCCGGAATCTCGGTGTTCTTGACCCAGGTGCCGTTGGCGAAACCGAAGAAGTCGTCACCGGCGGCGATGCTGCGGTCCATGCCGTTGGCATCGAAGCCGAAGCTGCCCAGCATCGGCTTGGCCGCAGCGGGGGCGGCCTCGGCGGGCGCGGCGGTACCGGTGGCCGGATCGGCCGGGCGGTCGCAGGCGGCCAGGGACAGGCTGGCAACGATGGCCAGTGCCAGGGTGGGACGGCGCAGCTTGGACATGGACTTCTCTTGCAGCGGAAAACGCCAAGTCTAATCCGCTGCGGCCCGGCTGGCCGCCCGCGGGGGGCGCCTGGCCTGTGCAGGATCTGGCTGAACGCGGCCCGCCGATCTTCACGCCGTCACCGGCGTGGTGCATGCTGGGCCCTGGAGCGCTGCGCGGACACGGGGAGGTGGCCATGCAGGACGGGGTCAGGCGTCAAGAATGGCGTCCGCCGGCCGTTGAGGTCGGGGACGTGGAGGATTCGTTCGCGCATGAAGCCAGCCGACTGCACAAGGAAGATCGACCGATGCCCGCGCTGAAACGGGCGTTGGCGCGGCCGCTGCATGCCATCACCTGGGGCGGCGTGCTGCTGGGAATATTGCTGGTGGCCGGCCTGGCGACCATGCTGGCCAACGACCATCACCGCCGGCTGGAGGCCGCGCAGCGGCAGAGCAGGGCACTGGCGGTAGGCAGCGAGCGCCTGCTGGCACTGGAGCTGCGCAACCTGGAGCGGGCGATGTCCGGCATCGCCGCCGACGCCGCCGAGCTGTTCCGCAGCGTGCCTGCACAGGCACCGGCGCTGCTGGATGCCTCGATCAGCGGTGTGCTGCGCCGCCATGCCGAGCTGCACAGCATCGTCGTGCTCGACAGCTATGGCCGCCCGCTGACCGCCGGCAAGGGCGACCTGCAGCTGCCGTTGTGGACCGACCCGCAGCGCCGTGGCCAGGGCAGCGCGCTGTACATCGGTCCGCCGCAGCGGGCCAGCGACGGTGGCTGGGTGGTACCCCTGGCGTTGCCGATGGCCGGCGACCGCTGGTTGCTGGCGCGGCTGCGCTGCGGCGAACTGCAGCGCATCGTCGGTGGCCTTGATGTCGGTCCCAACGGCCTGGTCTCGATCAGCGATGCCGAAGGCTACATGCTGGCCCGCGTGCCGGATCCGCATGGCACGGTCGGCCGTCGCTACGACCTGCCGCGCCGTGACCTGCTCGGCAAGCAGGCGGTGGTCGAGCTGGGCAGCCTGCCGGGCGTGGTTGATGGCGTGCCGCGCATCATCACCATCAGCACGCTGGAACGCAGCCCGTTGGCGGTGCAGGTGGGCCTGGCCGACGAGGACGTGCTGGCGCCGTGGTGGCCCTACCTGCAGGCATCGGTGGCGATCGTGCTGGCCTATGTGGGCGTCCTGCTCGGGCTGCTGTACGCGGTGCGCCGCAGTACCCGGCGCCAGCAGGCGATGGCCGAGGAACTGAAGGCCGGCCATGCCGAGCTGCGGCTGGCCCACCAGGTTGGCCGCATCTGTACCTGGTATGTGGACGAGGATGCCGCGCTGCTGCGCTGGTCGCCGCTGGCGCGCGAGATCTTCGGCGTGCAGACCGACGCATTGCCGGTGGCCGACTTCTTCGCGCGCGTGCACCGCGATGATGCGGCACGGCTGCAGCAGGCCTTCGACCAGGCCTTTGCCGGTGGCGCGGTGCTCGACGAGATATTCCGCCTGGTGCTGCCCGGTGGCCAGGTGCGCTGGGTGGGTGCGCGCGGGCAGCGGGTGGAGATGGCCGACAGCGAACGGCGCATGATCGGCGCCTTGAGCGACCTGACCGAGCGCTACCAGGCCCGCGAGCAGATGAGCGAAGTGGAGCGCCGCTTCCGCCTGCTGTTCGATCGCAACCCGGCGCCGTTCTGGGTGTTCGACCCGGACACGCTGCGCTTCATCGAGGTCAACGACGCCGCGGTACGCCAGTACGGCTACAGCCGCGAGGAATTCCTGGCGATGAGCATTCTCGACATCCGTCCGCGCGAAGGCTGGGACGAGGTGAAGGGGGCGATTGCCAAGGCGCGTGTCGGTGAGCTGCAGGACGCCACCGTGCGCCTGCACCGGCGCAAGGACGGCAGCGTGTTCGAAGTACGCGCGCATCTTTCCAAACTCGATTTCGATGGCCAGCCGGCCTGCCTGGTGCTGGCCGAGGATGTCAGCGAGCGCCTGGCCTACGAGCGCGACCTGGCCTACCAGGCGCGGCACAACCCGGCCACCGGCCTGCTCAACGTACGTGCGCTGACCGAGCAGCTGGACGAGCAGGACGATGGCTACACCATTGCCTTCGTGCAGCTGCGGGGGCTGCAGCTGGTGGCCGATACGCTGGGCCGCGAGATCGGCGATGCGGTGCTGCAGTCGATGGCGACCCGGCTCGGCGGGCTGGGCGCGCGCTGCGGCACGCTGGCCTTCCAGCCGGCCGAGGACTTCGTGTTCGCCATCGGTGCCGAACACGATACCCAGCGCGTGCTGGATGACCTGCTGCAGATCGTATCGGCGCCGATGCGTGGCAAGGATTCACTGCATCAGTTCGAGCCGCGCATCGGCGTGGCCGTGCACGTGGCGGGTGATGGCCACACTGCCGAGCAGGTGATCGGCATGGCCGCGCAGGCGGCGCATGCCGCACGCGCCGAGGGCAACGTGGTGGTCTGGTTCGATGCGGCGGTGACCACGCGGTTGGCCGATCGCCTGCGCCTGGCCGGGCGCATCCATGCCGCCATCGACAACGAGTTCCAGCTGTATTTCCAGCCGATCCGGCATGCCAGCGACGGCAGTCCGGCGGCGCTGGAAGCCCTGCTGCGCTGGCCGCAGGCCGATGGCAGCTTCATTCCGCCGAACGAGTTCATCCAGCTGTGCGAGGACACCGGGCTGATCCTGGCGCTGGGCCGCTGGGTCATCCGCGCCGCGGCCAAGGCGCAGCGCCGCCTGGTCGAGGCCGGTTGGGGCGAGTTGCCGATTGCGGTGAACGTGTCGGCGGTGCAGTTCTTCAACAGCGACCTGGTGGCCGAGTTCACCCGCGCCCAGCAGGAGTTCGGCCTGGCCCGCGGCGCACTGCACGTGGAGCTGACCGAGAGCAGCCTGATGCGCAAGCCGGCACAGGCGATGCAGACCATGCAGCGCCTGCACGAACAGGGCATCAGCGTGTCGCTGGATGACTTCGGCACCGGTTACTCGAGCATGTCCTACCTGCAGCACCTGCCGCTGGACATCCTCAAGATCGACCGCAGCTTCGTCGCGGACGTGGAGACCAACCCGCGCAACGCCTCGATCTGTCGCGCGCTGCTGTCGCTGGGCCACAGCATGGGGCTGACCATCATTGCCGAGGGCGTGGAGACGCCGGGGCAGCTCGATTGGCTGGCCGCGCATGGCTGCGACCAGGTGCAGGGCTACCTGCTGGGACGGCCGGCGCCGCTGGAACGGATCATCGACGCGTTGGATGAGGTTGCCGCCTAAGTGGTAGTGCCGGCCGCTGGCCGGCATTCGCCCAGGACCGGGATGTGCCTGATTGCCGGCCAGCGGCCGGCACTACCGGCAGGCGCCGGGCTCGGCTACAGCCCGGCATCCACCAGGTGGTCGATGAAGCTGCGCACCTTCGGTGCCAGGTGGCTGCGGCTGGTGTAGACCGCGAAGATCCCGATCGGCGAGGCCTCCCAGTGCGGCAGGATGCGCACCAGGCGGCCATCGGCCAGGGCGTCCTGCAGCAGGAAATCCGGCTGCAGGATCACGCCCATGCCGGCGATCGCGGCTTCGCGCAGCACGTCGCCGTTGTTGGCGTGCAGCAGGCTGCTCACCGCGACCTTCACTTCACCTCCCGGCCCCTGCAGCGGCCAATGGTCGCCAGCGGCCCAGTAGCTGTAGCTCAGGCAGGCATGGTCCTGCAGTTCCTGCGGGGTCTGCGGCGTGCCATGCGTGGCCAGGTAGGACGGCGCTGCGCACAGGCTCACCCGCGATTCGCCCAGGCGGCGTGCGATCAGCGCGGGGCTGGGCTCGCGGGTGATGCGGATGGCCACGTCATAGCCCTCTTCGACCATGTCCACCAGGCGGTCGGACAGGGCCAGGTCCAGTTCCACCTGCGGGAAGCGCTCGCGGTAGCTGGCCAGCAGCGGGCCAAGGCGGGCGATGCCCCAGCTGACCGGGGCGTTGATGCGCAGCGTGCCGGAGGGCTCCAGCGCCTGTGCGCCGATGCTGGCCTCCAGCGCATCGAACTCGGCCAGCAGGCGTACGCACTGGGCGTAATAGGCAGCACCGGCACTGGTCGGGCTGACCCGGCGTGTGGTGCGGTGGAGCAGACGGGTGGAGAGGCGCTTCTCCAGGGCGGCGACCTGGCGGGTGACGCCAGCGGTGGACAGGTCCAGCGCCTGCGCGGCCGCACTGAAGCCGTTGCGCTCGACCACCGCCACGAACACGCGCATCGCCTCAAGAGTGTCCATTGTTGCGCCTTTTGAAATAAATACGGTCAATCGATCGTATTTATCAGCCTGTGAAGGCGCAATAACCTGTGCCCACTCCCTTCAAGGTGCCTCCCCATGCCCACCTCGACCACTCCTGTTTCGCCGCTGGCCCCGTATGGTGCCACCCTGCTGCGCCTGGCCCTGGGCGTGCTGTTCCTGGTCCATGCGCTGACCAAGCTGCTGGTGTTCACCCCGGCCGGTACCGCCGCCTTCTTCGAATCGCTGGGCCTGCCCGGCGTGCTCGGCTATCTCACCCTCGGCGTCGAGCTGGTGATCAGCGCCGCGCTGCTGCTCGGCATCTACGCCCGCTGGGTGGGCCTGGTCGGGGTGCCGCTGCTGCTGGGCACCATCGTCACCGTGCACGGTGCCAACGGCTTCGGTTTCGCCAACGCCGGTGGCGGCTGGGAATACCCGGCCTTCTGGGCGCTGGCGCTGGTGGTGCTGTTCCTGCTCGGCGATGGCAAGTGGACCCTGCGTTCGCGCTGATCGCCGGCTGATCCTGCAACTGGAGAATTCCATGTCCCGCCTGCCTTCGCTGTACATCTCGCATGGTTCACCGATGACCGCCCTGCATCCGGGCCAGGTCGGCGTGCGCCTGGCCGAACTGGCGCGCGACCTGCCCACGCCACGCGCCATCGTGATGGCATCGGCGCACTGGCTGGGCCGGCAACCTCTGGTCGGTGCGCACCCGCAGCCGCCGACCATCCATGACTTTGGTGGCTTCCCGCGCGCGTTGTTCGAGCTGCAGTACCCGGCGCCGGGGGATCCGGCGCTGGCCGAAGAGGTGGCCGGCCGCATTGCCGCCGCCGGCCTGCCGGTGGCGCTCGACCCGCAGCGTGGCCTCGACCATGGTGCGTGGGTGCCGCTGCGGCTGCTGCGCCCGCAGGCCGACATTCCGGTGGTACCGGTGTCGATCCAGCCGCTGCTCGGCCCCGAGCACCAGTTCGCGCTGGGCCGTGCGCTGGCGCCGCTGCGCGAGCAGGGCGTGCTGCTGGTCGGTTCGGGCAGCATCACCCACAACCTGCACGACTGGGGCGACTACCAGGACGGCAAGGAAGCGCCGTACGTGCGGCCCTTCATTGAATGGGTGGAGCAGCGCCTGGCCGCCGATGACCGCCAGGCCCTGTTCGACTACCGCCGGCAGGCGCCGTTCGCCGAGCGTGCGCACCCGACCGACGAGCACCTGCTGCCGCTGTTCTTCGCGATGGGCGCGGCCGGCGAGGGCGGCTTCGGTGCGCGCCGCATCGATGCCGGTATCGATGCCGGCTTCCTTGCGATGGACCTGTACCGCTTCGACGGGGCATGAGCCGGGGCTGACGCGCGGCCATTGCCGGCGTCGCGGGCGTGGCCGCGTGTGGTAGTTTTTTCCGGGTTTCCGGCGCTGGCTCTCGAGTCTCCCCGCGCGCCGCTTCCTGGAAGAAGCATGCATACCATTGAAGTCGTCCTGGCGATGCTGGTGGCCGTTGTCGCCAGCGGCTACCTGGTTCGCGTCCTGCCGTTCTCGTTGCCGCTGCCGCTGGTGCAGATCGGGCTGGGCGCGGTGATCGCCGGTGTGTTCAACCGCGGCCACGCGCTGGAGCCGGAAGTGTTCTTCCTGCTGTTCCTGCCGCCGCTGCTGTTCCTCGATGGCTGGCGCATCCCCAAGCAGGGCCTGTTCCGCGACAAGGGCGCGATCCTCGAGCTGGCGTTCGGCCTGGTGGTGTTCACCGTGGTGGGGGCCGGCTTCCTGATCCACTGGCTGATTCCGGTGATGCCGCTGGCGGTGTGCTTCGCGCTGGCCGCGATCGTGTCGCCGACCGACCCGGTGGCCGTCGGTGCGATCGCCTCCAAGGCGCCGATCCCGAAGCGCCTGATGCACATCCTGGAAGGCGAGTCGCTGCTCAACGATGCCTCGGGCCTGGTCTGCTTCCGCTTTGCGGTGGCAGCGGTGATGACCGGCACCTTCTCGCTGGCCACCGCCTCGCTGACCTTCGTATGGGTGGCGGTAGCCGGCCTGGCGGTGGGCGTGGCGGTCACCCTGGGCGTCTCGACCTTCCAGCGCTGGCTGTGGCGCCGGTTCGGCGAGGAGCCGGGTGCGGCGATGCTGGTCAACCTGTTGATCCCGTTCGCGGCTTACCTGCTGGCCGAAGAAATCCATGCCTCGGGCATCCTCGCCGCGGTCGCCGCCGGCATCGCGATGAGCTACGTCGAGTTGACCGGTCGCGTCTCCGGCAGCATGCGCGTGCAGCGCGCCGGGGTCTGGAACATGCTGCAGTTCAGCTTCAACGGCATCATGTTCGTGCTGCTGGGCGAGCAGCTGCCGGGCATCGTCGAACGTGCCACCACCACCATGAACGAGAGCGGCCACCAGTCGGCCTGGTGGCTGCTGGTGTACGTGGTGGTGATCAACCTGGCACTGGTCGTGCTGCGCCTGCTGTGGGTATGGCTGTCGCTGCGCTGGAACCTGCTGCGCGCGCGCCGCAGGGGCCTGGAGCGTGGCGAGGCGCCGAACTGGCGCATCGTGGTGGCGACCTCGGTGGCCGGCGTGCGCGGTGCGATCACCCTGGCCGGTGTGTTGACCCTGCCGCTGTTCCTGCCCGATGGCAGTGCGTTCCCGGCGCGTGACCTGGTGATCTTCCTGGCCGCTTCGGTGATCCTGTTCTCGCTGCTCGGCGCCAGCATCGCGCTGCCGCAGTTGCTGAAGGGCCTGCAGCTGCCGGCCGATTCGGGCGAGCGCAAGGAAGAGGACCTGGCACGCCGGCTGTCGTCCAAGGCCGCGCTGGCCGGGGTCGAGCGCATGCGCCAGCAGCTGGTGATGAACCAGAACACCGAGAACGTGCAGCTGTACAACGATGCCGCCTCGCGGGTGAGCCTGCTGTACCAGCGTCACCTGGAGAAGGACAACGACGGGCCCGACGTGGACCCGGAGAAGGTGCGGCGCATGGAACTGGGCTATCGCCAGCTGCGCAGTGCCGGCCTCAATGCCGAGCGTGAGGAACTGTTCCGGCTGACCCGGCGCGGGGTGATCTCCGATGAGATCTCGCGGCGCCTGATCCGCAACCTGGACCTGCTGGAATCGCGCAAACGCGAGTGACGCTGCGGTCGGGCGCCGTCGATCGGGGCCAGATCCCTTTCCGCAGGAAAGCGATCTGACCCCAGCATCCGGGAGCCGCGCTTATTCCGGCTTCTGCTCCAGGAAATACACTTCGACCTTGCCCTTGACCTTGATGGTCATCGGGTTGCCGCGACGGTCGCGGGCCTTGCCGGCCTGCACGCGGATCCAGCCTTCGCTGACCGAGTATTCCTCGACATTGTCGCGCTCGACGTCGTTGAAACGCACGCCGACGCCGCGCTCCAGCGCCTGCGCATCATGGAAGGGACTGGCCGGGTTGATCGCCAGGTGGTCGGGAGGGGTATCGCTCATCGCTTCATTCACAGTGACGGCCACCAAGGCCGGCTTCAGCGGCACAGGATAAACCGTAGAATGCCGGCCTGCCCCAGAGGAAGTTCCGCCATGCCCGACAACAGCGACTATTTCGACTTCGAGGAAGACATCCACGACTTCGACGAGGAGGGCTTCGAGGCACGGGTCTGGAACCTGCTGGTGCTGATCAACCCGGGCGACGAGGAACTGGCCCTGCAGCAGTTCAACCGCTGGCGCGAGCTGCTGGCCGAGGCCGGTGAGCCGCTGGAGGCCGATGCCGACTGGCTGCCGTCGCTGTTCACGGCCATCGCCTGGCAGTCGGGCTTCGAGGTCGAGCGCGACGACCTGGAGACGCTGGTTTCCGCGGTGAACGAGCTGTCGGCGCGCTTCAACCTGCAGCTGGACTGGGGTGGCGACCTCGACGATGAGGACTTCACCGAAGACCTGGACGGCGTGCAGCTGATGTCCACCGCCTTCGATCGCCTGCGCGAGCACAACTACACGCTGTGGAGCGTGGATGCGGGCAGCGACGGCTTCACCGGCTGGATGGCGTTGACCCGCGATGACGACGCGATGCTGGCGCTGTGCTCGCTGCTGAACGTGGAAGTGCGGCTGGGCAGCGACCCGTTCTGAGCGGGCCTGTAGAGCCGAGCCCACGCTCGGCTGATTCCGTTGCCGTGTAGAGCCGAGCCTACGCTCGGCTGCATTCCGCGTAGAGCAGGTCCTGCAGGAGGCAAACGGCAGCCGGGCCTATGGCCGGTACTGCGCGCGGGCGTTGGCGATCACCGCTTTGACCAGCACGCGGTCGGCGTGCCGGGAAATCGCCCGTGCACCGAGCGCGATCGCCTGCGCGCGCAGCTCGGTGGTGACATCGTAGTGGGCGCCGCTGGCCTTGTTCTGGAAGGCTCGCGGTGGAATGCCGAGCTGCGCCGCCATCGCGTGCAGCTCGGCCAGGGTGTCGGCCATCAGGTGCGCCCAGCGCTGTCCGCGCCAGGCATGCACCGCGTCATCGACGTAGACCGTCACCGCCGGGGCCGGTTCAGGCCTGCGGCTTGCTGTCGCTGTCAGCGGCCGGGGCAGCCTCGGTAGCGGCTTCTTCGGCAACCTCGCCCTCGGCAGCTTCGCCTTCTTCGCCTTCTTCGGCTTCGACGCCTTCGAATTCGGCGACCAGCTTGGCCAGGTACTCGTCGGCGGTCTGGCCGGACTCGGCAGCCAGGGTGTCCAGCAGCTTCTGCAGCAGCTCGGAGTATTCCAGGTTGACCTTGCGGCCTTCCTTCTCCTGCACGTTGGCCAGGTGCTTGAGCATGGCCAGCATCGGCACCGGGTTCTCGGCGTTGCCCATGGTCTGGCCGCCGATGGCCAGCAGCCACTCACGGCCCTGCAGGCCGATGGCCGCGACCACCTGGCCGTCTTCGTTGGTCAGCACGGCGTGGTTCTGCACCTGCTGCTGGGCGTTCAGGCGGAGGAACGGGCGCTTGCCCTGCTGCTTCTTGCGCTTGTCGCGCTTGGCCTTGGAGGACTGGGACATGGGGTGGGGTCACCTGGAAAAGGAAAGACCGCCATTGTACCGGTAGCGCCAATGAGGGCGCCTGATGGGGTCGCCTGATGGGGTCAGATCCCTTTCCTGTGGAAAGGGATCCGACCCCACTAGAGAGCCCACCCGGCCGGGTGTTCAGCGCGCCACCGCCGGGGCGGTGGCTTCGGCCGGTGCCTGGCCCTGTGCGGCCTGCACGTCCGGGTCGGCAGTCGGGGCCGACAGCCCCACCTGCGGGCCGGCACCGGCCAGCGCGGCCTCCTCGGCGGCCTTGGTCATCACCACGATGCTGATGCGGCGGTTGATCGGGTTCTGCGGATCGCCCTTGTCGAACAGCACCGACGAGGACAGGCCGACCACGCGGGTGATCTTGCTGTCATCCAGGCCGCCATCGACCAGGGCACGCCGCGCGGCATTGGCACGGTCCGCGCTCAGCTCCCAGTTACCGTAGCCACGGGCGGCCGAGTAGGCGGTGATGTCGGTGTGGCCGGTCAGGCTGATCCGGTTCGGCACATGGTTCAGGTATTCGGCCAGCTCGTGCAGGATCTGCTGCGTGTACGGCTTCAGCGTGGCGCTGCCGAGATCGAACATCGGCCGGTTCTGCTTGTCCACGATCTGGATGCGCAGGCCTTCCGGGGTCAGGTCCAGCAGCAGCTGGTCCTTGAACGGCTCCAGCGCCTGGCTCCTGCTGATCGCTTCCTGCAGTTCCTTCATCAGCGCTTCCAGCTGCTGCTTGTCGCGCTGCTGCTGGTCCACCGGCTGCGGCACGGCTTCCTTCTGGTTCTGGAAGGGATCGTTGCTGTTGCCGCGCGAGACATCGGTGGCGCCGCCGAGCTTGATCATCGAGGTGCTGGCACCGCCCGGACCGGCCATGCCGGGCGCCGGCGTGGCGTTCTGCCCGCTCAGCGGGCTGGGGTTGCGGAAGTACTCGGAAATGGCCGCGCGGTCGTTCTTGTTGGTGGTGGCCATCAGCCACAGCACCAGGAAGAAGGCCATCATCGCGGTCACGAAGTCGGCATAGGCCACCTTCCACGAGCCGCCGTGGTGGGCGGCGTGGCCGGCCTTCTTGACCCGGCGGACGATGACGGTGGGCTTGTTCTCGGCCATGGCTTACTTGACCGTCTTCAGGTGCTGCTCGAAATCGGAGAAGGCCGGGCGCACGTTCGACGGCAGCGTCTTGCGGGCGAACTCCAGCGCGATCTTCGGGTTGTAGCCGCGCAGGCAGGCGAGCAGGGCGGTCTTCACCGATTCGTAGATGCGGCTGTCCTGCTCGGCGCGGGCTTCCATCGCGGCCGCCATCGGGCCGACGAAGCCGTAACCGAGCAGGATGCCGAGGAAGGTGCCGACCAGCGCGCCGGCCACGTGGCCGCCAACCTCGACGATGTCGCCGCCGATCGAGCCCATGGTGATGACGATGCCCAGCACCGCCGCGACGATGCCGAAACCGGGAAGTCCGTCGGCGACCTTGGTCAGCACCTGCGACGGCGCCATGGCCTCGGCGTGGTGCTTTTCCAGCTCCAGTTCCAGCAGCGGTTCCAGCTCGTGCGGCTCGATGTTGCTGCCGATCATCAGGCGCAGGCAGTCGGTGATGAAGTCGATCAGGTGGTGGTCGGCCTGCACCTTGGGATAGTTGCTGAACAGCGCGCTCTCGGCCGGCCGCTCGACATGGTCTTCCAGCGCCATGAAGCCTTCGCGGCGGGCCTTGTTGAGCAGTTCGTAGAGCAGGCTGAGCACATCGATGTAGTCCTGCTGCTTGTAGCGCGGGCCCTTGAACACGCCGACCATGGCCTGCAGGGTCTGCTTGACCGTCTTGGCCGGAGTGCCGACCAGGAAGGCGCCGAGCGCGGCGCCGCCGATGATGACCAGCTCATAGGGCTGCCAGAGGGCACCCAGGCGGCCGTGGGCACCGAGGTAGCCCCCGATCACGCTGATGATGACGACCAGGAATCCAACGATGATGAGCATGGCGCGACGCAAGGAGAGGGGATATCTCCTTGTCGGCCCGTCGAGCGCATTTCTGAAGAGGGAATTCTGTGAAATCGGTCAGCGGGGCTTTCAGCCCGCTACACCGGCTTCCGCGCCGCCGCGCTGCAGGGGATCGGGCCACGGCTCGCCATTGCCGGTGAACGAAAGTGAGACGGAGTTCAGGCAGTGGCGCTCGTAGGTCGGCGGCGGACCGTCCGGGAACACGTGGCCCAGGTGGCTGCCGCAGCGCGCACAGGTGATCTCGGTGCGGACCATGCCGTGGCTGGTATCGCGGATCTCGCGCACGTGCGCCGGGTCGAACGGAGCGAAGAAGCTGGGCCAGCCGGTACCGGAATCGAACTTGGTGCTGGAGCGGAACAGCGGCAGCGCGCACAGCCGGCAGCAGTAGACGCCCTCGCGCTTGTTGTCGAGGAACACGCCGCAGAACGGCGCCTCGGTACCGTGCTGCAGCAGCACGCGGCGTTCCTCGCTGCTGAGCCCGGCGACCAGCGCCTCGGTCTGGGTGGCGGTGGGGGGCGTCAGGTCGAAGGCAGTCATGCCGGCTCTCCGTGGGGTCGATGGCCTGGGGATGCCGGCAAACGTGGGGGTGCTGGCGCCCCCTTGCAAGTGTGATGGCCGTTCATGGGCGGCACACAGGCGCGGGCGCAAGGTGAATGCGATCCACGCCGGAGCGTGCCATGAAACCGACCTTGTCCCTGCTGTTGATGGCCCTGTTGCCCGCGCTGGCGCTGGCCCAGGTGCCTACTGCCGACCCGACCGCGACCCGCAGCGCGACCACCGTGGCGCCGCCGCCGGTGGCACCACCCCCGCAGGCGGCGCGTCCGCAGCCGCAGGTGCTGCCGTCGCCGCAGCCGGCGCAGCCGATCAAGTCCACCGGCCCGGCCCGGATCGCACCGGCCGCGGTGCCGAAACCGGCCGACAAGGTCTATGACCGCAACGGGCGCATCGTTCCCGGCGTGCGCCCGGCCGGTCCCAACCGCGTGTTCGACTCGCGCACCGGCCGCTACTACGACAGCGTGCCCAGTGGCGATGGCCAGCAGATCAAGCGCTGAGGCCGGGATGGGCGCGGCGCCCCAGCTGAACGCCGGAAAACGATGGCTGCCCGCTCACTGCTTTTTCGCCTGCGATTAACCGATCCGGGACCACCGTGGCCCTGCGCCGGCATTCCGCCGCCGCATGTCCTTCGTCCACTGGATCGCGATCATGAAAAACCAGCAGAACCGTCATCCCGGCAAGGAACCGCAGGGCCGCAACCCGCAACAGCAGCAGCAACAGCAACAGCAGCAGCAGATGGATCCGCAGCAGCCGCACAAGGGCGGCAAGCAGCAGGATCAGCGCTCGCAGAAACACCCGCAGCAGCGCTGAGGTGGCGGCCCCGGGGTCAGAGCCCGCTGCGCGGGGTCTGACCCCGATCCAGCGCACTGGGGTCGGATCCCGAACTGCGGGCTCTGACCCCGTTTGGTCCCGGCTTCAATCCGGAATCGGCAGGCTCAGCGTTTCCTTCACCTCTTCCATCACGATGTAGCTCTTCGACTCACGTACATGCGGCAGCGTCAGCAGGGTGCTGCCAAGCAGCTTGCGATAGGACGCCATCTCGCTGATGCGTGCCTTCAGCAGATAGTCGAAGTCGCCCGACACCAGATGGCACTCCAGCACGTTGGGCAGTTTCAGCGCCGCGCGCCGGAATTCCTCGAAGATGTCGCCGGACTTGTAGGCCAGGCTGATCTCCACGAACACCAGCAGGCTGGCCTTTACCGCCGCCGGGTCCAGGTGGGCGTGGTAGCCGGTGATCACCGCCTCGCGCTCCAGCCGCCGCACGCGTTCGGTGCACGGCGTGGTGGACAGGCCGACCCGCTCGCCCAGTTCGGTGAAGGAGATGCGGCCCTCGGCCTGCAGGATGCGCAGGATCTTGCGGTCGATCTTGTCCAGTTCGCGGGTTCGGGTGGCCATGGCCGTCAACCTTGGGGAATGAATTGCAGGAGAACATCCTGCCGGTTGATTTCAAAACAGGCAAATCAACTGGTATCGGCTGTCTATACTTCCCCAATTATGGTCCCGGCACGCTCCAGTGCAGGGAATGATCGGGTTGGAGAAGTCCCATGCGAGTCCTAGTTCTCGGCAGCGGCGTGATCGGCACCACCAGTGCCTGGTACCTGCGACAGGCCGGGTTTGAAGTCACGGTCATCGACCGCCAGCCCGGCCCGGCGCTGGAGACCAGCTTTGCCAACGCCGGCCAGCTGTCGTTCGGCTACACCTCGCCGTGGGCGGCCCCGGGCGTGCCGAAGAAGGCGATCGGCTGGCTGTTCGAGAAGCATGCGCCGCTGGCGATCCGCCCGGGCATGGACCTGGCCCAGTACCGCTGGCTGTGGCAGATGCTGCGCAACTGCACCCACGAGCGCTACGCGATCAACAAGGCGCGCATGGTGCGCATGTCCGAGTACAGCCGCGACTGCCTGAACGAGCTGCGCGCGCAGGTCGGCATCGAGTTCGAAGGCCGCGACCTGGGTACCACCCAGCTGTTCCGCACCCAGCAGCAGCTGGATGCCTCGGCGCAGGACATCGAGATCCTGGCCCAGTACGGCGTGCCGTACGAGGTGCTCGACCGTGCCGGCATCATCCAGGCCGAGCCCGCGCTGGCGCACGTTGATGGCCTGGTCGGCGCGCTGCGCCTGCCGCGCGACCAGACCGGCGATTGCCAGCTGTTCACCCGCCGCCTGGCGCAGATGTGCGTGGACGCCGGCGTCGAATTCCGTTTCGACCAGGACATCACCGGCCTGGAGTTCGACGGCGACCGCATCAGCGGCGTACGCATCGACGGCAAGCTGGAAACCGCCGACCGCTTCGTGGTCGCGCTGGGCAGCTACTCGCCGGCGCTGGTGGCGCCGCTGGGCATGCGCCTTCCGGTGTACCCGCTGAAGGGCTACTCGCTGACCCTGCCGATCACCGATCCGGCGATGGCACCGACCTCGACCATCCTCGACGAGAGCTACAAGGTAGCGGTCACCCGTTTCGACGACCGCATCCGCGTCGGCGGCATGGCCGAAGTGGCCGGCTTCGACCTGTCGTTGTCGCAGCGCCGCCGCGAAACCCTGGAACTGGTGGTCAGCGACCTGTACCCGAAGGGCGGTGACCTGTCGCGCGCGCAGTTCTGGACCGGCCTGCGCCCGGCCACGCCGGACGGTACGCCGGTGATTGGCGCCACGCCGTTCCGCAACCTGTACCTCAATACCGGCCACGGCACCCTGGGCTGGACCATGGCCTGTGGTTCGGGCCGCTACCTGGCCGACCTGATGAGCGCGCGCCAGCCGCAGATCAGCACCGAAGGCCTGGATATTTTCCGCTATGGCCAGTACGGTCACGCGCCGCAACATGAGAACCGCACATGCGTCCTGCCCGCGCGCTGATCGATCTGGGCGCCCTGCGCAGCAACTACCGGCTCGCCCGTGAACTGGGCGGTGGCAAGGCCCTGGCCATCATCAAGGCCGATGCCTACGGCCACGGCGCGGTGCGCTGCGCGCAGGCGTTGGAAGACGAGGCCGACGGCTTCGGCGTGGCCACCATCGAAGAAGCGCTGGAGCTGCGCCAGGCGGGCATCCGTGCGCCGATCCTGCTGCTGGAAGGTATCTTCGAGCCCAGCGACATGGCGCTGGTGGCCGAGCACGATTTCTGGTTCGCGGTGGGTTCGCCGTGGCAGCTGGAGGCGCTCGCCAGCTTCGACAGCCCGCGCCCGCTGACGGTGTGGCTGAAGCTGGACAGTGGCATGCACCGGCTCGGCCTGGACGTGGAGGGATTCCGCGCTGCGCATGCGCGCCTGTCGGCCCTGCCGCAGGTCGAACGCATCGTGCTGATGACCCATCTGGCGCGCGCCGACGAGCTGGACAGCGAACGCACCCACGAACAGGCCGCGACCTTCGCGCGTGCCATCGATGGGCTGGAAGGCGAGACCAGCGTGTGCAATTCACCGGCCCTGCTGGGCTGGCCGGACGTACGCAGCGACTGGGTGCGTCCCGGCCTGATGCTGTACGGCGCCAACCCGCTGCCTGAGAACTCGCAGATCACCGCGCGCCTGCGCCCGGTGATGACGATGCAGTCCAGGGTGATCGCCGAGCGCTGGATCGAGGCCGGTGAACCGGTCGGCTACGGCGCCCGCTTCGTGTCCAAGGCGCGCACCCGGGTGGGCGTGGTGGCGCTGGGTTACGCCGATGGCTATCCGCAGTTCGCGCCGAACGGCACCCCGGTGCTGATCGACGGCCAACCCGGTGTGCTGATCGGGCGTGTGTCGATGGACATGCTGACCGTGGACCTGACCGCGCATCCGCAGGCCGGCATCGGCAGCGTGGTGGAGCTGTGGGGCCATGCACCGACCCTTGCCGAACTGGCGCCGCGTTGCGGTGTGAGTGCGTACCAGCTGCCGTGCGCGGTCAAGCGCGTGGCCAGGGTCTATCAGGACTGACCGAACACCGCCGGCCTTGGTCGGCGCTGTGAATGGGTGTCGACCAGGGTCGACACCTACCGTTGGTGGGCTGGCCGTACGTGGCTCTGGTAGCTGCCGACCTGGGTCGGCACCTGGCCCGGGTTCAGCGAGCGGCGGTCGCCTGGCTGGTCAGCTGGCGCTTGACCCAGTCATTGATCAGGCGCTTCTCGTAGCGCAGCGGATCGCTGTCGGTCAGCAGGCCACTGCCCTGCAGATAGCCCGAGTCGCTGAGGCGCGCATCGCCCTCGCTGACAATGCGGCCACTGGCGTCCTTCAGCGTGTACTGCAGGCTGATGCGCGGCGGATAGATGTCACGCAGGACCCGGATGTCACGCCCGCGCGGGCCGTGCCACGGCTCGTAGTCGCCGGCACGCTTGATGTCGACCAGGGTCACATCCAGGGTCTGCCCGGGCTGCAGCGGCTTGGCGGCGGTGGTCTGCAGGTAGCGTGCGATCTGCTGCACCCAATCACCGCGCTCAGCCTCGAAACGGTTGCCACTCTGGCGGATCTCGGTGAACTTGGCCGGATCATCCCATTTCACGCTCACCGGGCCATCGGCCGGCAGCGCACGGGGGGCCTGCGGATCGGTCACGGTGCGCGGCGCGGCCGTGGCGGTGCCGGCCGCGAGGACGGCGGCCAGCAGCAGGGTGCCAGCACGTGAGACTTTCATGACGGTCTCCTGCGTCCCTCGGTGGGGACGATGTTGATCTCGGTTCGAGTGTGATCCCGGCCGCGGGGGACCGCAACGGCCGAATGCGACATGCGCGAACGTGGTTGCCGCCAATTCATCGTCGTCAACCATGACTGACGGCGCTTGACGCTGTGAATACGCTCTCTGGAAGATGCTGTGCCTCCAATCCGGCCCGTTCCAGACGCCCTTGTCCACACTGCCGCCCCTAGTGGAGCGCCCACCGATGATGGTGCCGGCGCCCGAACCCGACCTGCATCATGGCGTGCTTGAGCGCATCAACGCCGGTTTCTGCGTGATCCAGGTGCTGTTCGAAGGCGATCGCGCGGTGGACTATCGTTTCATCGAGGTCAACGACGCGTTCGAGCGTCATACCGGGCTGAAGGACGCGCGGGGCCAGCACATGAGCCTGCTGCAGCCGCACCACGAGGAAGACTGGTTCCGCATCTACGGCGAGGTCGCACGCAGCGGCCGCCCGGCGCAGTTCGAGATGGAAGCACGCGCGCTGGGCCGCTCGTTCGCGGTCGACGCGGTACGCGTGGGGCGGCCGGGTGAAGACAAGGTCGGCATCCTGTTCTTCGACATCACCGCGCGCAAGCAGATGGAAGTGGAGCTGGGCGAGAGCGAAGCCCGTTTCAGCGCGCTCGCCGATGGCCTGCCGATGCCGGTGTGGGTGCTCGATGAGCGCGGCCATGCCCGCTTCGTCAACAGCGCCTTCAGCGAGTTCTTCGGCGGCGACGAGACCCGCGTGCCGGAAGATGTCTGGCGCGGGCTGGTGCATCCGGACGATGCCTCGGTGTTCGAGTACGAACTGCAGGAGGCGTTGAAGGCGCAGCGCTCGATGCATGCGCTGGTGCGGGCACGGCGTGCCGATGGGCAGTGGCGCTGGCTGGAGATGAACGCACGCCCGCGCTTCTCGCGCATGGGCCGCTTCATCGGCCTGGCCGGCAGCAGCCCGGACGTGACCGAACGCCGCGAGATCGAACTGGCCCGCGAGGAACTGCTGCAGTCCGAGCGCGCGGCGCGCAGTGCCGCCGAGAACATGGCGCGGCTGAAGGACGAATTCCTCGCCACGCTGTCGCATGAGCTGCGCACCCCGCTGACCACCATCCTCGGTTGGAGCGAACTGCTGCTGCAGCGGGTGGACAACACCAGCCCGCTGTACAAGGGGCTGAACGTGATCGCCAACAGCGCCGGTGCGCAGAAGCGGCTGATCTCGGACATGCTCGACCTCAGCAGCATGCTGCTGGGCAAAGTGCAGCTGGAAGTGGAAGTACTGGACCTGCGCGGATTGCTGGGCGAGGCCATCGGCGCGCAGGAACTGGTCGCCGAAGGCAAGGCGCTGGACGTGCACCTGCAGCTGCCGGAGCAGCCCAGCCTGGTGCTGGGCGATGCGACCCGGCTGCAGCAGGTGTTCTGGAACCTGCTCTCGAACGCGATCAAGTTCACCCCGGCCGAAGGCCGCATCGACCTGCAACTGCAGTCGGATGGCAACCACTGGGTGATCACCGTGCGCGACACCGGTGACGGCATTGCGCCTGAATTCCTCCATCATCTGTTCAGCCGCTTCCGCCAGGCCGACGGCACCACCACGCGCCGGCATGGCGGCCTTGGTCTGGGCCTGGCGATCGTGCAGCAGCTGGTCGAGCTGCATGGCGGCACGGTCACCGCAGCCAGTGAAGGGCACGGCCACGGTGCCACCTTCACCGTGCGCCTGCCCAAGCACATTCCCGATGCCGAGCGGCGGCCGCTGCGCGAAGTGATCAGCGGGCCGATCCTGGAACCGGTGGTGGTCGAGCCGTATCCGCTGCGCGGCATGCACGTACTGGCGGTGGAAGACCAGCCGGAAGTGCTGGAATACCTGCGGCGCATGCTGGAAGAGCAGGGCGCCAGCGTATCGGCGGCCAGTTCGGCCGGCGAGGCGCTGGCACTGCTGGCTGATACCGGTCATCTGCAGTACCACGTGATGCTCACCGACATCGGCATGCCCGGCATGGATGGCTATGGGCTGGTGCGCACGCTGCGCGAGGACATGGGCGTGGATGCCACGACCCTGCCCGCGGTGGCGGTGACTGCGCTGGCACGGGCCGATGACCGCCGCCGCGCGTTGGCATCGGGCTTCCAGGAGCATGTGGCCAAGCCGTACTCGGTGGCGCAGCTGGTGGCCGCCGTGCGCAAGGTACAGGTGCCACGCGCCGACAGCGCGCTGCACTGAGCATTCACGGCCGATCGGCGACCCTGCAGGCAGGAGGTCGCCGATGTCCCGCATAGCTCCCCGCATCCACACCGATCCGGCGCAGATTGCGCGCCTGGAAGCCCTGCTGCCGCAGCTGGAAGGCGAAACGCAGGTTGAACTGACCCTGCAGGATGGTCGTCGCCTGCTCGGCACCGTCGCGGTGAAGCCGACCGTGCAGCAGTACCGCAACGAGGCCGGCGATGAAGGCAGCAATGGCCAGCTGCGCCTGGATGACTACGACACGCCGGTGCAGCAGCACCATGTCTGGCTGGACGAGATCGCCAGCATCCGCCGGCTGCCGCCGAGGCTCTAGACAGCCCGGCGGCGCCATCTAAAGGTGTTGTAGAGCCGAGCCGGCGCTCGGCTGCGGGTGGCCCGGCTGTGCCGCCGCCCGAGCCTGGGCCCGGGCGCTACAGGGGGTGTCCCGCCTACGCCGCCGGCAATCTCACCGGTTGCTCAATGCTCGAACAGGGTCGGGGTTGCTTCGAACCGGCGCGCATAGGCGCGCTCCTCGGCAACCCGGGCCACCTCGTCATCGGCCAGGTCGGGCGCACCATAGACCGCGTAGGCCACGCTGCCATCGCTGCCGTGGCCGACCTGGTGCAGCCGGTAGCGCGAGTGGCCGCCGCCGGTGTCCTCGGGGTAATGCACGGGCGGATGGCTGCCTTCCAGGTCCATTTCACTGTTGTCGACCACGCCACCGACGAACAAGGCTCGCATGCAGGTTCTCCTGGGTTTCCGGGGGGAGCCTTTACCCTGAACGTTCCACTGTTGCTGTCGGATCAAGGCCCCGTTCGGGTTTCGCAAAACGGCCGCCCGGGCCGGGCCGGCCAAGCCGGTACAATGGACGGCCCTCACGCTTGAAGTACCCGCGCCGATGGCCTCCAGCGACGACGCCCCCCTGCAGACCCTGTTCCTGCCGTTCTCCCAAGGCGCCCTGCGCTGGCCGGAGGGTCCCGTGGCCTTCCTGCGTGCCCGCGATGGCTGGCCGCTGCGCGAAGCGGCCGGCAACCGTGAGGTGCATTGCGAGCAGAGCTTCGCGCCGTTCGCGCAGCCGCTGCAGCAGGCCGCCGGCTGGACCGTAAGCGGGCAGCTGGACGACGTGGCCGGCAAGGGCCGCTACCCGCTGGTGCTGGTGCTGCCGCCGCGCCAGCGCGAAGAGGCCCGTGCGCTGTTCGCCCGCGCGCTGGCGCTGGTCGCCGAAGGCGGCCGTATCGTCGCCTGCCAGTCCAACAACGAGGGCGCACGCTCGGGCGAGGGCGACCTCAAGCAGCTGACCGGCCTTGGCGGCAGCCTGACCAAGAATCACTGCCGCGTGTACTGGACCGCCCCGATGCAGGGCCAGCAGGATGCCGATCTGGCCAAGCGCTGGTCGGCGCTGGATGCGGTGCGCCCGATTGTCGGCGGTCGCTTCCTCAGCCGCCCGGGCGTATTTGCCTGGGACCGCATCGACCCGGCCTCGGCGCTGCTGGCCGAACACCTGCCGGCCGACCTCGCCGGGCGTGCCGCCGACCTCGGTGCCGGCTATGGCTACCTGTCGCGCGAGCTGCTGGAGCGTTGCCCGAAGATCACCGCGCTGGACCTGTATGAAGCCGAGCAGCGTGCACTGGCGCTGGCCGAGCTGAACCTGGCGCCGCCGCCGCGCCCGTTGCCGCTGCGCTTCCTGTGGCGCGACGTCACTGCCGGCATCGAGCCGGGCTACGACGTCATCATCAGCAACCCGCCGTTCCACACGCCCTCGCGTGCCGACCGCCCCGACATCGGCCAGCGCTTCATCGCCGTGGCCGCGCAGGCGCTGCGCCCGGGCGGGCGCCTGTACGTGGTGGCCAATCGCCACCTGCCGTACGAGCACACCCTCAACGACAGTTTCGGCGCGGTGCGCGTGGTCGCCGAACGCGACGGCTTCAAGCTGGTCGAAGCGGTGAAGGGAAGGGGGAAGGGCCAATGAAACTGGTCAAGCACATCGCCAACCTGGGCTATGGCAGCCGCAAGCAGGTGCAGTGGATGTTCCGCGAGGGCCGCGTCACCGATGCCGACGGCGAGGTGCTGTACGCCGACGACCAGGTACCGCATGACGCCATCCGGGTTGATGGCGAGCCACTGGATCCGCCCGTCGGGCTGTCGATCGCGCTGCACAAGCCGGCCGGCTACACCTGCTCGACCAAGGACACCGGTCGCCTGATCTACGACCTGCTGCCGCCGCGCTTCCGCGATCGTGATCCGGTGCTGTCCACGGTCGGCCGTCTTGACCGTGAGACCAGCGGCCTGCTGCTGTTGACCGACGATGGTGGCCTGCTGCACCGGATCATCTCGCCGAAGTCGAAGCTGCCCAAGGTCTACGAAGTCGAACTGAGCGACGACCTGCGCGGTGACGAGGTGGCGCTGTTCGCCAGCGGCACGCTGATGCTGGAGTCGGAGAAGACCCCCCTGCTGCCGGCTGAACTCGAAGTGCTGGATGCGCGTCGTGCGCGCCTGGTGCTGCACGAAGGCCGTTACCATCAGGTACGCCGCATGTTTGCTGCCACCGGCAATCACGTTCAGGCCCTGCACCGCAGTCGCGTCGGCGGACTGGACCTGCAGGGGCTGGACGAAGGCCAATGGCGGCAGCTCACTTCCACCGACCTGGATACGCTGTTCGCTCCATGACCGCCATCGCTGCGCTGCCGTTCCTTCCCGACGCCGTCATCTTCGACATGGACGGCCTGATGATCGACAGCGAGCGGGTTTCGCTGGCCTGCTGGAGCGAGGCTGCCGACGCGTTCGGGCTGGGCCTGGACGAGGCGGTGTTCCTGCGCATGGTCGGCCTCGGTGACCGCGACACCCACGCGCTGCTGCGTGCGCAGGGCATCGAGGATGGCGTGATCGAGGCCGTGGCCGCGCGTTGCCATGAGCTGTATGAAGCGCGCACGCAGACCGGCCTGCCGCTGCGGCCGGGCATCCTGGCGTTGCTGGAACTGCTCAAGGCGCACGCGATCCCGCGTGCGGTGGCGACCACCACGCGGCAACCGCGTGCCAACCGCAAGCTGGCCGCCGCCGGCCTGCTGCCGTACTTCGATGCGGTGATCACCAGCGGTGATGTGGCGCGGCCGAAGCCGGCGCCGGACATCTACCTGCTCGCCGCGCAGCGGTTGGGCCAGGCGCCGGAGCGTTGCCTGGCGCTGGAGGATTCACCGGCCGGCACGCGCGCGGCGCTGGCCGCCGGCATGACCGTGATCCAGGTTCCGGACCTGGTGCATCCGGATGAGGAACTGCGCGCGCTCGGCCACCGCATCGTCGGCTCGCTGGTGGACGCGCACGCGCTGCTGCTGCCGCTGCTGCCGAAATAACCGGTAGATGCCGACCGTGGGTCGGCACATTCAAATGCCCTGGTAGATGCCAACCTGGGTTGGCATGCTCTTTGTGGTGGGTGCCGACCGTGGGTCGGCACGCCTTCCCCATCAAACCCGGCCGAACACCAGCGCAGCGTTGGTGCCGCCGAAGCCGAAGCTGTTGGACATCACCGTATCCAGCTTCTGCTCGCGGCTCTCGCGCAGGATCGGGAAGCTCTCCACCTTCGGGTCCAGCTCGGCGATGTTGGCTGAACCGGCAACGAAACCATCGCGCATCATCAGCAGGCAGTAGATCGCCTCGTGCACGCTGGCCGCCCCCAGCGAATGGCCGGACAACGCCTTGGTCGAGGACAGCGGCGGCACCGCGTCGCCGAACACTTCGCGGATCGCGTTGAGCTCGGTAACGTCGCCCAGCGGGGTCGAGGTACCGTGGGTGTTGAGGTAGTCCAGCGGACGGTCGATGCCTTCCAGCGCCATCTTCATGCAGCGCACCGCGCCTTCACCGGACGGAGCGACCATGTCGGCGCCATCGGAGGTCACGCCGTAGCCGATCAGCTCGGCATGGATGTGCGCGCCACGCGCGACGGCGTGGTCGTAATCCTCCAGCACCAGCATGCCGCCGCCGCCGGCGATGACGAAGCCATCGCGGTCCTTGTCGTACGGGCGCGAGGCACTGGCCGGGGTCTCGTTGAAGCTGGTCGACAGGGCGCCCATCGCATCGAACATCACGCTCATCGACCAGTGCAGGTCTTCGCCGCCACCGGCGAACATGATGTCCTGCGCGCCGTGGCGGATCATGTCCGCAGCCGCGCCGATGCAGTGCGCCGAGGTCGCGCAGGCGGCGGACAGCGAGTAGCTGACGCCCTTGATCTGGTAGGCGGTGGCCAGGCAGGCCGAGACCGTCGAGCACATCGTGCGCGGCACCATGTACGGGCCGACCTTGCGCACGCCGCGTTCGCGCAGCAGGTCGACCGCGCCGATCTGCCATTCGCTGGAGCCGCCACCGGAGCCGGCGATCAGGCCGGTACGCAGGTTGCTGACCTGCTCGGGGCTGAGCCCGGCATCGGCGATGGCATCGCGCATGGACAGGTAGGCGAAGGCCGCCGCATCGCTCATGAAGCGCTTCTGCTTGCGGTCGATCAGTGCGTCCAGGTCAAGGTCGACACGGCCGCCGACCTGGCTGCGCAGCCCGGCCTCGGCGTGGTCGGCCAGCAGGGTGATGCCGGAGCGCCCTTCGCGCAGCGCGGCCGAAACGGTATCCAGATCATTGCCGAGGCAGGACGTGATGCCCATGCCGGTGATGACAACGCGACGCATCAGAAGCTCCCGGTTTCAGTGAACAGGCCGACGCGCAGGTCGCGCGCGCTGTAGATTTCACGATCATCCACGTACATGCGGGCGTCCGACTGGGCCATCACCAGCTTGCGGTTGATCACCCGGCTGATGTCGATCTCGTAGCGGACCCGCTTGGCGTCCGGCAGTACCTGGCCGGTGAACTTTACCTCGCCGCAGCCCAGTGCGCGGCCCTTGCCGGGAGCGCCCAGCCAGGTCAGGAAGAAGCCGGTCAGCTGCCACATGGCATCCAGGCCGAGGCAGCCGGGCATCACCGGGTCGCCGATGAAGTGGCAGCCGAAGAACCACAGGTCCGGGCGGATATCCAGTTCGGCGCGTACCATGCCTTTGCCATGCGGTCCGCCGTCCTCGCGGATTTCGGTGATGCGGTCGAACATCAGCATCGGATCGTTGGGCAAACGGCCGGCGGCGGTGCCGAACAGTTCACCGCGTGCGCTGGCCAGCAGCTGTTCGCGGTTGAACGCGTGGAGACGGGTCATGAAGCACAATCCTGGAAGCGGGGAAACAGGGAAACAAGCGCTCGAGGATGCCCGTGGAAACTGCGCCGATCAAACATTTCAACCGTACGCAACCGTAGTGTTTTCAAGGGAATACGCGCATCCTGTTGATGTGCAAAGACCATACTTGGGCGTGTGGCCCGCCCCGCCTGCCCCCGCCCTTTCCGCCTGACATGACCCGACTGCGCAAGATCATCCACGTCGACATGGACGCGTTCTACGCGTCGGTGGAGCAGCGCGACGATCCGTCACTGCGTGGCAAGCCCGTGGTTGTGGCTTGGCGTGGCGCACGCTCGGTGGTGTGCGCAGCCTCGTACGAAGCACGCGTGTTCGGCGTGCGTTCGGCGATGCCGGCACTGCGTGCCGAACGCCTGTGTCCGGATGCGGTCTTCGTGCCGCCGGACTTCGCACGTTACAAAGCGGTGTCACGCCAGGTGCGCGAGATCTTCCTGCGGCATACCGACCTGGTCGAGCCGTTGTCGCTGGATGAGGCCTATCTGGACGTGACCGAGCCGAAGAGCGGCATCGAGCTGGCCACCGAGATCGCCCGCACCATCCGTGCGCAGATCCGCGAGGAAACAAACCTGACTGCTTCAGCCGGGATCGCGCCGAACAAGTTCCTGGCCAAGATCGCTTCGGACTGGCGCAAGCCCGACGGCCAGTTCGTGATTCCGCCACAGCGGGTGGAGGCGTTCCTGACGCCGCTGCCGGTGAGTCGGGTGCCCGGCGTGGGCAAGGTGATGGAAGGCAAGCTGGCCGCACGCGGCATCGTCACCTGCGGTGACCTGCGGCAATGGGCGCTGATCGATCTGGAAGAAGCATTCGGCAGCTTTGGCCGCAGCCTGTACAACCGCGCACGCGGCGTGGATGAGCGGCCGGTGGAGCCGGACCAGCAGGTACAGTCGATTTCCTCGGAGGACACCTTCGCCGAGGACCTGCTGCTGGAAGATCTGGCCGAAGCGATCGTGCAGCTGGCGGAGAAGACCTGGAACGCCACCCGCAAGACCGAACGGGTCGGCCATACCGTGGTGCTGAAGCTGAAGACCGCGCAGTTCCGCATCCTGACCCGCAGCTTCACCCCGGAACGCCCACCGGAATCGATGGAGGAACTGCGCGACATCGCCCTGGCGCTGCGCGCCCGCGTCGAGCTGCCGGCCGAAACCCGCTATCGCCTGGTCGGGGTTGGCCTGGGCGGCTTCCGCGAAAAGGAACCGGTGCTGCAGGGTGAGCTGTTCGAGCACACCCAGACCGATCGTTCCTGAACGTTCATCCACGCACGGCGTGGATCTACGTGTCGACCAAGGTCGACACCCACCAGGAGCAGGTCTTCCCACCGCGCCATCCCACGGAATCCCGCTGTTGTTGCTGTTGCTTCGGCGAGTGCAGGGCGCAGCCCTGCAAAAGAACAAGCCCTACCTCATGGCCACTGCATTTCGCCCTTGGCCACCTTCGCGCTCAGCTGCAGCGATTCCACGCCGGCCAGCTTCGGGTAGCGTGCCTGCATCGCTTTCACCAGTGCTGCACTGTCCCGCGCCTTGGCGGCCTCGGCATCGAAGGCGCGGATGTAATCGGCGGTGAAGCGCAATGCACTGGCATCCAGCACCGCACCCGGCGCGTAGTGGCCCGGCACCACCACCTTCGGCCGCAGTGCCTGCAGGCGTTGCAGCGTCTGCAGCCAGTCGGCATGCGATTTCGGCGTCTGCGTGTCGGCCATCCACACGTGCTCGCCGGCCACCACCGGGATGCCGCCGACGATCGCACGCAGGGACGGCACCCACAGCACGCTGCGATCCGGGGTCGGGCCATCCAGGCCGATCAGCGGCAGGCGCTCGCCGTCCAGCTGCAGGGCATCGCCCTCCAGCACCTGCGGCACCACGATGCGTGCGGGAACGTCAGCGCCCATCTTCGGCCCCCAGTAGGCCAGCTTGCCGGCCTGGGTCTGCTGGATATGGGCGACGGTCTGCGCGGTGGCGACGATACGCGCCTGCGGGAACGCATCCTGCAGGGTGGCCAGGCCGAAGTAGTAGTCCGGATCACCGTGGCTGATGTAGATCGTGGTCAGCTGCTTGCCGCTGGCACGGACCAGCTCGACCAGCTTCCGGGCATCGCTGGCGCCGAACTGCGCATTGACCAGGATCGCCTCCCGGCGGCCTTCGATCAGTACCGAGGACACCGAGAACATGGCCTGCGGGCCGGGATGGAAAGTCTTCAGATGCAGCTGGGAGCGGGGCGCCGTGGCAGATGACGGCGTGCTGGCCGGTGCCGCCAGCAGGGGGGCACTGGCGAAGCCGGCGGCGAGTGCGAGGGGGAGCAGCAGGGCAGCGGTACGCATGGCAATTCCTTGGGTAGGGCCGAGCCAGGCTCGGCTGCATTCTGGCGCAGAGCCGAGCGCGGGCTCGGCTCTACAGGGCGCATGCGCCGATCAGTACGCGGCGGTGATGATCTGCTTCGGGTATGCGTGCGCCTCCAGCTCGGCGACGAACGCGGCGCCGTAGTCGGCATAGCTGATGCGGCTGTGGCCGCTGGCATCGGCGAGGAAGGCCTTGGGCTGCACACGGTACTGGCCACGCTCTTCACCCGGGCCGATTTCGGCGGCCGGCGAGAAGAAGGTCCAGTCCAGGTCGTCCACGGCCTGCAGGCGGTTGAACGCTTCACGGTGGGCCAGTGCGTACGGCTTGTAGGCATCCGGGAAGTCCGGGGTGTCGACCAGCTGCACGCCCGGTGCCACTTCCAGGCTGCCGGCGCCACCGACCACCACCAGGCGCGGTACGCCGGCCTTGCGCGCGGCGGAGGCCAGCTGCGCGGCGACCTCGCCGACGCGGCCGATGTCATCGCCGGGGCGCGGGCCGTAGGCGCTGGCCAGGACGTCGTGGCCGGCGATGGCGGCGACCAGCGCGTCCTGGTCGTCCAACGAAGCGATCACCGGATGGGCGCCGGCCAGCTCGGCCGGGAGATCCTGTGCGCTGCGCACGATGACGGTGAGTTGATGGCCGCGGGCCAACGCATGGCGGGCGATCTGGCGGCCGATGTTGCCGGTGGAACCAACGAGGGCGATCTTCATGGCGGAACTCCGTGGGGCGGTGTGGGGTGGGAATGGGGTCACTCTAGGCCGCTGCAGTCGCTCGAAAAACAGCGTATAACGCGCTTGTTTGTTGCATGGATCGAGCATATGGACCGATTGACCGCCATGACCGTGTTCGTCGAGGTCGCCGAGCGCGGCAGCCTTACTGCCGCCGCCGAGGTGCTGGACATGTCGCGGGCGATGGTCAGCCGCTACCTGGCCGAGGTCGAGGGCTGGCTGGGCGCGCGCCTGCTGCACCGGACCACGCGCCGGGTCAGCCTGACCGGCCCCGGCGAGGCCGCGCTGGCGCGCTTCCGGCAGATGCTGGCCATCGGCGAGGAGCTGCAGGGCGAACTGGCCAGCGATGATCCCGAGCCGCATGGAACGTTGCGGGTGACCGCCAGTGTTTCGTTCGGGCAGAGCCATCTGGCGCGGGCCGTGGCGGGCTTCGTCGCGCGCCATCCCGCGGCGCGCATCGAACTGTTGCTGGTCGACCGCACGGTGAACCTGGTGGAGGAGCGGGTCGACCTGGCAGTTCGCATTGCCCGCCAGATCGACCCCAGCCTGATCGCCCGGCGACTGGCGACCTGCCGGTCGGTGCTGTGCGCGACGCCGTCCTACCTGCAGGCACGCGGTACGCCGACCGCACCGGAGCATCTGGCCGCGCACAACTGCCTGACCCACCACTACGTCGGCAAGAGCCTGTGGCAGCTGCACCGCGACGGGCGATCCCTGTCGGTGGCGGTGGGCGGCAACATCAGTGCCAACGAGGCCTCGCTGCTGCTGGAGGCGGTGCGTGCCGGCGCCGGTATCGCCATGCTGCCGACCTACCAGGTGGCACCGCTGCTGCGCAGTGGCGAACTGATCGAACTGCTGCCCGGGTTCAGCCTGGACGAACTCGGCATTCATGCCGTGTACGCATCCCGCCGCCAGCAGCCCGCTATCATGCGGCGATTCCTGGACTTCCTGGGCGAGTGCTTCGCCAGCCCGGCGTTCCAGGATCTGGATTGGCGCCCACCGGGCAAGGAGAACGCATGAACCATGGACAGGCCCTGATCGACCACAACCGCGCTGCCTGGGATCGCCAGGCAAGCGAAGTGCGCGAGTGGTCGCGCCCGGTTGAAAGCTCAACGATTGCCGCCGCGCGCGAAGGCCGCTGGCAGGTACACCTGACCCCACGCGCGCTGCCGCTGGACTGGCTGGGCGATGTACGCGGCCGTCGCATCCTGTGCCTGGCCTCGGCCGGTGGGCAGCAGGCGCCGGTACTGGCCGCCGCCGGTGCCGAGGTCACCGTGTTCGACCTGTCCGATGGGCAGCTCGAGCAGGATCGCAACGTGGCCGCGCGCGATGGCCTGCAGCTGCGCACCGTGCAGGGCGACATGCGCGACCTGCACGCATTCGCCAATGACAGCTTCGACGTGGTGTTCCACCCGATCTCCAACCTGTACGTGCCTGACGTGCGCCCGGTATGGACCGAATGCCGCCGCGTGCTGGCACGCGATGGCATGCTGATGGCCAGCTTCTACAACCCGGTGCTGTTCGTCGGTGCGCGCGATCCGCAGCTGGATGCGCAGGGGCTGATCCGGCCGCAATACGCCATTCCCTATTCGGACCTGGAAGACCTGCCGCCGGCCGAACGCGAGGCCAAGCTGGCGCGTGGTGATGCGCTCACGTTCGGCCACAGCCTGACCGAGCTGATCGGCGGCCAGCTTGATGCGGGCTTCGTCATCGATCGCTTCATGGAAGACTGGCAACCGCAGCCACGCTTCCTGATCGACCGCTACCTGCCCACGTTCCTGGCTACCCGCGCGCGCAGGATCGGCTGAGGCGGATCCGGGAAAAAGCCGCGGCGTACAATGGACGGCCCTACGTCGCACAGGTGCCGTCCCTTGTCGTATCCCTATCCGCTGGTCGTGTTCGACCTCGATGGCACGCTGGTCGACAGCGCCGCTGATATCGCCGAAGCGCTGAACCGTACCCTGCAGGACATCGGCATGGCGCGCGTTGCGGAGGCCACCGTGCTGGGCTGGATCGGCGACGGCGTCCGCCGGCTGGTCGAGCAGGCGGTGCATGCCGTCGGCCGCGAGGTCGACCTGGCCGAGGTGATGCCGGTGTTCATGGTGCACTACCGTGAATGCCTGCTGCGCAGCCCTCGGCTGTTCGACGGTGTGGCCGAGGCACTGGCGCAGTTGCGCGAGCGCAACGTGCCGCTGGCGATCTGCACCAACAAGCCCGAAGCACTGGTACCGCCGTTGCTGCAGCACCTCGGGATCGGCGATGCGTTCGCGCTGGTGCTGGGCGGCGATTCGCTGCCGCAGCGCAAGCCCAGTGGGGAACCGCTGCGGCACATCGCGGCGCACTTCGGGGTGCCGGCGCAGGCCTGCCTGATGGTGGGTGATTCGTTGACCGATTACCGCGCCGCCGAAGCGGCCGGCATGCCGATCGCACTGGTGCGCTACGGCTATCCGCGTGGACTGGACCTGGCCACCGCGCATGCCGTGGCGGTGATCGATGACCTGCGCGAACTGCCGGGGCTGCAGGGCTGACGCAACGGGTAGTGCCGGCCGCTGGCCGGCAACCCGGGATGCGTTGCCGATGAGGATGATGT
>NZ_CAMFIA010000010.1 GCF_945952405.1 uncultured Stenotrophomonas sp. | reverse complement strand
GTGGAATTTCTCCAGTAGAGCCACCCCATGGGTGGCTGCGAGGGGGCAGGCTCCGTCATCCACGCATGGCGTGGATCTACTGATCTGCGCGGGCTTCATCCACGCATGGCGTGGATCTACTCCGGGTCATTTCGCCAGTAGAGCCACCCCATGGGTGGCTGCGGGGGGCCAGGCTCCGTCATCCCCGCATGGCGTGGAATTTCTCCAGTAGAGCCACCCCATGGGTGGCTGCGAGGGGGCAGGCTCCGTCATCCACGCATGGCGTGGATCTACTGATCTGCGCGGGCTTCATCCATGCATGGCGTGGATCTACTGCAACTGCAGGCTGACCCGCAGCAGCGGCAGCAGCCACTCGATGAACACCTGCACGCGCGCTGCACGGTGCTGCCGATGCGGCTGCAGCAGGGTCACCGGCAACGGCTGGGCGACGTACTGCGGCATCACTTCCACCAGTGCACCGGATTGCAGCTCGGCCTGCACGTCGTAACGTGGAATCTGCAGCAGTCCCAGCCCCGCCACGCAGCAGGCGATCGATGCCTCGGCGCTGTTCACCCGCACCCAGCCGGGCATCGGCAGCGTGCGCAGCTGGCTGCCGTCCTGCCATTCCCAGGGTTCCACCCGTGCCGTGGTGGGGGAGGCATAGTTCACCGCGCGATGCTGCTGCAGATCGCCGGGATGCTGCGGCACGCCGTGTTCGCGCAGGTAGGCGGGCGCGGCCACGTTAACGAAGTCGAGCTGGCCCAGTGCGCGCGCGACCAGGCTGGAGTCGCCCAGCTGGCCGACGCGGAGTACGGCGTCGCAGCCGTCTTCGATCAGGTTCACCGCGCGATCGGTCATGCCCAGATCCAGTTCCAGCTGCGGGTAGCGGGCGAAGAAGTCGGGCAGGGCGGGGGCGATGATGCGCCGACCGATGCGGCTGGGCACGTCGATCTTCAACAGGCCGACCGGCTGCGCGTGGTCCTGCCGGAACAACGACTCGGCGTCTTCAACCTCGGCGAGCAGGCGCAGGCAGCGGGCATGGAACACGTCGCCATCGTGGGTGGTGGAGACCTTGCGGGTCGAGCGCTGCAGCAGGCGGGTGCCGAGCCGCTGTTCAAGCTCGGCGATGGCCGCCGAGACGGTGGAGCGGGGCAGGCCGAGCTGGTCGGCGGCGCGGGTGAAGCTGGCGCACTCGACCACCCGGGTAAAGATGCGGAAGCGATCGATCCGATCCATTGTTCGCTGGCTCTGGAAAGTTAAGTCAATGTTGCGGGCTTTATCCGCATTTTCTGCACGATATCGTCGTCAGGGCAGGGTTGCCACTCCGGGCAGCCTCCTCCCCGAGACTGAAGCCATGACTGACCATTCCCTCACCGGCAAGACCGTGCTGATTGCCGGCGGTGCCAAGAACCTGGGTGGGCTGCTGGCCCGCGACTTCGCCGCGCATGGCGCCAAGGCCATCGTGATCCACTACAACAGTGCCGCTACCCAGGCCGATGCCGAGGCCACCGTCGCGGCGGTACAGGCCGCCGGCAGCACCGCCGTGGCCCTGCAGGGTGACCTGACCTCGGCGGCGGCGATGGAACGTCTGTTTGCCGACGCCGTCGCGGCGGTCGGCCGTCCCGACATCGCCATCAACACGGTCGGCAAGGTACTGAAGAAGCCGCTGCTGGACATCAGCGAAGCGGAGTACGACGCGATGAGCGCGGTCAACGCCAAGGCGGCGTTCTTCTTCCTGAAGGAGGCCGGTCGCCACGTCAACGACGGCGGCCGCATCTGCACGCTGGTCACCTCGCTGCTGGGGGCGTTCACTCCGTTCTATTCCAGCTATGCAGGCACCAAGGCGCCGGTCGAGCATTTCACCCGTGCCGCGTCGAAGGAATTCGGCGAGCGTGGCATCTCGGTCACGGCGATCGGCCCCGGGCCGATGGATACGCCGTTCTTCTACCCGGCCGAGAGTGCCGATGCGCAGGCATACCACAAGACCGCGGCAGCGCTGTCAGCGTTCACCCGCACCGGCCTGACCGATATTGCCGACATCGTGCCGTGGATCCGCTTCCTGGTGACCGATGGCTGGTGGATGACCGGGCAGACCATCCTGGTCAACGGCGGATACACCACCAAGTAGAGGCGCGTCGCGCGAGCGCAAAGGTCCGGTAGATCCACGCCATGCGTGGATGAGCGTAACCGGAGCCAGGAACATCCACGCATGGCGTGGATCTACTGACAACCACCGGCAGATTGGCGGCAGTCTGAGTGGACAGTAGAAAGTGCCGCGATCCTGGCTGGGATCGCGGCACAATAGGCGGCTGTCCAGCGGCCGGAGTGCCTGCATGTTTCCTCGCACGATCCACGCCTGCACGCTGATGCTGGTTGCCTGCAGCGGGCTCGCCGATGCAAGGCCGGCAGACACCGATGCCTGCGGTTCCAGCGGAACCTGATCGCCGTGCTGGAATGCCGCGCGACACCGACGGAGCGGCAGGCACTGGGCAGCCAGCTGCGTGCCGCACGCTATGGTGTGGCAGCGGAACGACCGGTGCACCTGCGTGGCTGGCGCTTCAGCGCAGTCGGCGATCCTGAGATCGAGAGCGCGGCGACGCGCATCGAACTGCCTGCGCCAATCACCGCCAGTGGCATCACCACCGGCGAGCTGCTGGTCGACGACCTTGGCCTGGGCATGCCCATCGACGCGGTCCAGCGTGACCGGATCGTGGCCGAGGACGGTCTGCTGATGCGGACCAGCACGCTGCACGAACCGTTCCGGGCCTGGTGGCGGCCAGCGTCGGAGGTTGCTGGGGCGGCACAGGCCTGGCGGGTGATACGAAGCGAGGGCGCAGGCGCTCATCTGTCGTGTGATTACCGCGAACGGGATCAGGCGCAGGGCGAGCAGCAGGCGCCCGATGCCCGGCGCCAGGATCTGGCAGCGGTGCTGGAGTGTCGCGCGGACCCGGCAGCCTGGCAGCGCTTCGGCGATTTCTGGACCCGGGTCAGCTCACGCAGCCCGCTTGCGTGGCCGGCGCAGGTACGCGCGCTGGACACAGCTGCCTGCATGGCCGGCGCAGGCGGCGCCCGTTGTGAGCGGATAACGCTGGATGTGCCGATCACCGTGCACGGCCTGGCCGTGTCGTCGATGGTGATCAAGCCCAGTTACGCGTCAGGCTATGTTGCAGCGGACCTGGGTGAGGTGTCCGTCGACACGGCACGTCGGGCAGCGATTCCAGGCGCCGCTGCGGCCCTGGAAAACATCTGGACCTTGCCGGCAGCGCCACTGCAGGGACGACCACGCGAGCGCTTCGTGGTGCGCACCGACGATGGGCGAACACTGATGGGATGTGCGACGCCCAAGGCGATCCACCGCGGGCCGTAGTCCGCCGCACGCCTGCGTGCCGGTGCCGGGCACTGCCCGGCACCGGCATGGGTCAGCCCAGCTTGGCCAGCACTGCGTCGGTGGCCGCCGCCGTACTCACGGCCGTTCCCTTCGCCGCCAGATCGGCAGTGAACACGCCGTCATCCAGCACGGCGTGCACCGCCGCCTCCACTGCTGCGGCTTCTGCTCCCAGCCCCAGCGAATGGCGCAGCAGCATCGCCGCACTGAAGATCGTGGCGTACGGGTTGGCGATGCCCTTGCCGGCGATGTCCGGGGCCGAACCGTGGATCGGTTCGTAGATGCCGACCGCACCCGGCTCGCCGAGCGAGGCCGACGGCAGCAGGCCCAGCGAGCCGGCCAGCATCGAGGCCTCGTCGGTGAGGATGTCGCCGAACATGTTCTCGGTCACGATCACGTCGTACTCGCGCGGCTTGGCCAACAGGTGCATCGCCATCGAGTCGACCAGCTGATGCTCCAGTGCAACATCGGGGAACTCCTCGCGGCCGATGCGCGCGGCCACGTCGCGCCACAGGCGCGAGGTTTCCAGGACGTTGGCCTTGTCCACCGAGGTGACCTTGCCCCGGCGCTGCTGTGCCAGGCGGAAGGCGCTGCGCAGCACGCGTTCGATCTCGACCACGGTGTAGCGGCACAGGTCGCTGGCGCTGCCGGCGTCGCGGGTCTTGTCGCCGAAGTAGATGCCACCGGTCAGCTCGCGCACCACCACGAAGTCCACGCCCTGCAGCAGCTCGGCCTTGATCGGCGAGGCGTGCAGCGCGGCTTCATGGGTGCGTACCGGACGCAGGTTGGCGTACAGACCCAGTGCCTTGCGGATCGCCAGCAGGCCCTGTTCCGGGCGCACCTTGGCGTTCGGGTCGGACCACTTCGGCCCGCCCACGGCCCCCAGCAGTACCGCATCGGCGGCCTGGCAGGCGGACAGCGTCGATGCCGGCAGCGGCTCTCCGTGGCGATCGATGGCAATGCCACCGATATCGTGCTCGCTGAAGGCAAAGGTATGGTTGAAGCGTTCGGCGACGGCGTTCAGGACGGCAACCGCGGCGGCGGCGACTTCCGGGCCGATGCCATCGCCGGGCAGGACAACAATTTCAGCGTGCATGCTCACTCTCGTAACGTTCGATTTCAGGGACGCGGCCCAACAGGTAGCCCAACTGGTCGACGCCTTCCAGCAGGCAGGTCTGCGAGAAGCCATCCAGCGGGAAGGAATAGACGCGGCCATCCGGCGTGCGCAGCTCGCGGCGGGCCACGTCGATGGTCAGCTCATCGTCCGGACGCTGCATCAGCGCCTGCACGTCGGCTTCGTCCAGCACGATCGGCAACAGGCCGTTCTTCAGTGAGTTGCCACGGAAGATGTCGGCGATCTCACTGCTGACGATGGCGCGCAGGCCGAGGTCGGTCAACGCCCACGGCGCGTGCTCGCGCGAGGAACCGCAGCCGAAGTTGCGGCCTGCCAGCAGGATGCTGCGACCGGCATTGTGCGGCTGATTGAAGGCGAAGTCGGCCACCGGCGTGCCATCAGCCTGCCAGCGCCAGTCATTGAACGCATTGCGGCCCAGGCCGGCCCGCTCGGTGGTGGACAGGAACCGCGCCGGAATGATCTGGTCGGTGTCGATGTTGGTCTGGCGCAGCACCACGCTGGCCGAGCTCAGGGTGCGGAAACCGGCCATTACGCCACCTCCTGTGCGAACAGCTCGCGGGTATCGGCGACGTGCCCGTTGACGGCGGCCCACGCGGCGCTCATCGGCGAAGCCAGCAGGGTGCGTGAACCGGGCCCCTGGCGGCCTTCGAAATTGCGGTTGCTGGTGCTTACCGCCAGCTGGCCGGGCGCGACCAGGTCGCCGTTCATGGCGATGCACATCGAGCAACCCGGTTCGCGCCATTCGGCCCCGGCCGCACGCACGATCTCATGGATGCCTTCGGCCTCGGCCTCGCGCTTGACGATCTCCGAACCCGGCACCACCAGCATGCGCACGCGATCGGCGATGCGACGGCCGCGCAGCACCTGCGCCACCTCGCGCATGTCGCTCAGGCGGCCATTGGTGCAGGAGCCGACGAACACCACGTCCACCGGCGTGCCGGCCAGCGCCTTGCCGGCCTGGAAGTGCATGTAGTCCAGGCCCTTCTGCGCGGCGGCATCGTTGGCGGCCGGGATCGGCGCATCCACCGCGATGGCGGTACCCGGATGGGTGCCCCAGGTCAGGGTCGGGCGGATGTCGGCGGCGTCGATGCGCACTTCGCTGTCGAAGCGCGCGCCTTCATCGCTGCGCAGCTGCTGCCAGCGCGCCACCGCGGCCTGGAAGTCGGCGCCCTTGGGACCGCGCGGGGTGCGCGCGACGAAATCGAAGGTGACCTGGTCCGGCGCCACCATGCCGGCACGCGCGCCGGCTTCGATCGACATGTTGCACAGGGTCATGCGCTGTTCCATGTCCATCGCTTCGATGGTGCTGCCACGGAACTCGATCACGTGGCCGGTGCCGCCATTGACGCCGATCACGCCGATGATGTGCAGCACCACATCCTTGGCGCCGACGCCCGGCGCCAGCGCGCCTTCGACGGTGATCGCCAGGGTCTTCGCCTTGCGCTGCAGCAGGCACTGGGTGGCCAGCACGTGGCCCACTTCGCTGGTGCCGATGCCGAACGCCAGCGATCCGAAGGCACCGTGGGTGGAGGTGTGGCTGTCGCCGCAGACGATGGTCATGCCGGGCTGGGTGAAGCCCTGTTCCGGTGCGATCACGTGGACGATGCCGCGGTTGTCCGAGGCCATGTCGAACAGTTCGATGGCGTGCTCGGCGCAGTTGCGTGCCAGCGTTGCCACCTGCGCTTCAGAGGCCGCACTGGCATAGGGCAGCCGGCCATCGGCCGCGGCCGGCAGGGTCGGCGTGGAGTGGTCCATCGTCGCCTTGGTGCGGTCCGGGCGGCGCGGCGACAGGCCGCGTTCGCGCAGTTCGGTGAATGCCTGCGGCGAGGTCACCTCGTGGATCAGGTGCAGGTCGATGTACAGCACGGCGGGTGCGCTGTCGGATTCGGGAACGACCACGTGGGCGTCCCACAGTTTGTCGTACAGGGTGCGGGGTGCAGAGGTCATGCGTGTGCCTGGCAGAAGTACGAAGGAGCGAACATCGGGAAAGAGGTGGAAAGGGTCAAGTCAGCGGCGGCGGGCAAGGACCCGCAGCCGCACGTAGTCGGCCAGTGGCTGGCCGGCGGCATTGCGCGGCAGTTCGGCCAGCAGGGCGGTGGCCGCGTCGCGCACGGTGGCCCGTGCCGCGTTGGGCAGGTCGTCGAGCAGTGGTGCGGCGAACACCCGCAGCCAGCCGGCCACGCCGGTCGGCAACGCGGTCGGGCGCGGCGTGCATTCGATCAGCTGCACCTGGAAGCCGTGCTGGCGCAGGCGGTCGGCGTAGGCGTCGGCACTCGGGAAATACCACTGGAAGCTGCTGGCGGCGTGGCCATGTGCGACCCGTGCGGCCTGCACCGCGGCAATGATCGTGGCCACGTTGCCGTGGCCGCCGAACTCGGCGACGAAACGGCCACCGGGGCGCAGGGCGCGGCGTACGCCTTCCAGCACGCGGTCCGGGTTGCCCATCCAGTGCAGGGCCGCATTGCTGAACACTGCGTCGAACGCGCTGTCGAAGGACAGCGCATGGCCGTCCATCACCTGCGCATCGACACCGCGTGCGCGGGCGGCGATCACCAGTTCCGGCGAGGCATCCACGCCGTGGATGCGTGCACCGCTGAGCGCCAGTTCAGTGCTGAGCACGCCATCGCCACAGCCCAGGTCGAGAATGCACTCGCCGGCGCGCGGGTCGAGCAGGCGCGCGACGGCGCCGCCGAGCAGCGGCACGAAGCCTGCATCGATCGCATAGTCCTGGGCATTCCAGTGCTGGCCTGCGGGCAGCGTGGTGGTGTCGAAGGCGCTCATCTCAGGTTCCTCAGGCGGTGGCGGAAGCGGGAACGTCGGTGCTGTTGTGGGCGGCGGCCTGGCGCTGGCGCAGCAGGCGGTTGGCTACATCCAGCCAGGCCAGCGCGGAGGCTTCGATGATGTCCTTGCTGGTGCCGGTACCGTCGTACTCCACGCCTTCGTGGCGCACGCTCAGGTTGGCTTCGCCGCGGGCATCGGCGCCGATGCCGACGCTGTGCACGTGGTAGCTGTCCAGCATCAGCTGCACGCCGGTGGCGGCCGACAGCGCGCCGAACAGCGCATCGACCGGGCCATCACCCTGTGCGGTTTCGGCAACGCGGTTGCCGTCCGGATCGGACAGCTCGACCAGCGCGTTGGCGCGGCTGCCGACGTCGCTGATGGTCATCGAAGCCAGGCGATAGCCCTGCGCGTTGGAACCGCCCTGCATCAGCGTCTGCAGGTCGGCATCGGTGACCACGCGCTGCTGTTCGCACAGCCCCTTGAACTGCTCGAAGACCAGCTTCAGCTCCTCCTCATCCAGCCAGAAGCCCAGCGCACGCAGGCGGGCCTCGACGGCGGCGCGGCCGCTGTGGCGACCCAGCACCATCTGCGAGTCCTCCCAGCCCACGTCTTCCGGGCGCATGATCTCGTAGGTGCCGCGGTGGCGCAGCATGCCGTGCTGGTGGATGCCCGATTCGTGGGCAAAGGCATTGGCGCCGACGATCGCCTTGTTGCGCTGTACCGGCATGCCGACCAGGCGCTGCAGCAGCTGCGAGGTGCCGACGATGCGCGGGGTATTGATCGCGCTGTCCTGCTCGTAGAAGGCCTGGCGCACCTTCAGCACCATGGCGATCTCCTCCAGCGAACAGTTGCCGGCGCGCTCGCCGATGCCGTTGATGGTGCATTCCACCTGGCGGGCGCCGCCTTCGATGGCGGCCAGCGAGTTGGCCACGGCCAGGCCCAGGTCGTTGTGGCAGTGGGCGCTGAAGATCACGTTGGCGGCGTTCGGCACGTCGGCGACGCCGGCGATGACCTGCTGGAACATCGCGCGGATTTCCTCCGGCGTGGTGAAGCCGACGGTGTCGGGCAGGTTGATGGTGGTGGCGCCGGCGGCGATGGCCACGCGTGCGACTTCGATCAGGTAGTCCAGCTCGGTGCGGGTGGCATCCTCGGCCGAGAATTCGACATCGTCGATGTACGAGCGGGCCAGCGATACGTGCTTGCGTACCGACTCCAGTACCTGCTCGCGGGTCATCCGCAGCTTGTGCTCGCGGTGCAGCGGGCTGGTCGACAGGAACACGTGCAGGCGCGGATTGGCGGCCGCTTCCAGTGCACGTGCCGAGGTCTCGATATCGGCCTGCAGGCAGCGCGACAACACGGCCAGGCTCAGGCTCGGGCGGCGCAGTTCGCGGCCGATCAGTGCCATCGCCTCGCGGTCGGACTGCGAGCTGGCCGGGAAGCCGGTCTCGATGATGTCCACGCCCAGTTCGTCCAGCGCACGCGCCATCACCAGCTTCTGCGGCGGGCTCATGCTGCAGCCCGGGGACTGCTCGCCGTCGCGCAGGGTGGTGTCGAAGATGCGGATGCGCGGGGTGGTAATTCGTTCAATGGTGGTCACAGGGAAATCTCCTCGACAGCGGGTGCGACGGCTTGCAGGGGGGAAGGGGAAGACATGGGGGACGCGGAGGCGCTGGCCCGGGTGGGCGAGCGCGGGGTTTCACTGCGCCGTCGCCGCGGCTTGCGCGGCGGGCGCGGACGGATGTCGGTGAGCAGGCCGGCCAGCACGCCAGCGTCGATGTTGCCGCCGGAGACCACCGCGCACTTGCGGCGCCCGGCGACGCGGCGCCCGGCGGCCAGTGCCAGCGCACCGGCGCCCTCGGCGATGATGTGCTCTTCCAGCGCCAGCCGGACCAGGGTTTCGCGCAGCTCGGCCTCGCGCACGATCACCACGTCGTCCAGCAGCGAGCTGCACAGGCGGCGGGTCAGGTAGCCGGGAATCTTCACCCGTACGCCATCGGCCAGCGAGGCGACCGGGGCGATCTCGCGGACGTCGCCGCGGATTGCACGCGCCATCGAATCGACCCCTTCCACCTGCGCGCCGACCACGCGTACGCCCTGCGACTTCAGTGCCAGGGCGACGCCGGAGGCGAGGCCGCCGCCGCCGATCGGCACGATCACCACATCCGGTGCATGGGCGGCCAGTTCAATGCCGACCGTGCCCTGGCCGGCGATCACATCGGCATCGTCGAATGCCGACAGGAAGCGGTAACCGTGGCGCTGCGCCAGTTCAACCGCGAAGGCATAGGCCTCGTCGTAGCTGTTGCCGTGCTGGCGCACGGTCGCGCCCCAGTGGGCGACGCCGGCGATCTTGGTGGCCGGTGCGCCGTGCGGCATCACGGTGATGGCCGGCACGTCCAGGCGGTAGGCAGCCCAGGCCACGCCCTGGGCGTGGTTGCCGGCCGAGGCACAGATCACCGGGCGGGTGTCGCCGCGCTCGCGGCCGGCCAGCAGCGCATTGAGCGCGCCGCGGACCTTGTAGGAGCCGGTGCGCTGCAGGTTCTCCAGCTTCAGCCAGGTGCCGAAGCGCTCTGCATGGTGCAGCGGGGTCGGTGGCAGGAAGCGGCGCAGGCGAGCTTGCGCCGCCAGTACGTCGGCGACGCTTACGTCGCCGACATCGCTTTCCTTGCTGGCATCAGCGGCCGGCATGGGCCACCAGCGCGGTGCAGGCGACTGCCGCATGCGGGCACGGGCGGCGAAGAAGACGCCTCCGTACCGGCACCGTGGTCGCTACGGTACGGGTGTTCATGGCGATACTCCTTCCACGGCGGTGACCTGGACGGACACGCAGTCGTAGATCTTCTCGATCTGCCGGCACAATGTTTCCGCCGGGCGCTGGCCATCCACCACCAGCTGCAGGTGCCAGCGGCCATCGTCGGCGGCCACCGGCGCGCCGCTGATCGCGCGCGGTGCGAATCCGCGGCGCTCGGCCATGCCGATCACGCGCAGCAGCGCGCCTTCGGCCGGGTGCAGCACCAGGTCAAGCCGGTAGTGCATTGGGGGTCTCCTGGCGGGCGTGGGCGGGGTTGCTCTCCAGCATCGTGCTGTTGGCGGTGTTCGGCGGCACCAGCGGCCACACGTTGGCGCGGGCATCGATGGCCACGTGCAGCAGGGCCGGGCCGGGCTCGGCCAGCAGTGCGGCCAGGCCACCCTCAACATCGTCGCGCGCATCGATGCGGGTCGCGGCGATGCCGAATACCTGCGCCAGTGCCACGAAGTCGGGGTTGTCGGACAGGTCGATCTCGCTGTAGCGCTCGGCGAAGAACAGTTCCTGCCACTGCCGCACCATGCCCAGCGAACTGTTGTCCAGCAGCACGATCTTCACCGGCAGGCGGCAGCGGGCGATGGTCGCCAGCTCCTGCACGTTCATCATGAAGCTGCCGTCGCCGGACACCAGCACCACGGTGCGCTCGGGGCAGGCGAACTGCGCGCCCATCGCTGCCGGCAGGCCGAAGCCCATGGTGCCCAGCGCGCCGCTGGTCAGGTGGTTGCGCGGGTGGTTGAAGCGGCAGTGCTGCGCCACCCACATCTGGTGCTGGCCGACATCGCAGGCGATCACCGCATCGGCCGGTGCCAGCTCGCTCAGGCGCTTGAGCAGCGCCGGCGCGTAGATATGCTGGCCCGGGGCGTCGTAGCGGGCGGCGAAACGATCGCGATGCTGCGCACAGCGCTTGCGCCATGCGTCCTGATGGGCCCTGGGGGAGGGGAAGGCCGCACGCAGGGCGCGGATGGCATGGCCGACATTGCCGGGCACGGCGACGTCGGCACTGCGCAGCTTGGAGATCTCGTAGGCATCGGCGTCGATATGGACGACGCGCGCGAACGGTGCGAATTCGGCCAGCTTGCCGGTGGCCCGGTCGTCGAAGCGCGCGCCCAGCACCAGCAGCAGGTCGCTTTCCTGCACCGCCATGTTGGCCGCGCGGGTGCCGTGCATGCCCAGCATGCCCAGCGACTGCGGGTGGTTGGCCGGCAATGCGCCCAGGCCACGCAGGGTCATCACGGTGGGGATGGCACTGGCCTCGACGAAGTCGCGCAGGTCCTGCACGGCATCGCCCAGCGCGATGCCGCCGCCGGCGTAGACCACTGGCTTCTCGGCGGCCGCCAGCGCCGCGATGGCCTCGGCGATGGCGGCCTCGGCCGGTGCCGGTGGCGGTTCGACGCTGCTCGGCAGGTGCGCCGGCAGATGACTGGCATCGGCCAGCTGCACGTCCTTCGGCAGGTCGATCAGGACCGGGCCCGGGCGGCCTTCGCGGGCGATACGGAAGGCGTCGGCCACCACGCGCGGCAGGTCATCGACGCTGCGCACCAGCCAGCTGTGCTTGACGATCGGCATCGTCAGGCCGAACACATCCAGTTCCTGGAAGGCGTCGGTGCCCAGCAGTGGCGTGCCGACCTGGCCGGTGATGCAGACCATCGGTACCGAATCCAGCATCGCATCGGCGATGCCGGTGACCAGGTTGGACGCGCCCGGGCCGGAGGTGGCCACGCACACGCCCACCTGGCCGCTGGCGCGTGCAAAGCCGTTGGCGGCCAGCGCCGCCCCCTGCTCATGGCGCACCAGGATGTGCTTCAGCGACGAATCCACCAGCGCGTCGTAGAACGGCATGATGGTGCCGCCGGGATAGCCGAACAGCGTGCGGACGCCTTCGGCTTCCAGTGCCTGGGTCAGCCAGCGCGCGCCGTTGGGCGGCGCGCTGCGGTGTGTCGGAGAGTTCATGGGGGAACCTTGCAAAGCGGGTGGGGGAGGGCCGCGTGGTTACGCGGCCTGTCCTTGCAACCAGACCATCTTGGCGCGCAGTTCCTTGCCCACCTTTTCGATCGGATGCTCCAGGTCGGCCTGCTTGAACCGGTTGTAGTTGGGCAGGCCCGCTTCGTACTCGGCCACCCAGTTCTTGGTGAAGGTGCCGTCCTGGATGTCCTTCAGCACTTCCTTCATGCGTGCCTTGGTGCCGGCATCGATCACCCGCGGGCCGCTGACGTAGTCACCGTACTGCGCGGTCTCGGAGATGAATTCCAGCATGCGCGAGATGCCGCCTTCGTAGAACAGGTCCACGATCAGCTTCAACTCATGCAGGACTTCGTAGTAGGCGATCTCCGGCTGGTAGCCGGCTTCGACCAGGGTCTCGAAACCGGCCTGCACCAGCGCCGAGGCACCACCGCACAGCACGGCCTGCTCGCCGAACAGGTCGGTCTCGGTCTCTTCCTTGAAGGTGGTCTGGATCAGGTTGGCGCGGGCGCCGCCGAGCCCGGCCGCATAGGCCTGCGCATGCCTGGCCGCGTTGCCGCTGACATCCTGGTAGACCGCCCAGATGCACGGCACGCCGCGGCCGATCTCGTACTCACGGCGCACCAGCGCGCCCGGTCCCTTCGGCGCGACCAGCACCACGTCGAGGTCGGCGCGCGGTTCGATCATGCCGTAGTGCACGTTCAGGCCATGCGCGAACAGCAGGCAGGCGCCCTGCTTCATGTTCGGGGCCAGCACGTCGTTGTAGAGCTTCTTCTGCACCATGTCCGGGGTCAGCACGGCGACCAGGTCGGCGTCCTTCACCGCATCGGCGGGCGCGATCACGGTGAAGCCATCGGCCTGCGCCTTGGCTTCGGTCGGGCCACCCGGACGCAGGCCTACCACCACGTCGAAGCCGGATTCGCGCAGGTTCAGTGCGTGGGCGCGGCCCTGGCTGCCGTAGCCGATGACGGCGATCTTGGTCTGGGGCAGGTCGTTGGTGCTCATGGGGGAGGTTCCTTGCGGTGGGAAGAAAAAAGAACGGCCGGTCGTCGAGGTGACGTGCCGGCCGGTCAGGGGAAAGCGGTGGAGGAGGCGCCGCGCATCGCACGGGCACAGCCACCACGAGGCGTCGTGGTGCTGCAGGTCCGGGTTGTGCGGTAGGCGTTGGTCATGGTGGTTGCGTCTGAAACCAGGTTCTGAAATGAAAAAACCCGCACCTGGGCGGGTGCGGGTTTTTGATCGAGTTCCGGTGTGTTTTCTGCTTACACGCTGGCTCGTCCCGCACCTGTTGGTTGGGTAATAAGTACGAGCACAAGAATCGAACGCAGCGAGGCGGCGCCGATGTCGGCGGCTTCGAAGTGGGTTCGCGGTGGCGTGTTGTGTTGCAGCATGTGATCGAGAGAAACACAGCCATTTCCGCGATGTCAACCCTCACGGAAGATTTTTTATCGGTTTCCGCTGCATCCAGCGCAATCGCCTGTGGCACAAGGATGGTTGCCGCTGAAAGTGATTCGGTGAACCCGAATTCACTCCTTTCGACGGGTTTTTTGCGCGGATTCCGCAGGTTCTGCCCCTGTGTCCGCAACGGCTGGCCCGGTGCCGGCCATGACCTCTGCCCGATACCGCGTGAAGGCTGCAGCGGCGAAGATCGCAGGACCACCCTTCCATCGGAACCCGACCGTGTCCCGACGCCTTGCCCGTTCCCTGCTCGCCGCCGCCGTGCTGGCTGCCGTGCCCGCGCTGTCCATCGCCGCCGATCGCATTACCGGCCATACTTTCGCCACCCGTTCGGAGGTGATCGCCCCGCACGCGATGGCGGCCACTTCGCAGCCGCTGGCCACCCAGATCGCGCTGGACGTGATGAAAGGGGGCGGCTCGGCGGTGGATGCCGCGATCGCCGCCAACGCCGCCCTTGGCCTGATGGAGCCGACCGGCAACGGCATCGGCGGCGACCTGTTCGCCATCGTCTGGGACCCGAAGACGCAGAAGCTGTACGGCTACAACGGTTCGGGCCGATCGCCGAAATCGCTCACCCTTGCCGAGTTCCAGCGTCGCGGCCTGAAGGACATCCCGGCGACCGGCCCGCTGCCGGTATCGGTGCCCGGCGCGGTCGATGGCTGGTTCGCCCTGCACGATCGCTTCGGCCGCAAGCCGATGGCCGACAACCTGGCACCGGCCATCCGCTATGCCCGCGAGGGCCACCCGGTGGCCGAAGTGATCGCCTATTACTGGGACCGCTCGGTGCCGAAGCTGTCGCAGTACCCGGGGTTCAAGGAGCAGTTCACGATCAATGGCCACGCGCCGCGCAAGGGCGAGATGTGGAAGAACCCGAACCTGGCCAGCACCCTGCAGAAGATCGCCGACGGTGGCCGCGATGCCTTCTACAAGGGTGACATCGCGCACACCATCGGCGACTACTTCAAGGCCAATGGCGGCTACCTGAGTTACCAGGACATGGCCGACCATCATGGCGAATGGGTTGAGCCGGTCAGCAGCAACTACCGCGGCTATGACGTGTGGGAACTGCCACCGAACAGCCAGGGCATTGCCGCACTGCAGATCCTCAACGTGCTGGAAGGCTACGATTTCTCGAAGATTCCGTTCGGCTCGCCCGAGCACGTGCACCTGTTCGTCGAGGCGAAGAAGCTGGCCTTCGCCGACCGCGCCCGCTTCTACGCCGACATGGCATTCCAGCCGGCACCGGTGCAGAAGCTGATCTCCAAGCAGTACGCCGCCCAGCGCCGCGCGCTGATCTCGATGGACAAGGCGTTGAAGGAAGTCCAGCCGGGCACGCCGAAGCAGCTGGAGGAGGGCGACACGATCTACATGACCGTGGCCGATGCCGACGGCATGATGGTTTCGCTGATCCAGTCCAATTACCGCGGCATGGGCAGCGGCATGGCCCCGCCGGGGCTGGGCTTCATCCTGCAGGACCGCGGCGAGATGTTCGTGCTGCAGAAGAACCATCCCAACGGCTACGCCCCCGGCAAGCGGCCATTCCAGACCATCATCCCGGCGTTCATCACCAAGGGTGGCAAGCCGTACGCCAGCTTCGGCGTGATGGGCGGCGCGATGCAGCCGCAGGGCCACGCGCAGATCGTGATGAACCTGGTGGATTTCGGCATGAACCTGCAGGAAGCCGGCGACGCGCCGCGCATCCAGCACGAAGGCTCCACCGAACCGACCGGGCAGGCTGTGGCGATGACCGATGGCGGCGAGGTGAACCTTGAAACCGGCTTCCCGTACGAGACGGTGCGCGCGCTGATGCGCAAGGGGCATCGCATCGTGTTCGCCGACGGCCCGTACGGCGGCTACCAGGCGATCATGCGCGACCCGGACACGGGCGTGTATTACGGAGCGTCGGAGAGCCGCAAGGATGGGCAGGCGGCGGGATATTGAGGTTTCCCGGCCACGGACAGTTTCCGTGTCCGTCACCGCAGGAAAAGAAAAGAGAAGAGCAAGAGCAAAGGCAACAGCCGCGTGCTGTGAGTTGGGGTCGGATCCGTTTTCCAGAGGAAAACGGATCCGACCCCTTCCTGTTTTCCGATGCATCTCATCCACGCATGGCGTGGAAAACCCACCGTCACCGGGAAATTGTCGGAGGCGGGGAGGGGACCGATGGCGGGACCGTCCACGGCATGGATGCCGTGGCCGAGCCTACAGGGACGTACTTGCGGCGTGTCCCGCCATCGGTCCCCTCCCCGCCAGACCCGCAGAAATCCAGAGCCGCCTTTGACGTTGCTGTTGCCGTTGCCTGAAAGAAGCGCTGCAGCCGCAAGGCTGCAAAACACCCTCAATCCTGATCCTGCGCGCGTGCGGCCTCCGCCTGGGTCTCCTCCTGCGCCGCCATCTCCCGTGCGATCCACGCATCGATCATGTGCCGCTGGCGCTGCGCCTGCCGCCGCTCGCGGGTGTACTCCTGGTCCAGTACCCGGTACAGCGACACCATCACCAGCACCATGAGCAACGCGAACGGCAGCGCGGCGATGGTGATGACGCCCTGCAGTGCATCCAGGCCACCGGCCAGCAGCAGCGCGGCGGCGATCAGCGCCACGCCCACGCCCCAGGCCAGCTTGCGCTTGGGCGGTGGATCACCGGCCTCATCGGTGGACATGCTGGCCAGCACCAGTACCGCCGAATCGGCCGAAGTCACGAAGAAGATCATCAGCAGAACCAGTGCGATGCACGACAGCAGCAACGGCAGCGGCATGCTGTCGAACAGGGTGAACAGCACCGTCTCATAGCCATTGCCCAGCGCCTGCAGCAGGTCGGCCTGGCCGAACACCTGCATCCAGATGGCGGTGCCACCGAACACCGAGAACCAGAAGAAGCCCAGCAGTGTCGGTGCCAGCACCACGCCGATGACGAACTCGCGCACGCTGCGCCCGCGCGAGATGCGTGCGATGAACGAGCCAACGAACGGCGCCCAGGAAATCCACCAGGCCCAGTAGAAGATCGTCCAGTCGGCCACCCAGGTGCTGGACGAGAACGGCGACATGCGCAGGCTCATCGTTACCAGCTGGTTGAGGTAGGACCCCAGCGTGGTGGTGAAGGTGTTGAAGATCGCGCCGGTCGGGCCCAGCACCAGTACCAGCGCCAGCAGCAGGGCTGCCAGCGCCAGGTTGAAGTTCGACAGCCACTTCACGCCGCGCTCGACACCGCTGAGGGTGGACGCCATGTACAGCACGAACGCGACCGCGATGACGGTCAGCTGCAGGGGGACGCCCGCGTGCAGGCCGAACACGCGCTGCATGCCGGCGGCGATCTGGATGGTGCCGAAGCCCAGGGTGGTGGCGACGCCGATCGCGGTGGCGACGACGGCGGCGATGTTGACCACGCGCCCGATCCAGCCACGGTGGTGGCGGCCGATGATCGGCTGCAGCATGTCGCTGACCAGGCCCCGGCCATTGCGGTTGAACTGGAACCAGGCCATTGCCAGCCCGATCAGCGCATAGATGGCCCAGGGATGCAGGCCCCAGTGGAAGAACGCGTAGCGCATCGAGGCACGCGCGGCCTCCATGCTTTCAGGCGCGAGCCCTTCCGGTGGCTTGCTGAAGTGCGAAATGGGCTCGGCGGCGCCCCAGAAGACCAGGCCGATGCCCATGCCGGCGGCGAACAGCATCGACATCCAGCTGGCGCGCGAGAACTCTGGTTCGGCGTCTTCGCCACCGATGCGCAGGTTGCCGAAGCGGCCGAAGGCCAGGTACATGAGGAACACCAGCGCCAGGAACACAACCAGCAGGTAGAGCCAGCCGATGCCGCGGATGAGTTCGCCGAGGATGCTCTGCACCACGGCATTGAAGGGGCCCGGTGCAACACCGGCGAGCAGCACCAGCAGCAGAACCAGTGCGATGGAAACGCGAAACACCATGAAGGAGCTTCTCCGATCAAGGGATTGAGGGGAGCGAGCAGAGCTTGCAGCGAAGGGCCGGCAGCATGCAGTGCAGACCGGGCAGAGCAGGCGCCGCGACGGCGGCGAAAGGAGCAGCGGTCGTAACGACACGATGCGCGTGCACGTTACTGAACGCGATGTCATGGTTCTGTTAATGCGCGCCTTGATGGGGTCAGATCCCTTTCCACAGGAAAAGGGATCTGACCCCTGATCTGACCCTGTTCCACTGCATTCGGCCCAGGCGTGCACGAACGGCACCGGGGCCGGGCGCTTTCTATGCTCTAATGCACGCCAAGAAGCGGGGGTACCGCGGCCATCTGGCCACGGTTGAGACAGTCCCTTGGAACCTGATCCGGCTCATACCGGCGTAGGGAAGCTTTGCAATGCTGCCATGCCCGGACTGCGCCCAAGGAGCGTCCGTGCGCGGCGGCAGTGCGCCGCCGCTTCGTCCCTGAACTCCCTGGACGATGCCCGATGAACGCACAGCTCTCCGCCCTGCAGCAACAGGCCCAGCAACTCTCCGAATCCGTGACCCGGCCGATTCCCGGTTCGCGCAAGATCCATGTGCCCGGCTCGCGCCCGGACCTGCTGGTCCCGATGCGCGAGATCGCGCTGACGCGCACGCCCACCTTGTTCGGTGGCGAGGAAAATGCACCGGTTACGGTCTACGACACTTCGGGCCCGTATACCGATCCGCAGGCCCGGATCGATCTGTCTGCCGGCCTGCCGGCACTGCGTCGCGGCTGGGTGGAAGAACGCGGCGATACCGAGCAGCTCGATGGCCTCAGCTCGTCGTTCGGCCGCGACCGCGAGCATGATCCGAAGCTGGATGCGGTGCGCTTTCCGGCGCGCAGCCTGCCACGGCGCGCACGCGCCGGCGCCAATGTCACCCAGATGCACTACGCGCGCCGCGGCATCATCACGCCGGAAATGGAGTTCGTTGCCATCCGCGAGAACCAGCGGCTGGAGGCGATCCGCGACGCCGGCCTGCTGCAGCAGCACCCCGGCGAGGCATTTGGTGCCTCGATCCAGAAGATCATCACCCCGGAGTTCGTGCGCGACGAGATCGCGCGTGGCCGCGCGGTGCTGCCCAACAACATCAACCATCCGGAAAGCGAGCCGATGATCATCGGCCGCAACTTCCTGACCAAGATCAACGCCAACATCGGCAACAGCGCCGTGTCCTCCGGCATTGCCGAGGAAGTTGAAAAGCTGGTGTGGGCGATCCGCTGGGGCGGCGACACGGTGATGGACCTGTCCACCGGCAAGCACATCCATGAGACCCGCGAGTGGATCATCCGCAACTCGCCGGTGGCAATCGGAACCGTGCCGATCTACCAGGCGCTGGAGAAGGTCGACGGCCGCGCCGAGGCGCTGACCTGGGAGATCTTCCGCGACACCCTGATCGAGCAGGCCGAGCAGGGCGTGGACTACTTCACCATCCATGCCGGCGTGCTGCTGCGCTATGTGCCGCTCACCGCCAAGCGGGTCACCGGCATCGTCAGCCGCGGTGGCTCGATCATGGCCAAGTGGTGCCTGGCGCACCACAAGGAGAACTTCCTCTACACGCATTTCGAAGAAATCTGCGAAATCATGAAGGCCTACGACGTGACCTTCTCGCTGGGCGACGGCCTGCGCCCGGGCTGCATCGCCGATGCCAACGACGCGGCACAGTTCGGCGAGCTGGAAACGCTGGGCGAGCTGACCCGGATCGCCTGGAAGCATGACGTGCAGACCATGATCGAGGGCCCCGGCCACGTGCCGATGCAGCTGATCAAGGAAAACATGGACAAGCAGCTGCGCGAGTGCGGCGAGGCGCCGTTCTACACGCTGGGACCATTGACCACCGATATCGCGCCGGGCTACGACCACATCACCAGCGCGATCGGTGCGGCGATGATCGGCTGGTTCGGGACCGCCATGCTCTGCTACGTGACGCCGAAGGAACACCTCGGCCTGCCCAACCGCCAGGACGTGCGCGACGGCATCATGGCCTACCGCATCGCGGCGCATGCGGCCGATCTGGCCAAGGGCCATCCGGGCGCGCAGGTGCGTGACAACGCACTGAGCAAGGCGCGCTTCGAGTTCCGCTGGGAGGACCAGTTCCATCTTGGCCTGGATCCGGAAAAGGCCAAGGAGTTCCATGACGAGACCCTGCCCAAGGATGCGCACAAGCTGGCCCATTTCTGCTCGATGTGCGGCCCGCACTTCTGTTCGATGAAGATCACCCAGGACGTGCGTGAGTACGCCGAGTCCGGGATGAAGGAGAAGGCGGAAGAGTTCCGCGCCGCAGGTGCCGAGGTGTACCGCCAGGGGTGACGTGCAACGGGTGGTGCCGGTCACTGGCCGGCACTGCCGTTCCTCACGCGGGTCCCGGCTATGCTCTGCGCATCATTCCGGGGAAAGGACGCCATGCCCGTTGCCTTGACCACCCGTTGGCTGGCGATTGCCCGCCGCCATCCCTCGGCCTGGCTGCTGGGGGCACAACTGCTGGCGGTGCTGCTGTATCCGGCGCTGGATGACACGGCTGCCGGCCGCGCGGCGCTGGGCATGTTCGGCATGGCCGTGCTTGGCCTGGCGCTGTGGGTGGTCCAGCGCAGCCCACTGGGCAGCTGGCTGGCGCTGCTGCTCGCGATTCCCTCGGTGGTGTTCTCGCTGGCGGGCGCCCTGCTGGACCGCAGTGCGCTGCTGACCACGGCGCAGTTGCTTGAGAGCCTGCTGTATTTCTATACGGCGGGGGCGTTGATCGCCTACATGCTGCAGGACCACAAGGTGACCCGCGACGAGCTGTTTGCGGCGGGGGCGACCTTCACGCTGCTGGCCTGGGCATTCGCGTTTACCTTCGCGGTGTGCCAGCAGTGGTATCCGGGCAGTTTCCAGGGCAGCGGCGGTGGTCCGCAGCGAAGCTGGATGGAGCTGCTTTATCTGAGCTTCAGCTTGCTGTCCGGAGTTGGATTGAGCGACGTGGTGCCACTACACCCGCAGGCGCGGGCCCTGGTAATGCTGGAGCAGTTTGCCGGCGTCATGTATGTCGCGCTTGTCGTGTCGCGACTGGTCGGTTTGACCATGCTCCGACGCATGTGAAAATGAACGCCAGATAAAAATTTCGCGCCCAAAAGGGCGCGAATGGTGATGCAGATTATGTGAATTCGTCGGCGAGAGAGAGCCTGAGTGTCGACCCCGTCATAGGCGGGGTAACCGGCTTAGGCTAATATCCGGGGGCGTTATTGTTTTTGCGGTATGCGCCGATGCTTTGTGCGGAATCTGGCTTTTCGATGGCCCTGTCCAGGGACGGTGGGGGCGGTATTGCTGGTGAACCCTGCCCAGGTCCCGTCCCTACTGTATAGCGGAAAATGAACAGCAGCGAAGTCATGCCCATCGAGGCCGACCGCGTCCGGGTCGGTGAGTGCGTCATTACCTTGTCCTCCCGGGAGGTCGAGGTCGAAGGCGCGCGTCGGCCGCGCCGGCTGACGCCAAAGGCACTGGGCGTGCTGCGCGTGCTGATGCGGCAGCCGGGGCGCGTGGTGACCCGCGAGGAGCTGTTCGCCGAGGTCTGGCCCGATACGCTGCCGACCAACGATGTGCTGACCCAGGCCGTCACCCAGCTGCGCAAGGCGTTCGCCAACGACGACGACAATGGCCAGGCCTATATCGAGACGATCGCCAAGAGCGGCTACCGGCTGCTGGTGCCGGTGCAGGTGCTGGAGGATCCCGAGCCGTTGCTGGAGGCCGAAGCGGTCGCAGTGGCGGACGTGATCCCGTCCCTGGCGGGGGCGGGCGGCGTGCCCATGGCGCCGATGCTGGCAGCTCCCTCGGGTCGTCGGGGGTGGCGCCAGCTGCGGCGCCAACTGCTGTGGGTGCTCGGCCTGGTGATGCTGGTCGCACTGGTGGTCATGGCGATGCTGCTGCTGCGCCGCACGCCCGAGCCGAGTTCGCCGGTGGATGCGGCGGTCGAGAACGGTGTGCGCGTGATCGGCAGTCCGCAGCGGCCCTATCGGCTGATCACCGCAACCAGCGGTTTTGAGACATACCCCACACTTTCGCCGGACGGATCCCAGGTCGCCTATGAAGGCGCCAACGAGGACGCCGGCGGCGGCGGTGCGATCAAAGTGCAGACCTCCGGCAATGCGCCGGCCAGGCAGCTGGCGCTGCCGCCGAAGGGGGCCAGCGACCGTTTTCCGAGCTGGTCGCCGGACGGGCGCGAAATCGCCTTCGCCCGCTTCGCTGCCGATGGCGGCTGCCAGGTGCTGATCGCCAGCGCGACCGGCGGTGGCGTGCGCCAGGCCACGCGCTGCGACGGCACCGAACTGCTCAGTTTCGACTGGACGCCGGATGGGCGTGGCCTGGTCTTCGGCAGCATGGTGGGCCGCTATGCCCATCGGGGCATCCGTGTACTCGATCTGGCCAGTGGCCAGTGGCGCGCGCTGGAGTACGCGGTCGACCAGGATGATTTCGATTACGCGCCCCGCTATTCGCCCGACGGCAAGTGGCTGGTGTTCGTACGCAATCCGCAGATGGGAGATCTGTGGCGCATGCCGGCCAATGGCGGCGAACTGGAACAGCTGACCAACGAGTCGGCCGAGCAGCGCGGCTGGGCCTGGCTGGGGGATGGTCGCAGCATCGTGTTCGGCCGTCGCGTCGACAGCGAAGTGCGGCTGTACTACCTGGATGTCGAGCGCCGCACGCTGCGCGATGCCGGCCTCGATGATGCGCAGTGGCCTGCGGTGTCACGCCATGGCGATGTGCTGGCCTTTGTCCATCGCCGTGCCCAGTTCGGCGTGTTCAAGGTGCCGATGGCAGGTGGCAGCGCCGAGCGCCTGTTTGCCTCCAGCGGACGTGACGGGCAGCCGATGGCGGCGCCCGACGGTCGCCAGCTGGTCTTCACCTCCGACCGGTCCGGCAGCTTCGCGTTGTGGTGGGCGGACATGCAGCGGCCGGACTCGCTGCGGCCGATCGAGGGCCTGCGCCCGGAAGGCCGGCAGGCGCCGGACTGGTCGGCCGACAGCCGCCAGCTGCTGGTGGTGGGACGCGACGAGCACGGCCGCACCGTGGTCTACGAAATCGCACCGCGCGACGAACACCTGCAGCCTTTGCCGGTTCCGGTCGATCAGCCGCTGCAGGCGCTGTACGGTGCCAGCCCGGATCAGCTGCTGGTGGTGGAACGCGATGCTGAACAGCGCACGCGATTGAGCCTGTTCGATCGCAGCGTGACCCCCTGGCGCCGCCTCGCCAGCATCGACGGTGTCTCCCAGGCGCGCTTCGACCGGGGCCAGGGCCGGGTGCTGTTCACCCGCCTGGCGTCCGGTGGATTGTGGTCGGTGGACGCGGCGCTGTCCGCGGCCAGCGTGCAGCAGGTCAGTGAAGACCGGCCCAGCCGTTGGCGCTACCGCACCTGGACCGTGGCCGGCAGCGGCGGCATCGGCTACCTGGGCACTTCGTCCGAGTGCGGAACAACCCTGGTCCATATCCAGGCCGGGGCCGAAGCTCCCGAACGCTGCCTGGACAAGCAGCGCCTGAGTGCCGGCAACGGCATCAGTGCCAGCGCTGACGGCCGTGACCTGTTCGTCGCCCTGGCGGTCAGTGATGGGGCCGATATCGGCGTCATGCAGTTGCCGCGGTCGACGCCGGCGCTGTTCCCTGCCTTTCTCAAGTGAATGATAACCAAGGAAATTTTTCCTTCGTAATTTCTTCGTGCAGTTCTCGCCGCGAATTCGTGGCGATCTCGGCGGTTTTTCCTGACGGTTTCACGCCTGATTGGGCAAAACGGAAACCTGTATCAGGCAAACCCGTGGTGCCCCATGCGTCAACTCTCGCTGGCCGATCGTGGCCAAACCGTCTCCCTCGACAAGGCGCTGGACGATGTCGCGCCGACCTGCATGGGCGTGGCCCGGCTGGGCAGCCTGCAGACTGCAGGGACCAGCTTCACGGTCTGGCTGCAGGTTCGCGGCAGTTCCTGGGTGGAAGCCAAGGAGGGGCGGTTCCGCCTGCGCCATGGCGAGTGGATCGCCTTCGAGAAGGAGTCGCGGCCACTGGTCCAGGCCGGTCGCAACGGGCTGTGTGTCGGCCTGAGCCTGAATGCGGAGGCGATGCGGGTGCTGTCCGAGATGGCCGATTGCGGCCTTTACGCCGGTCGTGGCCGGATGAGCCGAGGCGACGCGCGTGTCGCCCTGCGCCTGTGGCGTGATGCCCTTGCCAGCGGCTTGCCGGCGCAGGCGCTGCGCCCCCTGCTGCTGCATCTTGCCGGCCTGCAGCGTGACCTGGCTGACAACGTGCAGCGCTGCCCGGGCCGCTCGCGCAGCCGCAAGCGGCAGGTGTTCGGCCGCATGCAACGGGCCCGCCTCTACCTGGAAGGCAACAGCCACCGCGTGGTCCGCATCGGCGAACTGGCCGAGCTGACCAACTTCTCCAGCTGGTACCTCTCCAAGACCTTCCAGAGTCTCTACGAAGAGAGCCCGCAGTCGCTTTCGGCACGGTTGCGCCTCGAACGGGCCGCCGATCTGCTGCGTGACACCGACATGATGGTGGGCGAAGTGGCCGCAGCCAGCGGATTCGACAACTGCTGCAGCTTCGCGCGGGCCTTCCGCGCCCGCTACGGCCAGTCCGCTTCCCGGTTCAGGGAAAACGGCGGCTTGCTCCCGCCACAATCTGCAAAGTCTCCGGTTGGGTCGCGCAAATACAGCATCGCAACGCAATCGTAACGTGCTGGGGCGTTTTAACACGCTACTAACACGTACCTTGGAGAGATTGATGAACGTTCGCACCCCTGCCGTGCGGCTGGGCCTGCTGCCCGCCGGCATCGCGCTGGCGCTGGCACCGGCATTTGCTTCCGCACAGGAAGCCAGTGCCCCGACCACCCTTGATCGCCTGGAAGTCACCGGTTCGCGCATCCGCTCGGTGGATGTGGAGACCTCCCAGCCGGTCCTCACCGTCAGCCATGAGGACATTCAGCGTTCGGGCCTGGTCAGCGTCGGCGACCTGCTGCAGAACCTGTCCGTGGCAGGCACGCAGACCTTCAGCAAGGCGGCCGTGCTGGCGTCCAACCCGGAGCAGGGCGGCCAGTACGTCAGCCTGTACAACCTGGGTGAGCAGCGCACGCTGGTGCTGGTCAACGGCAAGCGCTGGAGCACCAGCCTGGCCGGCTTCACCGACATGTCGACCATCCCGACCTCGCTGATCGAGCGCATTGAAGTCCTGAAGGACGGCGCCTCGGCGATCTACGGTTCCGACGCCATCTCCGGCGTGGTCAACATCATCCTGCGCAAGAACTTCGACGGCGCCGAGGCCAGTGCCTACTACGGCCAGAACAGCCACGGTGACGGTGCCAAGACCCAGTACAGCCTGACCCTGGGTGCCACCGGCGAGCGTTCCTCGATCGTGTTCGGTGCGAACTACATCAAGGAAGATCCGGTGTGGGCCAAGGATCGTGGCCTGACCCAGTACTCCTATGGCCAGGGCCATAAGGAAGACGGCCTGAGCCCGGCCGGCCCGTGGGGCCGCTTCACCGATCCGCGTGCCGAAGGCACCGCCGGTGCCGGCGCCTACAACAAGGCTGGCAAGTGGGTCCCGAACACCTGGGTGATCAACCACACCGGTTCGTGGGACACCCCGGTCGGCGTTGGCCAGGCGTCGAACAACTTCAACAACTATCACGAGATCGGCCTCGACGACTATTACAACGCCTCGCAGCAGATGATGCTGAACCAGGGCGCTGAGTCGAAGACGATGTTCACCTCGGTGAGCTACGACATCAACGACAACCTGCGTCTGAAGTCGACGGCGATGTACTCCGAGCGCGACTCCAAGCGCCAGATCGCCGGCTACCCGCTGACCGGTACCTCGCAGCCGCAGTTCCCGGTTGTGATCAGCAAGGACAGCCTCTACAACCCGATGGGCAACTGGGCCAACCCGGGCGCCGGCGTTGACATCCCTGGCTGGGGCCGCCGTATCTTCGAACTGCCGCGCATCACCCAGAACAACGTCAAGTCGCTGCACTTCGACGCGGCCCTGGAAGGCAACTTCGACTTCAACAACCGTCCGTTCGACTGGGATGTGGGCATCAACTACAACCAGTTCGATGTGACCCAGACCAGCTCGGGCAACATCAACCTGCTGGCACTGAAGAACGCCCTCGGCCCGTCGTTCATCAACGCCAACGGCGTTGCCCAGTGCGGCACCGCGGCCAACCCGATCGCGCTGGGCACCAGCCCGGGCAGCTGCGTTCCGTTCGACCTGCTGGGCGGCGCCACCGGTGCCACCCCGGACGCGCTGAAGTACATCAACACCCTGCTGAACTCGACCGGCCAGAGCAAGAGCAAGCAGTACTTCGCCAATATCACCGGTTCGCTGTTCGACATGCCGGGCAACGCGGGTGAGTTCGCCTTCGCTGCCGGCTACGAGCACCGCGAAGTGTCGGGCTACGACCACCCGGACGCGCTGTCCTCCTCGGGTTACACCACCGAGCTGGCTGCCCGCCCGACCGAAGGCAAGTACAAGACCAACGAGTTCTACCTGGAACTGATGGTCCCGCTGCTGCGTGACCTGCCGGGTGCCAAGGAACTGTCGCTGGACGTCGCCAGCCGTTACTCGGATTACGACAAGTTCGGCAACACCATCAACAGCAAGTTCAGCGTGACCTGGAAGCCGATCGACGACCTGCTGGTGCGTGCGACCTACGGCGAAGGCTTCCGTGCCCCGACCCTGGACGACACCTTCGGTGGTGGTTCGCAGACCTTCGACAAGTTCACCGATCCGTGTGATGCGGTGTTCGGCCAGCGCAGCAACCCGGCCGTTGCCGCCCGTTGCGGTGCTGAAGGCCTGGCGTCCGACTTCCGTCAGACCGATGCCGCCGGTCGTCCGATCAGTGCCCGTGACACCCAGGGCAACAACCCGTTCAACTCGGGCGTGGGCAATGACAAGCTGCAGCCGGAAACCAGCAAGACCCGTACCGCGGGCCTGGTGTGGAGCCCGAGCTTCGTCAGCGGCCTGAACGTCTCGCTGGACTGGTACAAGATCACCGTGGACAACGTGATCACCGCGCTGTCGGCCAACTACGTGCTGAACCAGTGCTACCAGAACGGCGTGCAGGCCTTCTGTGACCAGTACAGCCGTGGCGACGTTGCCAACGGCCAGCAGGTCACCGGCCTGAGCCGCGGCAATGCCAACCTGGGCTCGCTGGAAACCGAAGGCTACAACTTCGGCGTCCGCTACCGCATGCCGGAATACAGCTTCGGTACCCTGTCGTTCAACCTGGACACCAACTACCTGACCAGCTTCCGTCAGCAGGCCACCAAGGGTGCTGCATGGGATGACTACGCAGGCTACTGGAACTACCCGCGTGTCCGCGGCACCCTGGCGACCACCTGGACCAAGGGCGACCTGTCGGCCACCTGGACCATGCGTTACTACGGCGGCTTCCGCGACTTCTGCTACGACCAGGAAAATGGCCTGGAGTGCAACCAGCCGAACTACTACACCGAAAACGGTGGCTGGAGCGGCGGCCTGGGTGCCAACAAGAAGGGCGCGATTGTCTATCACGACATCTCGGCCACCTGGCAGGCTCCGTGGAACGGCAGCGTGACCGTCGGTGCCCGCAACGTGTTCGGCAAGACCCCGCCGATCACCTACGCGGTGACCAACGCCAGCGCCGTGCAGCTGGACCCGATGCTGGATTACGATCGCTTCCTGTTCATCCAGTACAACCAGCGCTTCTGATCCATCGAAGCCTGAAGGCAATACAGGGAGGGCGGGCCGCAAGGCCCGCCCTTTTTGCGTTTATCCGCCGCGAGGGTCGGGAAATTCTGAATTCGGCGTTTCGGCGACGCAGTTCACGTTTGCTGCGGTTGAGCCGCTGCTACGTTCGAAGGGTCCATCCCGGACAATGGAGAGCGCGGAATGAACAAAGCAACGCCACGGATGTTCGCTGCTGCGGTTCTTGCCCTTCTGAGCCTGGCCGGCAGCGTTTCGGCCGGCCCGCTGGTCTGTGCCAACGGCCGCTACTGTGCCGAAGTGCGCAGCAACTGCATCAAGGCCGGCGAAGATGCGGCCTATTGCCAGGTCCTGTTCGAGCGCTGCGTGTACGACCACTGCGCGCAGCCCTGATGCAACGAAGGCGCGTCCCTGCGGACGCGCCTTCATCGTGTGCCGCAGCGGTGGCTGTCAGGCCTCGCTGGGTACCAGGCCCATCAACGCATTGGCGTGTTCACGCCACTGCGGCAGCTTGTTGAGCACGCCCGCACGCTGCAGGTAGTCCTCATCCACCGGGTCGCCATTGACCAGTGCCAGCGCCACGTGCACCGCACCGGTCACCCAGAAGCTGCGGGTATTCGCACGCTGCGGCTGCAGGTGGAACGCCACCGCCTCGATGATCGGCATCGGCAGGCCCCACAGGCCGAGCAGGTAGGCACCGGCTTCGGCGTGGCCTGGACGGGTGTCGCCGGCCAGCGACGGCTCGCTGCGCTCGTTGCGCACGCCGGGCAACAGCAGGCCGATATCGGCCAGCAGCGCGGCCGTCGCGCCGAGTTCGGCACTGGATTCGGGCAGCAGGCGTGCGGCCAGGCGTGAGGCGAGCAGCGCACGCTGCTGCAGCGAATTGCGTTCGGCGGTCGACAGTGTCGGCGCCGAGAACACTTCGCTGGCCAGCACCAGGTCGCGCAGCGTGGCCAGCCCCAGCCGGGTCACGGCGGTGCGCAGGTCGGCGATGGTGCGGCCCTGGCTGAAGAACGCCGAGTTCGACAGCTGCAGCACCTTGGCCGCGATGGCCGGATCGGCCGCCACCAGCTTGGCCACGTCGGCGCTGTCGGCGTCGTCGTCATGCTCCAGCGCCTGGGTCAGGCTCAGGTACAGGTGGGGCGGCGAGGGCAGCTTCTCGATGCGGCCGATGGCGTCGCGCAGGCGCGGGCTGTCCAGCACCTCGCGCAGCTCTTCCAGGCTGGTCAGTGCTTCCAGCAGCACTTCCGGCGCCAGTGGCAGCGGCAGGAAGCGATGCGCAACACCGATCAGGCGGGCCGGCGGCGGCCGGTTGCCATGCTGGGCATCGACCAGCGCGATACGGATGGTTTCCGGGCGCAAGGTCCGGATCTGGCCCAGCAGCGTGGTGGCATTGAGGTCCGGCAGCTGCGGGCAGACGATCACCGCATCCACGCCCTGGGTGGCGACCGCGGTCATCGCGGTCTGGCCATCGGTGGCGGTCAACGGCTGCCAGTCTTCCCCAAGATCGGCAATGAATTCGGTCAGCTCAGCCGGCAGGCTGGCTGCATCCCCTACAAGCAGAATACGCACGACACATTCCCCTGGCTGTCTCGACGATGGATGTCGACGACGTGTGAAGTGACGCAATTTACCTAATACGACAGCAAGAGTGATGTGCCGTCGTCGTGAAACGTGACCCGCATCGCTCCGGCAGGGCATGCCGGAGCGATCCGGTTCAGGCTCAGGCCTTGCTGTCGAGATGGCGCTGGTGCGCCTCGATCAGGATCTGCTTGGCCTCAGCGGCGCCGCCCCAACCGTCCAGCTTGACCCACTTGCCCTTCTCCAGGTCCTTGTAGTGCTCGAAGAAGTGGCCGATACGCTCCAGCCAGTGGCTCGACACCTGGGCAATGTCTTCGACGTGGGCGTAGCCACTGAAGATCTTCGAGACCGGCACGGCCAGGATCTTCTCGTCGCTGCCTGCCTCATCGCTCATCTTCAGCACGCCGACCGGACGGCAGCGCACCACCGAGCCCGGCACCAGCGGCAGCGGCAGCACCACCAGCACGTCGGCCGGATCGCCGTCGCCGCACAGGGTGCTCGGCACGTAGCCGTAGTTGCACGGGTAGCGCATCGGGGTGGAGAGGATGCGGTCGACGAAGATCGCGCCGGTTTCCTTGTCCACTTCGTACTTCACCGGCTCCGAGTCCTTCGGGATCTCGATGATGACGTTGATTTCTTCCGGCGGGTTCTTGCCGGGCGAGACGAGTTCCAGGCCCATGATCGTGCTCCAGGTGGGGGGATATAGACGGATAGCCCCCCATTTTATGCCTTTGCCGGGCGCTGTGCAGGGGAGGGCGCTGACGCCATTGCGGGGCAGGGCCCCACGCAGCCGGCCGGGGTTGACCGATGGGTTCGGGCGGCGCTGGAGCGCAGGCTGGAACCACCTACCCAAGGAGTCTGCGCATGAACGCATCCGCCCTGTCATTCGGCCTGTCCTGTGCATTGCTGGTCGTGCCGTCGGTCCAGGCCTTCCCCTACGTGGATCTGATCGACTACCCGCAGCAGGAAGCCAACTGGGACCGCTTCTTTGCCCTGGAGGGGCGCCTGCAGCGTGGCTTCGACACCATCTGCGGCGATACCTTCTGCGAGGGCGAATACAGCGACATCCGCGCCCTGCGCCTTCGTTGTTCGGTGGATGCGGCGCGTGGCACCGTCCACGAGTGCCTGTGGGCCTTCGCTGCCAGTGATCTGCAGGTTTCCCGGGCCGACGGCGCGATCGTGGTCCGGCAGCCGACCTGGCTGTGCCGATTGCCGCTGCAGCCGGGAACGCCGGTGGAGGCCTTGCACGCCGCGCTGGCGGCCCGCGATCCATTGCATGACCCGCTGCCGGGGACGTCGCAGAGCGTCTACGACGGCTTGGTCGGCTGCATCCACTGATGCGAACGTGACTGATTCGCATTAACGGAGTAGCATGCGCGGCGCCTCCCGTCTGTCGTCCCGGTTCCGCGCATGCCCTCCAATGCCGCTTCCCTCACCGAACTGCTGATCCGCGAGCGGCCTGCGCTGCTGCGCCGGGTGCAGCGCATCCTCGGCGGCGACAACGGAGCCGAAGACGTGATCCAGGCCGTGTGGTTCAAGGCGCGCGGGGTTGATGACAGCCAGTCCATCGACAATCCGAGGGCCTATCTGTACCGGTTGGCCGCGAACCTGGCCACCGACCACGGCCGCGAATCGACCCGGCGCAACCGCCTGCTGGCCGACCACTACCTGTGGGGGCCGGACGAGGTGATCTCGACCGAGGAGCAGGCCATGGCACAGGACGAGTTGCAGCGGGTGCTGGACGCAGCGGGGCATCTGCCGGAGCCAACCCGCACGATCTTCCGGCTCAACCGCCTGCAGGGCCTGACCCAGGCCGAGATCGCACGTCGCCTTGGCGTGTCGGTGACCACGGTCGAGAACCATGTGCGCACCGCGCTGCAACGCCTGGCGTGGGCCCGCAGCGGTCGATGATCGCCCCGCCTTGGGGCAGCGCCTCGTTGAAACGTCTTGATCACTGGACCGTGGATGCGGTCTAGTTCCTTCGCCCGCGCTTGAATGCGCCTGTCCGCCAGCCGATGAGCCCGCCGAACATGCTGCCCGCCGCCAATGACGATGCCCTGGCCGAACAGGCCCGGGGCTGGGTCGCGTGGCTGGCCTCGGGCGAGCTCAGCGATGCGCGCATGCACGAGTTCGAGCGCTGGCTGCAGCAGCCGGGCCACCGTCGAGCCTTCGAGTACGAGCGCACGCTGTGGCGCAGTGTCGGGCCGCGCCCGCAGGCCCGGCCTGCGGCGCCGCGCCGGCCGCGACGGCTGCGCTGGGCCATGGCCATGGCCGCGGCACTGGCCATGCTGGTGGTGTGGCCAGAGGCCTGGCTGCGGCTGCAGGCCGATCATCGCAGCACGCACGTCGTGCAGGACGTGCAGCTGCCCGACGGCAGCCGTGCGGTGCTGGATGCGGACAGTGCGATTGCGGTGCGCTTCGATGCGCATGCGCGCCAGATCGAGCTGCTGCGCGGGCGTGCCTGGTTCCAGGTCAGTCCGGATGCGCAGCGGCGTTTCAGCGTGCGTGCCGGCAATGGCGTGGTCGAGGACATCTCCACGGCGTTCACCGTCGCGCGTGGCGAAGACCAGGTGGAAACCCAGGTCGGGCAGGGCCGGGTGCGCGTGGCCAGCCCGGCCGATGGTGGCTGGACCTATCTGCAGGTGGGCCAGCGCGCGGTCTATGGCGGGCACAGCGGGGTGACGCGGCTGGAGGATGTAGCGGCAGACAGTGTCGGCGCGTGGCGGCAGGGCGAGCTGCTGCTGGAGCAGGCCAGCGTCGCCGATGCCGTGCAGTGGGTGGGCCGCTATCGCGCGGGCCCGACGTTCGTGCGTGGTGACCTGTCGCGGCTGCCAGCGGTGAGTGCGGCATTGCGCATCGATCGGCCGGAACAGGCGCTGGATGCGCTGGCCGCCACGGCAGGATTGCAGGTGACCCGCCTGCCGCTGGGTGTTGCCATCGTCCACCAGTAGATCCACGCCATGCGTGGATGCTCGTCCCAGTGTGCCGACCCACGGTCGGCACCCACCTCTGCCATATGCCGGCCGACGATCGGCGCGCACCGCGACCGCACATTCCTCTTGGGGTTGCCACGTTCCCATTCGTCTTACCCCGCGAACGTACCCGCCGCCGCCACGTACGTCGCCGTGTCCGCCCATGTTGCGGATGACGCCGCGCCTGCGGCACCGATTACCTGACAGGTTTCCCCATGTTCGACTCCCATCGCCCGGGCCGCACGCTGCGCCCGTCCCGCCTGTGCATCGCCCTGCTGGCGGCCGGCCTCGCCAGCGCGGCGCCGTCCGTGCTGGCGCAGAACGCCGGCAGTGCCCATTCCGCCGTGCAGCGCTTCGACATTCCTGCGCAGCCGCTGGACGACGCGCTGCGCAGCTACATGCGCCAGTCCGGCGTGCAGGTCGTGTATCCGGCGACCCTGGCCCACGGCGTGACCTCGCGTGCGGTCAACGGCAGCCTGTCGGCCAACGAAGCCCTGCAGCACCTGTTGCAGGGCAGTGGCCTGGCGGTGCGCCGGGTCAGCGCCGACGCCGTGACCCTGGAGGCAGCACCGCCGGTGCAGGCCGACGCTGGCGTGATCGTCACCGATACGCTGAGCGTGGCTGGCGACCGTGTCGATGCCGGCGCGAACAGTGATGAGGCGCGCCTGCTCGACAGCTACCGCAGCGTCGGCTCCACCACCACGCTCAACCGCACCCAGCTGGAACGTTTCCGCGGCACCTCCAACGGCGACATCGTCAAGGGCGTAGCGGGTGTCACCGCCGGTGATCCGCGCGTGGGCAACGGTTTCGACGTCAACATCCGTGGCATCCAGGGCCAGGGCCGGGTACCGGTGATCATCGATGGTGGCCAGTCCAGCATGGACACCTACCGTGGTTATGCAGGGCAGTCGCAGCGCACCTACCTGGACCCGGACCTGATCTCCAGCCTGATCATCACCAAGGGCCCGAGCCTGCAGGCCAATGCCTCCGGAGGCATCGGTGGCGTGGTCGAGATGGAAACGCTGAAGATCGGCGACGTGCTGCGCGAAGGCCGCGATTTCGGCGTGCGCGTGCGGGGTGGCCTGGCCAACGCCAGCGCCAACTCGCTGCCCGCCTACAGCGCGGTGCCGCGCAGCGATCGCAGCGCCACCGGCAGCCAGTTCTTCAACCTCGCTGCGGCAGGGCATTGGGATCGCTTCGACCTGGTGGCCGCCTATGCCTACCGCGACAACGGCAACTATTTCTCCGGTCGGCATGGCTACGACGACTTCCCGCAGACACGGCGCACGCTGGCGCCGCTGAATCCACCGCGGACCGAGGTGTTCAACACCTCCTCGCGCTCGAAGTCGGCGCTGCTCAAGGGCACCTGGCGCATCGACGACGTGCAGACGCTTGAGGCAGGCTACCGTCGCTACGAAGGCACGGCCGGCGAGATCATGGCTTCGCAGATCATCCGCGTCGACCGCGACCGTATCCCGCAGTGGGACCCGGGCCATGTCGACATGGACAGCTATACCCTGCGCTACCGCTTCAACCCGGACAGCGAGCTGGTCGACCTGCGCATCAACGCTGCATACACCGACACCGACAGCGTGATGTACAACAGCCTGACCGGCATTACCCCCTGGTACTTCGACCGCCGCACCGAGTGGTACGACGCGCCCAGCTTCAGTGGCGACCCCGGCTACAAGGACGCCTACCGTAATCCGCTGCGGCAGAAGCGCTTTGGCCTGGATGCCAGCAACACCTCGAAGTTTGACACCGCGGCCGGTGCATTCACCCTCGACTACGGCCTGTCCTACAGCGACGAAGACATCGCACCGGGCAGCTCGGGCCCGGTGATGCACGATGACCTGGTCAACAACCGCTTCCTGCGCAATGCCGAGCGCAAGGAATACAGCGCCGTGGCCTCGCTGAAATGGCAGCCCGACGAGCATTGGGAGCTGTTGGCCGGTGGCCGCTGGAACCGGGTGGATGTGCATGACCGCAATCGCCTGGCCACGCCCGACGGCTACGAGGTGCAGGGCCAGTACCGTTATACCGAGCTGCTCAACGGCAATCCGGCGCTGCCGTCGTGGCGCGCCAAGCGCATCGCGCTCCTGAACTGGTATCCGGACGCCAACGGCAATTTCACCCAGGCCTCGCTGCTGGCCTCGCCGTACAAGAAGGGTACGGTGGCGGACATCGCAGGCTGGAACTTCTATGACGCCGGCAAGGCGCAGGATCTGGAAGTGCCGGTCAGCTGGACCTGGTCGCAGCCGATCCGCCGCCGCGACACCGCGTTCTCGCCGACCGCCAGTGTCGCCTACCGTTTCAGCGAAGACACCATGGTCTACGTGAAGTATGCGGAGGGCACCAAGCTGCCGAGCCTGTTCGAGACCACGCTGGGCCTGTTCACCGCCGCCAAGCCGGTGGGTGAGCTGAAGCCGGAACGCGCACGCAGCTGGGAAATCGGCGTCAGCACCATCCACCATGACCTGTTCACCGCCGGCGATCGCCTGGCGCTGAAACTGGCCTACTTCGATACCCGCATCGACGACCTGATCACCCGTGACTACCGCACGTTGTCAGCGGGCCTGATCCGCAACGTCGACCGCTTCAAGGTGTCGGGCATGGAGTTCCAGTCCAGCTATGACAGCGGCAAGGTGTTTGCCGATCTGTCCGCGCACTACTACTTCAAGGCCAAGACCTGCGCGCCGGACATTGCTGCGGAGCGTCGCGCCTACGGTGCGCAGCGCAGGAACAACGAGCTGGCCAACACGCCGGACTGCGTGGATGGTGGCTTCGAGGGGTCCTACACCAATACGCAGAATCCGCCGCGCTACATGGTGAACCTGACCCTGGGCTCGCGCCTGTTCGACGAGCGCCTGACCTTCGGCACCCGCGTGGTCCACAACGCCGGCCCGATCAGCAAGCTGGACAAGGACTGGAACGTCGGCCTGTCGGCGATCCAGCAGCTGTACCGGCCGAACACCCTGGTCGACCTGTTCGCCAGCTGGAGCTTCAATGACCAGCTGTCGGTGGAAGCGGGCGTGGACAACCTGACCGACCGCTACTACCTGGATCCGCTGGCGCTGGGCGTGATGCCGGCACCGGGCCGCACCGCGCGCCTGGCGCTGACCTGGCGGTATTGATCGGAGCGGCGCATGGCGGCGGGGTCGGATCCCTTTCCATCGGCAAGGGCGCTGACCCGATCAGGCCTGCCATCCACGCCTGGCGTGGATCTACGGCTGGCGGGGCTGCGGCGGGGTCGGATCCCTTCCCATCGGGAAGGGCTCTGACCCGATCAGGCCTGCCATCCACGCATGGCGTGGATCTACGGCTGGCGGGGCTGCGGCGGGGTCGGATCCCTTCCCATCGGGAAGGGCTCCGACCCGATCAGGCCTGCCATCCACGCCTGGCCTGGCGGCACGCTCTTACAACCCGGTGGCCGCCTTCACTGCATCTTCGTGCAGCGACTCGTTCAGCTCGTCGACCACGGTGCTCCATGCTGCATCGGCCTGCAGCGACTCGGACAGGAACTGGCGCTGGGCGTCGTTCCAGTACGGCGCCTCCACCACCTCCACGTCAGTGGCCAGCTGGTGTTCACGGATGAAGCGGGCGATGCCCTCGGCGCTGGCGTCCAGGCCCAGCTGCAGGAACAGGTTGGTCATGCGCGGTTCGGTGGTGATCATCAACGGTTCCTGCTGGAAGTGGGGATGCCCCATTATCGGTGCACATGGCCTTGGGGAAAGCCCCGTGGCGAACGTCTACAGCAGGACGACCTCCTTGGCATTCCCCCCATGAACGCACACATCGCCCCTGAAGACAGCCGCAGCCTGCGCCTCAAGGCCGCCACCCGCGACAGCCACGGCGCGTTGGACAAGCGCATCATGGCCGGCGACATCTTCGCCGACCGCAGCAACTTCGCCCGCTTCCTGCGCGTGCAGTACCGCTTCCATCGCAGCATCGACGCGCTGTATGCCAATCCGGCGCTGGACGCACTGCTGCCGGATCTGGGCGAGCGCCGCCGCCTCAAGCAGGTCGCGCGTGACCTGCAGGACCTGGAACAGACCCTGCCGGGTACGGACATCACCCCGTTGCCGTCCGACCTCGCGCTGCCGGCCGCGCTGGGCTGGCTGTACGTCGCCGAAGGCTCCAACCTGGGCGGCACCGTGCTGTACAAGATGGCCGCCAAGCTCGGCCTGGACCGTGATTTCGGTGCCCGCCACCTTGCCGCGCATCCGGACGGTGCGGCGCGCCACTGGCGGGAATTCACCGCGGCGCTGGACGCGGTCGCGCTGAGTGCCGAGCAGGAGCAGCAGGTGATCGATGCCGCCGACGCCGCGTTCCGCAGCGTGCACGGCCACGTCGAAGTGGAATTCGCCTGATGCACGGGCTCCGCCCGCAGGCGCAACGCTGATGCGCTGGCTCTGGTTCGCACTGGGCTGGCTGATGGTCGGCCTCGGGGTGATTGGTGCGCTGCTGCCGGTGATGCCGACCACCATCTTCCTGATCCTGGCGGTGGGCTGCTTCGCGCGCAGTTCGCCGAAGTTCGAGCAGCGCCTGCTGGCGCACCCGCGCTACGGCCCGTCGCTGCGGCTGTGGCGCGAGCAGGGCGCGGTCTCGCGCAAGGGCAAGGCGTTCGCCAGCGCTGGCATGGCAGTGGGCTTCGCCCTGTTCTGCTGGGGCGCGCATCCGTCGTGGCGCCTGCTGCTGGGCGTGGGCCTGTTCTTCGCGGTCAGTGCGGGCTATGTGCTCAGTCGTCCGGCCCCGCGCCTGGAGCCCACGCCGCTGGTGGAAGTGGACGACGCCCAAGATCCACGCGCCGCGCGCCGCCGCGCGGCGTCCCCTGAAACTGATGGAAACCGAGACGATGCTGCCTGCTGACCTGGCCCCCGTGGCCGCCCCCGCACTGACCCCGTGGGGCATGTACCTGGCCGCCGACGTGGTGGTGAAGGCGGTGATGATCGCGCTGGCACTGGCATCGTTGGCCACCTGGACCGTACTGCTGGCCAAGGGCTGGGAACTGGCCCGCCAGGCGCGGCAGCTGCGGGCGGCACGCGCCGTGCTGCTGCAGGCTCCGAGCCTGCCCGACGGCGGCGTTGAGGGCAGCCTGCAGCAGGGCATTGCGCAGGCCATGCTGGATGCGGCGCGCACCGAACTGCGCCTGTCGCAGGACCTGGACAGCCGCGACGGCATCAAGGAACGCGTCGCCTCGCGGCTGGATCGCATCGAGCTGGAGAGCGCACGCGTGCAGCGGCGCGGTATCGGCGTACTGGCCAGCATCGGCGCCGTGGCGCCGTTCGTGGGCCTGTTCGGCACGGTGTGGGGCATCATGAACAGTTTCATCGGCATCGCCCACAGCAACACCACCAACCTGGCCGTGGTCGCCCCCGGCATCGCCGAGGCCTTGCTGGCGACTGCACTTGGCCTGGTTGCGGCGATTCCGGCGGTGCTGGTCTACAACCACTTCAGCCGTGTGTTGGCGAGCCTGCGCAGTCTGCTGGGGGATCTGTCGGCGGCCGTGCAGCAGCTGGTCTCGCGCGATCTCGACCGCGTCGTTCCGCGCACTGCAGCGACGCCGCTGCGCGCGGTTCACTGAGCGGCGACGATGGCGATCAGGACCGCATCCGGCCGCGATGACGCGCCGGAAGAAGCCCATGAGATCAATGTCACGCCCTTCATCGATGTGATGCTGGTGCTGCTGATCATCTTCATGGTGGCCGCGCCGCTGGCGACGGTATCGGTACCGGTGCAGCTGCCGGCCAGCAGTGCCAGCGCCACGCCCCCGGAGCAGGCCCCGGTGTACGTGACCGTGCAGGCCGACCTGTCACTGCGCGTCGGCGAGCAGCCGGTGGCACGCGAGGGGCTGGCCGCCGCCCTGCGCGCGGCCACCCACGATGACACCGCGCAACGCATCTTCCTGCGTGCCGATAGCCGCGTGCCTTATGGCGAGTTGATGGCGACGCTGGATGCACTGCGTGCGGCGGGCTACCTGAAGGTGGCGCTGGTCGGCCTGGAGCAGGGCACGCGATGAAGGGGCTGCAGCGCTGGGCGACCAGCCTGGCGATCGTGCTGCTGGTGCATGCGGCGCTGATCGGCGTGGCCTGCGGGTGGGCGGCGCAGGCACCGGCGGTGGCCGCGGCTGCGGCACCGGCGGCGTTGATGCTGGAACTGGCACCGATGGCACAGGCGCCGCCAGCGCCGCCGCGCGAGGTCGCTACCGGTCCGCTGCAGCAGCAACAGCAGCGCCAGGCGACAACACCGGCACCGCGCGAACGGCCGAAGGCACCCGTGCTGCCGCAGGGCGACCTGCCGCCACCGCGCGCACCGGAACCGGCGCCATCGCCGGACAGTGCCGACGCCAACGTTGCGCAGACCAGTGCTCCGCCGCAGGTGGCGGCCGACGTGGCAACGCGCTACACCGCACCGCAGACCACCGCTGGCGAACGCAGCCGCGCCGAGGCGAGCTGGGAAGGTCGCCTGCTCGGGCACCTGCAGAAGCACCGGCGCTATCCACGCCAGGCCGAACGTTTGCGCCAGCAGGGCGTGGTCTACGTGCGTTTCGCGGTGGCCCGGGATGGCGTGGTCTCCGCTCTGGGGCTGGGTCGCAGCAGCGGTTTCGCCTTGCTCGACCAGGAAACGCTGGATACCGTGCGGCGCGCCAGCCCGGTGCCGGCGCCGCCGGCCGAAGTGGTCGGCGACCCGGTGGAAGTGATGGTGCCGGTGTCGTTCTTCCTGCGCGGGCGGTGACCTTGTAGAGCCGAGCATGGGCTCGGCTCTACAGGGGCCCTTAAAGCAGCGGCACCAGCAGCAGCGCTACGATGTTGATGATCTTGATCAGCGGATTGATCGCCGGTCCAGCGGTGTCCTTGTAGGGGTCACCGACGGTATCGCCGGTCACCGCGGCCTTGTGCGCCTCGCTGCCCTTGCCACCGAAGTGGCCATCCTCGATGTACTTCTTGGCGTTGTCCCAGGCACCGCCGCCGGTGGTCATCGAGATTGCCACGAACAGGCCGGTGACGATGGTGCCGATCAGCAGGCCGCCCAGCGCGCGCGGCCCGAGCAGCAGGCCGACCACCACCGGCACCGCGACCGGCAGCAGCGAAGGCACGATCATTTCGCGGATCGCCGAGCGGGTCAGCATGTCCACCGCCTTGTCGTACTGCGGCTTACCGGTGCCCTGCATGATGCCGGGAATCTCGCGGAACTGGCGGCGGACTTCCTCGACCACCGCACCCGCGGCGCGGCCGACCGCCTCCATCGCCATCGCACCGAACAGGTAGGGGATCAGGCCGCCGATCAGCAGGCCGATGATCACCGTGTGGTCGCTGAGGTCGAAGCGGAACTCCTGGCCGGGATGCGCGGCCTGCAGGTTGTGCGTGTAGTCGGCGAACAGCACCAGCGCCGCCAGCGCTGCCGAGCCGATCGCATAGCCCTTGGTGACGGCCTTGGTGGTGTTGCCCACCGCATCCAGCGGATCGGTGATCTCGCGGATCTCCGAGGGCAGCTCGGCCATCTCGGCGATACCGCCGGCGTTGTCGGTGATCGGTCCGTAGGCATCAAGCGCGACGATCATGCCGGCCATCGACAGCATCGCGGTGGCGGCAATGGCGATGCCGTACAGTCCGCCCAGCGCGAACGCGCCCCAGATTGCCGCGCACACCGCCACCACCGGCAGCGCGGTGGACTTCATCGAGATGCCGAGGCCGGCGATGATGTTGGTGCCATGGCCGGTGGTCGAGGCCTGCGCCACGTGTTGCACCGGCTTGTACTGGGTGCCGGTGTAGTACTCGGTGATCCACACGATCAGGCCGGTCAGGACCAGGCCGATCAGCGCGCAGCCGTACAGCGCCATCGGGCCATGCACGTTGTCGGCCATCAGCCCGGTGGTGATCGGGTAGAACGCGATCGCGGCCAGCACGCCGGAGACGATCACGCCCTTGTACAGCGCGCCCATGATCGAGCCGCCCGGCTTCACCTTGACGAACAGTGCGCCGATGATCGAGGCGATGATCGACACGCCACCCAGCACCAGCGGATACAGCACCGCGTTGGCACCGGCCTCGGCCAGCATCAGGCTCCCCAGCAGCATGGTGGCGATCACGGTCACCGCGTAGGTCTCGAACAGGTCGGCCGCCATGCCGGCGCAGTCACCGACGTTGTCGCCGACGTTGTCGGCGATCACCGCCGGGTTGCGCGGGTCGTCCTCGGGAATGCCGGCTTCGACCTTGCCGACCAGATCGGCGCCGACGTCGGCACCCTTGGTGAAGATGCCACCGCCCAGGCGCGCGAAGATCGAGATCAGCGACGAGCCGAACGCCAGGCCGACCAGCGCGTGCAGCGCCTGGTCCATCTGCAGGCCCATCCGCAGCAGCAGCGCGTAGTAGCCGGCCACGCCCAGCAGGCCCAGGCCGACCACCAGCATGCCGGTGATGGCACCGCCGCGGAAGGCGACGTCCATCGCCGCGCTGATGCCATTGCGGGCGGCTTCGGCGGTACGCACGTTGGCGCGAACCGAGACGTTCATGCCGATGTAGCCGGCCGCGCCGGACAGCACCGCACCGATGGCGAAGCCAATGGCGGTGTACCAGCTGAGGAAGATGCCGACCAGCACGAACAGGACCACGCCGGCCACGCCAATGGTCAGGTACTGGCGGTTGAGGTAGGCACGCGCCCCTTCCTGGATCGCGGTGGCGATTGCGATCATGCGTTCATTGCCGGTGGGTTGGCGCAGGATCCAGCGCGCCGAGACGATTCCGAACAGGATCGCGAGAATGGCGCAGCCCAGCGCCAATGACAGCCCGTGACGTTCCAGCATTAGACCCCTCCGCAGAATGGATGTAGGCATCCAGTGGCGATGAACGGCACCACGAGGGGGACGACGGGCTGCAGCCTGGAACCAACCCGTACCGACCTGGCGGTCGTCCGACGTATGGCGGTGTTCAGCATTCCCTGGTGACCGCAGTATGCGTGTGGCCATCTGTAGAGTCGAGCCGTGCCCGACTGGCGTTTGCGATCCGCGCGTGATCGTCCCCGGAACCCGGCCCGAGCGGCCGGCCTTTGCACCCCGTTAAGCCAGCCTCTGCAAGCCTGAGCGGCGTCCTGTAGGAGATTGCTCATGCGCCTGTCCCTGTTGATGCTTGCCGCCCTGGTCCCGGCCGTGCCGGCCATCGCCGCGGAAACCCCGGAACTGCAGCGCGCCGTGGGCGCCCCCCAGGCGGTGGGCGCGGTGCACACCCTGCGGCAGATCCCTGAAGCCTGCGCGCGACTGGAAGGCGCGTTCACCGGCGAGGCCGCCGCGCCGTACCGCTTCTCTGCCGTGCGCACCAGCGAGCAGTGCCAGCCGCGTGCGCGCTTCGTCGACTTCGACAAGGCACAGCCGAGTGCCGACAAGGGCTGGAAGCTCAATGACGTCATCCGCGTGCCGAGCGCCGCGTGCCCGGCGCAGCAGGCAGTGGTGCGGGTGTGGCGCCTGCCCTCGAGCAACAAGGTCGAGCTGGATGGCCAGGGCCAGTCGCGCATCTACCTTGAGGAAGCAAAGAAGCAGGCGGCGGCTGGGCAGATTCCGCAGGTGACGATGTTCGCCGCGCAGCTGCAGGTGGAAGGCAAGGCCTGCAATTGAGGCTGCCCGGCAGCGCGAATCCACGCATGGCGTGGATCTACTGAAGCCATGCCCGGTAGTGCCGGCCGCTGGCCGGCAGCCCTGCGATCACTCCGCCAGCTTCGCCCCGCGCGCAACGAGCAGTTCGCGCAGCGCCCTGCGGTGGCAGTGCGCCTCGTCCTCGCAGTAGCAGCCCACGCTGATGTCGCTGTGCTGCGACATCGCCGCCAGCAGGTCCAGTGCATGGGCCGCGTCAGGGGCTTTCATCTCTGCCTTGTAGTGGCGGAAGAAGGCATTCCAGTCGGCCGCGGTGCTGGCCTCGTGCGCCTGCTTCACCAGTTCCGCGCTGGGTGACAGGGTCGGGAACCAGACGTCGTACCAGTCCTGTCGCGCGAACTCGCTGCGTGGCACGCCGCGCGGCGGCCGGCGCACGGTACCGATGCGCAGCCCTTCACCGGGTTGGCGCGGGCTGCCAAGACGGACTACGTGCAGGGCCATGACGTTCTCCTGGCGGGTAGTGTGAGCATCGTGGCAGTGGCGTGCGGCAGGCGTGAACCGCGTTCACACCGGGACCTGACGTCCGATCAGCACCACGTTGTCTTTCGGCAGCTGCAGGACATCGGCGGTGTGCAGGGAATTGCGCGCCATGAACGCGAACAGGCTCTTCTGCCAGCGCGGCGGGCCCTGATGCGATTCACCCGGTACCACTTCCAGATAGCCGATGTAGTAGGTGGCATCGGCCAGGGCCAGCTCCGGCGCTTGCGCCGTGGTCAGCTGCAGGGCGGCGGGCACGTCGGGTTTTTCCATGAAGCCGAAGCGGGTGGTCGCGTGCCAGTAGCCCGGCCGCAGCTGCTGCAGCTGCAGGCGTTGGCTGTCGGCGACCCACGGGACGGACTCGTTGACCACATTGACCACCAGCAGATGCTGGTGCAGCGCACCGTTGTGGCGCACGTGCCAGGCCATCACCGGCGGTACGCCCTCATCGCTGCGCGACAGGAAGATTCCGAGCAGCGACATCAGCGCCAGGATGCCCCCCCTCGCCATCGTTGGTGATGCGCATGGCCAGGGTCACGTACTTCACCGAGGTGATGATCAGTGTCCACGCGATCAGCGACAGTACCCCGAGGGCGACCGTGCCGGTGGCGGCTCCGGCGCTGTGGCTCATGCCGAGAATGGTCTTGAGGGTGTACAGCGGGCTGGTGCCGATGTCGCCAAAAACGACACCGAGCGTCGCCAGGCCCGAGGCCCGAGGCCGAGAGGCCGGCGCCGCGCAGGGAGCTTCATGCGCGCGCCGTTGTGATGCGGTGAAGCCGCGCAGGTGCGCGGCGTCGGCTCAGCCTTCGAAGGCTGGCAGCTTCTTCTTCACTGCCACGTTCTTCAGCGTCACGTACTTCGGCAGGCCATCGGCGCCATACGGAAGGGGAGCTTCGCCCTTGATCAGCGGCGACAGGTAGGCACGTGCGCGGGCGGTGATGCCGAAGCCATCGCGGCGGATGAAGCCGGCCGGCATCTTCTTCTCGTGGTTGGCGATCTTCGACAGCGGTGCCGCCTCGATCTTCCAGCGGTACGGCGCGTCGCTGCTGCGCACGATCACCGGCATCACCCCGTTCTGGCCCTTCAGGGCCAGCTGCACCGCGGCCTTGCCGACGGCCTGGGCCTGCTCCCAGTCGGTCTTGCTGGCCAGATGGCGGGCCGAACGCTGCAGGTAGTCGGGCAGTGCCCAGTGCACCTTCAGGCCCAGCTGGTCCTTGACCCGACCGGCCAGGTGCGCGGCCACCCCGCCCAGCTGCGCGTGCCCGAACGAGTCCTTGCCGCCGCCGGCGTCGGCGACGAAGCGGCCATCGGCGGTGGCGATGCCTTCCGAAGCCACCACCACGCAGTAGCCGACGCGTTCGACCACCGCCTTCACCTTGGCCAGGAACAGGGCTTCGTCATAGGCGCGTTCGGGCAGCAGGATGATGTGCGGCGCTTCGTCATCGCCGTTGCCGGCCAGGCCTGCGGCGGCCGCCAGCCAGCCGGCGTGGCGGCCCATCGCCTCGTAGATGAAGACGCGGGTGGAGGTTTCGGCCATCGCCGCCACATCCAGTGCCGCCTCGCGCACCGACACCGCGGTGTACTTGGCCGCCGAGCCGAAGCCGGGGCAGGTGTCGGTTACCGCCAGATCGTTGTCGATGGTCTTGGGTACGCCGATGCAGGTCAGGTCATAGCCGGAGGCCTTGGCCAGCTGCGAGACCTTCAGCGCGGTATCGGCCGAGTCGTTGCCGCCGTTGTAGAGGAACCAGCGCACGTCGTGCGCGCGCAGCACCTCCAGCAGGCGGTCGTAGCGGGCGCGGTCGGCGTCCAGCGACTTCAGCTTGACCCGGCACGAACCGAACGCACCGCCCGGGGTGTGGGCGAGGGCGCGGATGGCGGCGGCGCTCTCCCTGCTGGTGTCGATCAGCTCTTCGCGCAAGGCCCCGAGGATGCCGTTGCGGGCGGCCAGGACCTTGATGCCCTTGGCCCGGGCCTGTTCGATCACCGCCGCGGCGGTGGCGTTGATCACCGCGGTGACGCCGCCGGACTGGGCGTAAAGAAGAGTACCGTTGCGCATGCTTCTACCTGCTCGGGGGAGGGGACATTGCAGGGACATTACCCGGATGCGGTAAAGTGGCGCTATTGCGGTGCAGCGATACCGGTCCGTCCGGGACGCGAACCTTCTTTGTTTTCAACACGTTGGAGTCAGGTCAATGCGATTGGTTCTGTTGGGACCGCCCGGTTCGGGCAAGGGGACACAGGCGACGCGCCTGAAGGAAAAGCTGGGTATCGCCCACATTTCGACCGGAGACATGCTGCGCGCGGAAATCGCCGCCGGCACGGAGCTGGGCAAGCAGGCCAAGACGGTGATGGATGCCGGCAACCTGGTGTCGGACGACATCCTGCTGGGCATGCTGGAGTCGCGCCTGACCCAGGCAGATGTCGCCAAGGGCTTCATCCTCGACGGCTACCCGCGCAATGTGGCGCAGGCCAATGCGATGGACGGCCTGCTGGCCAAGATCGGCCAGCCGCTGGACGCCGTGGTGCAGCTGGACGTGGCCACCGAGCTGCTGGTCGACCGCATCGCCGGCCGTGCCAAGGAGCAGGGCCGTGCCGATGACAACCCGGAAGCGGTGCGCCAGCGCCTGCAGGTCTACAACGACCAGACCGCCCCGGTGGTCGATTTCTATGCCGGCCGCGGCACCCTGGCCCGCGTCGACGGCGTCGGCGAGCTGGACGAGATCGAAGCGCGCATCCTGGCGGCGATCAAGGCCTGATCCGGTCGGGCCGGCGGATTGCCGGCCCCTCGGGCACAAAAAACACAGGCCTGGTCCGCGAGGATCAGGCCTGTGTCGTTTGATAGGCGCCAGCAGAGGGCTTGCTCAGGGCCCCGCAGCATGAGCTCCCTTGGGGATGGCCTCTTGGGGAGTAGGACCGGTTCGGGTACTGCGGCTGGCAGTTCGAATTGTGTCCGGGTTCACAGAACATCGCTATCGGGAATTCCCTGACAGAAGATTGGAGTTTTCTCACATCCTGTGTAGGAGTTGTCTTACCCGGGAGCGGACATTGGCCCTATACAGCCGTCATCGGTCACAATCCTCGGTCATGAGCAGCGTACATATCCTTGCAATCGCCGGCACCTTCATGGGCGGCGTGGCCGCCCTGGCGCGGGAACTCGGCCATCCGGTCAGCGGCAGCGACCAGGCCATCTATCCGCCGATGTCGACCCAGCTCGAGCAGCTGGGCATCACCCTGGACCAGGGCTACCGCGCCGACAGCGTGCCGCCGGGCACCGATGAGGTGGTGATCGGCAATGCGCTGTCGCGCGGCAATGCGGCCGTGGAGGCGGTCCTCGACGCTGGCCAGCGCTACATTTCCGGTGCGCAGTGGCTGTCCGAGCAGGTGCTGCCGGGGCGCGACACGCTGGCCGTGGCCGGGACCCACGGCAAGACCACCACCACCACCATCCTGACCTGGCTGCTGGAAAGCGCCGGGCGTTCGCCGGGCTTCCTGATCGGCGGCGTCGCCGAGGACTTCGGTGTCTCCGCGCGGCTGGGCCAGGGCCGTGAATTCGTGGTCGAAGCCGATGAATACGACACGGCGTTCTTCGACAAGCGCAGCAAGTTCGTGCACTACCGGCCGCTGGTGGCCATCCTCAACAATCTTGAGTACGACCACGCCGACATCTTCCCGGACGTGGCTGCGATCCAGCGCCAGTTCCACCATCTGGTGCGCACGGTGCCGGCGCGTGGCCGCCTGATCGTCAACGGCGAGGACCCGCATCTGGCCGAAGTGCTGGCGATGGGCTGCTGGACACCGGTCGAGCGCTTCGGTTTCGACCCGTCGCTGGAATGGCATGCCGAGCTGCTGGCTGCCGATGGCAGCGCGTTCCGCGTGCACCATCGCGGGCAGGCGCTGGGCGAGGTGCGGTGGTCGTTGCTGGGCCGCCACAACGTGCTGAACGGGCTGGCCGCGCTGGCTGCCGCGCATGCGGTGGGCGTGGCGCCGGCCGAGGTGATTCCGGCACTGGCGCGCTTCCGCAGCGTCAAGCGCCGCATGGAAGTGATCGGCAGCCATGACGGCATCACCGTCTACGACGATTTCGCCCATCACCCGACCGCGATCGCGACCACGCTGGAAGGCCTGCGGGCCAAGGTCGGCGATGCGCGCATCGTGGTCGCGATGGAGCCGCGCAGCAACTCGATGCGGCTGGGGGCGCACGCGCAGGCGCTGGCCCCCTCGCTGTCGCTGGCCGACGAAGTGGTGTTCCTGCATCGCCCGGAACTGGCCTGGGATGCCGCCACGGTGATCGCAGCGGTGCGCGGGCAGGCACATGCGGTGCCGGATACCGACGCACTGCTGGCCCAGCTGCAGTCCAGCGTGCGCCGCGGCGACCATGTGGTGTTCATGTCCAATGGTGGCTTTGGCGGTGCGCCGCGCCGCTTCCTCGCCGCCCTGCAGGCGCGATGAGCAGCGGTAATCCGCTGCCGCTGTTTCCGCTGCACACCGCGCTGGTACCGGGGGCGGTAGTGGGCCTGCGCGTGTTCGAGCGGCGCTATCTGGATCTGGTCCGCGACAGTGGCCGCAGTGGCGAGGGGTTCGGCGTCTGCCTGATCCTGGAGGGCGACGAAGTGGGCGCACCGGCGACGCCCGCGGCCTACGGCGTGCAGGTGCGCATCGAAGATTTCGATGTCGGTGCCGATGGCGTGCTGCAGCTGCGCCTGCGCGGCACGCGCCGCTTCCATGTCGAGCGTACCCGGGTGCGTGACAACGGGCTGGTGGTGGCCGATGTGCGCTGGTGCGAGGCAGATCCCGACGACGAACTGCGGCCGCAGCATGCGCTGCTGGCCACGCTGCTTGGTCACATCATCGAACAGGCGGGCGAGGCCTATGCACCGGCCAACCCGGCGTTGCTGGACCAGGCCAGCTGGGTCGGCTGGCGGCTGGCCGAGCTGCTGCCGCTGAGCGAACAGCAGCGCCTGCAACTGCTGCAGATGGACGACCCGCACCAGCGCCTGCAGCAGTTGCTGGGCTGGATGCCGTAACCCCATCCACGCGTGGCGTGGATCTACTGCAGCGCCGGGCCATCCACGCGTGGCGTGGATCTACTGCAGTGCCGGGCCATCCACGCGTGGCGTGGATCTACTGTAGAGCCGAGCCATGCTCGGCTCCGGCCATCACGGGGCGGTCTTCAACCGCAGTACCGGCAACCCGGTTTCGCTGTGCACGTCCTCGCGCTGCGGCAGGCCCTGCACGGCTTCCTTCACCGCGTTCATGGCCGGATCAACCCCGCGCAGCGGGTGCCACATGCCGATCCACTCGAAGTGGCGCTCGTAACGCAGGGTCTGTGCACTGCCCAGCCACAACGGCGTGTTGCCCGGCTGCAGCTGCGCCGGTGCAGGCCACAGCCGCAGCACGTAGCGCTCATCCGGCTGCGCGCCCTGGCGCACCATCAGCAGGGCTTCCACACGGGTATCCAGGGTTGCCGGCAGCACCGGCAGTTCGTCGGCGCCGGTGTTCTTGTCCAGCATCAGCAGCGCCTGCTGCCAACCGGCCTGTTCCTGCAGCTTCCAGCCGCGCGCTTCCAGCTGCGCCTGCAGCGGTGCCAGCGGGCCGGCCACCTGCACGTCCAGCGGCCAGCGCTGGTCGTCGTCGAATTCGTTGCGGCGTGCCGGCAACGTCGCCCAGTCGTGCTGCCACCAGGCCTGCATGTCCATCGCCTGGGGTGCCGGCAGGGTCGGCTCGAAGCGCTGCAGCTTCACCGGGATGTTGCGCGGCGCGTACCACATCGCCGCCAGCGCGAACACGCCGTAGAACAGCCACGCCACCGGCTTCACCCAGAACGAGCGGTTGAAGCGGCGGCGGTAGGCGATGCCCAGCACCAGCAGCCAGAACGTGCCGAACAGCATGCCGCCGATCACGTCGCTCAGCCAATGCGCGCCCAGGTACAGGCGCGAGAAGCCGATCAGGCTGACCACGATGCCCGACACCAGGTACGGCCAGACGCGGGTGCGGCCGGGCATTTCGCGCGCGATCAGCACCGCGAAGAAGCCGAAGGTGATGGTGGCCATGGTCACCGACACCGACGGGAAGCCGAAGCCGCTGCTGGCATCGACCGGGCGCACCACGTCGACGGTGGCGCCGAGCAGCATGGTCAGGGCCAGGCCGAACGCGAGCGCCGCCAGCCAGTGCGCGGCGGCCATCCAGCGCCGGCGCCAGACCAGGTAACCCATGGCGGCTGCGGTGGCCGGCAGCAGTACCTGCCAGGCACCGAGCGACGCCAGTGCGGCCATCGGGTAGTCGGCCAGCGGATTGCGCAGCGCCAGCATGGCCTGGTGCACCAGCAGGTCGATCGCCAGCGGTTCGCCATGGGCGACCACCACGGTCAGCAGCGCGAACCAGCCCCAGCCCAGCACCAGCAGCATCAGCGCCAGCATCGCCAGCGGCACCGATTCGCGGCGCTTCGGGTCCAGCACGCCCACGGTGTAGCGGCCCAGTGTCGGGTGGCGGTTGGACCAGTCCAGCAGGCGGGCCAGCCAGTTGTCCATGCGCGCGGCGGACCAGCGATAGCCGTACAGCACGATCGCCCAGACCAGGCCGAGGATCACCGCCAGCAGGCCGACCACCACCACCAGGCGCCCGGCGACGGCGGCAACCGCGTCATAGGCTTCGCCCAGCACCCAGCCCGGCGCCAGGAACAGCACCGCCCAGGAAAGGCTGGCGATGCCGCTGGCCTGCACGTAGCGGCCGGCCGGCATCTTCATCATGCCGGCGATGGCGGGCACGAACGGGCGGATCGCGCCCACGTAGCGGGCGACCAGGATGCTCTTGAACGCATTGCGGCGGAACAGGTTCTCGCCGCGGTCGAGCAGCTGCGGATAACGACTGAACGGCCAGATGCCACGCAGCCGGTCGCCCCAGCGGCGGCCGATCCAGTAGCTGATACCGTCACCGGCAAATGCACCCAGTGCCGCGGCGGCGACCGCGTACGGTCCGGAGATCTGGCCCAGGCCGATGAACACGCCGACCGCGAACAGCAGCGGCAGGGCCGGCACGATGGCACCGAGAATGATGACCGCATCGCAGAACGCGATGAGGAAGATAACGGCACCCGCCAGCACGGGGTGAGCGGCAATCCACGCGAGGGTGGTGTCGATCCAAGAAGAGTCCATTGCCCGATTATAGGGGCGTGAAGGTGACTGGTTCCCAGCCCCTTCGTGACCGTTTGCAACCGTCGCCATCGCCTAGAATGGGCCCATGCCGCAGATGCCAGACGCTCCATCCCATGCTTTGAAGGCCGACAGCTTCGGCCGCATCCTCCTCGTGAAAGGGCCCGACGGCCCCTTCGTACGCCGTGATCTGGGAGCGACGCCACTGTGGCTGCGGCTGCCTGCCTGGTGGCTGGCGCGCCGCGAAGCGCGCGCGCTGCAGCACATCCACGGCATGCCCGATGTGCCGCAGCTGCTGGCGTGGAATGGCCGTCACCTGGACCGCAGTTTCATGGCCGGCGACGCCATGTACCAGCGCCCGCCACGCGGTGACCTGGCCTGGTTCCGTTCCGCGCGCCGCCTGCTGCAGCAGCTGCATCGGCGTGGCGTGGCCCACAACGATCTGGCCAAGGAGGCCAACTGGCTGGTCACCGAAGACGGCCGGCCGGCGTTGATCGACTTCCAGCTGGCGGTGATCGGCAACCCGCGTTCGCGCTGGATGCGGTTGCTGGCCCGCGAGGACCTGCGCCACCTGCTCAAGCACAAGCGCATGTACTGCCGTGAATCGCTGACCCCGGTGGAGAGGCGCGTGCTCAAGCGCACCTCGTGGGTACGCGAACTGTGGTTCGCCACCGGCAAGCCGGTCTACCGCTTCGTTACCCGGCGCATCCTGCACTGGGAAGACAATGAAGGGCAGGGACCGAAGCCATGAGTCCGGCACCGGTGGTGACCACCGCGCCGAGCGCGGGCAATGTGCTGCGCCCGCGCTTGGCCGGTGCCGGCTTCGTGCATGCGTGCCAGGCCCGCACCCGGCGTGACGGACGCTCGGCCCTGCAGGCCTATCGCGACATGGCGGCGACGATTCCGGGCTGGTTTGATGGCCTGATGGCGCTGCGCAACCACGGCATGCGCCTGCTCGGCATGAAGGACCTGGGCTCGCTGCGTGCGGTGCAGGACACGCGATCCCCGCTGCCGGGGCAGCGCCTGGGCATCTTCACCCTGCAGTCGCTGGAGCACGACGCCATCGTGCTGGAAGACGACGATCGCCACCTGCGCGTGCAGCTGGCCCTGCAATGGCAGGGCGACATGCTGGAAGTGGCAACGGTGGTGCATACGCACAACGCGTTCGGGCGCCTCTACATGCTGCCGGTGGCCCCCGTGCACCGGCTGATCGTGCCGCACCTGCTGCGCAGGCAGGTACAGGCCTACCGGTAGATCCACGCCGTGCGTGGATCTACCTGGATCCACGCCATGCGTGGATAGGCCGCGGACGGCTACGGCGTCGCCGGCACCACCTGCTGGCCGATGAAGTTGCGCTTGGCATCGAAGTCATAGGCGATCTGCAGCTGGCCCACGTCCGGGCAGGCGTGGCAGTCGCGCAGCGGCGTGCGGTACAGCACGCGGATCCCGCCGTTCTCCAGCGGGGTTGCACCGGCCGACTGCGCGGGTGCGAATGGCGTGGCCTGCGGGCTGGCCTTCAGCAGTTCCTGCACGGTCGGGTCGGCGCGCAGGCCGTCGTCCAACTGTACCGCGTCGACGTCGATGCGCTTGCCGCCCGCATCGACCAGGCGCGTGCCTTCATTGGTGTTGGCGCGGAACGGATACTCGACCGTGGCCACGCCGAGGCCGTCGTTCTCATGCCATGCGGTGACATAGGCCAGTTCGCCGGCGCTGGACAGCTGCTCGGCGGCGGTGATTGCATCGGCGCTGGCACCGCCGGCGCGCATCGCATCCCGCAGGCAGTCGCGGGTGGCCGTGTTCTCGCCCTGGCGGCAGGCATTCAGGTCACCATCCCAGACCACCGCCTCGCTCCAGCGCATCCTGCCGTCAGCGGCCGCCTTCTCCGCGCTGGGCGCGTCACCGGCGGGCGGCTCCTTGCCGGGTTCCGGCGAACGGTCCTGGCAGGCGGTCAGCAGGGCAAGGCCCAGGGCAGGCAGCAGCAGACGGGAACGGCGCATGGCGTGGACCTCGTGCGTTGACGGGAGGCCCGAGTATCGTCAAGGCCGGGTGAACTCCACGTCGGCGCGGCATACTAGCGGCTCATTGCATACGCTGGAGTGTGGAACGTGGGCAGTCTGCAGGGCAAAACGCTTTTCATCACCGGTGCCTCGCGTGGCATCGGCCTGGCCATCGCGCTGCGCGCTGCGCGCGACGGCGCCAACGTGGCCATCGCGGCCAAGTCGTCGGTGCCCAATCCGAAGCTGCCGGGCACCATCCACACGGCGGCCGAAGCGGTGAATGCCGCTGGCGGCCAGGGCCTGGCGCTGAAGTGCGACATCCGCGAGGAAGAGCAGGTGCAGGCGGCGGTCGCGGCCACGGTCGATACCTTCGGTGGCATCGACATCCTGATCAACAACGCCAGCGCGATCTGGCTGCGCGGCACGCTGGATACGCCGATGAAGCGCTTCGACCTGATGCAGCAGGTCAATGCACGCGGCAGTTTCCTGTGCGCGCAGGCCTGCCTGCCGTACCTGCTGCAGGCACCGAACCCGCACATCCTCACCCTGGCGCCGCCGCCGAGCCTGGAGCCGAAGTGGTGGGGCGCGCATACCGGCTACACGCTGGCGAAGATGGGCATGAGCTTCGTCACCCTGGGCCTGGCCGCGGAATTCGGCCCGCAGGGCGTGGCCGTCAACGCGTTGTGGCCGCGCACGGTGATCGCCACCGACGCGATCAACATGATTCCGGGCGTGGATGCGGCGGGCTGCCGCACGCCGCAGATCATGGCCGATGCCGCGCACGCGGTGCTGGTGCGTGACGCCGCAGGTTTCCACGGCCAGTTCCTGATCGATGATGAAGTGCTGGCGCAGGCCGGCATCACCGATCTGTCCGGCTATGCGGTGGATCCGTCGCGGCCGTTGCTGCCGGACCTGTTCCTGGATTGACCTCGGGTCGCGAGAAGAGGCCGAGGGCTGCGACCCTCGGCCTGCTGCGTTAGAATGCGAGGCTGTAATCGTTTTCAACAGGGATGTGAACACATGTCACGCACTCTTCCCCTCGCGGCGCTGGCCGCTTCGCTGTCGTTGATCCTGACTGCCTGCGGCGGCAAGGCCCCCGCTTCGGGCGGCGACGCGGCTTCCTCCACCAACCCGGGTAGCACTGCGGCACCGGCCGATGCTCAGCAGCAGTTGACCGCGAAGCTCAACGCCTATATCGGCTGCTTCAACGCGCTGGATTCCAAGACCCACAACAGCCTCCAGTCCTACACGCGATGGATCAAGGATGTCGACGCCGGCCCGACCGGGCGCGAAACGCACGTGTACGGCCCGTTCGTAATCAGCGATTACGACATGAAGCAGTGCGAGGCCCCGGTCACCGAGGCGATTGCCGCCACGCCGGTACTGGCCGAGCTGGATGCCGCTGCCGGCCGTTACCAGAAGGCGCTGAAGGCGCTGGTGCCGCTCAGCAAGGATGCGCACGACTACTACGATCGCCAGGACTACGAAGACGACCAGTTTGCCAAGGGCAAGCAGCTGCACGCGCCCTTGATGGTCGCTTTCAAGGATTTCGTGGCCGCCAGCGAAACGTTCAACGCCGAGCTGGAGCGCCAGAACGACGCTGCCCAGCGCGAGCAGCTGAAGGCGCTGGAACAGGCAGAGGGGCGCACGCGCGAGTACTACCGCCTTGCGATGATGCTGGAGGCCAAGGCCATCGTGGATCTGATGACCGAGGACGATTTCGACCAGGCCCGGGCCCGCGAACATCTGGATGCCTTCAACCGCATTTCCGATGAGGCCCACGCCAAGGTTGCCGACCAGGAACCGGGCAAGACGGACTGGGAAGGTTTCGAGCGCGAGGCCGAGAATTTCCGCCGCGAAGGCAAGGAGCGACTGCAGCGTGTCAGCGAGAAAAAGCCGTACACCGATTTCGAACGTCGCATGCTCGATTCGCCTTCGATGGCGCCGCGCGGCTCCGCCAGCAAGCTGATGCAGGAATACAACACGCTCGTCTTCCAGAGCAACCGCCAGTAGCGCGTCGACCGGCTGCCGTCACTGCAGGACGTCAGCGTACGCGCCGGCCACATTGCCGGCGTGTACCTCAATGGCTGAACGCGTCCGGCAGCGGACCACCGCATTTGCGGCAATGGCGGGCATCCGGCTCGTGGCCCTCCAGGCCGCAGTGCGGGCAACCGCGTGCATCGCGGCGCGCGGCCAGCTCGGCCTCGCGCATGGTGCTGGCCAGTTCGGCGGTATAGATGCCGGTGGGCACGGCAATGATGCTGTAGCCGATCAGGATCAGCACCGAGGTGACGAAGCGGCCGAGCACGGTCTGCGGCACGATGTCGCCGAAACCGACCGTGGCCATGGTCACCACCGCCCAGTACATGCTGGCCGGGATGTTGCTGAAGCCATGCTCGGGGCCTTCGATCACGTACATCAGCGCACCGGCGATGATGGTGATGGTGATCACCGTGAACAGGAACACCAGCACCTTGCGCCGGCTGCGCCACAGCGACTGCATCAGCACGCCGCTTTCTTCGATGTAGCGGGTCAGCTTGAGGATGCGGAACACGCGCAGGATGCGCAGCGCGCGCACCACCAGCAGGCTCTGCGCGCCGGGGATGAACATCGACAGGTAGGCCGGCAGGATCGACAGCAGGTCGATGATGCCCCAGATGCTCACCGCATAGCGCAGCGGCCGCTTGACCACCGCCAGCCGCAGCAGGTACTCGGCGGTGAAGATGACGGTGAAGCCCCATTCGAGGATGTACAGGCCGGTGGACCACTCGGCGTGCAGGTGCTGCACGCTGTCGATCATCACCACCAGGATGCTGGCGATGATCGCGATCACCAGGATCAGGTCGAAATTGCGCGACGGCCTGGAGTCGTGGCGGTAGATGATGTCGAACCACCGGCGGCGCCAGCCGGTCTCGGTGGCGGGGTTCAGCTGGGGGGCGGAAAACGGTCGCATGGGCGCATTGTGCCGCAGGGGTTCCGGCGCGAGAATGGGGATTCCTGAACCCTGCCGACTGCCATGACCGCCGCTACCGATCCGCTGATCTCCCTTTCGCACTATTACCTGCCGGTCTACAAGCCCCGCCAGGTGGTACTGGAGCGAGGCCAGGGCGCCCGCGTGTGGGACAGCCAGGGCCGTGAGTTCATCGACCTGGCCGCCGGCATCGCCGTCTGCGGGCTGGGCCACAACGATCCGGACCTGGTGGCCGCGCTGGTCGAGCAGGCCGGCAAGCTGTGGCACACCAGCAACGTGTTCTACAGCGCACCGCCGCTGCACCTGGCCGAGGAGCTGGTGAAGGCCAGCCGCTTCGCCGAGCGCGTGTTCCTGTGCAACTCCGGCGCCGAAGCGAATGAAGTGGCGATCAAGATGGTCCGCAAGTGGGCCTCCAGCCAGGGCCGCCCGGCCGACAAGCGGGTGATCATCACCTTCCGTGGCAGCTTCCACGGCCGCACCATGGGCGCGGTGACCGCCACCGCGCAGCCGAAGTACCAGGAAGGCTACGAGCCGCTGCCCGGTGGCTTCCGCTACATCGATTTCAACGATGAAGTGCAGCTGGAAACCGCGATGGCGGCGGGCGACGTGGCGGCCGTGATGCTGGAACCGATCCAGGGCGAAGGCGGCGTGATGCCGGCCCGGTCGGGCTTCCTCAAGCGCGTGCGGGAACTGTGCGACCAGCACAACGCGCTGCTGGTGCTGGACGAGATCCAGGCCGGCATGGGCCGCACCGGTACGCTGTTCGCGCACTGGCAGGATGACGTGGTGCCGGATATGGTGACCCTGGCCAAGGCGCTGGGCGGTGGCTTCCCGATCGGTGCGATGCTGGCCGGCCCGAAGGTCGCCGAGACGATGCAGTTCGGCGCGCATGGCACCACCTTCGGTGGCAATCCGCTGGCCGCTGCCGTCGCCCGGGTGGCGCTGCGCAAGCTGGCCTCGGCGGAAATCGCCGCCAACGTCAGCCGCCAGTCGAAGGCGCTGCGTGATGGCTTCGCCCGCATCAACGAGGAGTTCGGTGTGTTCAGCGAGGTGCGCGGCCGTGGACTGATGCTGGGCGCGGTGCTGGCCAAGGACTTCGCCGGACAGGCCGGCGCGATCCTGGACCATGCCGCCGAGCAGGGCCTGCTGACCCTGCAGGCCGGCCCGGATGTGCTGCGCTTCGTGCCGTCGCTGAACATCACCGATGAAGAAGTGGCCGAAGGCCTCAAGCGCCTGCGCGCGGCGATTGCTGCGTTCATCGCCGCACGTTGATGCCAGAGGGGGCGGCAGTCCCCTCTCCGCAGCATCCCTGTAGCGCCGAGCCTACGCTCGGCTCCGCAGGCCATCACCCGATCCGGTAGCGCTTCAGCACCTTTCCCAGTCCACGGCCATCGTGCACGGTTTCCGCGTGCAGCCCGGCCAGCCGCGCGCCGCGCACATTGGTGAACAGGTCATCGACGAACAGCGTGTGCGCAGGTGCCACGCCAAGCGCCTCCAGGGTACGCAGGAATACCGCCGGCGCGGGCTTGCGCAGGCCGAAATCCGCGCTGCAGAACACGCGGCCCTGCAGGGCCGGGAACAGCTCAGGCAGCAGGGTGGGCAGCGCCTGCGCCAGCAATGCGCCATTGTTGGTCAGCACCGCCAATGGCAGCTGCAGCATCTGCAGCCGTTGCAGCACCGCCGGTTGGGGATGGCTGGCGGCCTGCCGCGCGGCCATCCAGGTCTGCGCATCGACGCGGCGGCCCAGCTGCTCGCCCAGCCGCTCCAGGTAGGACGCGGCGTCCAGCGTGCCGCTGTCGTGCGCTGCTTCCAGGCCGCTGTCATACAGCGCCGCCTGTACTGCCGCGGCAGGCACGGCCAGCGCCTGTGCCAGGTGCAGCACACGTTGCGCGCGCTGGTAGTGCACCAGCACGCCATCCACATCCAGCAGCAGCAGGTCGATGCGCATCGGCCGAGCATGCCATTGCGGCGAGCGCGCGGGAAACCCTGAAGCGGTCATGCGACAGACGGTCGCAGACGGGGCTGCACGGGCCTGCCTAGAATGAAGGTTGAATCTGCAGGAGATGCAACGATGAAGGCTTGGATGGTAGCGGTGGGAGTGGGTGCGCTGATGCTGGCGCCGTCGGCAATGGCGCGGGTCTGTGCGGTGAGCATCGACAGTACCGACCAGATGAGCTTCAGCAGCCGTGAGATCAAGGTTGCGGCCGACTGCAGCGCGGTCGATCTGACCCTGCGCCACACCGGCAAGCTGGCCGCCACCGCCATGGGCCATAACTGGGTGCTGACCCGCACGGCGGATTACCAGCCGGTGGCGATGGCGGGCATGCGCATGACCCTGGCCGACAGCTACCTGCCCAAGGCCGACAAGCGCGTGCTGGCGCACACCAAGGTGATTGGCGGTGGCGAGACCACCCGCGTGCGTTTCTCCACCCAGGGCCTGCAGAAGGGTGGCGATTACACCTTCTTCTGCTCGTTCCCCGGTCACTTCGCGATGATGAAGGGCAAGTTCGTCTTCGGCTGACGCATCGCAAGAAAAAAGGGGACGGAGGGGATTAAGTCGTAAATGCATAAACGACTTAATCCCCTCCGTCCCCTTTTTGCTGTCAGCCCTTGGCGGCCTTGAAGGCGACGCGTGCGGCGGCCAGGGTTGCTTCGATCACGGCATCATCGTGCGCGCTGGACAGGAAGCCGGCCTCGTAGGCCGACGGCGCGAGGAACACGCCCTGCTCGAGCATCGCGTGGAAGAAGCGGTTGAAGGCCGGAATGTCGCAGGCGGTGGCCTGCGCGTAGGTCTCGACCTTCTGGTCGGTGAAGAACAGGCCGAACATCGCGCCCACGCGGGTGGTGGTCACCGCCACCCCGGCTTCGGCGGCGGCGGCTTCCAGGCCGGCGCACAGGCGTGCCGTGCGCTCGGCAAGATCGGCATGGAAACCCGGCTGCTGGATCAGTTCCAGCATGGCCAGGCCAGCGGCCATCGCCACCGGGTTGCCGCTCAGCGTGCCGGCCTGGTAGATCGGGCCGGCCGGCGCGATCTGCTGCATCAGTTCGCGGCGACCACCGTAGGCACCCACCGGCATGCCGCCGCCGATGATCTTGCCGAAGGTGGTCAGGTCCGGCGTGATCCCGTAGTGCGCCTGCGCACCGCCGAGGGCGACACGGAAGCCGGTCATCACTTCGTCGAAGATCAGCAGGGCGCCGTGCTTCGTGCACAGCTCGCGCAGGTGCTGCAGGTAGCCCTCGCGCGGCGGGATGCAGTTGGCGTTGCCGACCACCGGTTCGATGATCAGGCCGGCGATGTCATCACCCTGTTGCTCGAACAGTGCGGTGGCGGCCTCGAAGTCGTTGTAGGGCAGGGTCAGGGTCAATTCGCTCAGGCCGGCCGGCACACCCGGCGAGGTCGGTACGCCGAGGGTCAGCATGCCGCTGCCGGCCTTGACCAGGAACGAGTCGCCGTGGCCGTGGTAGCAGCCTTCGAACTTGACGATGCGGTTGCGGCCGGTGGCGCCGCGCGCCAGGCGGATCGCCGACAGCGTGGCTTCGGTTCCGGAGTTGACCATGCGCACCATCTCGCAGGACGGCACCAGGCGGCTGAGGGTCTCGGCCATGGTTACTTCCGCCGCGCACGGCGCGCCGAACGAGAGGCCGTTGTCGATCGCCTTCTTCACCGCCTGGCGCACCGCCGGGTGGTTGTGGCCGACGATCATCGGGCCCCAGGAACCGACGTAGTCGATGTAGCGGTTGCCATCGACGTCGTACAGGTAGGCGCCGTCGGCGCGTTCGACGAAGAACGGCTCGCCGCCGACCGACTTGAACGCGCGCACCGGCGAATTGACGCCGCCCGGGAGCAGCTGCTGGGCACGGGAGAACAGGGCGTGGGACTGGTCGTGGTTCATGGGGCTTTCCTGGGCATTACGCGAACTGGGCGAGGTAGGCGCGCTGGACCGCAACCGGGTCTTCGGCGGCGAACACGCTGCTGACCACGGCGACCAGATCGGCGCCGGCGTCGATGATGGGACCGACATTGTCCGGCGTCAGCCCGCCGATCGCCACCCGCGGCACACCCAGTGCGGCGCTTTGCCGCAGCAGGTCGGCATGGGCGCGGCTGGTGGTGACCTTGGTGGTGGTCGGGAAAAATGCGCCGAAGGCCACGTAGCTGGCACCGGCGGCGACGGCCTGCTCGGCATTGGCCAGCTGGTCGTAGCAGGAGGCGCCGATGATGGCATCCGCGCCGAGCAGGGCACGCGCGCTGGGGATGTCGCCGTCGGTGCCGCCCAGGTGCACGCCGGCGGCACCGACCGCCTGCGCCAGCGCCGGGTCGTCGTTGACGATCAACGGCACGCCGTGCTCCGCACAGAGCGCCTGCAGGGCGGTGGCCTGTTCCCGCCGCAGCGCATCGCTGGCGGTCTTGTTGCGGTACTGCAGCCAGGTGGCGCCGGCGGCCAGCAGCGGCGCGGTGCGGGCCAGCAGGCGCGCGGTATCGGGCTCGTCCGGGGTGATCAGGTAGACGCCGCGGGGCGCCGGGGAAGCAGAAGTCATCGATGGCTACCGGTGAGAGGACCGCGATGGGACAATGGCGGCCCGTGAATCCAGTCCCGATTATCCGATGAGTGACGCCACCCCCACCACCTTGCGCACCTGGATGTGCGTGGTCTGCGGCTTCCTTTACAGCGAAGCGGAAGGTTTGCCGGAGGAGGGCATCGCGCCGGGGACGCGCTGGGAGGACATTCCCGAGACCTGGACCTGCCCGGACTGCGGGGTGACCAAGGCCGACTTCGAAATGGTCGAGGTCGACTGACGGCTGGGCCACCCGGCCCATCTGGTGGGTGTGGACCGTGGGTCCACACACCGACACCCTCAATGCAGCCGCGGCATCGGCCCACCGAGGTCGATCAGCTTCTCGCGCAGCCACTGCGCATCGCTGGCCTCCGGGTTGCGCTTGAGGTAGTGCCCCAGATCGTGGCGAGCGCCGGCCAGGTACTCCAGCTGCAGGTAGGCCAGGCCGCGGTCGCGCAGCGCATCGTCCTGCTCCGGGGCCAGCTTCAGCAGGCGGTCGGCACTGCGTGCTGCACGGTCCCACTCGCCGGCTTCGGCGTACACGCCATGCAGGTTGCGCAGCATGCGCATCAGGATCGCGCGTGCCGGTGCCGGGTCCAGGATCTGTGCCAGCACCTGGTCGTCGGGCATCTGCCCGCCCAGATGGGATTTGGCCCGCTCGCGCAGTTCGTCCACGTCCAGCGGGCGGCCGCCGTTGAAGGGGTCCATGACCAACACGCCGTCGTCCACCGGCAGGCGCACCAGGAAGTGGCCGGGGAAGGACACCCCGTCGAGCGGGATGCCCAGCCGCCGTGAGACTTCCATCTGCACCAGCGCCAGCGAAATCGGGTTGCCCAGGCGGCGCTCGAACACCTGGTTGAGGTAGCTGTTGCGCGGATCGTAGTACTCGTCGTGGTCGCCGCTGTAGCCCAGTTCGTCGAACAGGTGGCGGTTGATCGCCGCCATCTTCAACGGGCTGTTGTCGATGCTGTCCACCTCCGAGCGGAGATGGTCGACGTGGCTCTGGATCAGCGCGTCGTAGGTCGACGGCTGCAGATCGGGGTATTCATCGCGCGCGATCAGCAGCGCGGTCGGCAACAGTGGCAGCGCCTCGTCTTCGAGGTCGGCCAGTGCATCCCAGTCGGGGAGTGTGATCCGGTCCTGCATGGCCACAGACTGGCGGCATTCGCAGGCGGTTTCAAGCGGTGGGGCGTGAAAAAGTGGCGTCCCGTGCATGTGCTGCCGGCACAGGCCGACCTGGATCCAGAGTGGGGCCAGGTCGTGCATCGAAGGCCGGTGCCGACCAGGGTCGGCACCGGCCATTCCTCATCCACGCAGGGCGTGGGTTTACGGGATGCCTGGCCCAAAGGTCAGCTGGGTGCCGTCCTTCAGCTTGAGCTTCTCGGCCTGGCCGGCGTTGAGCTCCAGTACGTACCGCGCCGGGCCACCGCTGGGGTAGGGCGGGCACATGTCGCCGGCCGAGCACGGCGGAACGTCGCGCTGCTGGCTGACCAGCTTGCGCTGGTTGTCGAAGTACAGGATGTCCAGCGCGATCTTGGTGTTCTTCATCCAGTACGCCTGCATCTCTTCGCGGTCATGGATGAACAGCATGCCGTGGTCGGTGGCCATCTGGTCGCGGAACATCAGCCCGCGCGCGCGGGATTCATCGTTGGTAGCCAGCTCCACCTGGTAGCGGGCACCATCCAGCTCGACCCAGTGGCGGGCCGCATCGGTGGCACAGCCGGCCAGGGCCAGCAGCGGAAGCATCAGCAGCGGGCGCAACAGCGACATCGTCAGGATCCTTGCAAAGGGTCAGAGTACGACCGGCGGCTCGCCACCGACGATCACCACATCGGCACGGCGGCGCGCGAACAGGCCGACGCAGACCACGCCCGGCAGCTGGTTGAGTTCGCGTTCCAGCTTTTCCGGATCGGTGATCTGCAGGTTGTGGATGTCCAGGATCTGGTTGCCGTTGTCGGTGACCACGCCTTCGCGCCAGGTCGGCTGGCCGCCGGTCATGTCGCGGATCTGGCGGGCGACCAGGCTGCGTGCCATCGGGATCACTTCCACCGGCAGCGGGAAGCGGCCCAGCACCGGCACCTGCTTGCTCGGGTCGACGATGCAGATGAAGCGCTCGCTGGCCTCGGCGATGATCTTCTCGCGGGTCAGTGCGGCGCCGCCGCCCTTGATCAGGCACTTGTTCGGGTCGCACTCATCGGCGCCGTCCACGTACAACGACAGGTTGCCGCTGTGGTTCAGCTCGATCACCTCGATGCCGTGCTGCTTCAGGCGCGCGGTGCTCTGCTCGGAGCTGGACACGGCGCCCTTGATGCGGTGCTGGATGCGGGCCAGGGCATCGATGAAATAGGCAACGGTGGAACCGGTGCCGACACCGACGATCATGCCGTCTTCAACGTACTCGATGGCTTTCTCGGCGGCCAGGCGCTTGGCTTCGGACATGGGAGAACTCTCAGGCAGGGAATCAGGATTTCTTTTCCAGCGACAGCAGCAGCTTCCACTGCGCGGCCGTCACCGGGAACACCGACAGGCGGTTGCCCTTGGCAACCAGCGGGAAGCCTTCGCCCAGCGCATCGGCATGCAGCTTGATCTCGTCGAGCGCGATCACCTGCTTGAGCTTGCGGTCGAAGGCCACGTCCACCAGCATCCAGCGCGGGTTTTCGCGCGTGCTCTTGGGGTCGTGGTAGTCGGACGCCGGGTCGAACTGGGTGTCGTCCGGATAGGCCGGGCTGGCCACGGTGGCCAGGCCGACGATGCCGGGCACCTTGGTATTGGAGTGATAGAACAGGATGCCGTCGCCGACCTGCATGCCATCGCGCATGAAGTTGCGCGCCTGGTAGTTGCGCACCCCGTTCCAGGGTTCGACCTTGACCTTGGCCAGGTCATCGATGGAGAAGGCGTCCGGTTCGGACTTCATCAACCAGTAGCGCTTGCGGGCGGTCATGCGTTCACGGGGGCAGCGGAGGGGAACAGGGTGCCGTCTTCGGTGCAGATCGCATCCACCGGCACGTCCCACGACGCCACCGGCAAGGACTCGACCTGCTGCACCGCGAACGCAGCACCGACCAGCCAGGGCGGCGCCGGCCGGTCGTGGCGGAAGGCGAAGCTGCGATCATACCAGCCGCCCCCCATGCCCAGCCGCCGGCACTGCGTGTCGAAGCCCACCAGCGGGGTCACCACCAGCGCCATCTGTGCCGGTTCCAGGGTGTCTTCCAGTGCCACGTCCGGCTCGGGAATGCCGTAGCGGTTGCTGGTCAGCGGCTGGCCGGGCCGCCACGGCGCGAAGCGCAGTACCTCGCCGGCCAGCACCGGCAGGCAATAGGTGAGTGCTTCGGGCAGTTGCAGCTGCCAGCGGTGCAGGGCGATTTCACCATCCAGCGCCCAGTAGCCGGCCACGGCACCTTCGCGCGGAGCGAACGGCAGGCTCAGCAGGGCGTCGGCCAGCGATTCGGCAGCGGCGATGCGTTCACCGGCAGAGAGGTGGCGGCGGCGTTGCCGCAGGTCGTGGCGCAGGGCCTGGCGCGGATCGGTCATGGCAGCGTGCGGCGGGGAACAGCCGTCATTGTGCCGGAAAGAACAAGGGCGACGCCCGAAGACGTCGCCCTTGCTGGAATATTGCATTCTCCGCAATGTCGATGCATGCGAAACGACCTTGAACCCGGGGGCTCAAGTGGGAACGCTGGAGAACCATCGGGCTTCCCGCTACAAGGCGGACCTGCACTCCCGGCGCTGTCGCGCTCCCGGTGTCGTTCTTAAGGGACAAGGCGAATGTTTGCACATGCCGTCGAGTACCGCAGAGAACGCGTGACCATTATAGCCAGCGCGCAGCATCTGGATAGGCCGTTCGTCGGCAACAGTCCGTACCAATTCAGAAAAGGGGACGGAGGGGATTAAGACGTTTCCAGCACGGAAGGGGCGAATGCGCCTTAATTCCCTCCGTCCCCTTTTTCTAGGGGGTGCCGTCGATGGCGCGGTCCAGGCGCCGGTTCAGGTCGGCCAGGGTCTGCTGCAGGGCGACCGCCTGGCGGGCGTTCTCGTCGCGCAGCAGCTGCAGTTCGTGGGCGAGGTTCAGCGCCGCCAGCACGGCGACGCGGTCGACCGCGGCCATGCGGTTGCTGCCGCGGATCTCGCGCATGCGGGCATCGAGCAGGCGTGCGGCCGCCATCAGGCTGTCGCGCTCGTCGCCGCCAACGCCCACGGTGTATTCACGATCGAGGATGCGGACACTGACCGGTTCGGCGCTCATGTGTGCTGCTCCAGGGATTTGAGCCGGCTGATCATCGCTTCCACCCGCGAGCGCGCCTGCTCGTTCTTGGCCAGCAGCGTCGAACGCTCGGCCACCAGCTGTTCCTGCTGATGGCGCAGGCTGCGGTTTTCCTCGGCCAGGCGCTGGTTGCGTTCAAGCAACGCTTCCACGCGGGCGGCGAAGTCCTGCAGCTGGGCAAGGGGATTGGCGGGTTCCATGCGGGCACGATAGGCAAGCGGGGCAAGGGCGGTCAAGCGCTGCCGCAGCAAGGCTGGGCGGCCACGGGGAGGATGCCGTGGGGTTGCTACACTACGGGGTCTCACGGGCGCGCGCGTGCGCGCCCCGGGTTTCCTTTCCGAACGAGCCGCACGATGACCGAACTTCCCTCCGTCGACGACGTATCCCGCGCCAGCCAGGCGCTGGGCCTGGGCGCCACCGCTGCCGAGCTGCACGGCGCCCTGTGCGGCTGGCTGGCCGCCGGCGGTGCACCCGGCAACGACTGGCCGGCGCGCGTGCTGGCCGACGACAGCCTGCCGCCGGTGGCCGCCGACAGCGTGCTGGGGCAACTGCTGCAGGCCACCATCAAGCAGCTGGAAGACCGCGATTTCGCCTTCGAACTGCTGCTGGCCGATACCGATGACGTCGCCGCGCAGGCCGATGCGATGTTCAGCTGGACCCGCTCGTTCCTGGGCGGCTTCGGCCTGGGCAGCGGCGGCCGCCGCCCGGCGCTGTCCGAGGAAGGCGAGGAGGCGCTGACCGACATGGCCAGCCTGGCCCGCGCCTCCAGCGAGGATTTCGAGGCCGGTGGTGACGATGATGACGAAGCGCTGTCGGAGATCGAGGAATTCATCCGCGTGGCGGTGCTGTTGCTGCACGGCGACGTGGTGCTGGCCTCGCGTCATCGGCAGCGCCTGAACTGATGGATATCAAGCAGCGCACCGGCATCGCGGCCGGCGAATACAAGCGCCGGCGCCGCCAGTTGATGGACATGGCCGGCGAGGACGCGATCCTGGTGCTGCCGGCCGCGGCGGAAAAGGTGCGCAGCCTGGATACCCATTATCCGTTCCGGCAGGACTCGGATTTCCAGTACCTGAGCGGCTTCCCGGAGCCGGAGGCGGTGCTGGTGCTGATACCGGGCCGCCGCCATGGTGAGGCCATCCTGTTCTGCCGTGAGCGCGACGCCGAACGCGAGGCCTGGGATGGCAGCCGTGCCGGCCAGGAAGGCGCGGTGGCGCAGTTCGGCATGGATGATGCGTACCCGATCGATGATCTGGACGACATCCTGCCGGGCCTGCTGGAAGGGCGCTCGCGGGTCTATTACCACTTCGGCCGTGATGCCGATTTCGACCTGAAGCTGATCGGCTGGGTCAACCGCGTGCGCTCGCAGGTGCGCCACGGCGCGCAGCCGCCGCACGAATTCCTGGAACTGGGCCACCTGCTGCACGAGCAGCGCCTGTTCAAGTCCGGCGCGGAAGTGGCGCTGATGCATCACGCCGCGCAGATCAGCGTGCGCGCCCATCTGGCGGCAATGAAGGCGGCCAGCGCGGGCATCCACGAGTACGAACTGCAGGCCGAACTCGAGCGCGTGTTCCGCGCGAGCGATGCGGTGCCGGCGTACTGCAGCATTGTCGGTGCCGGGCGCAATGGCTGCATCCTGCACTACCGCGACAACAACGCGCGTACCCGCGAGGGTGAGCTGGTGCTGATCGACGCCGGTGCCGAGTACCGCGGTTACGCCAGCGACATTACCCGCACCTTCCCGGTGAACGGCCGTTTCAGTGCCGAACAGCGCGCACTGCATGACCTGGTCGGCGCGGCGCAGGCGGCGGCGCTGGCCCAGGCGCGGCCCGGCGTGCCTTACGAGGCCGGGCACCTGGCTGCGGTGCAGACCCTGACCGAAGGCCTGCTGCGGCTCGGCCTGCTCAAGGGATCGCTGGAGAAGAACCTGGCCGAAGGCCTGTACCAGCGCTTCTACCGGCACAAGACCGGGCACTGGATCGGGCTGGACGTGCATGACGTGGGCGATTACCGCCTGGCGGGCGATTCGCGCCTGCTGGAGCCGGGCATGGCGTTCACCATCGAGCCGGGGCTGTACATCGGCGTGGATGACACCACGGTGGAGCCGCGCTGGCGCGGTATTGGCATCCGTACCGAAGACGATGTGCTGATCACCGATGAGGGCCATCGCGTGTTGACCGAAGGCCTGGCACGCAGCGCCGACGAGATCGAAGCGGTGATGGCGGGGTAAGCGGTTTGGGCAGGGCTTGCAGCCCTGCACCCGCAGACGCAACAGCAAGAGCGGCATTCCGTGGGGTGGCCCACCTTCGGCAGGTTCACGCGGCTGTTGGTAGGTGTCGACCTTGGTCGACACAGAGCGGGCAGGGCTTGCAGCCCTGCACCCGCAGACGCAACAGCAAGAGTGGCATTTCGTGGGGTGGCGGGGCACTGTGGGTTTACGCGTGTCCTGCAAACCCACTCGCCCGGCCAAGCGCGGCTTCTACTTCAGATGCACCCAGCCACGCGGGGCTCAGCCGTTCGCCGCTGCGAACACCGGCCGCGTCAGGTTGTCCGCTTCGGCCTCGGTGCACAGCACTTCGTCTTCGATGCGGATGCCGCCATACGGACGGAAGAAGTCCACGCGCTCCCAGTTGATCGCATCGCCGTGGCCGGCGTCCTTCACTTCGTTCAACAGCATGTCGATGAAGTACAGGCCCGGCTCGATGGTCACCACCATGCCCGGCTCCAGCACGCGGGTCAGGCGCAGGTACGGGTGGCCGGCAGGACGCTCGATGCGGCCACCTTCGTCGCTGGCCGCGAAGCCGGCCACGTCGTGCACCTGCAGGCCGATCAGGTGGCCGATGCCATGCGGGAAGAAGGCGGCGCTGACGCCGGTTTCCACGGCGGTCTGCGGCGAGACCCTGATCACGCCGAAGTCCTTCAGCACGCCCATCAGCGAAAGATGCGCGTCCACGTGCAGCTGCTTGTAGTCGAAGTCCGGGCGCACCGCCGCGCACATCTGCTGCTGGGCCGCATCGACGGCGGCGATCATCGCGGCGAACTCGTCGTGGCCGTGTGCGGCATAGGTGCGGGTGATGTCGCTGGCATAGCCATGCGCGCTGGCGCCGGCATCGATCAGGAAGCTGCGCAGCGGCTGCGGCGCCTTGCGGCCCAGCTCGGTGTAGTGCAGCACCGCGGCATGCTCGTTGAGTGCCACGATGTTGCCGTACGGCAGTTCGTTGGCATCCTGGCCGACGGCCTGGCAGTACGCCATGTGGATGCTGAACTCGTCGGCGCCGTTGCGGAACGCGGCCTCGGCGGCGCGATGGCCACGCACGCCCAGCACCTGTGCCTGGCGCATCAGTGCGATCTCATACGGCGTCTTGCGGCCGCGGTGCCATTCCAGGTAGTTCACCACCGGCGCCGGGTTGTTGGGCACGTAGGCGCCCAACGCACTCTGCGGTTCGCCGAGGATCGCGCAGCGCGCCGGGTCGGCCGGCAGCAGGGCCAGCGCCTCTTCGGGGGTGCGGATGATGTGGATGTCGAAGTGCTCCACCCACCAGCCGCTGGGTGCGTCCGGCACCACGTGCCAGTAATCGAACGGCTGGTGGAAAATCACCGCCGGGCGCTTGCCGGGGGTGAATACGATCCAGCTGTTGGGCACGCGGGTCAGCGGCAGCCACGCCTTGAACTGCGGATTGACCGCGTACGGATAGTCGCGATCATCGAACACCTGGTAGTGCAGGGTGCCGCTGGGCACCACCAGATGATCAAAGCCGCCGCGGGCCAGCGCCTGTTCGGCGCGTCGGCACAGCACGGCCAGGTGGTCGGGATACAGGGCGCCGGGGTCTTGCTGGATCATTGCGGTGGCTCGACACGGAAAACGGCCCTAGATTCTGCCGCATACCGCGAAAAACCGCTGTGCCGGAACCGGCACTCAGGCCGTCGAAAGCGGTCCCTCGTCGCTGTCTTCGCCCACCCACTGGCGCAGCAACTGCCGATGCTCGCGCGACAGGGTGAGGAAGCGGAAGCCGGTCCAGCTCTGCCCGGGTGCATGCGCGGGTTCGCTCCACAGCAGGTGCACGCCCACATCGATGGCTTCATGGCGGCCATCGCCCATCGGCAGCGGGAAGCGCAGCTGGTACAGCGCATCCTCGCGCAACGGTGCACTGGCCAGCATCAGCATGCCGGTCTCGGAGACGTTGCCGAGGCGGCCGATCACCGATTCGCGCATCTGGTCGGTGACCGGCACCAGGTCCGAGACCTGGCGGCGCGGCGCGCGACGGGTGTCCTGCGGCGGTGGGGTGTTCATGCGGAGGTCTCCGGGGCGTGGCCACCGGCCAGTTCGCGCAGCGTGTCGAGGCTGGCCTGCCAGGCGCGATCGACCAGCCGGCCCTTGTCTTCGGTGATCAGCTGCGCGCGGCCGGCACTGATCTGCCGGGCCAGGGTATCCAGATCAGTATCGGCGACCTTCTGCCCGCGGGGATTGACCAGCAGTGCGTGCCCGGTCAGCAGGCTGTACCAGGACAGGCGCTGGCGGCGCAGGGTGCCGTCGCCACTGTCGATGTCGAACCAGCTGCCGAAGGGCAGCGCGCACAGCTGCTGGTAGGCGGCTTCCTCGGCACTGCTGCGCGGGCCGGATGCCGTGCTGGCGCTGATCGCCGCCTGCTCCCCCAGCCGCGCGCGTGACTTCAGGCGTGCGCTGAGTTCGGTACGCGACGTGCTTTCGTCCTCGCCGCCGGGCGTGGCCAGGCGGCGCGCGACCGCCGCGGCTTCCTCGGCGTGGTAGCCCACCTGGACCAGCGCGGCTTCCACCTCGGTGGCCAGCGCAGCGTCGATGCCAGCGGCGGCATCCACCGCCTGCGCGGTCACCGCCGCGATGCGTGCGGTCTGCTGCAGGCGTTCCTGCCATTGCGGTGAATCGTCGCCATGACGCAGGCGGGTCAAGGTCAGCGCATCGGCCCAGGCCTGGCGCAGCAGGGTCTGCACGAAGCGGGGCGGTGCCTGCGTATCGCAACACTGGTCGATCTGCGCATTGGCCTGGCGCCGGGCCAGCTCCAGACGTTCCTTGCCGCGCGCGGCCTCGACGTGGCGGCGTTCGGTCAGCTCGGCACGATGCACCGCTGCACGCTGGTGCTGCTGCACATCCTCGTTGGCGGTGGCGAAGGCTTCCGGTGCGCGCGCATCCTGGCCGAGCAGGCCCTGTACGCTCTGCGCCATGCGCTGCAGCAGCTGCGGATCGACATCATCATCGCCCAGCCAGCTGGCGCCGGCCTCGGCGACCTGGTTGAGCAGTTCACGCGCGGGATGCTCGTCACGCACGAAGAAGCCCGGGTCGGCTATTGCCGCGCGCGCCAGCGGAACCTGCAGGCGCGCCAGCAGCGCAGCCGGTACCGGGTCCGGGCGCTGCCGCTGTTGCACCTGCTGCATCAGCAGCCGCAGCAGGTCGAGGTTGTCACGGTCGTGGCTGCCCAGCTGCGCCTGCGCACCGTGCTCGCTGCGCAGCTGGGCGACCAGGGCTGCCTGCAGGTCGGCAACGCCGGTGGCCGCGCTGGACTGGGCCTGCAGGCGCGCCAGCACGGCATCCACGGCGGCGCTGGGTATCGCCGCATGCGGCGCCGGTGCCGCGCTGGCCGGGTGGCTCTGACGGGCCTGGCGGGCCTGCTGCAGCAGGTCGTGCAGCGCGGTCGCGCTGGCGCTGGTCACGCCGGCAACGGCCGGGCCCGCGCTGCCGGCCTCCTGCACCGCCTCCTGCAGCAGGTTCGACCATGAGCCTGACGGCGCCGAGCCATTCCAGCCGGTCAACGGTGCCGCGGTGCGCTTGGCCGGCTGTGTCGCGCGGCCACCGCCCACCGACTGGGTGATGATGCGGCGCGTGCTCGACGAGCGCGCCAGGTACGGGGTGTAGACCAGTCCCGGCAGTACGCCCTGCTGGGACAGCAGCGCATTGGCACGGTCGAGCACATCACCCAGGCGTTCAAGCACCTGGCGTTCGAAGCTGCGATACAGCGCCAGCTGAACCTCGGCGCCGAGCGCATCCTGTTCCGCCAGCCGCCGCACCATCGCGCACAGCGCCTGCGGCGCCAGGGGCAGGGTCTCGGCATCGAATGCCGGCGCTGCGGCCAGCACTGCCAGGCGCTGGCCCAGCAGGTTCAGCGTATTGGTGGAGCGCAGCGTTTCACGCCGCACCATTTCGGTCAGCAGCAGATCGCGGTCGACATCGTGTTCGGCCACCAGCGACAGCCCCAGCATGCCGGGCAGGGGCGGCGGCGTGCTGGACGCTGCGGGCGCTGCCGCAGGTTCGCGCAGGCGCGCCAACGCATCCGCAACCGCATCGAGCATGCGATCGGGGAAATGCCCGGCAAAGGCCTGCAGCTGCCCGCGCTGCGCCATCAGTTCGGCCTGCTGCAGGGGATTGCGTGCGCGGTCGGCGTCGTGCAGCAGGGTCTGTTCCAGCGCCTCGACGGTCAGGATCAGCGGTGCGATCAAGGTCTGCCGGCACAGGCCGATCAAGGCACCCAGCAGCCCACGCACCCGCGGCGGCAGGTCGGCGGCGGCGAGGCGGGCGTTATCGGCAGGGGTAGGGGAAAAGACAGCTGACATCTGCGAGTGGTACCCGGATTCCCGCGGATCGATCTGGTGAATCTACCGTGTCGGCCGCTGCCGGCGCTACTTTAGGGCCGAGGTGCACGCCGGCTCGAGGCTCGTGCCGGCCGCAGCCGGCTCATTCTTCCAGGAACAGGCTCACCACATCGTTGGTGAAGCGGCGGCCCAGTTCGGTCGGTTGCACATGGCCGTCCACCTGCGCCAGCCAACCGCGCTGCACGGCCTCGGCCAGCGCGGCATCGAGCACGCTGCGCGGCAGGCCGGTACGCGATTCAAAATCGCGCAGGCTGAAGCCCTCGTGCAGGCGCAGCAGGTTCAGCATGTACTCGAACGGCAGCCGCGCGGGCGCGATCACCTCGTCGCCCCCGAACGAGGCCGGCGTGCCGGCGCTGTCCAGGTAGGCCTGCGGATGCTTCAGCTTCCAGCGCCGCAGCACGTGTTCCTCGGCGCCGGAGCTGATCTTGCCGTGCGCACCGGCACCGATGCCGAGGTAGTCGCCGAAGCGCCAGTAGTTCAGGTTGTGCGCGCTCTGGCGGCCGGGCCGCGCATAGGCGCTGACCTCGTACTGGCCGAAGCCGGCCTGCGCCAGCAGCGCCTGGCAGTGTTCCTGCATGTCCCAGGCGTTGTCTTCATCGGGGATGCCCTGCGGCGGCCGTGCGAAGAACACCGTGTTCGGTTCCAGGGTCAGCTGGTAGTGCGAGAGGTGCGCCGGCTGCAGCGCGAACGCTCGTTCCAGGTCAGCCTCGGCGCCGGCCAGGGTCTGTTCCGGCAGCGCATACATCAGGTCGATGTTGAAGTTGTCGTAGCCCGCGTCCTGCGCCATCTTCACCGCGCGCTCGGCTTCGCCGCTGTCGTGGATGCGGCCCAGGCGCTTGAGCATCGCATCGTCGAAACTCTGGATACCGAAGCTGAGGCGGTTCACGCCGGCCGCGCGGTAGCGGTCGAAGCGGCCATGCTCGGCAGTACCCGGGTTGGTCTCCAGGGTGATCTCGGCGTTGGGCGCGAAGCGCAGGCGGGCACTGGCCTGCTGCAGGAAGCGGTCGATGGCGTCCGGCGGGAACAGGCTGGGGGTGCCGCCGCCGAAGAACACACTGTGTACCACCCGGCCCCAGACCAGCGGCAGGTCCTGGTCGAGGTCGCGCAGCAGCGCGTCGATGTAGGCATCGAACGGCAGCTCGCCCTTGACCTGGTGCGAATTGAAATCGCAGTACGGGCATTTGCGCACGCACCACGGCAGGTGCACGTACAGCGACAGCGGCGGTGGCACCAGCCGCGGCGGGGTGTCGTGGTCACCCGGACAGGCTTCGCCGGGCAGGTGGTTGCAGTGGTCGTGGGCGTGCGGCATGGCGTTCATCGGTCGTGCCGGCCACTGGCCGGCTTCCCAGGGAAAATCAGCAAAGCTTCAGAGCCAGGTGGCCAGCTGCTGCTTGAGCTGCTGCAGGGCGAGGGCACGGTGGCTGATGGCGTTCTTCAGGGCCGGCTCCATTTCCGCGGCGGTCAGCCCGTGCACGGTATCCAGGAACACCGGGTTGTAGCCGAAGCCGTTGCTGCCGCGCAGTTCGCGGATGATGCGGCCTTCCCAGCGACCCTCGCAGATCAACGGCTGCGGGTCGGTGGCGTGGCGCAGCAGCACGATCACCGCATAGAAGCGGGCGCTGCGCTGGCCATCGGGCACATCGGCCAGCGCGTCCAGCAGCTTGGCGTTGTTGGCCGCGGCATTGGTCGGGTGGCCGGCATAGCGCGCGCTGTACAGGCCCGGTGCGCCACCGAGGGCATCGACGATCAGGCCCGAATCATCGGCCAGCGCCGGCAGGCCGGTCGCTTCGCAGGCCGCACGTGCCTTCAGCAGGGCGTTCTCGACGAAGGTCAGCCCGGTTTCCTCCACGTCACCCAGGCCCAGCTCGGCGGCCGAGGTGATCTGCAGCGGCAGGTCGGCAAGGATCTCCTGCATTTCCACCAGCTTGCCGGCGTTGTGGCTGGCCAGTACCAGTTTCTTCATTGACGGGGCTCCAGCAGGTCCCAGGTGTTGCCATACAGGTCGCGGAACACCGCCACCGTTGCATAGGGCTCTTCGCGTGGTGCTTCCAGGAATTCGACACCGGCCGCCCGCATCGCCGCGTGGTCGCGGTGGAAGTCGTCGGTGTTGAGGAAGAACGCGACGCGGCCGCCGGTCTGGTTGCCGATGCGGCTGCGCTGAGCGTCGTCGCTGGCACGGGCCAGCAGCAGGGCGGCGGCACTGCCGTCGGTCGGGCCAACCACCACCCAGCGCTTGTGGCCCTGGTCGATGTCTTCCAGCAGCGCGAAGCCGAGCTTGCCGGTGTACCAGGCGATGGCCTCGTCGTAGTCGGCCACCACCAGGGTGGCCAGGGCAAGGCGGCGGTTCATGCCGACAGCGCCGCCTGCTGCGCGTCCAGCAGTTCGCGCACGCCCTTTTCGGCCAGGCCCAGCAGCGCATCCAGTTCATCGCGGCGGAAGGCATGGCCTTCGGCGGTGCCCTGCAGTTCGATGAAGCCGCCGCCGTCGTTCATCACCACGTTCATGTCGGTGTCGCAGTCGCTGTCTTCGGCGTAGTCCAGGTCCAGCACCGGGGTGCCGCGGTACACGCCCACCGAGACCGCCGCCACCGCACCCAGGATCGGGTTGCGCTTGATCTCGCCGCGCTTCATCAGCACGTTCACCGCATCGACCAGGGCCACGTAGGCGCCGGTGATGGCGGCGGTGCGGGTGCCGCCGTCGGCCTGCAGCACGTCGCAGTCGAGGGTGATGGTGCGCTCGCCGAGGGCATTGCGGTCCACGCAGGCACGCAGGCTGCGGCCGATCAGGCGCTGGATCTCCAGCGTGCGGCCGCCCTGCTTGCCACGCGCCGCTTCGCGGTCGCTGCGGGTGTGGGTGGCGCGCGGCAGCATGCCGTATTCGGCGGTCACCCAGCCTTCGCCCTTGCCGCGCAGGAAGCCGGGCACGCGGTTCTCGACGCTGGCGGTGCACAGCACGCGGGTTTCACCGAAGCACACCAGCACCGAACCTTCGGCGTGGCGGGTGAAGCCGCGTTGGATGACGACCGGGCGGAGCTGGTCGGGCTGGCGGCCGCTGGGGCGGGAATCGGACATGGTGCGGGTTCCGTAATGGCGAGGGAGTACGCCGCCACGCCCGCGGCCTTCACGGGGCGGGCAAGGGGGCTCTGGTGAGGGCGCTAGGGTACCATTCCCCCTTTGCAAGCACCGGACACAATCCATGATTCGAAGCATGACCGCCTACGCCGGCGGCGAGCGGGTCACCCCGTTGGGCACGCTGGGCTGCGAGCTGCGCTCGGTCAATCACCGCTTCCTGGAGGTCGGCACCCGCCTGCCCGAGGAACTGCGGGCGCTGGAGCCGCAGCTGCGCGAGCGCATCGCCGCGCGCCTGAGCCGCGGCAAGCTGGATCTGGTGATGCGCCTGCGCGCGCCGGAAGCGGCCGCCAACCTGCAGGTGGACGAAGCCCTGCTGGGCCAGCTGGGGCGCCTGGCGCACCGCCTGACCTCCGATTTCCCCAACCTGCAGGTCAGCTTCACCGACCTGCTGCAGCTGCCGGGCGTGACCCGCGGCGAGGCCGCCGATGCGGCCGCCCTGCAGGCCGAGGCCCTGGCCCTGCTGGAGCAGGTGCTGGATGGCTTCGTCGAGGCCCGTGAACGTGAAGGCGGCAAGCTGGCGACGGCCATCAGCGAACGCGTGGACGGCATCGAGCGCATCGCCAGCGAAGTCCGCACCCTGATCCCGGCGATCCGCGACGGCCAGCGCGCCAAGCTGGCCGCGCGCCTGGCCGACCTGCCGCACCCGGTCGATCCGGGCCGTGCCGAGCAGGAACTGGTGCTGTGGCTGCAGAAGCTGGACGTGGACGAGGAACTGGACCGCCTCGGCAGCCACATCGTCGAGATCCGCCGCGTGCTCAAGCAGCGCGAGCCGGTCGGCCGCCGCCTGGACTTCCTGCTGCAGGAATTCAACCGCGAGGCCAACACGCTGGGTTCGAAGTCGGTGGACAGCCGCACGTCCAATGCCGCGGTCGAGCTGAAGGTGCTGATCGACCAGATCCGCGAACAGGTGCAGAACATCGAGTGATGCTGCACGCACCGGCATGACGGGGGCGCCTTGCGGCGCCCTTGTCGTTGCAGCGCCTCAGCGCACGCTGACGCCCGGCACTCCCGCACCCAGGCGGCCCACCACCGCCGCCTGCGCGAAGCCCGCGTTGTGGAAACCGGCCAGTACCGCATCCAGCGCTTCCGGCGCACACGACACCAGCAGGCCGCCGCTGGTCTGCGGATCGGTCAGCAGTGGTTGCCAGTGCGCGGCCACGCCTTCGCCGAAGCGCACCTCGGCACCATACGAGGCCCAGTTGCGGGTGGAGGCGCCGGTCACGCAGCCGCGCTGCAGCAGCTCCAGCGCCTGCGGCAGCAAGGGGACCCGTGCACTGTCCAGTTCGGCGGCGACGCCGCTGGCGCGGCACACTTCCAGCAGATGGCCGAGCAGGCCGAAGCCGGTGACGTCGGTCATCGCATGCACGCCGTCCAGCGCGGCCAGGGCCACGCCGACGGTGTTGAGGCGGGTGGTTGAATCGAGCATCTGCCGGTAACCGTCAGCATCCAGCAGTTCCTTCTTCAATGCCGACGAATACACGCCCACGCCCAGTGGCTTGCCCAGCACCAGCACGTCGCCGGCGCGCGCATCGGCGTTGCGCTTGAGCCGCTGCGGGTCGAGCACGCCGATCGCGGCCAGGCCGTAGATCGGCTCCACCGAATCGATGCTGTGGCCGCCGGCGACCACGATGCCGGCATCGGCGCAGGCGCGTTCACCGCCCTGCAGGATGCCGCGGATGGTGTCCTGCGGCAGGCTGTTGATCGGCATGCCCACGATGGCCAGCGCGAACAGCGGCCGCGCGCCCATCGCGTACAGGTCCGACAGTGCGTTGGTGGCGGCGATGCGGCCGAAGTCGAACGGGTCATCGACGATCGGCATGAAGAAATCGGTGGTGGCGACGATCGCCTGGCGGTCATCGAGGCGGTACACCGCGGCGTCGTCGCTGGTCTCGCGGCCCACCAGCAGCTCGGCCGGCGCCGGCAATGCAGGCGCGCCGCGCAGCAGCTCGGCCAGCACGCCCGGCGCGATCTTGCAGCCGCAGCCGCCGCCGTGGGCCAGCGAGGTCAGCCGCTGCGGGGCATCGGCGGAGGACGGAGCGGGGGACTGCACGTGGGTGGCCATGCCAGCATCTCCTGCGGAAACACGAATGGCGGAAGACAGCAGGAGTCGAACCTACCAGGGAACGATCGACGCCCCCTACTGGGTTTGAAGCCCAGCCGCATGCCCGGATGCGCATGCCTTCCGAAAGTAAGGCGGTGCGGTGGGTTCAACCGCGTGCCGCATTCCACTGCAGATCGCTGCGCGGCCGATGCTGGTCACCGACACGCCGAGTGTAGCCAACGCGATTGAAGAACTCCAAGATCTGGATGCTGCGCTTGCGGCCCAGGCCGATGGCATCGCGGAATGCCGCCGCATCCAGCGTGCCGGTGGCCTGTGACAGCTGTGCAACGATCGCCGCCAGCTCGGCGATGCGGGGCGGTGCGTAGAACAGGTCGGGCACCACCTGGAACAGTTCGCCGCGCGCCGCGGCCCGGCGCAGGACGGCACGGACCTCGTCCTCGGCGAGGCCGAGGTCGGCGGCCAGGGTGCGCACCCAGGGGGGATCGAATCCTCCGGCCTGCAGCGGCGGCAGCAGGCGCTCGAGCAGCAGGCGCTCGCGTTCCGGTGGGGCGTGGTCATGCCCGGGCAGGCGCCACCAGGCGCCCACGCGTTGCAACTGGCCGTCATCCAGCAGGTCCTGCAGCAGCGCGTTCCACAGGCTTGCCGGCAACGCCGGAAGGGTGCTGCGGTGCAGCCGGCCGCTGTCGACACCGGCTTCGTCCGGGCGCCGCGCGTGCCAGCCGTGCAGCGAAGCGGTCACCTGCCCGCGCAGTGCCTGCCAGTGCGAAGCGAGGATGACCACCGTGTCGTCGCGGGTGAGGATGCGCCGCGCGTTCGGCGGCAGTTCGATCTGTTCCGCGGCGCGCCGGCAGTAGCGCTGCAGGGCCGTGAGCGGGATGCCGGCAGGTGCCTGCTGCAACAGCGGGCCAACCCCGGCGCCGCCGGCCAGCTGCTGCAGTGCCCGCAGCCACGCCAACCGTGCCGGGCTGCGACGGCGCCGCTGTGGCGGGTCCGGATCGAGCACGATGCCGCCGCCCAGCGTGTGCGTGGCGGCCGAGTCGCGGGCGATGAAACGGTCGCCGCACATCGCGCAGACCGGTGCCGCGAACACCAGCTGCACGAGTTGTCCATGGCCGTGATCTTCGTCCTCAAGCAGCACCACATGGGCCTGCCGATGCATCGTGCCCCAATGGATGTGCAGTGGCGCCCAGTCGCGCAACGGCGCGGCCAGCGCCGACAGCCGCAGGCGTACATCAACGCGGGTGGTGGCCAGCAGGGCGCGCGGGTCGGCAATCCAGTCGCCACGATTGATCTCGTCGCGGGCGATGGCGGCCAGGTTCAGGGCGCAGCGCTGCCCGGCCATCGCGCGCTCGCTGGCCCGGTTCTGCGCATGGATGCTGCGCACGCGCACTTCGGTGGCAGCCGGCATCAGCTGCAGGTGTTCACCAACCGTGGCGATGCCGCCATGCACCGCGCCGGTGGCCAGCGTGCCATGGCCGGCCAGCGAGAACACGCGGTCCACCGGCATGCGGAACAATTCTGCGCGCAGTCCGGCCTGGCGCGTGCTGGCATCAGCGGCGGCCCATGCATGCAGCTGGCTGCGCAGCGCGCTGACGCCGGCGTCGTCGTCGGCGGTGCTGTTGCAGGCAAACAAGGGAGCGTCCTGCAGCGGCGTGCCGGCCAGCAACGCGGCGATCTCGATCTCGACCCGGGCGATGCGTGCGGCATCCACACGATCGATCTTGGTCAGGGCCACTGCTCCGCGATCAACACCGAGCAACTGCAGGATGGCCAGGTGCTCGCGGGTCTGCGGCATCACTCCGTCGTCGGCGGCGACCACCAGCAGCGCGACGTCGATGCCGGTCGCGCCGGCCACCATGGTGTGCACGAAGCGCTCGTGGCCGGGGACGTCGACGAAGCCCAGCATGGCGGCAGGTCCTTCGGCGCTGGTGCTCGCGACCGCAACATAGGCATAGCCCAGTTCGATGGAGATGCCGCGTGCGCGTTCTTCCTGCAGGCGATCGGTCTCGATGCCGGTCAAGGCCCGAACCAGCCGGGTCTTGCCATGGTCGATATGCCCGGCGGTGCCGACGATCATGCCTGCAGCGCGTTCCACTGCGAGAGGAAACCCGCTTCGTCGTCAGGTTGCAGGCAGCGCAGGTCCAGCCACAGGGCGTCATCGGCGATGCGGCCCAGTACCGGCTGCGGCAGCTGCCGCAGCTGCCGGGCGAGGCGATCCAGCCCGCCTCGACGCGTGCTGGTGATGCGTAGGCCGGCGCTGGCCAGCTGTGCCTGCGGCTGCGCACCGCTGCCGATCTGGCTGTGCATCAGTGCCGGCTCCAGGGTGTAACCCGGTGCCAGCGCGGCACGCATCGGCTGCAGCAGGCGCTGTGCCTGCGCATCGATGTCCTGCTGCGCGCGCGCCAGGGTACGCAGTGTCGGCAGCCGCTGCACCAGCAGCTCAGGCTCGCGGTACAGGGCCAGCACGGCTTCCAGTGCGGCCAGTCCCATCTTGTCCATGCGCAGCGCGCGCTTGAGCGGATTGCGGTTGATCCGTGCGATCAGGTCGGCACGGCCGGCGATGATGCCGGCCTGCGGCCCGCCCAGCAGCTTGTCGCCGCTGAACGAGACCAGGTCGGCACCGGCCGCCAGTGTTTCCTGCACGGTCGGCTCGTGCGGCAGCCCGAACATGGCGAGATCGCACAGGCTGCCGCTGCCCAGGTCCACCACCAGCGGCAGGCCATGTTCATGCGCGATCGCCGCCATCGCGGCGGTTCCGACCTTGGCGGTGAAGCCGGTGATCGCGTAGTTGCTGGCATGCACCTCCATCAGCAGCGCGGTGCGCGCGCCGATGGCGCTGGCGAAGTCGGCCGGATGGGTGCGGTTGGTGGTGCCCACTTCCAGCAGCCGTGCGCCGGCACTGCGCATCACATCGGGAATGCGGAAGGCACCGCCGATTTCCACCAGTTCGCCGCGCGACACCACCACCTCGCGGCGGTTGGCCAGGCTGTTGAGCAGCAGCAGGACCGCTGCCGCGTTGTTGTTGACCACGGTGGCGGCTTCGGCACCGGTCAGTTCGCAGAGCAGGGCCTGCACCCGTGCATCACGGTCACCGCGGCGGCCGCGGGTGATGTCGAATTCCAGATCGACCGGCGCGGTCATCGCGCGGGTGACCGCCTGCACCGCGGCATTGGGCAGCAATGCGCGGCCGAGGTTGGTGTGCAGCACGGTGCCGGTCAGGTTGAACATCGGCTGCAGATCCAGCCGGGCATCGGCTGCCAGCAGGGCGTCGAGTGCGGCCACCAGTGCCGGACCCTCAATGGCCTGCTGCAGGTGCACGGCCGAAAGCTGGCCATTGCCGATGTGCTCACGCAGCGCCTGCAGGTGCGTGCGCAGCAGCCGGGTGACGTGGCTGCGCCCGTGCCGGTCGATCAGCGTGGACAGGGCCGGCAGGCGCAGCAGCCGGTCCAGCGAGGGCAGGGCGGAAGCCGATGCGGGAGGCGTCGCGGGCATCGGTCAGTCGTCGTCGGATTGCCACAGCAGCGGGTTCTGGCTCGCACGCGCGTAGCCTTCCTCGCCCAGCAGCAGGTCCAGTGCCAGTGTGCCGAGATCATCGGCGACCGGTTCCAGCGCCGGGTCCTTTTCCAGGTACAGGATCTTGCGGTAGCTGCGGCAATGGTCGCAGGTCTCGGCACGCACCGCGCTCTCACGGATGGCCTCGCCGCTGTCACCGTCGACATCTGCGAGGGCGCGGTAGGCGATGTCCTTGCCGGCGGCGCCGCACTGGCTGCACTGCACGCGGACGTAGTGCCACTGGCAGGCGCATAGTGAGCATGACAGGTAGCGGTAGGAGGCATAGGGCGGCCGTGCCTGCACCACGCTGGCCACCGGCAGGCTGCCGCACAGCGGGCACAGCCCTGGCGCGTCGGCCAGCGGCTTCAGCTCGGTGGGGCGGAAGCTGGCGGCCAGCACTGCCCAATAGACCTGCAGTGCGTTCATCACCAGCAGCGCAGCGACCGCGTCCAGCGAGGGCGCATCGTCGCGCTCCAGCACCGCATGTGCCTGCGCATCCAGCCAGGCGTCATCGGCGGCGGCAACGCGCAGCAGCTCCTGCCGGGTCTCCGCCGGCAGCCCGGCTTCATCGGCGCAGTGCTGGCACAGCGTGCGCAGCCACTGCCGCCAACGGCCATCCAGCTGGAGCGTGTTGGCCGGCCGCAACGGCATGCCGGCACTGGCTGCCGCGCTCGACTGCTGCGCGCGCGCCTGTGCCTGCAGCGCTTCGCGATGCTGCGGTGACAGTGCTTCCAGAACTGCCTGCTGTGCATCGGCCAGTGCCGCCAGCAGCTGCAGGTAGCCGCCGATGGCGCTGTGTGCGGACAGGCTGCGCAGCCGCGCCGCACGCGCGGCGAACAGCGAATCGACATCGGGCAGGATGATGCGCGGAACATCGCGCGAGGCCAGCGTCTCGATTTCACCGGGTTCAAGGATGCGTTGCGCCATGCGGGGCCAGCCGGAAGAACCAGGCTCCATCCTCGCCGTTGTCGGCGCCGGCGTCCAGCGTGTTTGAAGCAGCGCCGTCGGGCATGGCTGGACGCTACAGACGTCCGGTTTCGATCATGGCCGCGTTCATCCACGCATGGCGTGGATCTACTGCACATCGCAGAGTTCTATCGAAGGCAGGGTGGGGCCGCTAGCCCTGCTCGCGGCGGCCACGCAGGAGGTCGCGGAACCACTGCCGGTGGTGCTTGTACGCCCAGCCGTAGGTCACCTTGCCCTGGGTCATCGCCCGTACCGAGCCCTTGATCCAGATGGCGGCATAGATGTGCACCACGATCGCGCAGACCAGCACCCAGCCGAACAGCGCATGGGCAAGTACCGAGAAGCGGATCAGCCCGATCGGGAAGAAGTGGCTGAAGTACTGCCGCCAGATCACGAAGCCGGTCAGCAGCAGCGCCGACAGGCAGCCGATGATGGCCCAGAACAGCAGCTTCTGGCCGGCATTGAAGCGGCCCACCGGCGGCAGCTTCTCGTCCTCGTTGCGCAGCACGTCACGCATGCCGCGCATCCACGCACGGTCATCCGCGGTAGGCAGGTTGTCGCGCCACATGCGGAGTGCGAGCAGGGCAAAGCCGATCACCATGGCCAGGCCGATGAACGGGTGCAGGATGCGCGTCCACGGCCCACCACCGAACAGCTGGGTCAGCGGGAACAGGGCAGGGTGGAACAGCGCCAGCCCGGACAGCGCGGTCAGCACGAAGCAGATCGCCACGATCCAGTGGTTGATGCGGGTCGGCGCGCGGTAGCGGATGATCTGCCGCGGGTGCGGGGCGTACTTCATGGCCGCTGCTCCTCTTCGATCTTCTTCGCCTCGTGCTCGGCTTCCTCTTCTTCCTCGTCATTGACCGTGTTGCGGCCGATGCCGATGTAATGCAGGAAGCCGGCGAAGGCGGTGGCGGCGATCGCCAGCACGCCGAGCGGTTTGGCCACGCCCTTCCAGACCTCCACCATTGGGCTGATGCGCGGGTCCTTGGGCAGGTCGGCGTACAGCTCGGGCTTGTCCACATGCTGCAGCACGTACATCACGTGGGTGCCGCCGACGCCCTGTGGGTCGTACAGGCCGGCGTTCTCATAGCCGCGCGACTTCAGGTCTTCGACGCGGCCGGCGGCATGCTCGGTCATCGCCTGCTTGCTGCCGAAGGTAATCGCGCCGGTCGGGCAGGTCTTCACGCAGGCCGGTTCCTGGCCTACGGCCACCCGGTCCGAGCACAGCGTGCACTTGTAGGCCTTGTGGTCCTTCTTGGAAATGCGTGGCACATCGAACGGGCAGCCGGTCACGCAGTAGCCGCAGCCGATGCAGTTCTCTTCCTGGAAGTCGACGATGCCGTTGGCGTACTGGATGATCGCACCGGGCGACGGGCAGGCCTTCAGGCAGCCCGGGTCGCTGCAGTGCATGCAGCCTTCCTTGCGGATCAGCCATTCCAGCTTGCCCTTCTCATCCTCGTACTCGCGGAATTTCATCACCGTCCACGACTGCTCGCTCAGGTCGGGCGGATTGTCATAGCTGCCAACGCAGCTGCCGACTTCGTCGCGCAGGTCGTTCCATTCCATGCAGGCGACCTGGCAGGCCTTGCAGCCGATGCATTTGCTCACATCGATCAGCTTGGCGACCTGGCCGGTGTGCGCGCCACGCGCTTCCGGCGAGGGCGTGGTGGTGGCCGAGCGGCGGATGATGTCCAGCGATTGCAGTGACATGACGTGTCTCCTACACCTTCTCGACCTTGACCAGGATGCACTTCGATTCCGGCGTCTGCGAGTTGCCGTCACCGATGGCGTTGGTCAGCGTGTTTGCGATGTAGCCGGGCTTGGCCGCACCGAGGAAGCCCCAGTGGATCGGCACGCCTACCTGATGCACGGTCCTGCCGTCGATCTGCAGGGCCTTGATGCGCTTGGTGACCATGGCCACCGCTTCGATATGCCCGCGCTTGGAACTGACCCGCACGCGGCTGCCGTTGTTGATGCCCAGCTCGTCGGCCAGGGCCGCGCCGATCTCCACGAACTGCTCGGGCTGGATGATGGCGTTGAGCTTGCCGTGCTTGGTCCAGAAGTGGAAATGCTCGGTCAGGCGGTAGGTGGTGGCCACATGCGGGAACTCGTCCGGCGAGCCGATCTGCGCACGGTCACTGGCGAACACGCGTGCCGCCGGGTTGTTCAGGGTCAATGCCTGGCCTGGGCTGAGCGGGTTGCTGCGCAGCGGTGTATCGAACGGCTCGTAGTGTTCCGGGAACGGCCCCTCGGCCATGCCGGCCTTGGCGAAGAAGCGGGCGATGCCTTCCGGGTTCATGATGAACGGGCCCATGCCACCGGCGGGGTCTTCATCGGCCTTGAAGTCGGGCACGTCCACGTTGCCCCAGTTCCTGCCATTCCATGCCAGCAGCGTGCGCCGTGGATCGAACGGTTGCCCGGCCACGTCGCACGAGGCGCGGTTGTACATCACACGGCGGTTGGCCGGCCACGCCCAGGCCCAGCCCAGCGTGTTGCCGATGCCGGTGGGGTCGCTGTTGTCACGTCGCGCCATCATGTTGCCGGTCGGTCCCCAGGCGCCGATGTAGATCCAGCAGCCGGACGCGGTGCTGCCGTCATCGCGCAGGTCACCGAACGCGGCCAGCTGTTCGCCAGCCTTGCGCACCAGCTTGGTCGGGTCCTTCGGATCGAACACGTCGGCCAGCGCCTTGCCGTTGTATTCCATCGCCAGTTCTTCCGGGGTCGGCAGTTCCGGGTTGGAGTACTTCCAGGCCAGGTCGCGCACCGGCTCCCACCAGGCACCCCCGTCCTTCTGGTACATCGCCTTGATGCGATGGAACAGCTCGGACATGATCTCGATGTCGCTGCGCGCTTCACCCGGCGGATTGGCCCCCTTCCAGTGCCACTGCAGCCAGCGCGAAGAATTGACCACCGCGCCGTTCTCCTCGGCGAAGGAGGTGGTTGGCAGGCGGAACACTTCGGTCTGGATGCTGGCGGGATCGACGTCGTTCAGCGCGCCATGGTTCTGCCAGAAGGCGATGGTCTCCGTTTCCAGCGGGTCCATGCTGACCATGAACTTCAGCTTGGAGAACGCGCTGATCAGCTTGCCCTTGTTCGGTGCCGAGGCCAGCGGGTTGAAGCCCTGGCAGATGTAGCCATGGATCTTGCCTTCGTTCATCAGCTCGTACGCCTGCAGCATGTCGTACGGCTTGTCGAGCTTGGGCAGGTGGTCGAAGCACCAGTTGTTGTCGGCGCTGGCGGCATCGCCCCACCATGACTTCATCAGGCTGACGTGGAACTTCGGGTAGTTCTGCCAGAACGACATCTGGTTGGCGCGCAGCGGTTTCTGCGTGCGCTTGGCGATGTAGGCGTCGTAGTCCTGCTCATCCTGTTTCGGCAGGGTCAGGTAGCCGGGCAGCAGGTCCGACATCAGGCCGATATCGGTCAGGCCCTGGATGTTGGAATGCCCGCGCAGCGCGTTCATGCCACCACCGGCCACGCCGATGTTGCCCAGCAGCAGCTGCACCATGGTGCCGGCACGCACGTTCTGCGCGCCGATCGAGTGCTGCGTCCAGCCCAGCGCGTACAGGATGGTCATCGCCTTGTCCTTGCCCGCGGTGGACGCGATCATGTCCCACACCTGGCGGATGCTGTCGGCCGGTGTGCCGCAGATGCGCTCGACCATGTCCACGGTGTAGCGCGCGTAGTGCTGCTTGAGCAGGTTGTAGACGCAGCGCGGGTCCTTCAGGGTAGGATCGCTGCGCACGAAGCCATCGTCACCGTAGGCGTAGTCCCAGCTGGAACGGTCGTAGCTGCGCTTCTCCTCGTTGTAGCCCGAATACAGGCCATCCTTGAAGGCGAACTCGTCCTTCACCAGGAACGACATGTCGGTGTAGTTCAGCACGTACTCGTGCTGGATGCGGTCCTCGGTCAACAGGTAGTTGATCAGGCCACCCAGGAACACGATGTCGGTGCCGGTGCGGATCGGCGCATACACGTCGGCCACCGCGGCCGAGCGGTTGAAGCGCGGATCGACCACGATCAGGCGTGCCTTGTTGTGTGCCTTGGCCTCGGTCACCCATTTGAAGCCGCACGGGTGTGCCTCGGCGGCATTGCCACCCATGATCAGGATCAGGTCGGCATTCTTGATGTCGACCCAGTGATTCGTCATCGCACCACGGCCTAGCGTCGGGGCAAGACCTGCCACCGTCGGGCCGTGTCAGACACGTGCCTGGTTGTCGAATGCCAGCATGCCAAGGGAGCGCACGACCTTGTGGGTCAGCACCGCGGTTTCATTGCTGGTGGCCGAGGCGGCCAGCATGCCGGTGGTCAGCCAGCGGTTGACCGTCTGCCCGGCTTCGTTCTTCTGTACGAAGTTGGCGTCGCGGTCTTCCTTCATCAGCCGCGCGATGCGGTCCAGCGCATCGTCCCAGCTCAGCCGCCTCCATTCGTTCGAGCCCGGCGCGCGGTACTCGGGGTAGAGCAGGCGCGACTTGCTGTGGATGATGTCGGCCAGGCCGGCACCCTTCGGGCACAGCGTGCCGCGATTGACCGGGTGGTCGGGGTCGCCCTCGATATGGAAGATGCTCGGCTCGGCGTTCTTGGCGCCATCGCCGAGGCTGTACATCAGGATGCCGCAGGCCACCGAACAGTACGTACAGGTGTTGCGGGTCTCGGTCGCGCGGGTCAGCTTGTATTGCCGGACCTCCGCGAGCGCGATGCCGGGCGCGAAGCCCATCAATGCCAGGCTGGAGCCGACCAGGGTGGTCCCGGTCACCTTCAGGAACTGGCGGCGGCTCATCGAGGGCATGCCGTTCTCCTAGGATGGCGAGGAGGCGCAGGCCTCCGGGCTGTCGGTGGGTACGGCCCGGTTATAGCACAGGGCCCCGGATGCCCATGTGGCACAAGGCCCGGCGGTTGCCGGACGGGCGCGCAAAGGGGCCGCTCTGGTAAAGTTGCGTGCCCGCCCCCCGGGGAGCCGTCTGCCGGGCCTGCTTCCAGGATGTTCCGCGCAGCCTCCGCCATCCTGGCGCGATCCTCCGCGCCGGATCTGGAACATCGAGGAAAAATTTTGCGAAATCAACCAGTTGGGTTCCGTGCATGAGCGCCCCGTCTCCTTCGTCGGACGCCGTCGCGCGCGGCACGCTGTACATCGTTGCCGCCCCCTCCGGTGCCGGCAAGAGCAGCATCGTCAACGCCACCCTGGCACGTGACCCGCAGATCGCCCTGTCGATCTCCTTCACCTCGCGCGCGATGCGCCCGGGTGAGGTGAACGGCCAGCACTACCACTTCGTCAGCGCCGAGAAGTTCGAGCAGATGATCGCTGCCGGTGACTTCTTCGAGCATGCCTGGGTGCACGGCGACTGGAAGGGCACCGCCCGGCAGTCGGTGGAACCGCAGCTGGCGGCCGGCCAGGACGTGCTGCTGGAGATCGACTGGCAGGGCGCGCAGCAGGTGCGCCAGCTGGTGCCGGGTACGGTCACCGTGTTCATCCTGCCGCCGTCCAAGCAGGCCCTGCAGGACCGCATGCGCAAGCGCGGCCAGGACAGCGAGGCGGTCATCGCCCAGCGGCTGGGGGCTGCCCGCGATGAAATGCTGCACTTCAACGAGTTCGACTACGTGATCGTCAACGAGGTGTTCGATACCGCGGTGGACGAGCTGTGCGCCATCTTCACCGCCAGCCGCCTGCGCCGTGAGGCGCAGAAGGTTCGCCACGCCGGCCTGATCCAGGCCCTGCTGACCCCCGATCCGGGCGCAACTGACTGATTCCAAAAGAATCGGGTGGGGGTTGGCTTGATTTTGTCCAGCCCCTGCCGGTACACTCCGTCCCCTTTCCCTCATTCGACTGAGCGGCCGACCGGTCGCCGGGAGCCCGTATGGCCCGCATCACCGTAGAAGATTGCCTGGAAGTCGTTAACAACCGTTTCGAACTGGTCATGATGGCTTCCAAGCGTGCCCGCCAGCTCGCCAACGGCGTGCAGGCCACGCTGGACAACAGCGAGACCGAGGACAAGCCGACCGTGCTGGCGCTGCGCGAAATCGCTGCCCGCAAGATCGACAACGCGCTGATCGACGAAGTCGAGAAGGCCGAGCGTGAGCGCGCCGAGCGCGAAGCGCTGGAGTGGGCGGCCGCTGAAGTGGTGGCCGACGAAGACATGTCCAAGAACGACGATTGATCGTATCGATCAACGTAATTGTTGGAGATGCCGAACAGCCCGCGCCGTGCGGGCTGTTTCGCATTCAGGATTTGCCGTAAACGTCGCGCTGGAATAGGCTTCGGGCATGAACCCAGGCCCCACTGCCAAGGTCGCCGCAGCTCCCGCTGCCGCCGTACCCGACTACGTCCTCCAGCTCGAACGCGCCGCCCATTACCTGCCGCCGGAGCAGCTGCCGCTGCTGCGCCGTGCCTGGGAAGTCGGGGCCGCCGCGCACGCTGGGCAGACGCGCAAGTCGGGTGAGCCCTATATCACCCATCCGGTGGCGGTGGCGCAGGTGCTGGCCGAGCTGGGCCTGGACGTGGAAGCGCTGATCGCCGCGATCCTGCACGACACCATCGAAGACACCCCGCTGACCCGCGAGGCGCTGTCGGCCGAGTTCGGCGAAGCCGTGGCCGAGCTGGTCGATGGCGTAACCAAGCTGGACAAGCTGAAGTTCCGCGACCGCCAGGAAGCGGCCGCCGAAAGCTTCCGCAAGATGCTGCTGGCGATGTCGCGCGACCTGCGCGTGATCATGATCAAGCTCGCCGACCGCCTGCACAACATGCGCACGCTGGGCGCGCAGAGCCGCGAAGCGCGCGGCCGCATCGCCCGCGAGACGCTGGAGATCTATGCGCCGATCGCCCAGCGCCTGGGCATGAGCCTGGTCAAGAGCGAACTGCAGAACCTCGGCTTCAAGGCGCTGTACCCGTGGCGCCACGCCATCATCGAGAAGCACATCCGCAGCCAGCCGGTGGTGCGCCGCGAGGCGATGGCGCAGGTGGAGGTGCAGCTGTCGCAGCGGCTGGCCAAGGAGGGCATCGAGCACCGCCTGGTCAGCCGCATCAAGACGCCGTGGAGCATCTACAACAAGATGCGCGACGAGAACAAGAGCTTCGACCAGGTGATGGATGTATTCGGCTTCCGCCTGGTCGTGCGCAGCGTGCCCAGCTGCTACCACGCGCTGGGTTCGGTGCACGCCACCTTCAAGCCGCTGGATGGCCGGTTCCGCGATTTCATCGCCATTCCCAAGGCCAACGGTTACCAGTCGCTGCACACCGTGCTGTTCGGGCCGTACGGTTCACCGATCGAGGTGCAGATCCGCACCGAGGAGATGGACCTGATCGCCGAACGCGGCGTGGCCGCGCACTGGACCTACAAGTTCGGTGGCGATTCGCCCAACAGCGCGCAGAGCCGTGCGCACGCCTGGATCGTTGAACTGATCGATTCGCAGCGCGCTGCCGGGTCCTCGCTGGAGTTCCTCGACAACGTCAAGGTTGACCTGTTCCCGGACGAGGTCTACCTGTTCACCCCGAAGGGCAAGATCCTGGCCCTGCCGCGCAATTCCACCGCGCTCGATTTCGCCTACGCCGTGCATACCGACGTCGGCAACATGGCGGTGGCCTCGCGCGTGGACAAGAAACTGGTGCCGCTGCGCACCAAGCTGGTCTCGGGCCAGTCGGTGGAAATCATCACCGCCCGCTCGGCCACGCCGAAGCCGCAGTGGCTGGAATTCGTGGTCACCAGCAAGGCGCGCACCGCCATCCGCCACCAGCTCAAGCAGCTGGAACACGAAGATGCCGTGCAGCTGGGCCACCGCATGCTCGATCGCGCGCTGGAGGCGATGGATTCCTCGCTGGAGCGCCTGCCGAAGGGCCGCCTGGACGCATTCCTGGCCGAACACCGTTTCCCGCGCCTGGAGGCACTGCTGGCCGAGGTCGCACTCGGCAACTGGATGCCGACCCAGGCCGCGCAGGCGCTGATGGCCTACGCCGAACTGCGTGGCGGCCCGCATTCGCGCCACCACTCGCAGGAAAAGATCCTGATCAACGGCAGCGAGCGTGGCGTGGTCACCTTCGCCGGCTGCTGCCAGCCGATCCCCGGCGACGAGATCATGGGCTACCACACCGCGGGCAAGGGCATCGTGGTGCACCGCATGGACTGCCCGAACCTGGCCGAGCTGCGCAAGTCGCCCGAGCGCTGGGTGCCGATCGGCTGGGACACCACCGTCTCCGGCGACTACGACACCTCGCTGGTGGTGGAAGTGGAGAACGGCACCGGCGTGCTGGCGCAGTTGGCCGCCGCGATCGCACAGAGCCATTCCAACATCGAACGCGTGGACTACCTGGATCGCGACTTCAACGCCGCCGTGCTGGCGTTCAACATCCAGGTGCGCGACCGCAACCACCTGGCCGAGGTGATGCGTCGCCTGCGCCGCCTGTCGGTCGTGCAGTCGGTGCGCCGCCAGTAGATCCACGCCCTGCGTGGATGATTCCTGTAGCGCCGAGCCCAAGCCCGGCTGCTCCCGGTAGTGCCGGCCGCTGGCCGGCAACCTCCTGGTGCTTCCGGATTTCACGGGATTGCCGGCCAGCGGCCGGCACGCCCCTCATGTGTGCAGGGTCAAAGCCGGCCCCAGCCGGTACAATCACCGCTCTGTTTTCCCCCAAGCACCGGAGCGACCCATGTCCCGCCAGATCATCAACACCGAAAAGGCTCCCGCCGCCATCGGCCCGTACTCGCAGGCCGTGCGCGCCGGCAACACCGTGTACTTCTCCGGCCAGATCCCGCTCGACCCGGCCACCGGCGACATCGTCGGCGCCGGCGACGTCGAAGCGCAGGCCCGCCGCGCCTTCGACAACCTGAAGGCCGTGGCTGAAGCCGCGGGCGGTTCGCTGGACAAGGTCGTGCGCCTCGGCCTGTACCTGACCGACCTGGGCGAGTTCGCCAAGGTCAACGCGGTCATGCAGGACTACTTCCAGGCGCCGTATCCGGCCCGTTCCACCATCGAAGTGTCCGGCCTGCCGAAGGGCGCCAACTTCGAGGTCGACGCGGTGATGGTCATCGACTGACCCCTCCGTGGCACGCAAGGCGGCGGTCACCCCGGTCCTGTCACCGTCCGGCGAAGCATCCCTGGCGATGCTTGCTGGCGTCGGTCCGGCCGTGGCCGCCAAGCTGCAGGCGCGTGGCCTGGCCACCCTGCAGGATCTCTGGCTTCACCTGCCGTTGCGCTATGAAGACCGGACCCGGCTGACCCGCATCGAAGACCTGCGCAACGGCGTGCCGGCGCAGGTGGAAGGGCGGGTGGTCGCGGTCGAGCGCGGCATGCGCTACCGGCCGATGCTGAAGGTGGCGGTGGAGGACGAAGGGCAGGGCACCCTGGTGCTGCGCTTCTTCCATTTCCGCCAGCAGCAGGTCGGCCAGTTCGCGGTGGGGAACCGGCTGCGCTGCTTCGGTACGCCCAAGCCGGGCCACCTCGGCCTGGAAATCGTCCACCCCAGCTACCAGGTGCTGGGACGCAACGATGATCCCGAACTGGGTGACCGCCTCGACCCGGTCTATCCCACCGTCGAGGGTGTCGGCCCGATGACCCTGCGCAAGCTGATCGGCCAGGCCCTGGACCGCCTGCCCGAAGAAAGCACGCTGGAACTGTTGCCCAGCGGCTGGCTGGATGGTCTTGGCCTGCCGTCGCTGCGCAGCGCGCTGCTGACCGTGCACCGGCCGCCGCCCGACGCCGACCTGGCCGCATTGGCCGCAGGTACCCATCCGGCGCAGCGGCGCCTGGCGATGGAAGAACTGCTGGCCCACCACCTCAGCCTGCGCCGCCAGCGCATCGCGTTGCAGGCGCACCATGCGCCGCCACTGGCCGGCCCCGGCAGGCTGGCCAAGGCGCTGCTGAAGCAGTTGCCGTTCGCGCTGACCGGCGCGCAGGCGCGCGTGTTCAAGCAGATCCGCGAAGACCTGTCGCGTCCCAGCCCGATGCTGCGGCTGGTGCAGGGCGACGTCGGCTCAGGCAAGACCGTGGTCGCGGCGCTGGCCGCCATGCTGGCGGTGGAGCAGGGCAAGCAGGTCGCGCTGGCGGCGCCCACCGAACTGCTGGCCGAACAGCATCTCAACAACCTGCGTGGCTGGCTGGAGCCGCTCGGCCTGCGCATCGCCTGGCTGGCCGGCAAGGTCACCGGCAAGGCGCGCGCCAAGGTGATGGAGCAGGTCGCCAACGGCGAAGCGCAGGTGGTGGTTGGTACCCACGCGCTGATGCAGGAAGCGGTCGTGTTCCAGGATCTGGCCCTGGCCATCGTCGATGAGCAGCACCGCTTTGGCGTGCATCAGCGGCTGGCCCTGCGCGACAAGGGTGCGGGTGGCAACAGCGTGCCGCACCAGCTGGTGATGACCGCCACGCCGATTCCGCGCACGCTGGCGATGTCCGAATACGCCGACCTGGATGTGTCGGCCATCGACGAACTGCCACCGGGCCGCACGCCGGTGCAGACCGTGGCATTGAACAATGACCGCCGCCCCGAGCTGATCGAGCGCATCGCGCTGGCCTGCCAGGAAGGACGGCAGGTGTACTGGGTGTGCACGCTGATCGAGGAAAGCGAAGAGCTGGATGCCACACCGGCGCAGGCGACCTACGAATCGCTGCAGGCACTGCTGCCGGGCGTACGCGTCGGGCTGGTGCACGGGCGGCTGAAGGCCGCCGAAAAGCTGGCGACGATGGTGGCGTTCAAGGCGGGTGAGATCGATCTGCTGGTGGCGACCACGGTCATCGAAGTGGGCGTGGACGTACCGAACGCTTCGCTGATGGTGATCGAGAACGCAGAACGGCTGGGCCTGGCCCAGCTGCACCAGCTGCGCGGCCGCGTCGGCCGCGGTTCGGCGGTGTCGCGCTGCGTGCTGCTGTACCAGGCGCCGCTTTCGCAGATGGCGCGCGAACGCCTGCAGACCATGCGCGAAACCAACGATGGCTTCGTCATTGCCGAGAAGGACCTGGAGCTGCGCGGCCCGGGCGAACTGCTGGGGACCCGGCAGACCGGCCTGGCCGGCTTCCGCATCGCCGACCTGGCCCGCGACGCTGGCCTGCTGCCCGGCGTTCACGACCTGGCCGAACGCCTGCTGGCCCAGCAGCCGGCGCTGGCCGACCGGGTGGTCGCGCGCTGGATCGGCACGGCCGTGCGCTACGCCTCGGCGTAAAGAGCGGGGCCGCATCCACGCATGGCGTGGATCTACTGTAGAGCCGAGCCCACGCTCGGCTGCCATTCTCATCCACGCACGGCGTGGATCTACCGTAGAGCCGAGCCCACGCTCGGCTGCCATTCTCATCCACGCACGGCGTGGATGTGTCGACCAAGATCGATACCCACCAACGGCAGCCCCCCCCCTGCCATCACCAGGAAGCCAGCGTTTGCCGTTGCTCCGGCCTCTGCGGGTGCAGGGCGCAGCCCTGCCGCCCCCCGTACTTGCAACGGTCATCAAGCCGGTCCACACTTCGTTGCCGATCTGAAGACGGCAACGATGACCCACAAGATCCCCCTGTTGATCGACACCGACCCCGGTGTGGACGACGCCCTGGCCCTGCTGATGGCCTTCGCCGATGAACGGCATGACGTGGTCGCCCTGACCATCGCCGCCGGCAACGTTGGCCTGCAGTACACCGTCCGCAACGCCCTCAAGCTCTGCGACGTCGTCGGCCGCGCCGACGTGCCGGTGTTTGCCGGCAGCCCGGATCCGCTGCTGCACCCTTCCGTCGATGCTGCCCATGTGCACGGCCGTGATGGCTACGGCGATGTCGACCTGCCGCCGCCGAGCCGCCAGGCCGAAGCCGAACATGCCGCGCTGGCGATCCTGCGCCTGTCGCACGAACACGCCGGCGAACTGATGCTGGTGATGCTCGGCCCGCTGACCAACCTGGCATTGGCGCTGAAGCTCGATCCGACCCTGCCCGAGCGCATCAAGCGCATCGTGGTGATGGGTGGTGCGGTCACCTGCCACGGCAACATCACCCCGGCCGCCGAGTTCAACATCGCCTTCGACCCGGAAGCGGCGCACGTGGTGTTCACCTCCTTCAAGCACCTGCTGGTGTCGGACTGGGAGGCCACCGTTGCCCACGGCCTGCCGCTGCAGGACGCCGAGAAGTGGCTGCAGGCCGATTCCGATCGTGCGCGCTTCTACGAGCTGATCTCGCGCAAGACCCGTGGCCTGTCCGAAGACAGCAAGGGTGGCCGCTGGTACACCGCCGACGCGGTGGCCATGGCCTGGGCGCTGAACCCGGAAGGGCAGCTGCGGGTCGAATCGCGTCCGCTGAACGTGGAACTGAACGGTACGTTCAGCCGCGGCGCCACCATCGTCGACTGGAACCGCCAGACCGGCCAGCCGGACAACTGCGATCTGCTGATGGCCTACGACCAGGGGCGTTTCGAGGCCCTGGTGCGCCAGGCCCTGGGCGCGGACTGAAGTCCGTTTCCCGGCACCGGTTGCCCCGGGCGGCAACCGGTGCTTATAATGCCGCTCTTGACCACCAGCCCATTTACGGTGTGAGCCCATGAAGGCCGATATCCATCCGAACTACCGCGACGTCGTCTTCCATGACGTCACCTCCGATTTCAAGTTCCTGACCCGCTCGACCATGGGCACGAAGGAAACCATCCAGTGGGAAGACGGCAACGAATACCCGCTGGTCAAGGTTGAAATTTCCTCTGCTTCGCACCCGTTCTACACGGGCAAGCACAAGGTCATCGACACCTCGGGCCGTATCGACAAGTTCCAGAAGCGCTACGCGCGCTGATCTGTCGATCCAGCTTCGAACCGACGGCCGCGCTCTGCGCGGCCGTTTGTTTTTCCCCAACGCCTGCCCAACGGGCGTTTGGATGGACGGAACACTGCGTTCGCGTGACAACGCTTTTGCCGATCCGGGCCGCTTGCTGGCCGGGTTCTGGCCGCCTGCCGTCTACGACTTCTGTCTAGCGCCGGGCAAATGCTGCTGTGCGATAATGGCGTGATCCACGACACAGGTCGTGGACGTCATTCACGTGCCTGACCAATGCGCTTGGGCAGGCGCCTTCCCATGAAGGAGCGCACACAGTGTCCGATCTTGATCAGGTCACGCTCAACGCCGGCGATAAGTCGGTCGTTCTGCCCGTCATCAAACCCACCCTTGGCAACGACTGCGTCGACATCGCGAAGCTGACCAAGGAAACGGGGTATTTCACCTACGATTCCGGCTTCACCGCGACGGCCAGCTGCAAGTCCGCCATCACTTACATCGACGGCGACAAGGGCGTGCTGCTGTACCGCGGCTACCCGATCGAACAGCTGTCGGAGAAGTCGAGCTACGTCGAAGTGGCCTACCTGCTGATCAACGGCGAGCGCCCGAGCGCCGAGCAGCTGAAGGCCTTCACCGACGAGCTGACCGCCGAGGCCGACGTCGATGCGTCGATCAACACCCTGATCGGCAGCTTCGCCAAGGATGCCCACCCGATGGCGATCCTGGCCGCTGCGATCGCGCAGCTGTCGGCGATCTACCACGACTCGCTGGACCTGTCCGACGCCGAACAGCGCCGCAAGGCCGCCGTGCGCCTGATCGCCAAGGTGCCGACCCTGTCGGCGCTGATCTACCGCCACGGCAAGGGCCTGCCGGCCAACAAGCCGGACACCTCGCTGGACTACGTCAGCCGCTTCCTGAAGCAGACCTTCGAGTCGGCGGATGGCCAGTACGATCTGAACCCGGATGTGGTCAAGGCGCTGGACCTGCTGTTCATCCTGCACGCCGACCACGAGCAGAACGCTTCGACCTCGACCGTGCGCCTGGTCGGTTCGACCGGTGCCAACCCGTACGCTTCGGTCGCCGCCGGCGTCACCGCGCTGTGGGGTCCGGCCCACGGCGGTGCCAACGAAGCCGTGCTGAAGATGCTGGAAGAAATCGGCAGCGCCGACAACGTCGAGTCCGCCGTGCTCAAGGCCAAGGACAAGACCTCGGGCTTCCGCCTGATGGGCTTCGGCCACCGCGTCTACAAGAACTTCGACCCGCGCGCCAAGGTCATCGGTGAGATGACCAGCAAGGTGCTGAAGCAGCTGGGCGTGCAGGATCCGCTGCTGGACGTGGCCGTGAAGCTGGAACAGGCCGCGCTGCAGGACGAGTACTTCGTCGCCCGCAAGCTGTACCCGAACGTCGATTTCTACAGCGGCATCATCTACAAGGCGCTGCAGATCCCGACCGAAATGTTCACCGTCATGTTCGCCCTGGGCCGCACCTCCGGCTGGGTGTCGCATTGGCTGGAACAGCAGGTCGACCCGGAAATGAAGATCGGCCGTCCGCGCCAGGTCTACACCGGCAGCGACGTGCGCGACTATCAGGGCTGATCGCCCCGCGTAGGTTGTGCTGGAAACGCCCCGCATCCGCGGGGCGTTTTTTTTTGCCGGCGAAGGGGCTGGGGCCGGTCGATGGTGGATGTGGGCCGTGGGTCCACACATTTCCCGCGTCGCGTCTTCACCTCTTTTCGGATCTGTTGCATGGGCATCACATGCAAGGCGATAGAAACTTCAGGGTCTTTCCCTCCACGGAGTACACCATGAACCGACTGCTCGCCATTGCCCTCATCGCCGCGCCGCTGGCCGTGCTGAGCCCGCAGGCTTCCGCGCAGTACACCGGCCCGGGTGCGGGTACCGCTGCCAGCACGGTGGCCGATGCGCGTGCCCAGCGCGATGATCACCCGGTGGTGCTGCGCGGCACCCTGGTCGCCAAGCTGGGCAAGGAGCGCTACCAGTTCCGCGATGCCAGCGGCCAGATCGAGGTCGAGATCGACGACGAAGACCTGCCGCCGCAGGCGATCGGCGCCGATACCGTGGTCGAGCTGCACGGCAAGGTCGACACGCATCGCTTCAAGCCGACCGACATCGATGTCGATCGGGTCATCGTGGTACCTGCGCGCTGAGCAGGCACCACGCGTGCGGACGCAGCCGGGTGGCCCCGGCTGCGTTTCCAGCAGCCGGCGCGTCAGCCGCCGATGTACGCGGTGATCTCCGCCTCGGCCAGTACCTGCCGCAGCTGCGTGGCAGATGCACGTCGCATCGGCTTCTCATCCACCGGCGACAGCGGAGCCTGGCGCAGGGCGTCGTAGGGCAGCACGGCCAGGTCGAAGGTCAGCTCCTCGGCGCTGAACACCCACACCGGTACATCCAGGCTGCGCTCGCGATCCATGCGCAGGCGGCGCATCCGCGATTCGGCGGGAATGCCATGTTCGTCCAGGAAGCGGTGCACGGCTTCCGGATCATCGCTGTGCAGGTGCAGCTGCACGGGGCTGTTGGCATCGGCAGTGCCGTCCAGCACCGGGCCGGCCAGGCGCGGGGCGAAGCCGTGAAGGAATTCCAGCGCACGCATCGCCGCTTCGCGACGGCGCTGCAGTTCGTTGCCGTGGCGGGGGCCGGAGAACAGCCGCTGGTATTCGCGCAGCGCGTCTTCGATCTCGGTATTGCGGGGCAGGGAGGCATCGTCGTGGATGCCGAGCCGGCTGGCGGCCTTCAACTTGGCCTGGTGGTAGTCGCGGATACCGCCTTCGGCCATCAGGCGGGCGGCTTCGTGGGCGAGGCGATGACGCCGCTCGCGGGTCTGGCTGGCAGCATGCTGGCGGGCGCGATGCATGCGATGACTCCTGTTGCGACCTGGCTACAGACTAGCGCAAGGATGTGACATCTGCGTGGGGATTTCGCGGAGGTGCCAACCCACGGTTGGCACCCATCAATCCCTTCCTCAGAAGATATCGAACGCGGCGGCGTCGGCCTGCGGCGTATTGAGGTTCAGGTCGTAGTCGGTCAGGCGGTCCATGTCTTCCACCTTCACCCACTCGGTCGCGCCGTTGAGGGTGGCCTGGACCATGCCGCTGGGCGGATCGTTCTGCGCGATCGGGGTGTCCTTCAGCGCGGTGCGCATGTAGTCGATCCAGATCGGCAGCGCCGCCTTGCCGCCGTACTCGCGGTAACCCAGTGAACGGAAGTCGTCGCGGCCCACCCACACGGTGGTCACGTACGGACCGCCGAAACCGGAGAACCAGGCGTCACGGTGATCATTGGTGGAACCGGTCTTGCCGCCCACATCCTCGCGGCCGAGCACCTTGGCCTGGGCGCCGGTGCCGCGCTGGACCACGTCGCGCATCATCGAAACCAGCTGGTAGGCGGTGCGGGCATCGATCGCGCGCGGGGCGGTGCGGGCATCCGGGTTGGCCGGCGCCGCCGGGGTCTCAGCCTTGGCTTCGGCCTTGGCCGCCGCAGCCGGGTCCACCTTCGGCGCCGGGGCGCCGAAGTTGAAGCCGTCGACCACCTGGTTGACCGGCTGGTCACTGCTGCCGGCGCAGTCGCGGCAGGCCAGTGCCGGGTTTTCCTTGAACACCAGGTTGCCGTCGCGGTCGTTGACCTGGTCGATCAGCCAGGTGTCCACGCGCGAGCCGCCGTTGGCGAACACGGCGTAGCCGCGCGCCACCGACAGCGGCGTCAGCGAGGCGGTACCCAGCGACATCGACAGGTTCGGCGGCAGCTCCGATTCGGCGAAGCCGAACTCACTGATGTACTTGCGCGCGTAGTCCACGCCCATGCCGTCGAGCAGGCGCACCGAGACCAGGTTGCGCGACTGCACCAGCGCTTCGCGCAGGCGCATCGGGCCACGGAAGCCGCCGCCGTCGTTCTGCGGCGCCCAGGTCTTGCCGCGGCGGTCGCGGAACACCACCGGCGCGTCGAGCACGATCGAGGCCGGGTTGTAGCCCTTGTCGAAGGCAGCCGCATAGACGAACGGCTTGAAGCTGGAACCCGGCTGGCGACGGGCCTGGGTGGCGCGGTTGAACTTGTTGCCGGAGAAGCTGAAGCCACCCACCAGCGCCTTCAGTGCGCCGCTGTGGGCATCCAGCGAAACCAGCGCCGACTGGCCGCGCGGCAGCTGGTCCAGCAGCCACTCTCCGTCCTTGGCGCCGGCGCGCACGCGCACGATGTCACCGCGCTGCACCAGCTTGCCCGGGGTCTTGTTGGTCCACTTGGCGGCGCCGGCCGGCAGCACGATCTCGCTGCGGTTGGCCAGCACCACGGTGGCGCTGCCGTCGGCGCCGGTGCTGGCGACGATCGCCGGCAGCAGGCCGGCCTGGCCGAACATGCCGCGCAGGTGCTCGGCCAGGGCCGCGGCATCATCGCCTGCGCCCAGCTGTACCTGCTTTTCCACGCCGTGCCAGCCGTGGCGGTGGTCGTACAGCAGCAGGCCATCGCGGATGGCCAGGTTGGCCGCGGTCTGCAGGGTCGAATCGATGGTGGTGGTGACGTGGTAACCCTTGTTGACCACGTCGCCGCCGAAGCGGGCGATCATTTCCTGGCGCACCAGCTCGGCCACGTAGGGCGCATCGACCTGCACCGGCGGCTCATGCGCGCTGGCGTGCATCGGCACCGCCTTGGCGGCGTCGGCCTCGGCCTGGGTGACGAACTTCAGGTCGGCCATGCGCTGCAGCACATAGTTGTCGCGGCGCTGACGGGCACGTTCCGGGTTGGAGATCGGGTTGCCCGAGGACGGGAACTTGGGGATGCCGGCCAGCGAGGCCATCTCGTCCAGGTTCAGCTCGTTCAGCTTCTTGCCGTAATAGAACTCGGCCGCTGCGGCCACGCCGTAGGCGCGGTTGCCGAAGAAGCTCTTGTTCAGGTACAGCTCGAAGATCTCGTCCTTGCTCAGCTCGGACTCGATCTTCCGCGCCAGCAGGATCTCGGCCAGCTTGCGGGTATAGCTGTACTCGGAGCTGAGGAAGAACTGGCGGGCCACCTGCTGGGTGATGGTGGAGCCGCCCGGCACGCGCTTGTCATTGGTGGTGGCCAGCAGCCACACCGCGCGGCCGATACCCATGTAGTCGACACCGCCGTGCTCGTAGAAGCGGGCATCCTCGGTGGCCAGGAACGCCTGCTTCAGGCGCTCGGGCACGTCCTTCATGGTGACCGGGGTGCGGCGGGTCTCGCCGAACACGGCCATCAGCTTGCCGTCGGCAGCATAGACATACATGGGCTCCTGCATTTCCACGTCGCGCAGGGTCTGCACGTCGGGAAGCTTGGAGGACACGGCATAGTACAGACCGCCCACGGCGGCCGCGCCGATCAGCGCCAGGACCAGGACAATCAGGAAGATCCAGCGCAGCCAGCGGCGGAGTCGAGTCATCGGGTTCAGATTCCGATTGCGAATTTCGTGGTCGCAGAGTATAGATTACGCAAGGTGGCGGCTGGGGTCGGCACCGGGGAGCGCAAGGGGAACTGCCAGGGGCTGCATGGTGAATCCGTGAGGGACTTCACAGCAGGGCCGTTGCCATTTGCTAAGAATACGTTATTAATGCTCGGACGCAGGTCTTGCGTCCAAGTGCCCGTCGGCAGGGGAGAAACCGTGGGGCTCATCCCAAAAAGTCAGTCGCCGCTTGTAGGCGTCGACATCAGTTCGACTGCGGTAAAGCTTTTGCAGCTGTCCCGCAGCGGCAATCGTTTCCGTGTGGAACACTACGCTGTGGAACCTCTTCCGCCGAATGCGGTGGTGGAGAAGAACATCGTCGAAGTGGAGGCCGTGGGTGAGGCCATCCGCCGTGCGATGAACCGTTCAGGCAGCAAGGCCAAGCTGGCCGCTGCCGCCGTCGCCGGGTCGGCGGTGATCACCAAGGTGATCCCGATGCCGGCCGAGCTCGACGAGAACGACATGGAAGCCCAGATCGAGCTGGAAGCGGTCAACTACATTCCGTACCCGATCGAGGAAGTGAACCTGGACTTCGAGGTGATCGGGGCGATCCCGAACAACCCGGAGATGGTCCAGGTGCTGCTGGCCGCGTCGCGTTCGGAGAACGTCGAGCTGCGCCAGTCAGCGCTGGAACTGGGCGGCCTGCAGGCCAAGGTGATGGACGTGGAGGCCTTCGCGGTCGAGAACGCCTACGCCCTGGTTGCCAGCGAGCTGCCGGTGTCGATCGACGGCGTGGTCGCGCTGGTCGATATCGGCGCCACCATGACCACCCTCAACGTCCTGCGCGGCGGCCGCAGCCTGTACAGCCGCGAACAGGTGTTCGGCGGCAAGCAGCTGACCGACGAGATCATGCGCCGCTACGGCCTGAGCTACGAGGAAGCCGGACTGGCCAAGCGCCAGGGCGGGCTGCCGGAGAGCTACGAGGTGGAAGTGCTGGAGCCGTTCAAGGAAGCCACGGTCCAGCAGATCAGTCGCCTGCTGCAGTTCTTCTATGCCGGCAGTGAATTCAACCGCGTCGACCACATCGTGCTGGCCGGCGGTTGCGCCGTGCTGGGGGGCCTGCCGGAGATGGTCGAGGAACAGCTGGGCGTGCCGACCGTGATCGCCAACCCGCTGGCGCAGATGACCCTGGGCCCGAAGGTGAACGCGCATGCGCTGGCCCAGGATGCTCCCGCGCTGATGATCGCCACCGGTCTGGCGCTGAGGAGCTTCGACTGATGGCACGTATCAATCTATTGCCCTGGCGCGCCGAACGGCGCAAGCAACGCCAGCGCGAGTTCTACGCAATGCTGGGCATGGCCGCCGTGGGTGGCCTGCTGCTGTCGCTGCTGATCTGGTTCTACTACGACCGCCAGGTGAGCGGCCAGATGGACCGCAACACCTATCTGGAAGCCGAGATCGAGAAGGTCAAGGAACAGAACAAGGAGATCGATCGCCTCGACGCGCAGAAGGATCGCCTGCTGGCACGCAAGAAGGTGATCGAGGAACTGCAGGCCAAGCGCTCGCAGATGGTCCACCTGTTCGATGCGCTGGTGCGCACGATCCCGGACGGCGTGGTGCTGACCGCGTTGAAGCAGGAAGGCGACGTGCTGACCCTGGAGGGCCGCACCCAGTCCAATGCGCGTGTTTCGGCCTATATGCGCAACCTCGAGACGTCCGGTTGGATGACCAACCCGGAACTGTCGATCATCGAGGCGCGTGATCCCGAGAAGGACAAGGACGGCAAGGCCGGTCCGCTGGCCGACATCAAGGCGCTGCCGTACGTGTTCGTGGTCAAGGTGAAATTGCCGGCACAGAGCGAAGAGGTCACCGCGGCACCGGGGCTGAACGCCGATGGCACGGTCGCGACCGCCGCTACCGCACCACCGCCGGCACCGGCACCGGTGGCACCGCTCGCCGCAGGCCCCGACGCTGCCACGCCTGCCGCGCAGGTGGCTCCGGGCGCAGGCCCGGCAGCGAACCCGGCCGCGCCGGCGCCGGCAGCACCTGCTGCGGCACCGGCCAGTGCACCGGCCAAGCCGAACCAGCCGGTTGCCGCACCCGCACCGGCGGCCAAGCCCGCACCGAAGCCGGAGGGCAGCCGCCTGGCGCAGCCGCCGCAGGCCTTCATCGCCCCGTTGCAGGGGGATCGCGCATGAGCCAGAAAATCGACCTGAAGAACCTGGATTTCAACGACATCGGCAACTGGCCGCAGAAGGCCAAGATCGTGTTCTGCACGGTGCTGGCGCTGGTGATCATGTTCCTGGCGTGGATGCTGCTGATCAGCGGCAAGCGCGATGAACTGGCCGGCCTGGAGTCGAAGGAAGCCGAGCTGCGTGCCGAGTTCACCAAGCAGCAGGAACGCGCGGTGAACCTGGCACCGCTGAAGCAACAGCTGGCGCAGATGGAACAGGTGCTGCAGCAGATGCTGCGGCAGCTGCCGAGCAAGACGGAAATGCCCGACCTGATCATCGACATCTCGCAGACCGCGTTGTCCAGCGGCCTGACCAACGAGCTGTTCGAGCCCGAGCAGGAGCAGATCAAGGAGTTCTACGCCGAGAAGCCGATCAAGCTGCGGATGGTGGGCAGCTACCACCAGTTCGGTGCTTTCGTCAGCGGCGTGGCCTCGCTGCCGCGGGTGGTGATCCTGACCATGCACGACATCAACCTGAAGCCCAAGGACAAGACCAGCGGCAACGTCCGCAGCGGCGCGCTGGAACTGTCCGGCACGGTCAAGACCTATCGCTACCTGGACGAGACCGAGGTGCAGGAACAGCAGAAGGTTGAAGCCGGCAAGGAGGGCAAGAAGTGATCCGTTCCTTCCTTGTACGGGGTGCCCTGGTGGCCTCGGTCCTGTTGCTGGCCGCCTGCGGCCGCGACGTGACCAGCACGCCGGGCGATGCGCCCAACCTCGAGAAGTGGGTGGAAGGCGAGCGCGCGCGACCGGCGCAACCGCTGGAGCCGCTGCCGGTGATGCAGCAGTTCGAAACCTTCGAATACTCCGCGCAGGGCATGCGCGATCCGTTCACCGATGCCTGGACCAATCCGCAGCAGGGGAATGGCGGATTGCGTCCGGATCCGAACCGGCGCAAGGAGCCGCTGGAAGGCTTCCCGCTGGATGCGCTGGACATGGTCGGTACCATCGGCACCGGCGCAGGTACCGTGGCGCTGGTGATGGGGCCGGACAAGGTGACCTACCGGGTGCGCCCGGGCGGTTACCTCGGGCAGAGTGACGGACGGGTCACGGCGGTCTTCGAGGACCGCGTGGAGCTGATCGAACTGGTGCCGGATGGCGCGGGCGGCTGGCTGGAACGGCCGGCAACGCTCTCGCTTGAAGATCAATGATCGTTTACTGGGGATAGCACGATGACCTTTCACCAAGCCAAGGGGCTGCGTCCCATCCGGCGCTCTACCTTGAACCGTATCAGCGCGTTGGGAGTCGCGCTGATGCTGGCCTGCGCTCCGGCCCTGGCCGCCGCACCGGCGGAAAAGCCGGTGGGTGCCACCGTGGCGCCGGCGACCGCGCCGGCCGGCCTGTCGGTGGCCAAGATCGATTTCAAGCGTGGCGATGACGGCGCTGGACGCCTGATCGTCCAGTTCGACGGCCAGGGCGCGGTTCCGGACCTGCGTACGCAGGGCAACAGCGTGGTGGTCGATGTCGGCAATGCCCGGCTGCCGGCCAACCTGCAGAAGCCGATGAACGTCACCGACTTCGCCACGCCGGTGCAGCGCATCGACGCCAAGCCGTCCGGCGCCGGCACCCAGCTGGTGCTGAGCACCGGTGGCGCGGTGGAATCGCTGGCCTACCAGAGCGGCAACGAGTACGTGGTCGAGATCAGCCCGCGGCAGGCACCGGCCGCGGTCGGTGCAGTGACCGCCGGCAGCGTCACCCAGGCCGCCAAGGCCGTGGGCCAGCGCGGATTCACCGGCAAGCCGGTGACCTTCAACTTCCAGGACGTGCCGGTGCGCACGGTCCTGCAGTTGATCGCCGAGGAATCCAACCTCAACGTGGTTGCCTCCGATTCGGTGCAGGGCAATGTGACCCTGCGCCTGGTCAACGTGCCGTGGGACCAGGCGCTGGACATCGTGCTGCGTGCCAAGGGCCTGGACAAGCGTCGCGACGGCAGCGTGATCTGGGTCGCGCCGCAGGCGGAACTGGCCAAGTTCGAGCAGGAGAAGGAAGACGCGCGCATCGCCATCGAGAACCGCGAGGACCTGGTCACCGACTACATCCAGATCAACTACCACAGCGCCACCCAGATCTTCAAAGCGCTGACCGAAGCCAAGGGCATCGGTGGCAACAGCGGCGGCAGCGGTGCCGGTGGTAGTGGCTCGACGTCGCAGGAAGAGAGTGGCTTCCTGTCCTCGCGCGGCCGTATCGTCGCCGACGAGCGCACCAACACGCTGATGATCAGTGACATCCCGAAGAAGATCGCGCGCATGCGTGAACTGATCGGTGTGATCGACCGGCCGGTCGACCAGGTGCTGATCGAAAGCCGCATCGTCATCGCCACCGATACCTTCGCCCGCGAACTGGGCGCCAAGTTCGGCATCAGTGGCAGCCGTGACAACGTGTACTTCAGTGGCGACCTGAAATCCAACGCGGACACCCGCAAGTCGCAGGTCGATACCGAAGCGACCAATGCCAAGGCCTACCGCGACTGGCAAGCCGGTGGCAGTGTCGGCCCGCCGCCGGTGGCGCTGCTGCCGTCGATCGCCCGCGGCCTGAACTTCAACCTTCCGGCCGTATCGAACAGCGCACCGGGCTCGCTGGCGCTGTCGATCCTCAATGCCGGCTACCTGCTGGACGTTGAACTGTCGGCAATGCAGGAAGAAGCCCGCGGCGAAGTGATCTCCAACCCGCGCGTGGTCACCACCAACCAGCGTGAAGCACTGATCAAGCAGGGCAAGGAAATCGGCTACGTCACCATCAGCGGTGGCGGCAGCGGCGGCATTGCCACGCCGAACGTGCAGTTCAAGGAAGTGGTGCTGGAGCTGAAGGTGACCCCGACCATCACCAACGACAACCGCGTGTTCCTCAACATGCAGTTGAAGAAGGACGAGGTCGAGCGCCTGATCCAGCTGCAGGGCTACGGCACCGTGCCGGAAATCAACCGCCGCGAAGTCAACACTGCGGTGCTGGTGGATGACGGCCAGACCGTGGTCATCGGTGGCGTGTACGAGTTCACCGACCGCAGCAGCGTGAGCAAGGTGCCGTTCCTGGGCGACGTGCCGTTCCTGGGCAACCTGTTCAAGAAGCGCGGCCGCAGCAAGGACAAGGCCGAGCTGCTGGTGTTCGTGACGCCGAAGGTGCTGCGCGTGGCCAAGCAGAACTGAGCCCGCACCCGCTGCACCCCGAACAAGGGCCGCCGCGTGCGGCCCTTGTTCGTTTGCGCCGGCCGTAACCGCCGGATCCACGCCCTGAGCGGATGCCAGTAGATCCACGCCATGCGTGGATACCAGTAGATCCACGCCCTGCGTGGATAGCGGTAGATCCACGCCCTGCGTGGATGGCCATTCAGCCGTTCTTGATGCCTTCCCGGGAGCACCCTGCGATGATGGCGGGAACCCGTGCCGTCCCGCGCCGGTCAAAGGCCCCCATGAACCTGCCACCGCCGATGCCCGAAACCGTTCCGCCGCCTGCGCCGGCGTCCTCCCGCCTGCATCTGGCCTTCAACCAGCTGCGTGACGCACTGTCAGCCGAGATCGTCGGCCAGGCCGCGCTGGTTGAGCGCCTGCTGATCGCGCTGCTGGCGGACGGCCACCTGCTGGTGGAGGGCGCACCGGGGCTGGCCAAGACCACGGCCATCCGTGCGCTGGCCTCGCGCCTGGAGGCCGATTTCGCCCGCGTGCAGTTCACCCCCGACCTGCTGCCGGCCGACCTGACCGGTACCGAGATCTGGCGCCCGCAGGAAGGCCGCTTCGAATTCGTGCCTGGCCCGATCTTCCATCCGATCCTGCTGGCCGACGAAATCAACCGTGCGCCCGCCAAAGTGCAGTCGGCGCTGCTGGAAGCGATGGGTGAACGCCAGGTCACCGTTGGGCGGCATACCTATGCGTTGCCGCCGCTGTTCCTGGTGATGGCCACGCAGAATCCGATCGAACAGGAAGGCACGTTCCCCCTGCCCGAAGCGCAGCTGGACCGCTTCCTGATGCATGTGCGCATCGGCTACCCGGACCAGGCCGCCGAGTCGGAGATCCTGCGCCTGGCGCGCGAGCGTGCCCGTGGCGCGCTGGGCGAGGCTGCACCGGTGGCGGAGAAGATGCCGATGCAGGATGTGTTCGATGCCCGCCGCGAAGTGCTGGACCTGCACATGGCGCCCGCGCTGGAACGTTACCTGATCGAGCTGGTGCTGGCCTCGCGTGAACCGTCGCGCTATGACGCCGGGCTGGGCCGCCGTATCGCCTGGGGCGCAAGCCCGCGTGGCTCCATCGCGCTGGAGCGCTGCGCACGTGCGCGGGCGTGGCTGGCGGGGCGTGACTTCGTTACCCCCGACGATGTACGCGCGGTCGCCGCAGACGTGCTGCGCCATCGCGTGCTGCCCAGCTACGAGGCCACCGCCGAAGGCTGGGATGGCGAACGCCTGGTGCAGGAGCTGCTGGCCCGGGTGCCGGCGCCCTGAGCCTGCGCATGACCGGATCAACCCTGGAATCCGCATCCATCGCCAGCGACGGCGACGGACTGCGCCCGCAACTCTCTGAACTGGTGGCCCTGCGCCGCCTGGCACAGCGGCCACCGCCGCCGCGCCGGGGCCGTGCCGGCAACGCCGGGCAGGCACCGTCTCCGTTGCGCGGGCGTGGCATGGAATATGCCGAGTCACGCGAGTACGTGGCCGGCGATGATGCACGGCACATCGATTGGCGCGTGACCGCACGTACCGGTCGCGCGCATACCAAACTGTTCCAGGCCGAGCGCGAGCGGGTCAGCCTGATCGTGGCGGATACCTCGCCGGCGCTGTACTTCGGCACCCGGGTGCGCTTCAAGTCGGTGCAGGCCGCGCGCGCGGGTGCCGTTGCCGCATGGTCGGCGCAGCGTCGTGGCGACCGCATCGGGGCGCTGCGCGGCAGTGATCGCGAGCCGCCGGTTGCGCCTGCGGGTGGGCCGCGCGGCGTACTGCGCGTGCTCGACGCGCTGACGCGCTGGTATGCGCAGCCGCCTGCTGATGATCTGGGCCTGGAGCGTGCGCTCGATCACGCCGCCCGCGTGCTGCGCCCTGGCGCACGCATATTGGTGCTGGCCGACCCGCAGCAGGCGGCACGCATTCCCGCGGTGCGCTGGAGCGCGCTGGCCCAGCACCATGACCTCAGCCTGGTGCTGCTGGTCGATCCGCTGGAACTGCAGCCGCCGTCGGCCGCGTTGCAGTTCCAGACCGCGCAGCAGCGGATCGGGCTCGATCTGCGCCGCAGCGAGGTGCAGGCCCACTGGCAGGCGCACTTCGTCGAGCCGCTGCAGGAACTGCGGCGCCAGCTCGGTGCGCGTCGCGTCGATGTGCAGGTGCTGTCCACCGACGCGCCCAGTGATGCCTGGCTGGCGCCGTCGCCGACCGAGGTGCCGGCATGAGTGCCACCCTGCCGCTGCGCGATGTGCAGCTGCCGCCGGCGCCGCCGTGGTGGCCGCCGGCGCCCGGATACCTGATGATCGGCGGCGCGCTGGTGCTGGTGATCGTGGTGCTGGCCTTGCTGTGGTGGAAGCGCCACCGGCGGCGCCAGCGCTGGTTGCAGGTGTTCGACCAGGAGTTGGCGGCCTGCACCGAGGCCAGCGCGGAACTGGCGGCGATTGCGGGCCTGCTGCGGCGTGCTGCACGGCATGCACGGCCGGGCAGCGAATCGCTGCGTGACGCGGCCTGGTGGCAACGCGTGGACCCGCAGGGCACATTGCCCGAAGCGCGCCGCAGCCTGCTGGCCGAAGGTGCCTACCGCCCGCGAGTGGACGCCACCGAAGTGGCCTCCGTGCGCAGCTGGGCGCGTGAGCGCTACCTGGCGATGCTGCTGGAGCGCCGCCGATGAACCTGCTGGCAAGTTACTGGCCGTGGCCCGACCTGCAGCTGGCATGGCCGCTGGCGCTGCTGGCGTTGCCGCTGCCGCTGCTGATGCATCTGTGGAAGCGCCCTGCCGAGCCGGGTGCGGCGTTGCGCGTGCCCTATGCAGCCAGCGAACTGGAAGCGCTGGCCGGTGGTGGCCGTGTTGATGTGTCGTGGCTGCGCACGCTGCTGCTGTGGCTGGGCTGGTGCGCGCTGTGCGTCGCGCTTGCGCGCCCGCAGCAGCTCGGCGAAGCGATCACGCCCCCGCAGCAGGGACGGCAGATGATGCTGGCGATGGATGTGTCCGGCAGCATGAGCGAAGGCGACATGGTGCTGGGCGGCCAGGCCGTGGAACGGCTGACCGCCGCCAAGGCGGTGCTGGCCGACTTCCTCGACCGCCGCGCCGGGGATCGCATCGGCCTGCTGATCTTCGGTGACCGGGCCTATACGCTCACCCCGCTGACGGCCGACCTGACCAGCGTGCGTGACCAGCTGCGCGACAGCGTGGTGGGCCTGGCCGGGCGTGAAACCGCCATCGGCGACGCCATCGGCCTGGCCGTGAAGCGCCTGCGCAGCCAGCCGGCGGGCCAGCGCGTGCTGATCCTGTTGACCGACGGCGTCAGCAATGCCGGCGTGCTGGAGCCGCTGCGCGCCGCCGAAGTCGCGCGCGCCGAAGGTGTGCGGATCCACACCGTCGCGTTTGGTGGCGATGGCAGCATGCGTTTCCTCGGCATTCCCATTTCCGCCGACCAGGACCCGGTTGACGAGGCCACGCTGAAGCAGATCGCCGGCATGACCGGTGGCCGGTTCTTCCGTGCACGGGATACCGCGCAGCTGGCCGGCATCTATGCCGAGCTGGACCGGCTGGAGCCGATTGCGGCGAAGGGACCGAGCCTGCGCCCGCGCGAAGAGCGCTATGCCTGGCCGCTGGGCCTGGCGCTGCTGCTGGGCGCGCTGGCCTGGCTGTGGCCGGAGCGTCGCCGATGATCGCGCTGGTTTCCAATCTTCCTGACTGGAATGCGCTGCACTTCCTGCGACCGGAATGGCTGTGGGCGCTGCTGGCCCTGCCGGTGATCGTGGCGCTGGCGCTGTACCGGCAACGACGCAGCGACGTGTGGCGGCACAGCGTGGATGCACACCTGCTGCCGCATCTGCTGGCGGCGGGCGCACGCCGGCGTGCGCGGCTGCCGTGGGTGCTGCTGCTGGGCTGGACGCTGGCGTCGCTGGCGATGGCCGGGCCGAGCTGGCGCCAACAGGCACAACCGATGTTCCAGCCCAGCGCACCGTTGCTGGTGGTGCTGGACCTGTCCAGCCGGATCACCGCCACGGATCTGCCACCCTCGCGCCTGCTGCAGGCGCGGGCCAAGGTGGGGGAACTGCTGCGCGCGCGCCAGGGCGGGCAGGTGGGCCTGGTGGCCTATGCCGACGATGCCTATACCGTGGCACCGCTGACCGACGACGGCAGCAACGTGGCGCTGTATCTGGATGCGCTGTCGCCCGATGTGATGCCGCGCGATGGCCAGCGTGCCGATCGCGGTATCGACTGGGCGACCCGCTTGATGCGGCAGATCGCCGCGACGCAGGGCCAGATCCTGCTGGTCACCGACCAGGCTGACGGCGAAGCGGCACTGGCGGCCGCGCAGGCCCGCGGCCTCGGCATGCAGGTATCGGTGCTGGGCCTGGGTACCCCTGCCGGTGCCGCCTATCGCGATGGCAGCGGGCAGATCCGCCAGGCGGCACTGGATGAAGGCAGCCTGCGTGCGCTGGCGACGGCAGGCGGCGGCCGCTATGCCCGCATCGCCGCCGACGACAGTGACCTGCGTGCGCTGGGCGTGCTTGATGCGCGCGAGGGCGCGGCGGCGCAGCGGCCGGGCGAAGCCAGGCAATGGCGTGATGAGGGCTTCTGGCTGCTGCCGCCGGTGATGCTGCTGGCGTTGTTGGCTTTCCGTCGCCGCGCGCTGCTGGCCGCGGTGCTGGCGGTCGGCCTGCTGCCGTGGATGGGCGACGTACAGGCGCAGACGCCGGCAACCGCGCCAACGCAGCCGGTGCCAGGCACCTTGTGGAAGCGCGCCGACCAGCTGCAGCACCAGCGCCTGGCGGCAGGCGTGCAGGCCTACCGCAACGGCGATTTCGCCGGGGCCCGCCAGCAGTTCGAGGGCATCGACAGCGATGCGGGCTGGTACAACCTGGCCAACGCGCTGGCACGCCAGGGCAACTACGACGAGGCCATCACCGCCTACGACCGCGCGCTGGCGCTGCATCCCGGCATGGCCGACGCGGTGGCCAACCGTGCCGTGGTTGATGCCGCACGCAAGCGCAGGTCATCGGGCGGCAAGGGCCAGGGCCCGCAGCCGCCAGCGCGGAACGGGCAGCAGAAACAACAGCAGAATCCGCAACAACAGCCACCACAGCAAGGCCGCAATGATGCCGGGCAGGGCCAACCCCAGCCCGGCCAGCAGGGCCAGCCCAAGCCGGGTGAGGACCCGGCGCAAGCGAACCCGCAGCCCGGCGAACACAGCCGGGATGGCCAGCAGGCGCCGCCGCAGGTGGAGGATGCCAAGGCACAGGCGCAGGCCGACCAGCAGCAGCGCCAGCGCATGCAGCAGGCCATGCAGCAGTCACGCGAGGGTGAGGCCGGCAAGGACGGCAAGCCGGTGCCGGCCAGCGACGGACGCACGCCGCGCCAGCGCGAGGAGCAACAGGCGGTGGAGGCCTGGATGCGTCGCGTACCGGATGATCCGGGGGCCTTGCTGCGGGCCAAGTTCCAGCTGGAAAACGAACGCAGGAAGAGGGAAGGGCGATGACGCGGGCGATCAACATGCATGGGCGCTGGCCACGGCAGGTACTGGCGGCGCTGCTGCTGTGGCTGCCGCTGCTGGCGTGGGCGCAACCGCGGGCCTGGCTCGACCGTGAGCGGATCGCGATGGGCGAAACGGTCACCCTCAACGTCGAGAGCGACCAGGGCGCACCGGACTTCACGCCGTTGCGTACCGACTTCGATCTCAGCGGCCAGACCAGCAGCCGCCAGGTGGAATGGAGCAACGGCGCCATGCAGCAGCGCAACCTGTACGGCGTGGCGCTGACGCCCCGGCGCAGCGGTGCGCTGGTGGTGCCGGGGCTGCAGGTCGGGACGGTGCGTACCGCGCCGCTGACCCTGCAGGTGGATGCGGCCGCGGTGGCCGGCCCGGACAGCAACGCGATGGCGTTCATCGAGACCGTAGTCGATGACGAAACCCCGTATGTGCAGCAGAGCGTGGGCGTGGTGGTGCGGCTGTACTTCGCTTCGCAGCTGGCGTCCGGCGAACTGGTGCTGGATACGCCGGCCGGAGCATCGCTGCAGCGCGTCGGCGATGACCGCACCGACGTGCGCCAGCTCAACGGCCGCCGCTACAACATGGTTGAACGGCGTTTCCTGCTGATTCCCGAACGCAGCGGTGCATTGCGGCTGGCCGGTGCACGCTTCAGCGGACGCAGTGCCGGCGGCTTCTTCGATGATTTCTTCGGTGCTGGCGACGGGCGCATGACGGCCACCGGCGCCGACCGCACCCTGCAGGTGCAGGCGCAACCGGCACAGGCGCCGCAGCCGTGGCTGCCACTGCAGGGCCTGCAGCTGCGCTACACCAGCGCACCGACCAGCGCCCGCACCGGCGAGGCGGCCAATGTGGTGATCGAGGCGATTGCCGAAGGTGCCACCCGTGCGCAGTTCACCGATCTGCCGGTGCCCGATGTCGGCAGCGCGGCGCAGGTGTTCGCCGAGCCCGCCCAGTACGAGGAGACCTTCAACGGCAGCACGCCGCGGCTGAAGATCACCCGTCGCTATTCGATCGTGCCGCGCCAGCCGGGTTCCCTGGTGGTGCCGGGGCCGCGCCTGCCGTGGTGGGATGTGCGCAGCGGCAAGGCACAGCAGGCGACGTTGCCGGACCTGACCCTGGCGGTTGCGGCCGGCAATGGCGCTGGCAGCAGCGCACCGGCGGCGTTGCCGCCGATCGACACCGCTGCCGCGTTGCCCGGTACCGATGGCCAGGACAGCCGCATCGCGGCGACCGATCCGCGTGCCAGCGGCATGGCCGAGCGCCCATGGCCGTGGATGGCAGTCGCCATCGGCCTGGCGCTGCTGTGGGTGCTGACCCTGTTGTGGGGCTGGCAGCGTGGCCGCCGCCCGCGTGCGATGGCCCCGGTGGCAGGTGCGCCCGCTGTGCCGGTTGTGGCGGGCGGCCGTGCCGGCCTGGCCGAACTGCGCCGCGTGCTGGATGGCGAAGGGTTCGACCAGGTGGAAGCGCAGCTGTGCGCGATGGCCGGCGTTGAACGCATCGAGCAGGTCATCGCGCGGCTTGATGACCCGGCCCAGCGCCAGGTGCTGCAGGACCTGCAGCAGGCCCGCTGGGGCGGGCAGGGCGATCTGGCGTCGTTGCGGGCGCGTCTGCGCGGCGCCTTCCGTGACGGACCGCACTGGTCGACGGCAGCGACCGCCGCTGACACTGGGCTGGCGCCGCTGTATCCGCCACGGCGAACCTGAACCGGCGCCGCTTGCGCGCTTTGTTAGAGTGCATTCATTTTTCGAGGGAACCCGCGTATGACAGCAGCTGCTGCCGACAAGAAGAAGTTGCCCCTGCATTGGAAGATGGGCATCGGCTTCGCGATCGGCCTGGTCCTGGGACTGATCGTGCACGCCCTGGGCGGCAGCGTTGATGGTCTGCAGGCCGGTGCCAAGTGGGTAATGGACTACGTCACCACCCCGGCGTCGGGGCTGTTCCTCAACCTGATCTTCATGCTGATCGTGCCGCTGATCTTCTCGGCGCTGATCATGGGCGTGTCGGAAATGGGTGACATCCGCGCCCTCGGCCGCATCGGCTGGAAGACCCTGGCCTACACCGTGCTGCTGTCCGGCATCGCCGTGGGCATCGGCCTGGTGCTGGTCAACCTGCTCAAGCCGGGGGCCGGTGTCGATCCGCAGACCGCTGCCCTGATGCTGTCGGAAAACGCCGAGCGCAGCAAGGAGATCGTTGCGGGCATCCACGGCACGCCGAAGGGCATGGACATGCTGCTGTCGATCGTGCCGAGCAACGTGCTGCAGGCGGCGTCGGACAACGGCGCGATCCTGTCGCTGATGTTCTTCGCGCTGATGTTCGGCATCGGCATGGTGCTGACCGACAACGAGAAGGTCGCCCCGCTGCGCCGTGCCATCGAAGGCGTGTTCGAAATCTCGATGACCCTGATCAACCTGGTCATCCGCCTGGCGCCGTACGCGGTGGCCTGCTTCATGTTCAACCTGGCCGCGCTGTTCGGCTTCGAGCTGATCATCCGCCTGGGTGCCTACGTGGGCGTGGTGGTGCTGGCCCTGGGCCTGCACATGATCGTGACCTATGGCGCCGCGGTGTGGCTGTCCGGCCGTTCCCCGCTGTCGTTCTTCCGCGACACCCAGGAAGCGACGGTGATGGCGTTCTCGACCGCCTCCAGCAATGCCACCCTGCCGACCGCGCTGCGCGTGGCCGACCAGATGGGCCTGCCGCAGCGCGTGTCGCGCTTCGTGCTGACCGTGGGCGCCACCGCCAACCAGAACGGCACGGCGCTGTTCGAGGGCGTGACGGTGATCTTCCTGGCCCAGTTCTTCGGCGTGGACCTGAGCATCGGCCAGCAGATCATGGTGATGGCGGTCTGCATCCTCGGTGGCATCGGCACCGCGGGCGTACCGTCGGGCTCGCTGCCGGTGGTGGCGATGATCTGCGCGATGGTCGGCGTGAATCCGCTGGGCATCGGCCTGATCCTGGGCGTCAACCACTTCCTGGACATGTGCCGCACCGCGCTGAACGTGACCGGCGATCTGGCCCTGACCACGCTGGTGGCCAAGGGCGAGTCGCACGACGGCCCGGCGCTGACCCCGCACCAGGACTGATTCCAGGCCGCCTGCTGGCGGCCTGATCGGGGCCGGGTGCTGCTCCGCAGGGAGCGGTATCCGGCCCCTTTTCACATGGCGTCCGGGCGCCGGGCGAGCGCTCCGCCGCTCAAGCTGCGACAATAGGCCGCCCGCACGTCCGCGGCCGCCTCCCGATTCCGACAGAACCATGACGCAGCCTACCCGTCGCCAGTTGGCCAACGCCATCCGCTTCCTTGCCGCCGATGCGGTTGAAACCGCAAAGTCCGGCCACCCCGGCATGCCAATGGGCATGGCCGACATCGCCGAAGTCCTCTGGAACGACTACCTCCGCCATAACCCGAGCAATCCGCACTGGTTCAACCGCGACCGTTTCGTGCTGTCCAACGGCCACGGTTCGATGCTGCAGTACGCGCTGCTGCACCTGAGCGGTTACGACCTGCCGATCGAGCAGCTCAAGCTGTTCCGCCAGCTGGGCAGCCACACCGCCGGTCACCCGGAACGCCACGAGACCCCGGGCGTGGAAACCACCACCGGCCCGCTCGGCCAGGGTTTCGCCAATGCCGTCGGCTTCGCGCTGGCCGAGAAGCTGCTGGCACAGCGCTTCAACCGCCCGGAGCTGGAAGTGGTCGACCACCGCACCTGGGTGTTCATGGGCGATGGCTGCCTGATGGAAGGCGTTTCGCATGAAGCCGCTTCGCTGGCCGGTACCTGGGGCCTGCACAAGCTGGTCTGCTTCTGGGACAACAACCACATCTCCATCGACGGCAACGTCGAGGGCTGGTTCACCGACAACACGCCGGAGCGTTTCGAGGCCTATGGCTGGAACGTGGTCCGCGACGTCGATGGCCATGACCCGGAAAGCATCAAGGCCGGCATCGAGGCCGCGCTGTCGCAGAGCGACAAGCCGACCCTGATCTGCTGCCGCACCACGATTGGTTTTGGTTCGCCGAACAAGGCGGGCAAGGAATCCAGCCACGGCGCGCCGCTGGGCAAGGACGAGCTGGAAGCCACCCGCAAGCAGCTGGGCTGGGAGTACGGCCCGTTCGAGATCCCGCAGGCGATCTACGACGGCTGGCGTGCCAACGGCGCCGGCACCCTGCGCCAGGCCGAGTGGGAACAGCTGTTCGACAAGTACGCCAGCCAGTACCCGGCTGAAGCCGCCGAGCTGACCCGCCGTTCGCACGGCGAGCTGCCGGCCGACTTCGTTGCCAAGGCCGATGCCTACATCGCCCAGGTGGCGGCGGAAGGCCCGACGATCGCCTCGCGCAAGGCCTCGCAGCTGGCGATCGAAGCCTATGCGCCGCTGCTGCCGGAAATCGTCGGTGGCTCGGCCGACCTGGCGCACTCCAACCTGACCCTGTGGAAGGGCAGCAAGTCGGTGGCCAGCGACGACGCCAACGCCAACTACGTGTACTACGGCGTGCGCGAGTTCGGCATGACCGCGATTGCCAATGGCCTGGCCCTGCACGGTGGCTTCATTCCGTTCGATGCCACCTTCCTGGTGTTCAGCGACTACGCCCGCAACGGCGTGCGCATGAGCGCGCTGATTCCGGCCCATGCCATCCACGTCTACACCCACGACTCGATCGGCCTTGGCGAAGACGGCCCGACCCACCAGCCGGTGGAGCACCTGGCCTCGCTGCGCTACATCCCGAACAACGACGTGTGGCGTCCGTGCGATGCGGTGGAATCGGCGGTCAGCTGGAAGGCTGCGATCACCCGCCAGGACGGCCCGAGCTGCCTGGTGTTCAGCCGCCAGAACCTGCCGCACCAGCCGCGCGATGCCGGGCAGATCGCCCAGATCGAACGCGGTGGCTATGTGCTGGCCGATGCCGCCGGCACCCCGGACGTGATCCTGATCGCCACCGGTTCGGAAGTTTCGCTGGCCACCGAAGCGAAGGCCCAGCTGGATGCGGCCGGTATCAAGACCCGCGTGGTCTCGATGCCGTCCACCGACGTGTTCCTGCGCCAGGATGCGGCCTACCGTGAATCGGTGCTGCCGAACGCCGTGCGCAAGCGCGTGGCCGTGGAAGCCGGCGTCACCGGTTTCTGGCGCCAGTTCGTCGGCCTGGACGGTGCGGTGATCGGCATCGACACCTTCGGTGCCTCGGCCCCGGCCGACCAGCTGTACAAGCACTTCGGCATCACCACCGCGCACGTGGTGGAAGCCGCCAAGGCGCTGTAAGCCACGCCGCGAAGCAACACCGGAAAGGCCGGCACCCGCCGGCCTTTCCCTAAAAAGGGGACGGAGGGGATTAAGTCGTTTATGCATAAACGACTTAATCCCCTCCGTCCCCTTTTTTTCAGGCGGTGCGTGCCAGGGCCAGGCGCAGGAGCCGCGCGTCCAGGCGCTCGGCGAAGTCCTTCGGTGCCTGCAGGCCCATCCGCTGCAGGTACACCGCATCGCCATCGCCGGCCGGTTGGCGCAGGGCGGCCCAGACCGTGCGCAGCGTTTCGCCGCGGGTCCGGGTGTTGGCCTTCAACCAGCCCAGCGCCTTCACCAGGACCTGTTCGATCTCGTTGAAGTCACTACCCAGCGGGTAGTCGGGCAGGCTGCCATCGGCGCGGAACGGTGCCAGCGCAGCGGACAGCGCCTGCGGCGTGTTGCGCTGCTGGCGTTCGGGATCCGGCTGCGAAGCCTTCAACAGCTTGCGCGACGCATGTGCCTGCTGCAGCAGGCCGCCCTGGAACGGCGCCTCGGTGATCGCGGCCATCGCATGCACGCAGTCCTCGTCGGTCAGTCCGCGCAGATCGGCAATGCCGTACTCGTTGAGGTAGATGTCGCGCAGGTGGCGCGGAATGGTGGTGTGCCCGTAGTTCCAGCGCACGTTCGATTCGCGCTGGCCCTGGTCGTCGCGTGCGGCGCGGAACATCAGCACGCTGCGTGCTTCCGGCAGGGCGTGCGCCATCGCCACGAAGTTGTACTGGCCGCCCACGCCGGACACCACGCGCCCATCGTCCAGCGCGTCCGACACCGCCGCGCCCAGCGCAGTGGCCATCATGCAGGAGTTGAAGAAGCGCGCGTGGCGGCGTTGCAGCCGCTCCAGCGTTTCGTTGCCCCCGTACAGCTGGTTGATCTCGCTGATGCGGCGCATGCCGATCGCACGGCACTCGTCTTCCGGCAACGTGCGCAGCCACTCGTAGAATTCCGGTGAGCCCAGGTAGAAGGCGCCGTGCAGGTATTCGCCCTCGGCGGCCAGCGTGGCGTGGTCGATGGACAGCGTGCTGCCGTTCTCGATGCGCTGCATCAGCGCCAGGTCGTCATGCACCTTGCGCTTGATCACCCCGGTCTGCACCAGCCGGCGGAAGCCCTCGTTGAGCATTTCGCTGCAGCCGTACAGGCCCACTTCAAACGGGTCCAGGCCGCCGATTTCCTGCACCAGCGGATGGCGGGCCAGCTGCGGATCCAGTGCGTGCAGCACGCGGCGGTAGCGGGCATTGTCGGTATGCCGCAGCACCAGCGCATGGCTGAGCGCGTCGGCCAGCGTGCCGATGCCGATCTGCAGGGTGCCGCCATCGCGCACCAGGGTGCTGGCATACAGGCCGATGGCATAGTCGGCATCGCCGACCGGCTGGCGCGGCAGGCCGAACAGCGCCGGGTACGGCGGCGGCGGGGTGATCACCAGGTCGAAGAACGACACATCCACCGTTGCCGAGCCACCCAGGTAGGGTAGCTGCGGATCGATCTCGGCGATCAGCAGCGGTCGCGGCAGGCCACGTGCGGTCATCGCATCCAGCGTGTCCTGGGTGATGTCGTTGTTGCACGACAGCGACAGCCGGCGATCGTCCGGCCGCATCGCCACCTTCTGCACGATCACCTGCGGCGCGCGCTGGGCGACCGCATCGGCAGCATGGGTGTAGTTGAGGCTGGTGTAGCTGGACTGTGCCTGCCGCGAGCCGAGCAGGGCACCGGACTGCATGTAGAACTCTTCCACCTGCACGTGTGCCGGCAATGCATCGCGTGCGATCGCATCGGCATAGGCCAGTCGCGGAAAATCGTCGCCGAAATGACGCTGCGCGAAGGGCGCCATGAAGCGTGCTTCCAGGCCGTTGCCGCGTGCCTTCGGTGGGTTCAGCGACAATGCGGTGTACAGCTGCAATGGCCGCGACGGATCATGCTCGACGCGTGCGTACACGGCATTGAGCAGCCGGTGCGGCTTGCCCAGCGCCAGCGGTGCCCCGATCCGCAGCGGCCCGTCCACGCGCGCAAACAACCAGTCGACGGCGGCGTCCAGGTCGGTGAGGTGTTCGGTCATGCGTGGCGGTCCTGCGTGTGGGGAGTGCGGGCATTACAGCATGCCGGGCTTGAACGTCCGTCGACGCGGGACGTCCACGCCGGACACCCTGCGCCGGCCATCGCCGCGGTCATGCGGCGTGCACGGCGCATGACCACGGCGCAACGCGTGCACGCACGATCTTGCCTTTGTCGATCCCGTGGCCGCCGGGGCAGGCATGACCGATGTGGCCGCAACGGGGATGAATCCGGAGCCGAGGGGCTTGACAGGTCGATCGATTACGCGCGTAATCAATTTGTCGATTACGGATGTAAACCATGACCCCGATCAGCGAAGCCGAAGCCGTTGTGATGGAGGTGCTGTGGCAGCAGGCACCGCGTAGCGCCGAGGAGGTGGTCGCGGCGCTGGCCCACCGCGACTGGGCCGAGCCGACCATCAAGACTCTGCTCAACCGCCTGCTGACCAAGGGCGCAATTGCCGCCGAACGCGACGGCCGCCGTTACCTGTACCGACCGCTGCTGCAGCGCCAGGCATGGGTGGAGGCGCAGAGCCAGGATTTCATCGGGCGGGTCTTCGAAGGCCGGGTGGCGCCGCTGGTGGCGCATTTCAGCGAGCGTGGCCAGTTGAGCGCGCAGGACATCGCCGAACTGAAGAAGCTGATCCAGGAGCTGGACCATGAATGAACTGCTCGCTGGACTGTTCCAGGCCAGCCTGTGGCTGGCGGCGGGCGTGGCCCTGCTGGCGGCGCTGCGGCCGCTGCTGGTGAGGCTCGGCGGCGCAACGCTGGCCTACCGCAGCTGGTGGCTGCTGCCGTTGTTGCTGGTGGCATTGCGGCTGCCGCTGCCACAGGTGGCGCTGCTGCAGCAGGTGCCCACGCTGCCGCTGAACGTGGTGCCCGGTGCCGTCGAGGGCATCGCCGGGCCGTCGTTGCCCTGGGCGGGGCTGCTGCTGGTGGCCTGGGCGCTGGGTGCCGGCCTCTGCCTGCTGCGTGACCTGCGCGCGCAGCGTCGCTTTGAACGCAGCCTGGGCGCGTTGCAGCCGCGTGCCGATGGCAGCTGGCAGGCCAGCGCCGATCCCGGCCTGCCGGCGCTGGTCGGCCTGTGGCGCCCGCGCATCGTGGTCGGCCCTGACTTCGACCAGCAGTTCGATGCACAGGAACAGGCGCTGATCCTGCAACACGAGCAGAGCCACCGCCGTAACGGCGATCACTGGGCCAATGGCGCGCTGCTGCTGATGCGCGTGCTGTTCTGGTTCCACCCGCTTCTGCCATGGGCCGCACGCCGTTTCCTGCGCGACCAGGAACTGGCCTGTGATGCCCGCACCGTTGCCCCGCAGCCCGCGCTGCGCGGTCTCTACGCCAGCACGCTGCTGAAGGCGCAGCTGGTCCACCCGGTTGCGCCAGCGGTCTGCCATTGGCGCAGCCAACCCGTGTTGAAGGAGCGTATCGCCATGTTGAAGCAGTCCAAGCGGAAGGCATTGCCGTGGGTTTCGGGGCAGGTGCTGCTGGTCGGGGTCAGCCTGGGAATGGGCGCGGTAGCCTGGGCCAGCCAGGGCAGTGCGGCGGGGTCCCCAAGGATCGCCGTCGAACCGTTCGAGCACGCCCAGCAGGATGCGGCGAAGGCCGGGCTGGATCGTCCGGTCCAGGTCGACAAGATGCCACCGCCGTCCTATCCGAAGTCCGCCATCGAGCAGCGCCAGGTTGGCGTGGTGGATCTGCGCGTGGAAGTGGATGCCAACGGGCATCCCACCGATGTCCAGGTGCTCAGGGCGACCAATCCGGGAGTGTTCGATGCGGTGTCGATCGCGGCGGCGCGCAGCTGGAGCTATCGCCCGGCGATGAAGAACGGCAAACCGGTGGCGGCTGCCATCCGCGTTCCCATCACCTACGCCATGGACGAAACCGAGGAGACGAAGTGAGGTCCGCGCCGCTGTGGGCGGCGGTGGCGCTGCTGGCCGGGTGTGCGACCCCGGACCGCCTGGCAACCGTCGATACCCGCAGCGAAAGCGTCGGTCACCAGCGTCTGCAGCCGCAGGAGGGGGCTGGCGGCGGACAGGTGCAGGCGTACGCGCTGGGGGCGGGCGAAGGCTATCGGATGCCACAGTTGCACACGGCACCGGATCCGCAGGTGGGCGATCGTGATCCGCGGGTGGAACTGGCGCCGACCACCATCTGCCTGCAGGTGGTGGTCAGCGCCGAAGGCGATGTGGAGCGCAGCGTGCCATTGACCGATCGTCCTGACTGCGCGGCGGGTGCCGCAGCTGAAAACGCAGCCCTGCTGCAGGCAGCGCAGGATGCGGTGGCGATGTGGAAGTACTCGTCCGCAGCGGTCTGCCACTTCGCCGCCGGCAAGGTGCCCGCCAACCGCGGCGACTGCCGTGGCGCCGAGCGCATCGAGCCGGTGGCGGTGAGCCTGTTGTATGCCTTCACTTTCGAGATCGTGAAGGGGCAGCAGGTGGTGCGCATGCAGGGGCGCTAGGCGCGGCGCCGGCGTCCTGCCACGCAGGGCAGGCACTCGCGGGCATGTGCTGTCTGCGGGTGCTGCGCGCGCCTCAGGCGCCGCCCTGGATGTTGGCCTTCACTGCCGGCTGCATCAGTTTCGGTTCGGCCAGGGTCGCGTCGCGGGCCTGGCGCACGCTGACGAACTCGGCCTCGGCCACGCCGTCATGCACGTGGATGTTGTGCGCGCGTTGTTCGCCAATGGTGGTCTCGTTGGCGACCTCACGGCCGCCGGGACCGTAGTCGTGGCAGACGAACACGCGGGTGGCATCGGGCAGCGCCAGCAGGCGCTGGATCGAGCGGTACAACTGCGCGGCATCACCGCCGGGGAAATCGCAGCGGGCGGTACCGCCGTCGGGCATGAACAGCGAGTCGCCAGTGAACAGTGCATCGCCGATCAGGTAGGCGATGCTGTCGCTGGTGTGGCCAGGCACGGCGATCACCTGGCCGCGCAGTCCGCCGAGGGTGAAGGTCTCGCCGTCGGTGAACAGGTGGTCGAAGATCTGGTCGGCCGCAGCAAGCTGCAGGCCATAACGGGGGGCGAAGGTGGCCTGCACCGCGCGGATGCCTTCGCCGATGGCCAGCGTGGCCTGCGGGAAGTGCTGCTTGAGACGACGCCCGGCCGATACGTGGTCGGCGTGGGCATGGGTCTCCAGCAGCCAGCGCAGCTGCAGGCCCTGCTGTTCGATGGCCTGCAGTGCCGCACGCAGCGGCGATTCACTGCTGGCGTCGGTGTCCGGGTCGTAGTCCAGGACCGGGTCGATCAGCGCCGCCTCGCCGCTGGCCGGGTCGCTGACCAGGTAGCTGAAGGTATTGCTGTCACGGTGGAAGAACGACTGCACCTGGACCGACATTGGAACTCTCCTCAGCGCGTGCCGAGCACGCGGTTCAGCAACTGCGCCAGGTTTTCGCCGGCCAGTCGCAGCTGCGCTTCGGCCAGCGGCCGATAGCGCTCGGTGTACTCGTCACCGATCTTACGCGAGGCCGGATAAACGCCAGGTTGCATGGAGATCCGGCAGCTGGCCTCGGCCCAGGCCTGCGGGTCGCGCTGCGGGTTGGACTGGCGTGCCAGCTTCGGCGCGCGCTGGCTCTGCAGCAGCGGCAGATAGCCGGCGTCATCCAGCTTGCGGGTGTTGAGCATGCCGCTGTCCCACAGCGAGTGCAGGTTGGTACCGCGGTTGCCGAACTGCAGCTGGAAATCATTGCCGCCCTTGTCGTGGGCGTAGCCGGCGTGCATCGGCTGGTGGATGTCGCCGACCAGGTGCACGACGAACTTCAGCGCCTGCAGGCGCTCGCCGTCGGTCAGGCTGCGGTCGCCGAGGATGGCGCTCTGTGCCTTCAGGGCTTCGACGATGCAGTTGCCGTTCCTGCAGTGTTTGGGGGCTTCGTAATGGCAGTTGTCTTCGGCGATGTTGACGTAGTGCCAGCCGGCCGAGCGCCGGCCCAGGCCCGGGTCCTTGGCGCGCAGCTGGTCGGCCCAGGGCGCGATGCTGGCCAGGGTGGCGTCCGGTTCGGTGGCCAGCAGGCGGTCCACTTCGGCGCGGGCCGAGGGGCTGAGGCGGGCGTCGGCGACTTCGGCGACAAGGCGATGGCCTTGCGCGCCCCAGGCATGGGCGGGGGCGGAGGCGGACAGCAGGGCCGGCGCCAGGGCGGCGGCGAGGAAGAAGGAGTGCAGGGCTTTCATGCGCTCATTCTAGCGGGGTAGGTGGATTGAAGAGCGGCGTGTCCCTGTTCCGAAGTGGGAGCGCAGCGGGAGGGGCGGCGGGACACGCCGTAAACCCATCCATGGGGGCTCGATGGCGCCATCCATGGCACCAACGGTCCCGCTGCCCCACCCTCTCCGCCCAATTCCAGATGCCGGTACTTTTCGCGCAAACAAAAAAAGCCCCGGCGATTACCGGGGCAACATGCTGCGAGGGTTTTGCGTGTCGCGGGGGAGCGGGGGGCGAAGCCCCCGCGCTCAACACTCCGCTTAGAACTTGAAGACGTAGGAAACGCCGTAGACCAGCGGGTCGATGTTGACCGTGCCGATCTTCTCGCCATCCAGCTTCACCTTGCTGTCGATGTCGATCCAGCGCATGTCCACGCGCAGGGCGCCCTTCTCGCCGATCGCGAAATCCACGCCCGCATGCGCGGCCAGGCCCCACGAATCCTGCAGCTTCAGGCGGCTGTCCTTCAGCGCGCCGGTGGTGTCTTCGCTGAAGAAGGTCGTGTAGTTCACGCCGGCGCCGACGAACGGCGACACCTTGCCCTTGCTATTGAAGTGGTACTGCAGGGTCACCACCGGCGGCAGCTGCTTGGTGCTGCCGACGCGGCCGAGGCCGTTGATGTTGATGTCGTGCTTGAACGGCAGCGCGGCCAGCACTTCGATGCCCAGGTTGTCGGCGATGAAGTACTCACCGGTGATGGTCGGCTTCACGTCATTGTCGACGTCGACCTTCAGGGTGTGGTTGGCGAGCCAGCCGTTGTTCGACTTCGGCGCCACCTGGTGGACGCCGGCCGAGACGGTCCAGTCGCCCTTGGACTGGGCCATGGCCGGGGTGGCGGCGAGGGACAGGGCGGCGGCCAGGCTGGCCACGATCAGGGGGGAGGTCTTGCGCATGGGGGTGTTCTCGTTGCTGGGTGGATGGCCACAGTCTCGGCCTCACACCGTGCTAACGCTTTGATCCGGATCAAATCCTGTCTGCCGGCCCGGCGCCGGCTGCGGCTGGCCGGCGGTGGTCAGCCGCGGCCTGCTAGACTTGTGGGCCCTATCCATCCCGCCGCACCTGTCGCGGCTGCAGGAGCTTGAGAACATGGCAATCAAGGTTGGTATCAACGGTTTCGGTCGCATCGGGCGTAACGTCCTGCGCTCGGCGGTGCTGAACTTCGGCGACGACATCGAAATCGTGGCCATCAACGATCTGCTGGAGCCGGACTATCTGGCGTACATGCTCAAGTACGACTCCGTGCACGGCCGTTTCAAGGCCGACGTGGCGGTGCAGGGCAACGACCTGCTGGTCAATGGCAAGAAGATCCGCCTGACCCAGGAACGCGACCCTGCCAACCTGAAGTGGGACGAAGTCGGCGCCGACGTGGTGCTGGAAGCCACCGGCCTGTTCCTGACCAAGGAAACCGCGCAGAAGCACATCGATGCCGGCGCCAAGAAGGTCATCATGTCGGCCCCGTCGAAGGACGACACGCCGATGTTCGTGTACGGCGTGAACGACAAGACCTACGCCGGCCAGGCGATCATCTCCAACGCCTCGTGCACCACCAACTGCCTGGCCCCGCTGGCCAAGGTCATCAATGACAAGTGGGGCATCAAGCGCGGCCTGATGACCACCGTGCATGCGGCCACCGCCACCCAGAAGACCGTCGATGGCCCGTCCAACAAGGACTGGCGCGGCGGCCGTGGCATCCTGGAGAACATCATTCCGTCGTCCACCGGTGCGGCCAAGGCCGTCGGCGTGGTCATCCCGGAACTGAACAAGAAGCTGACCGGCATGAGCTTCCGCGTCCCGACCTCGGACGTGTCGGTGGTCGACCTGACCGTCGAGCTGGAAAAGGAAGCCACCTACGCCGAGATCTGCGCTGAAGTGAAGGCGCAGAGCGAAGGTCCGCTGAAGGGCATCCTGGGCTATACCGAAGACAAGGTCGTGGCCACCGATTTCCGCGGCGAGACCTGCACCTCGGTGTTCGACGCCGATGCCGGCATCGCCCTGGACGGCACCTTCGTCAAGCTGGTCACCTGGTACGACAACGAGTGGGGCTACTCGAACAAGTGCCTGGAAATGGCCAAGGTCATCGCCGCCAAGTAAGGCGGGCGCAGATCGCACACGGACCCCGGCCTGGCCGGGGTTCGTCGTTTATGGGGCCGGCCCTGTCGTAGCATGGGCCGGTCGACCGCTGCCGCTGGGGCGCGGGAACGCAATGGAAGCACGCAATGGAAGCACTGATAGCCCTGGTGGTACTGGTCCTGCTGGCCATCCCGCTGCTGCTGGTGGTGGCGCTGGTGATGATCGCCGGCCTGCGCCGCCGCGTCGCCGCGCTGGAAAGTGCGATGGCGGCAACGCCGCTTGCGCGGCCGGCCGCGACGGCGCCTGCACCGCCCGTGGCGGCGCCTGTCGCCAGCGCTGATCCGCCGTTCCTGCGCCCGGTCGTTGCAACTGCAGCGGCGCCGCAACCGCCGCCGCCGCGCGAGGAAGCCCCGGCCGAGCCGGCGGCACCGCGGCCGGTCGCGCCGCCGCCGGTCCCGCCGGCACCGCTGCAGCCACCGTTGCCCGCCGAACCGGCGCTGCCCGGTTTCATCGAACGCGGTATCGGCGCGGTCAAGCGCTGGTTCACCGAGGGCAACGTCCCGGTCAAGATCGGCATGCTGGTGCTGCTGGCCGGTGTTGCCGCATTGCTGAAGTACGTCAGCGACCAGGGCTGGCTGGTGCTGCCGATCGAACTGCGGCTGGCCGGCGTCACCGTGGCCGCACTGGGCCTGCTGGCGTTCGGCTGGTTCCAGCGCGAGCGTCGGCGGTTGTTCGCGCTGGCGTTGCAGGGGGGCGCCATCGGTGTGCTGCTGCTGACCATCTTTGCCGCATTCAAGCGCTTCGACCTGATCCCACCGGGCTTCGCCTTCGTCAGTTCGATCGTGCTGGTGGCCGGGCTGTGCGTGCTGGCGGTGGTACAGAATTCGCGCACCCTGGCCGTGCTGGGCATCCTTGCCGGGTTCATGGCACCGCTGTGGCTGTCCACCGGCAGCGGCAACCACGTGGGCTTGTTCAGCTACTACGCGGTGCTCAACGCCGGCATCTTCGCCATCGCCTGGTTCCGTCCATGGCGCGCGCTGAACCTGCTGGGCTTCGCTTTCACCTTCGGCATCGGCACCTTCTGGGGCGTGCTGCAGTACGCGCCGGACAAGTTCAGCAGCACCGAGCCGTTCCTGCTGCTGTTCTTCGCCTTCTACCTGCTGATCCCGCTGCTGTACGCCCGCCGCCAGCCGGCGGGGCGCCGTGACCTGGTCGACGGCAGCCTGGTGTTCGGCACGCCCCTGGTCGCGTTCTCGCTGCAGGCAGGCATGCTGCACGAACAGCCGATGACACTGGCGCTGTGCGCGCTGGGCCTGGCCGCGATCTACGCGGTGCTGGCGCGGGCGCTGATTGCGCGCGCGTCGTACACCGTGCTGGCGCAGTCGCATGCGGTGCTGGCGGTGGGCTTCGCCACGCTGGCGGTGCCGTTGGCGCTGTCGGCGCGGGCCACCGGTGCGGTGTTCGCGCTGGAAGGCGCCGGCCTGGCCTGGCTGGGGCTGCGCCAGAAGCGCTGGTTGCCGCAGGTGTCGGGTGCACTGCTGCAGATCGGCGCCGCGTTCGCCTTCGTGGCCGGTGGCGATCACTGGCATGAGGACTTGCGCTTCCTGCTCAATCCCACCGCCATCGGTGCGCTGCTGCTGGCCCTGGCAGGGTTCGCGTCGGCCTGGAGCTACCAGCGCCGGCCGCGCCAAGAAGTCGCCCTGGTCTACTACCTGTGGGGCCTGCTGTGGTGGCTGGGCGGCCTGGTGCATGAGATCACCCGTTTCTTCCCCTATCGCACCGAAGGGGATGCACTGCTGGTACTGGCGGCGGTCACCGCGTGGCTGGCGGCCGAGGTGCAGCGCCGGCAGCCGGCACGCGCGCTGGGGGTGACCGCGCTGGCGATGCTGGCGCTGGGCTTCCCGCTGGCCCTGCTGCAGAGCGACGCGCACCAGCAACCGTTCGCCGGCTACGGCGCACTGGCCTGGGCGGTGTTCGCGGTGCTGGGGGTGCGCACGCTGCTGTGCCTGCGCCAGGGGGGCGATGGCGTGGCGCGCATCGCGCAGTTCCTGTGGTGGCTGCTGTGGCCGTCGCTGCTTTCGCTGCTGGCCCTGTGGGGCGGCAATGAAGCCGATCTGGCACAGGGCTGGACCACCCTGCTGGTGACCCTGCCGTGGCTGCTGATGGCGGCGTTGTCGCTGTGGCGATGGAATGCGCTGCGCTGGCCGCTGGGGGCGGCGTTCGACCGCATGCGCCTGCCGCTGCAGTGCGTGCTGTTCGGCCTGTTGTCGATCGGCTGGCTGGCTGGCCAGTTGTTGCCGGGCGACGCGGCTCCGCTGCTGTGGCTGCCGGTACTGAATCCGGCCGAGATCGGCCAGTGGTTGAGCCTGCTGCTGCTTGCGCGCTGGCTGTATGCCGCGCAGGCGCCGCAGGCACTGCTGAGGATCCGCCTGCCGTTGCTGTCGTTGGCCGCCTTCATCGCGTTGACCAGCCTGGTGTTGCATGGCGTGCACCAATGGGGAGGCCTGTCGTGGAACGCGTCGATGGTGCGCTTCAGCCTGGCGCAGACCAGCCTGACCGTGCTGTGGAGCGTGCTCGGCGTGATCGCCTGGGTGTGGGGGTCGCGCCGCGGCCAGCGCGTGTTGTGGATGGTCGGCGCCGTGCTGATGGGCGTGGTGCTGGCCAAGCTGGTCCTTGTCGATCGTCAGCACCTGGGCAATCTGCTGGGTATCGCATCGTTCATCGCCTACGGCCTGCTGTGCACGGTCGTGGGTTATCTGGCACCGGCGCCGCCGAGCGTGGCACCGACCGTGGAGGAAAACCAATGAGGAAGTGGAGCAGGGCGCTGCTGCCGGCGATGTTCGGCATGCTGGCCGCCGTCGTGGCACAGGCCGCCGATTACCGGACGCAGTACGCCGAGCAGTGGCCGCTGACGCTGTCCAGTGCGCAATCCGGCGCTTACCGCGTGGTGCTGGAACCGGCGATCTACCGCCGTTCCGGCGCCGCCGACCTGGGCGATCTGCAGGTCTTCAATGCGGCCGGCCAGTCGCTTCCCTCGGCATTGCTGGCGCCGGACCAGCCGCTGGCGCAGCCACCGGTGCAGCGTGAACTGCCGTGGTTCGCACTACCGCCGTTGGCCGAAGCACAGCGCAATGACCTGCAGCTGCTGACCGAGCGCGATACCGATGGCCGCGTGCGCCGGGTCGAGGCACGCGTGAGTGGCGCGGCCGCGGCGAGCGGGCAGGGCGGCTGGCTGATCGATGCCAGCGTGCTCGGCCAGCAGCCGCTGGCAGCACTGGTGCTGGACTGGGCCGACAGCGGCCAGCCGTTGCAGGCACAGGTGCAGCTGGATGCCAGTGACGATCTGCAGCATTGGCGTCCGGTCGGGCGCGACATCCCGCTGGTGGACCTGCAGCGCGCCGGCAAGCGCCTGCTGCAGCGCCGGTTGCAGGTGGACGGCGAGGCGCGCTATCTGCGCGTGCTGGCACAGGGCGATGCACGCCTGCCAACGCTGCGCAGCGTGCTGGCCGAGCTGCCGCCGGCACCGGCGACACTGCCGTGGGAATGGTTGTCACTGGAGCCGGTGTCGAAGGGCAAGGGCGAGTACACCTTCGAGCTGGACGGCCGTTTCCCGGTGGCGCGGGCCGATGTGGCGAGCACCGACAACAGCCTGGTGCAGTGGACGCTGTACAGCCGCGATGACGAGGGCGCGGAGTGGCAACGCCGCAGTGCGCCGTGGATCGCCTATCAGCTGCAGCAGGGGGCCCAGGGCCAGCGCCAGCAGTCGGCGGCGCAGGTGTTGGGAAGCGTGCATCGTGACCGCTACTGGAAGCTGGTCGCCAACCCGGCCGAAACCGCCACCGCGCCGACCCTGCGCCTCGGCTACCAGCCGGAAGTGCTGGTGTTCCTGAGCCAGGGCGCCGCACCGTATGCACTGGCGGTGGGCAGTTCGACCGCACGCCGGATGGAAGCGCCGATCGGCGTGCTGATCGAGGAGCTGCGCCAGCGCAACGATCCCTCGTGGCAGCCGACCCTGGCACGCCTGGAAGGCCGCCCCGAGCCCCTGGCCGGCGACGCGGCCTTGAAGCCACAGCATGATTGGAAGGCCTGGCTGCTGTGGGCGCTGCTGGGCCTGGGCGTGCTGGTGGTGGGTGGTCTGGCGCTCAGCCTGCTTCGGCAGAAGCCTGCGCCTTCGGAATAGGTTCCGGCGAACGGCTGGCCGCCGTGGCGGCCGCTTGCTGTAGAGCCGAGCCCACGCTCGGCTGCTGTTGGCGATGATCCAGCCGAGCATGGGCTCGGCTCTACATTGTTCTCCGACACTGCCGGCCGCAGGCATCGGCCCTCCCACCAGCCGCACCCGATACAATGGCGGCCTGCCGTCCACCGGCATCCCGTCCCTGAGCCAAAGAGTTGCCCATGTCCATCGTCCGCATGACCGACCTCGACCTCTCCGGCAAGCGCGTGCTGATCCGCCAGGATCTGAACGTGCCGATCGAGAATGGCCGCATCACCTCCGAACAGCGCATCACCGCTTCGCTGCCGACGCTCAAGCGCGCGCTGGAGCAGGGCGCAGCGGTGATGGTCACCTCGCACCTGGGGCGCCCGAAGGAAGGCGTGTGGAGCGAGGCCGACTCGCTGGCGCCGGTGGCCCAGCGCCTGTCCGAACTGCTCGGCCGCGAGGTTCCGCTGGTGCGCGACTGGGTCGACGGCGTCGACGTGCAGCCGGGCCAGCTGGTACTGCTGGAAAACTGCCGCATGAACGTCGGCGAGGGCAAGGACGATGAAGCCCTGTCGAAGAAGTACGCGGCGCTGTGCGACGTGTTCGTGATGGATGCCTTCGGTACCGCGCATCGCGCCCAAACTTCGACCCATGGTGTCATCCGCTTCGCTCCGGTGGCTGCCGGTGGCCCGCTGCTGATGGCCGAACTGGACGCGCTGGCGCAGGCGCTGGATGCACCGGCCAAGCCGCTGCTGGCCATCGTCGCCGGCAGCAAGGTCAGCACCAAGCTGGAACTGCTGGCCAACCTGGTCGGCAAGGTCGATCAGCTGATCGTGGGCGGTGGCATCGCCAACACCTTCATTGCCGCCGCCGGCTACAACGTCGGCAAGTCGCTGTACGAGCCCGACCTGCTGGATACCGCGAAGAAGATCGTCGCCGATGCCAAGGCGCGGGGGGCCGATATTCCGCTGCCGGTCGACGTGGTCACTGCCAAGCAGTTCATGCCGGATGCTGTTGCGGAAGTGAAGGCGGTCGATGCCGTTGCCGAAGACGACCTGATCCTGGACATCGGTCCGCAGACAGCCGCGCAGTACGCGCAGCTGATCGGCAAGGCCGGCACCGTGGTCTGGAACGGTCCGGTCGGTGTGTTCGAATTCGAAGCCTTCAGCAAGGGCACCGAAGCGCTGGCGCGTGCCATCGCCAGCTCCGCGGCGTTCTCCATCGCCGGCGGCGGTGACACCCTGGCCGCGGTCGACAAGTTCGATATCGCCCGCCAGGTCAGCTACATCTCCACCGGGGGGGGTGCGTTCCTGGAGTTCCTGGAAGGCAAGACCCTGCCGGCGGTCGCCGCACTCGACGCGCGCGGCGCATGAGCGCTGACCGCAGCAGGGATGTCCTGTTCTTCGACCTCGACGGCACGCTGATCGATTCGCAGGTGGGCATCACCGCCTGCATCGCCTACGCGCTGCAGAAGATGGACCATCCGGTGCCGCCGCAGGACGTCCTGCTGGGCTGGATCGGCCCGTCGCTGCGCACCACCTTCGCGCCGCTGTTCGGTGAACCGGCGCGGGTCGAGCAGGCGGTCGGCTATTACCGCGAACGCTTCGACGCCGAAGGCTGGCGCGAGCACACGGTCTACCCGCAGGTGGAAGACACCCTGCGCACGTTGCATGGTCGTGGCCACCGCCTTGCGGTGGTCACCGCCAAGAACGAGCCGCACGCGCGCCGCATCCTCGCCCATCTGCCGTTCGGTGGCCTGTTCGAGGAGATCGTCGGTTCGACCCTGGACGGTTCGCGCAGCCACAAGCCGGAGCTGGTCGGCGAGGCGTTGCGTCGGCTGCAGGTGCAGCCCGCGCAGTGCTGGATGATCGGCGACCGCCGCATGGACATCGAAGGTGCGCGTCATCACGGCCTGCGCAGCGTGGGTGTGCTGTGGGGCTTCGGTGGCGAAGAGGAGCTGGCTGCCGCCGGTGCCGGGCAGCTCGCACATGAGCCCGCGCAGCTGGCCGTGCTGCTGGCCTAGCCGCTGCAGAGCCGGGCCCAGGCCCGGCTGATGCCTGCCTGCGATCCAGCCGGGCACGGGCCCGGTTCCACGGAACCGCCTACCTGCGCCAGCGTATGTCCGGCCGATGTCCGTTCCATGACCCGTGGAGTCAGGCGGCACAAGGCTGTAACCGTATACATGCGGCGTGAAGGATGTGCTAATTTCCGTTCTTTATCGGGAGAGGCCCCTTCACCATGTTCGAGCGTCAGCGTCGCACCAAGATCCTTGCCACCCTCGGTCCGGCCACCGATCCGCCGGGCGTGCTGGAGGATCTGTTCCGCGCCGGCGTCAACGTGGTACGCCTGAACTTCAGCCACGGCGATCCCTCCGGCCAGGCCAAGCGCGCGGCCGAAGTGCGTGCTGCTGCGGCCCGCGTCGGCGTGGAAGTGGGCATCCTGGCTGACCTGCCGGGCCCGAAGATCCGTATCGAGCGCTTTGCCGAGGGCAAGGTGCAACTGAAGGCGGGTGACCGTTTCGACCTGATCGCCAGCGAGAACGCCGGCCCGGGCAATGCCAGCCAGGTGGGCGTCAGCTACCTCGGCCTGCCGCAGGACGTCGGTCCGGGCGATGTGCTGCTGCTCGACGACGGCCTGATGCAGCTGCAGGTGGTGGAAGTGCAGGGCGACCGCATCGTCAACACCGTGCTCAACGACGGTGTGCTGTCCGACCGCAAGGGCCTGAACAAGCAGGGCGGCGGCCTGTCGCTCGGCGCGCTGACCGAGCGCGACAAGGAGCTGATCGGCATCGTCGCCAAGATCGGCGTTGATTTCATCGCCGTGTCGTTCTGCCGCAACGCGCAGGACATGAACGATGCGCGCGACATCGCCCGCTCGCACGGCTGCGATGCCGCGCTGGTGTCGAAGATCGAGCGCACCGAAGCGATCGAGAACCTGGAAGAGATCGTCGAGGCCAGCGACGTGGTGATGGTGGCCCGTGGTGACCTCGGCGTCGAAATCGGCGATGCCGAGCTGCCTGGCCTGCAGAAGAAGATCATCAAGGCCTCGCTGGCGCAGAACAAGGTGGTGATCACTGCCACGCAGATGCTGCAGTCGATGGTGGAAAGCCCGATTCCGACCCGCGCCGAGGTGCTGGACGTGGCCAACTCGGTCATCGATGGCACCGACGCGGTGATGCTGTCGGCCGAAACCGCCGCTGGCGCCTACCCGGTCAAGGCCGTGGAAGCGATGGCGCGCATCTGCCTGGGGGCCGAGCGCCAGTTCCAGACCGAGACCGACTTCAATGCATCGCCGCGCAATCTCGAGCGCGCCGACCAGGCGATCGCCATGGCCACCATGTTCCTGTCGCAGCACGTGGGCGTGCGCGCGATCGTGGCGATGACCGAATCCGGTGGCACCGCGCGCTACCTGTCGCGTTTCCGTGCCAAGGCGCCGGTGTTCGCAGTGACCCGCCATGACGGTGCACGCCGGCAGATGGCGTTGATGCGCGATGTCTACCCGATCAACTTCGACAGCCGTGGCCTGACTCCGCGCGAAGCCGCACGTGGCAGCATCCGCCTGCTGGTTGAATCGGAGCTGCTGCAGGCCGGCGACCGCGTCGTGTTCACCAGCGGCGAGCACATGGAAACCCTGGGCGCGACCAACACGCTGCGCCTGCTGGAAGTCGGCGACGACGGCCGCGCGATCGGCCTGGGCGACCTGTAAGCAGTGTTGGCCTGGGGTCGGAGCCGCGTTGCGGATCCGACCCCGGGTCAGATCCCCGCCAGGGCTCTGACCCGGCGCAACAGGACATCCGCTGTCCTGTGCGGACATTGGAATCGTTTCCAGCCTGCCCTCCACGTCGGGGCAACAGGCGGCGGGGCTATACTTACGTTTTTCCCGCACCCGCCACAGGAAGTACATGAGCATCGAACAGCTGGCTGAAACCGCCCAGGCCATGGTTGCCCCGGGCAAGGGCATCATCGCGATCGACGAATCCACCGCTACCATCGCCAAGCGTTTCGCTGGCGTCGGCATCGAGAACACCGAGGAGAACCGTCGCGCCTACCGCGAGCTGCTGCTGACCACGCCGAAGCTCAACGAGCATATTTCCGGCGCCATCCTGTACGACGAAACCATCCGCCAGTCGACCAAGGACGGCGTGCCGTTCGCCAAGTACATGGCCGACCACGGCATGATTCCGGGCATCAAGGTGGACAAGGGTGCGCACCCGCTGGCCGGTTGCCCGGGCGAGCTGGTGACCGAAGGCCTGGACGGCCTGCGCGAGCGCCTGCAGGAGTACTACAAGCTGGGTGCGCGCTTCGCCAAGTGGCGTGCGGTGATCAACATCGGCGAGAGCATCCCGTCGGGTACCTGCATCGAGTCCAACGCCCACGCGCTGGCCCGCTATGCGGCGCTGTGCCAGGAATGCGGCCTGGTGCCGATGGTCGAGCCGGAAGTGATCATGGACGGTGACCACGACATCGAGACCTGCTACGAAGTGACCGAAGCGACCCTACGTTCGCTGTTCGACGCCCTGTACCAGCAGAACGTGCTGCTGGAAGGCACCATCCTGAAGGCTTCGATGGTCATCTCCGGCAAGGGCTGCGATGAGCAGGCCGACGTCGAGGAAGTGGCCGAATCGACCGTGATGTGCCTGAAGAGCACCGTACCGGCGATCCTGCCGGGCGTGGTGTTCCTGTCCGGTGGCCAGACCGACGAGCAGTCGACCGAACACCTGAACGCGATGAACCAGCTGGGCAACCTGCCGTGGCCGCTGAGCTTCTCCTACGGTCGCGCCATGCAGCAGGCCGCGCTGAAGCTGTGGGCCAAGGACATGAAGGGCAACTACGCCGCTGCCCAGAAGACCGTGTACGAGCGTGCCAAAGACAACGGCCTGGCTGCGCTGGGCAAGTGGAACGGCTGATCCGTTCCCTCGCAGGATGAACAAGGCAGCGCCGGCATCATGCCGGCGTTTGCTTTTGCGGGTATCTTTTCCGCCCCTGCGTACCCGGCCGGTTCGCGGGAACCACATGGAAGGCCAAGGAGAAACAACATGCGTTTGGCAGCACTCACACTGGCCGTTGCCACGGCCCTGGTCGCCGGCGGTTGCAACCGCATCGGCGGCGGCGCGGATGCAGGCAAGGCCGCATCGCTCGAATTCGACAAGCCGGTGTCCGGCGAGATCACCACGCGCAGTGGCATCAACTTCAACGACGGCAGCCACCACCAGCTGTACCAGATCAAGCTGGAAGACAAGGAGCTGGTTGGCCTGAAGCTGACCGGCACGCTCAGCGGCTCGATCACCGTGTTCAACAATGGCAGCCTGGTGTCCACCAGCACCACCGGTTACGAGCGCGAGGGCGATGTCTCATTGGCATTCCGCGCCAATGGCGGCGGCACCTACCAGGTGGCGGTCAATGCCGATGGCCCGTCCGACTTCGGTCCCTACCGACTGCGCGCCGAGAAGCTGAAGCCGTACGACGGCAAGCCGCTGCTGGGCAATGGCGAGATCGTCGACATGCTGGACGGCGACTCGCAGGACTACACCCTGCAGGTGGAGAAGGAAGGGCTGTACGAGATCCGCCTGGTGTCGGATGTGTTTGATCCGGTGCTCAAGCTGTCCGGGCAGGGCGTGGAGGCGGAGAACGACGATGGTGGCGACAGCACCAACTCGCGGCTGAGCCTGACCCTGAAGCCGGGCAAGTACACGCTGACCGCACGCGGCCTCGGTGCCGGCATCAGCGGCATGTTCACCCTGTCGGCCAGCCGCATCGAACTGCCGGGCAACCTGGTCGAGCGCGACGGCACCGCGCTGCCGAAGTCGGGCAGCGTGTACACCATGCTCGACACCGAGGGCCGCCGCCGCTTCCTGCTGACCCTGGATCGTCCGGCCGATGTGCGCCTGGATGCGATCTCCAGCCAGGTGGATACCGTGCTGCGGGTGGTCGGCGCCGATGTCGAACTGTCCGACGACGACGGCGGCAACGGCACCAATGCGCGCCTGCAGGAGACGCTGCCGGCCGGCCACTACACCGTGGACGTGTCCAGCCTGAACAATGGCGAGGGCCTGGTGGAGCTGCGCGTGCAGGTGGATGGCGCCAGCGCCGAAGGTGCCGCCGCCTCGGCTGCGCGTGCTGCTGCCGACGCCGCAGCCGTGGCCGACGACGCTGCGGCGGTGGAAGCCGCCAGCCGCTGAGGCCGACGCAAAGGTACAACGGAAAAGGCCGGGCATTGCCCGGCCTTTTCTTTTCCCTGCGGCGCTGCGGCTCAATGCGCGGCAGCCAAGCCCGTATCGCCCAGCGGCGGCAGCAACGGGCTGCGCGGTTCGCTGTCCATGCTCTGGCCGGCGGCCGCCAGCGCCTGCTGGTAGGCCTTGGCCGTTGCCGTATTGAACGCGACCAGCACGATGCGCATCGGCTGTGCATGGCTGCGTTGCCAGGCCAGCGTTTCGGTCACCGCAACCTGCGCGGCCTGATACAGCGGATAGCCGTACACGCCACAGCTGATGGCCGGGAACGCGATCGACTGCACGCCGAGCGATTCGGCCAGCTGCAGCGACTTCCAGTAGCAGTTGGCCAGCAGCGCCGGCTCGTCGCGTTGGCCGTCATGCCAGACCGGTCCCACGGTATGCAGTACATGCCGCGCCGGCAATGCATACGCGGCGGTGGCGCGGACTTCGCCGGTCGGGCAACGCACGCCCGGGCGCAGTTCCGGCAACTGCTCGCATTCGGCCAGCAGCGCCGGACCCGCCGCGCGGTGGATCGCGCCGTCCACACCGCCACCACCGAGCAGTGTTTCATTGGCCGCGTTGACGATCGCATCCACCGCCAGGGTCGTGATGTCGCCCTGCCAAACTTCGATCTTCATGCGTCCGTCTCCTGCCTGTGAGGTGATCCGCGCAGTATCTGCGCCGGCTGTTCCCACGGTAGGGGACAGGGCATTGATACTGCGTCATGACCGTCTCACGCGCTGCGATCCGACGGCCTTCACGCACGATGGCGGGCGCCGCCTTCACGCAGGCTGAAGCGGAGAGGGGCCAGAGCGCTTTCCCGAACGCAGAAGGGATCCGGCCCTGCGCCTCACGGCAGGCCGGCCAGCCAGTCGTCGTCGGAACCTTCGTTCACATCGGCGAACAGCGGCGTGGAGAAGTAACGCTCGCCGGTGTCGGGCAACATCGCCAGGATCACCGCGCCCGGCTCGGCACGGGCGGCCACGTCCAGTGCGCTGGCCACGGTGGCGCCGGCCGAGATACCGACGAAGATGCCTTCTTCGGCGGCCAGGCGGCGTGCGGTGGCGATGGCGCGGTCGTCCTCGACCGACACCAGTTCGTCCACCACGTCGCGGTTGAGCACGTCCGGCACGAAGTCCGGGGTCCAGCCCTGGATCTTGTGCGGCTTCCAGTCATCGCCCTTGAGCAGTGCCGCGCCGGCCGGTTCGGTGGCGATGATGCGGGTCTGCGGGCGCGCGACCTTCAGCACTTCGCCAACGCCGGTGAGCGTTCCGCCGGTGCCCCAGCCGCTGACGAAGTAGTCCAGCCGCCTGCCGGCGAAATCGCGCAGGATCTCGGCGGCGGTGGTGTTGCGGTGGTAGGCCGGGTTGGCCGGATTGGCGAACTGGCTGGCCAGGAACCAGCCGTGCTGCTCGGCCAGCTCGCGCGCCTTGCGCACCATGCCGCTGCCACGCTCGGCGGCCGGGGTCAGGATCACCTTGGCGCCATAGGCGCGCATCAGCTTGCGGCGTTCCACCGAGAACGTCTCGACCATGGTCGCCACGAAGTTGTAGCCGCGCGCGGCGGCGACCATTGCCAGCGCCACGCCGGTGTTGCCCGAGGTGGCTTCGACGATGGTGTCGCCCGGCTTGAGCAGGCCGCGCGCTTCGGCGTCGAGGATGATCGCCAGCGCCAGGCGGTCCTTCACCGAGCCGCCCGGGTTGAACGACTCGACCTTGGCGTAGACGCTGACCTGCGGCGGCGCCAGGCGTTGCAGCTTGACGATGGGGGTGTTGCCGATGGTGTCGAGGATGGAGTCGTACAGGGCCATGGAAGCGCTCCGGAAGCGGGGCCGCGCCGGGCTGCGGCGGGCGAAGGGGGGAGGCTGGCCGTTCAGGCCAGCGGCTGCCGGCTGACCGTAGCGCCGGCATATGACGCCCGGAAATGACCAGATGCCTTTCTTAAACAACCTTTGGTTATAAGCTGGTGACGGCAATTGACCCTAGAGTGGACCTCCGCCCCATGCCGCCTGCCCGCCCATGACGCTGACCCAGCTGCGCTACCTGGTTGCCATCGCCGACGCCGAGCTGAACATCACGCTGGCCGCCTCGCGCGTGCACGCCACCCAGCCCGGCCTGTCCAAGCAGCTCAAGCAGCTGGAAGACGAGCTCGGGTTCCTGTTGTTCGTGCGCAAGGGGCGCAGCCTGGAATCGGTCACGCCGGCCGGAACCGAGGTCATCGCCCGCGCCCGCGCAGTGCTGGCCGAAGCCAACAACATCCGCACCTATGCAGCCAACCAGCGCCGTGAGAGCCAGGGCCAGCTGATCCTGACCACCACCCACACGCAGGCGCGCTTCGTGCTGCCGCCGGCGGTGGCGGCGATCAAGCAGGCCTACCCGCAGGTCAGCGTGCACCTGCAGCAGGCGGCCGAGGCCGACGCGCTTGACCGTTTGAAGCAGGGCGATGCCGACATCGCGATCATCAGCACGGCGGGCGGCGAGCCCACCGATGGCATCGCGGTGCCGCTGTTCCGCTGGCGGCGCCTGGTGGTGGTCCCGAAGGGCCATCCGCTGGACCGCGCCGGCCGCGCACCGGACCTGGCCGCGCTGGCACGCCAGCCGCTGATCAGCTACGAGTCCTCGACCCGCCCGAATTCGTCGCTGCAGCGTGCCTTCGCCGCCAGCGGGCTGGTGCCGGACCTGGCGCTGACCGCGCTCGACGCCGACCTGATCAAGACCTATGTGCGCACCGGCCTGGGTGTCGGTCTGCTGGCCGAGATGGCGGTCAGTTCCAACGATGAAGACCTGAAGGCGTGGCCGGCGCCGGCACCGATCGCCGAGTGCATCGCCTGGGCGGTGCTGCCGCGCGACCGTGTGCTGCGTGACTACGCGCTGGAGCTGGTGCATGTGCTGGCACCGCAGATCGATCCGCGCGACCTGCGGCGGGTGCTGGATGGCAACCAGACGGCGGCGTGGCCGCTGCCGCCGACCTGGGAGTCGTTGACCCAGACCATCACGGTCTGACAGATTCCGGCGGCTGTTGGTGGGTGTCGACCCTGGTCGACACGGTAGATCCACGCCATGCGTGGATGCTTTTGGATTCGATTCATCCACGCATGGCGTGGATCTACTGCAGACGGCTGTTGGTAGGTGTCGACCTTGGTCGACACGGCAGGGCGCAGCCCTGCTGATAACACCGCTCCTGCGACGGTTCGTCGCACCGGCAACCCTGGACCCGGCTCTACACTAGCGGGGTGACCCGCCTGTCCCGCCCGCAGCGCCTCCTGCTCCAGCTCGCCGTCCTGGCGACGCTGCTGATGGTGTTCGCGCCGCTGGTCAGTCGCGCGCTGCAGGCGCCGCCGATGGACCACGCGGCGATGGCCGGCATGGACCCTGCCGCAATGGGCCACGACATGCACGACATGGCCATGCCAGGGCACGATCAGCACGGCGCCGCACCGGCCGCGCCCAGTCGCCCGGCCGATCCGCATGCCATGCACGGTGAAGCCTGCGAATACTGCGTGCTGGCGATGCGCCTGCTGCCGTGGCTGGCCGTGCTGGTGCTGCTGCAGCCCCTGCTGTGGCGGCCGCGGCTGGCGTTCCCCTGGTCGCAGCAGGTGCTGCCCGCACTGCGCTGGCCGGCACATGCCGCGCGCGGACCTCCGCAGCGCTCCATCGTCCGCTGATTTCCCTATTGAATCTGCCGCACGACGCCTGCACGGGCGGCGTGCGCGCGTGCGTACCCTGGAGCTGTTCCAATGAAAATGACTTCCCGCCCCGCGGGCGCCCCGCTGCGCCTGCCGGTTGCCCTTGGCCTGGCCGTGGCTGCATCCGTGGCCCAGGCCGCGCCTGCCGAACAGGCGCGCACCCTCGACACCCTGGTGGTCACCGCCGCCGCACCGTCCTCGCCGCTGCACTGGGTGACCGATCCGCGCCTGCCGCGGCAGCCGGTGCCGGCCAGCGATGGTGCCGATTACCTGAAGACCGTTCCCGGCTTCTCCGCCATCCGCAATGGCGGCACCAACGGCGACCCGGTGCTGCGCGGCATGTTCGGTTCGCGCCTGAACATCCTCAGCAACGATGGCAACCTGATCGGCGCCTGCCCGTCACGCATGGACAATCCGCTGTCCTACATCGCGCCGGAGAGCTTCGATCGGCTGACCATCATCAAGGGCCCGCAGAGCGTGCGCTGGGGCGCCGGTGCCTCGGCCGGAACGGTGCGCTTCGAGCGTGATACGCCGCGCTTCGAGGAACCGGGCGTGCGTGCCGATGCCAGTGCGCTGGTCGGATCGCGCAACCGCAACGACCAGGTGCTGGACCTGACCCTCGGCAACCCGACCGGCTATGTGCGCGCCAGCGGCAACCGTTCCGAAGCCGATGACTACAAGGACGGCCACGGCGAGGTGGTGCCGTCGAAGTGGCGCAAGTGGAATGGCGACGTGGCCATCGGCTGGACGCCCGATGCCGACACCCTGCTGGAACTCTCCGCCGGTGCCGGCGACGCCATCGCCCGCTATGCGGGGCGCGGTATGGATGGTGCGGCGTTCGAACGCACCAGCTATGCCGCGCGCTTCGAGAAACGCAACCTGCCGGGGGCCTGGGACACGCTGCAGGCCAACGTGTATTACAACAACGCCGACCACGTGATGGACAACTACACGCTGCGTACGCCCAACCCGCACAGCATGATGCCGATGCCGATGGCCTCGAACGTGGATCGCCGCACCCAGGGCGGGCGGATCAGTTCCGAGTGGCGCTGGCAGGACGTGCAGCTGGTGGCCGGTGTGGATGCCGAGGACAGCCGTCACCGCGGCCGCCTGGGCATGGGCCGCGATACCTACCGGCAGGCGGCCTGGGAGACCGATGCCAGGTTCCGTCGCCAGGGCGTGTTCAGCGAACTGACGCTGGGCGCCGGCACCGGCCAGCGCTGGATCAGCGGCCTGCGTATTGATCGCGCCAGCGTCCGCGATGAGCGGCAGTCGATCCGCGGCATGATGGCAAGCATGCCCAATCCGACCTCCGGGCAGCGCCGCAAGGAGTGGCTCGGCAGCGGCTTCCTGCGCTACGAACAGGACCTGGCCGACGGCCTGACCTGGTACGCCGGCCTCGGCCACAGTGAGCGGATGCCCGACTACTGGGAGCTGTTCTCGCCGAACCACGGTCCGGCAGGCGCGGTGAACGCGTTCACCGGCGTACAGCCCGAGCGCACCACCCAGCTTGATGTCGGCCTGCAGTACAAGGGGCCGCGCGTGCAGGCCTGGGTCTCGGCGTATGCCGGGCAGATCCAGGACTACATCCTGTTCACCTACCACGGCAGCGGCATGATGGGCATGAGCCAGGCCAGCAACATCGATGCGCGCATCGCCGGTGCCGAAGCGGGCGTGGAGGTGAGCGTGGACGAGCAGTGGAAACTGGGAGGCACGCTGGCCTATGCCTGGGGCGAAAACCGCGACCAGCAGCGTCCGCTGCCGCAGATGCCACCGTTGGAGGCGCGCCTGAGCGCGAACTGGGAAGGCCAGCGCTGGAGCGCGGGTGCGCTGCTGCGCGCGGTGACCCGGCAGCACCGTGTCGCGGATGGACAGGGCAATGTCGTCGCCCAGGATCTCGGACCGAGCGCGGGCTTCGCCACCTTCGCACTCAATGCGGCCTACCGTTTCAGTTCGCAGCTGCAGCTCAGTGCGGGCGTCGACAACCTGTTCGACCGGGCCTACAGCGAACACCTGAACCTGGCCGGCAGCGCCGATTTCGGCTTCCCGGCCGACCCGGTGCGCATCAACGAGCCGGGCCGCAGCGTGTGGATGAAGGTGAACTACCGCTACTGACCTGCCCGCAGCAGCAAGGCCGCCACGCGGTGCGCGGCCTTGTCGGAAAAAAACGGGGCCGGATCCCCGCCAGGATCCGCCCCCGCCCGACGCCCTCCGTCGGGCAGATTCGACTCTACGATGGCCGGCGCCGCGATGGGGCGCTGGATACACCTCGACACACGCCGACATTGCCGCCAGCAGCCTTGCACGGAACGGGTTCACGGCGCTATCGCGGCGCCGGTTCCACGCCGGTAAACGCTTGGCACATACCGCTTTTGCGGGCCCTTGCCTACACTCGGCGGCCGTGGATCAATCAGGACCGTTCATGTTGGCTCGTATCGCTTCGACCCTGGCCCTTGGCCTCAGCCTGGCCGTGCTGGCCGGGTGCGCAGGCAAGCAGGAGGCCGCCGCACGTCGGCAGGGCGAAGCGGTGCCGGTCACCGCCCAGGTCGTGCAGCCCACCCAGTGGAACGACACCCTGCAGGCGCTGGGCACGGCCAAGGCGCGCGAGTCGATCAGCGTCACCGCCAAGGTCAGCGAGATCGTCGAGAAGGTGCACTTCGAAAGCGGCCAGCAGATCGCCGCTGGCGCGCCGATCGTGACCCTGCGCGGCCAGGCCCAGGAAGCGGCGCTGGTGCAGGCCCAGGCCACCTTCCACGAGGCCGACCAGCTGTACAAGCGGCAGCGTGAGCTGGCCACCCAGCGGCTGGTGTCCAGTGCCACGCTGGATACGCAGAAGTCGATCCGCGACGCCGCCGAGGCGCGCGTGGCACAGATGCAGTCGGACATCGGCGACCGCCGCGTGCGTGCACCGTTCGCCGGTGTGCTCGGCATCCGCCAGGTCAGCCCGGGCACGCTGCTGACGCCCACCACGGTGATCGCCACGCTCGACGACATCGAGCACATGCACATCGACTTCCAGGTGCCGGAAGTGGAGCTGGCGGCGCTGGGCGTCGGTGACAAGGTCAGCGCCACCAGCGTGGCCTGGCCGGGGCGTACCTTCGAGGGCGAGGTCAGCACCATCGATGCGCGCATCGACCCGGCCACCCGTGCGGTGACCGTGCGCGCCGACTTTGCCAACGCCGACCATGCGCTGCGCCCGGGCATGCTGCTCGACGTGCGCCTGTTCCGCCCCGAGCGCCCGGCGCTGGTGGTTCCGGAAATCGCCGTGGTGCAGGTCGGCCGCGATACCTTCGTGTACCGCATCGGCGCCGATGACAGCGTCGAGCGCGTGGACGTGGTCACCGGCGCACGCCGGGCCGGCGTGGTCGAGATCAAGCAGGGCCTGCAGGCCGGCCAGCGCATCGTGGTCGATGGCACCGGCAAATTGCGCCCGGGCCTGAAGGTGGCAGCCAAGGACGCCGCCCCCGCCACGGGGGCGCAGCCCGCTGATGCACCGGCGCCGGTCGCGGCCGAGGGCCACGGCGGATGAAGCTGTCCGACATCTCCATCCAGCGGCCGGTGTTTGCCGTGGTGATGAGCCTGCTGCTGCTGGTGCTGGGCGTGATGTCCTTCACCCGCCTGACCCTGCGCGAACTGCCGGCGATCGATCCGCCGATCGTCTCGGTATCGGTGGACTACACCGGTGCTTCGGCGGCGGTCATCGAAAGCCGCATCACCCAGGTGCTGGAAGACGCACTGGCGGGTATCGAAGGCATCGATACCATCAATGCGCGCAGCACCAACGGCCGTTCGCAGGTCAGCATTGAATTCACCTCCAACCGCGATATCGAAGCGGCGGCCAACGACGTGCGCGACGCGGTCAGCCGCGTTGCCGACCGCATGCCGGAGGAAGCGCGTCCGCCGGAGATCGCCAAGGTGGAAAGCGATGCGGACCCGATCATCTGGTTCAACATGGTCTCTTCGACCATGGACACGCTGGAACTGAGCGATTACGCCGACCGCTACGTGGTCGATCGCTTCTCCAGCCTCGATGGCGTGGCCCAGGTCCGCATCGGTGGCCGCCAGCGCTATGCCATGCGCATCTGGCTGGACCGTGACCAGCTGGCCGCACGCGGGCTGACCACCGGTGATGTGGAAACCGCGCTGCGCAACGAGAACGTGGAACTGCCGGCGGGCCGCATCGAGTCGACCGACCGCGATTTCACCCTGCGCGTGGAGCGCAACTACATCAAGCCTGAAGACTTCGCCACCATCCCGCTGGGCAAGGGCCGCGACGGCTATGTGGTGCGCATGGGCGACGTGGCGAAGATCGAGCTGGCCTCGGCCGAACGCCGCGCGTACTACCGCAGCAACGGCGAGCCCGGCATCGGCCTCGGCATCGTCAAGACCTCCACTGCCAACTCGCTGGACGTGGCGCGCACCGCGCGTGCCGAAGCCGAGCGGATAGCGCTGGCGCTGCCGAAGGGCACGCAGATCTTCGTTGCCTTCGACAACACCACCTTCATCGAAGCCGCGGTGGACCGCGTCTATGCCACGCTGGTGGAAGCGATGATCCTGGTGCTGGCGGTGATCTGGCTGTTCCTCGGCAGTTTCCGTGCCGCGCTGATTCCGGCGGTGACCGTGCCGGTCTGCCTGGTGGCGGCGTTCATCGCGCTGTACGCGTTCGACTTCTCGATCAACCTGCTGACCCTGCTGGCGCTGGTGCTGTGCATCGGCCTGGTGGTGGACGATGCGATCGTGGTGGTGGAGAACGTGCAGCGCCGCATCGACCTCGGTGAGCCGCCGCTGGTGGCCTCCAAGCGCGGCACCGCGCAGGTCGCCTTCGCGGTGATCGCCACCACCGCCGTGCTGGTCGCGGTGTTCCTGCCGGTCGGTTTCCTTGAAGGCAACACCGGTCGCCTGTTCCGCGAACTGGCGGTGGCACTGGCTGCGGCGGTGGCGTTGTCGGCATTCGTCGCGCTGACGCTGACGCCGATGATGGCCTCCAAGCTGCTCAAGCCGCACACCGGCCAGGCACCGCGTGGCCTGCATGGATTCGTCAACCGCAACCTGGAGCGCCTCGCCGGCGCCTATGGCCGGGTGCTGCAGCACCATGTCGACCGCACCTGGATCTACCTGCTGGTGATGGTGGCCGCGCTGGCCGCCAGCTGGGGCCTGCTCAAGCTGCTGCCGTCGGAACTTGCACCGGCCGAAGACCGCGGTTCGTTCCAGATCATGATCGATGGCCCGGAAGGCGCCGGCTACGACTACACCGTGCAGCAGGTGCAGCAGGTGGAAGCGCTGCTGGCACCGCATGTCGGTGCCGACAAGCCGATCGTGCGCGCCAACCCGCGCGTGCCGGGCGGCTTCGGTGCCAGCGAGGAAATGCACACCGGCCGCGTCAGCATCTTCCTGCAGCCGTGGCGCCAGCGCAGCGAGGCCACCCCGGCCGTAGCCAACGAACTGCAGAAGGAGCTGGACACGATCCGTGGCGTGCGCGTGCGCACGCAGGTCGGCGGTGGCCTGGTGCGCAGTGGTGGCCAGCCGTTCCAGATCGTGCTGGGGGGCCCCGAGTACGCCGAGATCGCGCAGTGGCGCGACCGCATCCTGCTGCGCATGGCCGACAACCCCGGCCTGGTCGGCCCGGATTCGGACTACAAGGAAACCCGGCCGCAGATGCGGGTCAACATCGATCGCCAGCGTGCGGCCGATCTCGGCGTGCCGGTCACCGCGATTGGTTCGGCGCTGGAAACCATGATGGGCTCGCGCCGCGTCACCACCTTCGTCGACAACGGCGAGGAGTACGACGTGCTGGTGCAGGCCGGCCGCGACGGACGTGCCAGCCCGGCCGACCTGGCCGCGATCCGGGTGCGTGCCACCTCCGGCGAGCTGGTGCCGCTGTCCAACCTGGTCACCCTGAGCGAAGTGGCCGAGGCCGGCACCCTGAACCGCTTCAACCGCCTGCGCTCGATCACCATCAGCGCCGGACTGGCGCCGGGGTACCCGCTCGGCGAGGCCATCGCCTGGGCGCAGAACGTGGCCCGCGAGGAACTGCCGCAGTACGCGCAGGTGAACTGGAAGGGGGAATCGCGCGAGTACCAGAGCGCCGGTGGCGCGGTGCTGCTGACCTTCGCGATGGCCCTGCTGGTGGTGTACCTGGTGCTGGCCGCGCAGTTCGAGAGCTTCATCCATCCGCTGACCATCATGCTGACCGTGCCATTGGGCGTGCTCGGCGCGCTGGTCGGATTGTGGGTGAGTGGCGGTACGGTGAACCTGTTCAGCCAGATCGGCATCGTGATGCTGGTCGGCCTGGCCGCGAAGAACGGCATCCTCATCGTCGAATTCGCCAACCAGCTGCGCGACGACGGCCGCAGCGTGCGCGAGGCGATCATCGAATCGGCGATGGTGCGCCTGCGCCCGATCCTGATGACCTCGATCGCTACGGTGGTCGGCGCGATCCCGCTGGTGGTGGCCGGTGGCCCCGGTTCGGCCAGCCGTGGCACGATCGGCATCGTGATCATCTTCGGCGTGACCCTTTCGACCTTCCTGTCGCTGTTCGTGGTGCCGGCGTTCTACGCGCGGCTGGCGCCCTACACCCGTTCGCCGGAAGCGGTGAAGCGCGAGCTGGAGAAGCAGGAGGCGGCGTCGCCGTCGGTAGGCGGCCATGCCTGATCCCGGCACCGGCGGGGTCGGATCCCTTTTCCCGCAGCAAAGGGCCCTGGCCCCGATGCTGCAGGGCGAAGGCTTCCGCCTGCGCCCGTGGTGCGCGGACGATCTGGCATCGCTGCTGCGCCACGCCAACGATGCCGAGGTGTCGCGCGGCCTGCGCGATCGCTTCCCGTATCCCTATACGCGCGAGGATGGCGAGGCCTTTCTCGGTGGTCGCGTGCTGAGCCCCGGCACGCTGGCGCTGGCCATCGAGATCGATGGACAGGCCTGTGGCAGCGTTGGCGCCCAGCAGGGCGTGGCCGAGCGCGGGCACAGCGCCGAACTGGGCTACTGGCTGGGCCAGGCTTACTGGGGCCAGGGCCTGATGACGCGGGTGGTCGGCCTGTTCGCACCGTGGGTGATGGATGAGCTGCGCCTGTTCAGGCTGCAGGCCACGGTGGTCGACTTCAACCTCGGCTCGGCGCGGGTACTGGAAAAGAACGGTTTCGAGCAGGAGGGCGTGGAGCGCTGCGCAGTCTACAAGCGGGGCGTGCTGCACGACCTGCGCCGCTTCGCCCGGGTGCGTACGCAGCTGCCCTGAACACGCGCGGGGTCGGATCCCTTTTCGCAGAAAAGGGCTCTGACCCCATTTCACACTCGGCTGCCGTCATCACCCCGCCGAGCATCGGCTCGGCCCCACAAAACAGCGCTACCGCAGCGACCTTCGATCAGGGAGAATCAGGCGGGTCCCTTCCAGCCGACGGGACGTCCATTCACCCCGCCGACTGGAGAGACCGCGCGTGGAAGCAACCGTACACTTCATCAACAGCATCATCTGGAGCAAGGCACTGATCTTCGTGTGCCTGGGCGCCGGCCTGTTCTTCAGCCTGCGCACGCGTTTCATGCAGATCCGTGGTTTTCTCGAGATGTGCCGCCTCACCGTCAAGGGTGAGAAATCCGATGCCGGCGTGTCCTCGTTCCAGGCCCTGGCCATGTCGATGGCCGGGCGCATGGGCATCGGCAACATCGCCGGCGTGGCCACCGCCATCGCCTTCGGCGGCCCCGGTGCGATCTTCTGGATGTGGGTGATGGGCTTCCTTGGCGCGTCCACCTCGTACGTCGAATGCACCCTGGCGCAGATCTACAAGACCAAGGATGCCGAGGGCCGCTACCGTGGTGGCCCGGCGTACTACATCGAAAAGGCCATGGGCCTGAAGTGGTACGCGCTGGCCTTCGCCATCGCCACCATCATCGCTGCCGGCTTCCTGATGCCGGGCGTGCAGGCCAATGCGATCGCCGACAGCATCATCAACGCCTGCCGCGGTACCGCGCTGTGCGGCCCGCTCGATGGCCAGGCCTTTGGCATGGAATCGGTGCAGGCGCTGAAGCTGGGTATCGGCATCGTGGTGGCGCTGCTGCTGGGCGTGGTGATCTTCGGCGGCGTCAAGCGCATCGCCAACTTCGCTGAAGTGGTGGTGCCGTTCATGGCCGCCGGTTTCATCCTGATGGCCGTCGTCATCATGATCATCAACTACGACCGCGTGCCGGAGATGTTCAGCATCATCTTCAACAGCGCCTTCGGCACCCACGCCGCGTTCGGCGCGATGATGGGCCTGGCGGTGGAGTGGGGCATCAAGCGCGGCATCTACGCCAACGAGGCCGGCCAGGGTTCGGGCCCGCACGCCGCAGCCGCATCGGAAGTCTCGCACCCGGCCAAGCAGGGCTACGTGCAGGCATTCGCCATCTATTTCGACACCATGATGGTGTGCACCGCCACCGCGTTCCTGATCCTGGCCAGCGGCACCTACAACGTGTACTCGCCGGTGCAGGGCGCCGCACCGATCTTCCAGGGTCTGGCCGGCATCCCGGAGGGCGCGGGTTATGCGCAGGCCGGCGTGGAAGCCGTGCTGCCGGGCTGGGGTTCGGCGTTCGTGTCCATCGCCATCTTCTTCTTCGCCTTCACCACCATCATGGCGTACTACTACATGGCCGAGACCAACCTCAGCTATGTGAACCACAACCGCAAACGCCCGCTGACCGTGCTGGTGCTGCGCCTGGGCATCATCGGCATGGTGGTGTTCGGTGCGTTCCATAATGCGACCCTGGCCTGGGCGCTGGGCGACATCGGCGTGGGCCTGATGGCCTGGCTGAACATCATCGCCATCCTCATCATCCAGAAGCCGGCGATGCTGGCCCTGCGTGACTACGAACGACAGAAGAAGCTGGGCCAGGATCCGGTGTTCGACCCTGATGCCCTGGGCATCAAGAACGCCGATTTCTGGCGCCAGCGCAAGCAGGAGAATGCGTAAGTGAACAACCCTTGGAACAACCGCCGTCCGTCCGCCCGTCCGCCGCGCGCAACGCCGTTGCCGCGCCCGGAGGTGCCGGCTACGGGCGGTGGCGGGCGTGGCGGCAGCGACGAGCTGCGCCTGTACGGCCTGAATGCCGTATTGGCTGCGTTCGAAGCGCGGCCGCAGGCGCTGCGCAAGCTGTACCTGCTGGAGGCGCGCATCCCGCGCCTGCAGCCGCTGCTGAAATGGTGCGTGGCCAACCGCGTGGGCTACCGGGTGGTCGAAGACGGTGATCTGAACAAGCTCGCCGGCACCACCCATCATGAGGGCGTGGTGGCCGATGTGCTGCGCGCGCACCCGCTGCCGCTGGCGCAGTGGCTGCAGCAGGTCGGTGACGGCCCGGCACTGGCATTGTGGCTGGATGGCGTGGGCAACCCGCACAACCTCGGTGCGATCCTGCGCTCGGCTGCACATTTCGGTGCCAAGGCACTGTTGCTGCCGGCTGGCAGCACGCTGGCACTGTCCGGTGCGGCCGCACGCGTGGCCGAAGGGGGCGCGGAAGCGGTGCCGCTGGTGCAGCTGCCGGAGACCGCTGAAGCGATGGCGCAGCTGCGCGCCGCCGGTTTCGGCCTGGCAGCCACCCTGGTCGACGGCGCGGACGACGTGTTCCGTGCTTCGTTGCCGGCCCGTCTGGTCTACGTGATGGGCGCTGAAGGCGAGGGCATGGATCGCAGCCTGGCCGGCCAATGTGACCTGCAGGTCTCCATTCCCGGCAGCGGTGCGGTGGAGAGCCTGAACGTGGCCTCGGCCACGGCGGTTCTGCTGGCGCAGTGGGCGAGCCGCCGCAACGGCTGATCACGTCGTTTCAAGAGCCTGTCGAGATACGGACCCGGCCCCTGTGGCCGGGTTTTTTTTCGCGCGGCCACAGGCGTTGCGCGGCGCGAATGGCTATATGCGTCTGCATACGTCGCGTCAGGCTCAAATGATCCATCGCGGCGCATTTTTAGAATTAATCTCATTGCTGGGTCGTTTCCTGCGCCGCACGGTGGAGTTCCTTCCAACGTCGTACAGGAGTGCTGCATGCACCGGATCCGCCACCGCACACCCCGCACTTGCCTGGTGCTGGCACTCGCTGCGCTTGCCGCACCCGCCGTGCAGGCCGGCGAGCACAGCCTCGAGGACGTCAACTTCACCGGTCCACTGATCACCCCGAATCCGGCCGGCCTGCCGCAGGGCCACTGGTACATCGAACCCTACCTGGTGCGGGTCGACAGCCGCGACTACTATGACGACAACGGCGATCGCCGCCGCAGCGCCGGACGCAGTGGTGCGTGGGCGACCGTGCTACCGATCATCTATGGCATCAGCGAGCGGGTGACCGGCCAGGTCAACCTGAGCGCCTCGCGCGCGGAGTCCGGCAGTGCGCGCAGCAGCGGCTTCCGCGCCGGTGATACCACCGCACGCCTGCAGTACCTGCTGCAGGCACCGAACGCCGAGGGCAGTCGCCCAGCCATCTCGATCGCGCTGGTGCAGCGCTTCAGCACCGGCAGCCACGACCGCATCACCGGCAATCCACTGGATGCGCAGGGCGACGGCGTACAGCGCACCACGGCCGCACTGGGCGTGCAGCAGGTGGTGTGGCTGGGCAACGATCGGCCGCTGCGCTGGCGTGCGCAGCTCAGCGCCGGCCCCGCGCCGGCGCGCACCGCCATTTCCGGTGCCAGCGTGTATGGCACCGATGACAGTTTCCAGGGACACATCGCGCGTGGTTCGGTGCTGGGGCTGTCGGTCGGCGCCGAGTACAGCTTCAATGCGCGCTGGGTGGGCGTGATGGAGATGGCCGCCAGCCGCGAGACCGGGCAGCGCCTGAGCGGCTTCGCACGCAACGGCAATGGCGGGGTCGAGCGCATCGATGAGCGCCGCCCGGCCAGCCGCAGCGTCAGCCTGGCACCGGCCGTCGAATACCACTTCAGCCCGTCACTGGGCCTGATCGCCGGTGTCGAGTTCAGCGTGGCCGGCCGCAACACCGGCCGCATCGTCAGCCCGCAGGTTGCCCTCGGCATGTTCTTCTGAGGAGCCGCCGATGAACATCGAATCCATCGTCAACGGGCTGCTCGGCATCGTCTGGAGCCCCTACCTGGTCGTGCTGTGCCTGCTCACCGGCCTGTACTTCAGCGTGCGCACGCGCTTCATCCAGTTGCGCGCGCTGCCGGAGATGCTGCGCCTCATGTTCCGCCATGAACGCTCCGACTCCGGCGTGTCGCCGTTCCAGGCCCTGTCGCTGTCGCTGTCGAGCCGGGTCGGGGTCGGCAACATCGCTGGCGTTGCCATGGCCATCGCCTTTGGCGGCCCGGGCGCGATCTTCTGGATGTGGATCGTCGCCTTCCTCGGTGCCTCCAGTGCCTTCATCGAATCCACCCTGGCGCAGATCTACAAGGAACGCGACGCCCGCGGCCAGTATCGAGGTGGCCCGGCGTACTACATCGAGAAGGGCGTGGGCCAACGCTGGTATGCGGTGCTGTTCGCACTGGTGACGGTGCTGGCGGGTGCGATGCTGGCCGGTACCCAGTCCAATGCCATCACCAGTGCGGTGAACGAGGCCTGGGATGTGCCGGCGCTGACCACCACCGCGGTGCTGCTGGTGGTGCTGGGCGCCATCCTGATCGGTGGCGTGCGCCGTATCGCACGGGTCGCCGAATGGGTGGTACCGCTGATGGCGGTGGCGTATCTGCTGGTGGCGGCACTGGTGATGGTACTCAACGCGGAGAAGGTGCCGGAGGTGATCATGCTGGTGCTGCGCAGTGCCTTCGGCGTGGATGCGGCATTCGGCGCGATGATCGGCACCGCCATCCAGTGGGGTGTGCGCCGTGGCGTGTTGTCGAACGAGGCCGGCATGGGCAGTGGTGCGCATCCGGCGGCCGCTGCCGAGGTCTCGCATCCGGTCAAGCAGGGCCTGGTGCAGTCGTTCTCGGTCTACATCGACACCATGGTGGTGTGCAGCGCCACGGCCTTCCTGATCCTGTCCACCGGTCTGTACAACGTCTACGATCCGGCGGTGAACGGCGTGCCGGATGAAGCGCGCCTGCTGCTGGGCAACCTGCCCGGCGTAGAGGCCGGGCCGCGGTTCGTGCAGCACGCGGTGGAATCCGCGTTGCCGGGCTTCGGCCGTTCATTCGTGGCGCTGGCGATCCTGCCGTTCGCGTTCACCACGATCCTGGCGCTGTACTACATGGCCGAGACCAACATCAGCTACCTGTGCCGTGATCGTCCGGCGCCGTGGGTGATGGGCGGGTTCCAGCTGCTGTTCCTGGCCGCGACCGGCTACTCGGCGGTCAACAGCGCAACGGTGGCCTGGTCGCTGGGTGACATCGGCGTGGGCCTGATGAGCTGGCTGAACATCATCGCCATCCTGCTGCTGCAGAAGCCGGCGCTGGCGGCACTGCGCGATTACGAACAGCATCGTCGCGCCGGCAGGGATCCGCTGTTCAATCCGAAGCGGTTGGGCGTGTACAACACCAGCGTGTGGCAGGGCTGACAGCATCGCGGCCAGATCCCTCGCGTTGCGCGGAGCCGACCGACCGTCGGCTCCGACGGAACTGTGCCGGGTCACGCCCGGCGCAGTTTCATGACGGCCCATCGCGCCGTCATTCGTTCGGCGGCGTGGTCGCCTTCGCCTCGCTGCCAAAGCTGCCGTCGGCTTCCGCGGCCAGGTAGGCGAACACGGTGTAGGCCGCCACGTTCTGGGCCAGCGCCTTCGGGTCGATCTTGTCCAGCGTGTCGTCGGCGGTGTGATGCAGGTGGAAGTAATCCGAGCCATCCTGCGCCAACCATGCCCACGCACCGCCCTTGGCGGCCAGCGGGCCGACGTCCGGGCCCGGGCCACCCTTGTCGGCCTGGTACTCGATGCCCAGCGGCTTCATCACTTCGGCGATCTGCCGGGTGGCCTCGCGCGAGCCCTCCGGATTCGGCGAACCGGTGTTGAAGGCATAGATGCGGCCGGCACCGAAGTCGCTCTCCGCGGCCAGCTGGTGCAGGGCCACGTCCTTGGCATGTGCCTCGGCGTAGGCCTTGCCGCCATACAGGCCCTGTTCCTCGTTGGCGAAAGCGATCACGCGGATGGTGCGCTTCGGTGCCTGCTTGAGCTGGCCAATCAGGTGTCCGGCCGCCATGGTGATGCCCACGCCCGCGCCGTCATCCACCGCACCGGTGCCCAGGTCCCACGAATCCAGATGACCACCGATCACCACCACTTCCTTCGGCAGGCTGCGGCCGGTGATCTCGCCGATCACGTTGTACGAGGTGGCAGTGCCATCCCAGCCGCAGTCCAGCGCCACCTTCACCGTGGTGCTGCCACGCGCCAGCAGGCGCGCCAGCTGGTCGGCATCAGGCACCGACAGGGCCGCCGACGGCACCGGGGTCAGGCCCTCATCGAAACGGGTGATGCCGGTGTGCGGCACGCGGTGCGAATCGGTACCGGCCGAGCGCATCAGGAAACCGATCGCGCCCTTGCGGATCGCTTCGGAGGGGCCCTTGCTGCGGATCGCACCGCCACGGCCATAGTCGCGGCCATCGCGGAACGGCAGCATCTGGTAGTCGACGAAGGCGATCTTGCCCTTCAGCGAACCGGCGGGCGCTGCCTGCAGTGCAGCCAGGTCGGCGAAGCGGACCACCTCCGCTTCCACCGTGCCCCCCGGGCTGCCGCCCAGTGCGGTGATCTGCAGCGGCTGCGGATTCCTGCCGGTCACGGCGGCGTGTTCACTGCGGCGCTCCCACTTCGGGAACGTCACCGGTTCCTTCCACACCTTGTCGAAGCCGAGTGCCTTGAACTTGGCTTCGGCCCAGGCCACGGCGCGGGCGTCGGCTTCGCCGCCGGCGATGCGCGGACCGATCTCGGTGGTGAGCGATTCGACCACCTTCCAGCCGGTGTCATCGGCCAGTGCCTGGTCGCGCAGCTGTGCGGCGGTTGCCAGCGAGGCCGGCGGCAGGGAGGTGGTACGTGGCGCCGCGAAGGCCGGAGCGGCCAGCAGGGCGAGGGAGGATGCGATGGCAAGCACGCGGCGACGCATGGACAACTCCGGAAGGGACCTGGCCTTGGAGCTTAACAGTCGTTCAGCCGCGCGCATGGGCGGGAGGTCATGGCGGCAGCGAACGCTGCTTTCCGCCACGAGCGGCAAAGCGAAAGCCCCGCCGGAGCGGGGCTTTCGTGCAGTCGCGGTAGTGCCGGCCGCTGGCCGGCACCACGGTTGTTCCGATGTTGCCGGCCAGCGGCCGGCACTACCGGTAGGCCGCCTTATTTCTTCAGGCTGTCGCGGATCTCGCGCAGCAGCACCACTTCCTCGGCCGGTGCGGCCGGGGCGGCGTCCTGCTTGCGCGACAGGCGGTTGATCGCCTTGACCACCAGGAAGATGGCGAAGGCCACGATCACGAACTGGATCAGCGTGTTGATGAAGTCACCGTAGCCGATCACCACCGCCGGGATTTCCTTGCCGTCCGGACCGAGGCGGGCCGGTGACAACGTCCAGGCCAGCTGCGAGAAGTCCACCTTGCCGATCAGCAGGCCCAGCGGCGGCATGATGATCTTCTCGACCAGCGCCGTCACGATCTTGCCGAAGGCCGCGCCGATCACCACGCCGACGGCGAGGTCGATGACGTTGCCGCGCATCGCGAATTCCTTGAACTCGGTGAGCATTCCCATTGTTGTTTTTCTCCGGTGGGGAAGTGGAACAGCGCGCAGGGTAGCGCAGGTGATGTCAGCCGGCGATCACGCCGTGGCGCTCGGCCACGTTTTCCAGGCGGGCACTGAAGCGGTCACCGGGCTTCAGCGCGGCCACTCCAGAAGGGGTGCCCATGAACACCAGGTCGCCGGCACGCAGCTGCCACAGCTTGGACAGTTCGTGCAGGATCTCCGGTACGTTCCAGATCATCTGGTCGAGCAGCGCCTGCTGGCGCACCTCGCCATTGACCTCCAGCGACAGGTTGAGTGCGGCCAGGTCACCCACTTCGGCGGCGTGGACGATCTCGCTGATCGGCGCGGAGGCATCGAAGCCCTTGGCGGCATCCCACGGGTGACCCTTGTCCTTGGCGGCGGCCTGCAGGTCGCGGCGGGTCAGGTCCAGGCCGACGGCGTAGCCGTAGACCAGCGCGTCGGCGTCGGCCACGGCCAGTTCGCCGGCGGGGGCATCGCGGCCGATTGCGACCACCAGTTCCACTTCGTGGTGCAGGTTGGCGGTCGCCGGCGGGTAGGGGATGGCGTCGTCGTGGCCGACCACGATCGCATCGGCCGGCTTGCTGAAGAACATCGGACGGCCGCGGTCATCGGCTTCCGGTACCGCCGCGCCCATTTCGCGGGCATGGTCGGCGAAATTGCGGCCGACGCAGTAGATGCGGTGCACGGGGAAGCTGCCACCGCCCACCACCGGAACACGCGGCAGGGCTACGGCAGGAATCACATCGGAGACATCGGGCATGCGGGCATCCAGGAAGGGCGTGCCCGCAGTCTAGAACGCATGGCGCCCGCCGTCAGCGGGCGCGGAGGTCAGGGCTCAGCGCGAGGCCGGCAGCACCGGCTTGCGCACCACGCGGTACTCGCCCTCGACCACGGTCGGGTCGACCGGACGGGCGGCGCCCGGCTTGCGCGAGGCCAGCAGCTTCCACGCCAGGCCGACCAGGATCATTGCCGCACCGACGAACACGCCGATGAACACCATCGCGGCCAGGATCGCCAGGCCAAGCAGGCCCACGGCCACGCGCACCAGCGGGTGACGCGGCTTGCGCGGCGCGAACAGGGTGCGGAACTGGGTGAAGGCGGATGCGCGATTGAACATGGCGGCTCGATAGGCTGGGATCAGCGAAACCAGAGTATCGGGACGCGCCACTGTCATTGAGTGAAAAACTCGTTAAATATAGCCTGTGCTTATTACGGATCAATGACTTGTGTTCATGTCGCAGCCAGTCACCTGAGTGGGCGTGCGACAATACGGGTTTACTGTCCGAGCCTTCGCCATGACTGCCGCCGCTGCCCTGATCGCCCTTGATGCCATTGCCGATGGCGGGTTTGCCGAGGTCGAAGCGGTGGTCGATGGCGATGCCGAATCGCTGGTGCTGTACCGCGACGGCGCGCAGGTGCGGGCGTTCCTGAACATCTGCCCGCACGCCGGTCGTCGCCTGGACTGGGCGCCGGGTCAGTTCCTGAAAAGCCGCGAAGGCCACCTGGTATGCGCCGCGCATGGTGCCTCGTTCGCGCTGGACAGTGGCGATTGCATCGCCGGCCCGTGCAAGGGCGACCGCCTGCGTGCGGTGCCGGTGGACGTGCGCGACGGCGAGGTCTACCTGGCCTGAGACCGGTTGATGTTGGATGTTGCTTGAGGTGGGTGCGGACCGTTGGTCCGCACGCTCCGTTGCAGGTGAACCTCGTGCGGACCAACGGTCCGCACCCACCTGTTGCAGCCCTGCCAACACTCCCCTCAGAAGCCCTGCCAACACCTCCCCTCAGAACATCAGGTTGATCATCAGCACCACCACCAGGGTGTAGATCAGCGACAGCGGGCCGCCGACCCGCCACATCTCGCGCGGGGTGTAGTTGGCCGGGCCGGTGATCATCGAGATCACCGGATTGGACGCCGTCATCAGGTTGTTGGAGGCCGACAGCGCCACGATCAGCGCGAACGCAGTGGGGTTGCCACCGGCCGCCAGTGCCAGGTTCACCGCAATGGGGACCATCACGATGGTCGCGCCGACATGGCTGATCACCAGCGAGAACGCCGTGGTCAGCAGTGCCAGCGCCACCTCCAGCACCCACAGCGGAATGCCGGTCGGCAGCTTGTCGATGGTGTGGCCGGCCACCCACGCGGCCGCGCCACTGGAATCCATCGCCCAGCCGAGGGGAATCAGCCCGGCCATCATGAACACCGTCTTCCAGTTGATCGAGGCGTAGGCCTCGTCCATGCGCAGCACGCCGGTCAGCAGCATGCCGGCCACGCCGGTCATCAGCGTCAGCGCCACCGGCAGCTTGCTGGTCAGCGCGATCAGGATGGTCAGGGCGAAGATCGCCATCGCGATCTTGAACTTGTGCGGGCGCTGCTCGCCGGTCGGGTAGTCGGTCACCACCACGAAGTCACGGCTCTTGGCGGCCTGTGCCAGGTCGGTCCAGATGCTGTGGAAGACCAGCATGTCGCCGGCGCGCAGCTGCACGTCGCGCACATCCTCGCGGATCACCTGCTTGTCGCGGTTGATCGCCAGCAGGCTGATGCCGCGCTCCTTGCGCAGGCGCAGGTCGGCAGCGCTCTTGCCGATCACGTTCGAGGTCGGCGGCACCACCGCCTCGGAAATGCCGGCGCGGCTGGGATTGAACAGGTCGCCGAGGTGCTTCAGGCGCGAGGACATGCGCAGGAACTGGTTCTGCGCGAAGTCGTTGATCTGCTCGCGCGGGCCCATCGCGCCGAGCACGCTGCCGACCCAGATGCGCATCTCCGCCGGCGGTGCCAGGCGGGTGTCGTTGCCGGTCTTCAGCGCCAGCAGCAGGGGGGCATCGTGCAGGTTCTCGGCTTCGCCCAGGGTCATGCCGACCAGCGGGCTTTCGGCGCTGACCACCAGCTCGAACACGTCGCCTTCAATGCCATAGGTCTTGGCGAAGTAGCTTTCGGTGCGCGCCGGGGTGACCCCATCGTTGACCAGGTTCTCTTCCTCGATCAGCTTGCGGTCGCCGTAGTAGCGGAAGTACAGCAGCGAGGCGACCAGCAGCGCCACGCCGATCGGCAGCGGCGCGAACATCCGCAGCGGCTCGATGGTGGCCAGGCCCGAGGGCAGGTTGTTGTTGGCCGAGGCCAGCAGGTCGTTCAGCAGGATCAGCGGCGAGTTGCCGACCATGGTCAGCGCGCCGCCCATCACGATCGCCGCTGAAATCGGCAGCAGCAGGCGCTGCAGGGTCAGCCCGGTACGCGCCGCCAGTCGCGAGGCGACCGGCAGGTACAGCGCCATCACCGAGGGGTTCTGCATGAAGGACGAGTTCAGCCCGGCGATGGCCGTGGTCATCATCAGCAGCCGCTGCTCGACACCATGGCCGCGTCGCAGCAGCCAGGCGGCCAGCCGGTTCAGCGCCCCGGTGCGGTCCAGGCCCGCACCGAGGATGGTGGTGGCGATGATGCTCATCACCGCGTTGCCGGAGAAACCGCCGAAGATCTCCTCCGGCGCGATCAGCCCGGTGACACCGAGCACCACCAGCACCACCAGCGCGACCACGTCGGCGCGGATGCGCTCGAACAGGAACATCGCCATCGTGAAACCGACCAGCCCGAGCACGAGCTTCATGTCGTTGGTCAGCGTCAGCGCGGTATCCATGTGGGGCGCGATGTCCTCAGGCGATCATCAGGTGCGGTCGTACAGCAGGTCCCAGACGCCATGGCCCAGCTTCTGACCGCGGGTCTCGAAGTGGGTCTGCGGGCGCCAGTCCGGGCGCGGAACGCTGCCACGCGGGCCGGCGCGGTTGACCAGGCCGGCGGTGGCGTCGAGCACGTCCCACATCTGCTCGGCGTAGTCCTCCCAGTCGGTGGCGCAGTGCAGGCGACCGCCCGGGCGCAGCTTGCGCACCAGCAGCTCGGCGAACGCCGGCTGCAGCAGGCGGCGCTTGTTGTGGCGCTTCTTGTGCCACGGGTCCGGGAAGTAGATGCGAACTTCATCGAGCGCGCCATCGGCGATCTCGTTCTGCAGCACTTCCACCGCATCGTGGTGGTAGAGGCGTACGTGGTCGGCGTTGTCGTCGGCCAGCGCGTTCAGCAGGCGGCCCACGCCGGGCGCATGCACCTCGATGCCGATGTAGTCGCGCGACGGGTCGTGCTGGGCGGCGAAGCGCAGCGCGGCGCCATTGCCGAAGCCGATTTCCAGCACCTTGTGCGCCGGACGGCCGAAGGTGGCGTCCAGGTCACGCGGCTGGCCGTTGTAGTCGATGCCGAAGCGCGGCCAGCGTTCGTCGAACGCGCGCTGCTGGGCCGGAGTGAAGCGGCCCTGGCGCAGCACGAAGCTGCGGACTTCGCGGCGGCCTTCGCTGACCGTGAAGGGCTTGGGCGGGGCCTTGGAGCCGGCGCTGTCGAAAGGATTGGTCATCAGCCGATCAGCCCATCCAGCGGCGAGGAGGCGCTGGCGTAGCGCTTGCGCGGGATGCGCCCGGCCAGGAACGCCTCGCGGCCGGCCTCGACCGCCTTGCGCATGGCACTGGCCATCAGCACCGGGCTGCGCGCGCCGGCAATGGCGGTGTTCATCAGCACGCCGTCGCAGCCCAGCTCCATGGCGATCGCCGCGTCCGAAGCGGTGCCGACGCCGGCGTCGACGATGATCGGCACCTTGGCGTCTTCGATGATCTGCAGCAGGTTGTACTTGTTCTGGATGCCCAGGCCGGAACCGATCGGCGCAGCCAGCGGCATCACCGCGGCACAGCCGATCTCTTCCAGGCGCTTGGCCAGGATCGGGTCGTCGGAGGTGTAGACCATGACCTCGAAGCCGTCCTTGACCAGCTGTTCGGCGGCCTTGAGGGTCTGCATCACGTCCGGGTACAGGTTCTTCTGGTCGCCGAGCACTTCCAGCTTGGTCAGGTTGTGGCCGTCCAGCAGTTCGCGGGCCAGGCGGCAGGTGCGCACGGCGTCTTCGGCGGTGTAGCAGCCGGCGGTGTTGGGCAGGATGGTGAAGCGCTCCGGCGGCAGCACGTCGAGCAGGTTCGGCTCACCCGGGTTCTGCCCGATGTTGCTGCGGCGGATGGCCACGGTGACGATCTGGGCGCCTGCAGCCTCGGTGGCCAGGCGGGTTTCTTCCAGATCCTTGAACTTGCCGGTGCCGGTCAGCAGCCGCGAGCCATAGGTCTTGCCGGCGATCACCAGCGAATCGGGGGAGACATGAACGTTCATGGCGCGATTATCGCTTATCCGCCTGAAGATGGGGTCACGCAGGCGCTGGAGTCAGAGCCCTTTGCCATAGGCCAAGGGATATGCCCCCTCAGCCACCGCCCAGGGCGTGCACGATCTCCACCACGTCACCTTCGGCCAGCAGGTGCTCGCCATGACGGCTGCGGCTGACGATCTCGCCGTTGACCTCCACCGCCACCCGGCGCTGCAGCAGCTGCTCGGCTTCAAGCAGGTCGTGGAGGGTGGCCCGGGCGGGCAGGGTACGGGGTTCGCCGTTGAGCTGGATGTTCATCCGGGCATTGTCGCCGATCGCCCCACGGGATCGGAATGCCCGCCCGCGGCACCGGGCGCCAGCTCCGGCACAGCGGCGCCCCGGGGGATCAGGCGACAATCCATGCGGCGGCGCAGCGTGAGCAAAACGCGGCGCAGTGAAACCATTCACCGTGCGCCGGCGTACGTGTGCCGGGTCCCTCTCTATTTTCCCCACAGGAGTTTCCAGATGCAGCTCAGCAAACACCCGATCCGCTCCCTGATGGCGGCCGCGATCGCGCTGGCCGCGCTTCCAGCCATGGCAGGCGAAAACCCGTACACGAAGGCGGTGTTCTTCGGTGACAGCCTGACCGACGCCGGCTACTTCCGTCCGCTGCTGCCGGCCGCCACCCAGGGCGCCACCGGTCAGTTCACCACCAACCCGGGCTGGGTCTGGTCGCAGCAGGTCGCCAACTACTACGGCCTCAACAACGGCGCCAACGGCAATGGCCAGAACGGCGACAACTACGCCGCCGGCGGCGCCCGGGTCAGCGTGGACGTGCCGAGCGCGCTGGGCGTCATCCCGTCGCTGAAGACGCAGGCCAACCGCTACCTGGCCGCAAACGGTGGCAAGGCTGACGCCAATGCCCTGTACACGGTCTGGGGCGGTGCCAACGATCTGTTCGCGGCAGCCGGCGCTCCGGCGCAGGCGCAGGCCATCATCGGCGCGGCCGTCACCGACCAGATCGCCCTGGTCGGCGCGCTGAAGCAGGCCGGTGCCCAGTACGTGCTGGTGCCGAACCTGCCCAACGTCGGCCTGACCCCGGCCTTCCGTGGCCCGAATGCCGCCACCGCCACCGCGCTGTCGGCCGGGTACAACAAGGCCCTGTACGGTGGCCTGAAGCAGGCCGGCATCGAGTTCATCCCGCTGGATACCTTCACCGTGCTGAGCGAAGTGGCTGCCAACCCGGCCATGTACGGTTTCAGCAACGTCACCAGCACCGCCTGCAAGATCGATCCGAACAACTCCACGGTCAGCATCCTGACCTGCAATCCGACCAGCTACGTCAGCCCGGATGCCTACCAGACCTACCTGTTCGCCGACGGCGTGCACCCGACCGTTGCCGGCCATCAGCTGCTGGGCCAGTACGCCGTTTCGGTGCTGGAAGCGCCGCGCCTGCAGCAGGTGCTGAGTCACTCGGCGCAGACCATCGGCCGCGCCCGCGCGGACCAGGTCAGCAATCACCTCGGCGCCCGCCCGGCCGACGGCCTGTCGTGGTGGGGGGGTGTGCGCGGCGACCTGCAGCGCTATGACCACGCCGATCTGTATGACGGCGTGGCACCGGCCGGCCTGTTCGGTATCGACTGGGCGCGCAACGGCGTGGTGGTCGGTGGCTTCGCCGGCTTCGGCCGCTTGAATGCCGACTTTGGCAACAGCCGCGGCGACTTCACCCAGAAGGACACCACCGCCGGCCTGTTCGCGGCATGGTACGGCGACCGCGTCTGGGTCAACGGCCAGGTCAGCTACACCTGGCTGTCGTACGACGTGAACCGCAAGCTGCAGCTGGGCCCGGCGACCCGTGAACACGGTGGCTCGCCGGATGGCAGCAACCTGACCGCCGCACTGAACGCCGGTTACGAGTTCGGCACCGAAGGCGGCTTCCGCCACGGCCCGATCGCGTCGGTGATCTGGCAGAAGGTGAAGATCGACGGCTACACCGAAAGCGCTGCTGCCGGCACCCTGGCCACCGCGCTGGGTTACGACCGCCAGAACGTCGATTCGACCGTTGGCCGCATCGGCTGGCAGGCCCGCTTCGATGGCGGCACCGTCAAGCCGTACGTGCAGGTGACCTACGACCACGAGTTCGAGGACACCAAGCAGGCCAGCGCCTGGCTGCAGACCCTGCCGGAACTGGGCAGCTACCGCGTGCCGGGCCTGGACTTCGACAAGAACTACGCCACCGCCGTGCTGGGTGCGCGCATGGACCTGTTTGGCCTGCAGGGCAACCTGGGCGTGAGCACCACGGCCGCGCAGAAGCGCGCCCGCGACGCGACGATCTTCGCCACGGTGGGCGGCAGCTTCTAAGCAGATGCCAGGCGGGGCCGGATCCCTTTCCACGAGGAAAGGGCTCTGGCCCCGTGCCGATGCGGCGCGCACCATTGCGCAACACCGTCTCCAGCGCATAGACTTTCATCCGCAATGCGGGCGTAGCTCAATGGTAGAGCTGTAGCTTCCCAAGCTACTGACGTGGGTTCGATTCCCATCGCCCGCTCCATGTCTCCCGCGGCCTGCGCCCAGTGCTGGCACTCCGCACCCGACGAGCCGCTCCGCAGCATGGCCTGCCGGAAGACTCGCACAGCCCCGATCAGACCGGACCTTCCACGCACACGTGCCCCGCGCGCGCCGTTGCAGATGCATGGGGGCGTCCGGGATTTCCGGTTGCTGCTGTACACTCATCGCTGCCAAAAATGGAGCGGGATGTGGTCAGGAAAGTGGTCTTGGTGTTGATTGTTTCTGCAGTGCTGGCGCTGACGGGTTGCTCGGGCATCCCGATATGCTGAGGCGCCGCTAGCGCATAGGCTCCCGGCCCTGCGCGCCTCGCTCAGCCTGCGGCTGCGCGAGGTTTCGGCCCCGCGGGTCGACTCGATGATGCCCCGCGAGCCATCGCCGACACTGCATGGCAGTGGCGCTGGAGCCGCTCTCATCCCACGTGTGGACTCCCGGTCGCGATGACCGGTGAACGGGCGTACCTGGCCTTGATGGAAGCCGCTTCAGGCCGACAGGTTCAGTCGGTGCTTGGCTGGCGGATGCTAAAAGATCGTTAGCCGCTGCCTCCCATCATCCGTTGCCCGGAGCGTGAATGATCGCTGCACTTGTGCCCATCAGGCGATGCCTTGATTTTTCAGGGCGCTCCGACCGCATCGAGTTCTGGTCATTTTCCCTGCTGGGCCTTCTGCTGGCGGGGCTGAGCTACAGCCTGATGAATATCGGATACTGGCTGATCGGCACCGATCTGTTCGATTGGGAGCTGTCCCGGCAGTTGGAGATGCTGGGATCAGTGCTGGCGATCATCGCGGTCCTGGTCTTCCTGCCACCGATGCTGGCCCTGGCCGTGCGCAGGCTGCACGATATCGACGAGTCCGGCTGGTACGTGGTCATCGCCTTCATTCCGTTGGGCGTGTTCGTGCTGTTCCCGATCATGCTGCTGCCAGGCAGCGAGGAACCGAATCGATTCGGCTGAGTTCCTGCGGCGTTCGCCGCTCCTGCCACCGGGCGGGAGCGTGGGTTAGACTCCAGCGGACAAACAGGGAGGTTCCCGCATGCGTCGTCTGTCTGTGGTGGCAACGGTACTTCTCGCCGGCTGTGCGTCGAGCCCGCAAGGGCTGGAACGACCGGAGTATGCCTCCACATTCACCCTTGATCAGGGCTACCAGCTGACGCTGAAGCACATTGTTGCCGCGATGGGGGAATGCCGGCCGGTGTCGCTGCTGCCGGTGGGCCAGGCGATCAACGATGTGCAGAACTACAACGATCTGAAAGAAGCCAGGATCGTCCAGGGGGCATCGGGAGTCGGCACCCAGATCTACAAGGTGATCGTGCTCAAGGAAGTTGAGGGCGTGACGACGGTTACGCTGTACACCAAGATGCATGCTGCGGAAGAACTGGGCAAGCTGAAGAAATGGGCCCTGGGCGGCACCGCGTGCAGCTGAGGGCCTCCCGCAACGGCTCAGGTGGGTGCGGTTGCCAGTGACCGCGCGTACTCCTCGGTGAACAGCCCGGCCAGCGCCTGCCGCTGTGCTGTGTCGATCGCGCGCGAGGCGTTGGCCGCATAGTCGAAATGCACCATCACGCAGCGTCCGCTGGCGACCTGCCGTTGCTGCTGGAACGCCTGCTGCACGATCGACAGCGAAGAGCGGCCGATGGCCTCGATGCGGGTCTCGATGCGCACCTCATGGCCGGGCTGGATCTGCTGCAGGAAGTCGATCTCGTAGCGGCGCAGGATCAGCGTCAGGTCACGCATGCTGGCCGCCTGGCTGAAGTGGCGGAAGATCTCCTGGCGGCCCTCCTCGAACCACACGGGCAGGGCGGTGTTGGTGACGTGGCCAAGCACGTCCACTTCGGAAAATCGTGGGAACACAGTGATCGTCATCGGCCGCTCCATGCGCGCTGAACAGGTCTGCGCAGTGTGCCGCCCGCGGCCGGCCAAGCCACGCCGCACGGCATCATCCACCCGCCACACGGCCGCGCTATGCTGCGCGCCTGCCGCCCGATCCTGCCGCGATGAAGCTCGCCATCCTGTCCCGCAACAGCTCCCTGTATTCCACCCGCCGGCTGGTCGAGGCGGCGCGCGCGCGCGGCCATACCGTGCGCATCCTCGACCCGCTGCGCTGCTACATGCGTATTGCCGCCGATGGCTTTTCGATGCACTACAAGGGCCGGCCGATGACCGGCGTGGACATGGTCATCCCGCGCATCGGGGCCTCGATCACCCGGTACGGCACCGCCGTGCTGCGCCAGTTCGAGCTGATGGGCGCGCGCACGCCGAACCCCTCCGATGCGATCCTGCGTTCGCGCGACAAGCTGCGCGCGCACCAGCTGCTGGCGGCCAAGGGCATCGACATGCCGGTCACCGTCTTCGGCGACAACCCCGATGACACCGTTGACCTGCTGTCCATGCTCGGCCCGCCGCCGCACGTGGTGAAGCTCAACGAGGGTACCCAGGGGCGTGGCGTGATCCTCACCGAGAAGGCCAGCGCGTCGCGTGGCATCGTCGAGGCGTTGCGCGGGCTGTACGCCAATTTCCTGATGCAGGAATTCATCGGCGAGGCCAAGGGGGCCGACCTGCGTTGCTTCGTGGTCGGTGACCAGGTGGTGGCCTCGATGCAGCGGCAGGCGCCGGAAGGCGACTTCCGCTCCAACCTGCATGCCGGCGGCACGGCCGTGGCGGCCAAGGCCAGCCGTGCCGAACAGCAGGTGGCGGTGCGTTCGGCCAAGGCGCTGGGCCTTTCGGTGTGCGGGGTGGACCTGATCCGCTCCGCACGCGGCCCGCTGGTGCTGGAAGTGAACTCCACGCCGGGCCTGGAGGGGATCGAAGCGGCCTGTGGGGTGGACGTGGCCACGCGCATCATCGAACACGTCGAGAAGTTGAAAAAACCCTGATTATTCAGTCGCTTGAAATTCTCATGGGTGATTGAGGCCGGACTTAACAAGCCTTTAATCGGTCCCAGCGTAGGCTTCAGCGAACCGCAGCTCTGCCTCTCAGCAGGACCGGTATCGGGATACAACTTCAGACCCAGGCGGGGGCACCGCCTGGGTCTTTTTTATGCCTGCGGGCGTCCCTTGTGGAGGCGGCGTGACGGTCGTAGAGTGCCAGCATCGTTCCTGGATGGATCGGAGGCTGGCGATGTACCGCATCACGATGATCGCGTTGTTGCTGGGATTGGCCGGGACGGCTGCGGCCAGGCCGGGAAAGGCCGTTGTGCAGATGGACCGGCAGACGCCGGTCGCCGAGCAGGTGCGCCAGGTCGAACAGGCCCTGGACGACGGCGATTACAGCGAAATCTCCGCCGACGACCGCACCGCGGTGCGCGAGGCGCTGGCCCGCATCACCGCGCGGATGGGCAGCCATCAGGACCTGCAGGAGCTGCCGCCGCAGGTGCAGGGTGAGGTCTTCAACGACCAGGAGCGCATCAATACCGTGCTGACCCGTGCCCACGACGACAGCCGGCAGATCTGCCAGTACACCCGTGGTACCGGCAGCAACATGCCCAGGAGCCGCTGCCTGAGCGTGGCCGAGCGGCGCCGCATCGCGGAAAAGGGCAAGGCGCTGTTGAACGACCAGCGTACGTTCAACAATTTCAATCCCGCAACCTCGCACTAGGCCCCGGCGCCCGGACCATTGGCACTTGCTGGCGTGAAGGCGGTGCGAATAGAGTCGGGATTCGCCACAGACAAGGATTTGTTTGCCATGAAACAGGCTTTGATATCGGTCGTCCTATTGTCAGGACTGGCCCTGGTCGGTACCGCATCGGCGTCCAAGACCAAGGAGGTGTTCCTGCCCGGGCAGCCGTTGCGGCAGCAGATCTCGCGTATCGAGGGTGAGCTCAGGGATGGCGAGACCTATTCGGAACTGAAACAGGATGAGCGTGCGCGGGTGACCGACGCGCTGGCACGCATGCGTACTGCGGTGGAGCAGTACCCGTCGCGTGACGCCATGCCTGAACCGGTACAAACCCAGGTCTTCAACGACCAGCAGGTCGTGAACACCGTTTTGACACGGGCGCGTGAAGATAGTCGTCTAATATGCCAACGTGAAAAGCCCATCGGTTCCAACCGGACCACAACGCAGTGCATGACCGTTGCCGAACGCGCTCGGCAGAAAGAACGGGCACAGCAGGACATGGGACAGGTCATGCGCGCCAGCAATACAGTCAATTAGAGGTGACAGTGAGAATCCTGGTAATCGAAGACAACAGCGACATTGCGGCCAACCTGGGCGACTACCTGGAGGACCGCGGGCACACGGTGGACTTCGCGGCTGACGGGGTTACCGGCCTGCACCTGGCCGTAGTGCATGAGTTCGACGCGATCGTGCTGGATCTCAACCTGCCAGGCATGGACGGCATCGAAGTCTGCCGCAAGCTGCGCAATGAAGCGCGCAAGCAGACCCCGGTGCTGATGCTGACCGCGCGCGATTCGCTGGACAACAAGCTGGCCGGTTTCGATTCCGGCGCCGACGATTACCTGATCAAGCCGTTCGCGCTGCAGGAAGTGGAAGTGCGTCTGAACGCCCTGTCGCGCCGCGGCAAGGGCGTACAGACCCGCGTGCTGGAGACCGGTGACCTGGAGTACAACCTGGATACGCTGGAAGTGCGTCGCCAGGGCAAGCTGCTGCAGCTCAACCCGACCGCACTGAAGATCCTGCAGGCGCTGATGGAAGCGGCCCCGGCCGTGGTGACCCGGCAGGAACTGGAAACCCGTGTGTGGGGCGAGGAACTGCCCGACTCCGACTCGTTGCGCGTGCATATCCATGGCCTGCGCGCGGTGGTCGACAAGCCGTTTGAAGTGCCGCTGATCCAGACCCGCCATGGCATCGGATACCGCATCGCCACCCCGGAAGCCTGATTCCGTGGCAACCAAGGGGGAGCGCCGGCGCACGCCGTATCGGCGGCGCTTGCGCAGCCGCATCATCGTGTCGTTCGTGTTGTTGGGCTTCTGCCTGACAACACTGTTCGCGTTCGCCACCAACTGGGCCCGCCTGCGCGTGGAAAACCAGCTGGTGGAAGAGCTGATGAACCGCAACATCGATGAGTACGCGCGGCGCTACTACGAGCACCCGGGCCACAACCCCGACGCGCCGGTGCTGCAGATCCGCGCGTATGCGTATTCCAAGGACAAGTTCGACCGGGTGCGCGAAGAGCGCGCGCAATGGGCGGGTTTCTCCGATGGCATCCACAGCGTCAGTGGCGACGAGCATGGCGAGCCGTATTCCTACAAGCTGGCCGTGCGCAAGACGCCCGATGCCTGGTTCTTCCTTGCCTATGACATGACCGACAGCGTGCGCGGTGGCAAGCAGCTCAACCGCGCGCTGGTGTTGTCGGTGCTGGTGTTCAGCGTGCTGTCGCTGGTGCTGGGCTGGTGGTCGGCGTCGAAGGTGATGAAGCCGGTCTCGGACCTGGCCGCGCGGCTGCGCGCCTACCGCGGCGGCACCAGCGAGCCCGAGCCGCTGGCACCGCGCTTCCCCGATGACGAGGTGGGGCAGCTGGCGCAGGCGCTGGACGACTATTCCTCGCGGCTGACCGAAGTGGTACAGCGCGACCGCGAGTTCAATGCCGACGTCAGCCACGAGCTGCGCACGCCGCTGGCGGTGATCCGGGGCGCGACCGAGCTGCTGCTGACCCGGCCCGGCCTGGACGAGAAGGTGCTGCAGCGCCTGCAGCGCATCCAGCGTGCCGAACAGCAGTGCAGCGACCTGATCGGTGCGCTGCTGCTGCTGTCGCGCAACGAGCGCGGGCAGGGTACCAGCAACGTGGCCCGCGTGGCCGAGCAGTTGCTGGACGCACACCGCGCGCAGCTGGGTGGCAAGCCGCTGGAACTGGCGCTGGAAGGCGAGCGCGACCTGGTGATCGACGCGCCGGAGGCGGCACTGTCGGTGGCGCTGGGCAACCTGATCGGCAATGCGGTCAAGTACTCGCAGGATGGCGAGGTGCGCGTGCACGTGGGCGCCAACGCAGTCTCGGTGACCGACAGCGGCCCGGGCCTGAGCGAAGAAGATGCGGCCAAGCTGTTCCAGCGTGGCTATCGCGGTACCCATGCCGGGCATTCGCAGGGCGGTGGCATCGGCCTGTCGATCGTCAGCCGCCTGTGCGATCTGTATGGCTGGCAGGTGAGCGTGCGTCCTGGTGGCCAGCGTGGCGTGATCGCCACCCTGACGTTCTCGCCGAAGCCGTTGTAGCGCCGGGCACGCGCTCGCGGCCGGGCCATTCGCGACATGCGTGGGGGGCTCAGCCCCCTGCCATCACCCGATACCGCGCATGCAGCGCTTCCACCTGTGCCTGCAGGTCGTCGGCCGGGCCATCGTTGACCACCACATCATCGGCCAGCGCCCGCCGTTGCGCACGGCTGGCCTGGGCGGCAATCATCCGGTCGGCCAGCGCGGCGTCGATGCCGTCGCGCTGCATCAGCCGGGCATGCTGCACGGCCTCGGGCGCGTCCACCAGCAGCACCCGGTCCAGCCACGGGTAGGCCTGGCGCCCGCCCACTTCGGTCAGCAGGGGGATGGCGGCGATCGCGTAGGGACTGCCGGCCTGCTCGCACTGTTGCTGCATCAGCAGGCGGATCGCCGGGTGGGTGATGGCTTCCAGCGCGCTGCGCTCGGCCGGGTCGGCGAAGACGTGGGCGCGCAGGCGGGCGCGGTCCAGGTTGCCATCGGCCTGCAGCATGCCGGCGCCGAAACGCGCGGCAATCTGCTCCAGCGCCGGGCTGCCGGCCGCAACCACGGCACGGGCGGCCAGGTCGGCGTCGGCCACCACGATGCCCAGCGCCTCGAAGCGCCGGGTCACCTCGCTCTTGCCGGCGGCAATACCGCCGGTCAGGCCAACCACATACCGGCTCATGGGGTGTCCCCTCAGCGCAGGCCGCTCATGACCAGATACTGCTCCACCAGGGGCGCGCCCCACATGAAGTACAACCAGCCGGCGATCGCCAGGTAGGGGCCGAACGGGATCGGGGTGGCGCGGTCACGGCCGCGGCTGTACAGCCAGATCGAGCCGATGATGGCGCCCAGCACCGAGGACAGCAGGATGATCGGCAGGATGCCCTTCAGTCCGCACCAGGCACCCAGTGCGGCCAGCAGCTTGAAGTCGCCGTGGCCCATGCCTTCCTTGCCGGTCAGCTGCTTGAACAGCCACCACACCGTCCACAGCGACAGGTAGCCTACCGCCGCGCCCACCAGCGCCGGCTTGGCCGGCATGTAGAGGTTGTCGATGCTGCCTATCAGGCCCAGCCACATCAGGGGCAGGGTCAACTGGTCGGGCAGCAGCTGGGTACGCAGGTCGATGCCGGACAGCGCGATCAGGAAGCAGGTCAGCACGATGGCGCCGAAGCCCTGCCAGCCGAAGCCGAACTGCCAGACGCAGGCCAGTACCAGTACCGAGGTCAGGGCTTCCACCAGCGGGTACTGCAGCGAGATCGGGGCCTTGCAGTGACGGCACTTGCCGCCCTGGATGATCCAGCTGAACAGGGGGATGTTCTCGTACCAGCTCAGCTTGTGCTTGCAGTGCGGGCAATGCGAAGGCTCGACCACGATGCCCGGTGGGGGCGGCTCGTAGAAGTCCGGTTCTTCCAGGACCTCGCGCGCATCGCGCTTCCATTGCCATTCCAGGCGCTTGGGCAAGCGCAGGATGACGACGTTCAGGAAACTGCCCAGCAGCAGTCCCAGGGCGGCCGCGGCGGGGTAGCCGAGGCCGGGATGCTGGTCGAGAAAAGCCATGTATGTGTTATCCGACGACGGAAGCGAGCTTGAAGATCGGCAGGTACATGCCGACGACCATGCCGCCGACCACCACCCCGATGAACACCATGATCATCGGTTCGAGCAGGCTGCTCAAGGCGTCCACGGCATTGTTGACTTCCTGCTCATAATACTCGGCAACCTTGAACAGCATGCTGTCCAGTGCACCGGCCTCCTCGCCGATGCCGGTCATCTGTACCACCATGTGCGGGAACAGGTTGGTCTGCTTCATGGCCATGTTGACCGGGTAGCCGACCGAAACGTCGTCGCGCATGCGCAGCACGGCCTCTTCATAGACCTTGTTGCCGGTGGCGCCGGCGACGATGCCCAGCGCTTCCACCAGCGGCACACCGGCCTTGAAGGTCACCGCGGTGGTGCGGGCGAAGCGGGCGATCGAGCTGTTGTGCATGATCTGGCCGATCACCGGCACCTTCAGGATCAGCCGGTCCATCCGGTGCTGCATCGCCGGCGAGCGCTTGTAGGCCATCACGAAGCCGGCGATGCTGCCGACCACGATGATGGCGATCAGCCACCACCACGAGACCATGAAGCGCGAGCAGGCCACGATGATCTGGGTGAAGGCCGGCAGGTCGGCGCCGAAGCTCTTGAACACGTCCTCGAACTGCGGCACCACGAAGATCAGCAGGATGGCGCTGACCAGCAGCGCCACCGCGACCACCATCGCCGGGTAGAACAGCGCCTTCTTGATCTTGCCCTTCAGCGATTCGATGTTCTCTTTGTAGGTGGCCACCGTGTCCAGCACGGTTTCCAGCACACCGGCGCCTTCACCAGCGCGCACCAGGTTGCGGTAGAGCTCGTCGAACTGCACCGGGTGCTTGCTGACCGCCTCGTACAGCGACGAGCCGCCCTCGATGTCGGTGCGCACGCCATCGACCATCTTCTTCATGCGCGGGTTCTTGTGCCCGTTGCCGATGATGTCCAGCGCCGAGACGATCGGCACGCCGGACTTCATCATGGTGGCCATCTGCCGGCTGAAGAAGGCGATGTCCTTGGTGCCGATCGCCTTGCCGGCGGCACCGAACATGCGCTTGGGCTTGGGTTTCACCTGGCCCGGGTTGATGCCCTGGCGGCGCAGTTCGGCACGCAGCAGGTTGGCGTTCTTGGCCAGCTGCTCGCCCTTCATCTTCACGCCCCGCTTGTCGGTCCCCTCCCAGACAAACGGCTGCAGCTCCATCGTGGCGCGGGCCACGGGCTCTTTCTTGATCGCACTGCGACTGACAGACATGTTGGCTCCCCAAGACCCGCCATCCCCAGGCGGGCAACTAGCCGTTGATGGTAGCGGGTTCATGGCCGTATGGGCAGTTGGCGGGCGGCCCGGTGCGCGATTTCGTGCCGGGTGCCGACCAAAGGTGACGCACTGCGTCACATTGCCGCGTCCATCGCAGATTCGCATGCCGGGGGTTCCCATCCGAGAAATTGCTGCCATCATGGGCGCGGGGAAATCCAGGGGGAGGCGTGCCGGGGTTGGCACGCAACCTGCGTTGATCCACCCGCAGGGTGCAGGACCCGCTCAACCGGCAGCCGCCGGCCAGATCCTGTGCACTGACTCAACCACCACTTATCTTGGGGATGTAATCATGAAGAACCAGAAGGGCTTCACCCTGATCGAACTGATGATCGTCGTTGCGATCATCGCGATCCTGGCCGCCATCGCGCTGCCGCAGTACAAGAACTACACCGCCCGCGCCAAGATCACCCAGGCCGTCGCCACTGTCGCCGGCGAGAAGATCAAGGTTGCCGAGAACTATGCTTCGGAAGCCACCGACCTGTGCGCAAGCGTTTCCGGCTGCACCGGCGGCACCGGCCTGGCCGACCTGAAGCTGACCGGCAAGTCGAAGGACAACACCGCCACCATCGAACTGACCACCGGCGTCCCGGCCAACGACAAGGATCCGCTGCAGTGGACCTGCACCGTGACGGCTTCTTCGGTCACCACCTACAAGAACAAGCCGTGCGATGACCTGAACAAGTCGTCCTAATCGCGGCTTGAAGGCTGGCACCGAGTGTCGGCCCTGCAGTACCGGATGCCCGCGAGAAATCGCGGGCATCTGCATTTGTAATGGGCGCTCCAGGCGCCTATAACCTGCTTACCCCTTCCAGAACCACCGCCATGAACGCAGTCACCACCGCCAACCTGGTTGGCATCACCGGGCTGGCCCGCCGCCTGGTCCAGGATGGAGCGCTGGACGAAGCCAGCGCCCGCGACGCGATGGCCAAGGCCGCTGCGGCCCGCCAGCCGCTGCCGACCTGGTTCGCGCAGAACAAGCTGGTCAGCGCATCGCAGCTGGCCGCGGCCAATGCGGTCGAGTTCGGCATGCCGCTGTTTGACGTCTCCACCTTCGACGCCGGCCAGAACGCGATGAACCTGGTCAGCGAGGAACTGCTGCGCAAGCACAACGTGCTGCCGCTGTTCAAGCGGGGCGGCAAGCTGTTCGTGGGGACCAGCAACCCGACCCATTCGCTGGATGAGATCAAGTTCCACACCAACCTGGTGGTGGAGCCGATCCTGGTCGATGAGGACCAGATCCGGCGCACCCTGGAGCAGTGGCATACCAGTCATGACAGCCTGGGCGACTCGCTGGGCGGGGACGATGATGGACTCGCCAACCTGGATGTCTCCGGCGGCGATGAAGACAGCATGGCCGGTGACTCCGGCATCGATGCCAAGGGCGATGACACCCCGGTGGTGAAGTTCGTCAACAAGGTGCTGGTCGATGCGATCCGCAAGGGCGCCTCGGACATCCACTTCGAACCGTATGAAGACGATTACCGCGTGCGCCTGCGCATCGACGGCCTGCTGAAGATGGTGGCGCGCGCGCCGGTGAAGTTGAACCAGCGCATCGCCGCCCGCCTGAAGGTGATGGCACAGCTGGACATCGCCGAGAAGCGCGTGCCGCAGGACGGTCGCATCAAGCTCAACCTGTCCAAGGCCAAGCAGATCGACTTCCGCGTCAGCACGCTGCCGACCCTGTTCGGCGAGAAGGTGGTGCTGCGTATCCTTGATGGCAGCGCCGCCAAGCTGGGCATCGACAAGCTGGGTTACGAGCCGGACCAGCAGAAGCTGTTCCTGGAGGCGATCCACAAGCCGTACGGCATGGTGCTGGTGACCGGCCCGACCGGTTCCGGCAAGACGGTGTCGCTGTACACCGCGCTGGGCATCCTCAACGACGAGACCCGCAACATCTCCACCGCCGAAGACCCGGTGGAAATCCGCCTGCCGGGCGTCAACCAGGTGCAGCAGAACAACAAGCGCGGCATGACCTTCGCCGCCGCGCTGCGCTCGTTCCTGCGCCAGGACCCGGACATCATCATGGTCGGCGAAATCCGCGACCTGGAAACCGCCGAGATCGCCATCAAGGCGGCGCAGACCGGCCACATGGTGCTGTCGACCCTGCATACCAATGACGCGCCGCAGACCATCGCGCGCCTGATGAACATGGGTATTGCGCCGTACAACATCACCAGCTCGGTGACGCTGGTGATTGCCCAGCGCCTGGCGCGCCGGCTGTGCAGCAACTGCAAGAAGCCCTCGGACCTTCCGGCCCACGCCCTGCTGGCCGAAGGCTTCAGCCAGGAGCAGCTGGATGCCGGCGTGCAGTTGTACGAGGCGGTGGGCTGCGACGAGTGCACCGAGGGCTACAAGGGCCGTACCGGCATCTACCAGGTGATGCCGATGACCGACGAGATCGCCTCCATCGTGCTGGCCGGTGGCAATGCGCTGCAGATCGAAGAAGCGGCGCGGGCGCTGGGCGTGAACGACCTGCGCAGGTCGGCGCTGAAGAAGGTGGCCGCCGGCATCACCAGCCTGGCCGAGATCAACCGCGTCACCAAGGATTGACCCGGCACCGCGTCATGTAGAGCCGAGCCATGCTCGGCTCCGGTAGATCCACGCCACGCGTGGATGGGCCCCAGTAGATCCACGCCACGCGTGGATGGCGCGATGCCCCCGTCACGCCGCCGGGCCTGCGCCCGGCGCTACTCCATGCCCAGCTTCTTCAGCTTGTAGCGCAGCGCACGGAAGGTGATGCCCAGCTGCGCGGCGGTGCGCGTCTTGTTCCAGCGGTTTTCCTCCAGCGCCCGCTGGATGGCGCTGCGCTCGAGCTGCTCGATGTAGGAGGGCAGGGCGGCGCTGCCGGGCTGCAGGTCCGCCACCGCTTCGGGCGGGGCGGCGCTGCCGGGGGTGCGCGGCGCGTGCTGCGGCAGGCGCAGGTCATCGGCGCCGATGCAGTCTTCCTCGGCCAGCGCCAGCGCACGCTCCAGGATGTTCTCCAGTTCGCGCACATTGCCGGGGAACGCGTACTGGGCCAGCGCCTCCAGTGCCGACGGTGCCAGCAGCGGGGTGGCGCGGCCGTGGCTGCGGGCCAGGCGGGCCAGCACCGCGGCGGCCAGTTCCGGCAGGTCCTGGCGGCGCTCGCGCAGCGGCGGCACCTTCAGCTCGATCACGTTGATGCGGTAATAGAGGTCGTGGCGGAAGCGCCCGTCCTCGACCAGCTCGGCCAGGTCCTTGTTGGTGGCCGAGAGGATGCGCACGTCCACCGGTTCCTCGTTGGCCGCACCGACCGCGCGCACCGACTTCTCCTGGATGGCGCGCAGCAGCTTGACCTGCATCTGCAGCGGCAGCTCGGCCACCTCGTCCAGGAACAGGGTGCCGCCGTGGGCGGCCTGGAACAGGCCGGGCTTGTCGGCGTGCGCACCGCTGAAGCTGCCCTTGCGATGGCCGAAGAATTCGCTCTCCATCAGCTCGCCGGGGATGGCGCCGCAGTTGACCGGTACGAACGGGCCGGCCGCGCGCGCGCCCTGGGTGTGGATGGTGCGGGCGACCAGTTCCTTGCCGACCCCGGACTCGCCCAGGATGTAGACCGGTGCCTGGCTGCGCGCGACCTTGCCGATGGTGGTGCGCAGCACGTCCATCGCCGGCGAGTCGCCGAGCAGCCGCCCGCCCTGTTCGGCACTGGGGCCGGGGGCTGGGCGTTCGGCGTTGTTGAGTTCCAGCGCGTGCTTGACCAGGCCGCGCAGCACCGAGATGTCCACCGGCTTGCTGACGAAGTCGAAGGCACCGGCCTTCAGTGCTTCCACCGCCAGGTCCATGCTGCCGAAGGCGGTGATCATCGCCACCGGCGTGCGCGGATAGTGCTGGGCGATCTCGCTGACCAGCTCGATGCCGTTGCCGTCCGGCAAGCGCATGTCGGTGATGCACAGGTCGTACGGATTGCTGGCCAGCAGCTCACGTGCCTCGGCCAGGTTGGCGGCGGTGCTGATGCGCAGCCCCATGCGGCCGAGGGTCAGCACCAGCAGTTCGCGGATGTCGCGTTCGTCGTCGACGACGAGGGCGCTGCGGGTTTCATTCATGGGCGTGAAAGATAAACGAGGGGGCCGGAAGCGACAAATGTTTGACGCACAGAAGTGGGATCAACCGGGCAGCAGCGTATGCGGGCCGGGCAGGACCAGGCGGAAGCAGGAGCCTCCCGCCGGCACCGGAATGTAGTCCAGTCGGGCCTGGTTGGCCCGGCACAGTTCGCGCGCGATATACAGGCCGAGGCCGGTGCCGTGCTCGGAGGTGGTGAAGAACGGCCGGAACAGCTGCGCCGCCACGCTCTCCGGAATGCCGGGGCCACGATCCATCACGTCGATCACCGCGCTGCGCTCGTGCTGGGCCACGCGCAGGCGCACCCGCGCCGGCTGCTGGCCGATCCGCCCGTACTTCAGGGCGTTGTGCACCAGCACGGTCAGTACCTGGTACAGGTGGCGGGTATCGACCTGGGCCATCACCGAGCTGTCGTTGATGATCGGCTCGATGCTGTCCGTTTCCAGCGTCTGCCCCTGCTTGTACTCCAGCACGAAGCGGCGCACGAACGCGGCCAGGTCCACGTTCTCGGGCGTGGCACGTTCGCGCCGGGCCAGGCCCAGCACGCTCTCGACGATGCCGTTGGTGCGCTGGCACTGCTGGCGGATGATCTGCAGCAGGCGGCGGTCGCTCTCGTTGAAGCCGGTGCCTTCCTCGAGCAGCTGCACGGCATAGTTGATCGCCGCCAGTGGATTGCGGATCTCGTGGGCCAGGCTGGCCGAGAAGCGGCCCATCGCCGACAGGGTGAGCGATTCGGCGCGGCGGGAGACCACGCTGGAATCGTCCAGGAACACCAGCGCCAGGTCACTGCCGGCCAGCAGGCGGGCGAAACGCGGCTGCACTTCGGGCTGGTCGGGATTGAGCTGCAGCGGCAGCTCGTCCTGGGCCCAGCCGTTGCGCCAGCGCTGCAGGCGGCGCGCCAGTTCCGGTGCGGCGCTGGCCAGGTCCAGGCGTCCACTTTCGCCGTTGCCGTCATTGTCTCCGAGCAGCAGCGAGGCGGCTTCATTGGCCAGGGTGATGCGGTTGTCGGCATCCACCACCAGTACGCCGGTGCGCATGCGGCGGATGATCAGCTCGTTGATCTGGAACAGGTTGGCCACTTCGTCGCCACGCTGGTTGGCCAGCTGCTGGTTGCGGCGCGCGCGGCTGCCCACCTGGTAGCTGATGAATGCCAGCGCCAGGTAGCTGGTGGCGAACATCGCCAGCTCGGCCAGGGTGCGGGTCGGGTCGCCGCCTTCCAGCAGCTTCCAGCTGTATTCCACGCCGGTGGCCAGGCTGGCGGCGAGGGCCAGGCCGAGGCCGAGGCTGAGGGGCAGCAGGGTGGCGGCGGCGGCGAGGTTGAACAGCAGCGACATCGAGATGCCGGCACTGGCACCGGGCAGCGCGTGCGACAGCAAGGTGGCGGCGACGATGTCGACCAGCACGCCGCTGACCACGATCGGGCGCAGCCAGCGTTCGTTGCGGCCGATCACCAGGGCCAGCAGCGACAACAGCAGGTAGATGGCGGCCACCGTGTCGGCCAGGCGCGGGTGGTGGGCCTCGCCCACCATCGCCGACAACGGGCTGTAGAGCAGGGCGGCGATGACCGCGGCGATCAGTACCCGGTACAGCGCGAAGAAATACAGCTCACGCCGCGGGATCGATTCGATGCGGTCGATCAATGAAGCACTGGGTGACACGCCGGAACTCCCCTTCTGGCTGCCTGGGTCTGGAATCTGCGGCGGGCCTGTCCGGCGTCCCCTGAAGCCGGGCCGGCCCGTCGCGCTTGCGTGGGTTCGAGCCTGCTCGACTCTACACGCCTTGGTCGACCAGTATAGGGCCCCCGGGAGGGCACCGCCGGAGGCCGGTGGTCGCGCAGTTGGCCTGGTGCGGACACCGGTGGCCAGCACTGTCCCGGGCGCAACTGCCTGAATGACGGTGGAAATCTGGCCGGGTCTGGCGTTTTGTACAGACTTCTTTGCGCCCCGGCGCCGGCTCGGCCACAATAGTGGGCCCGCCGCGGTCCATGCCGGCGCCCCGCCGGGGCCCTGAGGAATTGCGTGCGGTCGTTCCTATTCCCACGGTGACGCATGAATTTCCACGAATACCAGTCAAAACAACTGCTTGCCGAGTACGGCATCCCGGTCCCGGCCGGCAAGGTCGCTGCGACCCCGGACGAAGCTGTTGCCGCTGCCAACTCCCTGGGCCAGGGCCCCTGGATGGTCAAGGCGCAGATCCACGCTGGCGGCCGCGGCAAGGCTGGCGGCGTCAAGTTCTGCAAGACCACCGACGACGTGAAGGCCGCTGCGGCCAAGATGCTCGGCACCAAGATGGCCACCTACCAGACCGCAGGCGTTGAACTGCCGGTCAACCTGGTGCTGGTGACCACCGCCGGCGAGATCGTCAAGGAACTGTACCTGTCGGTGCTGGTTGACCGTGGCACCAAGACCATCACCTACATCGCTTCTTCGGAAGGCGGCGTGGAAATCGAGCAGGTCGCCGCTGAAACCCCGGAGCTGATCCACTCGCTGAACGTCGACTTCGTCGAAGGCGTGCAGGGTTACCACGGCCGTGATTTCGGCTTCAAGCTGGGCCTGACCGCCAAGCAGGCTGGCCAGTTCGCCAGCATCATGGTGAACCTGTACCGCCTGTTCAACGAAAAGGACCTGGCCCTGGTTGAAATCAACCCGCTGGCCATCCTCGACGACGGCAACCTGTACGCGCTGGACGGCAAGTTCGACAGCGACGACAACGCCGCGTTCCGCCAGAAGGCGCTGGTCGCCATGCGCGACAAGACCCAGGAAGATCCGACCGAAGTGATCGCTTCGGAGCTGGACATCAACTACGTCACCATGGACGGCAACATCGGCTGCATGGTCAACGGCGCCGGCCTGGCCATGGCCACCATGGACGTCATCAAGCTCAACGGCGGCGAGCCGGCGAACTTCCTGGACGTGGGCGGCGGTGCCAACAAGCAGCGCGTCATCGAAGCGTTCAAGCTGATCCTGTCCTCGGACAAGGTTGAAGGCATCTTCGTCAACATCTTCGGCGGCATCGTCCGCTGCGACATGATTGCCGAAGGCATCATCGCCGCCGTGAAGGAAGTGGGCGTCAAGGTTCCGGTCGTGGTGCGCCTGGAAGGCACCAACGTGGAAGAAGGCAAGCAGCTGCTGCGTGACAGCGGCATGGCCATCATCCCGGCTGACAACATCAACGATGGCGCCAAGAAGATCGTTGAAGCTGTCAAGAACGCCGCCTGATCCCGACACCAAGGAATTCCCATGTCTGTTTTGATTAACAAGAACACCAAGGTGATCGTGCAGGGCTTCACCGGCCAGCAGGGCACCTTCCACGCCACTCAGATGATCGAGTACGGCACCCAGGTTGTTGGCGGCGTGACCCCGGGCAAGGGTGGCACCACCCACATCGACCTGCCGGTCTTCAACACCGTTGCCGACGCCGTGCAGAGCACCGGCGCCAACGCTTCGGTCATCTACGTGCCGCCGCCGTACGCCGCCGACGCGATCCTGGAAGCCGCTGCTGCCGGCATCAAGGTCATCGTCTGCATCACTGAAGGCATCCCGGTGCTGGACATGCTGCGCGTCAAGAACGTGCTGACCCGTTCGCATCCGGACACCGTGCTGATCGGGCCGAACTGCCCGGGCGTCATCACCCCGGGTGAGTGCAAGATCGGCATCATGCCGGGCCACATCCACCAGCCGGGCAAGATCGGCATCGTGTCGCGTTCGGGCACCCTGACCTATGAAGCGGTCAAGCAGACCACCGAAGTCGGCCTGGGCCAGTCCACCTGCATCGGCATCGGTGGTGACCCGATCAATGGCCTGAACTTCGTCGACTGCCTGAAGCTGTTCAACGAAGACCCGCAGACCGAAGGCATCATCATGGTGGGCGAAATCGGCGGTGACGCCGAGGAAGCCGGTGCCGAGTACATCAAGAACCACGTGAAGAAGCCGGTCGTCGGTTTCATCGCCGGTGCGTCGGCTCCGGCCGGCAAGCGCATGGGCCACGCGGGTGCGATCGCTTCGGGCGGCAAGGGCACTGCGGAAGGCAAGTTCGCCGCAATGGAAGCCGCTGGCGTCGTCACCGTGCGTTCGCCGGGCGACCTGGGTGCAGCCATCGCCAAGCTGGTCAAGTAAGGGTGTTGCCGGCCCCGGCCGGCACGATCCTGTAGAGCCGGGCCCGCGCTCGGCTGTATCAAACAGAAAGGCCGCCTCCGGGCGGCCTTTCTGCGTCTGCAATTGGGTCGGATCCCATCCGCATGGCGAGCGATCTGCCCCCAGCTGACCGTGCCGCCTGCCGTCCTGCCGTCCTGCCGTCCTGCCATCCACGCAGGGCGTGGATCTACAATGGATGCATTGCAACCAAAGGCTGGATTCCCATGGCTTCGATCCGCATCGCGATGGCGCAGTTCGATTTCCCGGTCGGCGATGTCGCCGGCAACACCGAGCGCATCATCGAGATGATCGGCCAGGCGCGCGACGAGTACGGTGCCGAGCTGGTGATGTTCCCCGAGCTGGCGGTGAGTGGCTACCCGCCGGAAGACCTTCTGCTGCGCCCGGGCTTCCTGTACGAGTGCGAGCAGGCGATGGGCCGTATCGCCGCTGCCTGTCGCGGCATCACCGCCGTGGTCGGCTGGCCGCAGGCCGCCGGTGCGGTGGTCTACAACGCTGCCAGCGTGCTGCGTGATGGCCTGCTCGAACAGACCTACCGCAAGCGCGAACTGCCCAACTACGCGGTGTTCGACGAGCGCCGCTACTTCGACGTCGACCCGGATGGCGGCAGCTGCGTGTTCGAGGTCAATGGCGTGCCGGTCGGCCTGCTGATCTGCGAAGACCTGTGGTTTGCCGAGCCGCTGGCCGACACCGTGCGTGCCGGCGCGCAGCTGGTGGTGGTCCCCAATGCCTCGCCCTACGAGCGTGGCAAGCATGCCCAGCGCGACGCGGTGCTGGCCGCGCGTACCCGCGAGAGCGGCGCAGCGATCGCCTATCTCAACGTGGTGGGCGGCCAGGACGCACTGGTGTTCGATGGCGCTTCGGTGGTGGCCGATGGTGATGGCACCGTGCATCCGGCCGCGGCCGCCTTCGTCGACCAGTGGCTGGTGGTGGAGTATGACGGCGCCAGCCGCCGCTTCATGCCGCACGTATGGATGGACGATGGCGACGAGAGCATGGACGCGCTGGCCTGGCGCGCGGTGACCCGTGGCATCCAGGACTACTGCCGCAAGAATGGCTTCCGCAAGGTATGGCTGGGCCTGTCCGGCGGCATCGATTCGGCGCTGGTGCTGGCAATGGCGGTGGATGCCATGGGCGCCGATAACGTCACCGCCGTACGCCTGCCGTCGCGCTATACCGCCGGCCTTTCCAACGACCTGGCGGCCGAGCAGTGCCAGGCGCTGGGCGTGAAGCTGGAAGCGGTGTCGATCGAACCGGCCTTCAAGGGCCTGATGGAATCGCTGGCGCCGATGTTCGAGGGCACCGACCCGGACGTGACCGAGGAAAACCTGCAGTCGCGCAGCCGTGGCGTGATCCTGATGGCGCTGGCCAACAAGTTCGGCGGCCTGTTGCTGACCACCGGCAACAAGAGCGAGTACGCGGTCGGCTACGCCACCATCTACGGTGACATGTGCGGTGGCTACGCACCGCTGAAGGACCTGTACAAGACCGAGGTGTTCGGCCTGTCGAAGTGGCGCAATACGGTGGGGGGCGCGCCGGTGATCCCGCCGGCGGTGATCAGCCGCCCGCCATCGGCCGAACTGCGCGAGAACCAGCTGGACCAGGATTCGCTGCCGGCCTATGACGTGCTGGACGGCATCCTGTACCGCTACATCGACCAGGAGCAGTCGCGTACGGAGATCGTCGCCGCCGGCTATGACGCGGCCGTGGTCGATCGCGTGCTGCGCCTGGTGCGCATCAGCGAGTGGAAGCGGCACCAGGCCGCGCCGGGCCCGAAGGTCTCGCGCCGCGCCTTCGGCCGCGAGCGCCGTTACCCGATCAGCAACGGCTACAAGGGCTGAGGCATCGGCTGCGGGCATGGCAGGTAGCGCCGGCCGCTGGCCGGCCGTGTTTCATGCCCCGGATAGACGAAACCACCACAAACCGGTAGAGCCGGCCGCTGGCCGGCTGTGTGATAGCCCCCGGATGGGCGACCGCCACAAACCGGTAGAGCCGGCCGCTGGCCGGCTGTGTGAT
>NZ_CAMFIA010000009.1 GCF_945952405.1 uncultured Stenotrophomonas sp. | reverse complement strand
CCCCGGGGTCAGATCCCTTTTCTGCACCTCCCCCGGGGTCAGATCCCTTTTCTGCACCTCCCCCGGGGTCAGATCCCTTTTCTGCGAAAAGGGATCTGACCCCATCTCCCGGATGCCCGTGCCCCAGTAGATCCACGCCACGCGTGGATGCCCCGGCAGCCCAGCTAAAGTCCCCCCCTCCGGGGCCGATATCGAGCCTGACACCGGGACTTCCGGCAGAACCAGGACCCCTCGATGAACGACAAGACCAGCTCCGCCGCCAGCGCCGGTGGCGAATTCCTCAGCTTCACCCTCGGCGCCGAGCACTACGGCGTGGACATCCTCAAGGTGCAGGAAATCCGCGGCTATGACGCCGTCACCCGGGTGCCGGATGCCCCGGACTACATCAAGGGCGTGATCAACCTGCGCGGCACCATCGTGCCGGTCATCGACCTGCGCCTGAAGCTGCGCCTGGACAACGCCCGCTACGACGCGTTCACCGTGATGATCGTGCTGAACGTGGAAGACCGCGTGGTCGGCATCGTGGTCGACAGCGTCTCGGACGTGATCCCGCTGTCGGCCGAGCAGATCCGCCCGACCCCGGAATTCGGTGCCGCCGTCGATACCCGCTTCATCTCCGGCATCGGCACCCACGACGACCGCATGCTGATCCTGCTGGACATCGAAACCCTGCTCGACAGCGCCGACATGGGCCAGACCGCCGTGGCCGAAGACGCCGCCGCCTGAGCAAGCGGAACTGCTTCACGTTCTGGTCACAAAACCCTTCAGTTCCCCCCGGCGGTGCCGATAGGGGGACTGAAGCCGGCCGCGCAGGAGCGCGCAGGACCGGAACGACCATCACCATCCCCGGAGATACACCTCGATGAAGTCCCTGCTTGCGTTCGTCTCGGCCGCTGTCCTGGCCACCACCGCTTCCTCCGCATTCGCCCAGTCGGCCGACATGATCCCGCCGGAACTGGCCCCGCGTTCGGTCGGCAAGGACGGCATGGTCTGTGGCAAGGTCGAAAAGGCCCGCTACGCAGAAGGTTCCGAAGGCCAGCCGACCTTCCTGTACATGGGCGGCGCCTTCCCGCGCCACACCTTCTCGGCCCGTATCGCCGGCGAGAACCGCGGCAAGTTCTCCTTCCCGCTGGAAACCCTGGAAGGCAAGACCGTCTGCGTGATCGGCAAGATCCAGCGCGACGCCTCGCGCGCCGAAATCGAAGTCAGCTCGCCGGCCGGCCTGAAGCTGGCCAACATCAAGTAATCCGCTGTCCGTCGAACCACGCCGGAGCTCGTGCCGGCGTGGTTTCTGCTGCAACCGGGCCCGACGCCCGGACGCGTCTGCCTTAGGAGATCGCAACGCCCATGCCGTGGATCAACAACCTGAAACTGATGCCGAAGCTGCTGCTGACCTTCGGTGTCCTCCTGCTGGTGATGCTGCTGCAGGGCATCGTCGCCTATCGCGGCCTGCATTCGCTGAACAACGTCACCACCGAGTTGGCCGGTTCGCGCATGGAAAGCATCCGCATGGCCGGCGAGATGCGCGGCATGCTGGGTGAATACCGCAACGCCGCCTACCAGCAGTTGATCCGCGCCAGCGATGACGTCAAGGCCGACGCGCGCAAGCAGGCCACCGAGCTGCGCGAGAACATGGACAAGTCGATCAAGGGCTACCCGGCACTGGTCGACAACGCACAGCAGAAGAAGCTGTTCGACACCTTCGCCAAGGAATGGAAGGACGCCCTGGCTTCCTATGACAGCGTCACCGAGATGCTGGAACTGGACCTGCCGGACGACGCCATCGATACCTTCGTCGGTGAAACCCGCACCAAGCACCGCAAGGCGGCTTCGGCGCTGGAACAGCTGATCGCTGAAGACAACCGCCTCGCCCGCGCCTCGCGCGAAGAGGCCGAATCCACCTACGCCGCCTCGGCCGTGCTGACCGTGATCGCCCTGCTCGGCGGTGCCGCGCTCGGCCTGGTGCTGGTGTGGCTGTTCGCCCGCGCCCTGGTCGGCAGCGTGCGTGGCGCCGTCTCGGTCGCCAACGACGTGGCCGGTGGCAAGCTCGATGGCCACATCGACGTCAGCCGCCAGGACGAAGTGGGCGAACTGATGCAGGCCATGCAGCGCATGCAGCGCGACCTGCGCGAGCGCATCGAAACCGACCAGGCCGTCGCCCGCGAGAACCTGCGCATCCGCACCGCGCTGGATTACAGCTCGACCGGCGTCTACCTGACCGACACCAGCAACACCATCGTCTACAGCAACCGCGCCCTGCAGCAGACCCTGAACCAGTACCAGGACGAAGTGCGCCGCGACCTGCCGGACTTTGACGCGCAGGCCTCGCTGATCGGCAAGCCGGTCACCGTGCTCGAACACCGCGGCGAGATGGACCAGACCCTGCTGGGCAACCTGAAGGCGCACGGCGTGGCACGCCGCCCGATGCAGTACGGCGACGCCCAGTTCGCGCAGGTGGTTTCGACCATCCGCAACGAAGAAGGCGATACCGTCGGCTACGTGGTGGAATGGCGCGACCGTACCCAGGAGGCCCTGGTTGAAGCCGAAGTGGCCCGCGTCATCGCCCAGGCCGCCAGCGGCGACCTCTCCGGCCGCATCGATGCCAGCGACAAGGAAGGCTTCTTCCTGCAGCTGGCCCAGCAGATCAACGGCCTGCTCGACGCCAACGCCGGCAGCATCGAACAGATCTCCGGCCTGCTCGCCGCACTGTCGCAGGGTGACCTGACCGTGCGCATGCACGGCGACTACCAGGGCGTGTTCGCCCGCATGCGCGACGATGCCAACGCCACCGCCGCGCAGCTGAGCGAGATCGTCACCCGCATCAAGCAGTCCAGCCGTGCGATCAGCTCGGCCGCCGGCGAAATCGCCTCGGGCAACAGCGACCTGTCGCGCCGCACCGAGCAGCAGGCCGCCAACCTGGAAGAAACCGCGGCCTCGATGGAGGAACTGACCTCCACCGTGCGCCAGAACGCCGAACATGCCCGCCAGGCCAACCAGCTGGCGATCGGCGCGCATGGCGTGGCCTCGCAGGGCGGCGAAGTGGTCGGCCAGGTGGTCACCACCATGTCGGCCATCCAGGCCTCGTCGAAGAAGATCGCCGAGATCATCTCGGTCATCGACGGCATCGCCTTCCAGACCAATATCCTGGCGCTGAACGCTGCGGTGGAAGCCGCGCGTGCCGGTGAGCAGGGCCGCGGCTTCGCCGTGGTCGCCAGCGAAGTGCGCACCCTGGCACAGCGTTCGGCCGCCGCCGCCAAGGAGATCAAGGGCCTGATCGACGACTCGGTCGGCAAGGTCAACGACGGTTCGGCACTGGTGCACAAGGCCGGCGCCACCATGGGCGAGATCGTTGCCTCGGTGCAGCGCGTGACCGACATCATGGCCGAGATCTCCGCTGCCTCGCAGGAACAGTCGGCCGGCATCGAGCAGGTCAACCAGACCGTGGTGCAGATGGACGAAACCACCCAGCAGAACGCCGCGCTGGTGGAAGAAGCCACCGCTGCCGCCCGCGCAATGGAAGAACAGGCCGGCCACCTCAGCGAAGCAGTGTCGATCTTCGTGGTGGACGAAGCCGAGACCGTGGCCGCCCCGCGTGCCACCGTCGCCGCGCCGGCCCCGCGCACTGTCGCTGCGGCCACCCCGGCCCCGGCCGCGCCGCCGGCCCGCCGCACCGCCGGCGGCCGTCCGATGGCCACCGAACTGGCTGATGGAGACTGGCAGGAGTTCTGATGCCTGCCTGATGTGATCCACGCACACGCCCCGGCCCCGCGCCGGGGCGTGTGCGTTTGGGGCCGGGGTCAGATCCCTTTTCCTGCGGAAATATCCCGCGCGGGGTCAGATCCCCTTTTCCTGCGGAAATATCCCGCGTGGGGTCAGATCCCCTTTTCCTGCGGAAATATCCCGCGTGGGGTCAGATCCCTTTTCCGGAGGAAAAGGGATCTGACCCCGCATGGCACAACTCAAGCCTGTCTTCGAAGTCGAACTCGAGTTGCCTGGGTATACGCAGGGCGCGGTATCGACGCCATGGCCTCAAGCTCTCCATACCGATCGGCGGAGCCAGAACAAGCGCATGCTGCCGCGCGGACAGCAGGCTCGCACCGGCACAACAACGGTAGGTGTGGGAAACGGACAGGCGCAGAAAGCGGGCCAGTGCGGAGACACGGAAATTGTGGTGCTGCAACATCAAGAGATAGGTGCTGGCCACGGAGTACTTCAGCTCCCCCTCGCCGGGCAGCGAGGGAGCCTCTTCGCACCGTTGCAGAACGGACAAGGGATCCTGCCCGTCGGCACTCAACCGCTCCAGCAAGGGGTGACTGCCCTCCTCCCCGCCCGGAGCGTGATCCAGGCGTACGGCGTGCCGGACGTTCACATCGGTGTAGCGAACCAGCTTCTGGTAGAGATGGCTGATCAACAGGCTCCGATCATCAGGCGCTGCCAGATCCAGCGACTCCCTGCCCGCCTCTTCCCACGTTGCAGCCAGCAGCCACGCTTCATTGATCACATCCTCTTCGCTGCACTCCCCCCGGGTGTGCCGCGCTACCCGCTTCAGGTCAGCCCGCCGCTGTTCCACGAACGCCGCAAATCCATCCAATATGAACCAACTCCTGCCAAAGCCTGGAACGTTGACCCGGTTCGCAGGCAAGGCGCTATGGAGGAAGTTGCAATTGCGAGGCTGCCGGATCAGCCGGTATCCCGCTTGGGGTCAGATCCCTTTTCCTCCGGAAAAGGGATCTGACCCCAAGCGGGACATTTCCGGAGAAAAGGGATCTGACCCCACGAACCTGAATACGTTCGGACACGGGCGCTCAATCCCCCGCCCGCGCGGCCGATAACGGGGTTGTCACGGCGCGTCCCGTCGTGACCGGCTCGGCGCCGCCCGCCTGCTTCGACCTGGTCCTGCTCGATGAATCTCCTGCATCGCTGGCAACACTACTTCAGCAATCTCTCCGTCCGGCGCAAGCTCAACCTGCTGACGCTGCTCATCGCGCTCGGCGTGATCGCGCTGTCGGTGATCGCCGCGCGCATGCAGTACCTGGACCTCACCGAGACCCGCAAGACCGCGCTGAAGACCCAGGTCGAGCTGAGCTACGGCATCCTGCAGCACTACCACCGCCTGGCCGGCACCGGCGAGCTCAGCGAAGACGCGGCCAAGAGCGCGGCGCTGCAGGCGCTGGAAGTCATGCGTGCCGAGAACGATACGTACTACTTCAATATCTACGACACCGGCTATCGCCTGCTGATGCACCCGTTCCGCAAGGACCTGGTCGGCAAGGACATGAAGGATTTCCGCACCGACGATGGCGTGCGCATCTACTACGACCAGGTCGAAGCGGCCAAGGCCGGTGGCGGCTTCGTCAACTACCGCTGGGCCAAGCCCGGCAGCAAGGGTGAGGTCGAGAAGGTGGCCTACGCCGGCCTGTTCGCGCCCTGGAACTGGGTGGTCAGCAGCGGCGTCTACATGGACGACGTGCAGAAGCAGGCGCTGGTGTTCACCGCCATCATGGCCGTCTCCGGCGGCGTGCTGGTGCTGATCGTGCTGGCCCTGAGCTGGGTCATCGGCAACCGCATCGCGGTGCCGCTGAAGCAGGCCACCGCCGTCGCCGAGGGCATCGCCCGCGGCAAGCTGGACAGCCACATCGGCGTACAGCCGCACGACGAGACCGGCCGCCTGCTGGACGCCATGTCCGGCATGCAGCAGCAGCTGCACGCGGTGATCAGCGGTCAGCGCGAGATGGCCAGCCGCCACGATGCCGGCGAGCTGAGCTACCGCATCGACGCCAGCGCCTTCCCCGGCGAGTACGGGCTGATGGTGCAGGAAACCAACGCGCTGGTCGGTGGCCACGTGCAGACCCTGCACGACGTGCTCGACGTGGTGCAGCAGTATGCCGTCGGCGATCTCAGCCGCGACATCGCACGCTACCCGGGCGAGAAGGCGGCGATGACCACCACCGTCGATACGGTCAAGGCCAACCTCGGCCGCATCAATGGCGAGATCAAGCAGCTGGCCACCGCCGCTGCCGCCGGTGACTTCAGCCGTCGCGGCGATGCGCAGCGCTTCGATCACGATTTCCGCCTGATGCTGGAAAACCTCAACGCCATGATGGCGGTCAGCGATGACAACCTCGGCAAGCTCTCGCAGCTGCTGTCGGCCATCGCCGAGGGTGACCTGACCGCGCGCATGCATGGCGACTACCAGGGCGTGTTCGCGCGCATGCGTGACGATGCCAATACCACCGTCACCCAGCTGACCCAGATTGTCGGCCAGATCCAGGCCAGCGCCTCCAGCATCACCCTTGCCGCCGGCGAGATCGCCTCCGGCAACAGCGACCTGTCGCGCCGCACCGAACAGCAGGCCGCCAACCTGGAAGAAACCGCGGCCTCGATGGAGGAACTGACCTCCACCGTGCGCCAGAACGCCGAGCATGCCCGCCAGGCCAACCAGCTGGCGATCGGTGCGCAGGGCGTCGCCTCGCAGGGCGGCAACGTGGTCGGCCAGGTGGTGCATACCATGTCCGCGATTGAAGCCTCGTCGAAGAAGATCGCCGAGATCATCTCGGTCATCGACGGCATTGCCTTCCAGACCAACATTCTGGCGCTGAACGCGGCGGTGGAAGCCGCCCGCGCCGGTGAACAGGGCCGCGGCTTCGCCGTGGTCGCCAGCGAAGTGCGCACCCTGGCGCAGCGCTCGGCCGCCGCCGCCAAGGAGATCAAGGGCCTGATCGACGATTCGGTCGGCAAGGTCGCCGAAGGCTCCAGCCTGGTGCACCAGGCCGGCAGCACCATGGGCGAGATCGTCGCCTCGGTGCAACGCGTGACCGACATCATGGCCGAGATCTCCGCTGCCTCGCAGGAACAGTCGGCCGGCATCGAACAGGTCAACCAGACCGTGGTGCAGATGGACGAAACCACCCAGCAGAACGCCGCGCTGGTGGAAGAAGCCACCGCTGCCGCACGCGCGATGGAAGACCAGGCCGCACAGCTGGCCGACGCGGTGGCGATCTTCCGGCTCGACAACCAGGTTTCGGCCGCGATGAAGGCGGTGGCCGCCCGCGTCGAGCCGGCGGTCCGCGTCGCCACAGTCGCGCGTCCGCAGCCGGCCAGCGCGCCGGTTGCGGCGCAGGTTCGCCGCAGCAGCAACGCCAGCAGCTTCGCCGCCAGCGACAGCGACTGGCAGGAATTCTGAGACCCACCCGCGGCGGCTTCGGCCGCCGCCCCTGCCGATGGACACGTCCCCCGTGCAAAGTCCTACTCCCATCGTCACCGGCCCGCGCGAATTCGAGTTCGCCGACCGTGATTTCCGCCGTGTCTGCGACCTGATCTACCAGCGCGTGGGCATCGCCCTCGCGCCGGCCAAGCGCGACATGGTGTATGGCCGCCTGTCGCGCCGCCTGCGCACGCTCGGCATGCGCAGCTTCCAGCAGTACCTGGACCATCTGGAACAGGAAGACGGTGATGAGTGGCAGGCGTTCACCAATGCGCTGACCACCAACCTGACCTCGTTCTTCCGCGAACCGCACCACTTCGACAAGCTGCGTGAAGAGCTGCAGCAACGCTCCAGCCGCACCCCGCTGCTGCTGTGGTCCTGCGCCGCCTCCACCGGCGAAGAACCGTATTCGATGGCGATCACCGCCTGCGAAGCGTTCGGCACGCTGAAGCCGCCGGTGCGCATCGTCGCCACCGACGTCGATACCCAGGTGCTGGCCACCGCCGGCCGTGGCGTGTACAACATCGACCGCGTTGCCAACCTCGACCCGGACCTGCGCCGGCGCTATTTCCAGCGCGGCAGTGGCCCCAACGAAGGCCAGTGCCGGGTGCTGCCGGCGCTGCGCGAGCTGATCGAGTTCCGCCCGCTCAACCTGCTGGCGCCGCGCTACGACGTCGGCGGCCCGTTCGACGCCCTGTTCTGCCGCAACGTGATGATCTACTTCGACAAGCCGACCCAGCGCGCCATCCTCGGCCGCCTGGTACAGCACCTGGCCGATGATGGCCTGCTCTACACCGGCCACTCGGAGAACTACCTGCACGCCGCCGACCTGATCCAGCCCTGCGGGCGGACCCTGTACCGCCGTGCGGCAAAGGCCGGCGCATGAACGCCTCGCTGCGTACCGACGATGTGATGCGTTACCAGGACGCGCGCTTCCAGACCATTGCAGCCAAACTGCTGCCGACCCAGTACCTGGTGGTCGATGACACCACCGCGCTGACCACCACGCTGGGCTCCTGCGTGGCCGCCTGCCTGCGCGACCCGGTGCTGAAGATCGGCGGCATGAACCACTTCCTGCTGCCCGAGGGCAATGCCGGTGACGGCGCGCCCGCGCGCTATGGCAGCTACGCGATGGAACTGCTGATCAACGACATGCTCAAGCGCGGTGCGCACCGCAAGCGCATCGAAGCCAAGGTGTTCGGCGGCGCCAACGTGCTCAAGGGTTTCACCAGCAACCCGGTCGGCACCCGCAACGCCGAATTCGTCCGCCAGTACCTGCAGGCCGAGCACATCCCGATCATTGCCGAAGACCTGTGCGGCATCCACCCGCGCAAGATCTGGTTCTTCGCCGATACCGGCCGCGTGGTGGTGCAGCGCCTGCCGCATGCCCACGAGGCCGAAGTGGCCGCAACCGAATCGGCGGTGCGTGCACGCCTGTCCAAGGCCCCGGTCACCGGTGGCGTGGAGCTGTTCGAATGACCCTGACCGGCAACGCCCCCTGCCGGGTCCTGATCGTCGACGACTCCGCCGTGGTGCGGCAGATGCTCACCGAGATCCTGTCCAGCGATCCGTCCATCGATGTGGTCGGCACTGCCGCCGACCCGTTGCTGGCGCGCGAGAAGATCAAGCGCCTGGCCCCGGACGTGATCACCCTGGATGTGGAAATGCCGCGCATGGATGGCCTGGCCTTCCTGGAAAACCTGATGCGCCTGCATCCGTTGCCGGTGGTGATGATCTCCTCGCTCACCGAGCGCGGCGCCGACACCACCCTGCAGGCGCTGGCGCTGGGTGCGGTGGATTTCGTCTCCAAGCCCAAGCTGGACGTTGCGCGCGGCCTGCAGGGCTATGCCGACGAAATCATCGCCAAGGTCAAGATGGCGGCACGCTCGCGGGTGCGGCCACTGGTACGTGCCACCACGCCGAAGCTGACCCTGGACGCGGTACCGGCCACGCGCCCGGCTTCGCCGCAGTTCCGCACCACCGACCGCCTGATCGCGATCGGCTCATCGGCCGGTGGCACCGAAGCCCTGCGCGTGGTGCTGGAAGGCATGCCCGCCGATGCGCCCGCCGTGGTGATGACCCAGCATCTGCCGGCCAGCTTCAGCAGCGCGTTCGCCGAACGCCTGGACCGCCACTCGGCGATGGCCGTGCGCGAGGCCAGCGACGGTGAAGCCGTGCTGCCCGGCCACGCCTACCTGCCCCCGGGCGGCAAGCACCTGCGCATCATCCGTGATGGTGCGCGCTGGCGCTGCCGGGTCGATGACGGCCCGGCGGTGAACCGCCACAAGCCGGCGGTGGACGTGCTGTTCCGCTCGGTCGCGCAAAGCGCCGGCAGCAACGCCATCGGCGCCATCCTCACCGGCATGGGTGACGACGGTGCGCGGGGCCTGCTGGAAATGCGCCAGGCCGGTGCCCCCACGCTGGTCCAGGACGAAGCATCCAGCGTGGTCTGGGGCATGCCCGGCGCCGCCTTCAAGCTCGGCGCCGCCGAGGAACAAGTGCCCCTGGAGCGGATCGCCGAACGCCTGTTGGCCTTGTCCCGCGGCTGACCGCCCCCCCTCTTCCACCCCTCAACGTGGTTTTCCCCGCAGGCCGCGGCTCCCGAACGGGCGTCGCGGCCTGCACTGTTCCACCCCAACGCACCATCCACCCCAGGAGCTTCACCGTGGCAGTACGCCAGTCCCTTGTTCCCGCCGTCCTTCTTGCCAGCCTGCTGCTGGCCTCCCCTGCCGGCGCCGAAACGCCGCCGGTAGCGCGCCCGTCCAGCGACGCCTCGGCCACCGTTCCGGCACCTGCGGCGGCCGAACCGCCGGCCGAGGCCCCTGCCAGCGCAACGTCGGCAAACACCGCCAGCGACCCCGCTGCCAGCAACGCGACGGTGGCCGAGGCAGCACCCGACGACAGCACCGTGGCCGACCCGGCCACGCAGGTCGCGGCCGAAGACGGCAGCGACACCACGCTGGCCGAAGACGATGAGGACCTGGCACAGGACGTACCGGTCAGCAGCAAACGCATCAAGATCCAGCCGACCTTCGACCAGGACAAGAACGGCCAGCCGCATGGCGACCGCGAACTGCGCCTGGTGACCCGCGAACACACCGGCCAGGCCGCGGCCGGGCGCATCGGCATGGTGGCGGTCTCGCTGCTGGCACGCGGCTCGTTCTCCGGCGACGCCAATGGCTTCAGCAAGCGTGGCCTGGAAGGCGATCGCATCGTCACCCTGCCCAGCCCGTCCTTCAGCATCATGCCGGCGCTGATCCGCAAGGAACTGGACAGCTACTTCGCCGCGCATCCCGAAGCGCTGCCGGAAGGCGTGACCGTGCTGCAGGTCGCTGCCGGCGAATGGTCGCTGATCTACCAGAAGCTCAGCGATTCGCAGACCCAGTACGAGCTGCGCCATGAAGCCAGCATCCGCTTCCCGATCGTGCGCAAGTTCCTGCGCAGCACCGGCGGCGAAGGCGTGCATTGCGTAACCGCACCGGTGGCCGCGCCGCTGGCGAACTGGCAGGAAGACCGCTATGCCCTGGTCAAGGCCACCGCTCGCCAGTACGCACAGCAGTGCGTGGCGCAGTTTGCGGCGCAGCTGCCGAAGCTGTTCCCCGGCACCGCAGCCGACCCCAAGGCCGCGGCCCCGGCCGCACAGCCCTGACGCTGCGGAACTGGAGAGCCGACGGCAACGGCAGGAGCCGTTGCCGTCGGCGCTACGGAAGTACCGATCCCGTGCTCGCCTTGTCGGAATCGGCCCACTTCACATCGGCGGCACTAACGATTACCGCGTCACCATCGATCATCTGAAGTCACGATTTGTCGCCAACAACCCGGACTTGTCGTCGCATCCACGCCAACGGCCATTCCGGCATTGGACATGCCGCAGCGTGAGTCTCCCTTCCACGGAGACTCCCCTTGCCCCTTCTTACCCATCACGATATCGGCAGCGGCTTTCCCGTCGTCCTTGGCGGCAGCTATCTCTGGGGCTGCGACATGTGGGCGCCACAGATCCAGCAACTGTCGCGGCGCTACCGCCTGATCCTTCCCGAACTGCCCGGACACGACAACGATCGTCCGTTGTCACCCACCTGCACCACGCCCGCCGACCTTGCACGCGACGTGGGCCGCCTCCTCGATAGTCTGGAAATCCACCAGTACGCCATCGTCGGCCTGTCGGTCAGCGGCATGTGGGCGGCAGAGCTGGCGTTGCAGCGTCCTGAGCAGGTCAGCTCATTGATCCTGATGGACACCTATCTCGGCGCAGAACCGCAGGCGTCGCAGCGGCGGTACTTCGCCATGCTGGATACGATTGAAGGGCTGGGTCATATCCCCGAAACCCTGGCCGAACAGATCGTTCCCCTGTTCTTCCGCCCCCGAATCCGCGTCGACGATCCGATCCGGCTGCAGTTCCTGCACCGTCTGCTTTCCTGGCCACGCCAGCGGCTGCTGGACGCCGTGGTGCCGCTGGGCCGGCTGATCTTCGGTCGCCCGGACCGCTTGTCTGCACTGAGCAAGCTCGATCCCACCACCACGCTGATCCTCAGCGGCGATCAGGATGTGCCGCGTCCGTTCACCGAGTCGTTGCAGATGGCCGAACAGATTGGCTGCCGCGCGCAATCGATACCGGGCGCGGGCCATATCTCCTCGCTGGAGAATCCGGACGTTGTGAGCGCGCAGCTGGACGCATGGATCCGGTTGTCCCGCAACGCCACGGTCTGATTCCAGCAGGGCTGTAGCCGAGTGCAGGCTCGGCTGCAGCGGCGTATAGACGCGGCCTGTTCTCGTCGTGGCCGGCGGGGCCACCGGCCGGCGTGACCCTGCCGCTTGAGCAGCACCTGTTTCAAGCAAATTCAATGGCACCGGCGCTGCCTTGCGCCCACCCTGTGGACCTCCCCTCCAAGGAATGCCCCGCCATGCCGCTTTCTCCCGTCGCCGCCCCCTGCACTTCGCCCGTGCGCCAGGTTCGCTTCAGCGATCAGCTGGTTGCCCATGAGAGTCCGGTCGCCATGTCCGTGCAGGACATCGCCAATCGCGCCCAACCCGATCTGAAACTGCTGCGCGCGGTGCTTGGCCAGCTCAGGCAGGGTGCCGCCATTGATGCAGGATCCGCGCACAGCGCGCTGCTCGGGGTGTTCAATCGCAACGATGACCATCACTTCCTCGCACCGGAGCAGGCTGCACAGGTCGAGCAGTACATCATTGGCCCGCGGCGCTCGCTGTCGGGCCCATTTGACCGCCGCCACCGCTTTCTGCGCAGCGTGCTCACCCAGGCCAGCGCGACCTTCGACAGGCAGCGGGCCGCCATATCCGTTGCCGAGTTCAACGAGGCATTGATCGAAGGTCGCAACGTGGGGAGTGCCGACGCCGGAGACGTGTTGCTGGCCATTCTGGTCATGAATGAGCACCTCGACTTTCTTTCAGGGCCGGAGCTCGACGAGGTGGAACGCAGCCTGGCACGCGCTTGCGCCCGCCGCCGCGTCGATGAGGACGACAGACTGCTCCTGTTCGAGATGACACAGCGGGCACTGATCGGCCGTCGCGTCGAGCACTGGCCGACGTGAGGCCCCGCGTATACGGCCGAACCGAGGCTCGGCTTGCTCTGTTTCACCCTGAAAAAAAGCAGCCGAGCGTGGGCTCGGCTCTACCGGGAACGCGGGTGTTGGTTGTAGAGCCGAAGGCAACGGCAGGAGCCGTTGCCAACGTCGCGTGCGACGGCCCGAAGGGTGCCGGTCAGGACGACCGGCATAGCCATGCTCGGCTCCACATCAACCCTGGCGTTACCAGCGGTAGCTCAGGCCCACCTGGGCGCTGGTCTGGTGGTAGCCCGAGGCCTTCTGCAGCGACAGGCCGCCCCAGGCGCCAAAGCCATTACCGAAGTTCAACGACGCACCGGCACTGAACTCACCGCGGTTCTGCGGAATGCGCGCATCCACAATCTCGTCGTCCATGCGGATCTGCGAACCGGCACGGGTGTGCAGCCAATGCGCGGCCACATACGGCTGCACTTCCACGCCACCGTTCACTGCACGGGTCACGCCGGACAGGCGCACGCCGGCACGGCCGAACAGACCGTTGGCATCCTCGGTCTGCACCACGGTGCCATTGGCTTCGGTGTGCTGCCCCTGGTCCCAACGGGTGTAGCCGACCTGCAGCTGCGGTTCCAGATAGATGCCACCATTGCTGGCACCACCGACACGGAAGGCGTAACCCGCTTCCACCGCACCCTGCCAGGCGCGGCTCGTGTAGCGTTCGGTCTCCAGACCGACGCCTTCAACGCGGTTGCGGAACTGCGCACGCTGCACGCTGCCATCCACGTAGAAGCCGGCGTACGGGTCCGCCGCATTGCCACCACGCCAGGTGCCGTAAATGCCCAGCGCCTCGCCCTTGACCTTGCCGCGGGCGTAGTAGCCGGTCAGCTCATTGGTGGAGGTGCTGGTGGCGTTGCCACTGGACAGCATCACACCCGCACTGCTGCCGCTCTCGTGCTGCCACACGTTGGCACCGACGCTGAGCGCCTGGCTGTTGCCACGCACGTCCAGCTGGCGGCTGACCGCATCGAAGCCGTTGCGCGAGCCATCGACCTTGGCCCAGGCACGCCCCGTGTTCTGGCCCGGCTGGCGATCACGATAGCCAATGCGGAACATCTGCTGTGCCGACTGCAGGTTGGCCAGGTAAGCGCCGCCTTCCGGGCGCAGGATCGGATCGGGAATGCCGGGGTCGGGGTTGCCCGGGTCAGGGTTGCCCGGCTCTGGATCCGCGGGCTTCTCCACCCCCGGCATCGGATACGGCCGATCCGGGCCCGGCAGTGGCTCCGGCCGGTCCGGACCGGGCAGCGGTTCGGGACGATCCGGGCCGGGCAACGGCTCAGGACGATCGGGGCCCGGCAACAGGCCCGCGGTCGGCAATTCCGAGCGCAGGTACCAGTTGCCGTCGGCACCGCTGCCCTTGTGCAGGAAATAGTCGTACGACCCCGCCACCGCACGCCCTTCCAGCGCGAACACCGCGTTGGACGCACCGCCCACGCGGATCAGTTCGATGCCGTTGACGGTCTGCGCGCCGCCACCGCCCAGATTGTTGACGCGCACGTTGGCGGTGCCGGAGGAATCACCGGTGATCACCAGCTTGTCGCTGGCGGACGCATCGTCGGCCAGCACGCTGTTGAACACCACGGTGCCGCCCGCGCCGTTGAAGTCGCCGACGGTCAGGGTCTTGTAGGCACCCGCCAGCGGTGCGTCGAACGCCACCACACCGCCGGCGCCGAGCTGAAGCGCGTCCACGCTGGAATCACCGCTGACGGTCCAGCGCGCATTCTCGACCGAGACCGAGGTGACATCGGTCATCGTCGATTTCAGCCCTGCATTGCCGCGCAGAACGACGTTGGCCGTGGCACCGTTGAGCTTGTCATTGAGAATGTCGCCACTGATCTGGCTGTTGTCGATGGTCAGGTTGGCGGTCACCGGCTCGGGACCCGTGGCAATACGCTTGGTCTGCAGCAGCACACCGTTGCCGGCCTTGACGGTGCTGCCGTTGTTGAGCTCAATGTTGGCCTCCACCGTGACACCACCCGACAATGCGCCCACATAGAGTGCCGCGCCGCTGGCGCTTTCCAGGTGCGACCCGTCAACCACAAGCGTATGCCTACCGGGTCCAATGAGTTCGTTGCTGAACACCGCCGCATGCTCTGTGCCGGTTGCACGGCTGCCCTTGGCCAGGGTCAGATGGCTCGCTCGGCCGCCTCCCCACATGCCAAACAACAACGCCGTGCTGTTCTGACTGGAGAAACCCCGATCGGTGTTGATGATTGTGCTGCGCTCGATCAGGGCCACGCCGCCGCCGCTGATGTGAATCCCTGCGGCCTGGGCTGTAACCGTTGAATCCATGAGCGACAAGTTTGCGGTCGTCCCGCTTATCGTTGACACAAGCGAGATGCCTGCCCCTGCCGAAGCAATGCTCGCATTGCTTACCGTGGCCTGGCTGCCGTCACCCAGCCACAGTGCCATGTATAGCGGGCCTGCGATCGAAGGACCGCTCAACGATGCACCGTCGATCGTGACCGTTGAACCATTATCCGCCGACACCATCCCCGCGACAGCCCCCGGATTCAGGGTCAGCGTGGCGCCGTCCAGGATCCAGTCCTCGCGCAGGTCACCAGGATTGACGATCGCCGATTCGCCGGGTGCCAGTTCGCCCGCATGGGCGGGGGCGGCGACGCACAGGGCGGCGACCAGGGCGAGGGCCAGGGGTGTGGGAGCAGGATGCTTCATGTTCACATTCCTCGTTGGGGGTAGCGCGGGGCAGTGGTGACCGGGACAGGCTCAACACAGCGCCAACGCCACAATGGAATCAGGCAGCGGCTGATGCGGTGCCAAGGCTTGGAACTTTGCCGGGTAGCCGCTGCGCGCTCCATGCAACTTGTTGCATTACGATGAACCGAGGCTTCAGGTAAAGCACACTTAACCCCAGCAAACACAAGGGTCTGCCGCGCCTGGCAGCCCATTTCGGCCACCGGGCGTGACGTGTTTTGCTCATGGCGGCATGGCAGCGGCGAAAGAACGCACCGCATCTTTGAAACGGATTGGATGGCGCCAGTGCAGCCGGGCGCACACGATGCGGCCATCTCTTCCAAGGATTGTCGATCCCATGCCTGTCTCCCCCGCTGCAGCCCCCAGTACCCCGCCGGCGCGCCGCGTCAGCTTCCACCCCGACCTGATTGCCCATGAGAGCCCCATCGGCATGTCGTTGCAGCACGTCGCCAATCGCGCACGGCCCAACATGAAGTTTGTGCGCCTGGTGCTCGGCCAGGCGCAGCGCAATATTCCCCTGGACACCGCAACCGCACAGAGTGCGCTGCTGGCCGTCTACAACTTCAACCAGGATGCGCCGTTTCTTGCACCGGAGGATGCCGAACGGGTCGAACAGCACATTGCTGAAGCGAGACGCCCGCCGTTGGCTCCTTATGAAACGCGCTATCACTTCCTACGCGAAGTGCTGGCGCAGGCATGGGCTGCCATTGACGCGCCACGGCAGTGCCTGGCCCTGTTCGAGGTCATCAAGGCGGGCGAGCAAGGGCGCAGGATCCCAAACGCCGACGCGGCGGACGCACTGCTGGCGATTCTGCTGATGGATGATCGCCTCGGCCTTCTGACCGACAACGAGGCCTGTCATGTAGAGGAAAGCCTGCAACGCGCGTATTACCGCCAGCGCAGCAGCCCGGAGGAACAGCAGTTCCTGTGTGAGACGGCGAAATTGGCGCTTAACGGACGGCGCGGCGCGTGATCGCAGAGGTGACGCCATGCAGGGAGCATCGCCCCACGCTTTTCTGTGAAGCCGAGCCTGTGCTCGGCTGCGGGTTCCCTGCAAAAAAGCAGCCGAGCGTAGGCTCGGCTCTACCGCAGGCATCGGCGCCATTTCGCCTGCATCACGGATCCATCGCGGTAATGCGTGCGGGCAACAAAAAACCCCCGGCTTGCGCCGGGGGTTCTTTATTTCAACGGGCTGCCGGCCAGCGGCCGGCACTACCCTCAGGCGGCGACCGTCTTGGCCACGTCCTGGTATTCCTCGATCTGGTCGAAGTTCATGTAGCGGTAGATCTCCGCACCATTGGCGTTGATCACGCCGATGTCCGCCATGTACTCCTCCTTGGTCGGGATGCGGCCCAGGCGCGAGCAGATCGCCGCCAGTTCCGCCGAACCCAGGTACACGTTGGTGTTGCGGCCCAGGCGGTTCGGGAAGTTGCGGGTCGAGGTCGACATCGCGGTGGAGCCTTCGCGGATCTGCGCCTGGTTGCCCATGCACAGCGAGCAGCCCGGCATTTCCATGCGCGCGCCGGTGGCGCCGAAGGTGCCGTACACGCCTTCCTTGGTCAGCTCGGAGGCATCCATCTTGGTCGGCGGGGCCACCCACAGGCGGGTCGGCAGGTCACGCTTGCCTTCCAGCAGCTTCGCAGCGGCGCGGAAGTGACCGATGTTGGTCATGCACGAACCGATGAAGACTTCATCGATCTTGGCACCGGCCACTTCGGACAGGGTCTTCACGTCGTCCGGATCGTTCGGGCAGGCCACGATCGGCTCGTGGATGTCGGCCAGGTCGATCTCGATGACGGCGGCGTACTCGGCGTCGGCATCCGGCTCCAGCAGCTCCGGGTTGGCCAGCCACGCTTCCATCTTCTCGATGCGACGCTGCAGCGAACGCGGATCCTGGTAACCCTCGGCGATCATCCACTTCAGCAGCGTGATGTTGCTGTTGAGGTACTCGATGATCGGTTCCTTGTTCAGGCGCACCGAGCAACCGGCCGCCGAACGCTCGGCCGAGGCGTCGGACAGTTCGAACGCCTGCTCGACCTTCAGCTCCGGCAGGCCTTCGATTTCCAGGATGCGGCCGGAGAAGATGTTCTTCTTGCCAGCCTTGGCCACGGTCAGCAGGCCCGACTTGATCGCGTACAGCGGGATCGCGTTGACCAGGTCACGCAGGGTCACGCCCGGCTGCATCTTGCCCTTGAAGCGCACCAGCACCGATTCCGGCATGTCCAGCGGCATCACGCCGGTGGCTGCGGCGAAGGCGACCAGGCCCGAACCGGCCGGGAACGAAATGCCGACCGGGAAACGGGTGTGCGAGTCACCGCCGGTGCCGACGGTGTCCGGCAGCAGCATGCGGTTGAGCCAGCTATGGATCACGCCGTCGCCCGGGCGCAGCGAGACGCCGCCACGGGTGGAGATGAACTCCGGCAGGGTGTGGTGGGTCTTGACGTCCACCGGCTTCGGGTAGGCGGCGGTGTGGCAGAACGACTGCATCACCAGGTCGGCCGAGAAGCCCAGGCAGGCCAGGTCCTTCAGCTCGTCACGGGTCATCGGGCCGGTGGTGTCCTGCGAGCCGACCGAGGTCATCTTCGGTTCGCAGTAGGTGCCCGGGCGCATGCCCTGGCCTTCCGGCAGGCCACAGGCGCGGCCGACCATCTTCTGCGCCAGCGAGAAGCCCTTGCCGGTATCGGCCGGCTGCACCGGCAGGCGGAACAGGTCGGTCGGGGCCAGGCCCAGCGCTTCACGCGCCTTGCCGGTCAGGCCACGGCCGATGATCAGCGGAATGCGGCCACCGGCACGCACTTCGTCGAACAGCACATCGGACTTCACCTGGAACTCGGCGATCACTTCGCCGTTCTTCAGCGCCTTGCCTTCGTACGGGCGCAGCTCGACCACGTCGCCGTGCTCCATCTGCGACACGTCCAGCTCGATCGGCAGTGCGCCGGCATCTTCCATGGTGTTGTAGAAGATCGGGGCGATCTTGCCGCCCAGGCAGACGCCACCGGCGCGCTTGTTCGGGATGAACGGAATGTCATCGCCGGTCCACCACAGCACGCTGTTGGTGGCCGACTTGCGCGACGAACCGGTGCCGACCACGTCGCCGACGTAGGCCACCAGGTGGCCCTTGTCCTTCAGCGAGAGGATCTGCTGGATCGGACCGCGCTTGCCGTCTTCTTCCGGGGTGAACGCGGCATCGTCACGCTTGTTCTTCAGCATCGCCAGGGCGTGCATCGGAATGTCCGGGCGGGTGGTCGCGTCCGGCGCCGGCGACAGGTCGTCGGTGTTGGTTTCGCCCGGCACCTTGAACACGGTGACGGTCAGGCTCTGCGGCACTTCCGGGTTGCTGGTGAACCACTCGGCATCGGCCCAGCTCTGCAGCACGGCCTGGGCGTTGGCATTGCCGGCCTTGGCCTTTTCCTGCACGTCGTGGAAGGCATCGAACACCAGCAGGGTCTTCTTCAGGCCGTTGGCGGCGACGGTGCCGACGCTGGCGTCGTCCAGCAGCTGGATCAGCGGCGCGACGTTGTAGCCGCCGAGCATGGTGCCCAGCAGTTCGGTGGCGCGCTCACGGCTGATCAGCGGGTTCTGCTCGCTGCCCAGGGCGATCGCCGCCAGGTACGAGGCCTTGACCTTGGCCGCGTCATCGACGCCGGCCGGCACGCGGTGGGTCAGCAGGTCGAGCAGGAACTCGGCCTCGCCCTGCGGCGGGTTCTTCAGCAGTTCGATGACATCGGCCGTCTGCTGCGCGCTCAGCGGCAGCGGCGGGATGCCAAGCGCAGCGCGCTCGGCGACGTGGTGGCGGTAGGCTTCCAACATGACAACTCCCGGGTAATGCGTAGGTTAAAGAACAAAGTGGGCTCAGGCGTGCGGCACGATCAGCTTCAGGCCCTTGAAGTAGTCGCGGTAAAACGTGTCGTTCCAGGTGATCAGGCCATCGCACTGCAGCAGTGCGTGGGCACCAACCATGAATTCATCCAGGCTGCGGCGGCTGCCGCTGCGCTGGCGGTGGCGGCGGTGCATCTCGCCGGCGCGCAGCGCCGACTTGGCTTCCATCGGGTTGAAGTGCACGCCCATTTCTTCCAGCGCTTCCAGCACCTCGGCGCCGCCCCGCAGCGATGCGCAGACCTCGGCCAGGGTCGCGCCGCAGACCACCACGCGGCCACCGACCAGGCTCTGCCGGAGGATGGCCTCCACCGCATCGGCCTGCGGCCCATTGCTGAGCAGTTCGACCAGCACCGGCGAATCGACGGCGATCATCACGGTTCAGTCCTCGTCGCGCACCGAGCGCACGGCGGCCTCGGACGATTCGAAGCCGTCCAGCGCGAACTTGCCGCGTGCCCGTGAAATGGCATCGTCAACACTCTTGCGCAGGATGATCCGGCTGCCGTCCAGCTCGACCTTCAGCAGCGTGCCCTTGGTCAGGCCGAGGGCATCACGCACCGCCTTGGGCAGGGTGATCTGTCCGCGTTCTGCAACAGTGGCTTCCATCGGTAGGCCCTCCAGAGTATGCACAAATTATACATACTTCCCCGGGCATACTTCCACCCTGAACAGGACCGGCAACCCGCCAGCCCTTGCCTCGCAAAGGATCGGCCACAAACGTGACATACGCCATACACCTTCCCCTGTAGTCTGGAACCGATGCCGCAGGCCGGTGCCCGGCCCGGATGAATCCATTCAGTATCGGGTTCATACTGGAACCACCGGGGCCGCCAGGCCCGCGGCGACCGCAAGCAGGCCCGTCCACGCACGGGCCACTGCAAGCCATCCGCAAGAAGGAGTTACCCCGCATGAGCGATTCGTTCTCCACCCGCAGCCAGCTGAATGTCGGCGGCAAGACCTACGACTACTTCAGCCTGCCCACGCTGGGCCAGCGCTTCGATATCTCCCACCTGCCCTACTCGATGAAGATCCTGCTGGAGAACCTGCTCCGGCACGAGGATGGCGGCGTCACCGTTGGCAAGGACCACATCGAAGCCGTGGCCCGCTGGAATCCGGCGGCCGAGCCGGACACCGAGATCGCCTTCATGCCGGCGCGCGTGGTCCTGCAGGACTTCACCGGCGTGCCCTGCGTGGTCGACCTGGCCGCGATGCGCGATGCGGTGGTCAAGCTCGGCGGCTCGCCGGAGCAGATCAACCCGCAGATTCCCTCCGAACTGGTCATCGACCACTCGGTGCAGGTGGATGTGTTCGGCAAGCCCGACGCACTGGACCTCAACGGCAAGATCGAATTCCAGCGCAACCAGGAACGCTACGGCTTCCTGCGCTGGGGCCAGAAGGCCTTCGACAACTTCAAGGTGGTGCCGCCGAACACCGGCATCGTCCACCAGGTGAACCTGGAAAACCTGGCCCGCGTGGTGATGACCGCGGACAAGGACGGCAAGGCGGTGGCCTACCCCGATACCGTGTTCGGCACCGACAGCCACACCACCATGATCAATGGCATCGGCGTGCTGGGTTGGGGCGTGGGCGGCATCGAGGCTGAAGCCGCCATGCTCGGCCAGCCGTCGTCGATGCTGATCCCGCAGGTGGTCGGCTTCAAGCTGACCGGCAAGCTGCCCGAGGGCGCCACCGCCACCGACCTGGTGCTGACCGTCACCCAGATGCTGCGCAAGCTGGGCGTGGTCGGCAAGTTCGTCGAGTTCTACGGCGATGGCCTGCAGCACCTGCCGCTGGCCGACCGCGCCACCATCGGCAACATGGCGCCGGAATACGGTGCCACCTGCGGCATCTTCCCGATCGACGCCGAATCGCTGAACTACCTGCGCCTGTCCGGCCGCAGCGAAGAACAGATCGACCTGGTCGAGGCCTACGCCAAGGCACAGGGCCTGTGGCACGAGCCGGGCAGCCCGCATGCGCAGTACAGCACCACGCTGGAACTGGACATGGGCACGGTGAAGCCGTCGCTGGCCGGCCCCAAGCGACCGCAGGACCGGGTACTGCTGGAAGACGTGCAGAAGAACTACCGTGAGGCCCTGGTCGGCCTGACCAGCAACCGCGACAAGCGCAGCGACGATGTGTCCTCGTTCGTCAACGAAGGCGGCGGCGCCGCGGTCGGCAACGAGCAGCTGGCCAAGGGCTTCGCCGACATCGAAGTGGAAGGCCGCAAGGTGCGGCTGAAGGACGGCGCGGTGGTCATCGCCGCCATCACCTCGTGCACCAACACCTCCAACCCGGCGGTGATGATCGGCGCCGGCCTGCTGGCCCGCAACGCCGCCGCCAAGGGCCTGAACCGCCAGCCGTGGGTGAAGACCTCGCTCGGGCCGGGTTCGCGCGTGGTCACCGATTACCTGGAAAAGGCCGGCGTGCTGAAGGAGCTGGAGAAGATCGGCTTCTATGTGGTCGGCTACGGCTGCACCACCTGCATCGGCAACTCCGGCCCGCTGCCGACCGAAGTCAGCGCCGGCATTGCCGCCGGCGATCTGGTGGTCACCTCGGTGCTGTCGGGCAACCGCAACTTCGAGGGCCGCGTGCACCCCGAAGTGAAGATGAACTACCTGGCCAGCCCGCCGTTGGTGGTGGCCTATGCCATTGCCGGCACCACCGACATCGACCTGACCACCCAGCCGCTGGGTACCGGCAGCGATGGCCAGCCGGTGTTCCTGCGTGACATCTGGCCGAGCAACAAGGAAATCGGCGACGTCATCGCCGCCACCATCGGCCCGGAGATGTTCAAGCAGAACTACGCCGACGTGTTCAAGGGCGATACCCGCTGGAACACCATCGCCTCGCCGGACGGCAACCTGTACGAGTGGAGCGACGCCTCCACCTACATCAAGAACCCGCCTTACTTCGATGGCATGACCATGCAGACCGGCAGCATCGATGATGTGCACGGTGCACGCGTGATGGGCCTGTTCGGTGATTCGATCACCACCGACCACATCTCCCCGGCCGGCAACATCAAGAAGGACTCGCCGGCGGGCCGCTTCCTGCAGGAGCGCGGCGTGCAGCCGGCCGACTTCAACAGCTACGGCAGCCGCCGCGGCAACGACGACGTCATGGTTCGCGGCACCTTTGCCAACATCCGCATCAAGAACCTGATGTTCGGTGGCGAAGAAGGTGGCAATACCCTGTACTACCCGGCCGCCGGCGGCCAGCCGGAGAAGCTGGCGATCTACGATGCGGCCATGAAGTACAAGGCCGACAAGGTGCCGCTGGTGGTGCTGGCCGGCAAGGAATACGGCACCGGCTCGTCGCGTGACTGGGCGGCCAAGGGCACCCTGCTGCTGGGGGTGAAGGCAGTCATCGCCGAGAGCTTCGAGCGCATCCACCGCTCCAACCTGGTCGGCATGGGCGTGCTGCCGCTGCAGTTCCGCAACGGCGAGAATGCACAGAGCCTGGGCCTGGATGGTTCCGAGACGATCGACATCACCGGCCTGCAGGATGGTGCCAGCAAGCGCGCCACGGTCACCGCTACCAAGGCCGATGGTACGAAGAAGACCTTCGAGGTCTCGGTGATGCTGCTGACCCCGAAGGAAGTGGAGTACTTCCGCCACGGTGGCCTGTTGCAGTACGTGCTGCGCCAGCTGGCAGGCAAGTAACGCCTGGCCTGCGCCCGATTGAGAAAAAGGCCGGATCCTTGCGGATCCGGCCCTTTTTGCTTGGGATACCCCCTGTAAAGCCGAGCAAGAGCTCGGCGCTACAGAGGCGCTCAGCGGCGCGGGGCGTCCGGGTCGGTGCGCAGGGCCTTCAACAGGCCCCACATGTAGAACGCCAGGGTGAACGAGAACGGCAGGCCGCACAGCACCACTGCGGTCTGCATCGCGCTGAAATTGCCGGCCAGCAGCAGGCCGACGCTGGCAACGGTGATGCCCGCGGCCCAGAACACGCGCAGCCAGATCGGCGCGTCATGGCCGTCCTCCACGCCGTCATCAACACGGCGGGTGCACAGGTTGGCGATCATCAGCGTGCCCGAATCGACGGGAGTCAGGAACAGCACGAAGCCGATCACCACCGCGGCGCCGGCCACGTACGGCGCGGCGGGCAGGTACTCCAGCAGTTTGAACAGGGTCATGGCCGCATCATGCTGGGCCACCTCGCCCAGTACCGCCTGGCCGTGGTTGAGCACCAGGTCGATGGCGGTGTTGCCGAAGATCGACAGCCAGGCCAGGGTGAAGCCAAGCGGGATCAGCAGCACGCCCATGATCACTTCACGGATGGTGCGGCCACGCGAGATGCGCGCCACGAACAGGCCGACGAACGGCGCCCAGGCAATCCACCAGGCCCAGTAGAACAGCGTCCACGAGCCCATCCACTCACGGCCCTTGGGGTCGTTGAGGTACATGTCGAAGCTCTTGCGCACGAACGCGCCCAGGTAATCGCCGGTGTTCTGGATCAGACCGTCGAACAGGTGCAGGGTCGGGCCGGTGACCAGCACGAACAGCAGCAGGCCGCACAGCAGGCGCACGTTGAGGTTGGAGAGCCAGGCAATGCCCTTCTCGACACCGGCCACCACGCCGATGGTGGCCACCACCATCATCACCAGCACGATCGCCACCAGCACCTGCGGCGTATCCGGAATGTGGAACAGGTAGACCAGGCCGGACTGCACCACCAGCGCACCGATGCCAAGATTGGTCACCATCGAGATCAGGGTGGCCAGGATGCCGAAGCCATCGACCATGTCGCCGATGCGGCCGTGGATGCGCTCGCCGAAGATCGGGTACAGCGCCGAACGCAGCGCCAGCGGCAGGTCGCGGCGATAGGCGAAATAGCCCAGTGCCACGCCGACCAGGGCGTACAGCGCCCAGCCGTGCAGGCCCCAGTGCAGGAAGGTCAGCACCATCGCCTCGCGGCCGGCGGCCACGGTACCGCCGGGCTGCCCGGGCGGATTGAGGAAATGGTCCAGCGGCTCGTAGGCACCGTAGTACAGCAGCGCAATGCCGATGCCGGCCGAGAACAGCATCGACACCCAGGCGACGTAGCCGAAGGCCGGTGATTCCTCGTTGTGGCCCAGGCGGATGCGGCCGTACGGCGAGAACGCCAGCCACAGCACGAAGCCCAGGCACAGCACGATCAGCAGCATGTACCACCAGCCGAACGCGGCCGACACCTCGGCCTGCGCCCACTGCAGCCAATGCTCGCTGCCTTCGGGATAGAGAACGGTGAGCAGCCCGAGGATGCCGATCGACACCGAGGAGCTGAAGAAGACAAAGCGGTTCAAGCGCAGGGGCGAACGCTTGGGATGAGCCAGGGAAGACATGGGGTCGTCTCATCAAGTCCGAGGGAGCACATGGGCGGGGCCGGACCGGTAAACCGGGCCCATGGCGTGGGGCGCGAGCGCATCCTAGGGTTTATTGATTGAACGTTCAATCAATAAAAAGCATAATGGCCGGCAGCCCGATCCTTCGGGTCGCAATCCGTGGAGAGACAATGCCGAAGAAAGGCGTGGAACCGGTCCGGCGCGAGCAGCTGATCCGGGCCACTTTCCAGACCATCGACGAGATCGGCATGGCCGATGCGACCGTCGCCACCATCGCGAAGAAGGCAGGGCTGTCCAGCGGCATCGTCGCCCACTACTTCGGCGACAAGGACGGCCTGCTCAATGCTGCAATGCGGCAGATCCTGCGCGAACTGAAGGAGGCGGTCGCCCGCTACCGCGCCGATGTCGGCGACGACCCGCGCGAGCAGCTGCGTGCCATCGTCGATGGCAACTTCGACGACAGCCAGATCAACGGCACTGCGATGCGCGTCTGGCTCACCTTCTGGGCCGCGAGCATGCACCAGCCGGAACTGGCCCGGCTGCAGCGCGCCAACGACCAGCGCCTGTTCTCCAACCTGTGCCACCAGTTCAACCGCCTGCTGCCCCACCCGCAGGCCCGCCTGGCCGCCCGCGGCCTGGCCGCGATGATCGACGGCCTGTGGCTGCGCGGCAGCCTGGTCGGCGGCCAGTTCAACGCCGAGAAATCCCGGCGCATCGCCTACGGCTACATCGACTTCCAGTTGCAGGCTGCCGCGCTATAAGCGTGTCAGCACCCGCCCCCTTCCAAGGAGTACGCCCCATGACCACCCTGCCCGTCCAACAGCTCTACATCCACGGCCAGCGGGTCGATGCCACCAGCGGCAAGACCTTCACGTCCGTCAATCCGGCCACCGGTGAAGTGATCGCTGAAGTGCAGGTCGCCAGCCAGGCCGACGTCGAGCGCGCCGTGCAGAGCGCGGCCGAAGGCCAGAAGGTCTGGGCGGCGATGACCGCGATGGAGCGTTCGCGCATCCTGCGCCGCGCCGTCGAGATCCTGCGCGAGCGCAATGACGAGCTGGCCCACCTGGAAACGCTGGACACCGGCAAGGCGCTGGCTGAAACCACCACCGTGGACATCGTCACCGGTGCCGACGTGGTCGAGTACTACGCCGGCCTGGCCACCGCCATCGAGGGCATCCAGCTGCCGCTGCGCGAGTCCAGCTTCTTCTACACCCGCCGCGAGCCGCTGGGCGTGGTCGCCGGCATCGGCGCCTGGAACTACCCGATCCAGATCGCCATGTGGAAGTCGGCCCCGGCGCTGGCGGCCGGCAACGCGATGGTGTTCAAGCCGTCCGAAGTGACCCCGCTGACCGCGATCCGGCTGGCCGAGATCTACACCGAAGCCGGCGTGCCGGCCGGCGTGTTCAACGTCGTGCAGGGCCCGGGCCGCGAGATCGGCCAGTGGCTGACCGAGCACCCGGTGATCGAGAAGATCTCCTTCACCGGCGGCGTCGCCACCGGCAAGAAGGTGATGGCCAGCGCCGCCTCCTCGTCGCTGAAGGAAGTGACCATGGAACTGGGCGGCAAGTCGCCGCTGGTGATCTGCGATGACGCCGACCTCGACCGCGCGGCCGACATCGCGGTGATGGCCAACTTCTTCAGCTCCGGCCAGGTCTGCACCAACGGCACCCGCGTGTTCGTGCCGCGCAGCATGCTGGCCGCCTTCGAGGCCGCCGTGGTCGAGCGCGTCAAGCGCATCCGCATCGGCGACCCGATGGCCGCCGAGACCAATTTCGGCCCGCTGACCAGCTTCCCGCACATGGAAAACGTGCTGCGCTACATCGAGAGCGGCAAGGCCGAGGGTGCCCGCCTGCTCACCGGTGGTGGCCGCGCCACCGAGGGAGCACTGGCCAACGGCGCCTACGTGCTGCCGACCGTGTTCTCCGACTGCCGCGATGACATGACCATCGTCAAGGAAGAGATCTTCGGGCCGGTGATGAGCATCCTCGCCTACGACGACGAAGAGGAAGTGGTGCGCCGTGCCAACGACACCACCTTCGGCCTCGCCGCCGGCGTGGTCAGCAAGGATGTCAGCCGCGCCCACCGCATCATCCACCGCCTGGAAGCCGGCATCTGCTGGATCAACACCTGGGGTGAATCGCCGGCGGAAATGCCGGTCGGTGGCTACAAGGAATCCGGCGTCGGCCGCGAGAACGGCATCTCGACCCTCGGCCACTACACCCGCATCAAGTCGGTGCAGGTAGAACTGGGCGACTACGCCAGCGTGTTCTGATCGGCGCGCCCTGAGCGCGCCCCTTCGTCCGGCCACCGTGCCGATCCGACATTCCGCCGGGACGCCTGCATGCAGTGCGCCCCGGCCTGCAGGAGACACCCATGAGCACCCATAACGAGTACGACTACATCATCATCGGCGCCGGTTCGGCCGGCAACGTGCTGGCCACCCGCCTCACTGAAGATGCCGATGTCAGCGTGCTGCTGCTGGAAGCCGGTGGCCCGGACTACCGGCTCGACTTCCGTACCCAGATGCCGGCCGCGCTGGCCTTCCCGTTGCAGGGCAAGCGCTACAACTGGGCGTACAAGACCGATCCCGAGCCCTTCATGAACAACCGCCGCATGGATTGCGGCCGCGGCAAGGGCCTGGGTGGCTCGTCGCTGATCAACGGCATGTGCTACATCCGCGGTAACGCGATGGACTACGACAACTGGGCCAGCATGCCGGGCCTGGAAGACTGGACCTACCTGGACTGCCTGCCCTACTTCCGCAAGGCGGAAACCCGCGACATCGGCGCCAATGACTACCACGGTGGCGACGGTCCGCTGCGCGTGACCACGCCCAAGGCCGGCAACAACGAACTGTTCGCCGCGATGGTCGAGGCCGGCGTGCAGGCCGGCTACCCGCGCACCGACGACCTCAACGGTTACCAGCAGGAAGGCTTCGGCCCGATGGACCGCACGGTGACCCCGAAGGGCCGCCGCTCCAGCACCGCCCGCGGCTACCTGGACCTGGCCAAGCCGCGCCCGAACCTGACCATCGTCACCCACGCGCTGACCGACCGCATCCTGTTCTCGGGCAAGCGTGCGGTGGGCGTGCAGTGGCTGCACAACGAGCAGCCGCAGCGTGCCACCGCACGCCGCGAAGTGCTGCTGTGCGGCGGCGCCATCGCCTCGCCGCAGATCCTGCAGCGCTCGGGCGTCGGCCCGGCCGATCTGCTGCGCAGCCTCGACATCGACCTGGTGCACCACCTGCCCGGCGTCGGCGCCAACCTGCAGGACCACCTCGAGATGTACCTGCAGTACGAGTGCAAGAAGCCGGTATCGCTGGCCCCGGCACTGAAGCTGTACAACCAGCCGGCGATCGGCGCCGAGTGGCTGTTCCTGGGTACCGGCATCGGCGCCAGCAACCAGTTCGAGGCCGGCGGCTTCATCCGCAGCGATGCCGAGTTCGACTGGCCGAACCTGCAGTACCACTTCCTGCCGGTGGCGATCAATTACAACGGCTCGAACCCGATCAAGGCGCACAGCTTCCAGATGCACGTCGGCTCGATGCGCTCGCCCAGCCGCGGCCGCATCCACGTGCGCTCGAAGGACCCGCGCGAACACCCGAGCATCCTGTTCAACTACATGTCGCACGACCAGGACTGGCGCGAGTTCCGTGCGGCCATCCGCATCACCCGCGAGATCTTCGCGCAGCCCGCGCTGGCCCCGTACAGCGGCCGCGAAATCTCGCCGGGCAGCGCGCTGCAGACCGATGCGCAGATCGATGCGTTCGTGCGCGAGCATGCCGAGACCGCCTACCACCCGTCGTGCTCGAACAAGATGGGTCACGCCGACGATCCGATGGCGGTGGTCGATGGCCAGGGCCGCGTGCACGGCCTGGAAGGCCTGCGCATCGTCGATGCCTCGATCATGCCGCAGGTGGTGACCGGCAACCTCAACGCGCCGACCATCATGATGGCCGAGAAGCTGGCCGATGTGATCCGCGGCCGCACGCCGCTGGCGCGCAGCACTGCGCCCTACTACAAGGCCAACGGCGCGCCGGTGCGCAAGCAGGGCTGACGCAGGCGGCCCGCCTGGGGCCAGGTCATGCCGGCCAGCGGCCGGCACTACCGGAAAGAGAGCAGATGCCGGCCAGCGGCCGGCATGACCAGAGCAAGAGGCCCTTCGGGGCCTCTTCGCGTTTTCCCTACGCCGGGGTATGCTGCAATGACCGGCCATTCTCGATACGCTCAGGGCCGGAACCTAAAACATCACGATTCCTGGAGGGGGAATATGAGTCTGGATCGTCCCTGGCTGCAGAGCTATCCGAAAGGCGTTCCCGCCGAAATCGACGTCAACGAGTTCCATTCGGTAGCTTCGGTCTTCGACGCTTCCGTCGCGAAATTCCGCGACCGCCCGGCCTACTCCAGCTTCGGCAAGGTCATCACCTATGGTGAGACCAACACCCTGGTCGAGCAGTTCGCCGCCTACCTGCTGGGCGAGCTCAAGCTCAAGAAGGGCGACCGCGTCGCCCTGATGATGCCCAACTGCCTGCAGTACCCGGTGGCCACCTTCGGCGTGCTGCGCGCCGGTCTGACCGTGGTCAACGTCAACCCGCTGTACACCGCACGCGAACTCAAGCACCAGCTGGTCGATGCAGGCGTCAGCGCACTGGTGGTGGTCGACAACTTCGGCGACACCGTCGAGCAGGTCATCGCCGATACGCCGGTCAAGCACGTGATCACCACCGGCCTGGGCGACCTGCTCGGCGCCAAGGGCGCGATCGTCAACTTCGTGCTGAAGTACGTCAAGAAGATGGTGCCCAACTACCACATCAAGGGCGCGGTCCGCTTCAAGCAGGCGCTCAAGCTGGGCAGCCGACACACGCTTCCGCCGGTCGAAATCGACCATGACGACATCGCCTTCCTGCAGTACACCGGTGGCACCACCGGCGTGGCCAAAGGCGCGATGCTGACCAACCGCAACCTGATTGCCAACATGCAGCAGGCATCGGCGTGGCTGTCGACCTCGGGCATCGAGCCGGGCAAGGAAGTGATCATCACCGCCCTGCCGCTGTACCACATCTTCGCGCTGACCGCGAACGGCCTGGTCTTCATGAAGTTCGGTGGCTGCAACCACCTGATCACCAACCCGCGTGACATGAAGGGCTTCGTCAAGGAGCTCAAGGGCACCCGCTTCACCGCCATCACCGGCGTCAACACGCTGTTCAACGGCCTGCTCAACACCCCCGGCTTCGACGAGATCGACTTCTCTTCGGTCAAGTTCACCCTGGGTGGCGGCATGGCGGTGCAGCGCGCGGTGGCCGAGCGCTGGAAGAAGACCACCGGCGTGACCCTGGTCGAGGCCTACGGCCTGACCGAGACCTCACCGGCGGCCTGCATCAATCCGCTCACCCTGCCCGAGTACAACGGCTCGATCGGCCTGCCGATCCCGTCCACCGATGCCTGCATCAAGGACGACAACGGCAACATCCTGGCACTGGGTGAAGTGGGCGAGCTGTGCATCAAGGGCCCGCAGGTGATGAAGGGCTACTGGCAGCGACCGGAGGAGACCGAGAAGGCGATCGACGCCGACGGCTGGCTGCACACCGGCGACATGGCGAAGATGGACGAGCACGGGTTCTTCTACATCGTCGACCGCAAGAAGGACATGATCCTGGTGTCCGGCTTCAACGTGTACCCGAACGAGGTCGAGGACGTCATCGCGATGATGCCGGGCGTGCTGGAAGTGGCCGCGGTCGGCGTACCGGACGAGAAGTCCGGCGAGGTGGTGAAGGTGGTGATCGTGAAGAAGGACCCGAACCTGACCGCCGAGATGGTCAAGGAACACGCGCGGGCAAACCTGACCGGTTACAAGCACCCCCGCATCGTGGAGTTCCGCAAGGAGCTGCCGAAGACCAACGTCGGCAAGATTCTCCGTCGCGAGCTGCGTGATACGCCCGCCCAGTAAGGGTTTCGGGACATCGTGAAGCCTCTGGGGCCCCACCGGCGACGGCGGGGCCCTTTTGTTGCCGGAACATGGCCGGCAGCACGCTTGCGGGCGGTTCACGAGGGGTGCATAGAATCAGTCGCCGCCGCACGTTCAGCTCGCCCCCTCACTCTTCTCCGTCCGCTCTGCGGTTGGCCGGACGGTCACTCGGAGAACTCCCATGTCTGCAGTACGCCCCATCATCACCCGCCCCTCGCAGCACCCCACCCTGCGCATCACCGAAGAGCCGGAGCGGGATGTCTACTGGATCCACATGCATGCCAACCTGGTCAACCAGCCGGGCCGGCCGTGCTTTGCCTCGCGCCTGGTCGATGACATCGTCGATTACCAGCGCGAGCTCGGCGATCGCCTCAGCGCCTCGCACGTGCTGTCGCCCCATGTCGTGCTGGCTTCGGACAGTGACGTGTTCAACCTGGGCGGCGACCTCGAACTGTTCTGCCGCCTGATCCGCGAAGGCGACCGTGCCCGCCTGCTCGACTATGCCCAGCGCTGCGTGCGCGGGGTGCACGCCTTCCACGCCGGTCTCGGCGCGCGTGCACACAGCATCGCCCTGGTGCAGGGCAATGCGCTGGGCGGCGGCTTCGAGGCGGCACTGAGCTGCCACACCATCGTCGCCGAGGAAGGCGTACTGATGGGCCTGCCGGAGGTGCTGTTCGACCTGTTCCCCGGCATGGGCGCCTACTCCTTCCTGTGCCAGCGGATCAGCCCGCGGCTGGCCGAGAAGATCATGCTGGAAGGCAATCTCTACACCGCCTACCAGCTGAAGGAGATGGGCCTGGTCGACATCGTGGTGCCGGTGGGCGAAGGCGTTGCCGCGGTGGAACAGGTGATCAAGGACAGCAAGCGCATTCCGCATGCCTGGGCGGCGATGCGCGAAGTCAACGAGATCGCCAGCATGGTCCCGCTGCACGAAATGATGCGCATCACCGAGATCTGGGTGGACACTGCCATGCAGCTCGGCGAGAAGTCCCTGCGCACGATGGATCGGCTGGTGCGGGCACAGGCCCGGCGCAATGGCGACCCGGCCTGACAGCCCGGCGGTTCAGGACGGGCTGCGCTCACTGTCGTCGCGGTGCGGTGCTCCCGCACTACGGGCGGCCAGCGCATTCCTGCCGTTGCGCAGGGCGGCCACCAGGTTGCCGAGGCGGGTGTTCCACTCGCCCTTCAGCTGCCAGTCCGCCATGCGCATGATCTCGCCACTGGAGGCGGCAACCTGGACAAGACCCAGGTTGCTCGCCACGCCGCGCAGTGCGTGGGCGTGCTCGCGGAAATCCTCCCAGGCCTGGCGCTCGCCGCAGGCCTGCAGCTGACCCATGCTCGCATCCACGTCGACCAGGCACTGGTCGATGAACTTGCGTTCAAAACCATCGCCCATGCCCAGGGAGGCCAGTTCGTCCAGTACCGCCGTATCCAGCACGCCGTCGCCGACCGGCAGCGCGGGCACCGACTGGATGCCGGTGTCGGCACGGGTGTTGGCCGCCACGTCGGCCAGCACTTCCAGCAGGCGGGTGGCCACCACCGGCTTGGCCAGGAAGGCGCGCGCGCCGGCCTGTTCACAGCGCAGGATCGACTCGGGGGTGACATCGGCGCTGAGCACCATCACCGGCACATAGGGCATGCCGCTGGCCTGCATCACCCGCAGCTGCTTGAGCAGGTCCAGGCCGCTCATGCCGGGCATGTGCAGGTCGACGATCGCTGCGTCATAGCTGGCCTGCTCGAGGGCATCAAGCACCTCGGCACCACCATTGACGCAGGTGACCTTGTGCCCGGCCTTCTCCAGCAGCCGTTGCAGCACCATGCGGTTGGCTTCGTGGTCGTCGGCCACCAGCACCCGCAGGCTGCGCACCCGTGCACGATGGCGCAGGAACGGATTGGAGAACGCGATGACATTGCCGGCTTCGGCCACTTCGGCGGGCGCTGCCGGCGCCGCGCTGACCTCGGCCACATCCAGCGTGATCTCGACCCAGAACACGCTGCCGCGCGGACTGTTCGGCGCATAGCCGACCTGGCCGCCCATCGACTCGACCAGGCCCTTGGCGATGGCGGTGCCCAGGCCGGTACCTTCGTGGCGGCGCGCCAGGCCGACATCGCCCTGCTCGAACGCGTTGAACAGGCGGCCACGCAGCGCCACCGGCACACCAATGCCGGTATCGATGATCTCGAAACGCAGGCGCACCCGCTCGCTGCCCAGCGCATCGGGGCTGGACACGCGCAGGTGCACATAGCCGCTGTCGGTGAACTTGACCGCGTTGCCCATCAGGTTCAGCAGGATCTGCTGCAGATGGCCGGCATCGCCGAGCAGGCGCGGCGGCACGTTGTCGTCCACCTGCACGCGGTAATCCAGCGACTTCGAACGGGTCTGCGGGGTCAGGATCAGGTTGATCGCCTGCAGCACGTCGGCCAGCGCGAACTCGTGCCATTCCACGCGCACCTTGCCGGCCTCGATCGCGGAGATGTCCAGCACCTCCTCCACCAGCGCCAGCAGGCTGCGGGTGGACGCCTGGATGGTGTTTAGGCATTCGCGCTGCTCGTCGTCCAGGCGGGTGGTGGCCAGCACCTCGGTCATGCCGGCCAGGCCGTTCAACGGCGTGCGGAACTCATGGCTCATGTTGGCCAGGAAGCGGCTCTTGGCCTCGTTGGCCTGGCGCGCCTCGGCCACCGCACGGGTGAGTGCATGCAGCAGCGAATCGAAGTACAGCGGGATCGCGCCCAGGCCCAGCAGCAGGCCCCAGCCCAGGTAGTCGTGGCTGCGCCAGTACGGCGACAACATCACCGTGCACAGGAAGGCCAGGCAGCCCATGGCCGTGGCCACGCGCAGATAGGTACTGCCGTAGCGCATGCCGTTGCCGATCGTCACCCACAGCATCACCGCATACAGCGGCGCGGCCGGCTCGCCCTGGATGGTCATGATCCAGGCCATGCAGGTGTAGTCGGTGAGCATGCCGATCACCCGGCGCACATGCGATACGCCGGGATGGATCAGGATCGCGGTCAGCAGGCCGGCGGAGATGGTCAGTTCGAACGCCAGGATCAACCAGGTCGTGGTCAGCGCTTCACCGCCACCGCTGAGCGAGCGCCAGCCCAGGTAGCTGATGAACAACGCGGTGATCACGATGCGGATCAGGTTCTGCGCGTGTTCGCTGTCCTCGCGGCCGGCCAGGCGCTGCTTGAAGCGGGCCAGCAGCGAGCGTGACGGGACGGCAGCAGGGGGGGTATCCATGGTCGGATGTCGCATCCTTCGGCGCAGCAGGGAGGAGCAGCACAACGGCACCGCCAGCAGTCCCAGCCACAGGGAAAGGGCCAGGCCGGGGTTGGCCTGCCAGTACGGAGTCAACAGCACGGTGGCGCCGAAACTGGCCATCGCCATCACGATGGCGGCGGCCAGGTAACGTGGCCCGAAGCGCAATCCGTTGCCGACCGTCACCCACATCACCACGGCATACACCCAGGCCAGTGGTTCGCCCATCTGGATCATGCCGACCGCGATCAGGCCATAGTCGGCCAGCATCCCGATCACCCGCCGCGGGTCGGAGCGCCCCGGCTGCCACAACAGCCAGGCAAACAGCAGCAGCGACAGTCCAAGCCCTACCAGGACCGTCGCCAGCACGCCCTGGTACTGCTCCAGCCGGTGCAGGCGGGCGCCCGACAGCAGCACGTAGACCAGGATCAGCGAGATCAGCACCACCCGCACGATCGCCTGGCCATGCTCCGAATCCGGACGCTGCGCCAGCCGGCGCTTCACGCGTGCGAACAGGTCCTGCATGTCACCCACCCGGTCGCGTCGATGCCGTCGAGTGCTGGGCGCAGATGTCCATCAGCTGCGAGTGGCCGCGCATCAGCGCATCCACGCAACGCGGATCGAACAGTCGGCCACGCTGGGCGTACAGATAAGCCAGTGTGGCTTCCATGGTCCATGCTTCCTTGTACGGACGGGGAGAAATCAATGCATCGAAGACGTCGGCCACGGCCACGATCCGCGCCTCCAGCGGGATCGCTTCGCCCACCAGGCCATCCGGGTAACCGCTGCCGTCGTAGCGCTCGTGGTGGCGCAGTGCGATCAGCGCGCCGACCTGGATGAAGCGGTTCTGGCTGCCGCTGAGCAGCTCATGGCCGATGCGCGGGTGCCGGCGCATGATCGCCAGCTCCTCGTCGTTGAGCTTGCCCTGCTTGAGCAGCACGGCATCGGGAATGGCGATCTTGCCCATGTCATGCAGCGGCGCCGCCATCTCGATCAGCTTGACGTCTTCCTCCGGCAGGCCCAGCTGCTCGGCGATCAGCCCGGCCACCCGCGCCATGCGCTCCAGGTAGGCACTGGTGCCGGCATCACGGAACTCGATCGCCCTGGCCAGGCGTGACAGGGTCTCGCGCTCGCGTTCCTCGACCTCGTGCATGCTGGCCAGCAGGCGCTGTTCCAGCGACAACGCGCGTTGCTTCACGTTCTCGGTCTGCTGGCGCAGCTGCAACAGGTTGTAGCAGCGCGCGCGCAGTTCGCGCGGGCGGATCGGCTTGACCAGGAAATCGATGACACCCGCTTCCAGCGCGGCCTGCCGGATCGGCTCGTCGCCCACCACGGTGATCAGGATCACGGGAATGTCGCGGTGCTTGGGCAGGCGACGGAAACGACGGGCGAACTCAAGCCCGTCCATCTCCGGCATGCGGTAATCGAGCAGCAGCAGGTCGACCGGATGCGCCTCGCACCAGGCCAATGCGGTCAGCGGGTCACCGAAGTCATACACGCTCAGTTCCGGCGCGATGTCCTCGATGACGTGACGCAGCATCGTCCGCGCGGACGTCTGGTCGTCAACAATGACGATGTTCAACGCGTACTCTGCCTGGTTTCTCGACCACGCTGGATCATCAGCAGGCGAGGATACTCTGCCGCTGCGAACGCTCGCACCCTGCATCGGCCTGACTCCCGTGTCATACGTCCCGGTTCATGATCGTCATCGCATTGTGAAGCGGACTCTCCACAATGCGTCATCCCCCTGGCGCCGATCAAGCCATAACAGGCGTCAAGGTAGTGCATTAACGATACGCCGAGTGCGGGACGCGTCAATCGCGCCGTCTCGTTTCGCGACGGCGCGCACAATCATGAGTCAGAAACTCGGCTTACTGCTCCGGACGCATGTACGGGAACAGCAGCACATCACGGATCGAGCTGCTGCCGGTCAGCAGCATCACCAGGCGATCGACGCCGATGCCGAGGCCGCCGGTCGGGGCCATGCCATACTCCAGCGCACGGATGTAGTCGGCGTCGTAGTGCATCGCCTCGTCGTCACCGCCTTCCTTCGCCGCCACCTGGGCCTGGAAGCGCTGCGCCTGGTCCTCCGGGTCGTTCAACTCGGAGAAGCCGTTGGCCAGTTCCTTGCCGTTGACGAACAGCTCGAAGCGGTCGGTGTAGCCCGGATCGTTGTCGTTGGCACGGGCCAGCGGCGAGACCTCCACCGGGTGGTCGGTGATGAAGGTCGGCTGGATCAGGGTGTGCTCGACGGTGGCTTCGAAGATCTCCAGCAGCAGCTTGCCCCAGCCGTAGGACGGCTTGACCTTGATCTTCAGGCGCTCGCAATGGCGCAGCAGCGCATCGCGGTCGGTGCAGTCGGCGGCGGAGATTTCCGGGTTGTGGTGACGCACCGCCTCGTCCATGCGCCAGCGGCGGAACGCCGGGCCCAGGTCGATCCTGGCGCCGTCCCACTCCACTTCGGTGGAGCCATCGTTGACGGTCTTGGCCACGTCACGGATCACGCCTTCGGTCAGGTCCATGATCTCGTTGTACGTGGCGTAGGCCTCGTACAGCTCCATCATGGTGAATTCCGGGTTGTGACGGGTGCTGACGCCTTCGTTGCGGAAATTGCGGTTGATCTCGTACACCCGCTCCAGGCCACCCACGGTCAGGCGCTTGAGGTACAGCTCCGGCGCCACGCGCAGGTACAGGTCCAGGTCCAGCGCGTTGTGGTGGGTGGTGAACGGCTTGGCCGCCGCGCCGCCGGGGATGTAGTGCATCATCGGCGTCTCGACTTCCAGGAAGTCGCGGTTGTCCAGCCAGGCACGCATGGCGCGGATGATCTTCGAGCGCTTGATGAACACCGCACGCGACTCCGGGGTCACGATCAGGTCGACATAGCGCTGGCGGTAGCGCTGCTCGACGTCGGCCAGGCCATGCCACTTGTCCGGCAGCGGGCGCAGCGACTTGGTCAGCAGGCGGATCGATTCGGCCTTGACCGACAGCTCGCCGGTCTTGGTGCGGGTCAGGCCGCCTTCGACGGCGATGATGTCGCCCACGTCCCAGCCCTTGAAGGCGGTGTAGGCATCGCCCAGCGCCGCGCCCTGCAGGAACAGCTGGATGCGACCGGACTCGTCCTGGATCTGCGCGAAGCTGGCCTTGCCCATGATGCGCTTGGCCATCAGGCGGCCGGCCATCTTCACCTGGCGGCCATTGCCTTCCAGCGCCTCGGCGGTCCACTGCGCAGCGTCAGCGAATTCTTCCTGCAGACGGCCAGCGAAGTCCTCGCGACGGAAGTCGTTCGGGTACGCGATGCCCTGCCCACGCAGCGCTTTGAGTTTCTCACGGCGCTCGGCGATCAACTTGTTTTCGTCGACGGGGGGGGTATCGGTAGCTTCGCTCATGGATCTGCGGGAATCGTGTAGTGAGGGGGGATCTTGCACCCGGCACAGCCGGTTCCACAGCATACCAAAACCACCCTGCCCCGGCCCTGCGGCTGACCCCCTCCCGGCTACCGGGCCGGACCCCGCCCTAGCGGGTTCCGGGGAACGCCTGGCGCAGCTCGTCCACCAGCACCCGCTCGTTCTCCGAGTAGTCGATCGGCACCGACACCAGGTGCACGCCGCCCTCGTTGAACGCCGCCTCCAGGGTCGGCACGAACTGGTCGATGGCCGTCACGTCGTGGCCCCGGCAGCCGTAGGCCTCGGCGTACTTGACGAAATCCGGGTTGCCGAAGGTCATTCCATAATCGGTGAAGCCGTCCACCGCCTGCTTCCAGCGGATCATCCCGTAGGCACCGTCGTTGAGGATCAGCACCACCAGGTTCAGGCCCAGCCGGCGCGCGGTCTCCAGCTCCTGGCTGTTCATCATGAAACCGCCGTCGCCGCACACCGCCAGCACCCGCCGCTGCGGATACAGGATCGAGGCCATGATCGCCGACGGCAGGCCCGCCCCCATCGTCGCCAGCGCATTGTCCAGCAGCAGCGTATTGGCCACCTGGGTACGGTAGTTGCGGGCAAACCAGATCTTGTACATGCCGTTGTCCAGCGCCACGATGCCGTCCGGCGGCATCACCTGGCGCACATCGTGGACCAGACGCTGCGGGGTGAATCCGTCTTCTTCGGCACGGTCGGCCAGATGCTCCAGGATGGTCGCGCGCAGCGGCAGCAGCGCGGCGGCGTTGGGCACCGCGCCTTCGATGCGCTCGGCCAGCTGGGTCAGCGAGCGGCCGATATCGCCGATCACCTCGACCTGCGGGAAGTACACCTGCTCCACCGCTGCCTGCGAATAGCCGATATGGATCACGGTCGGCCCGCCCGGACGCATCACGAACGGCGGCTTTTCGGTGACCTCATGGCCGATGGTGACGATCACGTCGGCCTGGTCGATCGCCATGTGCACGTAGTCGCGTTCGGTCAGCGCGGCGGTGCCCATGTACAGGCCCGAGCCTCCAGCCACCGCGCCCTTGCCCATCTGCGTGGTGAAGAACGGAATGCCCGCACGCAGCACGAACGCCGACAGCGCCTCACTGGACTGCGGCCGCGATGCCGCCGAGGCGATCATCAGCAGCGGGCGCTTGGCGGCGCGGATGATGTCCGCCGCGCGCTCGAGCGCCTCCGGGCTGGCCACCGGCCGGTCCACCACATGCGGCGGGATCAGCGCCACGCCCTCGACCTGGTCGGCGGCGATGTCCTCGGGCAGTTCCAGCAGCACCGGGCCCGGCCGCTCTTCCTGGGCAACCCGGAATGCTTCGCGGACGATGGTCGGGATGGTGCGCGCCGAGACGATCTGCCGCGCCTGCTTGGTCAGCGGCTTCATCGTGCTGACGATGTCGACGATCTGGAAGCGCGCCTGCTTGCTGGCGACGATCCCCTTCTGGCCGGTGATCAGGATCACCGGCCACGCACCCAGCAGCGCATACGCAGCGCCGGTGGTGAAGTTCAGTGCGCCCGGGCCGAGCGTGGCCAGGCACACGCCCGGCTTGCCGGTCAGGCGGCCATAGGTGGCCGCCATGAACACCGCGGCCTGCTCATGGCGGGTGATGACCAGTTCGATGCTGGAATGGCGGAGCGACTCGACCACGTCGAGGTTTTCCTCGCCGGGGATGCCGAAAATGCGCTCGACGCCTTCGTTTTCAAGCGCGGCGACGAGCAGGTCTGAACCCTTGGACATGGGAATGCGGTCCTTTTCGCTGGACTGGGGATGGATCGTTGCAGGAACGAGGGAAGCTGCGCGTCAACGCCGGTCGAACCACACCGTCTGCGCGTTGACGAACTCGCGGATGCCGAAGTGCGAGAGCTCGCGGCCGAAACCACTCTTCTTCACCCCGCCGATCGGCACCCGCGGGTCCGAGGCGGAGAAGCCATTGACGAATACGCCGCCGGTCTGCAGCCGGCGCGCCAGCTGCATCGCGCGTGCGCGGTCAGCCGTCCACAGGTTGCCGCTGAGGCCGAACTCGCTCTGGTTGGCCAGCTCCACCGCATGATCGGCGTCGCGCGCACGGCTGATCGACGCGACCGGGCCAAAGGTCTCGGTATCGAAGGCCTGCATGCCCGGCTCCACGCCGGCCAGCACGGTGGGTGCGTAGAACGCTCCCGGCCGGTCGAGCTGGTGGCCACCGACCAGCAGCTGCGCGCCGGCATCGACCGAGGCACGCACCTGCGCGTCAAGCTGTTCGAGCAGGTCCTGGCGCGCCATCGGGCCGATCCGGTTGCCGGCGTCGCGGCCATCGCCCACGGTCAGCGCCTGCACCTTCTGGCAGAACTGCGCCACGAACCGCTCGTAGACCGGCTCTTCGACGATGATGCGCTTGCCGGCGATGCAGACCTGCCCGGTGTTCTGGAAGCGAGAGGCCACCGCCGCATCGACCGCGGCATCAAGATCGGCATCGGCCAGCACGATGAACGGGTCCGAGCCACCGAGTTCCAGCACCACCTTCTTCAGTGCCTGCCCGGCCTGCGCGGCGATGCTGCGGCCAGCGGCCACGCTGCCGGTGAGGGTCACGGCCGCGATGCGGTCATCGGCGATCGCGCGGCTGGTACCTTCACGGCTGATGTTGGCGGCGATGAAGGCGCCATCCGGCAATCCGGCATCGCGCCAGGCGGCGTCGAGCAGCTGCGCGGTGCCGACGATGTTCTCGGCCGGCTTCAGCAGGAAGCCATTGCCCCCCATCAGGATCGGAACCGCCGCGCGCATCACCTGCCAGTACGGGAAGTTCCACGGCATGATGCCGAGCACCACGCCCAGCGGCAGGTAGGACACATAGGCCTTGTCGTCGGCAACCTGGGTCGGCTCATCGCGCAGGAACCGCGCGCCGTTGTCGGCGTACCAGTCGCACAGCACGGCGCACTTTTCGATCTCGGCCAGCGACTCGGCCTGGACCTTGCCCATTTCGGCGGTGGCCAGCGCAGCCAGCGCCTCCCGGTCGCGACGCAGCACGGCGGCCATCGCGCGCAGCACCTGTGCCCGCTGTTCGAGGCTGCTGGCACTCCAGGCGCTGAAGCCGGCCTGGCCGCGCTCGAGGATCGCATCCAGCTCGGCGTCGCTGGCAAAGGGATGGCTGGCGATCTGTTGGCCGGTGGCCGGATCGCGGGAAATGGCAGTGCTGGGGGCAGCGGACATGCAGGTCTCCTGGTGTCTCGACAACGGGCGGCGGCCCGTCTCCTGCACAGGAATGTGGACCCGTTCGCGGGATGCAACAAGGCGTCTGCTTATCCTGTGACCTGCACTTACCTGCCTGAATGGGGTTATCGGCAGGGCTGCGCCCTGCACCCGCAGAGGCCAGCGCAACGTCAGGTCAAAGGCCTGCATTCAGTGGGATGGCGGCCCGTAGATCCGCGCCATGCGTGGATGAATCTCCATCGGAATCGACTGTTTCGAAATTGGAACGAAACGTAGCCGAGCATCGGCTCGGCTCTACAACAGGCCGCGCGGGAAAGGGCTGCAAGCCCCGCCGCCGCCGCCCTACTTCCGCGGCAGGTAGGTCACCAGTGACAGGTCGTGCCGGCTCTCCGGCACCAGCGCCACGTACTGCAGGTCCAGCAGCCCGCGCGTGGGGTGGTTCAGCTTCTTCGCGCCTTCGTCGAATCGACGCACATCGTGCTCCGGCCACCACTGGCGGAACACTTCGCTGTGCGCGGCGATGTCCTCGACCAGGGCCAGGAACGGGGTCTTGTCCGGCGCCTGCGCCATGGCCGCGCGGAAGCCTGCCAGCAGGCCGCGGGTCATCTCCTCCCAGTTGAGGATCAGCGAGCGGTACGGCGGGTACAGGAACATCAGCCGCAGCGTGTTGCGCTCGTGCGGCGCCAGCTGGCTGTAGTCGACAAACAGCTCGGCGATGGCCGGGTTCCACGCCAGGATGTCGAAGCGGGTATTGCGCACATAGGCCGGGATCGGCTGCATCGCCTCCACCAGCTGGCGCAGGCCATCGGTCACGCTTTCGTCGGGCGACTCCAGCGGCACGCCGTAACCGGACAGCGCGAACGCATAGGCGCGCTCGTCATCGCTCATGCGCAACACCTGTGCCAGCCGTTCCAGCACCTCGGGCGAGGCACGCACTTCGCGGCCCTGCTCGATCCAGGTGTACCAGCTGACGCTGACCCCGATCGCCAGCGCTACCTCCTCGCGCTTCAGGCCGGGCGTACGCCGGCGCCCGGCCGGCAGGCCGAGCGTGGCGGGATCAACACGTGCACGGCAGGCCTTGAGGAAGCCGCCCAGTTCCTTGCGTTCACTCTCGCTGCGCATCATCGCCCTCCGTTGCGGAAGGCGATGATATCGGCGCAGGCGTGCCGATCAGGCATCGACGCGCTTGGAGCCCACGGCCAGGCCGGCCTTCAGGCTGGCCTCGACGAACTCGTCCAGGTCGCCGTCGAGCACCTTCTGCGTATCCGAGCGTTCAATGCCGGTGCGCAGGTCCTTGATACGGCTCTGGTCGAGCACGTAGTTGCGGATCTGGCTGCCCCAGCCGATGTCGGACTTGGTGGCTTCCACCGCGTCCTTCTCGGCGTTGCGCTTCTGGATCTCCAGCTCGTACAGCTTGGCGGCCAGCATCTTCATCGCGTTGTCGCGGTTCTGGTGCTGGCTGCGGCCGGTCTGGCACGCCACCACGATGTTGGTCGGGATGTGGGTGATACGCACCGCCGACTCGGTCTTGTTGACGTGCTGGCCACCGGCACCGGACGAACGGTACACGTCGGTACGCAGGTCGGCCGGATTGATGGTGATGTCGATGTTGTCGTCGATTTCCGGCGACACGAACACCGAAGTGAAGCTGGTGTGGCGACGGTTGTCCGAGTCGAACGGCGACTTGCGCACCAGGCGGTGCACGCCGGTCTCGGTCTTCAGCCAGCCGTAGGCATAGTCACCCTCCACGCGCAGCGTGGCCGACTTGATACCGGCAACGTCGCCGCCGGAGACTTCCATCAGCTCGGTCTTCCAGCCACGCGATTCGCACCAGCGCAGGTACATGCGCAGCAGGATCTCGGCCCAGTCCTGGGCTTCGGTGCCGCCGGCACCGGCCTGGATGTCGACGAACGCGGCAGCGTTGTCCATCTCGCCGGAGAACATGCGCTGGAATTCCAGCTTCTCGACGTGCGCCTGGTGCTTGTCCAGGTCGGCGACCACGGCCAGTGCGGTGTCCTCGTCCTGTTCGGACTCGGCCAGCTCCAGCAGCTCGGTGGCATCGGCCAGGCCGTCGAGTACCGAGGCGATGCCGCCCACGGTCTTTTCCAGGCTGGAACGCTCGCGGCCCAGGTTCTGGGCATACTCGGCGTTGTTCCAGACGTCGGGGCTTTCCAGCTCCCGCGTTACTTCTTCAAGACGCTCTTTCTTGGCGTCGTAGTCAAAGATACCCCCGAAGCGACAGCACGCGATCGGTCAGATCGGTGATGCGCTGGCGGACAGGATTCAGTTCGATCATGTCGGCGGTTATGCATTCAAAAGATGACTGCCAATGATACCGCAGGCCGGTGCCGCCCGGCATGAGGGGCCATGGCCGGCCTCCAGGCTGCAACCTGACGGCTGGTGGGGTCGACTGCCCGTCGACGGCTTTTCATTCAGGTTGCGCTGAAGCCCGTGCGGCGCGCGAAGGTCGCCCCGCAGTCGACGCTACCCAGCCGCCCCGCCCAGCGCCTGCCGCAGCAGCGGCAGCTGGCGCCGGCTGCACGGTACGCTGGCCCCGTCGGCCATGTGCAGCAGGGCCTCGCCCCCGTCCAGCGGCTGGATCGAGCGCAGCTGATCGCGGTTGATCAGCCAGCTGCGGTGCGGGCGCAGGAACACCGCTGGATCGAGCCGCTGCTCCAGCACCGCCATGGTGATCCGCAGCGGGTAATCGTGACCGCGTACCCGCAGGTTCACGTAATTGCCGGCCGCCTGGGCGTACTCAACGTCCGCGGTAGCAACCAGGAACTCCTTGCCCAGCTTGCGTACCAGGAAGTGCTGTGGGCGTTCCACCGGCTCCACCGGCGGGCCCTCGTCGGGCGGCGCCAGCAGGTGCGCCTCGCCCTGCCGCTGGCGGCCGAACCAGGCCGCGGCGTGCACGGCGATCACCAGCAGGCTGTAGGTCTGCACATCCTTGAAGAACTCGTAGAACCACTGCGTCGGCCAGTCACCATAGGTGTAGTGCTGGCCGGCCAGCGCGAAGGCCAGCTTGCGCAACAGCACCATGCCACTGACGTGCAGCAGCCACCAGGCGACCCCACCCAGCACGTAGATGCCGATCCGGCGCCGCCAGGTATCGGCATGCAACGGCCAGCGCCGCGCCCCCGCGTGCAGCAGCACCAGCAGGCCAAGGCTGGCCAGCGCGCTGCTGAATTCTTCGATGGACGTCGCCGCCGCGGGGAAAGGCTGCGCATCACGTAACGCGCGCATCCACTGTGCCAGCACGTTGCCCGCGGCGGTGCCGAGGAACAGCAGCGACCAGAATGCGGCCGCCAGCCCACGGCGCGGCGATTCTGCAACGGGGACGGGCAGCGCCGCCGGAGTTCCATTTTCCATGCCGGTCATTGTTGCCGATCCAGCCGCGACCGCACCGGCCATTGGTCCCGGCAACGCCACCATTGGCCCCCGCGCGGCCCCCATTGCCCCCCCTGCGCTGGCCGCGCGGAAGGGGGCAGCGGATGGTGAAGCCACCTTCCGATACCCATCGCCATGCACCGTCGCCACGATCTGGACACCCTGCGCATCGCCGCGTTCGCGCTGCTGATCCTCTATCACGCCGGCATGGCCTATGTGGCCGGCTGGGACTTTCACCTCAAGAGCGCCTACACCTTCGAGTGGCTGCAATGGCCGATGATCGCGCTCAACCGTTGGCGGATGCCGCTGCTGTTCGCGATCAGTGGCATCGCCCTGGGCCTGTCGCTGCCCGAACACGGGCGGCTGCGGCACACGCTGCGTCGCTGCTGGCGCCTGCAGTTGCCCCTGCTGTTCGGCATCGTCGCGGTGGTGTCCCTGCAGGCCTACTGCGAGGCCCTCGACAAGGGCGACGTGGCACCCGGCCTGGCCCATTTCCTGTGGCGCTACTGGCAGTTCCGGCCGTGGCCGGACGCCCATTTCACCGGGGCCGCCTACGGCTTCACCTGGAACCACCTGTGGTACCTGGCCTACCTGCTTCCCTACACGGTACTGGCGGTCGTCCTGGCCAGCCTGCTGCGTCCGCTGCGCCCGCTGCTGCCGCCCGGGCTGCTGGGGGACCGCCTGCTGTGCGTGGTGCTGCTGGTGCTGCCGGTCGCCTGGCTGAGCTGGGCCCTGCTGGTGCTGATGCCGCGCTGGCCACCCAGCCACGCGCTGCTGGACGACGTGTACGTGCATGCCGAGTCGTTGCCGCTGTTCCTGGGTGGCTTCCTGGCGGCACGCTGGCAACGCGGCTGGGAACTGCTGGTACGCGGGCGCCGCTTGACCCTGGCCCTGGCCGTGCTGGGGCTGTGCCTGGAGCTGGGCATCCGCGCGCTGTCGCGCCTGCCGCAGGCCGGTGAAGTGGATGCCTGGGTACAGGCCCTGCCCTGGGCCCAGACCGAACGTGTCGGCCGCGCACTCTATACCTGGTGCATGCTGCTGGCCCTGTTCGGCTGGGCGCGCGTGCTGCTGGACCGCCCCTGGCGCGGCCTGGGCTATTGCCGGGAAGCGGTGTTCAGCTGGTACATCCTGCACCAGACCGTGCTGATCGTGCTGCTGTACCTGCTGCGGCCCTGGCAGCTGGGCCCGTGGCTGGAACCGGCACTGCTGGTGGCCGGCACCCTCGCCGGTTGCCTGCTGATCCACGAACTGCTGATCCGGCGAACGCGCTGGCTGCGCCCCCTGTTCGGCCTGCGTGCGGATCCGCTATCGTCCGGAGCCCAATGAGAACCCCAGCGTTGCGACGCCGGACCGCTGCCCGGCGGCTTCTGCCATGAGCCCGGCGCGGGCTCGCCCCTACCGATTGAGGACAACGGATGTTCCAGACGCACTGGCACCTGTGGTTGCAGCAGACCTTCGACGCCGGCTGGGTGCTGACGCTGATGCAGTTCATCAGCCTGCTCGGCTACGAAATGGCCTACACCGCACTGATCCTGCTGTGCGCGTTCGGTGCACGGCTGCGTGCCGGCCTGTGCGTGATGCTGGCCGTGCTGCTGATGGCCTGTGCCACCCACGCGATCAAGCAGAGTGCCGCCCTGCCCCGCCCTTCGGACGTGGACGCGCGCGTGCTGGATAAAGGCGTGCCGTCGCACCCGTTCGTGGTCGACGGTGGCGGGCGCACGTTCTGGTCACTGCCCGACGCACAGGCCATTGCAATGCTGCGCGCCCAGCCCGATGCCGACTACGGTTTCAACAGTGGCCATGTCGGCGTAGCCACCGCGGCCTGCGTCGGCCTGCTGCTGGCGTTCGGCATCCGCCGCCGCTGGCTGCGCTGGGCCTTGGCATTCGGCTGGCCGCTGCTGATGGCGCTGTCACGGATGTACCTGGGCCGGCATTTCCTGGCCGACGTGCTGGCCGGATGGCTGGTCGGCATCGGCGTGGCAGTACTGGCGTGGCAGCTGATGCCCGGGCTGCATGCGAACCGGCGCTGGCAGACACCGCTGCTGCTGGGGATGGGCCTGGCGCTGGCGTGGACCTCGCTGCTGACGCACCTCGTGCCAACCGGCGAGGCCGCGCGCCTGCTGGCACTCAGCCTGCTGGTGACGTGGCTGCAGTGGCGCGGCTGGCCGGCCAATCCCCAGGGTATCGCGCAGCGGGTGCTGGGTGTGCTCGGCGTGGTGGCGGTCTACCTGCTGGCACGACCGATCATCGATGCGCTGGCGCACCGCGTTCCGCTGCCTGACGGCGCCGCCAGCGTCCTGCTGTGGCAAACCCTCGGCACCCTGCTGATCCTCGGCGGCGGTGTGGTGCTCGCGCGCTGGATTCCCTGTGCAGTGCCGGGCCCTGCCCGGCCGTCCCGGACCTGAGCCGAGCATTGGCTCGGCGCTACATCCAAGCCACCCTGCACGAATGCCCCTGTAGAGCCGAGCCATGCTCGGCTGATTCGGCCCTGAGCCGAGCATTGGCTCGGCGCTACACCCGGACCACCCAGCATCGCTCGGCTGGCCCGGCTCCACCGCGGTCATTTCACCTCGAACTCGCCCACCAGCACGGTCTCGGCGCGGTCCTTCAAGCGCATCGTGACGCTCTGGTCCTTCTGCTTCGGCGTGCCCCACTGGGTGGTCAGGCGCAGCATCAGCGTGGTGGCGCCGGTCACCAGCTGCTGGCGGCTGCCGAAGTAGTTCGCCTCCACCTTGTACTTCCCGGGCTTGGCGTTGCGCAGTGAGAACTGCTCGGGACCATAGCCCCCCGTGAAGTCCTGCGACATCTGCCCGCCCTGGTAGGTCAACCGGTTGCCGTAGTAGGCGCGCTCGCCGTTCGGATCGGTCACCCACAGATCCATGTCGCTGTTGTCGGCATCCCACGACAGCACCACGCGCAGGTCCAGCGGCATCGCCTGCAGCAGCCGCGGATCGATCGCGCGGGTGTCCAGGCGTGGCGTGCTGCGCGCGACCAGGTTGGTCAGCTCATCCAGCGCGATCAACGCGATGCCATCGAAGCGGTTGTCCCACGGCCGCACCACCACCTGGTACAGCGGCAGCAGCGCCTGCTGCGGCTTGCCGGCTGCCGCCAGCGCCAGGCCAAGATCGCGGAAGCTCTGCGGCTCTTCCTGGCCCATCGCCAGCACCTGCTCGAACACCGGCACCGCCAACGCCGGTGCGTCGGCCTGCATCAGCCGGTAACCCAGCACCCGCAGCAGGTGGCGGTTGTCCAGCTCCATCTCGGCCAGGTTCGACAGTACCCGTAGCGCCAACTCGCGCTGCCCCTGCGCCAGCAGCAGATCGGCCACATCCAGGAAGAACGCGCTGCTGTCCGCATGCGCCTCGCGCTCGGCCAGATAGCGGTCGTACAACTGCGCGGGCGGGCCTTCGCGCAGGCGCCGGGCAATCGCCGAGTCCGGCTGCCACGCGGCCAGCTGGATACCGATCTGGCCCTCATTGGCAGCGGCCGGCGACGCGGCAACGCTGCCGGTCACCACCACCGAATCCAGCGCGTTGCCGGATGCAGTGGCCGATCGGCGCGCGCGCGCGCTGGCGGCCTGCATGCGCTGCTCGGCTGCCGCAGCCACCGGCGCCGGGGCAGGCGGTGCCGCTGGTGCAGGCGCAGCGAGCATCGCCACCGGCGCCGATTCCATCGCGTAATCCGCGGCGGCCACTTCCAGCGCCCTGCCCTTCAGCTGCGGCGGCGCGCCCTTCGGCCAGCTTCGGCTCCACCACTGCTGGCGTTCCTTCCAGCGCACAGCGACCTCATCCAGGCGCTGGCGATCGGCGGCGGCGCGGTCGCTCACCTGTCGTGCGAACCGCGCGTCGTAGTCGGCGCGCAATGTGCCGGCCGGGCGGATCGCATAGCGCAGATAGTCCTCCAGGGTCTCCAGCACGATCAGTGAAGTGTCCGGACCGACCAGGCCGAACTGCTGCGACAGCCGCTGCATGGCTTCGCGGTTGCCGCGGCGGTCGGCCGCGAGCTGCTGCAACCGGGCCTGCGCCCACAGCCCCGCCAGCAGCTCGCCGTCATCACTGTTCTGCGTCGCCGGCAGCGCCTCCCACTCACCTCCGTCCAGGCGAACCCGCATCGGCACGCCCTCAGCGGCGAGGCGGGCATGCAGCCACAGCCATCCCTGGGCTTCGCTGCGGCGATCGATCACCACGTCCTGCACGCCCCGGCCTGCATCGATCTGTACGTCCCGCGGCGATGACAGAAGCGCTCGCGCGGCCGCATCGGGATCCTTGCCCAACGCGACGAAACGGCCGCCATGCGCCTCGCTCCAGCCGCGCAGGCGCACCGTGTCGGTATGCGCGCCGGCGCTGCTGATTGCGAACAGGCGCTGACCCGCTGCCAGCGCCGGCAAGGCTTCCGTCCCGTAGGTAAGCAGGCCATCGCTGACCAGCAGGTACTCCTTCACGCTCGGCTGCGGCTGCCACTGCGCCAGCGCGCTGGCGCCATCCGGACGCAGCGCCTGCAGCACCGCACGCAGCTCGCTCCAGTTGCCGGCACGGATGCGGAAGCGCCGTACCGACTCGGCGCGGTCGCGCAGTACGCTGAGCGCGACGGTGCCCTCGCCCATTGCGGCGAAGTAGCGATCAAGCAGGGCGAACTCCTGCGTGCGGTCACGCTGGCCGGCCGAGCCGGAGGCATCCCACAGCAGCCCCACCTCCGAGGGCACGCTGCGCTGCCGGATCCGGGTTGGCACCGGCAGCTGCGCCAGCAGGTAGTGACCGTCCTGCCAGCGGGCCACCTGCACCTGCGCCTGGCGCGCGACCGGCAGCGTCCATTGCAGCTGCGCCGGCAACTGCGCACCCCGGCCCTGCCACTGCAGCTGGCCTGCATCGATGCGGAACGGCGCCGTTCCAGCGGTGACCGCGCCCGGCGCCTGCAGCTTCAGTTCGACCGCGCTGGCAGCGGCGGCAAACTGCAGCGGCAGCGTCCATTGCCACCCTTTGCCGGCGAACGCGAGCGGCTCGCGCAGCACCAGCTGCACGCGACGGCTGCCAGCGGCAGGCAACGGATAGATGCGCAGGCGGAATTGATTGCCGGCCGTCTGTTCCAGCAGGCCGGGGTCGACGCCACGGCGGGCGATCTCCTCGAAGACCTGGCGGCCACGATCCTTCGGCACCGGTACCGCTTCGCGCAGCTCACCGTTGATGTCCAGCGCGAAGCCGGTGATCTGCTGGCCATCGGCCAGCGGGAACTGCAGCTCGCCCTCCAGCACGCGCCGGTTCGGGTTGTGGAATTCCAGGGTGATCCGGGTCTGGGCGATGCCCGCCTGCACCTCGCCCTCGATGCGCGCCTGCTGCAACTGCACCGGTCGCTCGGCGGCAGGCGCGATCAGCAGCGGCAGGGCGGCGGGCGGCCGGGCGATGCGGGGGACCTGGGCGCTGGCGGGCCAGGCCGCGAGGATCAGCAACACCACAGTGCAGCAACGGGCGAAGAGCATGACGGGGCTCCAGTGGGATCGTGGACCATTGAACGCGCGAACGACCGCAACGGGGTTGCAGGCTGCGCGGCTTTTCATCGCCCCCGACGGCAGGCACCATGCCCCACTCTCCCACACGTGCAAGGATGCCGATGCGATTGCCTCTGTTGACCACCGTACTGGCCTTGGCCGGCGCCCTGAACGCTAACGCCGCCACACCGGCCAGGAGCCTGTATTTCGAGCACCACGACTGGGTCGTGGCCTGTGACAACACCCTCACCTGCCGCGCGGCCGGCTACGCGACCGACGACACCAGCACCCTGAGCGTCCTGCTCACCCGCAAGGGCGGCCCCGACCAGGCCATCGAGGGACGTCTCTTGCTGCGCCCCGAGGAGGGACTGACCCAGCCCAGGGGCACGCTGCACCTGCGCATCCATCAGCAGGATCTGGGCCTGCTGGCGGCGGCCAGGGGTGAAGGCATGCACACCTTGAACGCTGCCCAGACCTGCGCGCTGCTGTCGGCCCTGGTGCGCGACGGTGGGATCAGCGTGACCGACGCTGCCGGCCATCGCTGGCCACTGTCGGACAAGGGGGCCGCGGCGGCGCTGTTGAAGATCGACGAATACCAGGGCCGCCTGGACACGCCCGGCGCGGTGATGCGCAAGGGCAACCGTCCCGAAGCCCGCGTGCCGGCAGCGTTGCCGATGCCGGTGGTGCACAGCGCGCCGAGCCTGGATGCGAGCCACGACGACCCGGCACTCGCCCGCCTGGCCGCCTCGCCGGCGCTGCGTGCAGCGCTGCGGCACACGCTACCGGACCCCAGTTGCGAGGGCCTGCTGGAGGCCGATGCCGATATTCCGCTGAGCAATTCAGCGCTGGAGGTCCGGCCGCTCGACGCACAGCACGTTCTGGTCAACGTGCCCTGCTGGCGGGGGGCCTACAACAGCGGTGACGGCTACTGGGTCGCCCGCCGGCAGGCCCCATTCCAGGCACAGTGGGTGACCAGCGATGCGATCGACTACGACAACGGCCAGATCATCGCCGCGCAGAAGGGCCGTGGCCTGGCCGACTGCATGTCGCATGGCAGCTGGACCTGGAATGGCCGCACGTTCGTCGCCACCTCGGAAGCGGCGGCCGGCCTGTGCCGCGGCGTCCCCGGCGGCACCTGGGAACTCCCCCTGCTGGTCACCGAAGTAAAAAAAGGGGACGGAGGGGATTAAGTCGCAATCGGCAAACAAGGCACAAACGACTTAATTCCCTCCGTCCCCTTTTTAGGTGTCAGGCGGGGAGGCAGTGTTCGACGATCAGCTGGATGGCGGTGCCGCCGCGATAGTCGTCGCAGGCCAGTCGGTAGGCGAGGTGGACATGGCGATCCGGTGCGTTGCCGTGCCAGCCGCCAAAGTGGATCGCGTTGAAGGTGCCGGGCACGCCCGGCAGGCGCAGCTCCAGCTTCAGGTGGCGCTCCTTCAGCACGCGCCAGTTGGCGACTTCGAAATGGCCGTCGAACAGTGGCTCCGGGAAGCCCTGGCCCCACGGGCCGGCCAGGCGCAGCGCGTCGGCATGGCGATGGTCGAGTTCGTCAGCCGCCAGTTCGCCGTCGCTCAGCACCTGCTGCTGCAGCGCAGCCGGGTCCAGCATCTCCAGCACCACCGCCACGAAGGCCGCCTTGAAGTCCTCGACATGATCCAGCCGCAGGCTGAGGCCAGCGGCCATGGCATGCCCACCGAAGCGTTCGATCAAGCCAGGGTGGCGCGCATCGACCAGCGCCAGCGCATCACGGATATGCAGGCCGGGAATCGAGCGCGCCGAGCCACGCAGCATGTCGGCGCCGGGCTCCGCCGGGGCAAAGGCGATCACCGGGCGATGCAGGCGATCCTTCATCTTCGAGGCGACCAGGCCGACCACGCCCGGATGCCAATCGGCGTCGAACAGGCAGGCGGCCACCGGCCGCTGCCCCGCCATGTCCAGCACCACGCGGGTCAACGCCTGCTCGGCATCGTCGGTCATCGACTGCTGCACCGCGCGCCGCTCGGCATTGATCTGCTCCAGCGTCTGCGCGATCTCGCGCGCCTGGCGCGGGTCTTCCGTCAGCAGCAGCGCAATGCCCAGCGCCATGTCTTCCAGACGGCCGGCAGCGTTCAGCCGCGGCCCCAGCGCGAACCCGATGTCGGTGGCGGTCAGCCGCGCGGCATCGCGGCCGCTCGCTTCGATCAGCGCACGCAGGCCGACGCACCCCTGGCCTGCACGCAGCCGACGCAGGCCGGCACTCACCAACGCCCGGTTGTTCGGGTCCAGCGCCACCAGGTCGGCCACCGTGCCAACGGCCACCAGGTCCAGCAGCGTGGTCAGGTCCGGCCCCTTGCCATCGGCGAAGACACCGGCCTCGCGCATCTGCCGGCGCAACGCCATCAGCACGTAGAAGATCACCCCCACACCGGCCAGTGACTTGCTGGGGAACGCGTCGCCGTCGAGGTTCGGATCGACGATCACATCCGCCGGCGGCAGTTGCGGGCCCGGCAGATGGTGGTCGGTGACCAGCACCTGCCAGCCGCGCGCCTTGGCCGCGGTGACACCGGCGTGGCAGGCGATGCCATGGTCCACGGTGACCAGCAGGTCCGGCTGCAGGGCCGCCAGCTCGTCAACCAGCGAGGGCGACAGGCCATAACCGTGCACCATGCGGTTCGGCACCGCGTGGAAGACGTGCTGCGCGCCGAGCATGCGCAGGCCGCGCACGCCGACCGCACAGGCGGTAGCGCCGTCGCAATCGAAATCGCCAACCACCAGGATCCGCTTGTCGTTGGCGATGGCCTGCAGCAGCAGGCCGACGGCATCGTCGATGCCGGTCATCAGCTCGGGCGCATGCAGGCTGCCCAGCTTCGGCAACGCCAGCTCCGGCGTGGCGGCGCTCCGGCTGGCGTAGAGACGGGCCAGCAGTGGCAGCGTACCGTCCGGCCATGCACCCGGCGCAACCGCATCGCGGCGGCGGATCATCGGCGTATCGGAGGACGACTGCACGGCATCGGCGGCAAGGGACATCGGCATCGCCGGGTTGCGGAAGACCCGGGCATGATACCGCGCGCAGCCCGGTTGGCTCGGCCCAGGCTTGGCGCAGGCGTGACGATCGCCCATGCTTGCGCGCTTCTGAAAGGGAATTCGCCATGTATCACCCGCTGTCCGCGCTGCTTGCCAGCCTGCTTCTCGCGCCCGCTGCCCACGCCGCAGGCGCAGGCACACCGCCAACGCCCGGCATCGAATTCGTGCACCACGATTGGATGCTTGCCTGCGACAACACCGGCACCTGCCGTGCCGCCGGCTACGCGCCGGAGAACGCAGACAGCCTGATGGCGCTGATGCTGGAGCGTGACGGCGGCCCCGGCACCGCGGTGAAGGCACGCCTGCGGGTGGGTGAAGATGGCGAAAGCGCAGCGCCGGAAGGTTCACTGCGCCTGCTGCTGAACGACCGTGACCTGGGCCGTGCAGAGGACACCGGTGCCGACCAGCAGGTGACGCTGCGGCCGGCGCAGGTTGCTGCCCTGCTGGCCGCCCTGCCCGGCCAGGCGCGCATCGAGGTGATCGATCATCGCGGCACGCGCTGGCCGATTTCCGACCGGGGCGCGGCCGCCGTGCTGCTGAAGATGGACGAGGCACAGGGCCGGGTGGGCACGCCCGGCGCATTGGTACGGCGTGGCAAGCGCGCCGAAGCGAGCGTGCCGCCGGCACGGGCGATGCCGGTGATCGTACGCGGCGCCGTGGCGGCTCCCCGTGCCAGCGATGCCGCGCTCGGCAGCAGCGAAGCGCTGCGCGCCGCGCTGATCGCCACGCTCGGCAACAGTGACGACTGCCCGCGCCTGGTCGAGTACACCGGAACCCCGGAGATGGTGATCGAACGGCTCGATGACCAGCATGTACTGGTGCAGGCGCTATGTCAGATGGGGGCGTACAACTACAGCAATGGCTTCTGGATCGCGCGCGATCGAGCGCCGTTCGCAGCGCAGACGGTCACCCTGGAAGCAGAAGGCTTCAGCCGTGACGAGCGCACCCTGTTCGCACGCTACAAGGGCCGTGGCATCGGCGACTGCGTGTCCGGCGCGGACTGGACCTGGGATGGACACCGCTTCGTGGCCAGCAGCGCCTTCAGCACCGGCCTGTGCCGCGGCATGCCGGGTGGGCACTGGATGCTGCCGACCCTGATCAGCGAGGTGCGTTGAATGCGCACGCTTCCCCGGCTGCCTGCGCATCCGTTGCTGAAGGCATTGCTGCTGGCATCGCTGCTTGTGCTCCCCTTCGCGTCGATCGCCGCAGCCACCGGCGCCGCCTTCTTCGAACGCGACGCCTTCATGGCCTGCGACAACACCGGCACCTGCCGGCTGGCCGCTTTCGGCCCGTCGGCACCGCTGATGCTGAGCATCCTGTTCGAACGCGCCGGCGGACCGCAGACCGCCGTCACCGGCCGCCTGTCGATGGCCGAGGACCTTGATGCCTCAGCCCACAGCCCGGCGACCGCAGCGCTGGAAGGCAGCGTGCGGCTACGGGTCGACGGCAAGGACCTGGGTGCCATCGGCCACATGGAGGCCCCCGACCTCGGCCTGGAGCTGCCCGCGCGCCACGTGATGGCGCTGATCGAGGCGCTGGCACATGGCAGGCAGATCGAGATGCACGACGCTGCGGGCCATGCCTGGCCGCTGTCGGGTCTGGGCGCTCGCACGTTGTTGTTGAAGATGGACCAGGTGCAGGGCCGCGCACAGACCCCCGGCGCATTGATGAGCAAGGGCTCGCGGTCGGAATCGAGTGTGCCTGCCGCCGCCGCTGCGCCGCCGCTGGACGCCCCGCCGTTGCGGCTCGAGACCCGTGAGGAAGATGCCAGGCTTGGCGAGCGCGCGGACCTGCTGCAGCTGCTGCAGCCTGTCGCCGCCGCCCGCCAGGACTGTGCCGGGGAATCCTCGCGCCGGCTGGGCATCGAGCGGGTGGACGCCCGCCATGTACTTGCGCAGCTGAGCTGTACACGCGATCGCTACAACATTCCAGCGGGCACGTGGTTGATCCGCGACCGGCCACCGTACTCGCCCACGTTGATCACCCGCGCCCTGCTGTCTCCGCTCGACCTGCACGCGGTGTTTGTTGAAGAAGGCGTGGCCACCGGCAAGGAGGCGTGCGGCACGACCCGGCACTGGGTGTGGGACGGCACCCGGTTGAACCTGGGCGCGGAATACATCGGCCCGGATTGCCTCACCCCGGGCCAGCGGCACTGGCAATTGCCGACCTACGTCACCGAGATTCGATAGCGAAGCAGCCGAGCGTGGGCTCGGCGCTACAGGCGGAACGCCGGGATCAGTCGTGCAGCTGCCGCGGCTTCTTCCAGAACTGCCAGCGCTGGCCACGGTCCAGCTGGAACTGCAGGCCGTCCTCGAAGTCCAGCACCAGCCGTTGCAGCTCACCGCGCTTCAGCGCCGCCAACAACGGACGGATCGCGTCATGGCCCAGCTGCTGCAGCGAACGCAGCTGGCGCAGATCGACCAGTGCATCCACCGCCTGCTCGCCGTCTACGGCAACGCCTGCGGCCAGGGCCAGGCCCTGCAACAGGGCATCGCGGCTGCGCACCTGTGCATGCGGCGTACTGACCGATACCGGCATCACACCACCGCCCCAGAACCACAGCGAATTGATCGGCTGCTGTCCCTGCGCGGCGCGTTGCTGGTTCCAGGAATGGTTGTGCAACAGCACCTGCGCCTCGGTCATCAGCGCCCGCCAGCGGCGGCCGCCCTCGCCTTCCGGCAGGTGCGAGAACAGGTCATCACCCAGCACCTCGTCCGGACTGTCGAACTCCGGCAAGGCCAGGTCGATCGGCAGCCGCACATACCAGCGCGACGGATCAGGTGCGTCGAGGGCGAATCCCGCATCGGCGAACAGCGGCTGCAGCACCGGCAGCAGGGCCAGGCTGTCAGCCAGCGTCGGCCGCAGGGTCTCGCCGTAGGCCATCATCCGCGCGCCATGCATGTCGGGCACCATGCAGGCCGGATCGGCGCGCAGCCAGCTGGCGCCGGCGGCATCGCCGACGTCACGCTGGCGGGTCAACGCGGCCACCGGCCAGTGCGGCGCGGCGACCGTGAAATGGCGCGTCAGCTGCGCGCGCTCGCCCGGCGCGACCTGCACCGCCGTGGCACGGCCGAGCGCACGCGCCACATCGTCCGGCAGCGCAGCCGCGGCGAAGCGGCTGCGTGCCGGCAACAGCAGGGTCGCCGTCGCCACAGGGTCAGTCCAGGTAGCTGACGCTGACGATCTCGTACTCGCGCTGGCCGGCCGGGGCGTCGATCACGATCGAATCGCCTTCCAGCTTGCCGATCATCGCGCGTGCCACCGGCGAGGAAATCGCGATCAGACCCAGCTTGATGTCCGCTTCCAGGTCACCGACGATCTGGTACTTCTTTTCTTCGTCGGTTTCCACATCGGCCAGGGTCACGCTGGCGCCGAACACCACCTTGGAGCCGGCATTGAGCTTGCTCACGTCGATGATCTCGGCGTGCGACAGCTCGCCTTCCAGCTGCTTGATGCGGCCTTCGATGAAGCCCTGTTCCTCGCGCGCGGCGTGGTACTCGGCATTCTCCTTCAGGTCGCCATGCTCACGCGCTTCGGCGATCGCGGCGATCACTTTCGGGCGCTTGACCGACTTCAGGTGATCCAGCTCATCGCGCAGCTTCTGCGCGCCCTTCATGGTGATGGGGGCTCTCATGCATTCAACTCCTTGTGCAGCTCCTGCAGCGACCAGACGGGGCCGGTGCCGCGGAATTCCAGTGAATCCACCAGCGCCTTGGCGCCGGCAATGGTGGTCGAGTAGGTAACGCGGTGCTGCAGCGCCTCGCGACGGATCGAGAACGAGTCGTTGATCGCCGAACGACCTTCGGTGGTGTTGACGATGTAGACGATCTCGCCGTTCTTGATCGAGTCGACGATATGCGGACGGCCTTCGACCACCTTGTTGATGATCTCGCAGTCCATGCCGTGCTGCTGCAGCCATGCGGCGGTGCCGCGCGTCGCAACCAGGCTGTAGCCGCGCGCCAGCAGCGCCTTGGCCACCGGCAGCACGCGCTTCTTGTCCGGATCACGCACCGAGACGAAGGCCTTGCCGATCGGCGGAGCCTTGATGCCGCCGGCTTCCTGCGCACGCGCGAAGGCGGCGTTGAAGGTGCGGCCCACGCCCATCACTTCACCGGTCGAGCGCATTTCCGGCCCGAGGATCGGATCGACGCCCTGGAACTTGGCGAACGGGAAGATCGCTTCCTTCACCGAGTAGTAATCCGGCACGATTTCCTTGGTCGCGCCCTGCTCGGCCAGAGTCTTGCCGGCCATGCAGCGTGCAGCGATCTTGGCCAGCGGCATGCCGGTAGCCTTGGACACGAACGGCACGGTGCGCGAGGCACGCGGGTTCACTTCCAGCAGGTAGATGGTGTCGGCACCGTCGTCGCTGCTCTGGATGGCGAACTGGGTGTTCATCAGGCCAACCACGTTCAGGGCCTTGGCCAGCTCCACCACCTGGCGGCGCAGTTCGGCCTGGGTTTCAGCCGAGAGCGAGTACGGCGGCAGCGAGCACGAGGAATCGCCCGAGTGCACGCCGGCCTCCTCGATGTGCTCCATCACGCCACCGATCAGCACGTTGCCATCCTTGTCGGCAATGATGTCGACGTCGCACTCGACCGCATTGTCGAGGAAGCGGTCCAGCAGCACCGGCGAATCGTTGGACACCTTCACCGCATCGCGCACGTAGCGGGCCAGGTCGGATTCGCCATAGACGATTTCCATCGCGCGGCCGCCCAGCACGTAGCTCGGGCGCACCACCAGCGGGTAGCCGATCTCGCGGGCCAGCAGCAGGGCTTCCTGGTCATTGCGGGCGATGCGGTTCGGCGGCTGCTTCAGGCCCAGCGTGTCGACCAGCTGCTGGAAGCGCTCGCGGTCTTCGGCCAGGTCGATCGAGTCCGGGCTGGTGCCGATCACCGGCACGCCGTTGGCTTCCAGCGCGCGCGCCAGCTTCAGCGGGGTCTGGCCGCCGTACTGCACGATCACGCCCTTCGGCTGTTCCAGCTCGACGATTTCCAGCACGTCTTCCAGGGTCAGCGGCTCGAAGTACAGTCGGTCGGAGGTGTCGTAGTCGGTCGACACGGTTTCCGGGTTGCAGTTGACCATGATGGTTTCATAGCCATCCTCGCGCAGCACCAGTGCCGCGTGCACGCAGCAGTAGTCGAACTCGATGCCCTGGCCGATGCGGTTCGGGCCACCGCCCAGGATCATGATCTTGTCGCGGTTGCTCGGCGCGGCCTCGCACTCGTCCTCGTAGGTCGAGTACAGGTAGGCGGTACCGGTGGCGAACTCGGCGGCGCAGGAGTCCACGCGCTTGTAGACCGGGCGCACCTTGTGCGCACGACGCAGCGCGCGGATGGCCGCTTCGTTGGTGCCGGTCAGCTGTGCCAGGCGGGCGTCGGAGAAGCCGGCACGCTTCAGCTTGCGCAGGCGTGCCGCATCCAGTGCGTCGATGCCATCGGCGGCCACGGCCACTTCGGCCGCGATGATTTCCTCGATCTGGTCCAGGAACCAATGGTCGATGAACGACAGCGCGTAGATCTCTTCCACGCTCATGCCGGCACGGAACGCGTCAGCGACGAAGAACAGGCGCTCCGGACCCGGTGCCTTCAGCTCACGACGCAGGGTCTGCAGGTCTTCTTCGTTGGCCAGGTCCAGGCCGGTCGGGTCGAAGCCGACCTTGCCGGTTTCCAGGCCACGCAGGGCCTTCTGCACCGACTCCTGGAAGGTGCGACCCATCGCCATCACCTCACCCACCGACTTCATCTGGGTGGTCAGGCGCGCATCGGCGGCCGGGAACTTCTCGAAGGCGAAGCGCGGGATCTTGGTGACGACGTAGTCGATCGACGGCTCGAACGAGGCCGGGGTCAGGCCACCGGTGATCTCGTTCTTCAGTTCGTCCAGGGTGTAGCCCACGGCCAGCTTGGCAGCGACCTTGGCGATCGGGAAGCCGGTGGCCTTGGAGGCCAGCGCCGAGGAGCGCGACACGCGCGGGTTCATCTCGATCACGACCACGCGGCCGGTGGTCGGGTTGATGCCGAACTGCACGTTCGAGCCGCCGGTATCGACGCCGATCTTGCGCAGCACCGCGATGGAGGCATCGCGCAGGCGCTGGTATTCCTTGTCGGTCAGGGTCTGCGCCGGGGCCACGGTGATCGAGTCACCGGTATGCACGCCCATCGGGTCCAGGTTCTCGATCGAGCAGACGATGATGCAGTTGTCCGCGGTATCGCGGACCACTTCCATCTCGAATTCCTTCCAGCCCAGCACCGATTCTTCCACCAGCACTTCGGTGGTCGGCGACAGTTCCAGGCCGCGGTTGACGATCTCGACCAGCTCTTCGCGGTTGTAGGCGATGCCGCCACCGCTGCCGCCCAGGGTGAAGCTCGGGCGGATGATGGTCGGGTAGCCAACGCGGGTCTGGATCTCCAGCGCTTCGTCCAGGGTATGGGCGACGGCGGCGCTCGGGCACTCCAGGCCGATCTCGCTCATGGCTACGCGGAACAGCTCGCGGTCTTCGGCCATGCGGATCGCTTCGCGCTTGGCACCGATCAGCTCGACGTTGTACTTCTCCAGCACGCCGTGATCGGCCAGGTCCAGCGCGCAGTTCAGCGCGGTCTGGCCGCCCATGGTCGGCAGCAGCGCGTCGGGGCGCTCCTTGTCGATGATCTTCTCGACGGTCTGCCAGTTGATCGGCTCGATGTAGACGGCGTCGGCCATCTCCGGATCGGTCATGATCGTGGCCGGGTTGCTGTTGACCAGCACCACGCGGTAACCCTCGTCGCGCAGGGCCTTGCAGGCCTGGGCGCCAGAGTAGTCGAACTCGCAGGCCTGGCCGATGACGATCGGGCCAGCACCGATGATGAGGATGGTCTTGAGGTCAGTGCGCTTGGGCATTTTCTTCTCTAAGTCAGTACAGCGTGACAAGGGGGAGTGATCGCACGCTGTCGATCAGGAAATCTCTTTGGGGTTCAGCGCAATCCGGCACTGGTCCTGCAATCCTTTCGCCAGCTGCTCCGGCAGGTCGCCGGGCATCGCCAGGCGGCTGAAACTGGCCGTCAGGCGCGTGTGCGCCGGGCTGGCCAGGAACGCCGCGAACACGGACTGGTACTGCTCGCTCTGCACATCGATGGCCTCGGCCTCGGCAGCGCTGACGGCGCCTTCGAGGGCCAGGTAGCCCTTGCCTGACGGGGTGTCCAGGAAGCGCGCCCATTCGGCGATGACGGTGTCGCCGTCGTCGCCAAGATCGTTGATCACCGATTGCCTGGCCTGGCCAATCAGCACCGCATGGAGGGCGCTGCGGGCACACTGGCGGTCGCCCTCGGGCAGCACCTTCAGCGACGGCACTTCGGCCACCATCATTTCGGCCGACGAGGCTCCCATCGTGTCCTTGTGCAACGTCCGCATCACGTCCGCCAAAGCGGCTTCGCTCGCCGGCGCCGCCGAGGCGAGACCGGCAACGCAAAGCAGCGGCAGCAGCAGCGCGAGGTTGCGCATCAGGCCTTGGCCTCTTCCATCAGCACCACGAAGCGATCGAACAGCGGGCCGACATCGTGCGGGCCCGGCGAGGCTTCCGGATGGCCCTGGAACGAGAACGCCGGCACGTCGGTGCGCGCGATGCCCTGGTTGGTGCCATCGAACAGCGAACGATGGGTCACGCGCAGGGTCGGCGGCAGGGTCGATTCATCGACCGCGAAGCCGTGGTTCTGCGAGGTGATCATCACGCGGCCGCTGTCCAGATCCTGCACCGGGTGGTTGGCGCCGTGGTGGCCGTGGCCCATCTTGACGGTCTGCGCGCCCGAGGCCAGGCCCAGCAGCTGGTGGCCCAGGCAGATGCCGAAGGTCGGGATCTTCACGTCGATGAAGGTCTTGATCGCGGCGATCGCGTAGTCGCACGGTTCCGGGTCACCCGGGCCGTTGGACAGGAACACGCCGTCCGGCTTCAGCGCCAGCACCTCGGCGGCCGGGGTCTGTGCCGGCACCACGGTGACCTCGCAGCCGCGCTCGGCCAGCATGCGCAGGATGTTGGTCTTCACGCCGAAATCGTAGGCCACGACCTTGTACTTGGCCGGCACGCTGACGAAGGCGTTGGCATCCAGGTCCAGCTGGCCCTCGGTCCAGACGTAGGTCTTCTCGGTAGTGACGACCTTGGCCAGATCCATGCCCTTGAGCCCCGGGAACTTGCGGGCGGCTTCCAGTGCCTTTTCCACGTCGATGTCACCGGCCATCAGCGCACCGTTCTGCGCGCCCTTCTCGCGCAGGATGCGGGTCAGCTTGCGGGTATCGATGCCGGCGATGGCGACGACGCCACGCTGGATCAGCCAGTCCTGCAGCGACACCTGGCTGCGCCAGTTGCTGGGACGGCGCGGAACGTCGCGCACGATCAGGCCGGCCGACCACACCTTGGACGCTTCATCGTCCTGGTCGGTCATGCCGGTGTTACCGATATGCGGATAGGTCAGCGTGACCATCTGCCGGGCGTAGGACGGGTCGGTCAGCACTTCCTGGTAGCCGGTCATGGCGGTGTTGAACACCACCTCACCGACGGACAGGCCGGGCGCGCCTACGGATTCGCCCTCGAATACGGTGCCGTCTTCGAGGACGAGGATTGCGGCTTGGGTCACGGAATTCTCACTTTGGCTACCGAGGGGGTGCCGAAGTCACGCCTGCGCTTCACGGAAATCCGGTTGCAAAAAAGCGCGGACGTACGGTCTGGGACCGGTCCGGCTTTCGTGATTCGGCGAGTGCGAATTGTAGCGCTGCCGGGGCGCTCGCGCCAGCGGTTCTGTTGCTTTATGAACAGGCGATTGCGTATTCATTTCAATCCGGCGGCGCGGAAGGCGCGCTGCGGGCCGGAGGCGGGGTCGGATCCTTTCCCGAATGGCAAGGGCTCTGACCCCAGGCGCCCTCAGATGGGGTCGGAGCCCTTTCCGCTGGAAAGGGATCCGACCCGAGGAATCACGAGGTTGCCGGCCAGCGGCCGGCACTACCGTTCTACTGCAGGAGGTCGCGGACCCGGTAGCTGGCGGCCGCGCGGCCGTGCAGCTGGCGCGCGGCGAACAACGCGCCACGGGCGAAGATGTCGCGATTGGTGGCCCGGTGCACCAGCTCGATGCGCTCACCCAGCCCGGTGAACTGCACCAGATGCTCGCCAACGATGTCACCGGCACGCAGGCTGGCGTAATGCGGCTCCGCCCCACCCCGCTGCGCGGCGGCGCCCAGGGTCAGGGCGGTCCCCGACGGCGCATCCTTCTTCTGCGTATGGTGCGATTCGACCACGTCGCAGTCCCAGCCAGCCAGCGCCTGCGCGGCGCGCTCGACCAGTTCGTCCAGGACCGCCACGCCCAGGCTGAAGTTCGAGGCCCACACCAGCGGAATCTTCGCGGCCGCCGCGTCCAGTGCCTGGCGCTGCGTGGTGGAAATGCCGGTGGTACCGGAGACCAGCCCCGCGCCACGCTCCACGCACAGCGCCAGCATCGGGTCGAAGCCCTCCGGCAGGCTGAAATCGATCGCCACGTCGAACTCCGGCGCGCCGGGCAGCTCGCTGGCAGCAAAGAACGGCACGCCATCGACCACGCGCTGGGTCGGCGCGCGGCCGGTCACCGCGGCAACGACCTGCAGGGTTTCAGGGGATTCGGCGGCCAGCCGCAGCAGGGCCTGGCCCATGCGCCCGGAAGCGCCGTGGATGAGCAATCGCAGGGGAGTCTGGTTCATGCCCGCAGGCTAGCGGCAGCACGCCCGCTCCGGCAAGCCTCTTCGCTGCTACGCTGCATGCCCTTTCACGCAATGGATGGCCGTTCCCTCATGCAGATCAGCGAACAGCTGGTACTGGTCTCCGGCGCCGGGCGCGGCCTTGGCCAGCATCTTGCCCGCGCGTTCGCCGCGCAGGGTGCGCGGGTCATCATCAACTACCACCGCAGCGAAGCCGCCGCGCGCGCACTCGCCGCAGAGCTGGGCGGCCAGGCGATCGCGCTGCCTGCTGATGTCACCGACCGCGGCCAGGTCGATACCATGCTGCAGCAGGCGCTGGCCCACTTCGGCCAGGGTGTCACCACCGTGGTCAACAATGCGCTTGCGGCATTCTCGTTCAATGGCGATGCCCGCGATGGCGCCGCCGACATCGGCTGGCCCGCGTTCCAGGCACAGTTCGAGGGCAGCGTGCGCGGCGCGCTGAATACCGTGCAGGCCGTCCTGCCCGGCATGCAGGCCCGTCGTTTCGGCCGCGTCATCAACATCGGCACCAACCTGTTCCAGAACCCGGTGGTGCCCTATCACGACTACACCGCGGCCAAGGCTGCACTGCTGGCGCTGACCCGCACCCTGGCCGGCGACCTCGGCCCGCATGGCATCACCGTGAACATGCTGTCCGGCGGCCTGCTGCGCACCACCGATGCCAGCGCCGCCACGCCGGAAGCGGTGTTCGACTACATCGCCGCCAACACGCCGCTGCGCAGCGTCACCACCCCGGCCGAGTTCGCGGACGCTGCATTGTTCTTTGCCAGCCCGTGGTCGCGTGCGGTGACCGGGCAGAACCTGGTGGTGGATGGCGGCCTGGTGCGGGACTGAACCCATGCGCATCTCCGAAGTCAGCCGCCTGACCGGTGCCAGCGCCAAGGCCATCCGCCTGTACGAGGCGCGCGGACTGCTGCCGCCGGTGCCGCGCCTGAACCGCTACCGCGATTACAGCGCGCAGGACGTGGCCTGGGTGCAGCTGATCCGCCAGGCGCTGGGCCTGGGCATCACGCTGACGGCGATCTCGCGCCTGCAGGGACAGGACGGACGGCTCGACTGGACCGCGGTACTGGCCCTGCTGGAGCAGCAGCGCACCCGCATCGCCAGCGAGCGCGTGCGACTGGAACGCGTCGACCAGGCCCTGCAGCAGGTCAGCGATGAACTGCAGCACTGGCTGCGCAGCGGCCAGGGTGACTGCGTGCTGGAGCCGAGCGGCTGCACCACCGGCGTTTGACTCTGCCCCAGGGGCATAGCCCAACCTCGCGCGCTTTCCATTGCCCGAGGTTGCCGTGTCCCGTTCCATCCTGATCCTGCTGGGCCATCCCGACCGCGACAGCCTGTGTGGCGCCCTCGCCCAGCGCTATGCCACCGCCGCCGAGAATGCGGGCCACCGGGTGCGCCTGATCGCCCTGGGTGAGCTTGGCTTCGATCCGGTGCTGCGCCACGGCTACCGCCAGGCCCAGCCGCTGGAGCCCGACCTGCAGGACGCCGCCGACGCCCTGCTGGCCTGCGATCACCTGGTGCTGGTCTTCCCGACCTGGTGGGGTGCGATGCCGGCCCTGCTGAAGGGCTTCTTCGACCGCGTGCTGCTGCCGGGCTTCGCCTTCCGCTACCGCCGCGATTCGGTGTGGTGGGACCGGCTGCTGGCCGGTCGCAGCGCGCGGGTGATCACCACCCTCGATACGCCGCCCTGGTACTACCGCTGGATCTACCGCGACCCGGGCATTGCCCAGCTGCGCGCGCCCCTCCTGGAGTTCTGCGGCATCCGCCCGGTACGGGTCAGCCGCCTGGGTGCGGTACGCAGCAGCACACTCGCCCGCCGCGCCCAGTGGCTGGCCCTGGCCGGGGAACTGGGCGCTCACGCGCAGTAGATCCACGCCAAGCGTGGATGAGGGTGAACGGCAGGAGCGTGCGAACCAAGGTTCACACCCACCAGGATTGGCCGGTTGGCACCCAGCAGGGCTGGCCGGTTTGCACCCGGCAGGACGGGCCCGGCGGACGCCGGCCCTAATGCTGCTTCGGCGGCGTCGGCCCGCAGCTGTCACAGCCACCACAGGCACCGCCGCCGCCACTGGCCGGCGGCGCGATCCTGCGGCCCAGCGCCTGCAGCCAGGCGGCACGACCCGGCTTCAGCAGGGCCAGCGCCAGGGCGCCGCGCAGCCGGCGCACGGTACCCGGGAACTGCTTCTTCAACACCACCCAGGCACTGACCAGCACGGCCAGCGCGATGATCAGGTATTGCAGCAGCAGTCCACGGTCCATCAGCCGCCTCCCAGCGCCTTGGTCACCTGGTAGGTGATCAGCGCAGCCACGTAGGCCGCCGCGAACAGATAGAACGCGGCAAAGCCCATCTGCTTCCACGAGTTGGTCTCGCGCTTGATGGTCGCCAGCGTCGAGATGCACATCGGCGCATAGATGTACCAGACCAGCAGCGACAGCGCGGTGGCCAGCGACCAACCGTCGCTGATCAGCGGGGTCAGCGCCTGGCTGGCGGCATCATCATCGGCCGCCGACAGTGCATAGACCGTGGCCAGCGAGGCCACCGCCACTTCGCGCGCGGCCAGGCCGGGGATCAGCGCGATGCAGATCTGCCAGTTGAAGCCCAGCGGCGCGAAGAACACCGCCATCGCGTGGCCGATCTGGCCGGCATAGCTGTAGTCGATCGCAGGCAGGGTCGCGCCCGCAGGGGCAGCCGGGAAGGACAGCAGCACCCACAGCAGGATGGTCAGCGCCAGGATGATGCCGCCGACGCGCTTGAGGAAGATCATGCCGCGTTCGTACAGGCCCACCGCCAGGTCGCGCACATGCGGCAGGCGATACGACGGCAGCTCCAGCATCAACGGATGCTCGCTCTTGTCACGCCGCCACTTCTTCATGATCCACGACATCGCCAGCGCACTGAGGATGCCCGCCGCGTACAGGCCGAACAGGACCAGGCCCTGCTGGTTGAACACGCCCCACACCGTCTTCTGCGGAATGAAGGCACCGATCAGCAATGCATACACCGGCAGTCGCGCCGAGCAGGTCATCAGCGGCGCGACCAGGATTGTGGCCAGGCGGTCACGCGGGTCCTGGATGCTGCGGGTGGACATGATGCCGGGCACCGCACAGGCGAAGCTGGACAGCAGCGGGATGAACGAACGGCCGGACAGGCCGGCGGCCGCCATCATGCGGTCAAGCAGGAACGCCGCGCGCGGCAGGTAACCGGATTCCTCCAGCACCAGGATGAAGAAGAACAGGATCAGGATCTGCGGCAGGAACACCACCACGCCACCGACGCCGGCGATGATGCCGTCGGTCAGCAGGCTGGCCAGCGGCCCTTCCGGCAGCACGCTGCCGACGAAGGTGCCGAGCCAGGCGAAACCGGCCTCGATCGCGTCCATCAGCGGCGTTGCCCAGGCATACACCGCCTGGAAGATCAGGAACATCACCACGGCCAGGCTGACCAGTCCGAACACCGGGTGCAGCAGCCAGCGGTCCAGTGCATCGTCGATCTTCGCGGTCCGCGCCGGCATCCGCACCGCCACCGACAGGATGTCGCGCACCCTGGCGTGGTAGTCGATACCACCTTCCGGGCCGGGCACCGGCGCATCCAGGTGCGGCACCATCGCGTCCAGCCGCTCGACCAGCGCCCGCGCGCCCTGCTTGCGCACCGCCACGGTCTCCACCACCGGCACGCCCAGCTCGCGCTCCAGCGCGGCCACGTCCACCTGGATGCCACGGCGCTGGGCCGCATCGACCATGTTCAGGGCCACCACCATCGGCTTGCCCAGCTCGCGCAGCTCCAGCGCGAAGCGCAGGTGCAGGCGCAGGTTGGTGGCATCGATCACGCACAGCAGCACGTCCGGCGCGGCCTCGCCCGGGTAGAAGCCCCGGCACAGGTCGCGGGTGATCGCCTCGTCCAGGCTGGCCGGCTGCAGGCTGTAGGCGCCCGGCAGGTCGAGCACGGCGAATTCACGGCCGGACGGCGCGCGCAGGCGGCCTTCCTTGCGCTCGACAGTAACGCCGGTGTAGTTGGCGACCTTCTGCCGGCTGCCGGTCAACTGGTTGAACAGGGCGGTCTTGCCACTGTTCGGGTTACCGACCAGCGCGATGCGCACAGGGGCGGTGGAGGCAGTAGCGGTCATGCACGTCGTTCCTGGCTGGCGGCGTCGACCACGACGCGCTTGGCTTCACTGATCCGCAGCGCGAACCGGGTGAACCCGACCTGCACCAGCAGCGGCTCGCCCCCGACCGGCCCCTTGGCCACCAGGCGCACTTCCTCGCCCTTTACGAACCCCAGCTCGCGCAGGCGACGGGCAATGGCATCGTTGGCATGCAGGTCCTGCACGGACTCGACCACGGCCGAGGTGTGCAGCGGCAGTTCGGACAGCGTCATCTAGCGTAATCTCTGCTGGATGTAAATGGTTCTCGATTCTAACATTCCCGCGTCGCGTCATGGCCCATGACCAATGGCCCGCTATGATCCATACAGGTATGGAGTGACTCTGGAATCCCATGAACGATGCTTTGCAGATCGAGCGCCGCGGCGCCGTCCTCACCCTCTGGCTGAACCGGCCGGAGCTGCACAACGCCTTCGACGCCGGCCTGATTGCCCGCCTGACCGCGGCGCTGGAAGCGGCCGGCCGCGATGAAGCGGTGCGCGCGGTGGTGGTGGCCGGCCACGGCGCCTCCTTCTCGGCCGGTGCCGACATGCAGTGGATGCGTGGCATGGCCGCCGCCAGCGAGGCCGACAACCGCGAGGACTCGCTGGCCCTGGCGCGGCTGATGCGCACCCTGGACGAGCTGCCCAAGCCGACCCTGGCCCGGGTCCATGGCGCCGCCTTCGGCGGGGGCGTTGGCCTGGTCGCCTGCTGCGACATCGCCATCGCCAGCAGCTCGGCCCGCTTCGGCCTGACCGAAAGCCGCCTCGGCCTGCTGCCGGCGGTGATCTCGCCGTACGTGATCGAGGCCATCGGCCCGCGCCAGGCCCGCCGCTGGTTCGCCACCGGCGAGCATTTCGACGCCGACACCGCACTGCGCATCGGCCTGGTCCACCAGCTGGTCGAGCCGGAGCGCCTGGATGAAGCGCTGGAGCGCCAGCTGGCCCTGCTCGACAAGGCCGGCCCGATCGCCTCGTCGTCGGCCAAGCAGCTGGTGCGCCAGGTCCGCGACAGTCATGACCGCGACGCCCTGGATCGCGATAATGCGGCGCTGATCGCGCGCCTGCGGGTCTCCGCCGAGGGCCAGGAGGGCCTGGGCGCCTTCCTCGACAAGCGCGCTCCCCATTGGGTCACGGAAGCCTGAACATGCTCGATCATCTTGGTTTGACCAGCGCCGACCTGGCGCGCAGCAAGGCCTTCTTCCTGCAGGCGCTGGCGCCGTTGCAGATCGGCGTGGTGATGGAAGTCAGCGCCGAACAGACCGGCGCCCACGACCACGTCGGCTTCGGCAGCGAAGGCAAGCCGTTCTTCTGGCTCGGCAATGCCGGCACCGCCAGCCAGGGCGTGCACGTGGCCTTCGCCTGCGCCAGCCGTGCGCAGGTGGATGCGTTCCATGCCGCCGCCCTCGCCGCGGGCGGCCGCGACAACGGCGCTCCGGGCCTGCGCCCGTGGTACCACCCGGATTACTACGGCGCTTTCGTGCTCGACCCGGATGGCAACAACATCGAGGCGGTCTGCCACCGCCCCGGCGGCGGGGAGCCGGCATGAGCGATTACGTCCGCATCGTCGAGGTCGGCCCGCGTGATGGCCTGCAGAACGAAAAGCAGTCCGTCTCCACCGCCGACAAGATCGAACTGATCAACCGCCTGTCGGCCACCGGCCTGCGCAGCATCGAGGCGACCAGCTTCGTCAGCCCGAAGTGGATCCCGCAGCTGGCCGATGCCGCCGAGGTCTATGCCGGCATCCAGCGCCGGCCCGGCATCCACTACCCGGTACTGGTGCCGAACGAGCAGGGTTACGACCGCGCACGCGCCGTGGGCGTGGAGGAAGTGGCGGTGTTCACCGCCGCCTCCGAAGCGTTCAACCGCACCAACACCAACGCCGGCATCGACGAGTCGCTGGCCCGTTTCGAGCCGATCCTGCGTCGTGCCGCCGCCGACGGCGTGCGCGTGCGCGGCTACGTCTCCACCGTGCTGGGCTGCCCCTACCAGGGCGAGGTCGCGCTGGCCGACGTGGTGCGCGTGGCGCGCGCCCTGCACCAGATGGGCTGCTACGAGATCTCGCTGGGCGACACCATCGGCGTCGGTACCCCGCGCAAGGCCCGGGCCATGCTGCAAGCGGTCGCCGCCGAGATTCCGATGGGCGCACTGGCCGTGCACTTCCACGACACCTATGGCCAGGCCATCGCCAACATCGCCACCTGCCTGGAAGAAGGCGTGCGCGTGGTCGACAGCGCGGTGTCGGGCGCCGGCGGCTGCCCGTATGCGAAGGGCGCCAGCGGCAATGTGGCCAGCGAAGACGTGGTCTACCTGCTGCAGGGCCTGGGCCTGGACAGCGGCGTGGACCTGCCGGCGCTGGCCGAAACAGGGCGCTGGCTGGCCGGCCTGCTTGGCCGCGCCACCGCCAGCCGTACCGGCCAGGCACTGGCGGCCGGTTGACCGGCCCGCTGCGCCGCCTGCAACGGCGGCGCAGTGCACAACGGCGACGCTCGCCGCTTCCGTTAGAATCGGCGGTTCTCGAACCTGCAGGACCGTGCAATGCAGCTGTCTTCCGTACGTGCCGTGATCACTGGCGGCGTTTCCGGCCTCGGCCTGGCCGTGGCCCAGCACCTCGTCGCCCAGGGCGGCAAGGTGGCCCTGTTCGACCTCAATGACGACAAGGGCGCTGCCGCTGTCGCCGGGCTGGGTGCCGACAAGGCCCGCTACTTCAACGTCAACGTCAGCGACGAGGCGGCCGTGGCCGCCGCCATCGACCAGGCCCACGATTTCCTCGGCGGCCTGAACGTGGCAATGAACTGCGCCGGCATCCTCGGTGCCGGTCGCGTGCTCGGCAAGGAAGGCCCAATGCCGCTGGCCGGGTTCCAGGGCACGGTGATGGTCAACCTGGTCGGCAGCTTCAACGTCGCCAAGGCCGCCGCCAACCGCATGCAGCACAATGACGCCGGCACCGATGGCGAGCGCGGCGTGATCATCAATACCGCCAGCATCGCCGCCTACGAAGGCCAGATCGGCCAGGCCGCGTATGCCGCCAGCAAGGGCGGCGTGGTATCAATGACGCTGCCGATGGCACGCGAACTGTCGCGCTTCGGCATCCGCGTCAACACCATCGCGCCCGGCGTGTTCTGGACGCCGATGGTCGATGGCATGCCCGAAGCCGTGCAGCAGTCGCTGGCCGCCTCGATCCCGTTCCCGTCGCGCCTGGGCAAGCCGGACGACTTCGCCAGCCTGGTCGGCTTCATCATCGGCAATACCTACCTCAACGGCGAGACCATCCGCCTGGACGGCGCTACCCGCCTCGCTCCGAAGTGATTCCCCCGGGCGCCGGGACGGCGCCCTCCCCCAACGACCTAGATCACCATGAAAGCCAACGACATCAAGAAGGGCAACGTCGTCGAGTACAACAACGGCGTGTACCAGATCCGCGACATCGAGCGCAGCTCGCCGCAGGGTCGCGGCGGCAACGTCCGCTTCCGCTTCATCATGTACAGCGTGCCGGGCGGCAACAAGCTCGATGCCAGCTTCGATGCCGACGACAACCTGGTCGAAGTCGAACTGCTGCGCCGCCAGTCCACCTATTCGTACAAGGATGGCGACGCCTTCGTGTTCCTCGATGACGAGGACTACACCCCCTACACCCTCGACGCCGACGTGATCGGTGACGACGCCGGCTACATCACCGACGGCCTGACCGGCATCTACGTGCAGGTCATCGACGAGCAGCCGGTGGCGATCCAGCTGCCGGCCTCGGTGGTGCTGGAAGTGATCGAGACCCCGCCGGAACTGAAGGGCGGCACCGCCACCAAGCGTCCGAAGCCGGCCAAGCTCAACACCGGTATCGAAATCATGGTGCCGGAGTACATCGTCAACGGCGAACGCGTGCTGGTGAACACCGCCACCGGCGAATTCGCTGGCCGTGCCGACTAAGCGGCTCGCGCTGGTCGCCTGCCTGTCCATGCTTGCGGCGTGTTCGCCGCAGGCAGCGGACAGCACGGCCGATGCCGCATCGAAGATCGCAGCCACCGAACCGGCTGCAGCTCCCGCTCCGGTAGTGGATCCGCCAGCGGCCGTGGAGGCCAGCGCCGGGGCCGAGCCCTCCACCGACCTGGCTTCGGGTGATGAGGCGCTGGACAAGGCACGCGCGGCCGCCGGCTGCCCGGTCCCAGTCGATGTGTATGACATCGACGATGTGCGCATCTACTGTGCGATGCCGGCCGACGTGCAGGCCTTCCTCGCACGAGAGAACACCTGCCAGCACTTCGCCGGCGAAGAGCCCTACGACGACGAGCGTCGCCGCGAACTGGAAGAGGCGGGCGCGAAGTACTGCGAGGGCCGCGAGAAGATCTTCACCGATCTGGTCGCGCGTCATCGTGGTGACTGTGCGATCCGCGACGCGCTGATCGGGATCAACGGCCGCTATGACCTGGTGTTCGAGCTGGACCTGAAGCCCTGCCAGGGCTGATGCCACGATGATGTAGAGCCGAGCCCATGCTCGGCGGCTACCTGTACAGCCGGGCATGAGCCCGCCTGTACAGGCGGCAGGCGGCTTACGGCTGCTTGCCGCCGAAATTGCCGCAGCCGTGGTACTGGCGGGTGCCTACGGTCAACATCGCCTTGGCCTCGAAGGCTTCGCCACTCATGTCATCCTGGCAGGTGGTGCGCTGGAAGCTGAGCTTGACGTCGGTACCATCGGACGCCTTGCCACTCCAGCCATCCGCACCCTCGGTAGGCTTGGCCACGTCGAAGCGACGCTCGCCATAGTCGACTTCCACCTGCAGGCCAGGCGCATCGCCATCCACCACCGCCAGCCAGCCCGGTTCGTTGCCGGTGGCCCGGAACGCGGCCGCGCCGGCACGGCCGTCACCTTCGGTGGCGTCCACTGCATGGCATTCACGATCCGCCTCGCCCTTCAGGCTCAGCAGGCCGTCATCGCTGCCCTTGGTCCAGAAGCTGTTGCCCTTGCCATCGCCGTACTTGGCGCCCGAGGCAGCACGCTCGGAGCTCATCGCGAAGGTACGTTCGCCGATCACCACGGTGGCCGCATCTTCGCCATTGAAGGTGGCGCGCACGCGCAGGTCACCACACTGGTAGGTGGTCTCGCTGCCGGTACCGGCGCCGGTGCTGGCCGCCGCTTCGGGCGTGGCCGGCGGCGCGGCATCATTGCCGCTCGCGGCGGGCGGTTGTGCCGGCTGGCACGCGGCCAGGACCAACCCGAGGGAGGCAGCCAACAGACTGGGAACTACACGCATGGCTCGACTCCTTGTCGACACTGCAGAGATGTTCGACCCTACCACCTGGCGGTGAGCGGGGCCTGAAAGCGGCCTGACCGCGTTCATGCAGCCAGCACTGCCATCGACAGCAGCTGCGCACCGTTGTCACCGGAACTGCAGGTCCAGACCCGCAGCAGGCGCAATGTCAGTTCGCTTTCCCGGCCGTGCCGGTGCACCGCCAGCCGCACATCGCTGGACAACAATGCCAGCCGTCCGCACAGCAGTGTCTCCACCGGACACAGCTGCAGGCTCCTGACCTGCAGGCCGCCGGCCAGCCAGTCGCCCAGCCACGGCAGGTCAAGCAAGCGCCCACCCTGCCCGTCCATCATGAACAAGGCCGGTGATACCAGCGCGGTCAGCGCATCGCGGTCGTCATCCAGCAATGCCTGCCGCAGACGCTGTTCCAGTGCTGCCAGCTGCCGCTCCTGCAGGTCTTCAACGATGTCCCGTTCCATCCACGGATCCTTCCGGCATCGGCCGGCGCTTGCGCAGGCGCTGCGCGATCCACTGCCGCGCGCCCTGCACCACTACATAGAAGACCGGCACGAAGAACACCGCCAGCACGGTCGCACTGACCATGCCGCCGAACACACCGGTTCCGATTGCCTGCTGGGTTTCCTTCGACGCCCCCTGCGCCAGCATCAGCGGCAGCACGCCCAGCGCGAACGCCAGCGAGGTCATCACGATTGGGCGCAGGCGCAGGCGCGCCGCCTCCAGAGCCGCTTCGGCCAGGCCACGGCCCTGCTGCTGCAGCTGGCGTGCGAACTCGACGATCAGGATCGCGTTCTTCGCCGACAGGCCGATCACGGTGATCATGCCGACCTTGAAGAACACGTCATTGGGCATGCCGCGCAACAGCACCGCGGCGACGGCCCCGAGCAGGCCCAACGGCACCACCAGCATCACCGCCAGCGGAATCGACCAGCTCTCGTACAGCGCCGCCAGCACCAGGAAGACCACCAGCATCGACAGCAACAGCAGCCACGGCGCCTGCGCACCCGATTCACGCTCCTGCAGCGACTGGCTGGTCCACTGCAGGGCGAATCCGGCTGGCAGCTGCTGGGCCAGCCGCTCCATCTCGGCCATCGCCTGGCCGGTGGACACGCCGGAGGCGGGCGCGCCGGACAGGTTCAATGCCGGGAAGCCGAGATAGCGCTGCAGCTGCACCGGCGCCTCGGTCCAATGCGGGGCGACCAGTTCGGACAACGCCACCATGCCGCCTTCGCTGTTGCGCACATACAGCTTCAGCACGTCCTCCAGCTCCATCCGGTGCGGCGCATCGGCCTGCAGGATCACCTGCTGCAGGCGGCCCTTGTTCGGGAAGTCGTTGACGTACTGCGAACCCATCGCCGCCGACAGCGTGCTGCTGATGTCGGCAAAGCCCACGCCCATCGCCTCGGCCTTGGCGCGGTCGATGTCGAGGCGCACGCTGGTGCCGGCCGGCAGGCCGTCGGCATGCACTTCCGACAGCCGCGGGCTGGCTTCAGCCAGTTTCAACAGCTGTTGCAGGGCGGCGCGCAACTCGGCCTGGCTCTGCCCGGTACGCGCCTGCAGGGCCAGCGAGAAGCCCGAAGACCGCCCCAGGCTGTCGATCGCCGGTGGCATCACGCTCATCACCTCGCCTTCGGCAACCGCCGCCATCGCCTTCTGCGCCGCCGCAACTTCCGCCGCCGCAGTGGCGCCGGCACGCTCGCCCCAGTCCTTCAGCATGGTGTAGGTCAGCGCCGCGCTCGGGCCGGAACCGGAGAAGCTGTAACCCAGGATCGACTGGTTGGAGCCGATGCCGGGGCGCGATGCCACATGCCGCTCGTAGGCTTCGACCACGGCCAGGGTCCGCTCCGCCGTGGCTTCGGCCGGCAGCTGGATCGAGGTCATGAAATAGCCCTGGTCCTCCTCCGGCAGGAAGGCGCCCGGCAGCCAGTACAGGCCCAGCAGCAAGGCCGCCACCAGCGCGGCGAAGACGCCCATCACCCGCCCGCTCCGCTGCAGCACCGAAGCCACACCCCTCTGGTAGCGCCCGGTCATGTTCTCGAAGCCGCGGTTGAAGGCACCGAACAGGCCGCCACGACCGTGGTGGCCGGCGCTGTTCGGGCGCAGCAGGGTCGCGCACAACGCCGGTGTCAGACTCAACGCCAGCAGCGCCGAGAACAGGATCGACACCGCCATCGCCACGGTGAACTGGCGGTAGATCGCGCCCACCGAGCCACTGGCCAGCGCCATCGGGATGAACACCGCGGTCAGCACCAGGGTGATGCCGATCACCGCGCCGGTCAGCTCGCGCATCGCCTTGAGGGTCGCCTCGCGCGGTGGCAGGCCTTCCTCGGCCATGATCCGCTCCACGCCTTCGACCACCACGATCGCATCGTCGACGATGATGCCGATCGCCAGCACCATGCCGAACATGGTCAGCACGTTGATCGAGAAGCCCAGCGCCAGCATCACCGCGAAGGTGCCCAGCAGCGCGATCGGCGCCACCAGCGCCGGGATCAGCGTATAGCGCCAGTTCTGCAGGAACAGGTACATCACCGCGAACACCAGCAGCATCGCCTCCAGCAGCGTCTGCACCACCTTCTGGATCGAGATCTTCACGAATGGCGCGGTATCGAACGGAATGCTCGACTCCACCCCGCGCGGCAACAGCGGCGCCAGCTCGGCCATGCGCTCGCGCACCGCTGCCGCGGTACGTACCGCATTGGCACCGGGTCGCAGCTGCACGCCGGCGGCAGTCGCCGGATGCCCGTCCTCACGGGTTCCCCAGGCATAGCTCTGCGCGCCCAGTTCAACGCGGGCAACATCCCCCAGCAGCACCCGCGAACCATCGGCGCCGGCCCGCAGCACGATGGCCGCGAACTGTTCCGGCGTGGACAGCTGGCCGTCGGCACTCAACGGCACGGTGATGCGCTGGCCCGGCACGCCCGGCGAATCGCCGATGCGGCCCGGAGAAATCTCCAGGTTCTGCTGCTCGATGGCGGCGGCCACATCGCCGATGGTCAGGCCATAGCCGGTCAACCGGGTCGGGTCCAGCCACACCCGCATCGCCTGCTCGGCGCCGAACAGCTGTACGCGGCCGACGCCATCGATGCGGCGCAGCTCCTCGATGATGTTGCGCCCCATGAAGTCACCCAGCGCCGCCTCGCTGACGCTGGCATCCGGCGAACGCAGGCCGACCAGCATCAGGAAGCCGGAGTCGGCCGCCTCTACGAACAGGCCGTTCTGGCGCACGCTGCGCGGCAGGCGCGGCTCGATCGCCTTGATCCGGTTCTGCACGTCCACCTGCGCCAGTTCCGGATTGGTGCCCGGCTTGAAGGTGGCGGTGATCGAGGCCTCACCGGAGGTGTCCACCGACGATTCGAAATACAGCAGGTGCTTGACGCTGGACAGCTCGCGCTCGATCAGACCGACCACGGCATCATTCAGCGTCTGCGGGCTGGCACCCGGGTAGCTGGCGTAGATGCTGACGCTGGGCGGCGCCACGGCCGGATAGCGCTCGACGGCCAGGCGTGGAATCGCCAGTACGCCGGCCAGGATGATGAAGATCGCCAGCACCCAGGCGAACACCGGGCGATCGATGAAGAAACGTGCCATGTTGGATTTTCCTGGAGGGGCTGGCCGCGGAACGGCTCAGCCCTTGCTGCCGGCCGGCACCGCACCGGCGCCGGCGACCGGCGTCTGCCAGTCGCGCGCATCGACCACCACGCCTTCCTGCAGGCGCTCCTGGCCCTCGACCACCACCTTCTCGCCCGCCTTCAGGCCGTGCCGGACCAGCCACTGCCGGTCGACACTGCCATCCACCTCCAGCGTGCGGATCACCGCCTTGCCATCGCCGCCCACCACCCACGCATAGGCCTGGCCGCCGGCGCTGCGCAGCACCGCCTGCTGGGGCACGGTCAGCGCGCTGGCCGGGGCGCCGCGCGGTACCCGCGCACGCACGTACATGCCGGGCAGCAGCTGGCGGTGCGGATTGTCGACCAGGATGCGGAGGATCACGTCACCGGTACGTGCATCCACGTTGATGCCGGAGAACAGCAGCTGGCCACGCTCGGACAGCGGCTTGCCGGCGGCCCCGATGATGGTCACCGATCGTTCGTCGCCACCGGCCGCGCTGCGCTGCAGGGATTCCAGCTGGGCGGCCGGCTGCCGCACATCGACATAGACCTGGTCGATCTGCTGCACCACCGCCATCGGCTCGGCATCGGCAACACCGACCAGTGCGCCCTCGGTCACCAGGGCCTGATCGATGCGGCCGGCAATCGGCGCACTGACCGTGGCATAGCGCAGGTCGAGCTGGCGCCGGGCCAGGATCGCACGCGCTTCGTTGACTGCGGCACGTGCCTGTTCGTACTCGGCACTGGCATCGTCGCGGTGCTGCTGGCTGACCGCCTGTGCCGCGGCCAGTGCATGCAGCCGCTGCGACTGCACGCGACTGCGGCCCAGCGCCGCTTCACTGCGTTGCAGCGCCGCCAGCGCCGAATCGACGTCGGCACGGAACGCAGCCGGATCGATCTGGAACAGGGCCTGGCCGGCGCTCACTTCCGCGCCCTGGTCGAACAGGCGGCGCTGCACGATGCCACCCACCTGGGCGCGGATCTGCGCGGTACGCACGGCCGCTACGCGACCGGGCAGTTCGTCATCGCGCTGCACCACCTGCGGGCCGACACTGACCACGCTGACGCGCGGTGCGGCTTCGGGCGTGGCTTCGGGGGTGGAGCAGGCCGTCATGGCCAGGGCGAGGGCCGCGATCAACGCGACCGGAGTCCTGAAGGTTCTCATTGCTGTGCACAATGCCGCTCAAGCGGCTGAAAGGTTCTGAAGAACGCAGTGTGCGTGGCGATGATGGGGTTTCGATGGAGGAAGTGTGGAGATACGATGGAGGCAAGCACCTTAAGGCCCCGCCCCTGCATGCATGCCTCCCCTGCCCTCGCCGCCCTCGTCCTGATCGTCGAGGATGAGGCCGAGATCGCCGACATTCTGACCGCCTACCTGGAACGCGAAGGACTGCGCACCCTGCGTGCCGCGGATGGCCACAGTGCCCTGGACCTGCACCGCAGCGCGCGCCCCGACCTGGTCCTGCTCGATGTGCAGCTGCCGCGCCTGGATGGCTGGAGCGTGCTGACCCAGCTGCGCCAGCGTGGCGAAACCCCGGTGATCATGCTGACCGCGCTGGACCAGGATCTGGACAAGCTGACCGCACTGCGGATGGGTGCCGACGACTACGTGGTCAAGCCGTTCAACCCGGCCGAGGTGGCTGCACGCGTGCGCGCGGTGCTGCGACGCACGCTGCGCGCGGCGCGCGTGGATGCCCCCAGTGCGCTGCGCGTGGGCCCGCTGCTGATCGATTCGGCCACCCATGCGGTGCATGTCGAGGGCGACGGCTACAGCCACGAGGTGCTGCTTACCCTCACCGAGTTCAAGCTGTTGCACTGCATGGCACTGGCGCCGACCCGCATCTTCAGCCGCAGCGAACTGATGCACGAGTGCCTGCCGGAAAGCGAGGCGCTGGAGCGCACTGTCGACAGCCATGTGAGCAAGCTGCGCCGCAAGCTGGATGAAGTCGGCATGCTCAACGTTCCAGCCAGCGTGCGCGGCGTCGGCTACCGGTTGATGGCTGACCGCTGATGGCTCCCCTGCGCCGTTCCGGGCTCAGTCGCCACATCATCGTCTCGATGTCGCTGATGGTGATTGGTGTCATCGTGATGATGATCCTGTCGTCGTGGCTGCTGTATGCCGTGCTGGTCGAGTTCTTCCCCGGCAGCGCCGAGGAACCGGAAAGCTGGCTGCCGACCGGGCCGGAGCTGGCATGGATGGTCGGGGTGATCCTGACCGGACTGGCACTGGCCATCGCCGCCTCGTTCCGGCTCGCCCATCGCATCCTGTCGCCCTTGAACTCGCTGGTGGACAGCGTGCGCGCGCTCGCCAGCGGTGACCTGGGCGCACGCGCCAACGTCGGGGAAAACTCGCCGGGCGAAGTGGCCACGCTGGTCGAGGATTTCAATGCGATGGCGCGCCGCCTGCAGCACATGGAGAGCGAGCGTGCGATGTGGCACGCGGCCATCGCCCACGAGTTGCGGACACCGGTCACGATCCTGCGTGGCCGCCTGCAGGGCCTGGCCGAGGGCGTGTTCCAGCCCGACGAATCGCAGTTCCGCAGCCTGCTTGCCCAGGTCGAGGGCCTGTCACGCCTGATCGAGGACCTGCGCGTGCTGAGCCTGTCCGACAATGCGCGGCTGGATGTGCGCCGCGCGCGTACCGATGTGGTCGCCGAAGTGCACTCGGTGATGACCCTGGTCGATCCGCAGTTCCGCGCCGCCGGCTTCGTGCTGGAACTGGAAACCAGCCGCGAGGAGCACAACGCGCACTGTGATCCGACCCGGCTGCGCCAGGCCCTGCTTGCACTGCTGGAGAACGCGCGCCGCTACGCCAGCCCGGGCAAGGTGCGGATTGCCGTGCATGACACGCCAGGCCACGTGCAGGTGGCGATTGAAGACGAAGGTCCGGGCATCGACCCGGCCCTGCACGCGGACATCTTCACTCCATTCATGCGTGCCGACGGCTCGCGCTCACGCCAGGGCGGTGGCAGCGGGCTGGGGCTTGCAGTGGTCAAGGCCATCGCCGATGCGCACGGCGGCCGCGTCTACTGCACGCCGGGCAGCGCCGGCGGCAGCCGTTTCGTCATCGAGCTGCCGCGCCAGTAGCCGCTGCCGCGGCCTGCTCGCGCAGATGCGCGCCGAGCATGGCCAGGTTGGCATCGATCGCCTCCATCTCGTTCCGCTGCTTCAGCGGCAGCTGCTGGCGCAGCTGCACACGCAGTGCCTGCCACGCCGGGACCGCCTGCGCACTGGCGCTCTGCACGGCATCCGCGAGAAGCGCCTGTTCATCGGCCAACGGCAACCCATAGCCGGCATCCTGCAGCAGCGCGCCAGGGCGCAGCCATTGCCCGCCCTGCTCCAGCAACGCGCGCAACTGGCGGGTTTCGGCGGCGTCCGGCGCCGCCAGCAGGCGACGCTTGAGCGCGTCGCGCGCGCGCAGTTCGGCGCGCCGTTGTGCGGCCTGCTCAAGCAGCAGCAGCCCGGCGCTGGCGCGCAGGTCGCCGCGCAGCAACCATGGCGCACGCTGCTGCGCAGGCAGCTTCAGCCAGTTCCGCACATCGCCCACCGGCAGGTCCAGCTGCGCGGCGGCGACGTCGAACAGCTGCTGGTAGTGGTCACGCGCGGAAGCGAAGTAATAGCCCTGCGCCTGCGCCGTGCTGCGATCGGCCAGCACCTGCGGGTCCAGCACGTGCAGCCGTGCCAGGCGCCGCTTCAGCCCACGCGGACTCAGCTGGGCCAGGCCGGCCTGCCCCAGCCGCGGCACGCCGGCCTGCAGCAGCTTGGCGGTTTCCACTGCACAGTTGTTGCTGACGAAGTAGTAGCGCCCGTCATAGCCCCAGTGCACCTGGGCGGTGCGCTCGAGCAGGCCGGCGATTTCGTCGCGCTGCAACTGCAGCGGCAGCGACTGCAACCCGCGCAGTTCCACCTTGGTGTACTCGTCCACCACCTGCTGCAGTGGCAGCACGAACAGGCGCGACGGATAGCCGCCGGTCAGCCCGCGCCAGTTGGAAATCTGCACATCGCCGACGAACGCGCGGAACGACAGTACACGGTGGTATTCCAGGTCCAACCGGCAGTCCGGCCCCGGCACCCGCCCCGGCCGGCACACCACCAGCCGCAGCATGCTGTGGCCCCAGCGGCTCATCGGCTGCGCGCTGCCCTCGGCGAACAGGTAGTCCACGGCGTAGACGCGCGCCGGATCGAGTTGCAGCAGCGACGCGGCGCCTTCGTCGGCTCCGGCCTGCAACAAGAGCAGCGACGCCGCGCAGTGCGCCTGCGGCAGCGACGGTGGCGCGCCGAAATGGGCCAGGTACCACTGCGCCAGGGCCGGGCGCCGGCAGGCGAATTCGCCATCGAGCACGAAATGCTCGGCGTTCACCGCCAGGTACTCGGCGGGGTTCTTCAGCTCGTAGCTGTCCGGGCTGCGATCACGGAACGCGTTGTCGCCACGACCGAGATGCCAGGGCTTGCGTTGCCAGCCGGCCAGGTCACGCCAGCGGGCGCTGCGCGACCAGTTCGCGCCGCCGCGGTCGGCAACATGGGTGAGTTCGTGCACCAGTGCAGCGCGCCGCGCACGGCGCGCGCCGGGCACCCCCTCTTCGAGCAGGTCACGGCGCAGCGTGATGCGGCCAGCGAAGGCGCGGCCATGCACCTCAGCAGGCAGTTCACTGCTCCAGCGTACCTGCACCTGCGCCGGCAACGCCCGCAGCAGTCCGTCCGGCAGCAGTGCCTGCACATCGGCCAGGGTCTGGCTGGCGAGCTGCTGCTGCGCCGGATCCAGGCCAGCCGGATCCAGCTGCAGGCGCTCGGCCGCATAGGTAGAGGGGATCAGCAGCCACGCCAATGCCGCGATCCACCCGCGCCGCCCCTGTAGAGCCGAGCCATGCTCGGCTGTTGTTGCGGTCCGCGCGCGCCGGGCATTGCGCCGAGCATGGCTCGGCTCTACAGAAGGCGATTCCGCGGGTGTCACGCGGCGAGGATCAGCGCGCCAGCAGCGTGCGCGCCAGTTCCAGGTCACTCTGCTGCTGCGCGGCGGCACTCTGCTGGCGCAGGTGCACCAGCGCGGCCTGCAGGCGTGCGCCGCGGATCTGGCCGTCGCTGGCAACGAAGGCGGCGGCATCATCGCGCGCGGCCTGCACCACCTTGTCGTCGCCCGAGCTGCTGGCCGAAGAGCCCGACGAAGCACCGGTCGCCGAACCGGCCGAGGTGCCGGCGAAGCTGGAAGCAAAGCCGGCCAGCGGCAGGGACAGCAGGGCGAGCAGCAGGAGCGGACGGGTCATCGGGTCGAGGCCAGTTGAGAAGAAGCGTGGAGCGTAACGGGTGCCCACGGTGTTTTTACCGCTCAAACGTCGAACAGCTTTCCGGGATTCAGCCGCGCTTGGGGATCGAACGCGCGTTTGACCGCCTTCATCAGGGCGATCTCGGCGGCACCGCGGGTGCTGTCCAGGTAGCCCTTCTTGACCAGGCCGATGCCATGCTCGGCCGAGATGCTGCCGTCGAACCGGGACAGCACCTGGGCCAGCAGCTTGGTCACCTGCTCGCATTGCGCCACGAAATCGGCGTCAGCGGTGTCGTCCGGCTTGAGCACGTTGATATGCAGGTTGCCGTCGCCGATATGGCCGAACCAGACCACGTCGAAGTGCGGATAGGCCTCGCCGATCAGCGCCTGGGTCTCGGCCAGGAACGCCGGCATCGCCGAGATCCGCACCGAGACATCGTTCTTGTAGGGCTTGTAGCGGGCAAGCGCTTCGGTGATGCCTTCGCGCAGGCGCCACAGCTGCGCCGCCTGGGCATCGCTGGCGCTGATCACGCCGTCGCTGACCCAGCCATTGCCCATGCAGTCCTCGAAGGCGGCCATCGCTGCGGCCTCCTGCGCCTCGTCATTGGCAGCGAACTCGGTGACCACGTAGTACGGGTGCACCTGGTCGAACGGCGCCTGCGCACCGTGGGCCAGCACGTGTTGCAGCGCCCGCTCGGTGAAGAACTCGAAGGCCTGCAGCTGCAGGCGCGCGCGGAACGCCGCGAACACCTGCATCAACACCTCGAAACTGGGCAGTGCCAGCAGCATCACGTTGCTGGCCGGCGGCGGATCGGTCAGCTTCAGCGTCGCCTCGACGATCACCCCCAGCGTCCCTTCCGAACCGATCATCAACTGGCGGAAGTCGTAGCCGCTGGAGTTCTTGATCAGGCCCTTGTTGAGTTCCAGCAGCTCGCCACCGGCGGTGACCACTTTCAGTCCAGCGATCCACTCGCGGGTGTTGCCATAGCGGATCACGCGGATGCCGCCGGCGTTGGTGGCGATGTTGCCGCCGATCGAACATGACCCGCGGGCGGCGAAATCGACCGGATAGATCAGGCCATGATCCAGCGCCGCGTTGTGCACTGCCTCCAGCGGCATGCCGGCCTGCACCACCAGGGTGCGATCGACCGCATCGTAGGCCAGCGCCTTGTTCATCCTTTCCAGGCTGAGCACCAGCTCGCCGTGGGCCGCCACCGCACCTCCGGACAAGCCGGTGCGGCCGCCCGAGGGCACCACCGCCACGCCCTCGGCCGCACTCCAGCGCATCACCGCCTGCACCTCATCGACCGTGGCCGGCAGCGCGATCGCCAGCGGCGCCGGCGTCCAGCGACGGGTCCAGTCGCGCCCGTAATGCTCCAGGTCGGCCGGGTCGGTCTTCAGCTTCAGGCCGGGACAGGCCTGCTGCAGCGAGGCAATGCGGGAATCGGTCATGACGGTCCAGCGCGGTGCGTGAAGAGCAGGCAAGCGTGCCAGTGGCACGTCCCAGCGTCCAGCCCCGCCCCATTGCAGATGGCTACGGATGCAACCAATTGCGCACTGCACCATGGGCGCGGCGATCTGGCATAGTGGTCAGCCCCTGTCCCACTGGCCGTGCTGCCCCATGTCGCCGAAGAAGACCTCGTTCCCGAAGCAGGATATCCGCGTGCTGTTGCTGGAGGGGGTCAGCCAGACCGCCGTGGAGGTGTTCAGCGCCGCCGGCTACAGCCAGATCGAAGCGCACACCAAAGCGCTGCCCGAGGACGAACTGAAGGCGCGCATTGCCGAGGCGCACATCGTCGGCATCCGTTCGCGCACCCAGCTCAGCGCCGAGGTGCTGGCCGAAGCCAAGCGCCTGATCGCGGTGGGCTGCTTCTGCATCGGCACCAACCAGGTGGACCTGGACGCGGCTGAGCTGGCCGGCATCCCGGTCTTCAACGCCCCCTATTCCAACACCCGCAGCGTGGCCGAGCTGGTGATCGCCGAAGCGATCATGCTGACCCGCGGCATCCCACAGAAGAACGCCGAATGCCATCGTGGTGGCTGGTCGAAATCGGCCAACGGCAGCCATGAAGTGCGCGGCAAGACCCTGGGCATCATCGGTTACGGCCACATCGGCACCCAGGTCGGCGTGCTGGCCGAGGCGCTGGGCATGCAGGTGATCTTCCACGACGTGGAAACCAAGCTGGCGCTGGGCAACGCGCGCGCGGCGGCGAGCCTGGACGACCTGCTGGCGCGTGCCGACATCGTCACCCTGCATGTGCCGGAGACCCCGTCCACGCAGTGGATGATCGGCAGCACCGAGCTGGCCAGGATGCGCAAGGGCGCGCACCTGATCAACGCCGCCCGCGGCACCGTAGTCGACATCGCCGCGCTGGATGCGGCACTGGCCAGCGAGCACCTGGGCGGCGCCGCGCTGGACGTGTTCCCGGTCGAGCCGAAGGGCAACGGCGATATCTTCGAATCGCCGCTGACCCGCCACGACAACGTGATCCTGACCCCGCACGTGGGCGGCAGCACGCTGGAAGCGCAGGACAACATCGGCGTGGAAGTGGCGGCCAAGCTGGTGCGCTACAGCGACAACGGCAGCACCCTGTCGGCGGTCAACTTCCCGGAAGTGACGCTGCCCGAGCACGCCGACAGCCTGCGCCTGCTGCACATCCACCAGAACGTGCCGGGCGTGCTGTCGCGGGTCAACGAGATCTTCTCGCGCCACAACGTCAACATCGACGGCCAGTTCCTGCGCACCGACCCGAAGGTGGGCTACGTGGTGATCGACATCACCGCCAGCGAAGAGCAGGCCGCCGCCGTACGCGACGAGCTGGCCGCCATCCCCGGCACCCTGCGCACCCGCATCCTCTACTGACCCAAAAAGGGGACGGAGGGGATTAAGTCGTTTGTGGCACAAACGACTTAATCCCCTCCGTCCCCTTTTTTCAGTTCAGCGGGCCAGCCAGCGGCGCGCCATGCGCTGCAGGGATTCGTCGGCGTGCGGGTCATCGGCAATCGCGCTGACCGGCCGCCAGGCCAGGTCCAGCGATTCCTCGCTGAGCACCACCTCCTCGCCACCCAGCGCCCGGATCACGAACCGCACGTCGTAATGCCAGTGCCCCGGCACCTCCTTGCGCTCCGGAATCCAGTGCTTGTCGAGGTCGTAGATGGCCGGGTCTTCCAGCACCAGGCCCGCCAGGCCCGATTCCTCTTCGGCTTCCTTCAACGCCACCCGGGCCAGATCGCGGTCGCCGTCGGCGTGGCCGCCCAGCTGCAGCCAGCGCTGCAGCTTGCGGTGGTGGGTCAGCAGCAGGCGCTGGCCGTCGGCACTGACCAGCCAGCAGCTGGCGGTGAAGTGGCCGGCCAGGCGCTCGCGGCGGAACGGATCTTCCGGATCGTCCAGCAATGTGCCGAATTCGGCAGCCAGCGCGTCGTGGGCCGGCTCACGGCGGGCATAGTCCCGCAACAGGCCACGCAGGCGATCGTCAAGCACGGCAAGGGTTTCGGCGGTCTGGCTCATGAATGGGCGGGGTCTGGAAAAATACTGCTCATTATCGCCGTTCATTGTTGCGATTGCGCTTGTGCGTTGGCTTCAGCTTTGGCTAAGGTACAGCGGGCCGTTCGCGCGGCCTTCACCATTCAAGGCGACCGGCAACGTATCGGCCGCCCACTCCATCCGATCACTAGGAAGTACTGCATGCTGAAAGCTCTGTTGAGGGTCAAGCCGGTCCAACCGGCCGGGCACGTCGATGCCGGCGAACCCATCGAAGGCAGCCTGGACGGCGAAGCCACGTTGAAACGGACCCTCACGGCTAAACACCTCATCCTGCTTGGCGTGGGTGCGGTGATCGGCGCTGGTATCTTCGTGCTGACCGGCCAGGCCGCGGCCAACCACGCCGGCCCGGCAGTGATGCTGTCGTTCGTGCTGGCCGGCTTCGCCTGCGCCCTGGCGGGCCTGTGCTACGCCGAGTTCGCGGCGATGATGCCGGTCTCCGGCAGCGCCTACTCCTACTCCTACGCCACCCTCGGCGAAGGCATGGCCTGGTTCATCGGCTGGTGCCTGGTGCTGGAATACCTGTTCGCCTCGGCCTCCGTCGCGGTGGGCTGGTCGGCGTACCTGATCAGCTTCATCACCACCACGCTGCACATGCCGTTCCCGGACCTGCTCAGTGCAGCGCCCATCGCCTGGACCGGCAGCGAGTTCGAATCGTCCGGCAAGCTGTTCAACCTGCCGGCGGTGCTGATCGTGGCGGCGGTGTCCGGCCTGCTGTACGTGGGCGTGACCCAGTCGGCCTTCGTCAACGCGATCATCGTGGCGATCAAGGTCACCGTCATCTGCCTGTTCATCGGCATCGGCGCGGCCCACATCGACCCGGCCAACTGGCACCCGTTCATTCCGGAAAACACCGGCGTGCCGGGTGAGTTCGGCTGGAGCGGCATCTTCCGCGCGGCCACCATCGTGTTCTTCGCCTACATCGGCTTCGACGCGGTCTCCACCGCGGCCGGCGAGACCAAGGACCCGCAGCGCAACATGCCGATCGGCCTGCTCGGCTCGCTGGCCGTGTGCACCATCGTCTACATCATCGTCTGCGCGGTGCTGACCGGCATGATGCCGTACCACCTGCTGGGCACCGACAAGCCGGTGGCCACCGCCCTCGAGCCCTACCCGACCCTGGCCTGGCTGAAGACCCTGGTCGAGATCGGCGCCATCGCCGGCCTGTCCTCGGTGGTGCTGGTGATGATGATGGGCCAGACCCGCATCGCCTACACCATCTCGCGCGACGGCCTGCTGCCGAAGTTCTTCGGCAAGGTCCACGCCCGCTTCCGCACCCCGTACTGGGCCACGATCGTGGTCGGCGTAATCGCCGCCGCGCTGGCCGGCCTGGTGCCGTTGAACGTGCTCGGCGAGCTGGTCTCGATGGGGACCCTGCTGGCCTTCGCCACGGTCTGCATCGGCGTGCTGGTGCTGCGCTATACCCGGCCGGAACTGCATCGCCCGTTCCGCGTGCCGGCGGTGTGGATCATCTGCCCGCTCGGCGCGGCCACCTGCCTGTTCCTGTTCTGGCAGGCGTTCGTGGTGCACTGGCACCTGTTCGTCGGCTGGACGCTGCTCGGCCTGCTGATCTACCTGGGCTACGGCATCCGCAACAGCAAGCTGGCCAAGTCCCCCTGATCCGCCTACGGGCCGGCCTTGCGCCGGCCCGTCCGTTTTCCCCGCGCGCCGGATGCGGCGCGCTTCGACAAGACCACCACACATGTTCAAGCAACTGTGGGCCACCAAGCACCCGCATGCCGCCCATGAAGACGCCAACGGCCTGAGCCTGCGCCGCCACCTCGGCCCCTGGGGGCTGACCGCCCTCGGCATCGGCGCGGTGATCGGCGGCGGCATCTTCGTCATCACCGGCCAGGCTGCCGCCAACCACGCCGGCCCGGCGATCATGCTGTCCTTCGTGCTGGCCGCCATCTGCTGCGCCTTCTGCGCACTGGCCTACGCCGAGTTCGCCTCGATGGTGCCGGTCTCCGGCAGCGCCTACACCTACACCTACGCCACCTTCGGCGAGCTCTCGGCCTGGTTCATCGGCTGGATGCTGGTGCTCGAGTACGGGGTCTCGGCGTCGGCGGTCGCGGTCAGCTGGACCGGCTACTTCCTCAGCCTGCTCAGCCAGTTCGACATCCATCTCCCCGCCGCGCTGGTCAGTGCCCCGCTGGACGCACAGCTGCGCCCGACCGGCGCGATCGCCAACCTGCCGGCCGCTGCGCTGGTGCTGCTGCTCACCTGGCTGTGCTACGTCGGCATCAGCAAGTCCTCGGCCATGAACATGGCGATGGTCGTGCTGAAGACCGGCCTGATCGTGCTGGTCATCGTGGTCGGCTGGAAATACGTGGACACCAGCAACTGGACCCCGTTCATCCCGGCCAACGAAGGCCCGGGCAAGTACGGCATGGAAGGCGTACTGCGTGGCGCGGCCATGGTGTTCTTCGCCTACATCGGCTTCGAGGCGGTGTCGGTGGCGGCGCAGGAATCGAAGAACCCGCAGCGCGACATGCCGATCGGCATGATGCTGTCGCTGGTGGTCTGCACCGTGCTGTACATCGCGATGGCGGCGGTGATGACCGGCCTGGTGCCGTTCCAGCTGCTGGGTACCGACGAGCCGGTGGTGACCGCGGTGGCCGCGCATCCGCAGCTGGGCTGGCTGCGCTGGGTGGTCGAGGTCGGTGCACTGGTCGGCCTGTCCTCGGTGGTGCTGGTGATGATCATCGGCCAGCCGCGCATCTTCATGATCATGGGCCGCGACGGCCTGCTGCCGCCGGTGTTCACCAAGATCCATCCGAAGTACCGCACCCCGCACATCAACACGGTGATCACCGGTATCGGCATCGCGCTGCTGGCGGCGCTGTTCCCGCTGGACATCCTCGGCGAACTGACTTCGATGGGCACACTGATCGCGTTCGCCGCGGTCTGCGCCGGCGTGCTGATCCTGCGCCGCACCCAGCCGGACCTGCCGCGTCCGTTCCGCATGCCGATGGCGTGGCTGATCTGCAGCCTGGGCGTACTCAGCTGCCTGGCCCTGCTGTCGGCGATGACGATGCACAACTGGATGCTGATGGGCGTGTGGACCTTCGTCGGCTTCGTGATCTATTTCTGCTACGGCTTCAGGCACAGTCGCCTGCGGGTGAAGTAGGGTTTTTTGCATTGCATGGCCTGCGGCCCTGCACCCGCTGGAGCAACGTCAACAGCAACAGCTGGACTGAGAGCCTGACGGGACGGGTTGGGTTCGCGGGGGGACGCCGTGAATCCGTCCCAGGGGATTGGCCGCGGCATGCATGCCGCGGACACCCCCGCGAACCCAACCCGCCCCACCTCCGACGTCCGCTGGCGCGTGCAGTAAATCCACGTTGGTGGGTGTCGACCTTGCAGTAGATCCACGTTGGTGGGTGTCGACCTTGGTCGACACGGTAGATCCGCGCCATGCGTGGATGAGGGTCATTGCCAGCGACCAAGGCGCCCGACGATGATCATCTGCGGCCAAACCAGAGGGTTTTCTGTATCCAGCCTGCGCCCCCCATGCAGCCCATGAAGTGCTCGTAGTTCTGCTTGGCGTTGACGTCCACGGTGTGGCGTTTGGTCCTGGGCATCATCATCTTTCGGTCGCACAACCGCCGGTCAACAGCGCAAGCGCCGCCGCAACGGCCATTCGCATGCACATCCCCATCGCCATCGTTCTTTCCCTGCCATGTCGCGGCATCACTGCGCCGCGTCCGGTTTCGTCGTAATCGGTCGAGCCGCTGCCGTCCGCTGTACCGCTCTCGGCTAGCGGCGGTTGAACCAGATGAGCTGCTGCTGCCAGCCGGCACCGGCCATGCAGTCACCGAACTCGCTGCTGCGGTCGGAGGCATTGACGTCGACGATGTAGCTCTCCAGTTTCGGCATCGGCACCAGGTTGTACTTGCCGTCAATGGCGCAGACTTCATCGATCCTGCAAGGCACCCGCTGGTCCTCGTAGACCGTGCGCGTGGCCACTTCGTTCCGTACCGGCCAGTGCTCGCCGGCCTGGGCCCGGCACCCCGCGTGGGTGGCACCGAACGGCGGTGCCGCTGCATCCATCCTCACCCATTCCATCGCGCAGCCACTGCTGGCCAGCACGACACTGATCACCCCCATCACCACCATCGCGCGCGTGATCATCGTAGTTCTCCTGTCCTTGATGCTTGTCGGAACTCCTGCGGCACTTCGATGGTGTTTGGCGACAGCAAGACTGTCCACGACCGGAATCGCTTCCAGCGCGAGCGCTGGCCTCCCCATTCAGCCAGCGCTTGGCTTGCCCCGATCCAAACCCTGGCCGCTGTCTTCCAGCGCCGGTCAACAGCGCAAGCCCCGCAGCAACGGCCATCCGCAGGCACATTCCCATCCACACTCCCCTTTCCCTGTGATGCTGCGGCATCAATGCGATGTCTCCGCTTTCGGCTGCCACAGCCAGCGTTCCTGTTCCGACCAGCCCCAGTACCACATGCAACTTGTGTACGCGCCACGGCGACTGCTCTGGTTGACATCCATCACGTAGCTCTCGATTTCCGGCTGCTGCACCCGGTTGTACTTTCCATCCACGTCGCACTTGCTCTTGTCATCTTCCCTGCACTTCTCCAGCTTCTCCACATACACAGTTCGCGTGGCCACTTCATTCTTCACCGGCCACTGCCCGTTCGACTCCGTAGCGCAGTAATCGGTCGAGTAGCTGTAATCCGCCGCGTTCGCGCGCGGCACCCACTCGGTCACGCAACCGCTGGTGGACACCACCACCAGGCCCATCGCCGCACACGCAAGCAGCCTGTACCGCACCGTCTTCCTTTCCATGGCAGCCCCCTTTCATCAGTGCCGCTTCGATCGTGGCGGTGATGCTTCAGCCTTGTCCACGCCCGGAATCGCTTTCATCAAAGAAGGCCAAACGCCTGTTCATCTACCGGCAGGTCTGCCTCGATCCAAGTGCCAGCGACATCCCGATCACGGAGCGAGCGCAACGCCCCGCGCCAGTCAGTCGCAGATTCTGATTCTCCCCCGCCAGGAGGGGCTCAGCCGCTGGTCGAATCCAGTAAAATCGCCAGCATGAACGCCCCCACCTTCCCGTACGACACCGCGCGCCTGAGCGAACTGGCCCAGCTGCTGATCGACAACGTCCGCGAGCTGGCCCACGCCGGCTGGACCCCGGCCACCAGCAGCAACTTCTCCCACCGCCTGGACGACCGCCACGCCGCGATCACCGTCTCCGGCAAGGACAAGGGCCGCCTGATCGAGGACGACATCATGGTGGTGGACTTCGACGGCCTGGCCGTCGGCCGGCCGCTGCGCCCGTCCGCCGAGACTCTGCTGCACACCCAGCTGTACCGGCGCTTCCCGGACATCGGCTGTGTGCTGCACACCCATTCGCCGGTGCAGACCGTTGCCTCGCGCCTGTACGCGGCGCAGGGCCACATCCGCCTGGAAGGCTACGAGCTGCTGAAGGCCTTCGCCGGCAACAGCACCCACGAGATGGCCATCGACGTGCCGGTGTTCGCCAACACCCAGGACATGAACGTGCTCTCGGCGCAGGTCGATGACCTGCTCGACCGGCAGACCCTGTGGGGCTATCTGATCGACGGTCACGGCCTGTATGCCTGGGGCCGCGACATGGCCGAGGCGCGCCGCCACCTGGAAGCCTTCGAGTTCCTGTTCCACTGCGAGCTGGAACTGCGCAAGCTGCGCCGCTGAACCCACGCGCCGGTGCAGATGCCGATACGGAATCTGCGCCGGGTCGCCACCCTGCTACCCTGTCTTTCCCCCGAGACGTTCAAGCTGCCGCCATGAGCCGACTGCGCATCTACGACGACACCCGCCCCGAATCCCCGCTGCTGGACACCCAGGACGGCGCGGTCATCGCTGCCGAGCTGCACAAGATCGGCGTCACCTTCGAGCGCTGGCAGGCCACTGCACCGGTCGCACCGGGTGCCAGCCAGGATGAAGTGTTCGCCGCTTACCGCGCCGACATCGACCGCCTGGTTGCCGAGCGCGGCTTCAAGAGCGTGGACGTGGCCTCGATCGCCCCGGACAACCCGAACCGCGCCGAGCTGCGCAGGAAGTTCCTCGACGAGCACTTCCACAAGGAAGACGAGGTGCGCTTCTTCGTCGCAGGTTCCGGCCTGTTCACCCTGCACGTGGGCGACAAGGTCTATGAGATCGAGTGCGTGAAGGACGACCTGATCGCCGTACCCGATGGCACCACCCACTGGTTCGACATGGGCGATGAGCCGAGCTTCGTGGCGATCCGCTTCTTCACCGAGCCGGATGGCTGGGTCGGTCACTTCACCGGCACCGACATCGCGCAGAAATTCCCCCGCTACATTCCGACCCAGGCGTCCTGATCCATGCAGCCCCGCGTCATCCTGACCGATATCGAAGGCACCACCAGCAGCATTTCGTTCGTCAAGAACGTGCTGTTCCCCTATGCCCGCCAGGCATTGCCGGCGTTCGTCGCCGAGCACGGCCAGCAGCCGGAGGTCCGCCGCTGGCTGGATGCGGTGGCCACCGAGATCGGTGGCGCCTGCCAGGACAGCCTGGTGGCCGAAACGTTGCAGGGCTGGATCGACCAGGACCGCAAGCACACCGCGCTGAAGGCGCTGCAGGGGCTGATCTGGGACGCCGGCTACCGCCGCGGCGACTACACCGCGCACTTCTATCCGGAAGTGGCGCCGGTGCTGAAGGGCTGGCACGCCGCCGGCCTGCCGCTGTACGTGTACTCCTCCGGTTCGGTGCCGGCGCAGAAGCTGTTCTTCGGTTTCAGCGATGCCGGTGACCTCAGCCCGCTGGTGTCGGGCTGGTTCGATACCGAGATCGGTGGCAAGCGTGACGCCGACAGCTACCGCCGCATCGTGCAGGCGATCGGCGTGCCGGCCGGCGAGATCCTGTTCCTGTCCGACGTGGTCGAGGAACTGGACGCCGCCCGCGAAGCCGGCCTGCAGACCCGTCTGATCGACCGCCTCGACGACTACCCGCTGCCGCGCACCGGCCAGGCCGCCAACGGCCACGACCGCGTCGAGAACTTCCAGCAGATCCAGCTGTAGGCAAACAAAAAGGGGACGGAGGGGATTAAGTCGTTTGTGCCACAAACGACTTAATCCCCTCCGTCCCCTTTTTTGCTCAGCGGTCGTTGAGGGTCTTCAGCTTCAGGGCTTCGCGCAGGGTGGCGAGGTCGACCGGGCCGCGTACGGCGATATCGCGGGTTTCACCCGGCAGCAGGTCCAGCAGGTTGTCTTCGACCTGTACGTCCAGCGCGCCGAAGTCGATCCACGCGGCGCGCACGAAACCGCTACTCTGCAGTCGCAGGCGGTAGTGGTCGCCGTCGAGGGTCAGCGCCGCCTTCAGCTTCTGCCGCGGCAGCACCTGCTCCCTGGCTTCGACGAAACCGACCACCTGGCGACCACTCACCCGGCCATCCTGTAGCAGTTCGAACACGGCCAGCGTACGCGTCGGGTCGGCACCGGCCAGCAGCGCCGCGTCACTGAAGTCGCCGATCGAGGTCACTCCCGCTGCCGCCAACGTCACCGCTTCCTCGCGGCGGCGCAGCACCTTGCCATCCACATCGATCACCTGCAGCCGCCAGCGCGCATCCTGCGCGGCACCATCGTTGAGCAGGTGCACCCGCGTGCTGCCTTCGTCGCGCAGCGCCGCCACCGCAACCGGCGCGAAGAAACGCCGCGCGGCAAAGTGCAACGCCTTCCAGCGACCGAAGTAGTCCACGCTGGACCATGAAGCACCCGGCCAGACATCGTTGAGCTGCCAGTACAGCGAGCCCATCGTGTACGGCCGCGAGGCACGGTGGTGCAGCGCGGCCAGCGCGATGCCGTCGGCCTGCATCACCTGGCTCAGGTACACGAAGTCCTCGAAGTCCTTCGGCGTGCCGTAGCCCAGCTCGATGTAGTGCAGCAGGCGGCTGTTGCCCTCGCCCGCCATGAATTTCTGGTGCGCGCGGATCACCGGGCTGTCGATGCGCTGCTCGGCACGGGTGGCGATCTGGTCCACCGTGGCCACCGACGGCCAGGCCTGCAGCCCGTACTCGGACATGAAGCGCGGCGTCTCGCGCAGATACGCCTGCACCGGCAGCGCCGGATTGCCCCACACCTGCCAATAGTGCTTGTCACCGCGGGTCGAATCATTGGCCTTGTCGTCCAGGTCGTTGCCCGGCGAACTGGACCAGTACGGAACACCCAAGCCCTCTTCAGCCACTACCTGGCGCAGGTCATGACCGAACAGATCGACGTAGCCCTGCCAAACCCGGGCCGCGAATGCCGGATCGGCCGCCTTCAGGTCGCGGCCGTGGCCCCAGTCCTTCCAGGCGGTTTCCTCTTCGTTGTTGCCACACCACAGCACGATGCTGGGGTGGTGGCGCAGGCGGCGCACGTTGTCGCGGGCCTCGGCCACCACGTTTGCGCGGAACGCCGGCTCATAGCCGGGCTGCATGCCACCACCGAACATGAAGTCCTGCCAGACCAGCAACCCCAGCTCATCGGCGATATCGAAGAAGGCATCGTCCTCGTAGTAGCCACCGCCCCAGTTGCGCAGCATGTTCATGTTGGCATCGCGCGCGGCGGTCAGGACCTGCCGCAACCGCGCCGGATCCACACGCGCGGGGAAGGCGTCGAACGGAATGACGTTGGCGCCCTTGGCGAAGACCGGTACGCCATTGATGACGAAGGCAAAGCCCTGGCCGCCCTTGTCGTCCTTCTCGCGGCGCAGCTCGACCGTACGCAGGCCGATCCGCTGTTCGCGGACCTGGGTGGCGTCGGCGCCACCGTCCAGCCGTGCCTGGACCGTGTAGCGGTCCTGTGCGCCGTGGCCGACCGGCCACCAGCGCCGCGGCGTGACCAGTTGCACCGGCAGTTCAAGGCTGTTGTGGCCGGGTTTGAGCAGCACGCTGCGCTGCAGCCGGGCGACGCTGCGCCCCTCCGGATCGCGTACGTCCAGGTCAACCCGGGCCGAACCTGCGGCAGCACCCTGCTCCACCTGCAGCAGGACCGCCAGCGTTGCCTGCTGCGCGTCCAGTGCATCGGTGCGCACCGCCAGGTCGGTCACCCGATGCGCATCCCATGCCTGCAGATCCACGTTGCGCCAGACCCCGGCGGTGACATAGCGCGGGCCCCAGTCCCAACCGAAATGGTAGGCCGGCTTGCGCGCGAAGTTGCCGACCATCGCATCCTTCGGCTCGTCGCCATACGGCGACGGGTAGTTGCCGGCGATCTTGTGCGGCATCGCCTGCACGCCCGGCAACAGGGTACGGATCGGTGAGCGGAACACGATCCGCAGCTCATTGCCGGTGGCGCGCAGGCGGCCTTCCACGCGTGCATGCCAGCTGCGGTGTGCGTTGTCGGCGCGCAGCAACGGCTTGCCGTTGAGGCTGACCTCGGCATAGGTATCCAGCCCATCGAAGCGCAGTTCTGCATTCGGCCGGGCCAGCGTCGCGGCGTCCACATCGAAGCGCGCGCGGTACTCCCAGGCGGCCAGGCCGATCCATTGCAGCTCGCCCTCCGCCGCGCCGACGTAGGGATCACGGATCAGCGCGTGGGCCAGCAGGTCGGTATGCACGCTGCCTGGAACCTTCGCCGTGCGCCACTGCTGCAGGCCCGGATGCGCGGCGCCTTCGGCGTCGCCGGGCAGCATGCGGAATTCCCATTGCGCCTGCAGCGGCGCCGCAGCCACGGGCAGGGAAAGGGCTGCGACCAGCAGCAGGAGCAGACGGACAACGAGGGAAAGGCGATGCACGTGATGCTCCTGTTCTATCCGCCGGGCTGGGCCCGGCGCTACCGGTGTCGGCCTGCCAGGCATGGCCCGGCGCTACTGCATTGGCCGGGCATGCTTCAACGCACGACGTTCAGCACTTCGTAGCAGGCGCCCATCGTGTGGTAGTCGACCTTGCCGGCCGGGCTCTTCTCGTCGCTGTACTTGCGGTTGTCGGCATCGAGGATGCGGAACCACGCACCGTACCGGTGATCGACGAAGTGCTCCCACGAATATGCCCACAGGCGGTCGTACCACTGCCAGTAACGCTCATCGCCGGTACGCGCGGCCATCAGCGCGGCGGTGGCGAGGGTTTCTGCCTGTACCCAGAAGTACTTGTCGTCATCGCAGACGAAACTGTCGCCGCCGATCGCCGCCCCCTGCATGCCCGGCTGGCGGCGCGCTTCCGGTGCGAAACCGTAGTACAGACCACCACGGGCCTCGTCCCAGCTGCGCGCCACGGCCACGTCGAACAAGTGTTGCGCGGTCGGCAGCAGCCAGTCGGCCTGCACGTGGCGATCGAGGATCAGCAGCAGCTTGGCCCATTCGGTCTGATGCCCCGGCTGGAAGCCCCACGGACGGAACAGGTGCTTGGGATCATCCAGGTTGTAGTCCCAGTCGATCTCCCAGTTCACATCGTAATGTTCCCAGACCAGGCCACCAGCCTTGGCCGCCTGGCGACGGGTCATGTTGTCGGCCAGCTGCAGCGCGCGCTCAAGGTAGCGCTGCTCGCCGCTGGCCTCGAACGCAGCCAGCATCGCCTCGCACATGTGCATGTTGGCGTTCTGGCCACGGTAGCCGGTGAAGTTCCACTGGCCGTCGGCCTCGTCCTTGTACAGGCCGTGCTGCGGCTCCCAGAAGCGCGCCTCCAGCAGCTGCCAGGTCTCGTCCATCCATGCGCGCGCCTGCTCGACGCCGGCCTTCAGCGCGCAGCTGTAGGCCAGCAGCACGAACGCAACGCCGTAGCAGTGGTTCATGTCGTCCTCGACCTTGCCATCGCGCAGGGTCCAGGCATAGCCACCGGTTGCCGGGTTGCGGTGCACCTCACGCAGGTAGCGCACGCCGTGCTCGACCGCCTCGCGATACTCGGCATTGCCGAATTCGCGGTAGGCCATCGCATAGTCGAAGACGAAACGGGTGCTGCTCACCAGATGGCGATGGCTGGCATCGTAGATGCTGCCGTCATCACGGAAATAGTGGAAGAAGCCACCGTTCGGGTCGATGCAGCGCGGGTGGTAGAACGCCATCGTGTCGGCGATGTGCGCACGCAGGAAGGCGGGCGAACGGAAATCGGGCGAGGTGCTCATGCGGGAATGTCCTGTGCCTGCAGCAGTTGCTGCACTTCATCGAGCGAGGGCATCGCGGCGAACGCGCCCTTGCGGGTAACAGCCAGCGCACCGACGGCGGCTGCGAAGCGCAGCGTCGCGGTAATCGCTTCGGGGTCCTGGCAGAACGCAGCGAAGCCCGCACCGGCGCCGCCCCGCTCGAGCAGGCCGACCAGCACGCCACCGACGAACGCATCGCCGGCCGCGGTGGTGTCCACCGCGGCCACGCGGAAGCTGGAGACCGTGCCGTGGTTGTCGCGGGTATACCAGTGCAGCGTCGCCGCACCGTCGGTGACAATCACCCAGCGCGCCTGCGCAGCCAGCAGGCGCCGCAGCACCGCCGCCTCGCCATCGGCGCCGAGCGGGGCCGCCAGGTAGTCCAGCTCCTCGCGCGACAGCTTGACCAGGTCGGCCCGCTCCAGTGCCTGCCACAGGCGCGGCGCCGGATCGATGTCAATCGGCCACAGGGCCGGGCGCAGGTTGAGGTCGAGGCTGACCACCGCACCGGCGGCCCGCGCGCGGTCCATGCCGGCGAAGGTGGCTTCGGCGATGGCCGGCTCGGTCAGGCTGTTGGAGCAGACGTGGAAGCACTGCGCGCTGTCGAAGCACGCCGCCTGGAAATCGCTGTCACGGAACAGCAGGTCGGCCGCCGGCGGGCGGTAGAAACTGAAGCTGCGCTCGCCACCGGCATCGAGGGCGACAAAGGCCAGCGCGGTCTTGGCCGCGTCGGTGCGCGCGATGTAGTCGGTACCGACGCCGTGCTCGACCAGGCTGTCGGCCAGGAAGTCACCGAACATGTCACGGCCCAGCATGCCGACGAACTGGGTCTTCGCACCCAGCCGCGCGGCCGCCACGGCGACGTTGGCCGGCGCACCGCCGGCGTACTGCAGGAACGCGCGCGGGGTGTCGGCCGAGGCCGGCGGCTGCGCTAGTAGATCGATCAAAATTTCGCCGAAGCAGACAATGGCACCCATTCCGGACTCAGCCTCCCTGCGTTGCGGAGGCCGGCGTACGCGCGCCGACCAGTCCGTAGAAAATGATGTAGCCGTAGCACAGCAACGGCAGGATGAAGCTGGCCTGCACGCCGATATGGTCGGCCAGCACGCCCTGCAGGTACGGCACCACCGCGCCGCCGACGATGGCCATGATCAGCAGGCTGGAACCCTTGTTGGTCAGCGGGCCGAGGCGCTCGATGCTCAGCGCGAAGATGGTCGGGAACATGATCGAGTTGAACAGGCCGATGGCCACCACCGAGTACAGCGCGACGTTGCCCGCGCTCATCATGGTCAGCGTCAGCAGCCCGACATTGACCAGCGCGAAGATCGCCAGCAGCCGGCTGGGCGAGAAGCGTGCCAGCAGTGCCGAACCGGCAAAGCGGCCGATCATCGCCATCGTCCAGTAGGCCGACACGTAGTGCGTGGCTTCCTGTTCGCTGAAGCCGCCGATGTTCGGCATCGACAGGTAGTTGACCAGGAAGCTGCCAATCGATACTTCGGCGCCCACGTAGAAGAAGATGCCCAGCACGCCCAGCAGCAGATGGCGCTTGCGCAGTGCATCCAGGTAGCTGTGGTGATGGCCCTGGTCGGCCTGTTCGGTGGCATCGCTCAGCGCCGGCAGGCGGAACAGGAACACGAACAGCGCCAGCAGTACCAGCGCCACCGCCAGGCCCACGTACGGGCCCTGCACGGCCTGTGCTTCGGCGGCACGGTAGGCCAGCTGCTCGGCCGCCGGCAGTGCCGCGATGTCGTCAGCGCTCTTGACCGTATTGGACAGGATCAGCATGCCGCCGAAGATCGGCGCAATGGCCGTACCGAGCGAGTTCAGCGCCTGCGCCAGGGTCAGGCGGCTGGAACTGGTCTGCTCCGGACCCAGCAGCGCGACATAGGGGTTGGCCGCGACCTGCAGCACGGTGATGCCGGTGGCCAGCACGAACAGTGCGCCGAGGAAGGCGCCGTACACGCGCAACTCGGCCGCCGGCCAGAAGCCCAGCGCGCCGATGCCGGCGATCACCAGGCCGGCCACGATGCCCTTCTTGTAACCCAGTGCGGCGACCAGGCGCCCCGCCGGCAACGACATCAGGAAATAGGTGCCGAAGAAGGTGAACTGCACCAGCATCGCCTTGGCGTAGTTCAGTTCGAACACTGCCTTCAGGTGCGGGATGAGGATGTCATTGAGGCAGGTCAGGAAGCCCCACATGAAGAAGATCGTGGTGACGACAGCCAGCGCCTTGCCGTTGGTGACGGCGGGTGCGTTGCCCGAAGAACCCGATGGACGGGGCGTTGCGGAGATCGGCATGCGGTACGCGCCTCGATGCGCGGAAGGTCGTTGTTGCGTGGAAGGGGTATCGGCAGGGAATCAGTTCGGCCGTGCGGCACTGCTTTCGCGGATGCGCAGCTGCACCGGCGCGACCGTGCGCCGTGGCGGCGCATCCGGATCGTCCAGCCGCTGCAGCAGCAGCGCCGCCGCCTGGCGACCGCGCTCGCGTGGGTCTGCGGTAAGCGTGGTCAACGGCGGCACCGCCACCGCCGCCTCGGAGATGTCGTCGAAGCCGGTGACCGCGAAGTCACCGCCGGGACGGATCCCGCGCGAGTTCAGGCCGAGCATCAGGCCCAGCGCGACGGTGTCGTTGTAGCAGACCGCCGCGCTCGGCCGCTGGCCGTCGGCAAACAGCTCATCGGTGCGCGCGGCCGCCTCCAGGCGGTTCGGCGCCGACTCGATCATCCCACCCGCCGGCAGCGCCAGCCCGGCCTCGGCCAGCGCCTGCTGGAAACCGGCACGGCGCTGATGGCACGAACTGGATGCGGCGTGGCCGCCGAAGAAGGCGATCTGGCGATGGCCGCGCTCGATCAGGTGACGCGTGGCCAGGTAGGCGCCGTGCTGGTTGTCCAGGGTCAGGAAGTCCCAGTCGGCCCCGTCCAGTTCCCGGTTGAACAGCAGCACGTTGGCATTGGCACCCAGCGCCTGCCGCAGCTGTGCGGTGTCGCTGCCTTCGGCCGGCGACAGGATCAACCCGGCCGGGGTGTGCTCCATCAGCGTGGACAACACGGCCTGCTGGCGCTCGGGCGATTCGCCGGTGCTGCCCAGCAGGGTCACGTAGCCGCGCCCGCCCAGCGCCTCGTCCACGCCCGAGGCAAACTCGGCGAAGAACGGGTTGGACAGGTCGTTGATCACCAGCGCGATGCTGGACGAGGTGCGGCGGCGCAGGTTGGCCGCCGCACGGTTGTAGACGTAGCGCTGCCGGCGCAGCTCGGCCTCGACCTTGGCGCGGGTATCGACATTGACCAGCGGGCTGCCACGCAGCACCAGCGACACGGTTGCCCGTGACACGCCGATGGCACGTGCGATGTCGGTCACCGTCACCGCCTTGCCGGCGCGCTTGCTGGGACTGCTGCCGTTGTCGTTCATCGTCTTCCCGGACTCCGCTGGAAGCTCAAGCCTAATGGATCAGGGCCTTGTCGTGCCGTGCCGTTCGCTGGGTCACCGCGAACGGCACAGTCCGGCTCAGCGCAGCTGGCTACCCGGTGCCGCGCACCAGGACACCGGCAGGTCCTTCACCGCCGTGCCCCAGCCCTGCTCCGGCGCCTTGGCATCGAGCGCGAAGTGCAGGCGCGGGCCCTGCTGCAGGCGGTTCCAGTCCAACCACACCGGCGCGTGCGCCTGGCCGTCGACCTGCACCCCCTGCACGTACTGCAGGCGGCGGCCATCGGCCCCCGGCGCGTCGATGCGCAGGGTGCGGCCATTGCCCATGTCCACTTCCACCTTGCTGAAGCGCGGGGTGTGCAGCAGGAACTGGCCGCTGCCCGGCACCGCCGGGTACACGCCGATCGCACTGAACAGGTACCAGGCCGACATCGTGCCGAGGTCATCGTTGCCGGTCACCCCGTTCGGCGCATTGGTGAACAGCTGCTGCGCGGCACGCACCACCGCTGCGGTCTTCCACGGCTGGCCGATCAGCGTGTACAGCCACGGCGAGTGCAGGTCCGGCTCGTTGTTCGGGTTGTAGCGGAACTGGTTGTAGTAGCTGTACGGCCCAACCACCCACTCCTTGCGGGCGGCATTGAGCGGATCGGCCTGCAGCGCGTCCATCGCGAAGAACGCATCGAGGCGACGGCCGGCCTGTTCGCGGCCATCCATCGCTTCGACCAGGCCCGGCACGTCCTGCTGCGCCAGCCACTGGTACTGCCACGCCGTACCTTCATGGAAACCATGGTGCGAGCGCGGGCTGTAATGGCCATCGGCCGGCGTGTACCACTGGCCGTCCTCGGTACGCGGGCGCGGGAAACCGGTGAAGCCGGTCTCGGCGTCGCGCACCTGTGGGTCCCACACCTTGCGCCAGTTGCGGCCGCGCTCGCGCAGCGTCGCCGCGTCCTGCGCGTGACCCAGGCCATCGGCCATCTGCGAAAGCGCACAGTCGGCCAGCGCATATTCCAGCGTTGCCGAACCGCCGTGATGCGGGTCGACATCCATGCCCTTGGACGGGAATGCGCGGTCGTAGACCACATAGCCCTTTTCCAGGTAGGTCGGGTTGCCGGAACGGCCGGCCATCCGCGAGTTCAGCGGCGGCGTACCGAACGCATTGCGGCGCAGCGCATCCCACGCCTGCGATTCACGCCCCTTGAGCGCACCGAAGCGCCACAGGTCGACCATGAACGGCGTGACCGGATCGCCGGTCATGATGTTGGTCTCGAAATTGGCGTAGCCCCAGCGCGGCAGCCAACCGCCCTGCTCGTCGATGGCCAGCAGGGTGCGGCCGATGTCACGCGCCACGTCCGGGCGGGTCAACGCCAGCCACTGGTTCTGCGCGCGGTAGGTATCCCACAGCGAGAAGTACTCGTAATAGGTCCAGCCATCGGCACGGTGGATGCCATCGTCGTAGCCGCGGTAGCGGCCATCGGCATCGCTGCCGGTCATCGGCTGCAGCAGGGCGTGATAGACCGCGCTGTAGAACACGGTGCGATCGTCGGCGTTGCCGCCCTGCACGCGCACCCGGCCCAGCTGCTCGCGCCACGCCTGCTGGGACAGCGCGCGCATGCGATCAAAGCCGAGCAGCGCCCCACCCTGCATGCCTTCCGCGCGCAGGTTGCTGCGCGCACCTTCGGCATCGACATGCGAGATCGCGCTGACCGCGGTCACCGACTGGCCCTTGGCCAGGTCGAAACTGAGCCAGGCGCCATTCGGCTTCTGCTCGCCTTCCATGCTGTGGCGTGCGCCCGGAAGCCCGCCGCCCTCGCCCCAGGTGCCATGCGCCTTGAACGGGCGGTCGAACTCGATGCGGAACCAGGTGGTGTATTGGTGGCCGCCGCAGAAGCTCTTGGTCACCAGCTTGCCTTCCACGACACGGTCGCCGACCACATCGACCACGCTGCCGATGACCGAATGGCGCTCGTTGGCCTGGCCGACGTTGACCAGCACGTGGCCCTCACCCTGGCGCTGGCTGAAGGTGTAGCGCTCGGCCGCGGCGCGGGTACGCGCGGTGGCCTCGGCATCAATGCCACCGTAGCTGGTCAGCCGCACCTTGTAATAGCCGGCCTGGCCGATCTCGCCGTCATGGCTGTACGCGGCGGCATAGGCCTTGTGGTTGAAGTGCTTGGCGTCAGCGGTATCGAAATCGCCGCCGGGGCCGATCGAACCGGTCACCGGCAGCACCAACACCTGGCCGCCCTGCTCCCAGCATCCGGCACCGGACAGGAACGAGTGGCCGAACCCGCGGATCTTTTCATCGTCATAGCGCCAGCCCGAATAGTGGCTGCCGATCGGGCTGACCTGGATCAGGCCGAACGGCGCCGACGCACCCGGGAAGGTGTTGCCGTCGTCCTTGCTGCCGATGAAGGTGTTGACCTCGCGTTCCAGCGCTGCCGGTGCCGCCTGCAGCAGCATCGGCAGCGCCGACAGCGCAAGCAGGCAGGCCAGGCGCGCCAGCCGGCGCGGAGATGATGGGACGGCGGGAGCGGACGGCACTGGACGCATGTCGGGTTCCTGTAGTCGATGACGCGGAGGCAGGCGCTGGGGCCGTCCGGCGGCGTTCCACCGAGCCCCGCCTTCGACCGGCAGACAGCTCCCCCTGGAATGACAACCGACCCCTGCACCGCTTATTTAGATCGATTCAAGTAGAGCATGCAGCTTTGGCTGAATGCATTCTGCGGCGCAGCATGAGAGGGGTGTTCGGCAGGGCTGCGCCCTGCACCCGCCGAAGCCGAAGCCGAAGCAACAGCTGACTATCCGTGGGCAGGCGGGGTGGGTCCGGTTGCGGGAGACGCCGTAAACCCGTCCATGGGGGCTTGGCCGCGGCATCCATGCCGCGGACACTCCCGCAACCGGACCCACCCCGCCTTCGACAGTTTCTCGCGATCTGCGGTAGATCCACGCCATGCGTGGATGAATCTCTGACGGATAACGAAATCAATCGGGGTCAGATCCGTTTTCCAACGGAAAGCGGATTCGACCACATACCGTCCGCCACGCCTTCCCCAGGACAATCCAACCGTCACCGGGAAACTGTCGAAGGCGGAGCGGTGTCGGATTGCGGTGTGTCCTGCCAGCCCACACCGCCCCGCCCAACCCACAGAAAACCAGAGCCGCTTTGGCTTTGGCTTCGGCAGGTGCAGGGCGCAGCCCTGCCCGCCCCCCCCTCCTGCGCACGAAAACGTTTTCACTGATTTCAGCAAAACGTCATCCCTTCGCCACGCCAGTACCATATTGCGAAGCAACATGCGCCCACGGGCGCCCCGTGCTAAAAAACGCCCGCCCATCGCTTAGATCGATCCAAGACGACATTGCGATGGCCGGGAGTTGGGGAAGCAGAGACAGGACGTACCAGGCCACGCGCACGGTGCTGCTGCCAATGCATGGCGATAGCGACAATGTCACTTCAAATTAGATCGATTCAAGTTGTCCGTGCCACGTCACCGGATCAATCCAGGAGAGAGGGAGAGATGGGAATGAAGCATTCAACACGTACGCGCGGCCACGACGCATTGTCGCTGGCCATCGCGCTGGCTCTGGCCGCCGCCGTTGTTCCGGCCGGCGCCGCCGCGCAGCAGGCCACCCCCACCGGCTCGCAGGAGGCCACCAACCTGGACAGCGTCCAGGTCACCGGCTACCGCTACGCGATCGAAAAGAGCCTGTCACAGAAGCGCGACGCCAACGCCGTGGTCGAAGTGATCACCGCCGAAGACGTCGGCAAGTTCCCCGACAAGAACGTGGCCGACGCGTTGCAGCGTGTGCCCGGCGTGGTCATCACCCGCAGCGGTGGTGAAGGCAAGAGCGTCAGCGTGCGTGGCCTTGCCCCGGACCTGACCCTGACCCAGTTGAACGGCAATTACGTCGCCACCTCGGAAACCAACGACGAAGCGACCCGTTCGTTCAACTACACCCTGCTGCCGTCGAACATGCTGTCCAGCGCCGAGCTGTTCAAGTCGCCGGAAGCACGCATCGACGAAGGCGGCATCGGCGGTACGGTCATTCTGCACACCCGTCGCCCGCTGGACATGGAATCCAATTCGGGCTTCGTCACCCTCGAGGGTACGTCCTCCGACACCCACCACGATATCGACCCGCAGGCGTCGGCGCTGTACTCGTGGCACAGCAAGGACGAGCGTTTCGGCGTGCTGGTCGGCGTGACCCAGCAGAAGCGCACCACCCGCACCATGGAAGCCAGCACCGAGGACTACCAGTGGTATGGCGCCGGCAAGGCGCGCGACGCCTATGGCAACGTGCAGGCACAGGATGGCATCCACTACTGGTGGGGCAAGTCTGGCTTCAACAACCAGACCGGCGGCAACTACAGCGACTTCTTCATGCCGACCTCGGTCAACTTCGCGGTGAAGGAAGAAAAGCGCGAGCGCAAGGGCGGCCAGCTGACGTTCCAGTTCAAGCCGGTCGACAACGTCACCATGACGGCCAACTACTTCCGCTTCGAGCTGCAGGGTGATTACACCCAGAACATGCTGAAGATTCCGGAATGGAGCATGGCCCGCTTCAACGGCGATGGAAACTGGGCCGGCGGCCGCCTGCTCAACGGCCTGGATTTCGATCCCAGCGGCAACACCGTCACCGGTGCCCAGTTCGAAAAGCTGGCCGGAAAGACCTACTACTGCAGCGAAGACCAGGCCAAGGCCGCCGGTCTCCAGCCCGGTGGCTGGGGCCCGGACGACTGCACGGTTCCGACGCCGCAGCTGACCGGTGGCTACAGCAAGGAAAAGGCGCTGTCGCAGACGGCCGACCTGACCATCGACTGGGACATCAGCCCGCTGTGGAAGGCCTCGTTCACCGGTGGCCGTACCTGGTCTGAAGGCGGACCGTCGATGAACTTCCGCATGTCGGCCAAGCCGCGCCGCAAGGTCGGCAACGACTATCTGGCGGGGAATCTGTACAGCGCCTGGGACCTGACCGGCACGCCCTCGGCCACCTTCTCGCCCGACCTGCAGCAGCAGCTGATGAACGGCATCGCCGAAGTGGACACCGGCTCGACCGATTCGTCCTGGAAGCGCACCGAGGTCAAGCAGAACTATTTCCAGGCCGACGTCACCAAGCTGTTCGAATCAGGCTGGCTGGACTCGATCCAGTTCGGTGCCAAGTACCGTGACGGCAAGGTCCACCGCAACACCGGCAACACCTACTGGGTGTGCCCGGGCCGCGATCCGGCCGACTATGACAACAGCCGTTACCAGAGTGGCTGCGACCCGACCGCGGGCAACGCGCAACCCGGCTTCTTCCTGTCCAATCCGATCAGCAACATCGCCGGCGGTTTCAACGCGAACGTGTTCCCGGGCATCAACTACCCGGCCTACATCGACTACCTGAACAAGACCTACGGCGGTTCGCACAACCGTACCGAGGAAGACTTCGTCTACAACGTCAACGAGAAGATCTACTCGGGCTACTTCCAGGCCAATTTCCGTACCGAACGCCTGCGCGGCAATGTCGGCGTGCGCGTGGTGCGCACCAAGCAGTTCGCACAGTCCTCCGACTCGATCGAGAAGTTCAACGACTACTTCCTGGACAATGCGTCCGGCGCACCGATGGCGTGCACCGACCCTGCAGCCGCGGCCTACCCGACCTACAGCTGCGAGAGCGGCTTCGTGCGCCTGCCCCACGACCTGGCGCAGAGCAAGACCTACGACCTGATCGGCGTCGACCGCACCTATACCGACGTGCTTCCGAGCTTCAACATCGCCTGGGACATCACCGATACCCTGGTGCTGCGCGGCGCCGCGTCGAAGGTGATCGCCCGTCCCGGCTACACCGACATCGCTGCACCGGGCGCGCTGACCTACTACAGCGAGGAGTACGTGAATGATCGCCGGGTTGCCGGCGGCGCATCGACCGCAGGTTGGGTCGGCCAGGGCAGCAACAAGCAGCTGGAGCCGTTCAAGGCCACCCAGTTCGACCTCGGCCTGGAATGGTACTTCCAGCCGGGCGCGGTCGCCGGTGTCGGCCTGTTCCGCAAGAACGTGGACAACTTCACCCTGCCGGTCGTGCGTGACACGCCGATGGTCATCGGTGGCGAAGCGGTGAACGTACAGCGCTACGAAACCCAGGCCAACGGCCGTGATGGCGTGTCGCAGGGTGTGGAGCTGTATGGCCAGTACACCTTCGATTTCGGTGTTGGCGTGCAGGCCAACTACACCTACAACGACACCAACCTGGCTTCGATCGTGCTGGACGGCCAGGAAATCGGTTCGTCGCCGCTGGTCGGCAGCGCCAAGAACCAGGCCAACGTGACGGTCTTCTACGAGAACGAGAAGTTCCTCGCGCGCGCTTCGTTCAACCGCCGCGGGCAGGTGGTCGGCGGGCTCAACAACGGCCTCACCATCTATACCGAGCCGTATGACCAGTTGGACCTGAACGTGGCCTACAACCTGACCCCGGACTGGACCCTGACCGCCTCGGTGATCAATGCCACCAAGTCCGAGCAGCGCGTGCACCTGGGCAGCGACACCAAGGCCCGCCTGATCTCCAATACCTACGCAGGCCGCCAGCTGTACTTCGGCGCCACCTGGAAGTTCTAAGGCAGCACGGATTGCCCCGCTCCGGCGGGGACGTTCCTCCACGGCAGCCACGCTGGTACAGGTGGCTGCCGTTTTCATCGATGCCGGCTGATCGGCGCTTGCCGGTCGTTCAGCCCGGTGCTTGACCCTGCCATCGTTGCAAGGTGCACACTGGCACTACCCCAAGAGCATCGAAGGAGCTACAGATGGAATTCCATGTCGACGGCATGACCTGCGGTGGCTGTGCGCGCAGCGTGACGCGTGCGATCCAGCAGGTCGACCCGAACGCCAGCGTGGTCGCCGATCCGCCGAGCGGGCTGGTCAAGGTGCAGACCACCGCGTCGCAGGAGCAGGTCTTCGCCGCGGTCAATGATGCCGGCTTCCCGCCGCGTACCGCCTGACCCCTGCCCGGCCCGCACAACACACGACCCGCCCGGCGCTGCCACGCCCGGCGGGTTTTTTCATGCCGGCCTCAGCCGCTCACGGGACATGGCTGCGCCGCCGCACCGCGCCGGTCTTCGGCGCCGGGTCCAGCTCCAGCAGTCCGTCATCCTCGCCCAGCCGCTGCAGGATCGGACATTCCGGACGCTCATCGCCCGCACAGCAGCTGATCAATGACTTCAGCGTGTCGGCCATCTGCCGCATGCTTTCGATGCGCTGTTCCAGGTCGACGATGTGCTGCTCGGCCAGGCGCTTGACGTCGGCACTGTGCCGCGACGTATCGTTCCACAGGCCCAGCAGGTCGGTGATTTCGGCCACCTGGAAGCCGAGGTCGCGCGCGCGGCGGATGAAGCGCAGGCGGTGGATGTCGGCCTGCGAGTACGCCCGGTAGCCCGACTCGGTGCGATCCGCCGCAGGGATCAGGCCGATCTGCTCGTAGTAGCGGATCATCTTCGCCGAAACGCTGGACGCCTTGGCGGCTTGACCGATGTTCATGTGATGCTCTCCTTCAACGGGTTGCTGCCGGGGCATCCACCATTGGCGGCTGGAAGCGGCGCAGGCGCAGCGCGTTGCCCAGCACGAACACGCTGGACAGCGCCATCGCACCGGCGGCGAACACCGGCGACAGCAGCACGCCCCAGACCGGGTACAGCACGCCGGCGGCCACCGGGATCAACGCCGTGTTGTAGGCGAAGGCCCAGAACAGGTTCTGCCGGATGTTGCCCAGCGTTGCCTTCGACAGCGCGATCGCGTTCGGCACGCCCTGCAGGCTGCCCGACATCAGCACCACGTCGGCCGACTCCACCGCGATATCGGTACCGGTACCGATCGCCAGGCCGACATCCGCCTCCGCCAGCGCCGGGGCATCATTGATGCCGTCGCCGACAAAGGCGACGTGGCCGTACGTGGCCTTCAGCCGACGCACCGCCTCGACCTTGCCTTCGGGCAGCACTTCGGCCACCACGTCATCGATACCCAGCTGGCGCGCGATCGCCTGCGCGGTTCCGGCGTTGTCACCGGTGATCATCGCCACTTTCAGGCCAAGCTGGTGCAGTGCTGCGATCGCTGCAGGGGTGCTCGGCTCGATGGGATCGGACACCGCGATGATCGCGGCCAGGCGGCCATCAATCGCGGCATACAGTGGCGACTTGCCCTGCGTGCCCAGTTGCGCCGCCCCTGCAGCGAATGCGGTGATGTCCACGCCCAGCTCGCGCATGAAACGATCGGCACCGACCTCCACCCGCATGCCCGCCACGCTGGCACGCACGCCCATGCCGGTGACCGATTCGAAATCGGCCAACGCCGGCAAGGCGAGGCCCTGCTCCGTGGCCGCATCGACAATCGCGCGCGCGATCGGATGCTCGGAGCGCGCCTCCACCGCGGCCACCGCGGCCAGCACCGTGCTGCGATCGAAGCCGTCGGCAATCTGCAGATCGGTCAGGCGCGGGCGGCCCTCGGTCAGCGTGCCGGTCTTGTCCACCGCCACCACCTGCGCATCCTTCAGCAGCTGCAGCGCTTCGCCCTTGCGGAACAGCACGCCCATCTCAGCGCCACGCCCGGTACCGACCATGATCGACGTAGGCGTCGCCAGCCCCATCGCGCACGGGCAGGCGATGATCAGTACCGCCACGGCATTGACCAGCGCGAAACCCAGCGCCGGCGACGGACCGAAGATCAGCCAGACCACGAAGGTCGCCAGCGCCGCCAGCATCACCGCCGGCACGAACCACAGCGTGACCTTGTCGACCACTGCCTGGATCGGCAGCTTCGAGCCCTGCGCCTGCTCGACCATGCGGATGATCTGCGCCAGCAGGGTCTGTGCCCCCACCGCGGTGGCACGCACGGTCAGCGCGCCCTTCTGGTTCACGGTGCCGCCGACCACGCTGCTGCCCGGCTGCTTCTCGACCGGGATCGGTTCGCCGCTGATCATCGACTCGTCGATGTAGCTGCGGCCTTCAACCACTTCGCCATCGACCGGCACGCGCTCGCCTGGGCGTATCTCCAGCACCTCGCCGCCCAGCACCTCGTTGACCGGAACATCGATGCTGCGGCCGTCACGGATCACGTGCGCGACCTTGGCCTGCAGGTTGACCAGGCGCTTGATCGCTTCGGAGGTGCGGCCCTTGGCGCGTGCCTCGAGGAAGCGACCGAGCAGGATCAGCGCGACGATCACTGCGGCCGCTTCGTAGTAGACATTCACCGTACCGGCCGGCAGCAGCCGCGGCAGGAAGGTCGCCACCACCGAATAGCCGAATGCCGCCGCGGTGCCCACCGCTACCAGCGAGTTCATGTCCGGCGCACGCCGCAGCAACGCCGGGATGCCCTTCTGGTAGAAGCGGCGGCCCGGGATTGCCAGCACCAGTGCGGTCAGCACGAACTGCAGGTACCAGCTGGCCTGCATGCCGATCGTCGACATCACCCAGTGGTGCATGCCGGGAACCAGGTGCGAGCCCATTTCCAGCACGAACACCGGTAGCGCCAGCGCAGCCGCCAGGATCAGATCGCGCTTCAGTTCCGCACGCTCGGCATCCTTCCTGTCCGCCGCCTCGTCGGTGGACGGCACGCCGGCCTCGATCACGCGTGCGTCATAGCCGGCCTTGTCGATCGCCGCGACCAGCGCCGCCACGTCCGCCACGCCGCGCACGGTGGCGCGCTCGGTGGCCAGGTTCACGCTGGCCTGGCTGACGCCGGCAACCGCCAACAGCGCGCGTTCGACGCGACCGACACAGGAGGCGCAGGTCATGCCCTGCACCGCCAGTTCGATGGTCGCGGCCGGCACGTCGTAGCCCACCCGTTCCACCGCCTGGACCAGTGCCGCACGGTCAACCGGACCGGAGGTACGGATCTCGGCACGTTCAGTGGCCAGGTTCACCGCAACACTGTCCACGCCTTCGACCTTGGACAGGGCCGCTTCGACCCGGCCGACGCAGCTGGCGCAGGTCATGCCCTCGATGGGCAGGCTGAGGGTGGCGGGGACGGCAATGGCGCGGGGCGTATTCATGATCGGATTCCCGGGGATTCCTTCTGGATGCGGACAGGCTAAACCTTGCCATCGTGGGAAGGTCAAATCCAGCCTGTCCGCATTGCCTGAAGGGGGCAGCGCTCCCCGGTGTCCCGGTTCCGTATCCACGCCTGGCGTGGATCTACTGACCGATCCTAGAAGGTGAACACGTATTCCATCGCGATCTCGCGGCCCACCGCGCCGAGCAGGCGGGTCGGTGCGAAGTCGTAGTCCAGCTTGTACGGGTCCTTGTGGTTCCAGCTGGTCGAGTTGAACACGTTGTTGACGTAGACGTTGACCTTGGCCCGCCCGGTCACCTGGTAGCCCACGTTGAAGTTCCAGGTGATGAACGGGCCGACCCGGCCGAAGTAGCGCGCGGTCTGCTGCCCCGCGTTCGGATTCGGGTTGGGCGATCCATCCGGACGCGTCGCCGGTTCCAGGCAGTTCAGCGACGGACTGTCGCTGGGCACGTAGCCATCGGCGAACGGCAGGCAGCCCCCCGGGTTGTCCAGGCGGTCGGTGCCCCAGTGGTAGCGGACGCCCGGCACCGAACCGATGCGGTCGGCATAGACATTGGCATTCCAGTTGCCGCGCTGCCAGGCCAGGCTTGCGCGCAACTTGCTGCGCAGGTCACGGTCGCGACGCTCCGGATTCGGATCGTTGGCGTAGCGCTGCTCCTTGGTCGAGATCTGGTTGGTGTAGTTGACGCCCAGCTGGAAGCTGCCCCACTGCGCGGTCTCCAGGCGGTAGCGCGCGGTCAGGTCGATGCCGCGTACCTCACGGCTGGCCAGGTTGAACGGGCCACGCTCGATCGACACCAGGCGCCCGTTGCTGTCCCGGTTCACGCGGGCCAGGATGCCGGCACAGTACTCGCCACCGGCCGGATTGGCCCACGGCGTGCCATCCATGTTCTTGCCCGTCAGGCAGCCCGCCTCGCTGGCCAGCACCTCGTCGGCACCGACGTCGACGATCATGTCTTCCAGCTTGATCGCCCAGTAGTCGGCGCTGACCGACAGGTTCGGCATCACGTCCCAGACCAGGCCCAGCGTCCACGAGTCGCCGGTTTCCGAGCGCAGCAGCGGCGTGCCGCGGCGGTTCACGTCGAACGCATACCAGACATCGGTATTGCCAACGCCACAGTTGTTGACCAGGTAGGCGCCGCTCTGGATGCAGCGCAGGCGGTCATAGGTGAGCACTTCGGAGCTGCTCGGCTGGCCCAGCAGGTAGTGCATGTCCGGCGCATGGAAGCTGGTGGCGTACGAGCCACGTACCAGCAACGACTCCATCGGGCGCCATTCCAGGCCGACGTTCCAGGTGGTTTCCTTCTGGCTGCCAATGTTCAGCGCTTCCCCACTGTCGTCGGCCTTGTAGTTGCCGTAGCGGTCGTAGCGCGCTGCCGCGGTGGCGGTCACGCTGTCCAGCAGCGGAATCTTGAACTCGACGCCGGCCGAATAACGGGTGCGTTCGCCACCGCCACGATCGACATTCTGCAGGTCGAAGTCGATGCCGGCGCGCGGATCGGGGCTGAGGTGGTAGCCCTGCTGCGCGACCTCGGCCACCGCCGCGAACGAGATCGGACCGGCCCAGCCCTGGAACAGTTCACCAGTGATATCCGCCGATGCCTGGTTGACCCACGAGGCGGCGCGGTTCCTGGCCACGGTGCCCATCTGCCAGTACTGGTCCGGGGTCAGCGGGTTCCACCAGCGCGATTCGTCCAGCGCATAGATCGCCTCGCCATCCGCAGTGGTACCCAGGCGTGGGCCAAGGAAGTAGTCATACGACTTCTGCTTGTCGACCACGTTCTGTCGCTCGTCCACCCGGTAATAGGAGCGGCCAACGCTCGCGCTCCAGTCGAAGCGGCCGGCCAGGCGCCCGCGCACTCCGGCGCTCCAGTCCCAGGACAGTTCGCGGTTGGTGTTGCGCAGCGTATCCAGGCCACCAACTTCATTCGGGGTGAACTGGCGCACGCCCAGGATCGGACGCTTGCGGTTGGCATCCCAGAAGTAGCCGTTGTCATCGTCGATCAGCGACACGCCCGGCGGGTTGGTTCCCCAGATCGCCTCGGAGCGGTACACCGCCAGGTTGGTCCAGGCCTGCAGGTCGTTGCTGAAGTCGAAGGTGGCATACAGGTTGCCAGACACGTTCTCGGCACCGCCGGTCAGCAGCCAGTTGGCGTAGTCGGCACTCATGCCGCACAGGCGGCCGGTGTTGCTGACGGTGTTGGCCGCATAGTTGTAGACCAGCCGATCGGCGGTGTAGTACTCGCCGCCAAATTTCTCGCAGGTGCCGGCAGGCGGTGCCAGGCGCTGGCCAGTGCTGGGATCGATCAGCGCCAGGCCTGCGCTGGGGCGGAAGCCGACCTTGCGCTGTTCCATGTTCCAGGACGGGTACGGCGCATCATCGGCATCGTCCATCTGCGGCCGGTCACGGCCGAACAGCGGATCACGCTTGGTGTACTGCAGCGCATAGGTCACGCTCCAGTTGTCGCCGGTCTTGCCGCCGGCCCAGGACAGGTCCCAGGTATCGCGGCCACCCTCGGTCGAGGTACCGCCGCGGACGCGCACTTCGTCGCCGTCATAGTGGGTCTTCAGGATGACGTTGACCACGCCGGCGATCGCATCCGAACCGTAGATGGCGGACGCGCCGCCGGTCAGCACTTCGATGCGCTCCACCGCAGCGGCCGGAATATTGCCGTAGTTGGAGAAGTTGGTTTCGCCGCCGTAGGGCAGCGGGTAGTCGGCCACGCGACGGCCATTGACCAGCAGCAACGAGCGGTTCGGGCCCATCCCGCGCAGGTTCAGGCCGCTGGCATTGGGCGTATGCGAGCCCCACTGCGAAGCGGCTTCGACGGTGCCGGTGGCTTCGGTGAGGGTCTTCAGCGCGTCATACACGCTGACGAAGCCCTCCTTCTGGATCTGCGCGGCGGTGATCACATTGACCGGTGCCGGGCCTTCGACACTGGCGCGCTTGATGCGCGAGCCGGTGACGGTGACCGCATCGAGATCCTTGGTGGACGAACCGGCGGCGTCCTGTGCACTGGCCGCCAGCGGCAACAGGGCCAGGACCAGGGCCTGGGACAGCAGGTGACGACGCTTGCGGACGAACTGAGCCATGGCTGGTTGCTCTTCGAAAGTGTGGACGCACGGACGGGTGGTGGCGCGGCACTACGGCTGATCCGGGCGCTTGGATCGGTTCAAGACCGAGCCAGCACCCTCCCCTGTGGATCGATCCAAACTAAATCACAACTGAACCACGCCCGGCATGCGGCGGCGCAGCAAGCGCGCTCACCCCGCCGCAACCGGACAGCTTGAACTATAGGAATCAATCGGTTGCAGAACATTCCTGAGAGGGGAGCGCACACCTCGATGACACGCTGACGACCATTGCGCGCGGAACGTTTCTGTCCGGTTTGACTCTCGAACGGGCGACTCAAGGGGTCAGATCCCTTTGAAAACGGGATCTGACCCCGCGCGAGGCCGCCTCTGCGGGTCAGGCGTCCAGCGCCTGCCGCAACGCGGCCACGGTGGCGGTGGCGGTCTGGCTCCAGTCCGGGTCCAGCCCGCGCAGCTGCGGGTTCTGGAACTGCATGGCCGAGCGCCGCAGGCCCTTGGCCGACGCATGCAGCTCGGTACAGCCGCTGCGCCGCGCGACGGCGGCGATATTGGCCGGCCCCAGCCCCGCGCCGGCCATCACGCTGATGCGGCTTGCCGCTTGTGTGACCAGACCCGCCAGCACATCCACACCGGCCTCGGCACTGACCTGGCCTCCGGAGGTCAGTACGCGCTGGCAGCCCAACCCGATCACCTGCTCCAGTGCGTCGGGCAGATCGCGGGCGGCATCGAAGGCGCGATGGAAGGTCACCTGGAGTGGCCCGGCGGCCTGCACCAGTTCGCGGCACAGCGGCAGGTCGATGCCACCCTCCACATCCAGTGCGCCGATCACCACACCGTCGCAGCCCAGCGCGCGGCACTGGGCGATGTCACGCAGCATCAGTTCGGTCTCCAGCGCGTCGTAGTGGAAGTCACCCGGGCGCGGGCGCACCAGCACGAACAGCGGGATCGACAGGCGTTCGCGGGCAATGGCGATGCTGGCGAACGACGGCGTGGTGCCGCCCTCGGCCAGGTTGTCGAACAGTTCGATACGATCCGCGCCACCGGCCTGCGCGGCCAGCGCCGAGGCCGGCGAATTGCTGGCGATCTCCAGCGTGCGCCGCGGGCTCACGCCTGCGTGCTCGTGTAGATCGATGGCGAATCACGCAGGTCGTCCTGGCGCTGCGCGTCGCACACCGCGTAGACAAAACCACGATGCAGCGCGTAGGCACCCACCTCACCCTGCTTGTTCATGGCCAGGAAACACACCTGCAGCGTTCTGCTCGCTTCCGGGCGCTTGCGCACCACGCGGTCGATCGCCTCGCGGCAGGCCTGTGCCGGCGAACGCCCCTGGCGCATCAGCTCGACCACCAGGAACGAGGCGGCGTTGCGGATCATTTCCTCGCCCACGCCGGATGCGGTGGCGGCACCCACCTCGTTGTCGACATACAGGCCGGCACCGATGATCGGGCTGTCACCCACACGTCCGTGCAGCTTCCAGGCCATGCCACTGGTGGTGCAGGCACCGGCCAGGTTGCCGCGGGCATCCAGCGCCAGCATGCCGATGGTGTCGTGGTTGTCACTGTTGCCGGGCAGGCCGCGCCGTTCTGCGTTGATCTGTGGCTGGTACTTCTCGGTTTTCAGCCATTCGCGCCAGGCCGCCTCGGCCTGCGGGGTCAGCAGGCGCCTGCGCTCGAAGCCCTGCTGCACCGCGAACTGCTGGGCGCCCTCGCCCACCAGCAGCACATGCGGGCTGTTCTCCATCACTTTGCGTGCCACCGACACCGGATGCAGGATGTCGACCAGTGCCGCCACTGCGCCACAGCGCCCATCGCCATCCATGATGCTGGCGTCCAGGCTCAGCACGCCGTCACGATCCGGGTTGCCGCAGTGGCCGACGGTGGGATTGCACAGTTCGCTCTCGGCCCAGCGCGCACCGGCTTCCACCGCATCCAGGGCGCTGCCGCCCTGCGCCAGCACCGTCCATGCGGCCTGGTTGGCCGGTACGCCGAAGTCCCAGGTTGACACCACCCTGGCCCCGCCCTGCGAGCGCGCCTGCACGCCCGGCAGGGCCGCCATGCCTGCGGCCAACGCTCCGGCCTGCAGGAACTGCCTGCGATCCACCATGTTCCCCTCCCTCCCAGCAATGCGCGGCCGGCCCGATGCCAGCCGTACCGATCAGTCGTGCGCGGGCTGCCGTGCGGCGTGCCAGACGGCCGCGCCAAGCACACCCAGCTGGCCGTGCTCCACCCGCCATACCGGCACCTGGCGCAGCACCTCGGTCAGCACGCCCTTGTTGAGGAAGCGCTGACGGAAGCGGCCATCGGCCAGGAAATCCTGCACATGCGCGGAAATACCGCCGGCCAGGTACACCGAGCGCGCGCCGACGGCGATCGCCGCGTCGCCCGCCAGGCTACCCAGCCAGGCGCAGAACACCTGCAGCGTTTCCACTGCCAGCGCGTCCTCACCGCTGCGGGCGGCGCCGATCAGTGCTTCGGTAGTGGTCCACACCGGGGGGGTGCCGCGCAGCTCGCACAGGCAGGGGTACAGGTTCATCAGGCCACTACCGGACAGCACGCGCTCGTTGTCCACGTGCGGCCAGCGCTGCAGCAGCTGGCCCAGCACCTGCAGTTCCAGCGCATTGCCGGCGGCGAGCGCGGCATGGCCGATCTCGCTGGCCAGCACCGGGCGTTCGCCATCGGCAAAGCGCAGTGCCGCGCCCAGGCCGGTGCCCGCGCCCAGTACCAGCGCCGGGAACGCCTGCGCCGGATCGGCATCACCGTTCAGCGGCACCAGCGTGTCCGCCTGCAGGTAGGGAATGGCCAGCGCGACCGCCTCGAAATCATTGATCAACTGCAGTTCGTGCAGGCCGGAGCCGCGCCGCGTGGCCGACAGCGATACCGTCCACGGCAGGTTGGAATTGATCAGCACGTCGCCATCGAGCAGGCCGGCGATGGCCACCACCGCGGTCTGTACCGGCTGGCCGAGGCCTGCGGTGAAATCGGCCAGGATCGCCGCCAGGCTGGGATGCTCGGCACAGGCGTAGGTGCGATGGTTGCCCAGCCGGGGCGGCTGCCCGGGCTGCGTTTCAGCCAGCGCCAGGCGGGCGAAGGTGCCACCGACATCGGCGACGACCAGGCTGCGCGGAAGACCGCCGCGGGCGGAGTCGGAGGAAACCGGGGACGCTGCTGCGATGGTCACGCTGGCCTGCTTGGATCGATTGAATCGCCCCGATTCTCAGGCATCGGGGCGGCTTTGCCTAGCACGCCGGTGGTTCAGGTTGGCCTACATGCCTTCCTGTTCGGCCACCTGCACGCCGTCCACCAGCACGCGCAGGCGCTGCGGGCGGAAGCCGGCGAACAGCAGTGGCCGGGTGCGCTCCACCAGCACTTCGTGGCCGGCGATGTGGCGCAGCCATGACTGTACCAGCGAGAACGAGAAGTGGGTGCCCGGATGCAGCGGATGCTGCACCCAGACCTTCTCGGTAGCACTCTGCAGCAGCATCGCGCCGGTGAACCAGTGGCGGCTGAGGGTCACCGGCGTGCTGCCGGCCATGAAGCGGATATCCATGCGGGGTCCTTTCGCTGGAGCGGCAATGCCGCGGGTCAGGGCTGGGCAGTCTGCAGGCTGTAGCTGGTGGTGGCGGTGAACACTGCGCCGTCCGGCTGGGTCGAACGCACCTCGACCTTGTGGCTGCCCACCGCCAGATCGGTCGGCAGCGCGCCACGCCACAGGTGCGGCGATGCGGTGGCTTCCGGCGAGCGGTCGTAGCCACGCAGCGTCGCGGCCAGATCATCGGCCACGTTCTCCACCATCAGGCGCGGGTCGGGCTGGCTGACCTGCTTCATCGGCTGCCAGGCACCGCCATCGACGCGGTACTCGACCACGCTGGCGTCCTCGCCCATGTATACGTTGGCGTAGATGCCCCATGCCGGGTAGGCGCCCTGGCGCAGCACCCTGGGCGCATGCAGCCCGATCTGCTCGCTGGCCGGCTTGCCGGCCACCCGGTACTGCAGGCGGTAGCTGCCGTTGCCGGCCACGTCGAGCAACGCATAGCCCTTGGGCGTGCCATCGCTCATGGTGCTGTCCGGCACGCCCGCGGCATTCTTCACACCCGACCAGAACGCACCGCAGTTGGCGCCCACGTTGTATTCGTGCAGCGGCTTCTCGCCGTTCCAGCCTTCGGCCTTGCCGTGGTAGACGTGCTGCTGGGTATGGCTGTGGCCACTCAGCACCAGCACGTTGCGGAAGTCCTTGAGCAGGTCGAACAGGCGCTGGCGGTCTGCATGGCGGAAGGTCTCCCGCCCCGGCGCGGCGTCGAACAACGGGATGTGCATGCCCAGCACCAGCAGGCGATCCTTGTGCAGGCCCTTCAGGTAGCTGGCAAGGAAGGCGAACTGGTCCTCGCGCAGGCCGCCGACGTACTTCGGCCTGGCCTTGGGGTCGTACACCACGTCATCGAGGAACACGAAGCTGGCGCCGCCCTCCTCCACCGCGTAGGTATCGGGGCCGTAGATGTTGCGCCAGCTGTCCAGCGAATGCTCATCACTGGCCGCATCGAAATCGAGATCATGGTTGCCCGGCACATGGAACCACGGCACGCCGAGCTCGGTGGTGACCTTGTTGATCGCCGGGTACAGGGTCAGGTCGTCGTTGACGATATCGCCCAGGGTGGTGCCCATGCGCGCCCGGGTCTGGCCCACCAGCGGAGCGACGATCGACTGCTGGTAGTAGCCGATGTCCTTCAGGCTGGCGGTCTGCGAATCGGTGAACACCAGCATCTGGAAGCCGCGGCGGCTGTCATGGCGGTCCGCCTGCAGGGCGAAATCCCAGTTGCGGGTGACATCGCTGGTCGCGGCAATGCCGCCGTACTTCAGCGCCGGTGAACCCTTCGGGCGATAGTGGCGCCAGAACGACGGCAGCCCGTCCGCCGCCTTCGGGAAGGTGTAGGCATCGGGCTTGATCACGAACACGGTCTGCCCGTCCCGCAGCGGCAGGCTGTAGCTGCCATCGGCGGCGGTCTTGACGATGGTCTCGCCGTTGGAAACCTGTACGCCGGCCAGCCCCGGATCGGTGGCGCCGCGGCCCGGCCGGCCGTCGCGCTCCAGATAGACCTTGCCGCTGACCACGGTATCCGCGGCCCAGGCCGGCGAGGTCAGCAACAGGCAGCACAGCCAGGCGGCAGGCAGTTTCATGGGGAGATCCGGAAAAAAGAGACCGCACATTGTAGAGCCGAGCGATGCCCGGCTGCATTGCCGGGGTGGGTGCGGACCCTGGGTCCACACACCTTCATCAACGATGGCGCTTCTCCAGCACCCGGCGCGCATCCTGCAGCGACAACCCACGCGCGCGCAGCAGCACCAGCAGGTGGTACAGCAGATCCGAAGCCTCGCCCAGCAGCGCCTCGTCGTCCTGCGCCACCGCCGCCAACGCGGTCTCCACCCCTTCCTCGCCCACCTTCTGCGCGATGCGGCGAATGCCTGCCTCGAACAGGCCGGTGGTGTAGCTGCCCGCGGGGCGCTGTGCCTCGCGCATCGCCACCAGCTGGTCCAGCCCGCCGAGGAAATCGCGGGGCGCCTGGTCGAAGCAGCTTTCGGCGCCGGTATGGCAGGTCGGCCCGGCCGGACGGGCCACCACCAGCAGCGTATCGGCATCGCAGTCGACGCTGATCGACTGCACCACCAGCACGTTGCCGGACTGCTCGCCCTTGGTCCACAGCCGTTGCCTGCTGCGGCTGAAGAAGGTCATGTGGCCGATGTCCAGCGTGGCTGCCAGCGATTCGGCGCTCGCATAGCCCAGCATCAGCACCTGCAGCGTATCGGCGTCCTGCACCACGACCGGCAGCAGGCCGTCGCCCTTGCCCCAGTCCAGCGCCTGCAGCGCGTCCAATGACGGCCGTACTTCAATAGACATCCCGCACCTCGATCTGTTGCCCGCGCAGATAGCGCTTCAATTCCGGAATGGCGATGGCGCCGCTGTGGAACACGCTGGCGGCCAATGCGCCATCGACATCGGCCTGGTCGAACGCCGCGGCGAAGTGCTCCATGGCACCGGCGCCGCCGGACGCGATCAGCGGCACCTGGCACAGTGCCCGCGCCTGCTGCAGCTGGGCCACGTCATAGCCACGCCGGACACCATCGCTGTCCATGCAGTTCAGCACGATCTCTCCGGCACCCCGCTGCTGCGCCTCGACGATCCAGTCCAGGGTACGCAGCGGTACCGCCTGGGTCTTGTCCGGGTCGCCGCTGAACCGGCGCACCCGCCACTGGCCATCGCCCTCGCGCACCGAATCAACGCCGACCACCACGCACTGCACGCCGAATTCCTCGGCCAACTCGGTGATCAGTGCTGGACGGCCCAGCGCCGGCGAATTGATCGACACCTTGTCGGCACCGGCAAACAGCACGCGGCGCGCGGTTTCGACACTGTCGATGCCGCCCGCCACGCAGAACGGGATGTCGATCAGGCGCGCGATACGCTCGATCCACGCAACATCCACCGAGCGTGCCTCGGGGCTGGCGCCGATGTCATAGAACACCAGCTCGTCGGCCCCCTGGTCGCGATAGCGCTGCGCCAGTTCGGCGATGTCGCCCATGTCGACGTGGTCGCGGAAACGCACGCCCTTGACCACGCGGCCATCGCGCACGTCCAGGCAGGGAATGATGCGGCGGCTCAGCATGCCAGCGCCTCCGCCAGGTCCATGCGCTGCTCCAGCAATGCCTTGCCGAGGATGGCGCCGCCACAGCCGGCAGCGCGCGCCTCGCCGACATCGGCAACGTCGCGGATGCCCCCCGAAGCCTGTACCGCCACGCCCGGCAGCAGTGCCGAGAGGTGTGCATACAGGCTGATGTTCGGCCCGGCGAGCATGCCGTCGCGGGCGATATCGGTGCACAGCAGATGGCGCATGCCGGCACGCGCATAGCGCTGCGCCAGGTCATCCAGGGTCACGCCCGCATTCTCGGTCCAGCCATGCACCGGCAGCTGCCATTGGCCCTGCGCATCCTGGCGGGCATCAAGCGCGATCGTGAGGCGTTCGGCACCGAATTCGTCCAGCCAACCCACAACTTCATCGGGGCGGCGCACCGCCAGCGAGCCCACCACCACCCGCCCGGCGCCCGCATCCAGGATGCGCGCCACATCGTCGCGGCCACGCACGCCGCCGCCGGTCTGCACCTGCAGCGGGGTCTGCGCGCGGATCGCCGCCAGCAGCGGCGCCAGCGTGTAGCCACCGGCGCGTGCGGCGTCCAGGTCGACCAGATGCATCCACTGCGCACCCTGCGCGGCGAACGCCTGTGCACGTGGCAGCGGATCGTCGCCATAGGAGGTTTCCTGGGCGTAGTCCCCCTGGCGCAGCCGCACCACGCGGCCATCGCGGATATCCAGCGCGGGGTAGACGATGAAACTCATGCAGCAGTGCCCTCGAGGAAGTTGCGCAGCATCAGCGAACCGGTCTCGCCGGAACGCTCCGGGTGGAACTGCGCGCCGAAATAGCGGCCCTGCTCCACCACGGCGGTGAACAGGCCACCGTGGTCGCACGCGGCGACGGTATGGCTGTTGAGTGGTGCCGCATAGCTGTGCACGAAGTAGGCGCTGGCGCGCTCGGCAACGCCCTGCAGCAGCAGCGACGGCCGCAGCGGCAGCAGACGGTTCCAACCCATGTGCGGCACCCGGATACCGCAGGCCGGCACCAGCTTGCGCACCACGCCCGGGATCAGCCCCAGCGTCTCCACGCCCGCTTCCTCGGAACGCTCGAACAACAGCTGCATACCCAGGCAGATGCCCATCAGCGGGACTTCAAGCCGCTGCAGCGGCTCCACCAGGCCCTGCGCATGCAGGCGCTGCATGCCGGGCCCGGCGGCGCCGACGCCGGGCAGGATCACCCGCTGCGCGCCGGCCAGGCCGTCGGCATCGTGCACCAGCCGTACGCGGGCGCCCAGGCGTTCCAGTGCGTAGCGCACCGAACCCAGGTTGGCCCCCCCGGCATCGATCAGCGCGACATCGCTCACAATGCCCCCTTGGTGCTGGGCAGCGCCGTGCCCTGGCGGGCCAGTGCCGGGCGCAACGCGCGCGCCAGTGCCTTGAAGCAGGCCTCCACCTTGTGGTGGTCATTGTCACCGCGTACCTGCAGGTTGAGGTTCAGCCCGCTGGCATCACACAGCGAACGGAAGAAGTGCGGCACCAGCTCGGTCGGCATGTCGCCCACCCGTTCGCGCTTGAAGGCACCTTCGAAAACGAAGTACGGGCGGCCGCTGAAGTCCAGCGCGGCGCTGGCCAGGGTCTCGTCCATCGGCAGGGTGAAGCCGTAGCGGCCGATGCCGCGCTTGTCGCCCAGCGCCTCGCGCAACGCCTGCCCCAGCGCCAGGCCGGTGTCTTCGATGGTGTGGTGTTCGTCGATGTGCAGGTCGCCCTCGGCCTGGATGTCCAGGGCGAAGCCACCGTGCTTGCCGATCTGCTCCAGCATGTGGTCGAAGAACGGCAGTCCGGTCGAGATGCGCGCATCGCCGGCGCGGTCCAGGTCCAGTTCGACGCGGATGCGGGTCTCGCGCGTGTTGCGCTGGACCACCGCGGTGCGCGGCGCATCGGCCAGCACGTGGGCGATGCGCGGCCAGTCCCAGTCGCCGCCGAACTGCTCGGTGCGCAGCTGGAAGCCGCGGATGTTGAGGTTGTCGGCGAACTGCAGGTCGGTGATGCGGTCGCCGACCATCGCCGAGCGTGCCCAGTCGATGCTGCGGTCCTGCAGGTAGGCGGTCATCAGGCCGATGCCCGGCTTGCGGGTGGGCGCGTTGTCCTGCGGCCAGCTGCAATCGATCAGCACGTCGCGGAAGCAGATGCCCTGGCTCTCGAAGATCTGCAGCATCAGGTCGTTCGGGCCGTCGAAGCTGGCCCGCGGGTAGCGGTCGCTGCCCAAGCCATCCTGGTTGGTGACGATAACGAACTGGTAGCCCGCGTCCCGCAGCTTCAGCAGCGCCGGGATCACCTGCGGCACGAAGCGCAGCTTTTCGTAGGCATCGATCTGGAAGTCCGACGGCTCCTCGATGAGGGTTCCGTCGCGGTCAATGAACAGGATCGGGGTCATGCTGCGGCCCTCCGCGCCGACAGGACCGCAAGCACGCGGTCGTTCTGTTCGGGACTGCCGATGCTGATCCGCAGCGCGTCACCCAACTGCGGTGCGGCGCGCTGGTCACGCACCACCACGCCAGCGGCCAGCAACGTGTCGAACGCAGCCTGCGCATCGTCGAAGCGCACCAGCAGGTAGTTGCCGGCCGAGGCGTACACCCGGCGTACGCCGGGCAGCCCGGCCAGCGCCGAGCGCAGGCGTTCGCGCTCGGCCACCACCGTGGCTACGTGCCCGGCCGTGCGTGCCAGTGCCGCCGGCTGCAATGCCTGTACGGCCAGTTCGGCGCACGGCGTCGGCACCGGGTAAGGCGCCTGGCAGCGGCGCAGCACCGCGATCAGTTCCGGCGCCGCGATCAGGCAGCCGATGCGCGCGGCCGCCAGCGCATGCGCCTTCGACAACGTGCGCAGCACCGCCAGGTTGGCGTGGGTCGACAGCAGGGTGGTCGCCGAGGGACGCTGCGCGTACTCGACATAGGCTTCGTCCACGACCACCAGCGCCTGCCCACGCAGCGCGACGGCCACCCGCTCAACCTCGGCCAGCGCGATATCGCTGCCGGCCGGATTGGACGGTGCGCACAGGAACACCAGCTTGGCGTTGCGCTGCCTTGCGGCCTCGATCACCGCCTGCAGATCGGCGCACAGCCCGTGTTCGGTATCGACCAGCGGCACCTCGATCAGGGCGGCACCCTGCAGGCGCGCGCAGACCGCGTACATGCCGAACACCGGCGGCGTGACCAGCACGCCATCGCGGCCCGGCACGCACAACGCGCGCACCAGCAGATCGATGGCTTCATCGCTGCCACGGCCCACCAGCAGCTGCTGCGGGGCGACGCCGTACAGCGCCGCCAGGCCCTCGCGCAGCGCCAGCGGCTGCGGCTCCGGATAGCGCCGGCTGCTGCCGCCCGCATCGGCCGGACTGGCCCAGGCCGATTCGTTGGCATTCAGCCAGATCTCGCCCTGCAGTGCCGTGCTGCGTGCCGAGCTGTAGCCGGCGAAGTCCTGCAGATCGGGGCGCAGCAGGGCCAGGACCTGATCGATCTGCGCGCTCATGCCGCCACCTCCATGCGCAGTGCGACCGCCCGCTCGTGCGCATCCAGGCCTTCGGCGCGGGCGATCACGCGCGCGCAGCCACCGATCGCGGCCAGTCCGGCGGCACTGGCACTCTGCACGCTGATCAGATTCTGGAAGCTGGCGACACTCACCCCGCTGTAGGCACGCGCCGCGCCTGCGGTGGGCAGCACGTGGTTGGTGCCACTGCAGTAGTCGCCCAGCGCTTCGGGGGTGTAATCGCCGAGGAACACCGAGCCGGCCGCCTGCACCTGGTCCAGCCAGCGGCGCGGTTCGCGCAGGGCCAGGATCAGGTGTTCCGGCGCATAGCGGTTGCTGATCGCAAAGGCCTCATCCAGCCGATCGACCTGGATCAGCCGCGAGGCCGACAGCGCCTGCCGCGCGATCTGCTGGCGCGGCAACTGGGCCAGCTGGCGTTCCACTTCGGCTTCGACCGCCGCCAGCGTCGGCGCATCATCGGTCAGCAGCAGCACCTGCGAATCCGGGCCATGCTCGGCCTGCGACAGCAGATCCGCGGCCACGAACGCCGGATTGGCGCCGGCATCGGCAATCACCAGCACCTCCGACGGGCCAGCCGGCATGTCGATGGCGGCGGCGCCCTGCTGTGCGATCTGCTGCTTGGCCTCGGTCACGAAACTGTTGCCCGGCCCGAACAGCTTGTCGCAGGCCGGAACACTGGCGGTGCCATAGGCCATCGCGGCGATCGCCTGCGCGCCACCAAGCTTGAACACGCGCTGCACGCCGGTCAGGCGTGCGGCCACCAGCACCGCCGGATCGGCACTGCCATCGGCGCGCGGTGGCGTGCACAGCACGACCTGCGGGCAGCCCGCCAGCTGCGCCGGCACACCCAGCATCAGCGCGGTCGACGGCAGTGGCGCGCTGCCCGCCGGCACGTACAGGCCAACCCGGCCGATCGGCCGCAGCATGCGTTCGCAGACCACGCCCGGCGCAGTCTCCACCGCATACCCGCTACCCATGCCGGCAGCGTGGAAGCGGGCGATACGCTCGGCGGCATCCACCATGGCCAGGCGCAGGTCGGCCGGCACGGCCGCTTCCGCGGCGGCGAATTCGCGCTCGGTTACCTCGAAGGACGCCAGTTCAACACCATCGAAGCGTGCGGTGATCGCACGCAGCGCGTCATCGCCCTGCACGCGGACCTGCGCGATCAGCGCGGCCACGGCATCGCGGGTCTGCTGCGCCACCGCCTGCACCGGGCGGGTCAATGCCGCGCTGCGCGCGGCCTCATCAAGCCGGGACCAGATCAATCGGTTCATGCCAGCGACCGCTCCACGCTCAATACCATCAGGCCCTGCGCGCCAGCGCGCTCGAGTTCTTCCATGCGCTGCCAGCTCAACGGGCCGGGGCACATGGTCTGCAGCCGCAGCGCACCGCCATCGGCCGGCAGCCGCACCAGCGGCTCGGCATCGGCCAGCAACTGCGCCAGCGCATCCACGCGATCCTCGCTGGCACGGAACATCAACAGCTTGCGGTCCTGGCGCTGCACCACGCCATCCAGGCGGCGCAGCAGCATCGCGCGCAGCGACGCGCGCGCATCATCCGGCACGCGCACCGCGCCGGCCAGCACCGCCTCGCTGTCGAGCAGGTTGTGTACCGGAGTCAACTGGTTGGCGCGCAGCGTGGCGCCACTGGAAACCAGGTCGCAGATCAGGTCGGCGGTTCCCAGGCGCGGGGCGATTTCCACCGAGCCGGACAGTTCGACCACCTGCGCGTCCACGCCCTGCGCGACCAGCCACTGCTTGAGGATGGCCGGGTAACTGGTGGCAATGCGGGTACCGGACAGCTGCGCTGGGCCCTGCCACTGCCATTCCTCGGGGACCGCCAGCATCAGCCGGCACTGGCCGAAGCCCAGCCCTCGCAGTGCCTGGTAGGCATCGGCCAGGCCGGCCTGACGGCGCGCGGCGGCCTGTTCGTCCAGTTCGTTGCGGCCGACGATGCCAAGGTCGCAGACGCCGTCGGCAATCAGGCCCGGGATGTCATCGTCGCGCACCAGCAACAGGTCCACCGGCAGCGACTCGCCGTAGCAGAACAGCTTGTCGCGGCTCTCGCGCCAGCTCAGTCCGCAGGCGCTGAGCAGGTTGCGGGCAGGTTCGGCCAGCCGGCCACTCTTCTGGATGGCAATGCGCAGCCGGTCGCGTGCCGGTGCTGCCTGGGTTGCACTCATGGGGGAGGTCTCGAAGTTCGGAACGGGGCGCGGGTCAGCGCGAGGCAAGGCGGTCGATGGCTGCGGCATAGCCTCGATGGCCATGCTCCAGCGTGCGTGCCACCCGCCCGGTGGTGGTCACACTGACCCCGGTGCGCTCGTGGATCTCGCGGTACGGCACGCCCTGCTGCAGCAGCGGCACCACCTTCCAGCGGTCGGCCATCGCCTCCAGTTCGGCGGGGGTGCAGAGGTCACGCAGGAACGCCTGCACCTGCTCCGGCTCGCGCAGGGCGGCAAAGGCCAGGGCCAGGGCTTCCAGGTCGGCCTTCGGGTCTTTGGCGGCAATTTCGGGGCGGGCTTTCACGGGGTCGTATCCATGCATCAATGTAATAGCGCGTTAGTACATTAACGCATTCTTGCGCAGTGCGTCAAACCCGGGATGGCATGGGGTCAGATCCGCTTTAACGGAAACGGAAACGGAAAACGCCCACCAAGGGTGGGCGTTTCTGTTCTCGATCAACCACTTGGAATGCTTCAGGCCGGGCCGCAGCGTACCTCGCCCTGCAGCGCGCCGCGCCGCAGGCATTCGCCGAACAGACTGCCCTGGCGGCTGGGCCGCGACTGCAGGTTCTGCAGCTCGGCCGCCCCGCCACGGCACGCTTTCGCGGCCAGGGCGCGCAGGTCGTGCTCAAGCTGGGCACGGTCGATCACATGGCAGCGATCGACCACCAGCTGGTAGCGGTCGGGACCGATCCGCGTGCTGTGCAGCGACGGATCGCTCTGGCATCCCGCCAGCAGGAGCGCACTCAGCACCCCTGCGGCGGCACGTCTCACGCCATTGCCTTGGACTGCTCCAGCTCGACCTGCAGGGTGCTGGCCAGTTCGTCGCGCGAGACTTCGAACTGCTGCTCGCGCAGCAGGTCCTTCACCGCCACCACGCCACGCGCCAGCTCGTCTTCACCGGCCAGCACCACGAAGCGGATGCCAGCCTTGGCGGCGTACTGGAACTGCTTGCCGATCTTCTTCGGCTCCATCTGCACTTCGGTGTTGATGCCACCGGCGCGCAGGCGACGCGCGATGTCCAGCGACTGCGGCATGCCCTGCTCGTCCATCAGCGCGACCAGCGCCTGCACGCTGCTGCCTTCGATGCCATCGATCAGGCCGGCCTCGCGCAGCTGCCAGAACAGGCGCGACAGGCCGATCGAAATACCCACGCCCGGCAACCTGGACTTGCTGTAATGGCTGGCCAGGTCTTCATAGCGACCACCAGAGCAGATCGAGCCGATCTGCGGGTGGTCGGTCAGGGTGGTCTCGTACACGGTGCCGGTGTAGTAATCCAGGCCACGGGCAATGGAGAAGTTCAGGCAATACGCGGCCTCCGGCACGCCCAGCGCCTGCACCAGCTGCAGCACTTCACGCAGCTCGGCAACGCCGGTACGCAGCGTCTCCGACGAGGCCGCATCCACTTCCAGCGCCGTCAGCTGCGCCAGTGCATCGGCATGCCCCTGCGAGCGCACGGCCACGAACGCCAGGATCTTCTCGACCTGCTCGGCCGGAATGTCGAAGCCTTCGCCCACCAGCGTCTCGCGCACATAGTCGGCGCCACGCTTGTCCAGCTTGTCCACTTCGCGCAGCACCGCCAGCTGGCGCTCGCCCTCGGCCACGCCCAGGCTTTCGAAGAAGCCGCGCATCAGCTTGCGATTGTTCAGCTGGATGCTGAAGTCACCGATGCGCAGTTCCGAGAACACCGCGTGGATGACCGCCAGCACTTCGGCGTCGTAGCGCACGCTCAGGCTGTCCTTGCCGATCACGTCGACGTCGCACTGGTAGAACTCGCGGAAACGGCCGCGCTGGGCGCGCTCACCGCGGTACACGCGCTGCATCTGGTAGCGACGGAACGGGAAGGTCAGTTCGTGCTCGTGCTCAGCCACGTAGCGCGCCAGCGGCACGGTCAGGTCGAAGCGCAGCGCCATTTCCGGCAGCGAACGGTCACCCGATTCGGCGGCATTGGCCAGTGCGCCGGTGGACTGCACGAAGTACACCTGGCGCTCGGTCTCGCCACCGGACTTGGTCAGCAGCACATCGGACAGCTCGAACACAGGGGTCTCCACCGGCAGGAACCCGAAGCGCTCGTAGTTGCGGCGGATGACGTCCAGCATGCGCTGGAACGCAATCTGCTCGCGCGGCAGCAGTTCAAGGGTGCCGGGCGGGGTACGGGGCTTGATCACGGGCGGAACTCCTGCTGGAACGGGACGTGGGAGGGGGGCGACATTCTAGCGCCCCCGCCTCGGGCAGGGTCGAACGGCCGCTTGAAGTATCATAAGGCCCTCCCCGCCCGCGATACGCCCCCCCGCAACATGTCACGGCCTTCCGGCGCTCCGCCCGCCACCAACGATCCCGCCTCGCCGTCCTGCCCCACGCTGGACTGCCTGCACTGCTCGGTTCGCCACCTTGCGGTGTGCTCGGCGCTGTCGCCCGATGAAGTGCAGGCGCTGGAACAGGTCACCGTCTCGCAGCAGGTCAGCATGGGCAGCACCCTGGCCCGCACCGGCGAAGAGCGCGACCATGTCTATACATTGACCGCCGGCGCGCTGCGCCTGGTGCGCACCCTGGCCGACGGTCGCCGCCAGATCAATGGTTTCGTGCTGCCCGGCGACTACCTGGGTCTCAGTGGCAGCGACCACCACCGCTACGACATCGAGGCCATCGCCGACAGCCGCGTGTGCCGCGTCGCACTGCCGCAGATGAAGGCGCTGCGCAGCCGCTTCCCGCACCTGGAGCGCAAGCTGCTGCAGCGCGCCTGCCAGGAGCTGGATGCCGCGCAGGACGCCGCGCTGGCGCTGGCGCGCCTGCAACCGGCGGAGAAGCTGGCCGACTTCCTGCTGCGCCTGGCCGCCCGCGAAGCCAGGCTCGGAGGCGACGGCCTGCGCGTGTCGCTGCCGATGGGTCGTGGCGACATTGCCGACCATCTGGGGCTGACCATGGAAACGGTCAGCCGCACCTTCACCAAGCTGCGCCAGCAGGCGCTGATCGCCCTGCCCCACCTGAACGTGGTGGAGATCCTCGACGAAGACGGGCTGCGCAACCTGGCCGGTGAAGGGTTGATCTGACCGTATCGCGTAGCGCCGGCCGCTGGCCGGCAACCACGCACCTCTCCGGTCACCCCATCAACACCTGACGCAACGCCGCATAGTCGGCCGCCAGCGGTTCGGCATGTGCCGGTCGCTGCAGCAGCGCATCCAGCGCCGGCGGCACCGCCACCGGGCCGCCAAGCAGTGGCTCGACCACCGCCTCGAACTTGGCCGGATGCGCGGTCGCCACCACCGCCCAGTCGCCTTTCGCGCCGCGCGCACGCAGGTCCTGCAGCACCCTCACCGCGGTCGCCGTGTGCGGGCAGAACAGCTCGCCGCTGCTGGCATGCGCCGCGGCGATCGTGGCGCGGATGGCCACATCATCCACCGCGAAGGCACGGAACGCCGCGCGCAGTTCGGCGTCGTCGCCCTGGTAGAGCCAGCGCAGGCGCTCGAAGTTGCTCGGTGCCCCCACGTCCATCGCGTTGGCAACCGTCGCCACGCTCGCCTGCGGCTGATAGTCGCCCCCCCCGAAGTAGGCCGGCAGCACGTCATTGGCGTTGGTGGACAGCACGATCTGCCCGATCGGCACGCCCAGCGCGCGCGCCAGCACCGCGGCCATCGCGTTGCCCAGGTTGCCGGTCGGTACCACCAGGTTGAGCCGGCGACGATGCCCGGCGTAGTGACTCAGGGCCGCGTGCGCGTAATAGCTCATCTGTGGCAGCAGGCGGCCCAGGCTGATGCTGTTGGCCGAGCTCAAAGGCACCTGCGCCTGCAGTTCGCGATCGGCCAGCGCCTGCTTGGCCAGGGCCTGGCAATCGTCGAAAGAACCGGCCACGCGCAGTGCCCGGATGTTGTCACCGAAACAACCGAGCTGGTGCGCCTGGCGTGGCGACACGCGGCCATCCGGATACAGCACCACCACCCTCACTCCGGGCTGGCGATGGAAGGCCGCCGCCACGGCCGCACCGGTATCGCCGGAGGTGGCAACGACAATCGTCAGGTCGCGGTCCTTGCCAGCCTGCAGGCGCGACAGCGTACCTGCCAGGAAGCGCGCCCCAATGTCCTTGAAGGCCGCGGTCGGCCCATGGAACAACTCCAGCACATGGTCGTCGCCACCGAGCGGGCGCAGCGGCACCGGAAAATCGAAGGCCTCACGGCAGATCGAAGGCAGCGCGGCCTGCAGTGCGTCGCCAGCGAAGAACGGCGCAAGCAGATCGGCGGCGGTATCGGCCAGGGTCGCGCCGGCCTGCAGCTCACGCGCCGCCGGCAGTTGCCCGGGCACGTACAACCCGCCATCGGGTGCCAATCCAGCGGCGATCGCCGCGCTGAGGCCAACGGCGGCGGATTGGCCACGGGTCGAAACGAAGTGCATGGGTTCGGTATCCAGAAGGGGGGAAGGATTCAGCACAGCCGGGCTCCCGGCGCATCCAGCGGTGACACCCACGCATCGCTGTCGAAGCCGGCGGCCGCGAACGCTGCCTGCACCGCTGCAGCGGCGGCCTGCGCCTGGTCGGCGTCTTCGAACCAGGCGAACACGCTGGGTCCGGCGCCGGAGATGCCCGCCCCCATCGCCTGCGCCGACAGTGCCGCGTCGCGCGCCGCCTCGAAGCCGGCGATCAGGCCGGACCGCCGCGGTTCCACCAGCACGTCGCGCAGCCCGGCCCGCACCAGGGCGGCATCGCTGCGATGGCAGCCGCTGAGCACCAGCGCCAGGTTCGCGCTCTGCGCCACGAACTCGCCCAGCGCATAACTCCCCTGCAGCGCCTGGCGGGCGCGACGCGTCTCCAGTACGGCGTGCGGATGGACCAGCAGGCTGTGCCAGCCTGCCGGCACCGGGATCGACACCAGCCGATCGGCGGTGCACAACGCCAACCCGCCGAGCAGCAACGGGCCGACGTTGTCACCATGCCGGCCACCACTGGCCACGGCTTCGCCATCCAGCGCATAGGGGTACAACGCCTCGCGCGGCAGGGGTGTCTCCAGCAGGGCATTGGCGGCCACCAGTGCAGCGACGCACGAAGCGGCCGAGCCGCCCATGCCGGAGCCGAACGGTATGCCCTTGTCGATCTCGATCGCGAAACCGAAGTCCAGGCCGAGGCCGTCGCGCAGCGATATCAATGCGGCACCGGCCGTGTTGCTTGCCGCATCCAGCGGCAGCGCGATGGCACTGCCGCGGATCGCCTCGATGCGTACCTCCGCGGCGTCGAGGCGGCGTACGCTCACCGTATCGCCGATCCCGGCAATGGCGTGGCCGAGAATGTCGAAGCCCACCGCCACGTTGGCCACCGAGGCCGGCGCGAACGCACGTGCGATCACAGGCGCGCCCCCTCGCCGGCGGCGACCCGTAGCAGATCGGCGAACACGCCGGCCGCGGTCACCTCCGGGCCCGCCCCCGGCCCCTGCACCACCAACGGGTTGTCGCAGTAGCGGCGGGTACGGAACTGCACCACGTTGTCGGTCAGGCGCAGGTTGGCGAAGGCATGATCGGCCGGCAGCTCCTGCAGGCCCACCGAAGCCCCATCCGTACCGAGGCGCGCGACATAGCGCAGCACTGCGCCACGCGCACGCGCGCCCTGCAGGCGCTGCAGCAGGCTGGCATCGGACTCGCCCAGCCGCGCCATGAACGCATCCACGCTGCCTTCGCGCAGCAGCGCCGGCACCAGGCTCTCCACCTCGACCTGTTCCAGGCTGAGGGGGTGACCGGCCTCGCGCGCCAGGATCACCAGCTTGCGTGCCACGTCCACGCCGGACAGGTCATCGCGCGGGTCCGGCTCGGTGTAGCCCATCGCGCGCGCCTGCGCGACCAGCGCGGAGAACGGCTGGCTGCCGTCGAAACGATTGAACAGCCAGGCCAGCGTTCCAGAGAAGATGCCCTCGATGGCCAGCACCTCGTCGCCGGTATCGACCAGATCGCGCAGCGTGGTGATCACCGGCAGCCCGGCGCCCACCGTGGCCTCGTAGCGGAAGCGTGCGCCGCTGGCTGCCGCGGCCGCGCGGATGCGCTGGTAGCGCGGCAGCGGTCCCGCACCGGCCTGCTTGTTCGGGGTCACCACATGGATGCCGGCAGCCAGCCAGCCCTCGTAGCGCTCGGCCACCTCGGCACTGCCACTGCAGTCGATCACCACCGCATGCGGCAGGTGGGCGGCCAGCAGGTGTTCGGTGAAGCGGTCCAGGTCACTCGATTCGCCCGCCTGCTGCAACGCCTCGCGCCAGTCGGCGTGCAGGCCATCCACGTCCAACCGCATGCGCGAACGCGAGGCCAGGGCGCGCAGGCGAAGGTCGACATTGGCCTTGGCCAGCAGCTGCGGGCCCGCCGCCAGCAGCTGGTCCAGCAGGGCGGCCCCCACATTGCCCGGCCCGATCACGCCGACCGCGAAGGTCTGCGGTGACAGCCAGAAGCCGGCATGCGCGGCCCGCAAGGCTCGGGTGGCATCGGCACTGTCGACCGCCACCGAGATGTTGCGTTCGGACGAGCCCTGCGCGATGGCCAGGATGTTCACCTGTGCACGCCCCAGTGCCTCGAACAGGCGCGCCGCCACGCCGGGCTGGCCGGCCATGCCGTCACCCACCGCGGCCAGCACGCTGACCCCCTCGCTGACCTGCACGCGCTGCACCTGGCCCACCGACAGTTCATGCGCGAACGCGTGCAGCAGTGCCTCGCGGCCACGTGCGGCTTCAGCCGCGCGCACCACGCAGCAGATCGAGTGTTCCGAGGACCCCTGCGATATCATCACCACCGACACCTGCGCCTGGCGCAGCGCGGCGAACACGCGTTCGGCGGTGCCCGGCACGCCGATCAGGCCGGTGCCTTCCAGGTTCAGCAGGGCCAGTCCCGGGCTCAGCGTCAGCCCCTTCACCGGCCCGCGTGGCGAACGCTCGGCACTGATGCGCGTGCCCGGATGCGCCGGCTGGAAGGTATTGCGGATGAAGATCGGCAGGCCGAGCCGGATCGCCGGCGACATCGTCTGCGGATGCACCACCTTGGCGCCGAAGTAGGCCAGCTCGCAGGCCTCGTCGTAGCTCAGCGATTCCAGCTGCACCGCCTCGGGCACCAACCGCGGGTCGGCCGACAGCACGCCATCGACATCGGTCCAGATATGCAGCTCATCGGCGTTGAACAGCGCGGCGAAGATGGCACCGGAATAATCGCTGCCATTGCGGCCGAGCGTGGTGATGCGGTCATGCCGATCACGGGCGACGAAGCCGGTGGCGACCAGGCGCGGCTGCGGATGCTGCAGGCGCCATTTGGCCAGGCGGTCGGCGCTGGCCTCCCAATCCACGTCCACCCCCAGTTCGCCATGCCCAACCACCAGCACGTCGCGCGCATCCAGCACCGCGCAGTCTTCCCCCAACGCACGCAGGTGGGTGCCAAGCAGCTGCGCCGAGAACACTTCGCCCAGGCCCTGCACGCGGTCGAGCACCTCACGTGGCAGTTCGCCGATCACCGCCAGCGCTGCCAGCACTTCGGACAGCTGCTCGAAGCGCGCGTCGATCCATTCAACCGTCTCACCCACCTGCTCGCCGAGCAGGGCCACGGCCGCGCCACGATGTCGGGCGCGCAGTGCGTGCCAGGCTTCGCGCCAGCCTTCGTTGCCGCTGGCCGCCAGCTGGGCCAGCTCGATCAGCGCGTCAGTGACGCCCTTCATCGCTGAAACGACCGTGACCTGCAACGATTCGGGACGCGCCAGCAGCAGGCCGGCGACATGGCGGTAGCGTTCGGCATCGGCCACCGAAGTGCCGCCGAACTTGTGCACGACGGTGGACGGCGCAGCCAGATCGGCCGGAACTACGGGATGAGCGGGGGCGTGGGAAGACATGCAGACCTCGGCAGGAGGCCCCGTCGCATGCAGGTGTCGAGTTTCCCCGCCACCTGGATGGTGCGGGGCCGTGGTTTTCGGGAGTTACACGAAGACGACGGGCCGCACCAGGGCAGTGGTGACGGTGGTGGTGGTAATGGTGGTGGTGGCGACCGGCGCAGTCGAACGGCCCGCAGTGGCGGGGGCGATCAGGCTGGCGTGGGCGGCATCAAGGACCATGGCGCACAGAAAACACCGTGCGCCGGGCCGCTGTCAAGTGCTGCGATGCAAAAATCCGCTGTCGCGATCATCGGTCAACATGCGGGCATTTGGTTGCATCTGAGACAAAGCGGGCATCTGCCCGCTTGTGGAATGCATTCACCCGGCATGTTCGGCGATCGCCCGCGGGGTGCGATGCGCGTGTGCACACAACAGCACGCCGGCCACCAGCAACACGATCGCCAGGGCCTCCAGCAGGGTCGGCCAGCGCACTTGCCAGGCAAAGGCATACAACAGCGCGAACAGGGTCTCGAACACGATCATCTGGCCGGTCAGGGTGAGCGGCAGCAGGCGGCTGGCACGATTCCAGAACGCGTTGCCAAGGATCGAGGCGACCACGGCCACACCGGCGCTGATCGCCCAGAAGCCACTCCACTGCGCCGCGGTGTGGCTGCCGGCATGCCCGATGAAGGCCATCGGCACCAGCAGCAGTGCCAGGCCACCGGTGGTGACGCCAGTCAGCAACGACCAGTCATGGCTGGACAGATCCGGCCGGCGCGCCAGCCAGCGGCTGTTGCCGATCGAGTACAGCGCCCACGAGAACAGTGCACCGAACGCGCACAGCAGCCCGATCAGGCGTTGCCGCCATGGCGTTGCGAGATGCTCGGACATCAGTGCTTCCCAGCCCACCAGCGCCACGCCCAGTACGCACAGGCCCAGTGCCGGCAGCAGCTGCTTCAGCGGCACCGCGCCGTGCTCGCGCACACCGACCAGGGTGACCACCACCGGAATCAGGCCGACAATCAGCGACGCCGCGGCACCACCGGCCCACTGCACCGCCGTGGCCAGCAGCAGGAAGTACACCAGGTTGCCGGCCAGGCTCAGCCACAGCAGGCCAAACCACTCGGCACGGCCCAGCCGCGGTGCCAGCCGCTTCCAGCGTGGCAGCAGCAGGACCACGGCGATCAAGCCATAGACCAGGTAACGACCTGCGGACAGCTGCAGGGCATTGAACGACTGCAGCACGGCGGGCGCGAGGAAGACCACGCCCCACAGCGCACCGGCGGCAACGCCATTGGCGATGCCCAGGGCCATCGGGTTGTTGCGCATTTCGGTTCTTCGGGGGAGAAGCGGCCGCGCAGTGTAATCGCTGACCTGCAGGGCTCTCTTGACCGAGGCTACTGCCCGGGCACCACGCTGTTGCGGAGCCGAGCATGGGCTCGGCCCTACAACGGCAACACGCTCCTGCGCAGCCGAGCATCGGCTCGGCTCTACAGTTCAGGCGCCCTTTCGCCAGGCGGCGGGGGTCTGGCCGCATTCGCGACGCAGCGCGCGGGTCAGTGCGCTCTGCTCGGAATAGCCTGCGGCCAGCGCGATATCGCTGATCGGCGCGGCAGTGGCGCGCAGCTGGTGCTTGGCCCAGCGCAGCCGACAGGCGCTCAGCCAGGCCTGTGGGCTGAGCCCGAACTCGCGCTGGAACAACGCGTGCAGCCGGCTCTCACTCACGCCCACGAATGCAGCCATGCGTGCCACCGGCCACGTGCTGCCCGGCTGCGCCTGCACGGCAGCACACAGCCCCTGCATGCGCGCGCCACTGCCGGCCGGCGCAAATGCCTGCAGCAGCTGTGGCAACAGGGCCGGCACCGGCTGGCCGGCCTGCACACCCGCCAGGCACCGGCGCAATGCCAGCGGCAGATGCAGCCAGCGCTGGCGGCACAGGTGTTCCTGGGTCACGTCATCAAGCACGCCCGGCGCGCAGTCGACGATCACGAAACCATTCGGGCCATCGGCCATCTGGTCATGCGCTTCGCCGGCAGCCACGAAGGCGCCCTGCAGCAGATCCAGGCGCCCGCCCCGCCCTTCCATCTCGAACTGCAGTTCCCCCTGCAGCGGCAGCACCCATTGCGCATAGTCATGACGGTCCAGGCCGGTGGCCTGGCCGTAGTGCCGCAGGTGGAAGATGGCGCCCATCGGCGCAGTGTGCGCGTGTAACACTGGCCGTGCAAACCGCTGCTATAGTCGATCCGTCATCCAACGCAGGGAGTGCAGGACATGACCCATCAGCACGTTCTCGTGGTGCTCGCCGCGAGCCTGGGCCTGGCGCTCGCCGCCCCGGCCCCGGCACAGGAACGCACGCCACCGGCCCCGCATTGCATGGACGCAGTCGGCGTGCAGGAAGTGGAGCAGGCCTCACCGCGCTCGATCGCGCTGCGCGCGGCCTCCGGCCAGGCCTATCGCATCGACTTCAGCGAGGACTGCCCCGGCGTCCGCGCGGCTACCGCGCTGAAGCTGGAAGCGCCCGCCGGCTGGGCCTGCGGCCGTCCCAGCGAGCGGGTCGTGGTGGATGGCCGACGCTGTGCCATCAGCGCGGTCACTCCGGTGCAGGATCGCGATTACGCCAGCGTGGCCCGCGACAGCGACCGCCTGCGTACGGCGACCCTGCCTGCCCTGACCATCCGCGAACGCAAGGACGTGCGCCGCAGCTTCGGCGGCTCACCGTCGTACTGCTTCGCCACCCGCAATGTGCGCGCCTGGTCGTCCGACCCGCAGGGCATGCTGGTGGAGACCAACCCGCGCCGCAATGGCGGCCATCGCTACTACCGTGTCGAGCTGGGCAGCCATTGCCGCCAGCTCGATCGCGCGCCGCAGCTGAGCTTCCGCTCCGGCCTGCAGAATGGCCTGATCTGCGGCAATCCAGGCGATCGCATTGTTACCGCCGGTTTCGAGGGCGGTGACCTGCGCAGCGCCGGACTGGCGCCGCTGCCGCAGTACACCCGCGGCAGCTGCACGATCCAGGCGGTCTATCCCGCCTCCAACCAGGCATCGAACTAACCGTCGATGCCGAGGAAGGTGAACGGTGCGCTGGGCACGAAGTGGCCCAGCGCATCACCGGCGAAGGTGTTGCGCTGATCCTTGCCGAGGTCGAGCTTGAGCACCTGGCCGCCGAAATCGACCTTGTTCAGGTCAACCCAGAAGGTATTCGGGGTCAGCGCCGATTCGAAGAAGTACAGCCGCCGCTTGTGGTCGGCCACGGTGCGCCAGCGCGTGGACGAGATGTTCGGCTCGCCGGGCGTGGTGATGCCGTAGGGCACCGACGCGTTGCGGATCACGCTGAACACGCTGGCCAGCGCCTCCACCGGATCTTCGGCCTTGGGAATGGCGTTGATGTAGAACGAAGCCCGCGCAAAGCGGTCGGACGAACGATTGGTACCCGGCAGCATCACCGTGCCGCCGATCTGCTGCCAGTAGCTGTTGAGCGCGAGCTGCTGGTCGAAGATCGGCGAGTTGGTCATCACCTGGTAGCGCCGGTCATGGTGGATGACCTGGCGACCGCCGATGTACTCGACGATGGCACTGTCGCCGGTCGCATCGGACAGCGACAGATGCAGCGTGGCCTGGCGGTCTTCACCGGGCACCTTGTCGGTGACGATGGAATACGGCTCGCGCTTCAGCGCGGCCACGGCCTCGTCCACGGTGGCGAAGTTGTCCAGCACGTACTGCGCCCACAACGAGATCGCCAGGCCCGGCTTGTTGCCGCGCTGCTGCGGATACTCCGATTCCACCAGCCACAGCAGGTTGGCGACCAGGCCCTTCTCGTTCATGCCATCGGTGGTCGACACGTCGTACCCGGTGGCAACGACCGAACCATAGCGGGCGGTCCAGGCCAGCGACTTCGGACCCGCCAGGCCGGTACGTGCGATGCCGCGCGGAAGCACATAGAGATTGGTCGCGACATCGACCTTCCAGTCCATCGAGCGCGCAGTGATCACATCGCCGTTGTCGCCCAGGTACACCGCGCGCGTACACGCCAGTGCCGGCGAGATCGCGGCCGCCAGGGCCAAGGCCAGCATTGCCCTGCCCTTCCACTTCGTCCGTGCCATGTCAGTACGCTCCTTTCCCCGTGGTCCGTGGATCTGACCCGATCCATCGTGACACAGGGGTGAAGCCTCAGCGCACGATGCGATCGTGCAGCCAGAAACCCAGCAGCATGGCCGGCACGAACCACAGCGCCTCACGCGAGGCCACCGCCACACCGGCCAGGGCCGGCCCGGGGCAGTAGCCCGCCCAGCCCCAGCCAATGCCGAACAGGGCCGCGCCCAGCAGCAGGCGGGTATCGACATCGCGGCTGCTGGGCAACTGGAAACGCAGCGCGAACCACGGCTGCGTGCGCCGCAACACCCAGCGCTGCCCGATGGCACTGACCAGCAGCGCTGCCCCCAGCACCCACATCAGGCTGGGGTCGAAGTCACCGCTGACATCGAGGAAGCCGAGCACGCGACGTGCATCGGTCATTCCCGAAAGCGCCAGCCCCGCGCCGAACAACGCGCCCGCCATCGCGGCGGCGCCAATCGCGCGGCTCATGCCAGGCCTCCGCCGTGCCGGACAAGGAAGGTCGTCAGCATCGCGCAGGCCATGAACACCAGGACCGCCAGCAGCGACCGCTTCGAGCCGCGGGCCATGCCGCAGACGCCGTGGCCGCTGGTGCAGCCACTGCCCAGCCGGGTACCGAAGCCCACCAGCAGGCCGGCACCGATCAGCTGCCAGGCCGGAAGGGCATCGCGCAGCAGCGCTTTCGGCGCTGCTTCAGGCGCCGATTGCCACCACAACACCAGTGCCGCCGCCGCGAGCAGGCCGAGCAGGAACGCCCAGCGCCAGCCGCGGTCGCCCCGTGGCGCGCGCAGGCTGCCGCTGGCGATGCCGCTGATGCCGGCGACGCGGCCGATGGACGCCAGCAACAGTACCGCCGCCGCCCCGATCAACGCACCGCCGGACAAGGCGGCCCATGGCAGGCTCATGCCCTGCCCTCATACGATCCCGTCACCTGCTTGCCCTTTTATTTAGATTTTTCTAAATTAGATCTTTCTAAAGTAAAAGGTCAAGCATGGACCGACCCGCACTCGACAGTGCCGCGATGGCCGAGCATGCCTTGCAGGCAGCGGCCCTGCTCAAGAGCCTCGCCCATCCGGCGCGGTTGCGGGTGCTGTGCCGTCTGGTCGAAGGCGAGGCGCCGGTCGCGGAGCTGCAGGTGCTGACCGGATTGAGCGCATCGGCGCTGTCCCAACACCTGGCGGTGCTGCGCGAACTGGATATCGTCGCCACCCGCCGCGAAGCCCAGGCGATCCACTACCGCGTACTGCAAGGGCCGGCGCTGGGCGTGCTGCAGGCCTTGCATGCTGCCTACTGCGGCGGCACGCGCTGAGCAGGCGTGCGCTCAGACCGCGTGCAGCGCCGGCTGTACCACCGCATCGAGAAGGTCGATCGGGGTCGGTGCCGCACGATCCCTTTCCAGCGACCGGCTGAAGCCGGACCAGTCGCTGGCGGTCAGCTGCCGCAGCAGTGCCGCATCCACCGGCAACGCACGCATCGACCAGTACGGAAACTGGCGCTGGCCAAGGCGGCCGCGCGCCAGTTCAATGATGTCGACATGGCTGCCCGCCTGCAGGATGCGCTCATAGACCGAATCGATACCGTCCGGCGGCCCTTCGATGTACTGCACGAAACGGTCGCCGTCATGCAGCAGCACCCCGGTCACCCCGGCCATCTTGTTGAACCGGGCGGCGTCTTCGACCAGCGCCTGCAGGCGATCGACGGACAGCTCCGGCAGCGCCCGGCTGACGTAGGCGATGGCGCGCAATGGCATTGCTGCTTCCTTGGCTGGGTGTGAGCGCACGGTAGCAGTTGCGGACGAGCCCGTCTCAGTACCGCCGCGTTTTTCCTGAAGAGTTCAGCTTGCGGGACTGCCGGCACCGTCGGAGCGCCGTGGCAGCACCGCTTCAAACACCACCTGGCCGGCCTCGTTGCGCGCACCGATCCAGCCACCATGGGCACGTACGAACTGGTCAACGATGTACAGGCCGAGGCCGAGCCCCTTGCTCTGATGGAAGCTGGCCTTGAACGGTTCGAACAACCGTGGCAACAGCGCATCATCGATGCGCCCGGCATTGCTCACCCGCAGCAGCACGGAACGCGCGTCGCTTCCGTCCAGCTGCACATGTGCCTCGCTGCCGTGGGTCAGCGCATTGCCCACCAGGTTGGCCGCGATCTGCCCCAGGCGATCCATGTCGCCCTGCAGCCGCGTATCGCCGACCACGTCGAAACGGATGCGCGCATGGCCGTGCGCACTACCCGCCTCGGCGATCACTGCGTCGGCCACTTCGCGCAGGTCGCAGGCGGCCGCCTCCAGGCGCAGGCCGCCACTGCGGATCCGCGAGAAATCCAGCAGCTGTTCGACCATCCGCGCCATGCGCAGGGTGCTGGCCTCCAGGTGAGCCAGCGTCTGCTGCGCCCCCGTATTGCCGGCAGGAAGCTCCAGCGCCAGCTTGTCGGCACACAGCAGGATCGCCGACAAGGGCGTGCGCAGGTCGTGGGTCAGCACCGCCGCCATCGTCTCGTTGAGCTTGAGCGCACGTTCCAGCGCCTCGTTGCGCGCCTTCAGCAGCTGACGCTGCTGGTACAACTCGATGAAGACGTTGACCTTGCTCAGGATCACCTGCGGCGCCACCGGCTTGTGCAGGAAATCAACCGCTCCGGACTCGTAGCCCTTGAACGCGCGCAGCGGGTCATCCGGCGACGCGGTCAGGAAGATGATCGGCACCGTGCGGCTGCGATGCGAACCCCGCATCAGTTCGGCCAGGGTGAAGCCGTCGATCTCCGGCATGTGCACATCCAGCAGCGCCAGCGCCACGTCGTGCTCGAGCAGCAGCTCCAGCGCCTGCGCACCCGAGCCGGCCAGCAGCAGAGTGACCCCTTCGCGCTGCAGCAATGCCTGCATGGCCACCAGGTTCTGCGGCACGTCGTCGACGATCAGCAGGTTGACCGGGGTCTGCGACTGCGCAGGGTCCGGTGGCAACAGGTTCATGCAAACAACTCCTTCAGGCGACGACACATCAATTCAAGGGGCAGCACGGCATCGGCGCCGGCGTGCTGCAGGGCGGAGGCCGGCATCATCGATGCCTCGGCCTCCTCGGGACATTGCAGCCAGACCCGGCCGCCGGCGCCGCGCACAGCGGCCACGCCTTCGCTGCCGTCACTGCTGGCACCGGTCAGCAGCAACGCCAGTACCTGCGCGCCGAACACCGCAGCGGCCGATTCGAACAGCGGGTCGATGGCGGGGCGCGAGTACAGCACCGGCGCATCAACCGACAGCGCGACCGAGCCCGCATCCTCCACCAGCAGATGGTAGTCCGGAGGCGCGAACGTCACGGTACCGGGCTGCAGGGGCTGCTTGTCCTCCGCCTCGCGCACCGGCAGCGCGCAATACGGCGCCAGTACTTCGGCAATGCGGCTGCTGCGATCACGCGGCAGATGCAGCACCGCCAGCACCGGCACCGGCAGCCGCGCAGGAAGCGCACCGAGCACGGCCTGCAACGCCGCAACGCCCCCTGCGGAGGCACCGACCACCAGCACTGCAGGGCGCGCCTGCACCACCATCAGGCAACCTTCCGGTACAGGCGATGCTCGCGCGAGCAGACCTCGAACGCATCGTGATGGCGCCCGAACTGCAGCGACTCCTTGCTGCCCAGGCCGAGGAAGCCACGGTGCACCAGTGCCTCACGGAACAGGCCCACGGCACGGTCCTGCAGGTCACGATTGAAATAGATCAACACGTTGCGGCACGACACCAGGTGTACTTCGGAGAACACCGTATCGGTGGCCAGGCTGTGATCGGCAAACACCACGTTGCGGCGCAACTGGCGGTCGAACACCGCACCGTCGTAGGCCGTGGCGTAGTAATCGGACAGCGACGCCGTGCCACCCGCGGCCAGGTAGTTGCGGCTGAACTGCGCCATGCGGTCGATGCCGTAGGCCCCGGCCTCGGCGGTGGCCAGCGCCGCCGGATTGATGTCGGTGGCATAGACGATGCTGCGCTCGAGCAGGCCTTCCTCGTGCAGCAGGATCGCCAGCGACCAGACCTCCTCGCCGGTGCTGCAGCCGGCCACCCACAGCTTCACCGAGGGATAGGTGCGCAGCACCGGTACCACCTGCTCGCGCAGCTCACGGAAATAGGCCGGATCACGGAACATTTCCGAGACCTGCACGGTGAAGAACTGCATGGCCTGGGCAAACAGCTCCGGCTCGTGCAGCAGGCGATGCTGCAGGTCGACCAGGCGCTCGCAGCCATAGCGCTGCATCGCCTGGCGGATGCGCCGGCGCAGCGAAGACACCGCGTAGCTGCGGAAATCGTAGTGGTAGCGCTGGTACAGCGCTTCCAGCAGGACCTTCAGCTCCAGGTCGAACAGCGCCTGTTCGTTCATTGCCGCGAGCACCAGACCCGGCACAGCGAGACCAGCTTGTCGACGTCGATGGGCTTGGCGATGTAGTCGTTGGCGCCGGCCTGCAGGCAGCGTTCACGGTCGTCCGGCATCGCCTTGGCGGTCAGCGCGATGATCGGCAGGTCCTGCAGGTGGCGCTGCGCGCGGATCTCGCGCATCGCGGCCAAGCCGTCCTTCTCCGGCATCATGATGTCCATCAGCACCAGGTCGACCTCGCGTTCGGCCAGGCGGTCCACGGCTTCCTGGCCGTTGCGCGCGATCTCCAGGGTCACGCCCAGCGGCTCGAGCACGCTGGACAGGGCGAAGATGTTGCGCACATCGTCCTCGGCCAGCAGCACGGTACGGCCGTCCAGCACGGTGTCGCGCCGGCGCGCCTCGCGCAGCAGGCGCTGCTGGTCGGTCGGCAGGCTGGCCTCGACGCTGTGCAGGAACAGCGTCACCTCATCCAGCAGGCGTTCCGGCGAACGCGCGCCCTTGATGATGATGCTCTTCGAATAGCGGCGCAGGCGCTGCTCTTCCTCGCGGCCGAGCGCGCGGCCGGTGTAGACGATCACCGGCGGGAAGCCGACATCATCGTTGCCGGCCATGTGTTCTAGCAGGTCATAGCCACTGCCGTCGGGCAGCGACAGGTCCATCACCATGCAGTCGAAGGTGACGCTGCTGAGCTGCTCCAGTGCCCCGGCCAGGGTGCCCACGGCGACGATCTGCAGCTGCTCGCGGCCCAGCAGCAGTTCCAGGTTGTGGCGCAGCTCGCGGTCATCCTCGACGATCAGCAGGCGCCGCACATCGCGCTGGCTGGTCTGCTCCAGCTGCTCGATCGCCGCCGCCAGCCGTTCGCGCGTGGTCGGCTTGATCGCAAAGCCGATCGCGCCCAGCTCGCGTGCCACCTGGCTGCGATCCATCGCCGAGACCACATGCACCGGAATGTGGCGGGTGTCCGGGTTGCGCTTCAGGCGCTCCAGCACGCTCAGACCGGACACATCAGGCAGGCCGATGTCGAGCAGGATGCCGTTCGGGCGCAGTTCGCTGGCCAGGGCCAGGGCCTCTTCAGCCGTGGTCGCAACCACGCAGTCGAAATCCAGTTCGTGCGCCAGCTCCACCAGCGCCTCGGCGAAGGTGGCGTCATCCTCCACCGCCAGGATCAGGCGACCGGCGCGTTGCCGGCGACCGCGGTCATCCGCCACCTGGGCGGTCGCGGCGGCGGCGACCGCAGCCGTTGCCGGCGTCACAGGCGCTGCGGAAACCGGCGCAACCGGGTGCGCGGACGCTGCCACGGCGGCAGGCGCTTCCGCAGGTGCCGCTGCCGGCGCACCGTGCAGCGGCAATTCCAGGATGAAGCAGCTGCCGCGACCCGGTTCGCTGTCAACCTGGATGCTGCCGCCCATGCGTTCGGCCAGGTCACGCGAGATCGACAGGCCGAGGCCGGTACCGCCGTAGCGGCGACGCGTGCTGCCGTCGGCCTGGCGGAACGCTTCGAAGATGACCTGCAGCTGCTCGCGGGCAATACCGATGCCGCTGTCAGCCACCTCGAAGCGGACGCGCCCGTTGCCGCCGGCACGGACCTGCAGGCTGACCTTGCCGTGCTCGGTGAACTTCACGGCGTTGGCCAGCAGGTTCTTCAGGATCTGCTGCAGACGCTGGCTGTCGACCACCAGCTGGCTCGGCGCCAGCGCATCGGCCTCGATCTGCAGGGCCAGGCCCTTCTGCCGCGCCATCGGCTCGAAGGTCTCGCGCAGGCGCTGCAGCACACTGCCGACCACCACCACTTCATCGTTCAGTTCGACATGGCCGGCTTCGATCCGCGACAGGTCAAGGATGTCGTTGATCAGCGCCAGCAGGTCGTTGTTGGAGGACAGGATCGCGCGCGCGTACTTCACCTGTTCGGCGGTCAGCGTGCCGTCCTTGTTGTCGGCCAGCAGCTTGGCCAGGATCAGCGAGCTGTTCAGCGGCGTGCGCAGCTCATGCGACATGTTGGCCAGGAACTCGGACTTGTAGCGCGAGGTGGCGGCCAGCTCATTGCTGTTGCGTACCAGCTGCCCCTGCGCGACCAGCAGCGCCTGCTTCTGCGCCTCCAGTTCATGGGTGCGCTCTTCCAGCTGGACGTTGCTCTGCTCCAGCTCGGCCTGCTGTTCTTCCAGGTGGCTCTGCGACTGCAGCAGGCTGCGGCTCTGCTCTTCCAGCTCCTCGTTGGCCACGCGCAGCTCTTCCTGCTGGGCCTGCAGCTCCTCACCCTGGCGCTGCGACTCCTCCAGCAGGACCACCAGCTGTGCGCGCAGCAATGAGGCGCGCAATGCCATGCCGATGGTCTCGGCGCAGCGTTCCAGCAGTTCACGATCCAGGTCGCGCTGCTGCCCGGCGCGAGCCCGGCCCAGCTCGATGACACCGACCACCGCGCCATCGCTGCTGATCGGCGCCAGGATGCGTTCACGCACCGGCAGCCGCCCCAGGCTGGTCTGCAGTTCAAGCACCGCGGCTTCGTCAGCCTCCAGGTGGCGGATGCGTTCATCGCGCGACACCTGCCCGGCCACGCCTTCCTGCAGCGCCAGCGACGCCGGAATCCCGGTCGGCAAGGCCATGCCCCCGGTCAACTGCAGCCGTCCACCTTCCAGTCGGTACACGGCAGCGACATCGGCCTGCAGCTGGCCGCCGAGGCTGGTCGCGGCCGCCTCGGCGATCTGTTCCGGCCCCAGATCGCCGCGCAGGCTCATCGCCACGGCGTTCTCGGCCTCCTGCAGCCACAGCGCGCGCATTGCCTCACGCCGCGCCTGGATCGCCCGCGACACGATCAGCGCGATCATCAGGAACGCACACCCGCCAATGCTGCGGTTGACGAAGGAGAACGCGGAGTTGGTGCTGGCCGGCGCGATGTTGTAACCGATGACCAGCAACACGCAGGCCAGCGCGGCCACCACGAAGGGCGCCCGCGGACTGCGCTGGAACAAGGTGACGCCAACGGCCAGGAAGTAGGCCAGCCACACCGCATAGCCGAGCGGAACCACCACTTCCAGCGCGATGGTCGCGGCCAGCAGCACGGCGGACGTCATCCAGATCCAGCGGTCACGCGTGGTCGCACCAGGACGCATGCAGGTCGGCTCCAGAGGCAAAAGGGTGGGTGATGGTACTCCGTGACGCATTCAGCCGCACAGGACATTTGGCACGTGTCGCACCTGCACGCGTCCTTCACACTGCACTGCCTAGCTTCACGTCCCTCCCAGGGGTAATGCTCATTTCCACGTGGACGCAGCCGCTTCTACGACGTCCGTGCTGACGGACCCTTCCCGACAACTGCGACTGCTGATCGACAGCGTGCGCGACCATGCGCTGTACCTGCTTGATCCGGAAGGCATCGTCTGCAGCTGGAACCCGGGCGCCGAGCGCATCAAGGGCTATTCAGCCGATGAGGTGGTGGGAACGCACTTCGGTCGTTTCTACCTCGTCAGCGATCGTGAGGCCGGCGAGCCGCAGCGCCTGCTCCGCCTCGCGGCGCAACAGGGCCATGTCGCCAGTGAAGGCTGGCGGGTCCGTCGTGATGGGTCGTCGTTCCGCGCCAGCGTGGTGATCGAGCCGGTCGTCGAGGCCGGCGAGCTGCTCGGCTTCGTCAAGATCACCCGCGACATCACCGAGCAGTGGCAGGCACAGCGGCTGCTGCGCGATGCCCAGCGGGCACTGCGCAATACCCAGCAGTTCGAGACGGTCGGCCGCCTCAGCCGTGGCCTGTCGCATGAATTCAACAACCTGCTGACCACCATCGGCAACGCGCTGGACCTGCTGTCGCTGCGCGTGAGCGGTGACGATGCACGCGCGTCGCAGCTGCTGGATGCCGCGCAGGCCGCCACCGACCGCGGTGCCCTGCTGACCCGCCAGCTGCTGGCCTTCAGCACCGGGCAGACCCTGATCCGCGAGCCGCTGGACCTCAACATGCTGGTGCGGCAGTCCTTGCCCGAGCTGCAGCGGGCCTGCCCTGCCAGCGTGGTGCTGGACGCCCGCCTCAGCCCCGGCCTGCCACAGGTGAGCACCGATGCGATGCAGCTGCAGACCGCACTGGCCAACCTGGTGGCCAACGCGGTGGAAGCCACCGTCGATGGTGGCCGCATCCTGATCGGCACCGCACTGGAGCATCGCCTCGATCCGGATGCGGACACGACATTGCAGCGCGGCTATGTCACCCTGAGCGTCTGCGATGAAGGCCACGGCATGGCCGCCGACATCGCCGAACGGGCCAGCGAGCCCTTTTTCACCACCAAGGACATCGGCAAAGGCAGCGGACTGGGCCTGAGCCAGGTGTTCGGATTCACCACCCAGAGCGGCGGCTTCGTCGATGTGTCCACCACGCCCGGTGTCGGCACCACGGTCAGCCTGCTGCTACCCGCAATAGAGGAAACAAGCCATGACCGATGACCCGATCCGCGTACTGATGGTGGAAGACCAGACCGATCTGCGCGAGATGATCGGGCTGGCCCTGCGCGACTTCGGCATCGAGGTGGCCACCACCGCCGATGGTCACGAGGCCGCGGAGCTGCTCAAGGGCGAAGCGCGCTTCGACGTGGTGTTCAGTGACATCAGCATGCCCAACGGCATGTCCGGCATCGAGCTGAGCGAGCACGTGGCGCGCGAGCAGCCGCAGGCACGGATGATCCTGTCTTCCGGCTACGCTCGTTCGCAGCTGCCGCCGCTGCCCGAGCAGGTGGAATTCCTGCCCAAGCCCTATCGCTTGCGCCAGCTGGTGCAGCTGCTGAAGCCGGATTGACGGCGGGCCGGGCATCGCCCGGCCCCCTTCATGGAAGCCGGGCCGCTGTGCGGCCGGCTCCTTCCGTCAGTAACGCCCGACCAGGTTCAGGTACCAGCCGCGGTGGGTGTAGTCGAACTTGGTCAGGTCGTCGCTGAAGTCGGTGAAGTTGTAGCCGACGCCGACGCGGAAGTTGCGTCCGATATCACGGTCGACACCGGCCAGCCAACCCTGCCTGCGACCACCGTCACGCACGTCCAGCAGGCGGTACTCAAGCAGCCCGTGCCACTGGTAGTACAGGTCGTAGCGCAGCTGGCCGGACGCAAAGTTGGTGGCCGAGTCGAACCACGGCCCGCTCCCCCGCCCATAGCGCACCTCGCCTTCGCGCCGGGCCGCCTTGGCCGCCACTTCCCAGCGCTGGTCGATGCGGTACACGCCCTCCAGCGACAGCACCTGGGTCCGCTGGTCGTAGTCCACGCCGTTGACCTGGCCCATCGTCGACAGGTCATACAGGTAACTGTAGCGGCCGAACAGCGCCCAGCGGTCGTTGTCCCACGGTCGGTAGGCAAAGCCGAGGTTGCCTTCGATGAAGCGCGCGCCGGCCACCGGATTGATCGCATCATCGGTATCGGCGTAATTGAAGCGCGCGGCAATCCGCCAGCTGTCGTTGAGGCGGTGGCTCAACCGGTTGGTGCTGACCCACTGCGTACGCCGTTCCGCGCCGGTATCACGACGCCACTCCAGCTTGCTCTGCCACTCGGTACCCGGTGACGTCCGTCCACCGGACAGGCTGACCGCCTTGCGGTCGACCTGGCCGGTGCTGGCATCGAGCTTGCCATTGCTGAGCGTGAATCCCGCGTTCCAGCCCACCGCCGGATAGAAGTCCATGCCAAAGGTGTGCGCCAGTCCGGACTCCTGGCCGGACTTGAGGAACTGGCTTTCGTTGAAGACATTGACCTGGTCGGACAGGCGCCAGCGCTGCCCCAGGGTCCAGCCGTCCTGCGCGTTCGGGCTGAACAGCGGGTCGTACTCGCTGCGGTCGGTGGACTGGGTGAATGCACCGTAGAAGCTGTGCTGCGGGGTCAAGCGGTACTCGGCATTGACCTGTGCGGCGGTCCCACGATCGCCATCACTGACCTCGGCACCGACCGTGGAGAGGTTGGCGAAGGTCCAGGTGCCGCCGGCCACCACCGCATCGTTGTCGGCATAGCGGCCATGATCGTCGTCCACGGTCAGCTGGCCACCGCCGTACACATCCAGCGAGGTCCCGATGCGATGGGTATAACGTGCCGCGGCCAGCACGCCGGCCACGTTGCCGCCACGGCCGCGATCCTCCTGCACGCGGCGCAGCTCGGCCGACAGCCGGTCGTTGTCGCCAATCCGCCATTCGGCGGTGGCCTGGGCCTGGATCAGCGACTCCGCACCACGTCGTGCCTCGCTGTAGCGCGCATACAGGCTGAAGTCGTCCGTCACGTAACCGAGCAGCTCAGCGCCCTGCTCGCGCACGCGCTGGCCGGTATCGAAACGCCCGACCGAATAGCCGCCGTCGACCTGCCGCCACCAGGCGCCCGCGCTCCAGTCGCGCTGGGTCCAGCCCAGCTCGCGCAGATTGACGCGCGCCTCGACGGCAGTCGCCTCGCCTTCGCGCGGCCCTTCCGGATTCAGGCGACTGAAGCTGAGGCCACCGTTGTCGGAGAAGAACACCGGTGCACTGGTGGCCTCGCTGCGGCTGTGTTCGACCTTCAGGTAGGTGCCGCGCCCGGCCTGCAGGGTCAGGTCCGCGCCCTTCAGCGAGTAGTCCTGGCCGGCGCGCTGCTCGTCCACGTAGGTCGCGCCGACCGCGACGTGATCACCGAACCAGTGCTTGCCGCGCACGCCGGCGGTGATGTCATCGCTGTCGAAGCCGGTCGGCACCCATTCGTAATCGACGATCAGGCGCTGTTCGTAGCCATCCAGCGGCACGTCACGGCTGATCCGGCGCAGGTTCTCGCGGCTGACCTGGGCCAGTGGCCGGGTCAGCAGGATGCGGCCCTGCAATGCATCGATCTCATAATCGGCGCCACGCACCATCGGCACGCGCTGCTCGACGCGGCCGGTGGTACGGTCACGGATCTCCAGCACCACCTGGTCCGAGCCGCTGAGGATGCTGGCATGGCGCAGGTAGTACAGGCTGCCGCCGGTACCGATGAACTCGCTGTGGCCGGGCGCGATTTCGGCCTGCGAACCGAACAGGCGCAGCTCACTGCGCGCGTCGCCCCAGGCATTGGCACCGCGTGAGCGCCACGACAACGCCGCGCCGTACAGCGAACGCACGTACTGCGCGTACTCGGTGCCGGTCAGGCCGGTGTTGTAGTTGCCCCACAACGCCTGGTTCTTGTCCCAGTCCATGCGCAGGTAGAAGCGCCCCATGCTGTCCACGTCACGCCGGGTCAGCGAATCGTCACCGTAGGTCGGGTAGTACAGGTCCGGATCGAGGGTACGGAACAGATCACGCGGGTCGGCGCTGGTGAAGCCGGTGAACAGTTCATCCAGCGGACGGTTCTGGGTATCGGCCTGCGCGGTCAACAGGTAACGACCGCGGGTCTTGGCCTTCAGGTAGAACGCCAGGCGGCCGTCGCTGAGCACATCATCGTTGCGCTCGCCGCGGGCCAGGTCCTGCCCCGCCCCACTGGCCTTGTTCTGGTACACGGTGATGTCGGCCAGGCCGACACCGAACAGGTACTGGCCACTGACATCCACGTCCAGCGTGCGCGCGATGGCCGGTGCATCCGGCCGCTCGACACGCACGTCGAAGGCATGGTGGCCGATCGGCATCAGGTACTCGGCGGCGAACTTGCGGTCCTGGTCCAGCGGATAGCTGTCGCCATTGATCTTCAGCGAGGCGCCCAGCGGCAGGTCGCGGCCACGCAGGCGGACGCGCGAACCGTACACGGGGATGTTCTGCTGGCGCAGGCCGTTGCTGTCGAACACCTGCTGCAACAGCGACAACGACGCCGCCTGGTTGGCATCCACCGCGGTGCCGCGACGGTCCTCCAGCGCATCACGCAACTGCTGGTTGCCGCGCTCGAACTCGGCCGGCGTGACCAGCTGCATCGACTGCGCGGTGGTTTCATCGACGTTGCCCTCGGCGTCGTAGGCGCGCAGCACGTAGACCAGGCGATCACCGCGGCGCAGTGGCGTCGACGCCGGCAGCACGCCATCCCAGCGGCCCTGCGCGACCGCAGCCACCGGCAGCTCGAAGGTCGCCAACGGCGCAACACGGTCGGTATCGCTGCCGCGGTAGAGGCTCACCTCCAGCCGCTGGATGAAGGCGGTGTAGTTGCCCCGCACGTAGAACTCGACCGGCCGCACGATGCGTCCTTCGTCGAAGGCCACCATGCCCGGTGCAGACACCGACAACTCGGGCTGGCCCATCGCCGGGTCCTCGGTGGCCCAGATCGCGCCGCCTTCCGGCAGGCGGATCATGAACTCGCCACGGACGGTGGCCTTGCCCGGTTCATCGATCGCCAGGCTGACCCGGCGATCCGGCTGCAGTACCTGCGACGACGAGCGCGTCGAGGTTCCTGCGGTCACCGGCTCGTCGTAGCTGCGCGAGCGCACGCTGAACAGCAGCTCGCCTTCGGCATTGCACTGGTTGCCGTCGCAGCGGATCGGTGCCGGTTCGGCGGCAGGCGGCGCGGCCTGGGTGGTGCCGGCCAGTCCCAGCAGCAGCGCCTGGTACAGCGCGGCGCGCGGCAGTCGGGCCGCGCGGCGGGCGGCGGTGTGATGCGCGCTCATCGGCGGGCCTCCTGTTGGCGGGCGGCCGCACGGGTGGCGGCGCTCTCCTCGTTGCGGACGCGCAGGCGCTGCTGCACGGCGGGGCTGAGCTGGCTGCGCAACGCCTCGAACACGGCATTGGCACGGCGCAGGCCCAGCGCCTGGTTGTAGGCATGGCTGCCGCGCACATCGGTATGCCCGACCAGGCTGACCTGGCCGCCGCCCATCTTCTCCAGGCGTGCGGCGATGGCCGCCAGCAGCGGCCTGAATTCCTCGCGCACGACCGCCTTGTCGGTATCGAACAACACGTTGCCCAGCAGCGCGCCACTTGCATCGACACCGGCCAGCAGCGAATGCGGATCCTGCACATCGGTGCGCAGCTGCACGGTCAGGCCGGCCCGCGCGCTTTCGGCCACTTCGGCCTGCAGCGCATCACGCACGGCCACGGCACGGGCGAAGGCCAGCGCCTGGCTTTCGCCATTGGCAGCGATCACCACGTCGCCGCCCTGGTAGCGGTTCACCACCTCGGCCATCCTGGCCAGGACCGGGCGGTAGCCGTCGCGCAGCTCGCTGCTGCCCGGCGCGAACAGGACCTCGCCCAGTGCCAGCTCCATGCGTTCGGCCGCCGCCTGCGGCGACGCGGGCAGGCGCACACCGAAGCTGAAGCGCGTCGGCACGCCCTGGGTAACCCGCCGCAGCAGCGGATTCTCGGTGGTCAGTTCGGCACCGGCCGGTACCGTGGCCGGGTCCAGCTTGATGATGAAGTTGCGGCCCAGGCGCGCGTCGCCGCCGTGCACGTCAGCCAGGTGATAGCGGCCGAACGGATCGGTCTCGACCAGCAGGCCTTCCACCGTGGCCAGGCGCACGCCCGGGATGCCCTGCTCCTGGATGCCCTCGTTGCCGATCACGTAGGCCACTTCATAGCCCTCGGCCACGCGGGCGATTTCGCGGCGCACGGTCGGCAGCGCGGCGGTCAGGCCCTTGCCGGCATCGCCACCGAGCTGGACGCGGGAGGTGCCCTGCGCATCCAAGGTCAGGCGATGACCCTGTGCGCTTTCCAGCACGAAGTCATCGCTGAAGGCCAGCTCACGCAGGCGCTGGCGCAGCACCACCTGGTGCGCCTCGGCGCTGTCGGAAGTCGAAGCGCGGCCATGCACAACGCCGATCTGCACGCCGTGCAGCAGCGGTGCGCTCGCGTCGGCCAGCGGTTGCGGGCCTTCACCCCGGTCCAGCGTGGTCGAGCCGGCCACATAGGCCGAGGCGGCAAAGCCCCCCTGCACGCGCACGCCGGTCAGTTCGGCGCTGTCCTGCCAACCGTCACCATCGCGGTCATCGAACACGGTGCCGAACACCAGGCTGTCTTCCAGCAGCGGATCGGCATCCATCGCGACTTCGGCGGTCGCCACGTTCGACAGCGGGCTGCCGTCATCGGCGGTGGCCACGGCCTGGTTCACGTGGGTGCCTGCGCGTACGCCTGCGCCCACCCGCAACAGATAGGTGATGGTGGCGCTTCGCCCCACCGCGATATCCACCGCACCGATGCGCAGCGGCGACTGGCTGCTGGCCAGCGCGAAGGCACCATCCTCATCGGCCACACGCATCGAGCCGTCGACATAGCTGAAGCCCGGCGGCGGCGTATCGACCACCACGCCATTGCGCCAGTGGCTGCTGCCGACGTTCTCGACCACCAGCTGGTAGCGCACCAGATCGCCGACCTTCACCCGGCGCGGGTTCGCCGTCTTGGTGATGCGCAGCGCGAAATCGGAGACCACCTTGTGGCGGGTCTCGCAGGTGGTGCAGTCCGGCGGCGGCGAGCCGTCCGGGTACTGGCCACGCAGGCGGTTCAGCACTTCGGTGCGTGCTTCCTGGTTGACGATCGCCTGGTACGCATATTCATGGCGACCCACCGCGGTTCCCGCCGGCACCGTGCACACGATCTCGGCCCCCTGCTGTGCGCATCCGGCCGGAAGGCTCTCGATGCTGAGCCCGGCATCGGGCGTGTCCACCAGCTGCAGCGGCTTGCGCAGGGCGGCCCGCTCGACGGTGGCGACGAGGGTGTAACGCAGGCGGTCGCCTGGGCGGACTTCGGTACCGCTGGCCGGGCCGGACTGCTTCTCCAGCAGCACCCTGGGTTCGGCCAGCGCATGCTCGGTGCTGCAATCGCCACTGCAGGTGGGCGTATCACCGCCAGTGCCGAGCACCGCATTGCGCACGCTGCCACTGGCCTGTGCATTGACCTGCGCGCGATAGCCCAGCGTATAGGTACCCGGCGCGGTTCCGGCCGGCAGCGAGCAGACCAGCGGGTTGGCCGCATTGCAGGTGAACGGTCCGGGCTGGGTCACCGACTGCAGGTCCAGGCCGACGCCCAGGGTGTCGGTCAGGATCAGCGTATCGGTGGTCTGCGAGTTGGCGACTGTGACTTCAACGCTGTAGTCGACCGCATCGCCTACGCCGACCGGGGCAACCGTGGAAGACTGCTTGCGATAGGTCACCACCGCCGCAAGCACCGGCGTGGTGGTGCCACAGTTGCTGGTACAGGTGTTGATGCCGGTACCGCTGCCCAGCACCGCATTGCTGACGCTGCCCTTGGCCTGCGCGTTCACCTTCGCGGTGTAGTTCACCGTGTAGGTGCCCGGCGCGGTGCCGGCCGGCAGCGAGCACACCAGCGGATTGGCGGCGTTGCAGCTGAAGCCCTGGCTGGACGTGACCGCGCCGAAATCAAGGCCCGGGCCCATGGTATCGGTCAGGGTGAATACTGCCGTGGTGCGCGAATGGCTGACCACCGCGCTGAGGGTGTAGGCGATGCTGTCGCCGACCTTGACCGCACCGGCCGCCGCCGAGGTCTTCCGGTAATCGATCGCGCTGCCGGTCACCGGCGTGCTGGTGCCACAGTTGGCACTACAGGACGGATTGTCGCCACCACTGCCCAGCACCGCATTGGTGACCTGGCCGGTGGCCTGCGCGTTCACCACCGCGGTGTAGGACAGGCTGTAGCTGCCCGGCGCGGTGCTGGCCGGCAGCGTGCACACCAGCGGATTGGCGGCGTTGCAGGTGTAGGCGCCGGCGCTGGTCACGGCGCCGAAGTCGAGGCCGGTGCCGAGCGTATCGGTCAGTGTCACCACCGCGGTGGTGCGCGAGTTGGTCACCACCGTGGTCAGGGTGTAGGTCAGGCGGTCGCCGACCGATACCGGGCCAGTGCTGTTGACCGACTTGGCATAGCTCACGCCCGGCGTGGCCACCGGCGTGGTGGTATCGCAGTTCACGCTGCACGACGGCGTGTCGGTGCCGGTGCCGAGCACCGCATTGCGCACGCTGCCACTGGCCTGGGCGTTGACGGTGGCGCCATAGGTGAGGCTGTAGGTGCCCGGCACGGTACCGGCCGGCAGGGTGCAGACCAGCGGATTGGCGGCGTTGCAGGTGAATGCGCCGGCATTGCCGATGCCAGCAAAATCGAGGCCGCTGCCCAGGGTGTCGGTCAGCGTGACCACGGCGGTCGTGCGCGCACGGGTCACGGTCACGCGCAGGGTGTAGTCGATGCGGTCACCAACCCGCACCGGACCACCGGTGGACGCCTGCTTGGCGTACACCACCTGCGGGCTGGCCATCGGCGTGGTGGTATCGCAGCTGCCGACGCAGGAGGGATTGTCGGTGCCGCTGGGCACCACCGCGTTGCGCACCTGGCCGCTGGCCTGTGCATTGACGATGCCGGTATAGGAGAACGCATAGCTGCCCGGCACGGTTCCCGCCGGCAGGGTGCACACCAGCGGATTGCCCGGCGTGCAGGTGAATCCACCGGCGTTGGTCACGCTGCCGAAGTCCAGGCCGGTGCCCAGCGTATCGGTCAGCGTGGTCACCGCCCGGGTGCGCGCATCGGCCACCAGCACGGTAACGGTATAGGCCACGCTGTCACCCACTGCGACCGGACCGGCAGTGGCACTGGCCTTGGATACCGAGATCTTCGGTACGGCCACCGGCGTGGTGGTGGTGCAGTTGCTGCTGCAGGTCGGTGTATCGGTGCCGGTGCCGACCACGGTGTTGACCACCTGGCCGCTGGCCTGCGCGTTGACGGTGGCGGTGTAGCTCAGGCTGTAGGTGCCCGGCACGGTGCCGGCCGGCAGCGTGCACACCAGCGGATTGGCCGCATTGCAGGTGAACGCACCGGCATTGCTGACACTGGCGAAGTCCAGGCCGGTGCCCAGGGTATCGGTCAGGGTCAGCACGTCACGGGTGTTGCCGTCGGCCACGGTGACATCGACCGTGTAGCTGACCGTTGCGCCCACCGCGACCGGGCCGGTGGTGTTGGAGCGCTTGGCATAGCCGATGCGGGTGACCGGCACGGTGACGTCACTGCGCGTGCAGTGGTCGGCCTCGGTGCAGCCGGCGCCCGGGGCCGGCGGCGTACCGTTGTTGAAGGGATCGTAGCCACCGCCCACGCTGGCGTGGTTGCGCAGCGTGCCGTTGGCCGCCGCAGTGACCGTCACCGGCAGAGTGAACGTCGAGGTGGCACCCGGGCTGCCGGCAGCCGCCAACACCGTGCTGCTGGTGCAGGTGACATCCTGGCCGCTGGCGGTACAGCTCCAGTCACCGCTGGCATGCGCGCCGGTCCAGTTCGGCGTGATGCCGGCAGGCAGCAGGTCGCGCACGGTGATCACGCCCACCGGCACATTCGGCGGGTTGCCGGTCGCCACGTCGCTGGTGTTGCTGACCGTGAGCGTGTACTGCGTCCCGGCCTGACCGTAGTTCCAGACACCGCCGGTGGCGTTGTTGGTCTTCACCACTTTCAACGACGGCGCGGTAATGGTGATCAGGTGGTCCTCCACCTCGCCGTCATCGGCCACGCCGACCGGCTGCTGGATCTGTGCCGGGTTGTTGGCGTAACGCAGGCGCACATAGCTGGTGCCGGCGCTTACCTGCGACGGCACGGTCCAGCTCAGGTTGGCCTGCCCGCCGCTGCAGGCGGCGGTGGTGCTGCGTTCATTGGCATCGAACGTGCCATTGCGGTTGAAGTCGATCCAACCGGCCACGTTGCCATTGCCGACGCAGGCCACGGGCTGGTTGACCTGGGTCCCGGCCTGCATCACCGTCAAGCGGTAGCTGCTGGGCCATGCGTTCTCTTCGTTTGGATTTCCAGCCGGGAAGTTGTCATCACCCTTTGCGTCAGCGCTGTAGCTGCTCTTCTGCTCGGTGTCCGGTCCGACGGTACCCAGGAAATCGGTCAGCGGCGGCGCCAGACCACCCGGCGTGTAGCCGGCGGTGTTGATGTTGGTGGCGGCGCCATTCACGGCCAGGCCGTCCGGGCGGAACTGCAGATCGTCCACCACGTGCATGGCATCGCCGTAGCTGGCAGGCGCATCGCCGAAGTCGGCGTACGGCACCAGCAGTCCGATGGCGATGGCCGTGGCGCCGGTGCCGCGGATCGAGAACCCCATGTTGACGGCCAGATTGCCCGGCGCATGCGCGGCGTTGTCGAAGTTGAGGAAGGTCACCGCCGCGGTGTTGTTGTCGTTGCCCGGCCCGAAGCGCACCACGCTGTTCGCGCCGCTCATCGACTTGGTCACGTTGTACGGGCCGGCGCCAAGGTTCTTGCGCATTTCGACCACGTTCCAGGTGCCGAGCGCACTGGCCTCGACGAACTCACCGCTGTTGTTGATCGACTCGGCGTCGGCCATCACCACGCCACGCAGGCGATACGGGGCACCGCCCAGGGTCGATACGCAGTTGATCTCGAACGTGGATGTGCCGCCGTTGCGCACGATGCCGGCGATCAGGCGGTTGCTGGTGCCGGTGCCGCCAACGTTGTAGAGATCATCCAGGCTGTCGCCGCTGTAGTTTCCGGGCCGGTAACTCTGCAGCGAACCACCGCCGCCGATGTTGGCCAGGCTGCAGCTGACATTGAGATTGATGCCGGCCGCGACCGGCATCGAGATCGACGAGGTGTCACCGTTGTTCAGCGTGACCCCGTTCGTTCCCAGGTCCGAACCGCCACCCCAGGTCAGCCACAGCACCGTATTGCGGTACGGGCTGCTGCCGCCGGTGGCGTAGGCCGCGGCCCAGGCCAGCGAGGGCGCCGCCATCGACAGCAGCATCAACAGGCTGATGGCCATCCAGCGGCGGAAATGCCGGCACTGCTGGTTTTTCTCGGGATGAACGCATCCACCGCCCGCGCGAAAGCGCGACGTCGTCGACTGCCACATGTTGATTTCCCCGCTCGACCCGCAGATGGGCCGAAGTTCAGTGGGTGACCTGGGACGAAATCCCGGTACCGGCGGCGCGCGCAACTACGTGTTCTGCCGGCTCCGTGGCACCTGCCTCGTCCCTGCACCCGGTTGGTTGGGCACGTAAAGCTGTGACCAAGTTAACACATTTCGTACAAATGTGTGACTCACATCACATTAACGTTTGCCGAGTCTGGTGCGAAGCCCACGCCCACAGTTGTACCAATGCCGCATACGGCACCCGTGCACGATTCCGGCAGTCGCAGCGCCCTTTCCGGCAAGTCACCACGCGAATTCGGCGCGCGTTGCGTCCACGCGCAGCGTGCCGCAGCCGTCGCTCAGGCGTTCATCGCGCCATGCTGGAACGAGGCCAGCAGCGTGGACGCCGCCATCGCCGGCGCCAATCGGCCGCGCGCGAGCGACCAGGTGATGCCGTAGAAGCAGGTCCAGTAGAAGTCGGCCAGCCACACTGCAGTGAAGCCGACGTTGAACTCGCCCGACGCCTGGCCCCGCAGGAAAAACGCCTCGAAACGCTCGCCGATCGGCGCCCAGCGTTCCGGCAGCAGGTGCAGGTCACCCTGGCGCTGCTGCTCTTCCATCATCCGCGCGAACACCAGCGTCACCAGCTCCCAGTCGGCCAGCAGTTCCGCCGTGACCTGCTCGAGTGCCTGCCGCGCATCCGCGTCGCCATCGAACCTGCGGGCCGCCGCTTCCAGCCGCTCGAAGCCCGCCACGAACAGGGCTTCGTCGATCGCCTCGCGGGTCGGCGCAAACCGGTACAGCGTGGCCCGGCTGATGCCCGCCCCACGCGCCAGCTCGCTGAGCGTGCAGCGCGGATGGCTGACCAGGGTGGCAGCCAGGGCGTGGTGCAGATCGCGGCGGTTACGTGCGGTGGCAGCGCGCATGGAAGGACCAGGATGCAGGGCATCGTCACGCTAGCATGAATCATAAATTAATAAACTGAATCAAAAATGATTCAACCGAAACAAGGATGCGCTACAACAGAGGCGCGTCCGGTGCACCCGGGTCGGTGCACCGCAGGGAACGCGTCACACGCATCGAAGGAGACAACGCCATGCTGCATCCACTACGCGACATCGCCGTACTGTTTGATGCGAGTGACACCGGAAACCGCATCCTGAACATCGCCGCGCATCTGGCGCAGGCCCAACAGGCGCACCTGATCGCGGTCTCCACCGCCCAGCATCCGAGCGACATTGCCAACGGTTTTGCCCGTGGCGCCGGCATTGCCGCCGCGCTCGACCACGAAGCCCGCGCCGATGCGGCCTGCACCGCACAGCTGATGCAGAACCTGCACGGCGCGGCGGAGCCGCTGCAGCTCAGCACCGAGCTGCGCATCGTCTCGGATTATCTTGGCGGCGCCGACCTTGCCCTGCACTCGCTGTACTGCGACCTGATCATTGCCGGCTATCCGCATACGCCCGGCGCACCCAGTGGCTGGCACCCGCTCGGCACGCTGCGCCAGACCGGCGTACCGATGCTGCTGGTGCCGCCGCACTGGCGCGGCGAGCAGGTCGGGCGGCGCATCGTCGTGGCCTGGAATGCCAGCAAGCAGGCGCGACGCGCGGTGGCCGACGCACTGCCGCTGCTGGCGCGCGCGCAGGCGGTGCACCTGCTGATGGTCGACACCCCCAAGGCCGACGCCGCCCCGGGCGCGGAGATGGCCCAGCATCTGTCCCGGCACGGTGTCGAGGTGGAGATCCAGGCGATCAGCTCCAGCCAGGGCGGCGTGGCCGCCACCATCCGCCAGCATGTGCTCGATGCTGAAGCCGACCTGCTGGTGCTCGGTCCCTACAGCCGCAGCCGCGTGGTCGAGCGCGTGCTCGGTGGCGTCACCGAGGACCTGCTGGCCGAGGTTCCGGCACCGTTGTTCGTGTCCCATTAGCCATGCCCTGCCCCGCACGGCGGTAGCCACTCAGCGATTGCCCGGTATGGCGCCGGAAGTAGCGGCACAGGTAGGACGCATCCTCGAAGCACAGGCGCTCGGCGATGCGTCCGATCGGCAGCTCGCTGTAACTCAGCAGCGCCTTGATCTCCAGCACCACCTGACGGTCGATCAACGCCTTCGGCGTTTCATCGAAACATTCCCGGGTCAGCTGTGAAAGATAGAACGGGGTGATGCACAGCGCCTCGGCGTAGGACTGCACGTCGCGCTGGCGCGTGCTGCGCTGGCCGACCAGCTCCCAGAAATTCCAGGCCAGGCGCTCGCGCCGGCTCACCTGCTGCACCGCCACGTGGCGCGTCGGCAGCAACGTGGCGAATTTCAGGAAGAAGGTCTGCAGCAGGTTGCGCAGCATCACGTGCCGGTAGCGCCCGCCATTGTGCTGCGCGTCCAGCAGCTGCTGCAGCCACCCCTGCAGCAGCGGCACCTCCAGCGGCGACGGAACGCAGTGGGGCTGCTCGTGCAGGAACTTGAACAGCGCATTGGGCAGCACATAGGCCACCTCCGACGCCAATGCCTTGGGCATCAGGCAGACCATCGCCAGGAAACCGCGCGAGCGCTGCCGCAGCAGGGCCAGCGTGTCCTCCGCCAGCACCAGCACATCGTGCCGCTGCACCGCCACCTCGCGGAAATTCAGCGCAAAGCGTGCGCGCCCGCCCAGGCACACCAGCACCGCCAGGTAAGCGTGCCCGAAGGACAACGGGACGCCCTGCCCCTCGGCCAGCGTGCTGACTTCCAGGCGCATGGATTCGTCCTGATCCAGAAGCTGGGGTATGCGGTCCATGAGCCGATCCGTCGGGATTCCGGGGAGCAGCTTACCGGGCAGCCGGAACGAGTTGTGAAAAGTACCGAAATCATCAAGGTCCCGCTCTGGGGCCGCGGTGCCGCCGGGCCTAGCCTGTGCGCTCTCTTCCTGCACCTGCAAGCGGCCATGACCCTGCATACCGAACGCCTGATCCTGCGTCCCTGGCGCGACACCGACGCCACCGACCTGTACACCTATGCCCGCGATCCGCGGGTTGGGCCCATCGCGGGTTGGCCAGCCCACACCAGTGTCGAGGAAAGTGCCGAGATCATCCGCACGGTCTTCAACCGGGCCGAAGTCTACGCATTGCAGAGCCGCGAGGACGGCCATGCCATCGGCTGTGTCGGCATCCTGATCGGCGCCGACAGCAACTTCGAGATCGGCGAATTCGAGGGCGAGATCGCCTATTGGATCGGCGTGCCGTACTGGGGCCGCGGCCTGGTCCCCGAGGCCGTGCGCGAGGTGATGCGGCATGCCTTCCTCGGCCTGCAGCTGGACGCGCTGTGGTGTGGCTACTACGCCGACAACCTGCAGTCGATGAGCGCGCGGGCCAAGTGCGGCTTCCGCCATCACCACACCGAGGTCAACGCGTTCAACCGCTTCCTCGGCGACTACCGCACCGAGCACATCAGCCGCATCACCCGCGGCGAGTGGCAGGCGCAGCAGGCTGCACCACTGCCGGGATGAACCGGTCCGGCATCCTCCAGCCGGCCATCCTTGAATTTTGTCCTATGACAATAAACAATGCCTGGCGTCCACGCGCCGCCCGCCGGTTGCCAGCCCATCCACCGTCCACTCCGGGTATCCCATGTTCCACGGCCACAGTGCATTCCCGCTCACGCCCCTCGCCGACCAGGACATCGACATGCGCGCGTTCACCGGCCTGGTCGATCGCCTGGCGGTCTCCGGGGTGGACTCGATCGGCATCCTCGGCTCCACCGGCAGCTACGCCTATCTGCAGAAGGACGAGCGCAAACGGGTGCTGCGCCAGGCCGTTGCCCATGCCGGTGGCGTACCGGTGATCGCCGGCGTCGGCGCGCTGCGCACCCGTGACGTGCTGGAACTGGCCATCGATGCCGAAGACGCCGGTGCGGCCGGGCTGCTGCTGGCGCCGGTGTCCTACCAGCCGCTGAAGGAACATGAGGTCGAGGCGCTGTTCGAAGCGGTCTGCAGCGCAGTACGCACCCCGATCTGCGTCTACGACAATCCGGGCACCACCCACTTCCGCTTCAGCGATGAGCTGCATGGGCGGATCGCCGCCCTGCCCAACATCGCCTCGATCAAGATTCCGCGCCTGTCCGACGACCCGGCCGAGGCCGCGGCCCGGGTTGCCGCCCTGCGCAGCCGCATCCCGGCACACGTCACCCTCGGCATCAGCGGCGACGCCGCCGCCGTGCATGGACTGGCTGCGGGCTGCGATGGCTGGTACTCGGTGATCGGCGGCCTGTTCCCCGAACTGGCACTGCGGATCACCCGTGCCGCGCGCGGCGGAGAACTTGCCACGGCACAGGCGCTGTCGGCGCAGCTGGCCCCGCTATGGGCGCTGTACGACCGCTTCGGCGGCCTGCGTGTGATCGCGTGCGCCGCCGCATTGATGGGCCTGTGCGCCGACGACAACCTGCCCCACCCCCTGCTCCCACTGCGCGGCCACGACCGCGCCCAGGTCGCCGAAGCCCTAAAAAAGGGGACGGAGGGGATTAAGTCGTTTATGGCACATGCGACTTAATTCCCTCCGTCCCCTTTTTTCTTATCTGTACGACGCTGCAGATTTGATGACTTGCGTCTTTGTGTAACCCATTGTCCCCAGCATGACCTTCATCTGCATCTCGCTGGCTTCGGCTCGCGGTCCGATCCAGACTTCGCGGATTGCCTCGAGCTTGTCGGGCAACTTCAGATCAGAGTAAGGCGTGGGATTGGTACCCCGCATGAGAAACTTCAGGTCTGGGGGCTCCAGGAGCTGCGAGGGGTAGGAGAGCTTCGGCATCGGCGCTGCGTCATCCACCATAATGGGATTGCACAGCCGAACCTCGGACTCCTCGCTGAATGCGGGATTCTTCATGCCTGCCACGTCAAGAAGCAGGTCCATGATGGCCCATCTCACGCTGTTCGCATCAAGCCCGTCCGGCTTGGCCGAGCTGACCAGACTTTGCTCGAACGCACTTTCCAGCATCTTCCGCTGCGCTTCAACATCGTAGCAGACGCGCATCATGGTGCCCCTCAATGCTCGAATGGAAGCTGCGGAAAATCCAATGCAGAAACCCGCACCGTTGTTCGCGTAGGCCCGCCACTGGCTCAGCTGGTCCTTCCTCATGGAAAAGCAGCTGGCAAGCACCTTGAACTTGCTGCCGGCCGATGCCAGAAACTCATCAATAGTGCCCTCCGTCCGCACCAACCTGAGAATTTCATCGCGGGCCAGAATTTCTCCCAGCAGCTTCGCCCCCCAACTCAGCTCCATGGAGTCGTTCATGGTTGCCAGATCACAGAGACGAAGGGTCCCGTGACTGAGGACCGCCAACAGGGTCTCAGCCGAGCAGTAGTGATACAGCAGTTCGTCATTGCTCTGCGGGCTGTACCGCAGTTGAGGCATTGAAGGCGGCATCAGCTCCTCCTTGAGCCCGGGCGCCATGCAGCAGAAGGGCCAGACAGAGGAGGCAGCTCTGCGGAATGAGCCTCGCCTCATGCGGCATCGATCATGGTGACCCCGGCCCGATTCGAACGGGCGACCTTCCCCTTAGGAGGGGGACGCTCTATCCAGCTGAGCTACGGGGCCATGCAGCCGGGAAGTTTACAGGCAACGCCCCTGCCCTCCAAGCATTCATGTTCCGCCCGGTTCCGCTGGCGCATTGCACCATGGCCGGACGGAGCGCTCTGCTACCATCGGGGATTCAGTTCATCGCGTCCCCCACCTGCCCGCGATGGCGCCAAACAACGTAACGAAACACAGGAGTCTGCATGTCTTCCGAGCTGCTCAAGTCCCTTGGCCTGGACGCGATCAACGCTGGCACGTACCTGGGCAACGGGGAGTGGTCGAGCGCGACCAGCGGTGAGCTGATCACCCCGGTCAACCCGACCACCGGCGAGCCGATCGCGCAGGTCCGCGCCACCACCGAGGCCGAGTACGACACCGTCGTCGCCCGTGCCCAGGAAGCCTTCAAGGTCTGGCGCACCACGCCGGCCCCGCGCCGCGGCGAAGCCGTGCGCCTGTGCGGCGAGGCCCTGCGCAAGCACAAGGACGCGCTGGGTTCGCTGGTCGCGCTGGAAATGGGCAAGAGCAAGCCGGAAGGCGATGGCGAAGTGCAGGAGATGATCGACATCGCCGATTTCGCGGTCGGCCAGAGCCGCATGCTGTACGGCTACACCATGCACTCCGAGCGCCCCGGCCACCGCATGTACGAGCAGTACCACCCGCTGGGCCTGGTCGGCATCATCTCGGCCTTCAACTTCCCGGTCGCGGTGTGGAGCTGGAACTCGTTCCTGGCCGCCATCTGTGGCGACGTGTGCATCTGGAAGCCGTCCAACAAGACGCCGCTGACCGCCATCGCCTCGCTGAAGATCTGCAACGACGCCCTGCGCGAAGCCGGCTTCCCGGACATCTTCTTCCTGATCAACGACGCCGGTACCGCGCTGTCGGAAAAGATGGTCGATGACCGCCGCGTGCCGCTGATCAGCTTCACCGGTTCGACCCAGGTCGGCCGCACCGTCAACGAGAAGGTCGCGCGCCGCCTGGGCCGCTGCCTGCTGGAGCTGGGCGGCAACAATGCCATCATCCTGGACGAAACCGCTGACCTGAAGCTGGCCGTGCCCGGCATCGTGTTCGGTGCGGTGGGTACCGCCGGCCAGCGCTGCACCACCACCCGCCGCCTGATCGTGCATCGCTCGATCTACGCCGATGTGCTGGCCACCCTGGTCAAGGCCTACAAGCAGGTGGAAGGCAAGATCGGCGATCCGACCGATGCCGCCAACCTGATGGGCCCGCTCAACAGCGACGGTGCCGTGCAGCAGTTCCTGGATGCCATCGCCCAGGCCAAGGCCGCCGCCGGCACCATTGAAACCGGCGGCACCCGCATCGACCGTGCCGGCAACTTCGTGCTGCCGGCGATCGTCTCCGGCCTGAAGAACAGTGATGCCGTGGTCCAGCACGAGACCTTCGCGCCGATCCTGTACGTGATGCCGTACGACAGCATCGATGAAGCCATCGACATGCAGAACGGCGTGCCGCAGGGCCTGTCGTCCTCGATCTTCACCCAGAACCTGAAGACCGCCGAGAAGTTCCTGTCGGCGGCCGGCAGCGACTGCGGCATCGCCAACATCAACATCGGCACCTCGGGTGCGGAAATCGGCGGCGCGTTCGGTGGCGAGAAGGACACCGGCGGTGGCCGCGAGTCCGGTTCGGATGCGTGGAAGGTCTACATGCGCCGCCAGACCAACACCATCAACTACTCGGATTCGCTGCCGCTGGCGCAGGGCATCAAGTTCGACCTGTGATGGCAACGCGCTCGGCCACGGCTGAGGGTCAGAGCTCCTCTGGGGATCTGACCGCAACCCGGGATGGGAGCCCCTCGCGGGCTCCGATCCTCGATTTCAGCGGCCGTTGCGTGCTGATCGCCGGTGGCAGCAAGGGCATTGGCCGTGAGATGGCGCTGGCCTTTGCCGGGGCCGGCGCGCAGGTCTCGGTCTGCGCCCGCGGCCAGGCCGGCCTGGATGCGGTCCGTGCCGATGCACAGGCGCAGGGCACACCGGTGCACGCGTTCGCGGCCGATCTGGCCGACGTCGTCCAGATCCAGGCCTGGCTGCAGGCGGCCGCCGATGCCCTGGGTGGCATCGACGTGCTGGTCAACAACGCCACCGGCTACGGCATGGCTGACGACGAAGACGGCTGGGCCGCCAGCCTGCAGGTCGACCTGATGGCCGCCGTGCGTGCGTCGCGCCTGGCGCTGCCCTGGCTGCGCGCATCCAGCGACGCCTGCATCCTCAACCTGTCGTCGATCGCCGCGCAGCAGCCGCGTCCCGGCGGCGCGCCCTACGCCGCTGCCAAGGCCGCGCTCTCGCACTACACCACCTCGCAGGCCCTGGCCCTGGCCAAGGACCGGATCCGGGTCAACGCCATCGCGCCGGGCTCGATCGAATTCGCTGACGGCCTGTGGGACCGCCGTCGCAGCGAGGACCCGGCGCTGTACCACGGCACCCTGGCGAAGATCCCGTTCGGCCGTTTCGGCCACCCGCGCGAGATTGCCGACGCCGCGCTGTTCCTGTGCTCGCCGCTGGCGCGCTGGATCACCGGCAGCGTGCTCAACGTGGATGGCGGCCAGGTGTTGATGGGCTGACATCGTCCCCCGGTAGCGCGCCAACCTGGGTTGGCGTGCCTTTCGTCGACCCAGGTCGACGCCTGCCATCGTAGCCGCCAGGCATGGGATTGCCGTGGCAGAGGCACTATCATGTGCACACTGCCAAGGAGGACCCCGATGAGCGTGGCACCCCGACAGACAAGCGCCCTGGCCGTCGTCAGCCTGGTCATGGGCATCGCCAGCTGGACCGTCCTGCCCTTCGTGGCCAGCATCGTCGCCATCATCACCGGCCACATGGCCCGCGCCGAGATCCGCCGCCGCCCGCATGAACTGGAAGGCGATGGCCTGGCCGTCACCGGGCTGGTGCTGGGCTGGGTAATGGTCGGCGCGGTGGTCGCCGCGGTGCTGGTCTTCATCCTGTTCTTCGGCGGCCTGGCATGGCTGGCGGCGGTCTCGAACTGACCGCCATGACCGCCTCCGACAGCACTGAACGCTTCAGCAGCCGCGTTGCCGACTACGTCCGCTACAGGCCCGACTACCCGCCGGCCCTGCTGCAGTGGCTGCACGGCCCGATGGGCGTCAGCCCTGCCGCCGAGGTCGCCGACATCGGCGCCGGCACCGGCATCTCCAGCCGCCAGTTCCTGGCCAGCGGACATCCCGTCGTGGCGGTCGAACCCAATGCGGCCATGCGGGGCGCTGCGGAACACTGGCTGGCACCGCAGTATCCGCGGTTCCGTGCGGTGGACGGCCGCGCCGAGGCCACCGGCCTGGCCGACGCCAGCATCGACCTGGTCAGCGTCGCGCAGGCGTTCCACTGGTTCGATACCGTGGCGGTGCGCGCCGAGTGGCAACGCATCCTGCGCCCGGGTGGCCAGGCACTGATCTACTGGAATTCGCGGCTGCTCGATGCCAGCCCGTTCCTGGTCGGCTACGAACAACTGCTGCTGCAGTTCGGCACCGACTACAGCGCCGTGGCCGAGCGCTACCAGGACGATGCCACCATGCAGGCCTGGTTCGGCACCGGCCTGCGCGGCATGGTCGAGCTGCCGAACGTGCAGTACCTGGACTTCGACGCGCTGCGCGGGCGCCTGCTGTCCTCCTCCTATGCTCCGCAGGCCGATCATCCGCGCCACGCGCCGATGATCAGCGCCCTGCAGGACCTGTTCGCCGCCCACGCGGTCGACGGCCAGGTCGCTTTTGAATATCGAACCCGAGCCTTCCTCGGCACGCTGGACTGAACCGACGCATGTATTCGCTTGCCCGCCCCTTCCTGTTCTCGCTCGACGCCGAGCGCGCCCACGGCCTTGGCCTGTCCGCACTGGACCTGGCCTGGCGCACCGGCACCACGCCGTTGCTGGCCGCACGCATCGCGCCGATGCCGAGTACCGTGTTCGGGCTGACCTTCCCCAATCCGGTCGGCCTGGCCGCCGGGCTGGACAAGAACGGCGAGCACATCGATGCGCTGTTCGCGCTGGGCTTCGGCTTCGTCGAGATCGGCACCATCACCCCGCGCCCGCAGGCCGGCAATCCGCAGCCCCGGCTGTTCCGCCTGCCGGAGCACAACGCGATCATCAACCGCATGGGCTTCAACAATGCGGGCGTGGATGCGCTGGTGCGCAATGTAGAGCGCGCGCGCAACCGCCGCGGCCTGCTCGGCATCAACATCGGCAAGAACAAGGACACCCCCAACGAAAGGGCCGTGGACGATTACATCGCCTGCCTGGACAAGGTGTATCCGCTGGCCGACTACATCACCGTCAACATCTCCTCGCCCAACACCGCCGGGCTGCGTGAGCTGCAGGAGGAAACCGCGCTGCGCCAGCTGGTCAGCCAGCTGCGCGACCGCCAGGAACACCTCGCCGCCGCGCATGGCCGCCGCGTGCCGATGCTGGTGAAGGTGGCGCCGGACCTGAGTGACCGTGACATCGACGCCGCCGCGCGGGTGCTGGGCGAACTGCAGGTGGACGGCGTGATCGCCACCAACACCACCATCGACCACAGCAAGGTGGCCGGCCACCCGCTGGCCAATGAAGCCGGCGGCCTGTCCGGTGCGCCGGTGCTGGAGCAGTCCACCCTGGTGCTGCGCCGCCTGCGTTCGCGCCTACCCGAATCGGTACCGCTGGTCGGCGTCGGCGGCATCCTGTCCGGTGCCGATGCGGTGGCGAAGATGGCCGCCGGTGCGGCGCTGGTGCAGTGCTACAGCGGGCTGATCTTCCGTGGCCCGGCCCTGGTTTCCGAGTGCGTGGAGGCGATCCGCCGCCGCCGCGAAGCGCCGAGCCGCGGCGCGGTGGCACCGCTGTGAGCGCGCCCATGGATACCGTCGATGGCGCCGCGCCGCTGCGCTGGACGCTCACCCGCAATGCGCCGCTGCAGGCGCTGAACACCTTCCATGTGCAGGCCAGCGCAGCACAGCTGCTGGAACTGCACGACGCCTCCCTGCTGCCCGAAGTTCTGGGACTGCCCGAGGTGGCCAACGGACCGCTGCTGGTGCTGGGCAGTGGCAGCAACGTACTGGTCGCCGAGGACCTGCCCGGCACGGTGCTGGTATTCGGCAACCGCGACATCAGCTTCCTGGAACATCGCGCCGACCATGCGGTGATCCGCGCTGGCGCCGGCGTCCCCTGGCATGGCCTGGTGATGTGGTCGCTGCAGGAAGGCCTGTCGGGGCTGGAGAACCTGGCCTTGATTCCCGGCACCGCCGGTGCCGCGCCGATCCAGAACATCGGTGCCTATGGCGCGCAGGTCGGCGAGTTCATCCAGGCGGTGGAAGCCTGGGACTGCCACGCGCAGGCCTGGGTACGGCTGGACAACGAGCAGTGTGGCTTCGCTTACCGCGACAGCGTGTTCAAGCAGCAGATGGACCGCTACCTGATCACCGCCATCGAACTGAAGCTGCCGCTGCTGCACGACCTGCGCATGGATTACGCCGGCATCCGCGAGGAACTTCAGGCGCAGGGGGTGGAGCTGCCCGGTGCGGTGGACGTGGCCAATGCGGTGATTGCGATCCGCCGCCGCAAGCTGCCCGACCCGGACGTACTGGGCAACGCCGGCAGCTTCTTCAAGAACCCGGTGCTGCCGCTGGAGCAGGTCGACGTGCTGCTGCAGCACTTCCCCGAGCTGCCGGTGTTTCCCTCCGACCAGGAGGGCAAGCGCAAGGTCTCCGCCGCCTGGATGATCGAGTCCTGCGGCTGGAAGGGCTTCCGCGAAGGTGATGCCGGCGTGGCCCCAAGCCATGCGCTGGTGCTGGTCAACCATGGCACGGCCAGTGGCGCTGAACTGCTGGCGCTGGCGCGCCGCATTTCGGCCTCGGTGCTGGAGAAATTCGGCGTGCCGATCGAACCGGAGCCCCGCCTGCTCGGCGCACAGTGGTGAACAGCCCCGCCTTCTCCTCCGGCGCCACCCCGATGCGGGCGGCGCTGCTGATGCTGGGCAGCACGATGGCCTTCGGCTTGATGGCGGTGGCGATCCGCTATGCCACGCGCTACGTGCCGACCCAGGAAGTGGCGTTCTTCCGCAATGCCTTTGGCCTGCTGGCGCTGCTGCCGATGCTGCTGCGCCCCGGCCACGCGCCGCTGAGGACGCAGCAGCTGCCACGCTACTTCGTGCGCAGTGCGATCGGCCTCGGCTCGATGCTGTGCGCATTCTGGGCACTGGGCCACCTGCCGTTGGCGCAGGCAGTCTCCCTGTCCTATTCCACGCCCCTGTTCGTCACCATCGCCGCCGTGCTGTGGCTGGGCGAGACCGTGCGCGTGCGCCGCTGGGCGGCGGTGGTGGTCGGCTTCATCGGCGTACTGGTGATCGTGCGTCCCGGCACCGCCGGCTTCACCGCAGGCAGCCTGGTCGCCGTGGCCGCTGCTCTGCTCAGCTCACTGGTGGCGATCCAGATCAAGCAGCTGACCCGTATCGACAGTGCCGACACCGTGGTGCTCTACACCTACGTGTTCTGGGTGCCGCTGTCGCTGGTTCCGGCCATGTTCGTCTGGGTCTGGCCAACCGGCGTGGCGTGGCTGTGGCTGCTCGCCACCGGCGTGCTCGGCACCGTTGGCCAGCTGCTGTGGACGCGTGCGCTACGCCTGGGCGAGGTTTCGGCGCTGACACCGATCAGCTTCCTGCAGCTGCCGCTGGTGACCCTGTTCGGCTGGCTGCTGTTCAACGAAAGCGTGGATCGATGGACCCTCATCGGCGCCGGCATCATCCTGGCCGCCAACGCCTACATCGCCCATCGCGAAGCCGTGCTGTCGCGGCGTGCAGCGAGCGCGGCAGCCTCGGCCGCCGCCAAGCCCGCCGAGTAGATCCACGCGATGCGTGGATGGCCAGCTGCGCGCCGGATCAACGATGGCGGCGCAAACAGCAGCCGAGCGCGGGCACGGCGCTACAACGCCCGATACGCCCGCTCCGCCGCATCGAACACATTGCCTGGTGCGAACTGCTCGCCCAGGTAGTGCAGCGATTGCCGGCGCAGCTGCGGCGAACGCTCGCCGGCACCGCTACCCAGCAATACCTGCTGGAACTCGATCAGGTCCTGCAGGATGCGCCAATGCCGATACCAGGCGATCCAGCGCGGATCAGCCGGTTCGCTGCCATAGCCCTCCTCGAATCCGAGCGGATGCTCACGGCCCCAACGCCCCCCCACCGCGGCGCCGATGAACATCAGGTCGCGCTCGCGCGGCGCCAGCGACAGACCATCCCAATCAATCAGGTGCAGGCCACCGTCGTTGCCCATCAGCAGGTTGCCGGCATGCAGGTCGGTATGGCACAGCTGCGGGTTGACCGGAACCTCCTGCAGTGCAGCGTGCAACCGTTCCGCCTGCGCATGCAGGGCGGCGATGCGTGCGTGCTGCTGCTCCCAGATCGAGAGGAAGGCACGGCCCAGCCCATCCTGCGCCGCTGGCAGGCCCTGCCCGGCCAACCATTCACCGAGGGTCTCCAGCGCAGCGGTCTCCATCCGCACGCACGGCAGTGCCTGCTGCAGCTCCGGCGGCAGGCGGGCGTCGTGCAGGCGTCGCAGCACCTCACCCAACCGTTGCCACTGCTTGCGGCTCAGTGCAGCTTCAAAGCCGGACTGGCCTTCGATGTAGGGAAACAGGGTGAACTGCAGGCCCCAGCGCTGCACCGAAGCGCCACCGGTCAGCGCCGGCCACGGCGCGACGATCTCATCGATGCCCAGCGTGCCGCGCAGCCAGTGCAGGCTGTCCCAGACCGCCGGATCGACCTGGTAGGTGCGGCACTTCAACCACCACTGCCCGCGCCGCGCATCCACGCGATACACGCTGGCATTGGCGTCGGCGCCAACCGGGCGTGGCACCACCGCGGTGGCCGTGATGCCGTAGGACTGCTGCAGAACTTCGCCGAGATGCTGCGCCGAAGCGAATGACATGGATGCAAGCGGAAAGTATTACCTGCCGCCACTATCGCAGATGTGCTCGCCGCGACACAGACATGTCCGTCACAACATCGCTTCGGCGCGCCCCAGGGACTAGCTGGTGATACGCCGCATCAGCGCCTCCAACGGCCCACGTGCGAATCGCCATGACCACAGCCACGCCGCTGCCGTGGCCACCATCAGGAACAGCAGCGCCCACAACAGCACCGACGCGAGCGACGCGCTGCCATCGAGCAGGCCCAGGCTTTCCAGCGCGCCCATGCCGAGCAGGATATGACCGGCATACAGGCTCAGGGTCATGCGCCCGGCCGCGGTGAACGGCTCCAGCCAATCTCCTGGCCACGCACGGGTGAGCCACAGGCAGGTGGCGATGACACTGCAGGCCGCACCTGCACCGGTGAGCACATAGGCCGGCCCCGGCGGCATCGGCTGGGTTCCCAACCATGCCTGCCACGGCGTTCCCTGCGCGAGCTGCTGCACACCGTGCCCAGCGGCGAGCAGCAGCAGGCCCAGCACCAGCAAGGCGTGCTGCACCCGCGCTTGCGACAGCTGCAGGCGCGCCAGCAGCATGCCCAGCAGGAAGAAGCACAGCCACGGCAGCACCGGGTGGAAACCATTGAACAGCAGGTTGCGCAGCGCACCCGGCCATTGCCAGAGGCCGGCGTACTCCAGCGTCTGCCAGTTCCAACCCTGGCTGTAGTCCCAATGCAGCAGCGCCCAGAACGAGCAGGCCGCCAGGCCGACGATGCTGGCCAGCAACACCTGCGGCGACGCCCGCAACCACAGCACCGCCAACGCGAAATACACCGCGTAGTAGTGCAGGATGTCGGCCGGGAACAGGGTCAGGTTGAGCAGGCCCAGCAGCAGCAGGAACAGCGCGCGCCGCCAGGTCTGCACGCTGGCCGGCCACCACCGCTGTTTCTGCGTGGCCAGCACCAGGCCCAGCCCGGCCAGGGTGACGAAGGTCGCCGAGGCCTTGCCTTCCAGCAGGTGGAAGAAGCCCACCAGCCAACGGTCGCCCTCCGCGGGCACGGCCATCGCCAGCCGGAAGTTGACCAGCACCATGCCGGCCAGTGCCAGGTAGCGCGCAAGATCCAGGCCATGCAGCCGCCGATCGACGGCACTCATGCACGCGCCCCCAGCAACAGCGCCAGCAGGCCCGGGTCCAGCGCCGTATCACCAGCATCGCCTGTACCACCCAGGCCCTGGCGCAGGGCCTCGCTTTCGATGGCATCCAGCAGCACCTGCGCCTGCAGTGCCGGGGCCAGCGCAGGACGCCGGCGCTCGCGCTGCGCCATGCGCAGCAGGGCGTCAGCCAGGACCTGCTGCAGGTGCTGCCGGTTGCCTGCAAACGCCTCGGCCACGGCACGGTTGCGCGCACTCTCGGCCAGCACCTCAACGGCGAGGATCGCCCATTCCGGTTGCCGGCACAGTGCATGGAACGCCTGCAGGAAGGCCAGCACCTGCACGCGCTCGCCATCGGCCGCCGCCAGTTGCTGCAGCAAGGGCGCAAGCTCCTCGCTCTCGGCTACGGCCACCGCGAGGATGATCGCCTCCTTGCCGGGGAAATGGTTGTACAGGTTGCCCAGGCTGACACCCGCCGCCTGCGCGATGTCACGCATGCTGGTCTGGTGGAATCCCTTGGCAAGGAAGCACTGCAGCGCCGCCTGCAGGATCAGTGCGGCCCGTTGCTCATTGCGGTCGTTTCGGCTCATGCTGCAGATACTGAACGAACGATCGTTCACTTCAAAGAGATGAAGCGGACGCGTGGCAGGCTGCGTTCAGCCTGCCCTGGTCCTGGCCACCCGTTTGCACCCCCGCCCACCGCAGCTAACGCCGTGGCAACAGCGCGATCATCTGCCGCATCCCTGCTTCGACCCAACTGCGCAGGCTGCCCTTGCCGGTCAGGCCCCATCGGTTATGTCGATGGCGGCGCCATGGTCCGCCAGGCGGTGCAGGCACAGCTGCTGGACGAACTGGTGCTGACCTGGCTTCCGGTTCTGCTGGGCGGCGGCGTGCGCCTGTTCGATGTACTCCCCGAACCGGTGGCGTTGCAGTTCAGCGCAGCGGCCGCCGCCGGCAATGGCCCACTGCAACTCCGCGCACGCCTGTTGCCTCAGAAGAACTCGTCGAGCAAGCGGTAGAACGCCAATCGCCGCTCATCGGCGACGATGCCATAGCGCTGGAACAGCGGCGTCACCCAACGGGTATCGCCGAAGTTGTGGACGAGGCTGCGCGCCGCCAGCGCCAGGTCCTGGTAACGGTCGGCAACGCCCAGCCGCCCACAATCGATGAAGCCGCTGAAGTGCCCACCAGACACCATCAGGTTGGGCAGGCAGGCATCACCATGGCTGACCACCCGGTCTTCGTGGTCGGGGCGCGTCGCGCACAACTCGGCGAACACCTGCTGCGGGCTCTGCCCCAGGCGTTCGTCATCGAAGTCTTCGGCATCCACCTGGCCGGCCTCGACCCGCGCCTGTGCGGCCTGCAGGCGCAAGGCCAGGCGCTGGTCAAACGGGCAACCTGAGGTCGGCATTGCATGCAGGCCACGCAGCGCGTCGGCCAACAGTTCCACCACCCGCCGGGGGGCGAGCTCGGGCACCGAGGCCAGATCGCGACCCGGCAAAGCACTCATCAGCAACCAGCGCCTGCCTGCTTCCTCGGCGGTATCCATCACGATCGGCGCGGGCTGGCCATGCGCCTGCAGCCAACGCAGCCGCACGATTTCATCGCCCAGTTCGCTGAAGGCATCGATCACCTCCGACTTCAGGAACGCATCGGCCTGCCCGCGGCGCCGCACACGGGCGACGTCCGCGCGCGAAACGCCGATCGACTGCCGTTCGATGCGCGCATCGGCCAGGGCTTCCTGCCAGGCCCGTGGCAGCGGCATGTCCTGCATGTGCACGTGTGTTGCTTCCATTCCGGGGGAGTTCCGCTGCGGGTGCCTGGACTGATTCTCGCTCATCCCGCATCAGCCGCGGCCAGCAGCCACGCAGCCAGATACAGGCCCAGGCCGAATACGCTGTGCGCGACCAGGCTGCGCAGGCGCGCCTTGCCCGGCGCGGGCGTGCGCGAAGCAGCAATGCCTGCACCCATGCCCGGTTGCAGGTTGAAGAACGGCGCGGCCACGCTGACAATGCCGAAGGTCAGCGCCGGCAGCAGGGTCGGCGCACGCGCCCACCCAACGCCAACCCACGCCAGCAGCAGGCCGGCAAAGATCACCCCGATCACATAGTGCGCGGCCCACCCCAGCACACGCTCGCCACGAACGGGTGCCGAGCGGCCTATCCCGTCATGGCGGAAGCGGCCACGCCGCAGATGGCCCAGCCAGCGACCGACCATGGCGAAATCCAGCGAAGGAATGCCGAACAGCCGCCGCTGCAGCAGCGCCCACAGATCCATCACCGCGGTCGCGCCCACACCGATCAGCACCGCATCCCGCCCGAACAGCGCCACTGCTTCCATGACCACCACCTTCAATTATTTGCTTGAATGATAGATCAATGCTAGCGTGCCGCTCATGAATGCCGCAACCGAGCCCGCCTTCGCGCCGCTGGAGGCCTTGGCCGAGATCGCACGCGCGCTTGGCCATGCCCACCGCCTGGCCCTGCTGGAACACATCGCGCAGGGCGAGCGCGCGGTGGAAAGATTGGCCGAGCTGACCGGCCTGTCGGTGGCCAACACCTCCCAGCACCTGCAGCAGCTGCGCCGCGCCGGCCTGGTGCAGACCCGCCGCGACGGCAAGCGCATCCTCTATCGCAGTGGCGACGGCCCGGTCGGCAACCTGCTGGCTGCACTGCGCGACCATGCCGATCACCAGCGCAGCGAGATGCAGAAGGTGATCCGGGACAGCCTGCAGCGCCGCGACGCATTGGACGGGCTCAGCGTCGAACAGCTGCTGGAACAGCGCGGCAGCGTGGTGCTGCTGGATGTGCGGCCGCGCGAGGAATTCGAGCTGGGTCATCTACCTGGCGCACTGAACATTCCGGTCACGGAACTGCATGCACGCATGGACGAACTGCCGCGTGCCGCCCACATTGTCGCCTACTGCCGTGGCCCCTACTGCGTGCTGTCCAATGATGCGGTGGCGATGCTGCGCGATGCCGGACTGACCGCGCAGCGGCTTGCCGCAGGCTATCCCGAGTGGAAAGCTGCAGGGCTGCAGGTCGAACTGCCCCACCACTGAGCGAAACCGCCATCATGGAAGGTGCATTCTCTCCCTTGATCGACATCGCCTGGCGGCGCGTGTTCGCCGGCACACACGTGCTGCAGGATGATTCGCTGCTGCAGCTTGCCTGCCGCGATGATTTCGACGAGGGCGAAGATGGCATGCTGCTGCAGCCGGTCACGGGTCCAGCGCGCGCACTGCTGAGCACGGCCCTGGCCGATCGCCTACAGCTGCGGGCACAACCGCGCTGGACACTGGCCCAGCTGCAACAGCGGCTGATGACGATCGGCCAGCGCACGCATGGCGCCGACCGTGTCTTCCATTTCCCCGCCGCGACACTCGCTGCCCTGCCCGCACGGCCGGCACCGCCCCACATCCGCCGCCTCGGCCCGACCGACAGCGCAGCATTCGAGGTGTTCCAGGCCCGCGCCAGTGACAAGGATCTCAATGCAGCCTGGGTCGAACTGGATCATTGGCAGGTTTTTGGTGCCTTCGACGGGGAGCAACTGGTTGCCGCCGGCAGCCTGTATCCGTGGGCCCTGGACTCCGCCCTTGCCGACATGGGCGTGCTGACCCTGCCCGAAGCCCGTGGCCGCGGGCATGCCCGCCTGCTGGTGCAGGCCATGGCCGTGTCCGCGCAGGCCGCAGGATTGCAGCCGCAGTATCGCTGCCAGCTCGACAACATTGCCTCAATCCTGACCGCCGAGCGCAGCGGCCTGCGTGCGTTCGCCGATTGGGACGTCATTCTTGCGGCCGACTGAGGCCGCCGCTGTGGAACAAGGAAGCAACATGAAACTGATGGTCATCGGCGCCAGCAAGGGCCTCGGTCGGGCGTTCGTGGAAGGCCTGTGCGGCCCTGGCGACACCGTCATCGGCGTTTCGCGCAGCCGCCCGCGTGGCATTGTCTGCCCGCAAGGCGTCACCCTGCAGTGGATCGAAGCCGACCTCGCCCAGCCCACAACCGCCGCCGACCATATCGCCGCGCAGGCGCCAGCCGATCTTGACGTACTGATCCACAACCTCGGCATCTGGGAAGACAAGGCCTTCAGCGACGAGTACGCCTTCCTCGATGAAAGCGATGCCGCGCTCTCCCATCTGGTGGACGTCAACATCACCGCAACCCTGGTGCTGCTGCAACGACTGCTGCCGCGCGTACTGGGTGCACCACGCCCGCAGCTGGTGCTGACCGGCTCGACCTCGGCGCTGCCACGCAGCGGGCGCCCGGAAGTGGCGTTCGGCGCATCCAAATTCGCCCTCAATGGCATCGCCGACGCGCTGCGCGAGGGCTTCCGTGACCGCCGGCTGGCAGTGACCAACCTGCAGCTGGGCTACCTCAATACCGACGATGCAGTGTCGGTACCGGTGGCGGAGGCTGCGGCGCGCGGCAACGGCGAGCAGGTGCCGGTGCACGATGTGGTGGCGATGGTGCGTGCACTGCTGCAGCTGTCACCCTCCGGTTTCGTGCGCGAACTGGTGCTGCCTGCCATCGCCGACCCGCGCTACTGACCGCCTCCGGCCTGAGCCGTCGCACGCTCTTCGCGCAACAGGTACCAGAGCACGACGGCGCAAACCACCGTGGCCGCGGCCAGGATCAACAGCTGGCCGTGGAGCGCTTGCAGATAGGCGTTGGCCAGGACCGTTCGGGATACGCCTGGCAGTTCCTGCGCAACCCCGGCAAGGTCGCCCACGGACAGTTTGTGCGACGTGGCGCGGGCCACCGGGCCGGCCTCCCGCATCAGATGCGCACCGATACGCGCCGAGAGCATGATGCCGACAATGGCCAGTGCCATGGCATCACCGGCCAATCGCATGGCGTTGAAGATGCCGGCAGCCATGCCCGCCTGCTCCCTGGCGACCACGCTGACCGCCAGCCCATCCATGATGCCCCAGGGCAGTCCGATTCCGATCCCGATGACCAGCATCGGCAGCCATCGTTGCGACGGGGCATCGACCGCCTGTGCAAGCCAGGCCAGGCCCGCCGCTGCGATCAACAGGCCGGCACAACACAACACCTGTGCAGGCATCCATCGCAGCAGATGGCCGGACGCCAACGGAACGACAAGCAATGGCGCCGACAGTGCCGCCATCGCCAGCCCTGCCTCGCTTGGCCGCAGGCCTTCAACACCAATGAAACCTGCCGGCAGCAGGACCAGCAGGACCACGTAACAGAACGCAGGTGCCACGGCCAGAACCTGCACGCCGACAAAGCGCCGATTGCGCAGCAGCCCGAGATCGAGCAGCGGTGTGCGATGGGAACGCTCCACCGCAATGAAGGCGGCCAGCAGAATGACCGAGAGCAGCAGCGGCACCAGCGTCTTCGCATGAAGTGCACCGTATTCCGGGAGCACGATCATGGCGTAGGTGAGTGAACCCAGTGCACATGTGAAGGTTGCCGCGCCCAGCCAATCCAGGCGGGGCGAACCGGGATGCTTCGACTCGACGGATGCAACGGCGACCAGCGGCACGGTCAGCGCAGCCAGCAGCGCCGGCAGATAGAACACCCACTCCCAGCCCAGGCCATCGATCAGCCCACCCGCCAGCAAGGGCCCGCCAGCGGCTCCGGCACCAAAGGTGGTTCCGATCAGGCTGAACACCTTCGCCCGGGCCCGGCCATCGAACACCTGTGCCAGCGATGCCATCGCGCCGGCAAACGCTGCCGCCGCGGCCATCCCCTGCAACAGCCGCATGGCATTCATCCATGCCACGCCGGGCATCAGTGGAATCAGGCCGGTGACGATCGAGAACAGCACGCCGCCCAGGATCCAGACCCTGCGCCTGCCGTACAGGTCGGCCAGCCTTCCGGCCACCAGCGTGGTGCTGCCGTAGGTCAGCAGATAGGCGTTGATCATCCAGGACAGCTCTGCAGGAGTACCGCCCAGGGCCGCGCGTATCGCCGGGATGCCCACAGCGGGGCTGGCGATGCTCAAAGGAATGGTGAGCGCGGTCAGGCAGCCGGCAAGGACCAGCCCACGACCGGGAGATTCGGCAGCGCGCGAACATGAAACAGACATGGGGAGGAAGCTTCAGCATGGCCCAGCGCCACGGGATTGATGCTATCGACGACGTTATCCTGGAAAAATCCAGCGCAAGGTCCATACTTTCATGACATCAACGTCATCAATCATCGTCCATGGACAGCCTTGCCGGTCTCAGCCTCTTTGTCCTGGTCGCCGAGGCACGCAGCTTCGCCTCCGCCGCTCGCCAGCGCGGCATCACTCCCTCGGCGGCAAGCAAGACCATCGCCAGGCTGGAGGAACGCCTGGGCGCCCGCCTCCTGCATCGCAATACCCGTAGTGTCAGCCTGACCGCCGAAGGCGAGCAGTTCCTCGAGCGATGCCGCCGCATCATGATCGAGGTCGCCGCGGCCGAGCGTGAGCTCAGCGACGCCCACGCCGCGCCGAGCGGCCGCCTGAAACTCAGCCTTCCACTCGCAAGCGGACTGATGCTGCCCGTGCTTTCGGCATTCGCACGGCGCTTCCCCGCCGTCGAACTCGACCTGCACTTCAGCGACCGCCTTGTCGATGTCATCGAAGAGGGTTTCGATGCAGTCGTCCGCACCGGCAGTCCCGCCGACTCCAGACTGCACGGCCGCAACCTCGGGAGTACCCGCCTGCTGTGCGTCGGCGCCCCTATGTACTTCGCGAACCGCGGCACGCCCCAGCATCCGGACGAGCTGAGCAGCCATGCCTGCCTTCTGCATCGCTTCCCCGGCACCGGGCTGATCGAGCGGTGGCCACTGCAGGCGGCTGAGCAAGGCCATGAGATGCGGCTGACGCCGGCAATGACCGCCAACCATCTCGAGACCATCCTGCACATGGCCATCGACGGCCACGGCATCGCCTGCCTGCCCGCCTTCGCCATCCGGGACGCGCTCGACAGCGGCGTGCTGGTCAGCGTGCTGGATAAATGGAGCACCGAACAAAGCACCTTCTGGGCACTCTGGCCAAGCCATCGCCACCAGCCGCCGCGCGTGCGAGCGTTTGTCGATTTCATGGCCGAACACCTGCTGCGCGAAGGCGACCGGTGCAATTGAACCTGCACGCAGCTGCGACTACCCTGCCCTTACTGGCCGTCGGTCACAGGCGGGAACCTGCTATGGATGCGCTTTCACGGGTCTCGGCCCAGGTCCTGGACAGCGCTCTGCCCAGCCTGCCGCTGTACCTGCTGCAGGCCACGGCGGTGATCGGCATGATCGGCGTGCTGCTGATCGGCACCCGCCGCGCCGGACATGCCATCGAGGGCCGCCGCCTCTACGTGGGCGTGGCTCTGGGGCTCATCTACCTGTTCAACTCCTGGTTCGTGGCCCGTTACACGCAGGGCGTGGTCAAGCTCCACCTCGGCTTTGACATCCTGCTGGTCAGCGGCCTGCTCGGCGGTTGGCGCGGTGGCCTCGCCTGCCTGGCCGCCAGCCTGCTGGCCCGCTACCAGTTCACCGGCACCCAGTTCTTCCTCGCGGCCAGCCTCGAGTCGCTGCTGCAGATGCTGGCCGGCATCTGGCTGCGCGGGCGCCTGCACCCGCGCATGCTCAATGAACTCTCGCTGCGCACGATCCTGCAGGCCTGGGGCGTGCGCATCGCGGTAACCGCGCTCGGCCTGGCCCTGGGCGTGGCCCTCATCGGCGCCGATCAGCTGCCGGTGGCACAGCTGGCGTTCCAGCGCCTGCTGGCACTGCCGGTCTCCCTGCTGATGCTCGGCGCGGTGTTCGCGCTGGTGTACAACGACGCCCAGATCGATGCCCAGCGTCAGCGCGAACAGGCCTGGCTGCGCATCGATCCGATCAGTGGCTTGCCCAACATGCGCGCCCTCGGCGAGCGCCTGCAGCACTACTGGCGTGATCATGCGGGCACCGGCAAGGCCTGCCTGATCGTGGCCGAGATGGGCAACCTGCGCGATCTGCGCCTGCGCTACGGCCCCCTGCAGGACAACGGACTGTGGCACCGCGACAGCAGCGATCATGTGCGTCGGCTGCTGCCATCACTGCCGCCCACCGGCGTGGAGATCTACCAGTTCGGCGATGCCGCGCTGGCGGTCCTGGTCCCGGATATCTCGTTGTCGGAACTGCGCGCGCAGCCGCAGATCAGCGAGCTGGCCTCCGGCCTGGCCGAGCGCATCGGCGAGGACTGGCCAGGCTTTCGCCCGCTGGTCCGCTGCGCGGTGGTCGAGCTGAAGCCACCGACCGATGCCGAGGATGGGCACCTGCCCTTCCGCGCGATCACCCTGGCGCTGAGTGCGATCGAATCCGGCGTGGTGTTCTTCGATGATCCGATCCAGCGCGACAGCGAAATCGACGCGCAGATCGAGCGCGCCCTGGACCACTGGCTGCAGCACGCCGACGCACCGCTGTGCTACCAGCCCAAGCACCGCCTGCAGGACCGCCAACTGGTAGGCGCCGAAGCACTGCTGCGCATGCGTGATGGCGAAGGCCGGATGATCGCGCCGATGCGGGTGATCTCGCTGCTGCGCCGGCAGGGCCGTCTGGCCGCGCTGGAATGGGCCACGCTGCAGTCGGCCGCCCACTTCCTGCAGCAGTGCCACAGTGACGGCTCGCGACTGACCGTGGCCGTCAATGTTTCCGCCGAGTCACTGCGCTCGCCCGGCTTCGGCCTGCGCCTGCAGGAGCTGCTGCAACTGCACGGCGTGCCTGGGACGATGCTGCGCCTGGAGATTGTAGAGTGGACCGAGATCGTCGAACGCGATGAGGTCGATGCCAACATCGCGCAGCTGCTGGCAGCGGAGGTCACGTTGTCACTGGATGACTTCGGCGCCGGCTATTCGACCCTGATCCTGCTGTCGCAGCTGGCCATCGCCGAGGTCAAGATCGAACAGGCGCTGATCGCCACGCTGTCCGACGCCAAATCGCAGTCGATCGTACGCTTCATCGTCGAGGTCGCGCACCGCTGCGGCGCGATCGTGGTCGCCGAGGGCACTGAAACCCTGGCGCAGGAGCAGCAGCTGCGGGCGCTGGGCGTGGATGTCGGCCAGGGCTACCTGTACTCGGCGGCATTGCCGGCTGACGAGTTCCGACGCTTCGTCGCCAGCTAGGCCACCGCGCCCACTCAGGCCGCGTAGAAGCCCAGGAACATCGCCACCGCCGATTCGGCCACGCGTGCACGCTCGGCCGCGTTCAACGGTGCCTGCCCCATCGTCACCTGCGGCCAGAACGCGAAGCTCTTCACCAGCCCGTGCAGCTGGTGGCCGGCGAACTCGGGATCAACCTGGCGCAGCCGGCCATCGGCGATCGCCGCACGGATCCACGCACTCTCGCCGCTCTCCTTTTCGCCCATGCGGCAGACGATGGCCTGCGCACGTTCCGGCGAATGGATGATCTCGGCCATCGCCACCCGCGCCAGATCGATGAAGTTGGCATCACTGAGCAGGTCCAGCTTCTGCCCCAGCAACTGCAGCAGCTGGGCCTGCAGCGGCTGGTCGGCGCGGTACGGCAGGGTGTCGCTGGCCACGCTGCGCTCCCACAACGCCTCCAGGATCATCGAGAACAACGCTTCCTTGCTCGGGAAGTGGTTGTAGACGGTGCGCTTGGAAACCCCGGCCACCTCGGCGATGCGGTCCATGCTGGTCGCCTCGTACCCCGATGCACGGAACTCCTCCACCGCCGCGCGCACGATGGCCTCGCGCTTGCGATCGGTCAGGCGTTGTGGGGCTCGGGACATGGCTGGAACCAGATAACTGAACGGATGCGCACATTTTACACCCGGCAGTGTACTTTTGAAAAACACGAAACTACACTGTGCAGTGTACCCAGCGGACGTCACCCATGAAGCGCCTGCTCCTTGTCCTCCTGCTCGGAATCCTCGCCGTGACCGCCTATACCTTCTGCAAGTCCTGGTCCCTCCCCGACTTCCCCGATTCACCGCAGTACCGCGACGGCAGGTTCCGCAATGCCCTGCCGCGCCCGGCGATGGGCCTGCGCGACGGCGCCGAGATCTGGTGGACGTTCCTGTTCAACAAGCCCAAGGGCACGGTACCGGCACACCCCATTCCGGTGCTGCCGCTGGACCGGGCCACCTTGGACGCCGCGCCGGATCGCAGCCTGTTCCGGCTCGGCCATTCCACCATCCTGCTGAAGCTGCGCGGCCAGTACTGGTTGACCGACCCGGTGTTCTCCGAGCGCGCCTCACCGGTGCAATGGATGGGCCCGGCGCGCTTCCATGCGCCGCCGATCAGCATCGATGCGCTGCCGCCGATCGCCGGCGTGATCCTCTCGCACAACCACTACGACCACCTCGACCATGCCGCGGTGATGCAGCTGGCCGGCAAGACCGCGCGTTTCATCGCCCCGCTCGGCGTCGGCGACCAGCTCATCGCCTGGGGCGTGGATGCCGGCAAGGTGGAACAGCTGGACTGGTGGCAAACGACAGAAGCCGGTGGCCTGCGCC
>NZ_CAMFIA010000008.1 GCF_945952405.1 uncultured Stenotrophomonas sp. | reverse complement strand
GCGGCCGGCACTACCGCTTTTCGTTTGGGTTGCCGGCCAGCGGCCGGCACTACCGTTCCTCGCACAGGTAGTGCCGGCCGCTGGCCGGCAACCGGATCAATCAGGCTGCCTGTGCCAGCGCGCCTTTCGCCGCCGCCGTGGTCGACAGGTCGAATACATCCACGGCATCGATCAGGCGGTTCGCCTGCTGTTCCAGGCTGCGCGCGGCGGCGCTGGCTTCTTCCACCAGCGCAGCGTTCTGCTGGGTGGTGCCATCCATCTGGATCACGGTCTGGCTGACCTGCTCGATACCCGCGCTCTGCTCCTGCGAGGCGGCGGAAATCTCGGCCATGATGTCGGTCACGCGCTGCACCGATGCCACGATCTCGGCCATGGTGTCGCCGGCCTCGCGCACGCGTTGCGCACCATGGCCAACCTGTTCCACCGAAGCTTCGATCAGGGTCTTGATCTCCTTCGCCGCTGCCGCCGAACGCTGTGCCAGCGTCCGCACTTCGCTGGCGACCACCGCAAAGCCACGGCCCTGCTCACCGGCGCGCGCGGCCTCCACCGCCGCGTTCAGTGCCAGGATGTTGGTCTGGAAGGCGATGCCATCGATCACGCTGATGATGTCGGCGATCTGCCGCGACGAGGTTTCGATCGCGCCCATCGTCGCCACCACCTGGCCGACCACGTTGCCGCCCTGCGAGGCGACGCTGTACGCGCCGATCGCCAGCTGGTTGGCCTGGCGTGCGTGCTCGGCGTTCTGGCGCACTGTCGAGGTCAGTTCCTCCATCGATGCGGCGGTTTCTTCCAGGTTGGCCGCCTGCTGCTCGGTACGGCGCGACAGATCGTTGTTGCCGGCGGCGATCTCCGCCGCGGCGGTGTGGATGTTGCCGGAGGCGTGCTTGATGTCGGTGACGATGGTCGCCAGCTGTGCGGCGGTGGTGTTGGCGTCACCGGCGATGCGTGCGAACACGCCCTGGAAGTCGCCGTGCATGCGCGCGCCCAGGCGACCATCGGCGATTGCACGCAGCATGCCGGAGACCTCGCCGAGGTTGAGTTCGGTGGCCTGCATCAGCCGGTTCAGGCCATCGACCATGGCGCGGAAGTCATGCTCGAAGCGCGCGCTGTCGCCGCGCTGGCTGAAGTCACCGGCCGCGGCGGCGCCGGCCAGGCGGCGGATCTCGCCATTGATCGCGCCGAGGTTGTGCTTGACCGCGTCCAGCGCTTCGGTGATCACCGCCTTCTCGCCGGGCAGGCGTTCCATGTCCTGGCTGAGATCGCCGATGGCATAACGGCCCATGATCGAGATCGCGCGCATCTTCACCTGGATGTGCGCATCGACCAGGGTGTTGCTGTCGGCCACCATGGTGCCGAACGCGCCGGGGAAGGCGCTGGCATCCATGCGGTGGCTGATGGTGCCGGCATCATGCGCCTGCGCCATCGCGGCCTGTGCATCCAGCACGCCGCGCAGGGTCGACTGCACCGCTTGCATGGCCTGCGCGAGACGGCCGATCTCGTCGCGGCTGCGTACCTGCACCACATGCTGCAGGTCGCCGGCAGCGACCGCGCGCGCGGCCGCTTCCACCGCCAGCACCGGCTGCACCACGGCGCGCCGCAGCCACCAGGCCAGGCCGGCCAGCAGCAGTACCGCAGCCAGCACGGTCAGCGCCGCGCACAGCAGCAGGGTCTGCCGGGCCTGGTGCGAACGCGCCGCCAGTGCCGCTTCGGCCACCTGTGTAGCCTGCGCGCCCAGCGCATCCAGTGCGGTCGCCACCGGGCGATCCTTGCCGCGCACCAGGGTGTCGCCAGCGGCCGGGTCATACCCGGCTTCGGCGAATGCCTGCAGCGCTGCGTGGTAATCCTGCTGCAGCTGCGCGTGCAGGCCGCTGAATGCCTGCGCCAGTTCACGCGTGCGAGGGTCCGGGCTGGTGGCCAGGCCCTTGGCCAGCTGCTCGACCAGGCGGCCTTCGCCGTCGAACGCGTCCAGGTGGTGCTGGCGCAGGGCGTCATCGTGCCCGCGCAGCAGCACGTTCTTCCATTCCTGTACCTGGCCGCGGAATTCGCGCTGCAGGCGTTCGGCATCGCGGCTGTGCGCGACTTCGGGCGGAACCTCGGTGGACAGCTTCAACCAGGCGGACGCCAAGCCTGCCAGGGCGCACAACAGGACCACGGCCAGACCAACGGAAACCGCGCCCAGCAGCTTGGACTGCAGGCGAGGTGCACGGACAGACGCATTCATGGGAAGGGGCTCTCGGGAAGGGGCGATGCGGTATCGACCGGATGCCCTCGCCTCTGAAGTGCGACGTTGATCACATTCGCGTTTCGTTTAGCGATGTGAAGGAAACATTTCATAGGACAAATGTGTCCATATGGAACGAATGCGGACCCTCGACAGGGGATTTAAATGTAACTATTGTTGTTACATGAAATCCGCGAACCCGCTTTCCGACGCCCTGCATGTAATGGCGCATCTGGTCGGCCATGCCGAACCGCGCACCTCCGAACAGCTGGCGTCCTGCCTGCCGACCCATCCGGTGGTGATCCGCCGCCTGTTGGCGCAGTTGCACAAGGCTGGCCTGGTGCGCAGCACGCGTGGCCACGGCGGCGGCAGCCACCTGGCCCGTGATGCCGCGGCGATCACCCTGCATGACGTCTACCTGGCGGTCGGCGCGCCGCCGCTGGTGCAGGCCGGCATCCGCGATTCCGGAGGCGGTTGCCCGATCCAGCAGCTGGTCAACAGCGCCCTGCTCGAAGGGGTACGCGAAGCGCAGCGCCTGCTCGAGCAGCGGCTGCAGGCGACCACGCTGGACCAGCTCGGTGCCGACTTCGCCCGCCACCTCGCCCATCACCGTTCCCTGGAAGGTCACCATGAATCCTGATGTGCTCATCGTCGGCGGCAGCCATGCCGGCATCGCCGCCGGCCTGATCCTGGCGCGCGCCCGGCGTCCGCTCACGATCATCGACGCCGGCAAGCCGCGCAACCGTTTCGCCAGCCATTCGCATGGCGTGCTGGGGCTGGATGGCATCAGCGGCGCCGAGCTGCTGAAGACCGCGCGCCAGCAGCTGCTGGACTACCCCAACGTGCGCTGGCTGACTGCCGAAGCGGTGCAGGCCCGCACCACCGCCGATGGCGTTGAAGTGGCTACTGCCGACGGCCAGGTGCTGGCGGCGCGCAAGCTGCTGCTGGCCAGTGGCATCGTCGACCAGTTGCCGGCGCTGCCTGGGTTGGCCGAGCGCTGGGGCAGCACCGTGCTGCACTGCCCTTACTGCCACGGCTATGAGGTCGGTGGTGGCGCAATCGGCCTGCTCGGCGGCCACCCGCTGTCCGCCGCCAAGGCGCCGCTGTTCGCCGATTGGGGCAATGTCACCTTCTTCAGCCAGGGCCTGCCGATCAGCGACGAGGAACGGGCCGCCATGCAGCAGCGTGGCGTGCAGATCGAGACCTCACCGGTGCTGGGCGTGCACGGCGAGCAGCCGACCTGGCTGGAACTGGAACTGGCCGACGGCCGCCGCGTCGCGCAGCGCGCGTTGTTCGTGCCGGCCACCCAGGCGATGGCCACGCCGCTGGTGCAGCAGCTGGGCTGCGCATTGGCGGAGAGCCCGCTGGGCGTGCTGATCGACGTCGATGCGATGAAGCAGACCTCGGTGCCGAACGTGTACGCGGCAGGTGATGCGACCACCGTGGGCAACATCACCCTGGCCACCGCCGAGGGCGTGCGTGCGGGGATCGGCGTGCACCACGCGCTGGTGGCCGAGGACAGCGTGCCACGCTGATCGGCCGTGTTCTGGCAGAGGCCGGGCCTGGGGTCAGCGAAAGGGATCTGACCCGTGACGCCGCAGGCCACGCGCGATGCCTGCGCAGGCTGACCTTCCCGAGCTGGTGCGGCATCGAACACGATTGAGGCAGGCGGCGTCGGCGAACTGCCAATGGCTGGAACGCCGGCCGCCTGTGCCCCACAGCTCGCTGCAAAAGCCGCTACGACAAAACCTGGACTCTAAAGAGTCCCACTACGCAGGGCGCAGCGTCGAAATCACGTTGCCTCTATTGCCGGCTGCGAAGGAAAGATTGCGGTGTTGATCTCTTTCTCCAAGGCCCGGAGGCGGCTTTCCACGCTGGCCCAGTCAACCGGGTCGCCGTAGAACATGCTCGCGTTTGTCATTGTGACGTAGTCAGCTTGAAGTTCCGACAATGCGCTTTGATCCGGAATGATTCGAAATTCACCTTTCAAACACAGGTCGTATCTGCTGAATGCGTACTTGAAGAATCGTGTCTTTGTGGCGACAACCTGTTCGAGAATCGTGCGCGAAGCCAGTGCTTCCCTTCCGATGTTGTGGTCCGCCAATCGGAAAAGATCATACCAGTGGCGGGACTGTCGCTCGGACGAGCGCTTTTTCTGCACGGGCCGGTGTGCCTCGTCATGTGCGAGCGTGGCTTTTTCCCAGAAGGTGCGAATCGGCGAGAGCACGGTGACCCTCGCTTCGGGAAAGCGGATGCCGGGGAAAAGTGTGGCCACTTCGGGCGCGATTATCCTTTCCTCTTCCGGTTCAATGTCGTTGCGCCCGCCGAACTCGATCAGAACACTGGGGCGGATATAACCATTGCCGTAGTCGGCAGCACTAGGGTAATGGACAACGAGTGCATCCTTCTTGATTTCCTTGCCTTCGTCGTCTCGCGCGAACTCAACTGAAACATCGGCATGGCGCTTCAATTGTTCTTCCAGTGCAGGGCGAAGCGTGTCTTCCAGGTACTTCTCCAGCGCTGCCTGGATCTGCTCGGACAAGTTCCTGATCGCATTGTTGCTCAACGCGCCAAGGTCTACGGGGGGAGTCACCAGCTTGCGCCAGTCAAGCGTCACGTCCACGTCTTCCGAAAACCTGCTTATCGCGGTGTAGACCTTGGAAAGGGAAGTTCCACCCTTGAATACCATCGGCAAGGCATTAGGCATCGAGAACAGTTCCTGAAGTACCAGGCACAGCCAGATGTCCTTCTCCAGAACCGCGGCGTTGGGGCCATGACCTTGATTCAGAGCCGACTCCAACAAGGCGCCTTGCGTCTCCTTGTCGAGCCCGAAATAACTATCCATGTTTGTTCTCCGTTGATTCATAAGCGGCCATGGCTTCTGCCATCCACGACGGCATCACCGACTTCGCCTGGCTCAGACGCTGGAACTCCAGCGGGGCAAGCTTCTTCTTCAGTACCTTGAACGTACTGGGGGTCACTTCGCGTTTTCCCAGGTACCACAGCGCCAGCAGGGCCTGTCCAGCGGGACCTGTACCGAGCGCCATCTTGCGCGGGGATACGTGCTTCAGCTCAAGCGTGCGCTTGCCATACTGCAGGCGGCGGGTGGGGCCGGTGGTCGCGAATGCTTCGCGAACCACCATCTGGGTTGAGAAGCCGAAACGCTGAGCGGCCTGAGCGCCGAGCACGCCGATCGTTTCGCCCTCTTGGGCGAGCAGCTTGGCTACCGACTCCGCAGACGGCGTCGCCTTCAAACCGTGGCCCAAGGGCTTGGGAACGATGTAAACGCCGCGCGTAAGGCGCTCAATGGTGCCGGCCCTTACTTCGCGCATAAGCGTCATGTCGATCGCCGCGCGCGAGCCCATGCCCGCGAACAGGGCAGGCGTGAACGCCTCGCCGGGAGGCTGGGCGGCGATTCGCTCTCGAATGGCGTGGGTGGCTTTCATGGGAGGATTCCCTCCAAGATTTGTTAGAAATGTTTACATGTATTTCTAACAAACGCAAATGGAAGCCAAGGCTGAAAGCCTTGATCCGTCTCGCGATCGGTCCTCTGAGGCAACCCAGAGGTGCCACGTTCATCTTTGTGATTTCGAACGCTGGGTTTGGTGGTGATCGACCTCTGACCGCAGAAGGAAATCGTGACCCGTGTCCCTGAACGGCGGCGTCCGCTGGTCCGCCAGCGAATGACCGGCAAACCGATTCGCGGTGGTACCCAGATCCACGCATGGTGTGGATCCACGGATCACATGCCGCCGCTGGCTGCGATGATCTGGATTTCGTGCTGGACGCGCTGCTGTTGTTGCTGTTGCTCGGCCTGCATGCGCTGGATGTTCTGGCGGCTGACCACGTCCATCACTCTCCACCCTGGAATGAAACCGGCGGCTGCGCATGCGCTACCGGCGTGCCCGAGTATGCGGATTCGTGCCCATCAACGTAATGCCCGATCGCGACACTGCGTCCGGTAGTGGAGCCGGGGTCAGATCCCTTTCCAGCGGAAACGGATCTGACCCCTTCGGCACTCAGCCTTCGGCGCTGGCGGCATCCAGCTGCGCGATGTCCTGCACGCTCAGCGACAGGTTGGCCGCGGCCAGCAGGTCGTGCAGCTGTTCAACGTTGCTGGCGCTGACGATCGGTGCGGTGATCGACGGCCGGGCGATCTGCCATGCCAGTGCGATCTGTGCGGCACTGGCAGTGTGCTTGCTGGCCACGTCATCCAGGGCCTGCAGGATGCGCAGGCCGCGCGGATTCAGATAGCGCTTGACCACGGTCTCGCCACGCGCAGCGCTCTTGGACGCATCGGCGGGGGTGCGGTACTTGCCGCTGAGGAAGCCACTGGCCAGGGCGTAGTAACCGATCACGCCGATCTGTTCGCGTTGTACCAGCGGTTCCAGTGCGGTCTCGTAGCCGGCGCGGTCGTACAGGTTGTACTCCGGCTGCAGGGTTTCATAGCGCGGCAGCTTGTAGTCGGTGGACACCTTCAGCGCATCGGCCAGGCGCGTGGCGCTGTAGTTGGATGCACCGATGGCGCGTACCTTGCCGGCTTCGATCAGGCGGCCGAAGGCGGCCAGGGTCGCTTCCAGCGGCGTCGACTCGTCGTCTTCGTGGGCCTGGTACAGATCGATCACATCGGTCTGCAGGCGGCGCAGCGAATCCTCGACCGCGGCGTTGATGTTGTCCGGGGTCAGGCCCGGGCGCTCGGCCCACTTGGCCACCTTGGTCGCCAGCACCACCTTGTCGCGCTTGCCGCTGCGGGCGAACCACTTGCCGATCAGCGTCTCCGATTCGCCGCCCTGGTTGCCGGGCACCCACGCCGAGTAGACATCGGCGGTATCGACCAGGTTGAAGCCGGCATCGACGAAGGCATCCAGCAGGGCGAAGCTGGCCTTCTCATCGGCGCTCCAGCCGAACACGTTGCCACCGAAGGCGAGCGGACGTACATGCAGGCCGGAACGGCCCAGTTCGCGGGTTGCCGTCATGGGCACGGACTCCTTGGGGGAAGTGCTCCAGAATAGAACGCGCGGTGTTACCGCGCTGCGGCGGTGACCACAAAACAGTGTTCCGCATTGCGCGTGCAGCTAACGCTTTGTGAACACCTTGGGCGCCGCGGCTGCTAGTCTCGCCGCATCTTCCGCTGGAGTCGCCCCGATGATGCCTGCCTCGTCCCTGCGTGGTTGCCGCCTGCTGCTTGCCTCGGCCCTGCTTGCCGCTGTTCCCGCATTCGCCGCCCCGGCCGTGGTGGCGCCGGCGAAGATCCAGGTGTCACCGGCCATCGATGCCGCGGTGAAGGCCTCGACCCGCGATCCGGCCAATACCAAGCGCGACGCCTACCGCCATCCGGCGCAGTCGCTGGCGTTCTTCAAGGTGTCCCCGGAAAAGACCGTCATCGAGATCACCCCCGGCAACGGCTGGTACTCGGAAATCCTGGCGCCGCTGCTGCACGACAAGGGCCACTACATCGCCGCTGTGGTCGATCCAATGGCGGTGCCCGAAGGCCGCGGCCGTGACTACCAGCAGCGCAGCCGCGACAGCCTGGAGAAGAAGTACGCCGGTGCGCCGGCACAGTTCGGCAAGACCGCGGTGGTGGCCTACGACCCGGCCAAGCCGGTGTTCGGCCCGGCCAACTCGGCCGACGTGGTGCTGACCTTCCGCAACGTGCACAACTGGCGCAAGGCCGGTCAGGCGCAGGGCATGTTCCAGGGCTTCTTCAACGTACTCAAGCCGGGCGGCGTGCTGGGTGTGGTCGAGCATCGCGCCAAGGCCGACGTGGCCGACGACGATGACACCGGCTATGTCGGCCAGCAGCAGGTGATCGCGATGGCTGAAGCAGCCGGTTTCAAGCTGGATGCGCGCAGCGAGGTCAACGCCAACCCGCGCGATACCAAGGACCACCCGAACGGCGTTTGGACGCTTCCGCCGACCAACCAGCACGACAAGGCGGATGACGCGAAGTACCAGGCGATCGGCGAAAGCGACCGCATGACCCTGCGTTTCATCAAGCCGTAAGGCGGCGTGGGGCATGGCGGGCGCGCGTGGCCTGCAACGCGGCATGGGACAATGCGCCACCTGCCGCCTGCCGTGCCCGCGATGCTGATTGCCTTCAACAAGCCCTTCAACGTGCTCTGCCAGTTCACCGACCGCAGCGTGCCGCCGCGGCCGACCCTGGCCGGCTTCGGCCTGCCGCCGCGCGTGTATGCCGCCGGCAGGCTCGATCATGACAGCGAGGGCCTGCTGCTGCTGACCGACAACGGCACCTTGGCGCACAAGCTGACCGACCCGAAGCACAAGGCCGACAAGACCTACTGGGTGCAGGTGGAGGGGATGCCCAGCGACCCGCAGCTGCAGCAGCTGCGCGAAGGCGTGCTGCTCAATGACGGGCCGACGCTGCCGGCGAAGATCGAGCGCCTGGAGCCGGCGCCGTCGCTGTGGACGCGTGATCCGCCGGTGCGCTTCCGCAAGACGGTGCCGGATGCGTGGCTGGCGATCACGATCCGCGAGGGCCGCAACCGCCAGGTGCGGCGGATGACCGCGGCGGTGAACCTGCCGACGCTGCGCCTGGTGCGGGTATCGATGGGGCCCTACCGGCTGGACGACCTGCAGCCGGGACAGTGGCGGCAGATCGGCTGAACTGAAAAGGGCCGGGCACCCTGCGGTGTCCGGCCCTCATGTCGCGGCTGCGGTCAGGGCCCTTCCGATGGAAGGGATCCGGCCCCGGCAGGCTCAGGCATCGCTGCCGATATCGCTGTGCTCATCGACCACGGTGGCATTGCGGCGGTCGCGCGCGCTGATGCGGTGCGCCTGGCCATCCACCACCTGGCCATTGGCGGCCTTCTTCTTCTGCTGCTTGCGATACAGCGCATAGCCGAGCAGGCCGACACCGACCGCCGCCGCCGCTACGGCCACCGCCGGATTGCGACGCACGAACTTGGTTGCGGCCTTGCCGCCGGTCTTCACCGCGCCGATGGCGGCGCCGGTCTTGATCCAGTCCGCATTGCGCAGGCTGCCACCGGCGCTCTTCAGGCCGTCGCCCGCGCTGTGGGCCAGTTCCAGGGCGCGCTCCAGGGCGCGGTCGGTGATTACAGTCAACTTGCTCATGCGTGGGGTCCTTTGCCTCGGGTCGAAGTCCAGTGTGGCGTGCTGCCCGTAAACGGTATGTCAGCCGGGGTCGCGCGTGGTGTGACTGCATCTGCTCCATTCAGGATCAGGCAGGGTGGGGCCGGATGCCGTTCCCGGGGTCAGAGCCCTTTGCGCTGCAGAAGGATCCGACTCCGCCCTCAGGTGCCACGCGGCTTGGCCCGGTGTGTGGCAGTGGCTGTCCACGGATCATCCGGCCACGGATGCCGCGGATAACGGCCCTTCATTTCCTTCTTCACCTCGGCGTAGGTGTTTTCCCAGAAGTTGCGCAGGTCCTGGGTGACCTGCAGGGGGCGACCTCCGGGCGACAGCAGGTGCAGGGTCAGGGGGACACGGCCATCGGCGATGCGCGGCGTGTCGGCCAGGCCGAACAGTTCCTGCAGCTTCACCGCCAGCACCGGCGCCAGCGGCTCGCCGCTTTCGCTGTCCAGTGCATAGGTGATCGGCCGCTCCAGACCGGAGGGGACGCTGATGCGGGTCGGTGCATGGCGTTCGATCAGCTGCCGTTGCGACCATTCCAGTGGCGACTTCAGCGCCTCGCCGAAGCTGGACTCGTCCAGCGCATCCAGGCGGCTCTTGCCGGCGAACGCCGGTTGCAGCCAGTGTGCGCGCTGGGCCAGCAGGGCGGCATCGCTGCAGTCGGGCAGCTCCAGTTCCGGCATCCAGCGCCGCAGCGACTCGACGCGGGCCTGCCACTGGCGCAGGCCTTCGGTCCACGGCAGCGCCTGCAGGCCGAGTTCGGCCACCGCGTCGGTCAGCGCCTGCGCGGCCTGCTGCGGATCGACCCGCCCGGCCGAGCGGCTGTCCAGCACGATGCGGTCGAAACGCGTCTCGCGCAGTGCCACCAGTGCACGCCGCTCGCCGTCCCAGCGCACCACATCCTCGGTGACAAAGCGCTCGGGCCAGGCCTTGCGCAACCGGTTCTCGTCCAGCGGCGCGGCGCGCAGCAGCAGTGCATCGCGCGCCTCGAAGCGCAGCTCGCTGGCCACCAGCCAGGGCTCGCCACGCAGGTCGCTGAGCTCGTGCAGGCGTGCGCTGCGTCCATTGGCCAGCAGGTAGCGCAGCGGATCTGCGGGGTGCCGGAAGGCGATGCGGTCGGGGAACGCATGGGCGAGCAGGTCGCCCAGTTCGTGCGCCTCGATGCTGGCCGGTGGCGCGGCGTCGCAGCGCAGGCGTCGCCGCCACTGCCTGGCGGCCGCATCGATCGCGGCCAGGCCGCTGCGGTTGGCATCGACCGGTGCGCGTCCGCTGCGCAACGCGGCCAGTGCCCGCCAGCGTGCCGCCAGTGCATCGCCGCCCTGGCGCAGCGGATCGCGCGCCTCCAGCAACGCTGCCAGATCGGCAGCCAGCGCCTGCGCGCGCGCATCTGGCGCCGCCAGCAGCATCGCTGCCAGGCGCGGATGGGTGCCCAGAGCCAGCACGCGCCGGCCGAGTGCGGTGATCGCGCCGCTGCTGGACAGTGCACCGAGCCGTTGCAGCAGTTCGCGCGCCGCGCCCATCGGGCCGGATGGCGGCGGGTCGAGGAAGCGCAGGTCACTGCTGCCCCAGGCCGCCAGCTCCAGCGCCAGACCGGCCAGTTCCACCTGGTCGATCTCGGCGCGGCGCTGCGGCTCCAGTCGCTGCGACTGTGGCCACAGGCGCCAGGCCACGCCTTCGGCGACGCGACCGGCACGGCCGGCACGCTGGTCGGCCGAGGCCTGCGCGATCGCCACCACATCCAGCCGGGTGAAGCCGCTATTGGGGTCGTAACGCGGTTCGCGCGCCTGGCCGCTGTCGATCACCACGCGCACGCCGGGCAGGGTCACCGAGGATTCGGCGACGTTGGTGGCCAGTACCACGCGGCGGCGTCCATCACTGGCCGCCTGCAGCACGCGGGCCTGCTGCTCCACCGGCAGTTCTCCGTGCAGGGCCAGCACCTCGACGCTGCCGTCCAGCGATTCCTGCAGGCCGGCCTGCACGCGTGCAATCTCGCGCTGGCCGGGCAGGAACACCAGCAGGTCGCCCGGATGCTCGGCCAGCGCCTGCTGCACCGCGCGGCGGACCTGCAGTTCCAGCGCTTCGTCGCGTCGTGCCGGGAAGTGGCTGACCGCTACCGGGTAGCTGCGGCCCTCGCTGCTCAGCCGCGGCGCATCGAGGAAACGGGCCAGCCGTTCGCCATCCAGCGTCGCCGACATCACCACCAGGCGCAGGTCGTCGCGCAGCTGCGCCTGCACATCCAGTGCCAGCGCCAGGCCCAGGTCGCCGCTGAGGTGGCGTTCGTGGAATTCGTCGAACAGGATCGCACCGACCTCCTCCAGCATCGGGTCATCCTGCAGCATGCGGGTCAGGATGCCTTCGGTGACCACCTCGATGCGCGTGCGCGCCGAAACCTTGTTCTCGAAGCGGATGCGATAGCCGACCGTGCCACCGACCTCTTCGCCCAGCTGTCGCGCCATGAACAGTGCGGCGCTGCGTGCCGCCACCCGGCGCGGTTCCAGCAGGATGATCCTGCGGCCCTGGAGCCAGGGCGCATCAAGCAGCGCCAGCGGCACCTGGGTGGTCTTGCCGGCGCCGGGCGGGGCCTCCAGCACCAGCCGCGGCTGCGCGGCGAGGTGCTGCTGGATCTGCGGCAGCAGCGGGGAAATCGGGAAGAGCGGGGCGTTCATGTGCAAAGGATAAGGGGCCACGACGGGCACAGGTACAATGCGCGGGCACTTTTCCCCCGCGATGACCATGCACCTGATCGATATCGGCGCCAACCTGACCCACGACTCCTTCGACCGCGACCGCGATGCCGTCCTGGACCGCGCACGGCAGGCCGGCGTGGTGCAGATGGTCATCACCGGCGCCAGCCGCGAGCATTCGCCGCTGGCCCTGCAGCTGGCGCAGCAGCATCCGGGTTTCCTGTATGCCACCGCCGGCGTGCACCCGCACCATGCGGTGGAATACACCGAGGAATGCGATGCCGAGATGCGCGCGCTGCACGCCCACCCGGAAGTGGTGGCGGTGGGTGAGTGCGGTCTGGACTACTTCCGTGACTTCTCGCCACGCCCGGCCCAGCATCGCGCGTTCGAGCGCCAGCTGCAGCTGGCCGCAGAGAACGGCAAGCCGCTGTTCCTGCACCAGCGCGACGCGCATGCCGACTTCATGGCGCAGATGAAGAACTTCGAAGGCCGTATCGGCCCTGCGGTGGTGCATTGCTTCACCGGCGAACGTGACGAGCTGTTCGACTACCTGGACCAGGACTGGTACATCGGCATCACCGGCTGGTTGTGCGATGAGCGCCGCGGCGCGCACCTGCGCGAGCTGGTGAAGAACATCCCGGCCAACCGGCTGATGATCGAGACCGACGCGCCCTATCTGTTGCCACGCACGTTGAAGCCGATGCCGAAGGATCGTCGCAACGAGCCGATGTTCCTCTCGCACATCGTGGAAGAACTGGCGCGTGACCGTGGCGAGGAGGTGGCGGTGACCGCGGCCCATGCCACCGCGGCGACGCGCACCTTCTTCCGCCTGCCCGACCTGCGCTGACGCGCAGGCGGTAGCGCCGGCCGCTGGCCGGTGCCGTGATTGCACGGTTGCCGATGTTGCCGGCCAGCGGCCGGCACTACCGGATCAGGTCGCGCAACCCTTCGCGATAGGTCGGGAACCGCGGTGCCCACGCCAGCGCCGCGCGCGTGCCTCGGCTGTCGATGCGCTTGCTGCTTGCGTAGAAGCGGCGCAGGGTCGGGCCCACTGCAGGATCGTCCCATGCCACCGCGGGTGGCATCGCAAAGCCGCCCAGTTGCGCGGCGAACGCCAGCACATCCTGGGGGGGCGCCGGCTCATCATCGCTGGGCAGGTACAGCCCGTGTGCTTCAGCCCGCTGCATCGCGGCGATGATGACGGAGGCGAGGTCCTGCACATGCAGCCGGTTGAACACCAGGCCGGGCCGCACCACATGGCGTGCGCGGCCCTGTGACAACTGCAGCAGGGCATTGCGTCCGGGCCCATACAGGCCGGGCAGGCGGAACACCGCCGAGGCGATGCCGCGTGCCTGCGCAAGCGCCTGCCACTGGGACTCGGCGAGCAGGCGCTGCGTGCCCGCCGCCTGCGTGGCGTCGGCGCGGCTGTGCTCATCGATCCAGCCACCTTCGCGGTCAGCGTAAACCGAGGTGGATGACAGGTAGCCAACCCAGCGCAATGCCGGGCTCGAGCGCAACGCGGGCAACAGCAGGCGCAGCGCCGGATCGCCTTCGGCGTCGGGTGGCACGCTGCACAGCACCGCCCCGGCCTGCGCGATCTCATCGAGCAGGGCCGGCGCCGGCGCGGCACCGGCGTGCAGTGGGTGCCGCAGCAGTCCATCGCGCGGCGCCGATGCCGGGTCACGCACCGTGCCGGCGACCCGTACGCCAAGTGCCTGCAGGCCTTCGGCCAGCACGCGTCCGCTCCAGCCCAGGCCGAGGATCAGCACCCGCGAGGGCAGCGCGCCGGGCAGGCGGAGACTCACGCGCTGCGCTGCGCCTGGTAGGCCTGCAGGCTGCTGTAGGCGACCTGCAGCAGCAGGCCCTCCTGGTCGGCCGTGCGCGCGCGCGCCAGCATGTCGCCCACGATCTGTTCGGCCTCCACCTGCTGGCCGGCCTCCAGATCACGCAGCATCGAGGCCTTCAGGGCCGAACCGGCCTGGGTCAGGGTAGCCCGCGCGGTGTCCTGCGCGGCATCCGGAACCGGCTCACCTGCGGCTTCGGCCACGGCCAGGCATTCGTCGTACAGGCCGCGCACGATGGACCCGCCGTCATCGGTGGCCATGATGGTGCCGATGTCCGCGCGCAGCAGGCAGGTGGCGGCGGCCAACGCGGTCAGGAAGGTGTACTTGATCCACTGCTCCTGGCCGATCTGCTCGCTGGCCAGGTGGTCGAGATCGGCCTGCGTGCAGGCAGCGGCGAACGCACGCATGCGGGCCGAGGCCGGTCCACCATCGCGTTCGCCGAAGGTGAGCTTGGCCGGCTTGCCCAGGTGCAGCACCGCACCGTCGGCTGCCTTGGTGGCGCTGATGAAGCACAGGCCACCCAGCACGGCCTCGCGGCCGAAGCGCAGGTCCAGGGCGTTGTAGTGATGCAGGCCGTTGAGGATCGGCAACACGCTGGTGCCCGCGCTCACGGCCGGCGCGATCGCCTCGATCGAACTGTCCAGGTCATAGGCCTTGCAGCTGAGGATCACCAGGTCGAAGGGCTTCTGCGCGGCGAGCGCCGGCAGCGCTTCGGCAGTGACGTGCTGGACCGGGAAGCTGGCATCGCCCAGCGGGCTGCGGATGACCAGCCCATCGCGGTCCAGCTGCGCGGCACGCGCAGGACGCACCAGGAAGGTCACGTCCACGCCGGCCTGGGCCAGGCGGCCACCGAAATAACCGCCGGTACCGCCGGCGCCGAGAACCAGGATGCGCATTGCACGTTCACCGTTTTCTGGGGGAATCAGGACTGCGATTGTGCCGGAGATTGCAGCGAGGGGCATGCTGCGTGCTGCGCGTGCCGCCGCGCAAATGAAAAGAGCCGAGCATGCGCTCGGCTCTCCAGGCGTTGCGTCAGCCGCGCGGGCTCAGCTGCGCATGCCCACGCCGCGGCGCAGCAGCCACAGCGCCAGCGCGGTCAGCACCACCACGAAGCCGATCATCAGCCCGTAGGCGACCGGCAGCGGCACGTCGCTGCTGCCCAGCAGGCCATAGCGGAACGCATTGACCATGTAGAAGATCGGGTTGGCGTGGGTGGCCGCCTCGGCCCAGGTCGGCAGCAGCTTCACCGAATAGAACACGCCACCCAGGTAGGTCAGCGGGGTCAGGATGAAGGTCGGCACGATCGCCACGTCATCGAACTTCTTGGCGTACACCGCATTGATGAAGCCGGCCAGCGAGAAGATCGTCGCGCCCAGGATCACTGTGGTCAGCATCACGATAGGGTGTGGGATGCGCACCGGGGTGAAGAACATCGCGATGATCAGCACGATCACGCCCACCATCAGGCCGCGCAGCACGGCGCCAGCCACGTAGCCCCACAGGATCACCCAGTTCGGCATCGGGCTGACCAGCAGCTCTTCGACGTGGCGGCCGAACTTGGCGCCGAAGAACGACGAACTGATGTTGCCGTAGCTGTTCTGGATCACGCTCATCATCACCAGGCCCGGCACGATGAACTGCATGTAGCTGTACCCGCCCATGTCACCCACGCGCGAACCGATCAGGTTGCCGAAGATCAGGAAGTACAGGGTCATGGTGATCGCCGGGGGCACCAGGGTCTGGCCCCAGATGCGCATGATGCGCGCGACTTCGCGGCGCACGATGGTCATCAGCGCGATGCGGTTGCGCTGGCCGTCGGTCAGCTCGGTGGTGCTCATGCAGACTTCTCCAGGTTGCCGGTGAGGCGCACGAACAGCTCCTCCAGGCGGTTGCTCTTGGTACGCATCGAACGCACGCGGATGCCGGCCTCGTTGAGCGTGGCGAACACGCGGTTGAGGTCCATCGCGCGTGGCATGTCGATGTCCAGCGTATGCGGGTCCGGCGCGGTCAGGGTGGCGCCCTCGATCACCGGCAGCTGCGCCGGCAGGTCACCATCGATGTCCAGCAGGAAGCCTTCCACGTCCAGCTTGGCCAGCAGCGCGCGCATCGGACCCTGCTCGACGATCTGGCCGTGGTTGATGATCGCCAGGTGGCGGCACAGGTACTCGGCCTCCTCCAGGTAATGCGTGGTGAGGATGATGGTGGTGCCGGCGGCATTGATCTCCTTCAGTACGCGCCACATGTCGCGTCGGATCTCGATGTCCACGCCGGCGGTTGGTTCGTCCAGGATCAGCAGGCGCGGGCGGGTCATCATCGCGCGGGCGATCATCAGCCGGCGCTTCATGCCGCCGGACAGCGTGCGGCTCATCACCTGTGCCTTTTCCCACAGGTGCGCCCGCTTCAGTTCCTCTTCGGCGCGCTGCTCGGCTTCCTCGCGCGGCACGCCATAGAAGCCGGCGTAGTTCACCAGGATGTCGAACGGCTTCTCGAACAGGTTGAAGTTGATTTCCTGCGGCACCAGCCCGATCAGGCGCATGGTGGCGCTGCGGTGGCGCACCAGGTCGCTGCCGAACACCTCCACCTGGCCCTCGCTGAGGTTGACCAGGGAGCTGATGATGCCGATCAGGGTCGACTTGCCGGCGCCATTGGGGCCGAGCAGGGCGAAGAAGTCGCCCGGGGCGACTTCCAGGGAAACGCCCTTCAGGGCCTGGGTGCCGTTGTCGTAGGTCTTGCGCAGGTCGCGCACGCGCAGGGCGGGCGCCATATCGTTCTGGGATGCCAAGCTCGAAGCCTTCGCGCCCATGGGCTGGCGCTGGAGAGGGGCGGGGAGGGGCTATTATAGAAGACCCCGAGGGCTTGCCCCGGCTACACACTGTCCCGAAAAGTCGTGCCTGTTCAATTCCCCCTCAAGCTGGTCGGCCGCCGCATGCTGGCCCCGACCGTCGGCCACTACCAGTTCGTGCGTGACGATGGACAGCCGCTGGATTTCCAGCCTGGTCAGTTCATCCAGGTCCATTTCAGCTATGCCGATGGCACCGAGACCAAGCGCAGCTACTCGCTGGCGACCCTCCACGACCATGCGCTGGGCCCGGGCGAAGCGGTGGATATCGCGGTCAGCTTCGTGCCCGGCGGTGCCGCCACGGCGCTGTTCGAGGCGCTGGAGCAGGGCGGCCAGATCAGTGCGTCCGGCCCCTACGGCCGGTTCTGCCTGAACCCCGGCGACCACAACGCCCGCTACCTGCTGATCGCCACCGGTACCGGCGTCACCCCGTACCGCTCGATGCTGCCGCTGCTGGAAAAGGCCATGGCCGAGCGCGGCGTGCAGATCGTGCTGCTGCAGGGCGCGCGCACCCCCGGCGAGCTGCTGTACAGCGAAGATTTCTACAGCTTCGCCGAAAAGCACGCTAACTTCCGTTATGTTCCGTGCCTGTCGCGCGAACTGCCGGCGCAGCCGCATCCCGACGTGCAACATGGCTACGTGCAGCAGGCGCTGGCCGGCTTCAGCCCGGACCCGGCCACCGATATTGCCTACCTGTGCGGCAACCCGGACATGGTCGATGCCTGCGCCGAGCTGCTGAAGGCCGCCGGGCTGGGCAACCCGCAGATCCGCCGCGAGAAGTACGTCAGCAGCAAATAGGGAGTGCCGGCGCTGGCCGGCACTCCCAACACCCCGGTAGTGCCGGCCGCTGGCCGGTAATCCCAATAGCCCGGTAGTGCCGGCCGCTGGCCGGCACCCTGCCTCAATACGCGATCCAGGCATCGCGCCAGGCCGCGCCCACGCCCGGCCGATAGGCCTCGGCATTGACGTTGCACCACGCGCCTTCCGGGAACGGGCGGCAGGCATACAGCTTGCCGTCGCCGCCCTTCACCACGGTCTGGCCCGGCACATAGCTGCCGATGCCGGCGGGGTACACGTGGTCGAAATCACCCCCTGGCGCGGGCGTGCCCGGGTCCGGCACACGGGTATCGAGCTGGAAGCGATTGCCATTCTTCAGGTACACGCGGTTGTCGGTGGCCGAGGCCGCCGGCGTGATCATGCCGTTGCCGAGCACGCCCACGCGTGCGTGCTGGGCGCTGGCATTGACCTTGCGGGCCAGCACCAGCGGCCATTGCGCGGCGGCGGTCTGACCACTGGTCAAGGTTGCCTCCACGCGTTCGACGTCGTTGCCGTTGGCATTGAACACCCGCAGTGCCAGGGTGGTGCCGACCGGCAGTTCACCACGCGCGGTGACCGGGCCAGCGTCCTGCCATTGCGCTGCCGGCGGGTTGGCGCCACCGCCCTGGAAGCGGACATCCATGCAGGTGTAGAACGCCTCGGTCGAATCCGATCGCTGCCAGGCGTTGTAGATCACGTGCTGGCCGCTGCGCTGCGGCAGCGTGCACTGCAGCTTGTAGGTGCCATCGGCCGACAGCGGCGTGTTACCCAGCGTGCAGAACTCCTGCAGGTCGGCCCAGCGCAACGGGCTGCCTGGCTGCCAGCCTTCGCGGGTGACGAAGAAGCGCCAGTCCCGCGTGGCGTGCGGCGCGGTGGCCTTGAACACGAAGGTGAACTTGCCATTGGCATCGGCCTGGATCGGCGTGGTCTGCCAGTCACTGCGGTCCACATCCAGGCCGCGGAAGGTCGGGTTGTTGCCGCTGCACAGCTTGCCGTCGGGTACCACCGCCTGGTGGTTGCCGTTGGCGTTGGCCTGGTTGATGCCGTTCCAGTCGTAGAACGCCTGTGAACCACCGATCGCCTTCGCTGCAGCGCAGGCCGGGTTGGTCGGGTTTTCCGGGTTGCCCTGGAAGCAGGCGTATACGCGGCTGACCGGCGTGGTCATGGTGCCGTGGGCGGACGCAGTGCCGGCCAGACACAGGCCTGCAGCGGCAAGCGAGGTGGCCAGCAACAGCGGTGTGGATCGGAATGACATGGCGCATCCTTGTGGTCGTCGAAAGGGATCGGTGACCGCAGGCGCTGCGCTGCACGGCGGAGGTCCGGCGGCACCACCACGAGTATCGAGTGGTGGTGCAGGCCGGGGAACCGTGGGAATGCCGATCCGTGACTGCGCATGTGAAGCCCTTGCCGCGGGCTTCACGCGCGGCTGAACGCATGCGCTCGCGGTCACGCGGCCGGCGTGGCGCCGATCACGTCATGGAGGTCGCGCCCCGTGGCATGGTCCGAGCCGACCCGGTCCGCCTGGCATGAGAAGCAGCCATGTGCAGCGTTGTGCAGCTGCACGAAGGCCACCGCCGGGTCGGCGAACAGCTGGTCCAGCTGCACACCGGCATCGGTACCGGCGCAGAGCTGCGCACTCCGCATCAGCGCGTCCTGGTCGTAGGCGCGCAGCGAGATCATCCGGCGCTGCACATAGGGCGGCACCTCGCCGGGTGGCAGCACGCAGCGGGTCACGCCACGCTGCACGAAGATCGGGCCGGAGGCGTGGTAGGGCGAGTGCAGCGGCAGATGGACGTGGGACAGCAGGAGCAGTTCGCGGCCCGCAGGTGGGTCGCTCAGGCTGATCCGGCAGGGATGGCCGCCAGTTGCGCCGGCCCAGCGACGCTGGATACCGAGGGCCGCGAGCTCAGTGTCGTTCTTCTCGAACAGGTGCTGGAACGGGCGGTGGTCGAGGCCACCGAGGTACCACGTGTGCATGGGGATCTCCTGGGTTCTGCGCGCAGTCTGCGCATCGAGCGGTGGGCCTGCTCGCCGTTTTCCGACCCCGCACCCGTGGCCGCCCGCGGTGCCGCGCGCGGAGCGCCACTGCGATTGCGCGGCAAGGCGCTAAGATGCGCGCGCCGCCCCGGCCGACGAGCAGCGCATGTCCCTGGATTTTCCCACCATCACCGTGCTTGGCTTCCTGCTCTGCATCGGCATTGCGGTGGGGTTCTCGCTGCTGCTGGTGGTGCTGCGTGGGCAGCCGGTGCTGTGCCAGTGGACCGTCAGCCTGTGGCTGCTGACACTGGGGGTGACCCTGCTGGCGCTACGTCCATGGTTGCCGCTGGCCCCTGCGGTGCTGGCCGGCAACGCGGCGATGGCCGGTTGTGCCCTGATGATGCTGCGCGGGGTCGCGTTGCACCTGGAGCAGCCCTTGCCGTTATGGCGGCCGTTGTTGATGGCGGCCGCGTTCATGGCCTGCATCTTCGCCTTCCTGGTGCTGTGGCCGAACCTGCACATGCGCCTGCAGGTCTTCAGCGTGTTCGCGCTGCTGGTGGATGGCTGGATCGCCTGGCTGCTGCTGCGCCATGCGCCGGTGCAGCAGCGCACCAGCTGCCGGCTGGCGGCGGGGGTGTTCCTGGCCGAAGCCGCACTGTATGCGCTGCGCCTGCTGCTGCCGGTGGCGCCGGATGCCGGCGAGGACATCATGCGGACCGGTTCGCCGATGTTCGCCACCTATATCGCCGGGGTGATGCTGGAACTGGCACGCTGCTTCGCAATGGTGCTGCTGCTGGTGGAACGCATGCTGGTCGATCTTCGGCATGCGGCGCATACCGATGGCCTGACCGGCCTGCTCAACCGCAGCGCGGTGCTGGCCGATGGCCAGGCACAGCTGCAGCAGTCCCGGCGGCAAGGCCGGCCGCTCGCGCTGTTGCTGATCGATGTCGATCACTTCAAGCAGATCAATGACCGCTGGGGCCACCTGGCCGGCGACCAGGTGCTGCGCCATTTCTCTGCGGTGCTGCAGCATTGCACGCAGGGACGGGGGCACCTGCTGGGCCGTTACGGCGGCGAGGAATTCGTGCTGGTGCTGGCAGGCAGCACGTCGAGCGATGCAGTGGCGCTGGCTGCGATGATCCGTAGCTACCTGCAGCGGCATCCGGCACGGCTGGCGCTGGCGCCGGTCGCGGTCACCGCCAGCGTTGGGCTGGCGATGGACGATGGCCACGGTGACCTGTCGACCCTGCTGGCCGCCGCCGATGCGGCGCTGTACCGGGCCAAGGCCGAGGGCCGCGACCGCCTCGCCTGCGCGGTTGCTGCCGCGAATTCACCTCTGCCCATCGCCGCCGACGCGTTGCCCGTGTAAGTTGGGTCACATCTTCCGCGGCAGCCCGTCGTGGTTGACAGGAACGTCCTCCAGGGGAAACACGCACGATGCAAAGACACCACCTCGCGCTGGCCGGGATGCTGGCCAGCCTGATGCTTGCCGGTTGCAGCCAGCCGCCATCGAACGCGGCAGGGAGCGCCAGTGACGCGCCCAGCCGACGCTTCGGCACCATCGACTTCCAGCCCTGTACGTTGTCCACCGAAGGCGCCAGCGCCAACGTCGAGGCGCAGTGCGCCACCCTGCAGGTGCCGGAGAACCGGGCCCAGCCCGATGGCCGCCGGATCGGCCTGCGCATCGCCTGGCTGGAGTCGGGCAGCAGCGGTTCCAGCCAGCCCGACCCGGTGTTCTTCCTGGCCGGCGGCCCTGGCCAGGCGGCCAGCGAAGTGGCGGTCATCGTCGACACCGCGCTGCGCCAGGTGCGCAAGCAGCGCGATGTGTTCCTGATCGACCAGCGCGGCACCGGCGGTTCCAACCCGCTCAGCTGCCTCGGCACGGACGGCAAGGACCTGCCGATGGACGAGGACGCCGCGCCCACCGAGGCGTCGCTGCGCGACTATGCACAGCGTTGCGCGGCCTCGCTGCAGGGGCGCGCCGATGCTCGCTTCTACACCACCACCGAGGCCATCGCCGATCTGGATGCCGTGCGTGCGGCGCTGGGCGTGGAACGGATCAATCTGGTCGGTGCCTCCTACGGCACCCGTGTTGCCCAGCGCTACGCCGGCGCCTATCCGCAGCACACCCGCAGCATCGTCATCGACGGCGTGGTGCCCAACGAGCTGGTGGTCGGCGGCGACTTCGCCACCACCTTCGAGGATGCGATCGCCCTGCAGTCGGCACAGTGCCGCAAGGACGCCACGTGCAACAAGCGCTTCCCGGCCGACACCCGCGCGCAGCTGCGCAGCGTGGTCGAGACGCTGCGCCGCGCACCGGTCTCGGTCGAGTACCGCGACCCGGGAACCTACCAGGTCCGCAAGGACGTGCTGACCCCGGACAGCGTGGTCGGCCTGGCATTCGCCTTCTCCTACGTGCCGCAGTATTCCTCGCTGCTGCCGCTGGTGCTCGATGAAGCCGCACAGGGGCGCTACGCACCGCTGGCATCGCTGGCGCGTGGCGCGAACCGCAGCATGGATTTCCAGATCAACCGCGGCATGCACTGGTCGGTGATCTGCAGCGAGGATGCACCGCGCTATCAGGCGCCGGCCGAGGACCCCACGCGCCTGTTCGGCAACGACGTGGCCAGTGCGTTCTTCGCCGCCTGCCCGGTGTGGCCGCACCAGCCGGCCGCCGCCGCCGCTGCGGTGCCGCTGCGCAGTGACGTACCGGCGCTGCTGCTGTCCGGCGAGCTGGACCCGGTGACGCCGCCGCGTTATGCCGAGCAGGTGCTCAAGGGCCTTCCCCAGGGCCGTGCGCTGGTTGCGCGCGGGCAGGGCCACGGCACGCTCAGCGCCGGTTGCATGCCGCGCCTGCTTGGCCAGTTCATCGACAAGACCGATGCCAAGGCGCTGGATGCCGGCTGCCTGGACACGCTGAGCTACGTGCCGGCGTTCACCTCGTTCAACGGATGGGAACCATGATCGTCGCCGACAACCTGCACAAGGCTTTCGACACCCGCACCGGCCGCATCCAGGCGGTCTCCAACGTCGGCTTCCGCGCCGAGGATGGCCGCATCACCGGCCTGCTCGGCCCCAATGGTGCCGGCAAGACCACCACCATGCGCATGCTGTACACGCTGATGACCCCCGACCAGGGCAGCATCAGCGTCGATGGTGTCGATGCTGCCCGCAATCCGGTGGAAGTGCGCCGCCACCTTGGCGTGCTGCCAGACGCACGTGGCGTCTACAAGCGGCTGACCGCGCGCGAGAACATCGCCTATTTCGGCGAGCTGCATGGCCTGTCGGCCGAGCGCATCCGCGAACGCATCGAAGTGCTGTCGCACGCACTCGACATGGGCGACATCCTCGACCGCCAGACCGATGGTTTCTCGCAGGGCCAGCGCACCAAGACCGCGATCGCCCGCGCGCTGGTGCACGACCCGCGCAATGTCATCCTCGACGAGCCGACCAACGGCCTGGACGTGATGACCACGCGCGCGCTGCGCCGGTTCCTGCTCGGGCTGCGCGAAGAGGGGCGCTGCGTGATCCTGTCCAGCCACATCATGCAGGAGGTGGCGGCCCTGTGCGACCACATCGTGATCATCGCCAAGGGCACGGTGATGGCCGCCGGCAGTGCCGATGAACTGCGCACGCAGGCCGGCGAATCCAACCTGGAAGACGCGTTCGTGAAACTGATCGGCAGCGAAGAGGGCCTGCACGCATGAGCATGATGTCGACCCTGATGACGGTGATGCGCAAGGAACTGCGCGACCTTTCCCGTGATCGCCGCACGCTGCTGCTGACCCTGCTGTTCGGCCCGCTGTTGTACCCGGTGCTGCTGCTGGGCATGGGCAAGCTGGCTGAAAGCCGTGTGCGCACGCAGATCGAGCAGCCACTGCAGATTCCGACCATCGGTGCGCAGAACGCGCCGAACCTGGTGCGCTTCCTCGCCGCGCAGGGGCTCAATACCGCGCCCGCGCCGAAGGATCTGGCCGGGGCGATCCGCAGCCAGGACATCGATGTGGCGCTGCGCATCAGCGATGACTTCGGCAAGGACTGGGCCGATGGCAAGCCGGCCCTGGTGGAGGTGATCAAGGACAGCACCCGTCGTGCCGCCGAAGTGCCCAGCGCGCGCCTGGAGGCGGCGCTGGCCACCTACAACGGCCAGGTGGGTGCGCTGCGCTTGATGGCGCGTGGCATCGATGCGCAGGTGGCGCGGCCGCTGGATGTGGCCCGCCAGGACCTGGCCAGCGCCGAGGCCAAGCGCGGCATGATCCTGTCGATGCTGTTGCCGGTGCTGCTGACGCTGACCTCGTTCATCGGCGGTGCCTACCTGGTGATGGACGCCACCGCCGGCGAGCGTGAGCGGCAGTCGCTGGAACCGCTGCTGGCGACGCCAGGCTCGCGCAGCGCGATCGTCAGCGGCAAGATCGCGGCCGCCTGCGTGGTCGGTTTCGTGTCGCTGCTGCTGACCCTGGTGGCCTTCAAGGTGAGCGCACAGATCGCACCCGGCAACATCGGCCGCCAGTTCAACATGAACGTCGCCTCGATGCTGCAGATGCTGCTGGTGATGCTGCCGATGCTGATGATCGGCACCTCGCTGCTGACCTTCCTGTCGGCGGCGGCCAAGAGCATGAAGGAAGCGCAGAGCCACATGACCTGGCTGATGCTGCTGCCGATGATGCCCGGCTACGCACTGGTGGCCTACCCGCTGAAGAGCGAACTGTGGCAGTACGCGGTGCCGTTCCTGTCGCAGAACCAGATGCTGCTGAAGGTGATCCGCCACGAGGCGATCACGCCCACCATCTGGGCGATCTACCTCGGCGCCAGCCTCGGCCTGGCCGCCCTGCTGTGGTTCGCCGCCGTGCGCCGCTACCACAACGAACGCCTGGCCATCTCCGGCTGAGAAAAAGGGGACGGAGGGGATTAAGTCGTTTCCACCCCTCCCGTCCCCTGCCTGCGCGGACGCCCGCGCTTGCGCACCTGCACGTCTCGGCCCAGCGTCTGCGCCACCTTCTGCAGATAGCGGGCATCACCCAATGGATGCTGCCCGGCGCTGTGGGCGCGGATCGCCGGCAGGTCGGCGGATGCGTTGGCATCGCGCAGGAACTCCGCATACAGGGCCGTCCGCTGCCGTTTTCCCGTTGCCAGTGCCTGGAATGCGGGATGCTCGGTCAACAGCGGATCGGTGCGGCGTTGCAGGTTGCCATGCACGCTCGACCAGGGATGATCTTCCGCGGTGGTTGCCATGCCGGCACGCACCGGATTGAGTTCGATGTAGCGATGGACGCTGAGCAGGTAGGCATCGCTGTCAATCATTGAAGAATGGAAGCGGCCCTGCCAGAGCGGGCCGCTGCGGCCGTGCCGCTGGTTGAAGGCCTGGACGTAGCTGTTGCCCTGCATCCGCATTGCCTGCGCCAGGCCCGGGTGGGTGGAGGGTGTGGCCAGCAGATGGATGTGGTTGTCCATCAGCACGTACGCGTGCAGCGCGATGTGATGCTTCACGAAGGCGCGGTGCAGCAGCTGCAGGAACAACTGGCGGTCGATGTCGTCCATGAAGATCGCGCGCTTGTTCACACCGCGCTGGGTCACGTGGTAGGGCTGGCCTGCCAGCATCAGGCGTGCTTGTCGAGGCATGGTGGTCCCCGCTTCCGATGGATGCCCAGCGTGCCGTGGCCGTGTACGCAAAGGGCATCAGGGGACGCCGCGAGAGAGTGTGGGGCAGGGCAGATGCGACTTAATCCCCTCCGTCCCCTTTTCCGTAGCGCGCGGGGGTGATGCCCATCTCGCGCTTGAATAGGGCGATGAAGGCGCTGGGGGTGTCGTAGCCCATCGACAGCGCGACGCGGGTCACCGGCTCGCCCGCCAGCAGGCGTGGCAGCGCCAGCAGCACGCGCAGGCGTTGCCGCCACTGGTTGGGCGTCATCTGGGTCTCGGCCTGCCAGATGCGTGCAAGGCTGCGGCTGGACAGGCCATTGGCGGCGGCCCAGTCCTCCAGGCTGCGGTTGTCGTGCGGCGCGCGTGCCAGTGCGGCGGCGATCCGCCGCAGGCGCCGGTCACGCGGTTGTGCCAGCGCCAGCGGCAGCGGCGGGCTGGCGTTGATCTCATCGGCGATCACCCCGGCCAGCCGCGTCTGCGCAGCGTCCAGGGCAAGGTGCGGCCACTGCAGCGCGCGCAGGACCGCAGCCTGCAGCAGTGCGCCCGGCTGGACGATGCGCGGCACCGCCGGCAGCCTGCTGCAGGCGGACGCACTGAAGTACAGGCTCCAGCCATCGAAGGCCGCGGTGCTGGCCAGGGCATGCGGCAATGCCGGCGGTATCCAGGCGATGTGGCCGGCGGGCAGCAGCCAGTGCAGGTCGCCGATTTCAATCCGCAGCAGGCCGCTGTGCGCGCCCAGCAGTTGTCCGCGCGCGTGCTGGTGGCGCGGGGTGCGACGAGGCCGCTGCAGGCGCAACTCGGCCGCCAGTAGTTCCGGACCCTCGGCGGCATCGGCCAACGCAGGGTCGATCAAGCCGGTGGATGTCTGATCTGCCATATCGGTTGGCAGTTATACGACAGAATCGTCAATGCAAAGGCTGGAAACTGGGCTTCACTTCAATGGAGCCCTCCCCATGCAGCCGCAGGACATCCTCCCCGACCATCAGAACGAGGTGCAGGTGAACGGCCTCACCGTGCGCAAGGGCAGCGTCGGTGCCTTCCTGGCCAGCGTCCGTGACTGGCAGGACCCCGCCGCCGATCCCGCCCGCCGGGCCGCCGCCGAAGCGGACCTGCGCGTACTGCTGCCGGGCCTGCACGCGCTGGGCCTGTTCCAGGTGCTGGCCGCGCGTGACCCGGTGCTGCAGCGCCTGATCGAAGGTGGGGCCTGAAACCGGGCGGCCTGAAACGGACAAGGCCCGGACGTGCCGGGCCTGTGTGCCGTTGCGGGGCGGAAACGACTTAATCCCCTCCGTCCCCTTTTTGGGGGGTCAGCCGCCGCCGGGGGCGAATACGAGGGTGCGGCGGGTGGTGACCGGTGCGTTGACCGGTTCGAAGCGCCAGCGCTTCACGGCGTTCAGGGCTTCGCGGTCGAAGACGCGGCCCGGCGTTGCGCGCAGCACGCGGGCATTCACCACCGCGCCGTCGGTGCCGACGGTGATCTCCACCAGCACTTCGCCGGAGGTTCCCGAGCGCAGGGCCTCGGCCGGATAGCGCGGTGCCGGCGTGCTGACCGGGCGCAGCGTGGGCGCAGCGGCGGTGGCGGCCTGGCGTGCGGCGCTGGCTTGCTGCGCGGCGGCCTGCTGCTGCTTCTGTTCGGCTTCGCGGCGGGCGGCGGCCTGGCGTTCGGCCTCCTGGCGCTCGTTGTCGCGGCGCGCGGCCTCCTGCTGGGCGGCGATCTGCTTGGCCGCGTCGGCTTCCTTGGCGCGCTGCTCGGCCTGGCGCTGCTGCTCGGTCTGCTGCTTGCTGCGGTCCTCGGCGTCCTTCTTGGCCTTCTCGGCTTCCGCTTCGGTACGCTTGGCCGCGCTCTGCACACCCTTGGCCAGGCCGTCCTTCAGCCGTGGCAGGGCCGGTGCCGAGGCATCCACTTTCTCGATCAGTGCCACCAGGCGCTGCGCCTCGGTGTAGTCCTCGCGGCCCAGGTGCTGCTCGGCGGCGATCAGGGTGTACGGCAGCAGGTCGGTCAGCGCGCTCTTCACCGAGGCGTCGTCCGGGGTCTTGTCGCGCAGGGCGAGGTAGTACTCGATGGCGTTGTCGCCGGCCGGTGCGTACATGCGGTTCTCGCGCAGCGCCTGGCTGGCCGACTCACGCAGCTGTTCGGTGCCCATCGACTGCACCTTGGCGGCGACCACCGGTGCGGCCGGTGCAGCGGCGCTGGGCGCCGTGGCGGCAGGCGCTGCCGATTCTTCCTTGCCCGAGCAGGCGGCCAGCGCCAGTGCCAGGGCAACCGGCAGCCACCGGCGCGCGGCGGTGATCGTTGAGACGTGCGACATCCTGCTCCCCTCTAGAAGACGACGTGACGTAAATCATTGATATGCATGGCCGGGACCTGCGGTCCGGGCACGGCAGGGTGACGTTTCCCGACGCCACCGCCGGCAACGGCGAGGGTGCAATCTAGCATCCCGGCCACCGCCGCGTACAAGGGGCGGTGGCCGGAACGGGGCAGCGGGCAGGACACCGCTGCCGGCAACGACATCAGTGGTCGTGCGGCTTGTCGTGCGCCTTGCTGTGGCTGTTGGACATCAGCTTGTCGGTCCAGGCGATGCCGATCGCCGACAGGATGAACACGCAGTGGATGATGGTCTGCCACAGCACGCCATCCGGGGTCAGCATCGAGCAGCGGGCGACGCCGATGTTGGCGGCGGCCACGCTCATCTGTTCCGGCGTGCACAGCGGGATGCCATTCAGGGCGCCACTGGCGATGAAGGTCTTCAGCAGGTGGATCGAGGAGATGCCGATGATCGCCATCGCCAGCTTCACCTTCAGCACGCTGGCGTTGACGTGGCTCAGCCATTCCGGCTGGTCCGGGTGGCCTTCCAGGCGCAGGCGCGAGACGAAGGTCTCGTAGCCGCCGACGATCACCATCACCAGCAGGTTGGAGATCATCACCACGTCGATCAGGCCCAGCACGATCAGCATGATCTGCTGTTCGCCCATCGAGACCGAGTGCGAGATCAGGTGCCACAGTTCCTTGCCGAACAGGAACACGTAGACGCACTGCGCCACGATCAGGCCCAGGTACAGCGGCAGCTGCAGCCAGCGCGAGGCGAAGATCAGCGTGGACAACGGGGAGAGCGGCGGGCGGTTTGCACTCATGCGGAGGATGCTGCGTTTCGGGGGAGTGGCGAGGTTACCGGCCCGCCATGACGGTGCCAACCCAACTCACGCACTAGACTTCAGGTTCCTTTCCGCACCCCGAGCCGCCGCCATGATCGACCTGTATTACTGGCCTACCCCGAACGGCCACAAAGTGACCCTGCTGCTGGAAGAAGCCGGCCTGGAGTACCGCATCCACCCGGTCAACATCGGTTCGGGCGACCAGTTCAAGCCGGAATTCCTGGCGATCTCGCCGAACAACAAGATGCCGGCCATCGTCGACCATGCCCCGGCCGATGGCGGCGCCGCGCAGAGCGTGTTCGAGTCCGGCGCGATCCTGCTGTACCTGGCCGAGAAGAGCGGCCGCTTCCTGCCCAGCGACCCGCGCGGCCGCGTCACTACCCTGGAGTGGCTGTTCTGGCAGATGGCCGGCCTGGGCCCGATGAGCGGCCAGATGGGCCACTTCAACGTGTACGCCCCGGAGAAGATCCCGTACGCGATCGAGCGCTACGACAACGAGGTGCGCCGCCTGCACGGAGTGATGGACAAGCGCCTGGCCCAGCACGCCTTCCTGGCCGGCGACGAATACACCATCGCCGACATGGCCAGCTACCCGTGGATCGGCGCCTACGACAAGCTGCCGGTGGATTTCGCCGCGTTCCCGCACCTCAAGCGCTGGCACGAGGCCATTGCCGCACGCCCGGCCACCCAGCGCGCCTATGCCCTGCGCCAGCAGGTGAACCCGAACGCCGGCAAGCCGCTCAGCGACGAAGAACGCAAGCACCTGTTCGGCCAGCGCTGAGTACCCGCCGCGGCATCATCCACGCATGGCGTGATCCACGCATGGCGTGGATCTACTGGCCGGAGTGTGAGTGCCGGCCGGAAGGTGGGTGCCGACCGTTGGTCGGCACTCTTCATGGGCAGAAGGTCATGCTGCCTTCCTGCACGGGCTTGGTTAGGATGGGGGACGACCGCCCCCGCGCCTGCCGCAGGGGCGGACCTGCCGTTTGCCGGGATCCTTCATGCGCCACCTGTTCGCTTCGCTTGCCCTCATGCTCGCCACCACGACCGCCGCCCACGCCGAAAAGCTGACCCTGGAAGCCATCACCGGCCCGCTGCCGTTGTCCGGCCCGACCCTGATGAAGCCCAAGGTCGCCCCTGACGGTTCGCAGGTCAGCTTCCTGCGCGGCAAGGACAGCGACCGCAACCAGCTGGACCTGTGGACCTACGACATCGGCAGCGGCCAGACCCGCCTGCTGGTCGATTCCAAGGTGGTGCTGCCCGGCACCGAGACCCTCAGCGACGAGGAAAAGGCCCGCCGCGAGCGCCAGCGCATCGCTGCGATGACCGGCATCGTCGATTACCAGTGGTCGCCGGACGCACAGCGCCTGCTGTTCCCGCTTGGCGGCGAGCTGTATCTGTACGACCTGAAGCAGCAGGGCCAGGCGGCGGTGCGCCAGCTGACCCACGGCGAAGGCTTCGCCACCGATGCCAAGCTGTCGCCCAAGGGCGGCTTCGTCAGCTTCATCCGCGGCCGCAACCTGTGGGTGATCGACCTGGCCAGCGGCAAGCCGCTGCAGCTGACCCATGACGGCAGCAGTACCGTGGGCAATGGCGTGGCCGAGTTCGTCGCCGATGAGGAGATGGACCGCCACACCGGCTACTGGTGGGCGCCGGACGATTCGGCCATCGCCTTCGCCCGCATCGATGAATCGCCGGTGCCGGTGCAGAAGCGCTATGAGGTCTATGCCGACCGTACCGACGTGATCGAACAGCGTTACCCGGCCGCCGGCGACGCCAACGTGCGCGTGCAGCTGGGCGTGATCGCACCGGCTGCCGATGCGAAGCCGCGCTGGGTCGATCTCGGCAAGGAGCAGGACATCTACCTGGCCCGGGTCGACTGGCGTGATGCGCAGCATCTGGGTTTCCAGCGCCAGTCGCGTGACCAGAAGCAGCTGGACCTGGTGGAAGTGGCACTGGACTCCAACCGCCAGCGCGTGCTCGCCCACGAGACCAGCCCGACCTGGGTGCCGCTGCACAACAGCCTGCGCTTCCTCGACGACGGCAGCGTGCTGTGGTCGTCCGAACGCACCGGCTTCCAGCATCTGTACCGCATCGACAGCAACGGCAAGACCACCGCGCTGACCCACGGCAACTGGCCGGTGGACGAACTGCTGGCGGTGGATGAGAAGGCCGGCAAGGCCTACTTCCGCGCCGGCATCGAGAGTTCGCGCGAAAGCCAGATCTACGCGGTGTCGCTGCAGGGCGGTGAACCGCAACGCCTGTCGCGCGCACCGGGCATGCACAGCGCCAGCTTCGCCCGCAACGCCAGCGTCTACGTCGACAGCTGGTCGAACAGCACCACGCCGCCGCAGATCGAGCTGTTCCGTGCAAACGGCGAGAAGATCGCCACCCTGCTCGAGAACGACCTGGCCGATCCCAAGCATCCGTACGCGCGCTACCGCGACGCACAGCGCCCGGTCGAGTTCGGCACGCTCACCGCGGCCGATGGCAGCACCGCGCTGAACTACAGCCTGATCAAGCCGGCCGGTTTCGATCCGTCCAAGCGCTACCCGGTGGCGGTGTACGTGTACGGCGGCCCGGCCAGCCAGACCGTCACCGACAGCTGGCCCGGCCGTGGCGACCATCTGTTCAACCAGTACCTGGCCCAGCAGGGCTACGTGGTGTTCTCGCTGGACAACCGTGGCACCCCGCGCCGTGGCCGCGATTTTGGTGGCGCGCTGTACGGCAAGCAGGGCACGGTGGAAGTTGCCGACCAGCTGCGCGGCGTGGCCTGGCTGAAGCAGCAGCCTTGGGTGGACCCGGCACGCATCGGCGTGCAGGGCTGGTCCAACGGCGGCTACATGACCCTGATGCTGCTGGCCAAGGCGTCCGGGCAGTACGCCTGCGGCGTCGCCGGCGCCCCGGTGACCGACTGGGGCCTGTACGACAGCCACTACACCGAACGCTACATGGACCTGCCGGCGCGCAATGAGGCCGGCTACCGCGAAGCGCGCGTGCTGACCCATATCGAGGGCCTGCGCTCACCGCTGCTGTTGATTCATGGCATGGCCGACGACAACGTGCTGTTCACCAATTCGACCAGCCTGATGAGCGCGTTGCAGAAGCGCGGCCAGCCGTTCGAACTGATGACCTACCCGGGTGCCAAGCATGGCCTGTCCGGTGCCGATGCCCTGCATCGCTACCGGGTTGCCGAAGCCTTCCTGGGACGTTGCCTGAAGCCCTGATCCGCAGCCGGGAAGGAGCCCGCCGATGACCCTGCCACCCCCGATTCCCGGCCATGCCACGCCCGCTGACGGCTGGTGGCGCCGCCACTGGCGCTGGGCGATGCCCTTGTCGGTGGTGCTGGTGCTGGCGACGGTGGCCGGGGTGGTGGGCTGGAGCGTGCTGCGCTGGAGCGAGGCGGCACGCGAGAGCCCGCCGATGCGTGAAGCGCTGCGTCGCGCCGGCTGCAGCATCGAACTGGTTGAAGCATTCGGTGAGCCGCTGCGTGCCGATTCGATGCCGCTGGGCAGCATGCAGACCGCGCTCAACGGCCAGCGCGATATCGGCCTGACCGTGGCGGTGGAAGGGCCGCATGCACACGGCCGGCTGTTCGTGAAGGGCACCCGCAGCGATGACGTCTGGGACTACCCGGTGATGTACGTGCTGGGCGAGAACAAGCAGACCTTCGATCTGACCGCGCTGGATGACGACGAGGCCGCGCACGAATGCGAGCTGCAGGCCTGCCGCGATCGTGGCGAATGCCCGCTTGCCCTTGCCTTGTGACCTCCGGCCGATTGTCGTCACCGCATTGAGCGCGTAGGGTGCGGGCAACCCTGTCCTGGAGTGCACCATGAAGCCGATCGCGTTGGCCGTTGCCCTGGCCCTGAGCGCCGCCCCGCTGCTGACCGCACCCGCGGCGCTGGCCGCACCCGCCGCCAAGGCCGCCACGCCGGCCAGCCCGGCCTGGGTGGCCCGCAGCAATGCACTGGCGCAGATCCTGCTGGATGCGCAGGGCCCGTTCCAGCCGGAGGAAACCGGCTTCTTCGGCGTCCCCGGCTATGACGACAAGGTCGCCGATCTCGGCCCCGACAACGGCAAGCGCTACCGCGCCGCGATGGCCGGGGCACGGGATGAGCTGAAGGCGAAACTGGCTGCCGAGAAGGATCCCAACGTCCGCCAGGACCTGGAGATCATGATCCATGCCGCCAACCAGAACATCGAAGGCAGCGAGCTCAACGAGAAGTACCTGCTGCCGTGGAGCGACGCGCCGCAGACGGTGTTCGGCGGCCTCAACCTGCTGCTGTCCGACCAGGTGCCGGCCGAGCGCCGGGCCAAGGCGCTCGACCGCCTCAAGGCCTATGCCGGCCTGCAGCCGGGCGGCACCGCGTTCACCACCCTGGCCCGCCAGCGCTACGAGGAACGGCTGAAGGACAGCACGCTGCTGCAGCCGACCAGGATCGAAGTGCAGCAGGCGCTGGACAATGTCGAGACCTACATCACCGGCATCGAGTCGCTGCTGAAGAAGTACCAGATCGCGGGCGCCGACGAGGCGATGAAGACCCTGGCCGGGCAGATGAAGGAATACGCCGCGTGGACGCGGACGCAGGTACTGCCGAAGGCGCGCGCCGACGCACGCCTGCCGGCGCCGCTGTATGCCTACCAGCTCAAGCAGGTCGGCATCGACATCGATCCGAAGCTGCTGATGCAGCGTGCGCAGCTGGAGTTCATGGAAACCCGCTCGGCGATGCAGCAGCTGGCGCCGCTGGTGGTGAAGGACAAGGGCCTGAAGGTGGCCGATCCGAGTGATCCGGTGGCGGTGATCCGCGCGCTGAAGGCCGACAAGATCGCCGACGACCATCTGGAAGGCCACTACCGCAAGGTGATCGATGCGATCGATCCGCTGATCCGCGAACACGCCATCGTCGATGTGCCCAAGCGCGCCATGCAGATGCGCCTGGGCTCGGCCGCCGAGAGCGCCGCCAGCCCGGCGCCGCACTTCCTGCCGGCACCGCTGGTCAACAACACCGGGCAGCAGGGCACCTTCGTGCTGCCACTGGGCAATCCGGCCGCCGGCCCTGGCGCGCAGTACGACGACTTCAATTTCGGTGCGGCGGCGTGGACGCTGAGCGCGCATGAGGGCCGCCCTGGCCACGAACTGCAGTTCACCGCGATGGTCGAGCGCGGCGTGTCGCTGGCACGCACCATGTTCGCCTTCAATTCGGTGAATGTGGAAGGCTGGGCGCTGTACGCCGAAGCTGAAATGGTGCCCTACGAGCCGCTGGACGGGCAGATGATCGCGCTGCAGTTCCGCCTGCTGCGTGCGGCGCGCGCGATGCTCGACCCGATGCTCAACCTTGGCCTGACCGACCGCGCCAACGGCGAGCGCGTGCTGATGGAGCAGGTCGGCCTGTCGAAGGCGATGGCGACCCAGGAGCTGGATCGCTACATGGTGCGCATGCCGGGCCAGGCCGGCAGCTACTTCTACGGCTACACCCGGATCCTGGAACTGCGCATGCAGACCGAGCTGGCGCTGGGCGCGAAGTTCGACCGCCTGGCCTTCAACAACTTCCTGCTCGACCAGGGCCTGCTGCCGCCGGACCAGCTGGCCGACGCGGTGAACAAGGTGTTCGTGCCGAAGTACAGGTAACGCCGAACGCGGGGTCGGATCCCTTTCCGCAGGAAAGCGAGGCGCTGGGGTCAGAGCCCTTTCCTGCGGAAAGGGCTCTGACCCCTGAAGGATCCCGGACGGAGTTGCCGGCCAGCGGCCGGCACTACCGACGGTGACGCTGGCGCATCAGCGCTGCGGGGTGATCACCTGGGGCGGCAGCCGTGCCGGCGGGGCCGGGTTGGGTACCCAGATCGCCACGCCGGCGGCACGCTTCTGCGTGGTCGGAATGCCAATGCCGACGCCACCGCCGACATGCGAACCGAACGAGCCGGCGCCGACCGACATGCCGACCGGCGAACCACTGCTGCCCACGCCCATCAGCACCACGCCGTTGGCGCCGAGCGCCGCGGCCTCGCGCTTCAGCCGCGCCACGGCGGCATCGGTCTGGCCCTGGGTACCGAAGCCCACTGCGGATGCCGATTCCAGCTGGGCGATTTCCTGCGAACCGGCCGGCGGCGTCGAATAGATCTGCACCAGTGCCGGATCGATCGGTGCGCGGGCGCGGCCCAACATCACCTTGGAGGTGCTGGCACAGCCCGCGGTGACCAGCAGAATGGCCGCCACGGCGGCCCAACGGATGTTCATGGCACGACCCCTGTAGGACTGGTTGCGATCATCGACGGGCCACTCTGAATCGGCGCCAACACCCGCGCCAGGGCACGCACGGCACCACGCTAGCACGGGCCGGGTGACAGGCCCGCCAATGGCAGTAGGCGGCGGCAACCGGAACGACTATGGTGGAGCCAGGAACCAACTGCGGGAGAGCGGCATGGGTGTGATCAGTCTGTTGTGGGGCGTACTGGCGCTGTTGTGGATGATCCTGGCGCTGGTTCCGCTGCTGGGCTGGGGCAACTGGTTCCTGATCCCGTTCGCCGCCGTTGGTGCGGTGATCGCTGCGCTGGGCATCCTGTTCACCCATCCGACCAAGCGTGGCCGGGCCTGGGCCGGGCTGGTCCTGAACGGCATCGTGGTGGTGGTCGGCATCCTCCGCCTGGGCCTGGGCGGCGGCGTGATCTGAGCGCGGGCCCGGGTGCGACAGGGCGTCGCAGGCACACGGCCGCCGGCCGGGCAGGGGCGTACAATGAATGGCTGCGCGAGCCCCCCGCGTGCCTGTGAATCCGCGCCCGGCGCGGCTGCCCCATGATCATCCGACCCCGTCCCCACGGCTGGCAACTGCTGTACATCCTGCGCGGCTCGATCGTCAAAGCGATCGCACCGAAGGTGCTGGCCATCCTGATCCTGTCCATCGCGGTGGCCGCGGTGGTGGAACTGGCGCCGCCAACCGGCATCGAGCGCGTCTCGGTCACGCCGTTCACCCTGCTCGGCCTGGTCTTGTCGATCTTCCTGAGTTTCCGCAACAGCGCCTGCTATGAGCGCTGGTGGGAAGGTCGCAAGCTGTGGGGCCAGCTGGTCTACGAATCGCGTTCGCTGGCCCGCCAGGTGAACCTGCTGCTGGCCGATGACGCGGGCCGCCGCCGCCGCATCGCCTATGTCACCACCGCCTTCGCGCATGCGCTGGCCGGGCGCCTGCGTGGGCGCATCGTGGCGCTGGTGGCGCTGCCATGGCTGGACAAGCGCCAGCGCGAACAGCTCGGCCAGCGCGAGAACGTGCCCGACGCGCTGCTGTCGATGATCGCGGCCGAACTGGCGCAGGCCCTGCGTGCCGGTGACCTCGACCCGATCCTCTACGCCCAGCTGGAGGAGCGCCTGCATGCGATGTCGTCGATCCAGGCGGGCTGTGAGCGCATCCTCACCACCCCGCTGCCGTTCGCCTACACCCTGCTGCTGCACCGCTGCGCCTGGATGTTCTGCGTGCTGCTGCCGTTCGGCCTGGCCAGTTCGCTGGGCTGGGGCACGCCGGTGCTGTCGGCGGTGCTGGCCTATGCCTTCTTCGGCCTGGACCAGCTGGGCGAAGAAATGGAAGACCCGTTCGGCCTGGAGCCGAATGACCTGCCGCTGGACGCGCTGGTGCGCACCATCGAGATCGACCAGCTCGATGCGCTCGGCGAACGCCCCTTGCCCGAACCCCTGCTGCCGCAGGGCTACCTGTTGCAATAGCCACTCCTCGGAGCCTGCCACCATGTCCCACCCGCTTTACCGCCCGCGCCGCATGCGCCATGACGAGTTCTCGCGCCGCCTGATGCGCGAGAACACGCTGACCACCGACGACCTGATCTACCCGGTGTTCGTGCACGAGCTTGCCGGCCGCACCGCGGTACCGTCGATGCCGGGCGTGGAGCGGCTGTCGATCGAAGAACTGCTGAAGGTGGCCGAAGAGGCGCTGGAGCTGGGCATTCCGGTGATCGACCTGTTCCCGGTGATCGACCCCTCGCTGAAGTCGCTGGATGCATCGGCGGCATGGGCCGAGGACGGCCTGGCGCAGCGCGCGATCCGCGCGCTGAAGTCGCGCTTCCCGGAGCTGGGGGTGATGACCGACGTGGCGCTGGATCCGTACACCACCCACGGCCAGGACGGCATCATCGATGACAAGGGCTATGTGCTGAACGACATCACCGTCGAAGCGCTGGTCAAGCAGTCGGTCTCGCATGCCGAAGCGGGCGTGGACATCGTCTCGCCGTCGGACATGATGGATGGCCGCATCGGCGCCATCCGCCGCGCGCTGGACGCCGACAACCACATCAACGTGCGCATCATGGCCTACTCGGCCAAGTACGCCTCGGCGTTCTACGGCCCGTTCCGCGATGCGGTGGGCAGTGCGGCCAGCCTCGGCAAGGCCGACAAGAAGACCTACCAGATGGACCCGGCCAACGGTGACGAGGCCCTGCGCGAGATCGCGCTGGACCTGGAAGAAGGCGCCGACATGGTGATGGTCAAGCCGGGCATGCCCTACCTGGACCTGGTGCGCCGGGTGAAGGAGACGTTCGGCGTGCCGACCTTCGCCTACCAGGTCAGCGGCGAGTACGCGATGATGAAGGCCGCCTTCGCCAATGGCTGGCTGGACGAACGGGCCTGCGTGATGGAGTCGCTGCTGGGCTTCAAGCGCGCCGGCGCCGATGGTGTGCTGACCTATTTCGCGCCGCAGGTGGCGCGATGGCTGCGCGAGCGCTGACAATAGCGCGACGATAGACGGAGGATTACGCGATGGGACCCGAACTGGGATGGATGCAGTGGCTGATCTGGGGCACCGGGGTACTGGTGTTCGGCGCCATCATCGTCGGCGTCTTCATCGCGGCCTGGCGGGCCGGCAAGCGCCCGCCGGAGCAGCTTTCCGCCGCACGCCAGGTGGCGCGTGAGCAGGCCCTGCCGGACAGCGTGCAGGCCGAACTGGCCGCGCTGAACCAGCGCAAGGACAACGGCCAGCTGAGCGAGATCGAGTACGAGCAGCAGCGCGCCAGGGTGCTGTCGCGCTGACTCTCAGTTCTGGTAGCCGCCAACCTTGGTTGGCGCTTTCCCGCATGCCAACCAAGGTTGGCATCTACCGGGCGGCAGGCACGCACCCCGGCACCGCCGCCACCTTCGGCACCGCCAGCCGGTAGACGTCCACGCCGCCGGCACGCGGTGCCTTCGCGGCACTGCTGGCGACCAGCATCTCGCCCGGCTTGGCCGTGTCGACCACCGGTGCGCCGGTCCAGCCGTCGGCCTGGTTGAACGACAGCCCCAAGGGCTGCAGCGCCACGCCGCTCCATGCGCAGCCGCTGCTCCAGACCTGCGCGGTGCTGCCGGTGCTACGGCTGAACACCACCGCGCCGTCGTTGCCCAGCCAATCCCCATCGGTCTCGTCGGCGGCGCTGTTCAATGCGGTCAGGGGCACGGCCTGGCCACGCACCCCCTGCGCGTCCAGCGCCGCCACGAACAGGTCCCAGCCGCGGCCATCGCCCAGCTGGCGGGCAAACAGCAAGCGCCGGCCATCCGCGCTCAGGGCCGGTCCACGCTCCTGCTGGCGACCGCCATCGCCGGCCAGGGCCTGCGCCTTGCCCGCTTGCCCATCGGCGCCCAGCGCGGCGCGGTACAGCGCCAGCCTGCCCTCGCGGCCGGCGGCGAACAGCAGCCAGCGCCCATCACGGCTGAAGTAGGGATCGCGCGCTTCGCCGGCCACGCCCACGGTCAGCGCCTGTGCCTGCTGCCAGCGGCCATCGACCACGCGTGCTTCCCACAGGCCCCAGCCGGCCTCGCCACGGCGGGCGAAGACGATACGCTGGCCATCGGCGCTGAGCGTGGCGCGGCCCTCGTCGGCGCGGGTCGATACCACCCCCATGCCTTCGATGCCGTACTCGTTCAACGCCATCGCCACCGGGGCAGAGAGTAGACTGGCGGCAAGCACCAGCAGGGGCGGGGTGATGCGCATCATCCAGGTCCGTGCACGAAAGAGCATCAGTCTAGCCAGCTTGAGGATTCCATGACCGACCGTTACGCCGTCTTCGGACACCCCGTTGCCCACTCGAAGTCGCCGCAGATCCATGCGACGTTCGGTCGCCAGGAAGGCATCGCGGTGGATTACCGCGCGATCGACCTGGCCCCGGAAGCGTTCCTGGCTGGCCTGGAGGCGTTCGCCGCCGAGGGCGGTGTCGGCGCCAACGTCACCCTGCCGCACAAGGAAACCGCGTTCTCGCTGTGCACCACGCTGACCGCGCGCGCGCGCCGCGCCGGCTCGGTCAACACGCTGCTGCGCAAGGGCGACCGCTGGCACGGTGACACCACCGATGGCATCGGCCTGGTGCGCGACCTGACCGATCGCCACGGCCTGGACCTGCGTGGCCGCCGCATGCTGCTGATCGGCGCGGGTGGCTCCGCGCGCAGCGTCGCCCCGGCCCTGCTCGATGCCGGCATCACCGAGCTGGTGGTGGTCAACCGCACGCCGGAGCGTGCCGACGAACTGATCGATGCGATGGGCGAGCCGGGCCGCGCGATCAGCCGCTACTGGGAAGACCTGCGCGAGCTGGGCGACTTCGAGCTGATCGTCAATGCCACCTCGGCCGGGCGCGACCGCGACGTCGAGTTCAAGCTGCCGCTGTCGCTGGTCAATTCGATGACCACCGCGGTTGACCTGAACTACGGCGAGGCGGCCATCGCGTTCCTGGCCTGGGCCCGCGCGGCGCAGTGCCGCAATACCGTGGACGGCCTCGGCATGCTGGTCGAACAGGCGGCCGAGAGCTTCCTGCAGTGGCACGGCGTGCGCCCGCAGACCGACGAGGTCTACCAGGCGCTGCGCCAGGGGTCGGCGGTACTGGCCGGCGAGGACTGAGCGATGGACGGTACAGCCCTGATGGTGACCGTGCTGAGCATGGTCGGCGTGCGCCTGCCGGTGCTGATCGCACTGTGCGTGGGCCTGGTCTGGGTGATCGGTGCACCGCGTGATGCGACCCGCACCGGCGCGCTGGTCGGCCTGTTGCTGCTGCTGCTGTCCAGCTTGGGCGGCCTGGCCGCCGGCGTGCTGCCGATGTGGCTGGTCAGCAGTGGCAACTTCAGCGCCATCTCGGGCATGGGGGCCATCCTCGGGGTGCTGCACTTCGCGCTGGCGATGGTCGAGGCGATCGGCGTGGTCCTGCTGGTGTGGGCACTGGTACGCCTGCTGCGGCTGCGCGGCAACGCCGTGCAATGACCCCCGGTTAACGGCCGCCGGCCGTCGCCAGCAGTGCCCTGCGTGTTCATCCCGCCGCAGGGCGTCGTCGCTGGCCCGTTCAGGGTGGCAGCGACGGCGGACCGGGCCGGTCATGCGACAATGACCGGCCTGATCCAGCTACGGTAGTTCCCGGCGTGACCGAAACCGTCGCCGCACCGCGCACGCTCGATGAGCCCTTGAAGGACGCGATCCGCAAGGCGTACACGACGCTGCAGGCCAACACCCCCGGCTTTTCCACCCGCCGCTCGCAGAGCCAGATGATCGGCGTGGTATCGCGTGCGCTGTCGAAGAGTGGTGGCGTTGGCGTGGTCGAGGCACCCACCGGCGTCGGCAAGAGCCTGGGCTACCTCACCGCAGGCGTGCCGATCGCGCTGGCCAGCAAGAAGAAGCTGGTGATCAGCACCGGTACCGTGGCGCTGCAGTCGCAGCTGGTCGAGCGCGATATTCCGAACTTCCTCAAGGCCACCGGCCTGGAGGCAACCGTAGCGCTGGCCAAGGGCCGCACCCGCTACCTGTGCACGCGCAACGCCGCCGAGGCGCAGGGCGAAGGCGCGCAGGGCGGCATGTTCGAGGATGACGCGCCGCTGTTCGACCGGCCGCTGGCGCCGATCGAGATGGACATCGCCAAGCGCCTGACCGATGCCTTCACCGGCGGCAGCTGGGATGGCGACATTGACAATGCACCGGAGACAATCAGCCCCGGCCTGCGCAGCCGCATCACCACGCCGGCTTCGGGGTGCGCCGGGCGTCGCTGCGCGTACTCGGCGCAGTGCGCAGTACTGCGCTCGCGCAATACGGTGCGCGATGCTCAGATCGTGGTCACCAACCATGCGCTGCTGCTGTCGGCGCTGTCGATCGGCGACAGCGACAACGGCCAGCCGCTGATCGCGCCGCCATCGGACATGCTGCTGGTGCTGGACGAAGGCCACCACATTGGCAACGTGGCGATCGACCAGGGCGCGGCCAGCCTGGCGCTGGACGAGATGGCCAAGCGCACCGGGCGCCTGCAGATCCTGATCGCCGGTGCCTACCGCGCGGTCGACAAGGACCGCCTCGGCAACCTGTTGCCGAATGAGGCGATCGAGGTCGCCAGCAAGGTCAGCAAGCAGCTGCGCGCGTTCCGTGACCACATTGAAGCGGTGTGGATGCCGGCACCGGCCGACGAGGAGCCGATGTGGCGTGCGGCCAATGGCCGCCTGCCGGAGGCCTGGCGCGAACCGATCGAAGCACTGGCCGACGATACCCGCAGCCTCTACAACTGGGCGCATGCCGCGACCGCGCAGGTGGCCAAGGGCAAGCCGGACGATGCCGCGCGCGAGCGCCTGCAGCGCAACCTTGGCATGGCGCTGGAAATGATCGAGCAGCAGTACAACCTGTGGCAGGCGTGGCGCCGCGAGGACAAGGAGGGTGCGCCGCCGATGGCACGCTGGGTCACTGCCACCCGCGATGGCGACCTGGTGCTGCACGGCTCGCCGGTATCGGCCGCGCACGTGCTGCGCAAGCTGTTGTGGGATGAAGTGGACTCGGTGGTGATGACCTCGGCGACGTTGACCGGCGGTGGCGACTTCCAGTCGCTGGCGATCGACAACGGCATTCCTGAAGAGGCCGAGATGGTCTCGCTGTCGTCGCCGTTCGACCTGCCCAACCAGGCCGAGCTGATCGTGCCGAAGTTCCCGGTCACGCCGGACGACCGCGAAGGCCATCCGCGTGAAGTGGCGCGCTACCTCGACACCGAGCTGGACTGGGCGAAGGGCTCGATGGTGCTGTTCACCTCGCGCTGGAAGATGGAGAAGGTGGCCGGGCTGATGCCGGCGGCGCGCCGCAAGCAGGTGCTGGTGCAGGGCGAGATGTCCAAGACACGGCTGATCGACGAGCATCTGCGTCGCGTGGCGGCCGGCGAGGGCTCGGTGCTGTTCGGGCTGAACTCGTTCGGCGAAGGCCTCGACCTGCCCGGCGAAGCGTGCACCACGGTGGTGATCACCCAGGTACCGTTCGCGGTGCCGACCGACCCGCAGACCGCTACGCTCAGCGAGTGGTTCGAAGGGCGCGGGCTCAATGCGTTCAACCTGATCGCGATTCCGCACGCGCTGCGCACGCTGACCCAGTTCGCCGGCCGCCTGATCCGGACCTCGACCGACACCGGCCGCGTGGTCATCCTCGATTCGCGGCTGCTGACCCGCCGCTACGGCAAGCGCATCATCGACGCACTGCCGCCGTTCAAGCGCGTGATCGGCTGAAAAAAGGGGACGGAGGGAATTAAGTCGTTTGTGCCACAAACGACTTAATTCCCTCCGTCCCCTTTTCGATCAATCGCCGAGCAGGGCGGTGTTGCGCACGGCGCCCTTGTCGGCGCTGGTGGCGAGCAGGGCGTAGGCCTTCAGTGCGCTGGTGACCTTGCGCGGGCGCGGTGCGCGCGGCTTCCAGCCACGCGCATCGGCGTCGGCACGACGCTGGGCCAGCGTGGCCTCATCCAGCAGCAGGTCGATGCGGCGTGCCGGGATGTCGATGCGGATGCGGTCGCCGTTCTCGACCAGGCCGATCGTGCCGCCGCTGGCGGCTTCCGGCGAGACGTGGCCGATCGACAGGCCCGAGGTGCCGCCGGAGAAGCGGCCGTCGGTGAGCAGCGCGCACTGCTTGCCCAGCCCCTTCGACTTCAGGTAGCTGGTCGGATACAGCATTTCCTGCATGCCGGGGCCGCCCCTCGGGCCTTCGTAGCGGATCACCACCACCTCGCCCGGCTGCACTTCATCGGCGAGGATGCCGGCCACGGCGGCGTCCTGGCTTTCGTAGACCCGTGCGGCACCTTCGAACACGTGGATCGATTCGTCCACGCCGGCGGTCTTCACCACGCAGCCATCCAGTGCGAGGTTGCCACGCAGTACGGCCAGGCCGCCTTCCAGCGAGTACGCGTGCTGCAGCGAGCGGATGCAGCCCTCGGCGCGGTCCACGTCCAGCGTCGGCCAGCGCGTGGCCTGGCTGAAGGCCTCCTGGGTGGGAATGCCGGCCGGACCGGCCTTGAAGAAGGTGTGCAGGGTGTCGTTGTCGCTGCGCACCACGTCCCAGCGTTGCAGCGCCTCGGCCAGGCTGGCGCTGTGCACGGTCGGCACCGAGGTGTCGAGCAGGCCGGCGCGGTCCAGTTCGCCGAGGATGCCGAACACGCCACCGGCACGGTGCACGTCCTCGATGTGGTACTTCGGCGTGTTCGGCGCGACCTTGCACAACTGCGGAACGCGCCGCGACAGCGCATCGATGTGGGTCAGGTCGAAGTCCACGCCGGCTTCCTGCGCCGCCGCCAGCAGGTGCAGGATGGTGTTGGTGGAGCCCCCCATGGCGATGTCCAGGGTCATCGCATTGGCGAACGCCGCCTGGGTCGCAATGCCACGCGGCAGCGCACTCGGGTCTTCGCCGCCGTACCAGCGGTGGCAGAGCTCGACGATCAGGCGGCCGGCACGGCGGAACAGCGCCTCGCGGTCGGCGTGGGTGGCCAGCGTGGTGCCGTTGCCGGGCAGCGACAGGCCCAGCGCTTCGGTCAGGCAGTTCATCGAGTTGGCGGTGAACATGCCCGAGCAGGAGCCGCAGGTCGGGCAGGCGCTGCGTTCGAACGCGGCCACCTTCTCGTCCGAGGCGCTGTCATCGGCGGCCACCACCATCGCGTCGACCAGGTCCAGCTTGTGCTCGGACAGCCTGGTTTTGCCGGCCTCCATCGGCCCGCCGGAGACGAACACCACCGGAATGTCCAGGCGCAGCGCGGCCATCAGCATGCCGGGGGTGATCTTGTCGCAGTTGCTGATGCACACCAGCGCGTCGGCGCAGTGTGCGTTGACCATGTACTCCACGGCATCGGCGATGATCTCGCGGCTGGGCAGCGAATAGAGCATGCCGTCGTGGCCCATCGCGATGCCGTCATCCACGGCGATGGTGTTGAACTCCTTGGCGACGCCGCCGACCTGCTCGATCTCGCGCGCGACCAGCTGGCCGAGGTCCTTCAGGTGCACGTGGCCGGGCACGAACTGGGTGAAGGAGTTGGCGATGGCGATGATCGGCTTGTGGAAGTCGCCGTCCTTCATGCCGGTGGCACGCCACAGGGCGCGGGCGCCGGCCATGTTGCGGCCGGCGGTGGAGGTGCGGGAACGGTATTCAGGCATGGCTGGCGGAACGGGCGGGCCGTACGACGTGGGGGTCGCCCGATCATGGCCAATTTTTTCGGTTGCTGCTGCAACCACCTTCAGCGCTCGCAGCCCAGGTTGGCACTCACCCGAGCGATGCGCCGCCCTGGGGTGGGATCCCATCGCGGCGCGATGGGCTCTGACCCCGATGCCCGACGAACATGAAAGTCCGTTCATCTTTCGGACTTTGCCGATTCCGGTTGTTGGCCTGGATTTGGCATCATTGGGGCATTGATCCGTCGACAGGGCATGAAGCCATGAAACGTTCCCGCACCACCGCGCTGCTGCTGATGAGCGCTGCGCCGCTGCTGTTCACCGCCTGCCAGAAGGAGCCGGAGGTGAAGGTGCAGGAAGGCCTGTACACCTCGGTCGAGGCCTGCACCGAGGCCACCGGTGATCCTTCGTCGTGCCGCAATGCTTTCGCCGAAGCGCAGAAGCAGGCCGCCGACGCGGCGCCGAAGTACGCCAGCAAGGAAGCCTGCGAGAAGGACTACAAGCCGGAACAGTGCGTGCAGCAGCACACCTCGGCCGGTACCTCGTTCATCGGCCCGATGATGATGGGCTTCTTCATGTCGCAGATGCTGAGCAACCGCGGCGGGCTCGCCCCGCAGGCACCGGCGGCATCACCGGCCTACCAGGACAAGAGCGCCGGTTGGGCGCGCCCGGCGCCGGGTGGCACCGGTGGCCTGAACACCGCCAGCGGCATCGGCGCGGGCAAGGCCGGCCTGGCCCCGGTCACCAGCGAGCCGAACCGTGCGGTCACCGCCAGCCGCGGTGGCTTCGGCAACACCAGCGCACGCCGCAGCACCAGCGGCAGCTACGGCGGCTGATCGACCCATGCAGCGCATCCGGATTGCCGAGCGTGCCCAGTGGCGGGCGCGCGCGGATGAAGCGGGGTTCCGCTTCCACACCATCGATGGCCAGCCGTACTGGGATGAACGTGCGTACTACGCGTTCACCCTGCGCCAGATCGAACAGGACATCGAAGACCCCAGCGCCGAGCTGCACCAGATGGCGCTGGACCTGGTCGGTGACATCGTCGGCAGCGAGCGCCTGATGGACCAACTGGCGATTCCGTCGCACTACCGCGACTGGATCGCCGACAGCTGGCGCCGGCGCCAGCCGCATCTGTACGGCCGCCTGGACCTGGCCTACGACGGCACCGGCCCGGCCAAGCTGTACGAACTGAACTACGACACGCCGACCTCGCTGTTCGAGGCCAGCTTCTTCCAGTGGCAGTGGTTGGAGGACCAGCGCAATGCCGGTCGCCTGCCGCAGCATGCCGACCAGTTCAACGCCATCCACGAGGCGCTGGTCGAGCGCTTCGGCGAACTGGCGCAGCAGCTTCCGCCGCCGCTGTACTTCAGCGCGGTGGGCAGCTCGGACGAGGATCGCGGCACCGTCGACTACCTGCGCGACTGCGCCTCGCAGGCCGGCCTGCATGGCCAGGCCATCGCCATCGAGGACATCGGCCTGTCCGAGGACGGCCGCTTCACCGCGCTGGACGACTCGGTGATCGGCACGTTGTTCAAGCTGTATCCGCTGGAAGACCTGATGGCCGAGGAGTTCGGCCGCGCGCTGCCTGGCTCGGGCGTGCAGCTGCTGGAACCGGCGTGGAAGGCGGTGCTGAGCAACAAGGGCATCCTGCCGCTGCTGTGGCAGCGCAACGTGGGCCATCCCAACCTGCTGGAAGCGCACTTCGATGACGGCAGCACGCTGGCTTCGGGCTGGGTGCGCAAGCCGCTGTTCTCGCGCGAAGGCGCCAACATCGAGATGCACCTGGCCGATGGCAGCACCCAGCGCAGCGAGGGGCCCTACGACGGCCCTGCGATCATCCAGCGTGCGCATCCGCTCACCCGCTTCGAAGGTGGTTATCCGCTGATCGGCAGCTGGGTGGTGGGCGATCACGCCTGCGGGATCGGCATCCGCGAGGACGACAGCGCGATCACCCGCGACAGTGCGCGCTTCGTGCCGCATGCCATCGTCGACGAGGCACCGACGCGGATCTACGTCTGATGGGGGTGCGGCGCAACCGCAACCTGCGGCCCGCGCCGCTGCCCGGACGCCATCTGGATGATGGCCACGGCCTGTGGCACTACGCCGACCGGGTGGCCGTGCGCTGCCATCGGTGCGACACGCCGGGCTGGGTGATCGGTCCCCGCGAAGCGCGCCGTTTCCGTTGCCTGGGCTGCAGCGAAGCGCTGGATGGCGGCTGTGGCTGCGCGCGGTGTGGTGTGGGCGACTGGGTCGGCCCGGTGCGCTACAGCGGCTACCGCCCCTGCGCCTACTGCGGGCACAAGTGGGTCAGCGCCGAGCTGCGGCGCGCACGCGCAACGTCCGTGCTGCGGACGCTGGCCGCGGACTGCAGCCAGTGCGGGCGCAGCAGCGAGGTGGAGGTCACGCTGTCACGGGCGCATCGCGACGAGCCGATCGATCCGCACTTCGGCCTGCCGCTGCGGCTGGTTGAAAAGACCGCCGCAGGCCTGCTGTGGGCCTACAACGACGCTCATCTGCAGGCGCTGCATGATTACGCCGTGGCACCGCTGCGCGAGCGCGCGGGCGTCAGCAACGGCTCGATGTTCTCGCGCCTGCCGCAGTGGATGAAGCTGGCCCGCAACCGGGTGCTGCTGCAGCGTTCGGTGGAGCGGTTGCAGCGGCGGTTGCTGCAGGGGTAGATGCCGACCTGGGGCGGCGCTGCTGGTGGTGTACCAACCAAGGTTGGCACCTACCAGCGCGACGCGCCCGGCGTCTGCTCAGAGCAGTCCTTCGCGCTTCACCGCCAGGTAGCGCTCCACCAGCGCGGCGGGCAAGGCATCGGCCGTCACGTCCAGCACCATCACCTTCTCGCTGCGCAGTGCGTCATGCGCCTTCGCGCGCTGTTGCAGGTACAGCGCGGCGGCACCGGCCTGGGCGGCCTCCTCCAGCGTCTGCACTTCGCCTTCCAGCACAGCGTCCAGTTCGCGTTCGCGCAGACTGGCCACGCACACCAGGTGGCGCCGCTGCAGCAGGCGCACCGCTGCCAGCAGGTCTTCAATGTCCTCGTCACGCACGTTGCTGACCAGCATCACCAGTGCGCGCCGGCGCTGGCGCAACGACACTTCGGTGGCGGCGGCCAGGTAATCGGTGGCCACCGCACGGGGCTGCAGGTCGTAGCTGGCGCGGAGCAGGTGCTCGACCGTACCCATGCCGCGTTGCGGCTGGACCCAGCGGCGTTCGCCGCCCGCAGCGAACAGGCCGGCGGCGTCGCCCTGGCGCAGCGCCAGGTAGGCCACCACCAGCGAAGCGTTCAACGCGTGGTCGAAGTGCGACAGCCCGCCTTCGCTGGCCAGCATGCGGCGGCCGCTGTCGAGCATCAGCAGCAGCTGCTGGTTCTTCTCGTCCTGGTACTCGCGCGAGATCAGCTTGCGCGCTCGCGCGGTGGCCTTCCAGTCAAGCTGGCGCAGGCTGTCGCCGACGCGGTACTCGCGCATCTGGTGGAAGTCGGTGCCTTCGCCGCGGCGGCGCTTCACGTGCGCGCCGACCAGCCGCGAGGCCTGGTCGGCACTGAACAGGGCGAAGCGGGTGAGGGGCACGAAGTTTGGATAGACACGTACCTCCAGCGCCGGCGGCAGGGTGCGCTGCTGCCACCACAGCCGCCAGGGCGAGCGCATGCGCAGGTGCACGCCTTCGAAGCGGAAATGCCCGCGCTGCAGCGGCTGCAGGTGGTAGTGCAGGGTGGAAGTGCGGCCGGCCTGCAGGCGCAGGCGCTGCGGTAGCGATTGCAGCGGCCAGCCCCCCGGCACCAGGTCGAATACCTGCACGGTCATCGCTGTGTCTGCCTGCAGCCGCAGTGCGGCTTCGCGGCGCACGCCCAGTGCCAGTGCTTCGGGAAGCTCGCGCTGCACCTGGGGCGAAGGGCGCCGCCGCTGCCGCCACAGATCCAGCAGCGCCGGCAGCGCGATCGCCACGGCGGCCAGCACCCAGCTCCAGCGCGGCAGCAGGCCGCCCAGCACCAGGCCGCCCAGTGCGGCCCAGGCCAACAGCAGTGCCAGCAGCAGCGGGGCAGGCCTCATCGGCGCGGCGCTTCCACCTTGGCCAGCAGCGCGCCCAGCACGTCGTCGGCGTCCTGGCCCTCGATCTGCAGCTCCGGGGCCAGCGCGATGCGATGGCGCAGCGCCGGACGTGCAATGTCGCGCACATCGTCCGGCGTGACGAAGTCGCGGCCGGCCAGCACGGCCTGCGCGCGCGCGGCACGCACCAGTGCGATGCTGCCACGCGGGCCGGCGCCCACGGCGATGCCCGGCCATTGCCGGGTGGCGGCGACGATACGCACTGCGTAGTCGATCACTTCGTCATCGACAGTGATCGCAGCGGTGGCGCGCTGCAGTTCCAGCAGCTCGCCTGCGCCGAGCACGCGCGGCACCTGGCTCAGGTCGAAATCGCTGGCGGCACGTCCGCTGGTGATTGCAGTCACCATGCGCTTCTCGTCCTCCAGCTGCGGGTAGTCGATCAGCACCTTCAACAGGAAGCGATCCAGCTGTGCTTCCGGCAGGGGATAGGTGCCTTCCTGTTCCAGCGGGTTCTGCGTGGCCAGCGCCATGAACGGGGGCGCCAGGGTGAAGGCCTTGCCTTCGATGGTCACCTGGCCTTCCTGCATCACCTCCAGCAGCGCCGACTGGGTCTTGGCCGGTGCGCGGTTGATCTCGTCGGCCAGCAGCAGGTTGGTGAACACCGGGCCGCGGCGGATCTTGAAGCTCTCGCTCTTCGGGTCGTACACGGCGTGGCCGCTGACGTCGCTGGGCATCAGGTCGGGGGTGAACTGCACGCGCCCGTAGTCCAGTTCCAGGGCCTGCGCCAATGCACGCACCAGCAGGGTCTTGCCCAGCCCGGGTACGCCTTCGATCAGCACGTGGCCGCCGGCCAGCAGGGCCACCAGGATCTGGTCCAGCACATCGGCCTGGCCGATGAAGGCGTGGCCGACGGCATCGCGGATGGCATCGACGCGTTCGATCAGGCGGGCGTTGGTGGCCGCCGGCAGCTCGGGGACTTCGGTCATAGCAGGGATCTCATCTGGAGCAGCAAGCGGATGCGCTCGCGCAGGGCGGAGGTATCGTGCGGCGGAGGGGGCGTGAGTGCGCTGGCGACGCGGCCTTGCGGCCACTTCAGCAGCGCGGCGATGGCCTGTTCGCGGGGGGCGCCCTCGAGTGCGGCGGCGAGCGGAGCGCGCAGCCGCAGGCGATGCAGGAACAGGGCGAGCACGGCGTCGTACAGGCGTGTGCCGTGACCGAAGCGCAGCAGCAGCTCGCCGCTGGCGCGCACGTGCTCCAGCAGCGAACGGCGTTCCAGGACCGGCGATGGCAGCACGCTGCCGAAGCGCTGCGCGCGCGCCCACAGCCAACCCAGCAGGGCCAGCAGCAGTGGCGCCCACAGCGGCCAGCCCTGGTAGAACACGCGCGACCACAGCGACGGCGGGCGGCTGGCGTAGATCAGCCAGACCGCGCCCTTGCCGTAGTTCGGATCGAGCAGGTAGCGGGCCAGGTCGCGGTGCGCGGGGTCGTGCAGCCCGGCGCCGGCCGGACCGGCGTCCCGATCGAGATCGCCGCGCATGAACTCCATGTCCGCCAGCACGCTGACCCGGCCCTGGCCGTGCTGCAGCCGTGCGAACACCAGGTCGCGGTCGCCGCCCCAGCGGCGCTCGGCCTGTGCACGCGCGGCAAAACCGAGCGTGAAGCGGCGGCTACCACAGAATTCGTTGCGGGGCAGGCCCTCGTCGATCTGGAACGGCTGGCATTCGCTGCGCTGGAACAGGCTGTCCACGCCCAGTTGGTCCAGCAATGGCCCCTGCGTGCTGCTGGCATCGTCCTCGGCCGGTGGCGGCGTGCGTACCAGCAGGTGGCCGCCACGGCCAACCCAGTCCAGCAGCTGGCGGGCGGTCGGTGCCGGAAGTTCGCTGCTGTCCTGCAGCAGCACCACCGTGTCATCGGGTGCCAGCGTCATCTGCTGCAGTTCCAGCCGGGGCCGCGAATGCACGTCGATGCCATCGGCGCGCAGCGCCTGGCCCAGCACGTACAACGGGTTGTAGCCGGCCTCGCCCTGCGGCGGCAGGGTGAGGGTCTCGGTCACCCGCTCGTGCGTGCGCAGGTAGAGGATGGTGAGCGGCACGCCGAGCAGCACCAGCAGGCCCAGCAGCAATGACCAGAACAGGCGTGGGCTCATGCCTGCCACCGGTACTGCTGGCGAAGCGCGTCGGCCAGCGTGTTGAAGTCGCCGCGGCTGGGCAGTTGGCCCGCATAAGCGGCGTACTGCCACATGCGCACGATGCGCGCGAACAGCTCGCGGTCGCTGGCGTCGGGCATGCGCCGCGAAGCGCGCAGGCACTGCGCTTCGGTGGCGCCGGGGGGCAGTGCGATGCCGCTGCGCTCGCCCACCGTGCGCACGCTGGCGCGGTAGAGCAGGGCCAGCGCCTGGCGTGGCCGGCCCTGGTCCCAGAGCAGGCCGGCCTGGGTGGCCACATCCGGCGGCAGCACCGCGGGCAGTTCCACCGCTTCCTCGACCACCGACGGCGCCGCCTCGGCCTTGCGCCGGCCGCTGCCGCGCAGCCAGGGCAGCCACAGCCGTGCGGTCAGCAACAGGACCAGCAGCAGGATGCCCAGCAGGCCCCACAGGCCCCATTCGGCCAACCGCGCCAGCCAGGCGATACCGTCCTTGCGCGGCTTGCGTTCTGCCTGGTTGCTGCTGTCACTCTGCAGCTGCTTGTCTTCCTTCTTCTTCTTCTCGGCCTGTTCGATCGGCTTCCAGTGCGTGACCTGGCGGGTCGGCCGCTGCAACGGGTCTTCAAAGGCGCGGTTCACCGCCTGGCGGAAACCGGCGGTATCCACCGGCGTGCTGCCGAAGATCGTGGCCGCGGTATTGGCCGGGTCGACCGCAGGCGCATCGTCGCCGTCATCGCTGGCGAGGTCGCTGGGCTTGCCCAGCGCACGCGCAGGCTCGGCATCCGGATCCTGGGCATGCGCCGGCGCGGAGGCCAATGGCAGCGCCAGGCACAGCAGCAGGGCCAGCGTCGACGCCGCCGGCAGCAGGCGATCACGCAGCCGGCGCAGGGCGATTTCGACATCCCAGGCTTCCATCTGGGTACGCCGGTTCAAGTACAGGCCGAAGCCGGCACCGACGAAGAACGGGCCGATCATCACCGAGGCCAGCCAGCACGCCAGGTTGAAGCCCAATTGAGCCCATGCCGGGGTGTCCTGGCCGATCATGTCCCACGCTGCGCGCCAGGATTCGGACATCAGGTCCAGCGGCATGAACATGAACACCGCGCCGATCGTGCCGGACACCAGCACCGCTTCGAACGCCATGCAGGTCACCGTCAGCACCAGGGCCGACCCGGCAACGCCGGCGGCCACCGCGCGACGACGGGGGCCGCGCTGGCCCGGCGCGTTGCCTTCCAGCAGGTTCACCGGCAGGCACAGGCTGCGCAGCACGCTGAAGCGGCGCCAGCCCAGGTAGCCCCAGAAGCCGCTGTTGCCCCAGTGGCGCTGCGCGCGCAGTGCCGCCAGCGCGCCCACCGGCTCGCCGAAGATGCCGCACGAGAGCACGTACAGTGGCGCGCGTTCGAACAGCGGCTTGCACCACCACATCGCCAGCCACGCCCAGCCGAACGCATCCAGCCACCAGCCGAGCGCATTGAAGAGCAGGAACAGCGGCGCACTGGCCAGCAGCCAGCTGCCCCACACCGCGCGCGCGTGGCGGCGGGCGAGGGCACTGCCCAGTTCCATGGCTTCCCAGCCGCTGCGGGCGCGCAGCACCACGTCCAGGCGGTCAATGCGCATCGCCGCCTCCACGCCCACCGCGCCACAGCCACAGCAGCACGCCGGCCCACAGCACGCCGGCCACGCTGAACTTGCCCCATGCCGGTACTTCGGCGATTGACGACCAGAACGCCTCGATGAAGGCCGCAACCAGCAGCATGAAGGCCACGCCGAGGCACAACCGGGCACCGATGCGGCCACCGTCGACCAGCGCATCGAGGCGGCTGCGCCGGCCTGGAGCCAGCAGCTTCATGCCCAGCTGCAGGCCGGCACCGCCGGCGATCACGATCGCGGTCAGCTCGAAGGCACCGTGGCCGGCGACGAAGCGCCAGAACGGCCCGCCGTGGCCGATATGCTGCAGGTGGCCCGCCACCGCGCCGAGGGTCACGCCATTGAACAGCAGCACCAGCAACGTGCCGAGTCCGGCCAGCAGGCCGCTGGCGAAGGTGCGCAGCGCGATGCTGATGTTGTTCATCACGTAGTGGCCGAACATCATCCAGTCGGTACCGCTGTCGCGGCCCAGGCGTTCGGCGGCCGGGTCGTACATGCGCTCCATCGCGGCGATCTGGCGGTTGTCCATCAGCATGTGGATCAGGTCCGGATAGACCTGCGCCAGTACGAAGCAGGCCAGTGCCGGCAGCGCGAACATCGCCAACGCCACCCACATGCTGCGCGCCTGGCTGCGCACCAGCAACGGGAAATCGGCCACCAGGAATTCCAGCGCCGCGCGCCAGCGTGTCGGCCGGGTGCGGTACAGCACGCTGTGGCCCTGCTGCATCAACTGCTGCAGGCGCTGCACCAGCTGCGGGCTGTAGCCGCGTTCGCGGGCCAGCGCCAGCTGCTGGCACAGGCGCCGGTAGCGCTGCGGGACGGCGGTGTCATCCAGGGCCAGGCCGCTGGCCTTGCGCCGCGTGCGGCGCGAGGCGCCCGCGCGCAGCAGCAGCCACTGCTCCAGGTCCTGCCACTCCTGCTGGTAGCGGGCAACGAACTGTTCCTGCTTCATCGCCGCCCCAACAGCCAGTTGGCCATGGCATACAGGCGCAGCACGCCGATCTGGCCCTGGGTACCGGTCAGCGGTTCGGCGATCCCGGCCAGCTCCTGCTGGCGCGCAGCCGGCAGCCGCGGTGCGCGTTCGGCGAACGCCATCAGCGCCGCCTGCTCTTCCGGGCGCAGCGGCTGCGGCGGTGCCAGCACGCTGTCGATGGTCGGCGGCGGCGGCAGGTACAGCGAGGGCGCATGCACCACCACGGTGCCGGCCACCAGGTCGCCAAGGCGACGGCCGTGGGGATCGAACAGGCTGCTGAGCAGGCCCAGTGCGTAGCCGAACGGCAGCATGTCCACGGTACGCAGCAGGTTGCGGGTGATCGCCGCCATCCAGCCGACCGGTGCGCCCTCCCGCGACAGCACGCGCAGGCCGAGTGCGCGCTTGCCCAGGGTACGGCCCCACAGCGCTTCGCAGACGATCGGGTAGGTCCAGTAGACCAGGAACATCAGCACCAGGTAGAGGCCGAAGCCGAACGTGTCGAGCAGGGCCAGCGGAAACGACATCAGCACCAGCACCGCGATGCGCACGCCGAGATCGATCAGCCAGGCCAGCGCCCGGGGCAGCGAGCCGGCGGCCGGCAACTGCAGCAGCACACCCTCCGGCGTCACCACCTCGCGGTAGGTATCGAGCATCGCTGCGGCCATCAGTGCGACGGCCTTGGTTGTGGGCGCCGGAGTCCTCTCCGGCAGGCAGCCACAGGCATGGGGGTCTCGACAGGTCCTGGTCGGGCCAAGACTTTAGCAGAGCCGCATGCCGCCGTTGGCGGCTCAGCCCCGATATTCGTCCTTCAGCCGCACGTAGTGGTCGGCCGAGTAGTGCAGCGCCTCGATTTCCTTGGCGCTCAGCGTGCGCGCCGGGCGTGCCGGGTTGCCGACCCACAGCTCGCCTTCACCCACCACCTTGCCGGGACCGATCACCGCACCGGCGCCGACGAAGCCGTGGCGCTCCACGCGGGCACCGTCGAGGATGCAGGCGCCCATGCCGATCAGGCTGTAATCACCGATGGTGCAGGCGTGGATGATGCAGCCGTGACCGACGGTCACGCCTTCGCCGATCAGGGTCGGGTAGCCGGCCTTGTTGTACGGGCTGTGGTGGCTGACATGGATGATGGTGCCGTCCTGCACGTTGGTACGCGCACCGATGCGCACGTAGTTGACGTCACCGCGGATGATCGTGCCCGGCCACACCGACACGTCGTCGGCCAGCTCCACGTCGCCGATGAGGGTGCAGGCCGGATCGATGTACACGCGCTCGCCGAGGACGGGCATCTTGTCGCGGAAGGGGCGCAGCGGGTTCATCGGTCTCTCCGGAAATCAGCGGTTACCCGCCGATGATACCCGCGTGGGGTGTTGTAGCGCCGAGCCCATGCCCGGCTCCGCAGGGCAGCCGAGCATCACAGCCGAGCATGGGCTCGGCGCTACAGGTTGCTAGGGTTCGTAGCTGTAACCCATTCCGTACACCGAACGGATCGGTTCGCCTTCCATGCCGGCGTCGGCCAGTTTGCGGCGCAGGTTGCGCACATGGCTGTCGACGGTGCGGTCGACCACCACGCGGTGGTCCAGGTAGAGGCGGTCGAGCAGTTCGTCGCGTGCCCAGATCCGGCCCGGCGTAGCCAGCAGCGTGCGCAGCAGACGGTACTCCACCGGGGTCAGGTCCAGGCCCTTGCCGTTCCAGGTGGCGCGTGCGGCGGGTTCGTCGATGTGCAGGCCGCTGCTGGCCCGCGCACCCGGATCCGGGCGGTAGCGGCGCAGTACCGCCACCACCCGCGCCACCACTTCGCGCGGGCTGAACGGCTTGCAGATGTAGTCGTCGGCGCCGATCTCCAGGCCGAGCAGGCGATCGATCTCCTCCACCCGCGCGGTGACCATGATCACCGGCACGTCGCTGCTGGCGCGCAGTTCGCGGCACAGGTCAACGCCGTCGCGCTGCGGCAGCATCAGGTCCAGCAGCACCAGGTCGGGCTGGTAGCGCGCGAATGCTTCGATCACCCGGCCGCCATCATCCACCCATTCGCTGGCCATGCCGGCGGCAGCCAGGTAATCGCGCAACACCGAGGCCAGGCGCGGCTCGTCCTCGACGATCAGGATCTTCGCCGACGCGGCGGGGGACGTGCTCATGCAGGCTCCGGCAGGGTGATGACCACGCGCAGCCCGCCCAGCGGCGAGGGTTCGGCGTGGATGCGGCCGTGGTGGGCGAGGATGATGTTGTGGCTGATGGCCAGGCCCAGCCCGCTGCCGCCGCTGGCGCGATTGCGCGAACTTTCCACCCGGTAGAAACGCTCGAACAGCAGCGCGCACTTGTCGGCCGGGACGCCCGGTGCGGTGTCTTCCACGATCAGTTGCACGCCTGCGGGAACGCGCATGGCCTGGACCCGCACGTGGCCGCCGCCGTGGGTGTAGCGCAGCGCGTTCTCCAGCAGGTTGGCGAGCACCTGCTGCAGGCGTCGTTCATCGCCGGAGACCTGCAGCGGGCCCTCCGGCAGGTCTTCCTGCAGCGCCAGCCCGGCGTTGCCGAAGCGCACGCGCATGCCGTTGAGCTCGCTGCGCAGCAGGGCCACCAGGTCCAGCGGCGCGAAGCGGTAGGCCAGGCCGCCGGACTGGGTCATCGACAGGTCGTGCAGGTCGTCGATCAGCTTGCCGAGCTGGCGGATCTCGCCCTGCAGGGCGCCGAGATTGGCGCGATCCAGCGGCCGGATGCCATCCTCGATCGCCTCCAGCTCGGCACGCACCACCGCCAGCGGCGTGCGCAGTTCGTGCGAGATATCGGCGATGAAGGCGCGGCGGTTGCGCTCGGTATCGTCCAGCGCCTGCGCCATCCGGTTGAAGTCGTTGACCAGCGCATCCAGTTCGTCGTCGCTGGTGCGCTCGATGCGGGTGGCGTAGTCGCCGGCGGCGAGCCGGTGGGTCGCCGCGGCCAGCTTGGCCAGGCGCTGGCGCAGTGCGCGTGACACCAGCCACGCCAGCAGCACGGTCACCAGCAGCAGCGAGGCGCCGATCACCCACCAGGCGCGCACCTGGGTGTTGTAGAAGTTCAGATCGTTGGTGGCGATGACAGTCTGGAACGGCACCATGCCCAGCCAGCCGACGGTCTGCCCATCCAGCTGCACCGGATGCGGATCGTCATCGCTGGTGGCGTCCGGATTGCCGGCCACGAACCGGTGCTGCGCATCGAACAGGCCCAGCCGCGACGGTACGCCGGTCTGGTCGGACAGTGGTGGCACCGGTCCTTCATGCCCATGCGCCAGGTCCGGGCGCAGCAGCCGCGCCCAGCGGTCGCTGTCATTGCGCAGGTGCTCCCAGCCGCCATGCGCGCTGTACTCGCGCTGCAGGTGGGGCATCAGGCGCTGCATGCGCAGGTCGCCCTGCTCGTTGAGGTAGTCCAGGAAGCCGGTCTGGAAGGCCACGCGGCTGGCAACACCGTTCACTGCCAGCACCAGCAGGCAGGCGGTGAAGATCGCGAGGAAGGTCTTCGCGGTCAGGCCGAATTTGAGTCGAATCTTCGCCATCGCGGAGGCCATTAGCGGCGCATGCGGCGCTGAAAGCAAGCGCCAGCTGAGCCAGTCGCACATTCTCCATATTCTCTGCACAGTTCCACGGCAGCGTGCACGGGTCAACGCAAGGCTCCCACGCCCCCCATGTCACTCCTGCGCCCGCTGTCCCGTTCTCCCCGTCCGCTGCTGTTGCCCCTGCTGCTGGCCCTGGCGGCCTGCTCGGCAGGCAAGACCGAGGCCCCGGCCACGCCCGAAGTGGGCGTCATCACCGCCAGCGCGCAGCCGCTGGCGCTGCAGCAGACCCTGCCCGGCCGTGCGGTGCCGTTCGAAGTGTCCGAGGTGCGGCCGCAGATCGGCGGGCTGATCCGCCAGCGGCTGTTCACCGAGGGCCAGCAGGTCAAGGCCGGGCAGCTGCTCTACCAGGTGGATCCGGCGCAGTACCAGGCGGCCTTCGATACCGCCCGGGGCCAGCTGGCACAGGCCGAGGCGACCGTGCTGTCGGCGCAGCCCAAGGCCGAGCGCACCCGCGCGCTGCTGGGCATGGATGCGGCCAGCAAGCAGGATGCCGACGATGCCACCTCGGCGCTGAAGCAGGCCCAGGCCAATGTGATTGCCGCGCGCGCCGCGTTGCAGGCGGCCCGCATCAACCTCGACTACACCCGGGTGACCGCGCCGATCGACGGCCGCATCGGCACCTCCAGCGTCACCGCCGGCGCGCTGGTCGCCGCCGGCCAGGATGCGGCGCTGGCGACCATCCAGCGGCTGGACCCGGTGTACCTGGACGTCACCCAGTCCAGCACGCAGATGCTGGCATTGCGCAAGCAGCTCGATGCCGGGCTGGTGAAGGCCATCGATGGCAAGGCGCAGGTGAAGGTGCTGCTCGAGGACGGCAGTACCTACGCACACGAGGGCACGCTGGAGTTCGTCGGCAGCGCGGTTGATCCGGGCACCGGCAACGTGGTGCTGCGCGCGGTCATCCCGAATCCGGACGGGTTGCTGCTGCCCGGCATGTACCTGAAGGCGGTGCTGCCGATGGCCACCGACGCGCGCGCCCTGCTGGTGCCGCAGAAGGCGGTGGTGCGCAATGAGCGCGGCGAGCCGCTGCTGCGCCTGCTCGACGCCGGCAACCATGTGCTGGAGCGTCGGGTCAGCACCGGCCAGGTGGTGGGCAACCAGTGGCAGATCACCGAGGGCCTGAAGGCCGGCGAGCGGGTGATCGTCAGCAATGGCAGTGCGGTATCGCTCGGCCAGCAGGTGAAGGCGGTGGCGGCCACGTCGACGCAGCTGGCGGCGATGCCGGCGATCGATCCGAACGGCAACACCGACGAAAAGTCGCACTGAGGCCTGCCGCACATGGTTCGTTTCTTCATCGACCGGCCGATCTTCGCCTGGGTGATCGCCATCGCGGTCAGCCTGCTCGGCCTGCTCGCCATCCTGATCCTGCCGGTGGACCGCTACCCGCAGATCGCCCCGCCCACCATCACCATCCGCGCCACCTACACCGGCGCCTCGTCGCAGACCGTGGAAAACGCGGTCACCCAGGTCATCGAGCAGTCGCAGCAGAGCCTGGACCACTTGATGTACATGACCTCCACCAGTGCCTCCGACGGCTCGGCGCAGGTCAACCTGGTGTTCGCCACCGGCACCAACCCGGACACCGCGCAGGTGCAGGTGCAGAACCAGCTGCAGGCCGCGATGGCGACCCTGCCGCAGGCGGTGCAGCAGAACGGCCTGACCATCACCAAGTCCAGTGGTTCGATCTTCGAGGTGCTGTCGTTCACCAGCGAGGACGGCAGCATGGACAACTTCGATGTCGCCAACTTCATGGAAGCGCGCATCGATGATCAGATCAGCCGCGTCAGTGGCGTCGGCAACATCCAGCCGATCGGCCAGGAATACGCCATGCGTATCTGGCTGGACCCGGAGAAGATGCGCCAGTACGCGCTGATGCCCTCGGACATCGAGACTGCGCTGCAGGCGCAGAACACCGACGTGTCGGCCGGTGAGCTCGGTGGCCAGCCGGCGCTGAAGGGCCAGCAGCTCGACGCCACGGTGACCGCGCGCAGCCGTCTGCACACCCCCGAACAGTTCGCGCAGGTGGTGCTGAAGGCGGATGCCGGCGGCAGCGTGGTGCACCTGGGTGACGTGGCGAAGATCGGCCTGGGCCCGGAAAGCTACGACAGCATCAGCACCTTCAACGGCAAGCCGTCGGCTTCGCTGGGCATCGAGCTCAATGCCGGTGCCAATGCCATCGCCGTGTCCAAGGCCATCGAGGCGCGCCTGCAGCAGCTGCAGAAGTACTGGCCGCACGGCTACAGCTACCACGTGGCGTTCACCACCACGCCGTTCGTGACCATCTCGCTGAAGGAAGTGGTGATCACCCTGATCGAGGCGATCGTGCTGGTGGTGCTGGTGATGTACCTGTTCCTGCAGAACTGGCGGGCCACGCTGATCCCGACCATCGCGGTGCCGGTGGTGCTGCTGGGCACGTTCGGCGTGCTGGCCGCGTTCGGCTATTCGATCAACACGCTGACCATGTTCGCGCTGGTGCTGGCGATCGGCCTGCTGGTGGACGACGCCATCGTGGTGGTGGAGAACGTGGAGCGGGTGATGACCTTCGAGGGCCTGGCGCCGAAGCCGGCCACGCTGAAGGCGATGGGCCAGATCACCGGCGCGCTGGTCGGCATCGTGCTGGTGCTGACCGCCGTGTTCCTGCCGATGGCGTTCTTCAGCGGCGTCACCGGGGTGATCTACCGCCAGTTCTCGGTGACCATCGCCGCTGCGATGATCCTGTCGGTGCTGGTGGCGATGACCATCACCCCGGCGCTGTGCGGCAGCATCCTGCATCAGATTCCCAAGGGCGGCCACCCGCACGGCGATCACGGTGGCGAGCCGAGCCTGCTGGGCAAGTTCTTCATCTGGTTCAACCACCGCTTCGAGCGCACCTCCAACGGCCTGCGCCACCGCGTCGATCGCTTCCTCGGCCGGCGCACGCTGGGCGTGCTGTTCTACCTGGTGCTGAGCGTGGCCACCGGGTTGCTGTTGTGGCACCTGCCCGGCGCGTTCCTGCCCGATGAGGACCAGGGCATGCTCAACGCACTGGTCAAGCTGCCGGCCGGTTCCACCCTGGAACAGACCCGTGCGGTGATGGATCGCCTCAGTGCGGCGGCGGTGAAGGACGACAGCGTGCTGTCGATCCAGGCCACCGCCGGCTTCAGCGTCACCGGCAGCGGGCAGAACGTCGGCCAGGCCTTCATCCGCCTGAAGGACTGGGATGACCGCAAGGATGACGCCGACACCATTGCCGCACGCCTGACCGCGCAGATGGCCAGCGTGCCCGACGCGCAGGTGTTCATCACCTCGCCACCGGCGATCCTCGGCCTCGGCGACGCCGGTGGCTTCACCCTGGAGCTGCAGGATGAAGGCGGTGCCGGCCATGCGGCCGCGGTGGCCGCGCGCAACACCCTGCTGAAGGAAGCCGCCAAGGATCCGAAGCTGGTCAACGTGCGTTATGCCAGCCTGGAAGACGCACCGGTGTACGCGGTGAAGGTGGATGACGCCAAGGCACAGGCCATGGGCGTGAACCCGCAGGACATCAATGACACCTTGAACGCGGCCCTGGGCGGCGACTTCGTCAACAACTTCATCTACAAGGGCCGCATCAAGAAGGTGTTCATCCAGGGCACCGCCGAAGCACGCATGCAGCCGCAGGACATCGAGCGCTGGAGCGTGCGCAACCAGGCCGGGCAGATGGTGCCGCTGTCGTCGCTGGTCAGCGCCCACTGGACCAGCGCGCCGGCCGCGCTGCAGCGCTACAACGGCGTATCGGCGATGGAGATCACCGGCCAGCCGGCACCGGGCGTCAGCTCCGGCGAGGCGATGGCCGAGATCGCGCGCCTGGCCGACCGCCTGCCGGAAGGCTTCAGCCACGCCTGGTCGGACATGGCCTACCAGGAGCAGCTGTCGGGCAACCAGGCGCCGATGCTGTACGCCATCTCGCTGCTGTTCGTGTTCCTCTGCCTGGCAGCGCTGTATGAAAGCTGGGCAGTCCCGTTCGCGGTGATGCTGGCAGTGCCGGTCGGCGTGTTCGGCGCGGTGCTGCTGATGAACCTGCGTGGCCTCAACAACGACGTGTACTTCCAGGTCGGCCTGCTGACCACGATCGGCCTGGCGGCGAAGAACGGCATCCTGATCGTCGAGTTCGCGCGCATCCTCGAGCAGCAGGGCAAGAGCACCCGCGAGGCGATCCTGCAGGCGGTATACCTGCGCTTGCGGCCGATCGTGATGACCTCGCTGGCCTTCCTGATGGGCGTGCTGCCGCTGGTGTTCGCCACCGGCGCCGGTTCGGCCGCGCGCCGTTCGCTGGGTACCGGCGTGGCCGGCGGCACGGTCGCCTCGATGGTGCTGGGCATGTTCTTCGTGCCGTTGTTCTACCTGCTGGTGCGCCGCATGTTCCCGGGCCGCGCACCGGCCGAAGCCACTGCCCCGGAGGCAAGCCCATGAAGCCGATGCTGCTGCGTGCCCTGGCGGCCGCGACGATGACCACCGTGCTGGGCGGCTGCGTGAGCATGGCGCCGCACTACCAGCGCCCCGCGGCGCCGGTGCCGGTGCAGTTCGGCAATGCTGCAACCGCCGTGGCCGATCCGGCGCTGGCGATGCCGGCCTGGCGCGAGGTGTTCCTCGAGCCTCGCCTGCAGCAGGTGATCGCGCTGGCGCTGCAGAACAACCGTGACCTGCGCGTGGCGGTACTGCAGGTGGAGAAGCAGCGTGCACAGTACCGCATCCAGCGTGCGGCATTGCTGCCCTCGGTGGATGCCAGCGGCAGCGTCACCCGTTCACGGGTGAGCGATTCCAACAGCGAGATGGGCGTCACCCAGGTGACCGAATCCGATGCCGTGCAGGTGGGCATCAGCAGCTGGGAACTGGACCTGTTCGGGCGCATCCGCAGCCTGAACAACGAGGCCGTGCAGAACTGGCTGGCCAGCGCCGAGAACCAGCGTGCCGCACGCACCAGCCTGGTTGCCGAAGTGGCGACCGCCTGGCTGGCACTGGCGGCCGACGAGCAGTCGCTGGCGTTCACCCGGCAGACCCTGGACAGCCAGCAGCAGACCCTGCAGCGGACCGAAGCCCGGCATGCGCAGGGCCTGGCTTCGGGACTGGACCTGTCGCAGGTGCAGACCAGCGTGGAAGCCGCGCGCGGTGCACTGGCCAAGCTGCAGACCCAGCAGGCGCAGGATCGCGATGCGTTGCAGCTGCTGGTCGGGTCACCGCTGGATGCGGCCCTGCTGCCCGGCGCACAGGCGCTGGACGGCAGCGTGGCGCTGGCGCCGCTGCCGGCCAACCTGCCTTCCAGCGTGCTGCTGCAGCGCCCGGACGTGCTGTCCGCCGAACATGCGCTGCAGGCGGCCAATGCGGATATCGGCGCCGCGCGCGCGGCGTTCTTCCCCACCCTGACACTCACCGCCAACTACGGCCACAGCTCCGGCGCGTTGTCGACGCTGTTCTCGGCCGGCACCCGCGGCTGGTCGTTCGCGCCCAGCATCACCGCGCCGATCTTCCACGCCGGTGCGTTGAAGGCCTCGCTGGATGCCTCGAAGATCGGCAAGGACATCGGCATCGCCCAGTACGAGAAGGCGATCCAACAGGCGTTCAGTGAAGTGGCGGATGCGCTGGCCACGCGCGATCACCTGACCGCGCAGATGGAGGCGCAGCGCGCACTGGTCGCCGCCAGCCAGCGCAGCTACACGCTGGCCGACGCACGCTACCGCACCGGGCTGGATGGCTATCTGCAGGCACTCGATGCACAGCGCAGCCTGTATGCCGCGCAGCAGGACCTGATCGCGCTGCAGCAGCAGGAAGCGGGCAACCGGGTGACCTTGTTCAAGGTCATGGGCGGCGGCGCCGACGCACGCTAGCGCGTGCATTCGCGTGGAAGGCAGTAGATCCACGCCATGCGTGGATCTACCACCCATCCCGCGTTACGCCACGCGGCCGCGGCGGGCGCGTTCCAGGTGCACCAGCAGCAGCGAGATCGCCGCCGGGGTCATGCCCGGGATCCGCTGCGCCTGGCCGATGGTCTGCGGACGCACGCGCTCCAGCTTCTGCAGTGCTTCGGCCGACAGCCCACGCACCGTGGCGTAGTCGAAGGCTTCGGCGATCGGGGTGGCTTCATGCCGCTGCTGGCGCTCGATCTCCTCGCGCTGGCGGTCCAGGTAGCCGGCGTACTTGACGCCGATCTCCACCTGCTCGGCCACCTTGCCGTCAGCCACGGCCGGGCCCAGCGACGGCACCTGCATCAGCTGTGCGTAGTCCAGCTCGGGGCGCTTGATCAGGTCCAGCACACGGGTCTCGCGGCTGACCGCAACGCCCAGCGTTTCCTGCACTTCACGGCCCAGCGCATTGGCCGGGGTCGCCCACAGTGCGCCCAGCCGCGCGCGCTCGGCGGCAACCGCGGCCTGCTTGGACTCGAAGGCGTTCCAGCGGCGGTCATCCACCAGGCCCATCTCGCGGCCGACCGGGGTCAGGCGCTGGTCGGCATTGTCCTCGCGCAGCTGCAGGCGGTACTCGGCGCGGCTGGTGAACATGCGATACGGCTCGTTGGTGCCGTGGGTGATCAGGTCATCCACCAGCACGCCCAGGTAGGCCTCGTCGCGACGTGGGCACCAGCCGTCCAGCCCGCGCACCTGGCGCGCTGCATTGAGGCCGGCGAGCAGGCCCTGTGCCGCGGCCTCTTCATAACCGGTGGTGCCGTTGATCTGGCCGGCGAAGAACAGGCCGTTGACCAGCTTGGTTTCCAGCGAAGCCTTCAGCCCGCGCGGATCGAAGAAGTCGTACTCGATCGCATAGCCGGGGCGGGTGATGTGCGCGTTGCCGAAGCCACGGATGCTGCGCACCATCTCCAGCTGCACGTCGAACGGCAGCGAAGTGGAGATGCCGTTGGGGTAGATCTCGACGATGCCCAGGCCCTCGGGCTCGACGAAGATCTGGTGGCTGGCCTTTTCGGCAAACCGCACCACCTTGTCCTCGATGGAGGGGCAGTAGCGCGGCCCGATGCCTTCGATCTGGCCGCTGTACAGCGGCGAACGGTGCAGGGCATCGCGGATGATCTGGTGGGTCTGCTCGGTGGTGTGGGTGATCCAGCAGCTGACCTGCTGCGGATGCTCGTCCACCGAACCCAGGAAGGACATCACCGGGCGCGGCGAATCGCCGGGCTGCTCGTCCATCACGCTGTAGTCCAGCGAGCGGCCGTCGATGCGCGGCGGCGTGCCGGTTTTCAGCCGGTCCACCTGGAACGGGCGCTCGCGCAGGCGTGCGGCCAGCGTGGTGGCCGGGGGGTCGCCCATGCGGCCGGCGGCGTACTGGGTCGGGCCGACATGGATCTTGCCGGCCAGGAAGGTGCCGGCGGTCAGCACCACCGCGCCGGCGTCGAAGCGCAGGCCGGTCTGGGTGATGACGCCACGCACGGCGTCGCCTTCGATGACCAGGTCATCGACCGCGGCCTGGAACACGGTCAGGTTGGCCTGGCCTTCGACAATGGCGCGGATCGCCATGCGGTACAGGTTGCGGTCGGCCTGGCAGCGGGTGGCGCGCACGGCCGGGCCCTTGGAGGCGTTGAGCGTGCGCCACTGGATGCCGGCGCGGTCGGCGGCATGCGCCATGGCACCGCCGAGAGCATCGATCTCCTTGACCAGATGGCCCTTGCCGATGCCACCGATGGCCGGGTTGCAGCTCATCGCGCCCACCGTTTCGATGTTGTGGGTCAGCAGCAGGGTGCGCACGCCGGTGCGGGCCGCGGCCAGCGCGGCTTCGGTGCCAGCGTGGCCACCGCCGATGACGATGACGTCGTAACGATGGAAGGACGGGTTCATGGGGGCTGTTCAGCTGGATACAGGCGCGGCCGGCGGCGGCGTCGGGGTGGCGATTTTAGCGCCATTCGGGGCCGCGGCGCCGGGACCGGCCGGCGGCCGTTGAAATCAGCCCTAAAGTTGGCAGGATTTTTGCAGATAACCCAATAGCACCCACCGTGGCTGGCGCCGCAGGCGCCCGTGACCGGAATTGGAACAGGGGCCGGTACAGGTGCACGGTGGGGGAGCATGGGGCCGGCAGTCGGGGGACTGTCCGGCCCTGTTTTTTTGGGGTCGCAGGGAAAGCCCCATCCACGCATGGCGTGGATCTACGGTTCCCAAGGCAGCCAAAACAAACGGCCCCGCATTGCGGGGCCGTCTGCTTTCAGAGGTGCCGACATCCGACAGGGCCGGAACAGGGGGGATCCAGATGTTCCTGTCGGATATCGACGTAGAGCTTTTTGTGGCAGCCCGTGTCGCTTTTGTCACTTTGTGACGCGGGCCGTCACTGCCCGCGTAGAGTGCGGCTTAGACCGTGTGAAATGCAAGACGGTTCAGCGCTCAACTGTGCGCTGCGTCGCACGATCCATGTTGCGCCACGGGGAACCGTTCATCCTCGGCGCACTCGGCGCCGGGGCCGGCCGGGCCTGCGGGGCCGGTGCCGAGGGCTGCACGCTGGACTGCGGCGGGCGCCGCATCGAGTCCATGTTCCGCCACGGCGAGCCGCCGTTGTACGACGGCCGCGGGGGCGGCGTCGGACGGTTCTCGCCGCCATTGCCGGGACGCGGCGGCGGGCGGTGGTTGTGCGGCGGGCGGTAGATCGGGCGCGAGTAATACGGGTTGCCGTAGCCGCCGTAATAGCCGCCATAGCCACCGTAGTACGGGTAACCGTAGTTGTAGGGATAGCCGGCCGGGTAGCGGTACTCCACCGACGGCGCGCCGTGGTAGTAACCGCCGCTGCGGCCACCGCCGACGTAGTCGTAGGTGGTGCAGCCGGTCAGGGCCAGCAGCAGGCCACCGGCAAGCAACAGGCGCGTTTTCATGGTGGGTCCCCCCAGAGGACGGGTGTGCAGTCAGCTTCGTGTGCGGGCGTTGAATCGGCCCTTAATTCCGCTGGCCAGGATGAATGGAGGCGAAGGGCTGCATGCTGGCATGACCTGTGTCCCAGTCGCCAGCGCGGAGGCATACGTTAATCTTGCGTCATGAGCGATTCACTGTTGCCCCGCGCCGATGACGTCCTGCTTGCTGCTGCGAGGATCGCCCCGCATGCCAGCGTGACCCCGGTGCTGCGCTCGCACACGCTTGATGCGCTGGCCGGGGCGACGCTGGCGTTCAAGGCCGAACACCTGCAGCGCGGCGGCGCATTCAAGTTCCGCGGTGCCTGCAATGCGGTGTGGTCACTGGACGATGAACGCGCCAGTGCCGGGGTCGTGACCCATTCCTCGGGCAATCACGGCGCCGCGCTGGCGTTGGCCGCGCGAACCCGCGGCATTCCCTGCCATGTGGTGGTGCCGGAAGGCGCGGTGGCGGCCAAGCTGGCCAATATCGCCCGCCACGGCGCCACCCTCTGGCGCTGCCCGCCGACCATCGCCGACCGTGAGGCCACCTGTGCCAGGGTGCAGGCCGATACCGGTGCGACCCTGGTCCACCCCTACACGCACCCGGCGGTGATTGCCGGGCAGGGAACGGCGGCCCTGGAGCTGCTGCACAGCGACGGCCCGTTCGATGTGCTGGTGGTGCCGGTGGGCGGCGGTGGCCTCGCCAGCGGTTCCGCGCTGGCCCTGCAGCAGGTTGCCCCGCAGACCCGCCTGGTGCTGGCCGAGCCGGCCGGCGCCGATGACACTGCCCGCTCGCTGGCGGCCGGCGAACGCCAGGACGCGTTCACCCCGGACACGATCTGCGACGGATTGCGCACCCTGATCGGCGCCCCCAACTTCGCGCTGCTGCGCGCGGCCGGTGCCGAGGTGATCGTGGTGGATGACGCCGCGACGATGGCGGCGATGCGCCTGCTGTGGGAGGTGCTCAAGCAGGTGGTCGAGCCGTCCTCGGCCACCGTGCTGGCCGCGGTGCTGGCGCAGCCGGAGCGTTTCGCCGGCCTGCGCGTGGGCCTGGTCCTGTCCGGTGGCAACGTTGACCTGGCTGCGCTGCGCTGGGGGGCGCCTTGAGCCGCGACCGGCAGCGGCATCGCACCGGCCTGCTGGGCTGGCTGTGGCGGCTGTTCGTGGTGCTGGTGATCTGGCTGCTGGGCGTGACCGCCTGGATCGTCTGGGTCGGCGAACGCGACCAGGCGGCCAAGGCCGATGCCATCATCGTGCTCGGCGCGGCCGCCTATGACGCCAAGCCATCACCGGTATTCGAGGAGCGCATCCGCCATGGCCTGGACCTGTACGAGGCCCAGTACGCGCCGCTGCTGATCTTCACCGGCGGCTATGGCGGCACTGGCGCACGCTTCTCCGAATCGCAGGTGGCGCGGCGCTACGCGCTCAAGCACGGCGTGCCGGACGACGCGATCCTGATCGAGACCGCCTCTCGCAACACGGTGCAGAACCTGGTTGAAGCCAAGCGGCTGATGGATCAGCGCAACCTGCACCGGGTGATCATCGTCAGCGATCCGCTGCACATGGCGCGCGCGCTGCGCCTGAGCAAGGCGCTGGGCATTGATGCGCTGGCCTCGTCCACGCCCAGTACGCGCTTCCGCAGTTTCCATACCAGCTGGCGCTTCCTGGTGCAGGAGATCTACTTCTTCCACCGCGACCTGGTACGCCCGCCGTTGAGTTCGCCGGCCAACACCTGAGGCGGAAGACTGCTTTTGGGTGAGTGCCAACCAGGGTTGGCACCTACCGGAGCGATTCGCGTGCGGTGTGGAATGCGGTAGTGCCGGCCGCTGGCCGGCAGATGCCCACCCTGGAATCGTGAGGTTGCCGGCCAGCGGCCGGCACTACCGGACGGTCAGGTCTGCTTGCGTCGGATCGGAATTGCCGACACCGGCACCGAGGCCACGTCGTGCCCGCCTTCGCGGATCGGCGCGCCGGGGTCTGGCGCCCAGGCATGGGCGTAGATGACTTCCCAGCTGCTGGGCAGCTTGCCATCGGCGCGGCGCATCGGCTCATACGCGGCCGCTGCAGCGGCGAAACGGCCGCGCCCGGTCAGCGTGTGGCGGCGGTCCACCCGCGCATTGGTCGCGCCCATCGCGCGCAGTTCGCGCATCAGCGAGGGCAGGTCATCGTAGGTGAGGGTGAACAGGTCGCGGTCCAGCACCGGGTCGCGGAAGCCGGCCATCATCAGCGCATCACCGAACTGGGCAATCTGCGCGAAGCGGCTCACGTGCGGGCGGTCGTCGGCGGCGGCGAAGGCTTCGTTGAGTTCGGCCAGGGTTTCCGGGCCGAAGGTCGAGCACAGCAGCAGGCCGCCGGGCTTGAGCACGCGGCGGAAGCCGGCGAACACCGCCGGCAGGTCATCGACCCACTGCAGGCACAGGTTGCTGAAGATCACGTCCACGCTGTTGTCGGCCAGCGGCAGCGCCGCGGCGTCGCCGCACAGACGCTGGAACGGCTTCCACCAGCCGGCCTGGCGCTTGGCCTGGTCCAGCATCGGCAGCGCCACGTCCAGCGCGATCACCTGCGCCTTCGGCCAGCGCTTCTTCATCAAGGCGCTGGCGTGGCCGGTGCCGGCACCGATATCCAGCACCACCTCGGGCTTGCGCGCCTCCAGGTAGTCCAGTGATTCCAGCAGCCGTGACTGCACCTCGCGCTGCAGGGCGGCGGCGGCGTCATAGCTGTTGGCGGCGCGGGCGAACGCGCGGCGGACGTGGCGGGCATCGAAGTGGGACGGCATTGCAGGAGTCTCTTAGAACGTACCGGGGTAGGCGCCGCCGTCGATCAGCAGGTTCTGCCCGGTGAGGTAACCGGCCTGTGCGCTGCACAGGAAGGCGCAGGCGGCGCCGAATTCATCCGGCGTGCCGAAGCGGCCGGCGGGGATCTGCTGGCGGCGGCGTTCGGCCACTTCCGCAGCGTCGCCCTGCGTGCCCGCAGTGTGGGCGAAGTTGGCGCGCAGGCGGTCGGTGTCGAACTGGCCCGGCAGCAGGTTGTTGATGGTGACGTTGTGGGCCACGGTGCGGCGCGACAGGCCGGCGACGAAACCGGTCAGGCCGCTGCGCGCACCGTTGGACAGCGCCAGGATGTCGATCGGCGCCTTCACCGCCGACGAGGTGATATTGACGATGCGGCCGAAGCCACGCTCGATCATCGCGTCCACGGTGGCACGGATCAGCGCGATCGGCGCCAGCATGTTGGCATCCAGCGCGGCGATCCAGTCGTTGCGCTCGAAGCTGCGGAAATCGCCAGGCGGCGGGCCGCCGGCGTTGGTGACCAGGATGTCCACCTGCGGGCAGGCCGCCAGCGCGGCGCTGCGCCCGGCCTCGGTGGTGACGTCGGCGGTCACCGCACGCACTTCAGCGGCGCCGGGCAGCGCGCGCAGTTCCGTGGCGGCCTGCTGCAGGGCCGGTTCGCCCCGGGCCACGATCACCACGTTCACGCCTTCGCGCACCAATGCGCGCGCGCAGCCCAGGCCCAGCCCCTTGCTTGCGCCGCAGACCAGTGCCCAGCGGCCGTTGATACCCAGATCCATGCGTCAATCCTGCGCGGTTCGGAAGGCGCTCATTGTCCGCCATCGGCCGGTGACAGGCCGGCAACGAAGTGTTGCAGGGCGGCCGCGACCTCGTCGGCGTGGCCGAGGAAGGGGGCATGGCCGCCGTGGGCGATGGTCAGTGCCTGGCTGGCCGGGGCCAGCGCTGCCGCGGCCTGCATCGCCGCCGGTGACACCAGGCGGTCGCGCTGGCCGGCGATCCACAGGCTGGGCTTGCCCAGCGCCGGCAGTGCGCCACGCAGATCGGTGTTCTCCAGCAGATGCAGGCCTTCCAGCAGGGCGCGCTTGGTTGGCGCGCCGCGCTCGACCAGGCGCTGGCGCAGCGTGCGCAGCTCCTCGCGGGCGTGCGCCGAGCCCATCACGTCCAGCGCCAGGAAGCGCTCCAGGGTGGCGCCGAAATCCGTGGCCAGCTCGCGCCCGAACTGCTCGAATACCGCCGGCTCCACGGCATGCGGCCATGCGTCGCCGCGCACGAAACGCGGCGTGGCTGCAATCATCGCCAGTGCGCGTACCTTCGGCAGCGTGGCCGCCGCGTGCAGCGCGAACAGGCCGCCCAGCGACCAGCCGCACCACACCGCGGGCGGCGTTGCCGCGGCAATGGCATTGACCACGAACGGCAGGCGCAGCGGCGTGGTGTCCTCGCGGCTGTAACCGTGGCCGGGCAGATCAACCCGATGCAGGGTGAAGCGGTCGGCCAGGCGCTCCACCAGCGGAGCGAACACGCCCCCTTGCAGGGCCCAGCCGTGGATCAGCACCAGGTCCGGCCCTCGGCCGGTGACTTCAATATGCATGGGCAACGACACGGAACTCAGGCAAAGGCGGGCAGCGGTGGCGGGGCGGCTTCGCGTACGGCCAAGGCCACGCGGTCGCGCGCACTGGCAATGGCCTCGACCAGGCCGCGCACCTGTTCCGGCGCGTGCAGCGCGGACAGGGTGACGCGCAGGCGCGCCTTGCCCTCGGGCACGGTGGGCGGACGGATCGCACCCACCAGCCATCCGGCCTGTTCCAACGCCTTGGACATCGCCACTGCTGCATGGTCATCGCCACACAGCAGCGGCTGGATCGGGGTTTCCGAAGCCATCAGGTCCAGCCCGTGGCGGCGCGCCTCGCTGCGGAACAGCGCGATCAGATCGGTCAGCTTGGAACGGCGCCAGTGATCGCGGCGTGCCAGGCGCACCGCTTCAAGCGCCGCGGCTGCCATCGCCGGCGGCAGCGCGGTGGTGTAGATGTAGGGGCGCGAGGTTTCGGCCAGGTGCTCGACCAGGTCGTCGCGGCCCAGCACCAGCGCACCGGAGCCCCCCAGCGCCTTGCCCAGCGTGACCAGCTGCAGCGGGACATCGTCCACGCCCAGCCCGGCGGCAGCGACGGCGCCTCGGCCATCACCGACCACACCGACACCGTGCGCATCGTCCACATAGAACAGTGCCTGCTGCAGGCGCGCCACCAGTGACAGCGCCCGCAGCGGCGCGATGTCGCCGTCCATGCTGAAGACACCGTCGGTGGCCAGCATCGCCGCGCCGTCCGGCGCATGCCTGAGCTGGCGCATCGCGCCTTCCGTATCCAGATGCGGGTAGCGGCGCAGGCGCGCGCCGGCCAGCCGCGTCGCATCGAGCAGGCTGGCGTGGTTGAGCTTGTCCTGCACGCAGACATCGTTTTCTTCGCTCAGCAGGGCCTGCTGCACCGCCAGGTTGGCGGCGAAGCCACTGCCGAACAGCAGCGCACGCGGATAGCCCAGCCACTCGGCCACTTCGCGTTCCAGCGCCTCGTGCATGGCATGGTGGCCGCACACCAGATGCGAAGCGCCGGCACCGGCGCCTTCGCGTGCGGCGGCGTCCTGCAGTGCGTTGACCACGCTGAACTGCTGGGCCAGGCCCAGGTAGTCGTTGCTGCAGAAGCCGGTCAGCCACTGGCCGTCCACTTCCAGGCGCACGCCATCACGACGGGTGACCGTGCGTCGCGGGCGGCGACGGCCTTGGGCATCGCGCAGGGCGCGTTGGGCGTGGAGGCGGGCGGTCAGGTCGGGGCGGGCCATGGCGGCTGAATGCGGCGACGGGGCGGCTAGGGTAGCGCGTTGCCGCGACGCCTGCCTGTGCCCCGTCTCAGGCCGCGTGAGCGCAGCCGCAGCCGGGGCCATCGGCGCTGATGTCGGCATGCACGGTGCCACCGTGGTCATGGCCCTCGGCATCCACCTGCACGGCCATCGGCTGCAGGCCGAGCCGCGCGAACAGCGCCAGGTCGCGCTCGCTCTCCGGATTGCCGGTGGTCAGCAGCTTGTCGCCGTAGAAGATCGAATTGGCACCGGCCACGAAGCACAGCGCCTGCAGTTCGTCACTCATCGCCTCGCGCCCGGCCGACAACCGCACCATCGAGCGCGGCATGGCGATGCGCGCCACGGCGATCATGCGCACGAACTCGAACGGGTCCAGCTCGGCACTGCCATGCAGCGGCGTACCCGCCACCTGCACCAGCTTGTTGATCGGTACCGAATCGGGATGCGCGGGCAGGGTGGCCAGCGCCAGCAGCAGGCCGACGCGCTGCGCGCGCGTCTCGCCCATGCCGACGATGCCACCGCAGCAGGTCTTCAGGCCGGCGTCGCGCACGTGCTCCAGCGTATCCAGGCGATCCTGGTACTGGCGGGTGTGGATGATCGAATCGTAGTAGTCCGGCGCCGTATCGAGGTTGTGGTTGTAGTAGTCCAGGCCGGCGTCCTTCAGCGCACGCGCCTGCTCACCGCTGAGCATGCCGAGCGTGGCGCAGGTCTCCAGGCCCAGTGCCTTCACCCCGGCGATCATCGCCGCCACCTTCGGGATGTCGCGGTCCTTCGGCGAACGCCAGGCGGCGCCCATGCAGAAGCGCGAGGCCCCGGCAGCCTTGGCCTGGCGCGCCTTGGCCAGCACCGCGTCGGTTTCCATCAACTTCTGCGCGTTGACGCCGGTGCTGTAGCGCTGCGCCTGCGGGCAGTACGCGCAGTCCTCCGGGCAGCCGCCGGTCTTCACCGACAGCAGCGTGGAGACCTGTACCTGCGACGGATCGAAGTGCTCGCGGTGCACCGCAGCGGCGCGGAACAGCAGCTCGGGGAACGGCAGATCGAACAGCGCCTGCAGTTCGTCGTGTTGCCAGTCGTGGCGGATGGCAGCAGCCATGGCGGGACCTTGGGTACGAGTGGAGCGAGGGCGGCAGTGTGGGTGGGCATGATGGGTCTGTCAACCATGTTGGTGTGCAATTGGTTTACGGTGTTCATGGCCAGCATCGAGCCCTCGCCCAGCAGCCCTCACCGAAAGGACTGCCATGGGCACGGCATCGATTACGCGGGCGGATTGCGGAGAGGCCACGCGTTTCACCGCATCCTGCAAGGCATCCAGCCACAGTAGCCGCTGTCCGGCTGCCACCGCAGCGCCCAGACTGCCCTGCATGACCGATCTCCATCGCCTCCGCGGCCGCATCACCGCGCTGGTCCTCAGCGAGGCCTGGCGCCGTCGTGCGGCACTCTGGGGCGGTGCCGTGGCCGTAGCACTGGTAGCGATCCTGTTCGCCAAGGCCAGCGATGCGGCGTTCCACCTGTTCCAGCGGATCACCGCGCACTCGCCGTGGTGGGCGCTGCTGCTCACCCCGGGCATCTTCGCGCTGCTGGCGTGGCTGACCAGCGGCGTGCTGAAGCCTACCCGTGGCAGCGGCATCCCGCAGGTCATCGCCGCGCTGGACAAACCGGATGCGTCGTTCCGCGAGCGCAACCTCTCGCCTGCGGTCTCGGCCGGCAAGCTGCTGCTGACCTCGTTGTCGCTGCTGGGCGGCGCCTCGGTCGGGCGCGAGGGGCCGACGGTGCATGTGGGCGCCAGCCTGATGTACCTGTTCGGCCGCGTATTCGGCTTCAGGGACCCGCGTGAGCTCTCGCACTTCCTGCTGGCGGGTGGTGCCGCGGGCATTGCCGCAGCGTTCAACACGCCGCTGGCCGGCATCGTCTTCGCCATCGAGGAACTCAGCGGCCGCTTCGAGCATCGCTTCTCCGGCACCCTGCTGACGGCGGTGATCGTGGGCGGCGTGGTGTCACTGGGCCTGCTGGGCAACTACACCTACTTCGGCCACGTGAGCGCGCGCCTGCCGTTGGGCCAGGGCTGGCTGGCGATCCTGTTGTGCGGCGGGGGGGCTGGGTTACTGGGCGGACTGTTCGCGCGCGCGGTGCTGGCGAGTGCGGCGGGTCGCCCTCGTTGGCTGGGCCAGCTGCGGCAGCGGCATCCGGTGTTGCTGGCCGCCGGCTGCGGCCTGGTGGTAGTGGTGCTGGCGCTGGTGTTCGGGCAGGGCGCGTTCGGCACCGGCTACGAGCAGGCCCGCAGCCTGGTGCAGGGCCAGGCCCTGGTCGGCCACGAATTCGGCTTGATGAAGCTGTTGGCCAACCTTGCCTCCTACGTGGCCGGCATTCCCGGCGGCCTGTTCTCGCCCGCGCTCGCGGTCGGCGCAGGACTCGGCCACAACCTGGCGGTACTGATGCCGGGCGTGGATCCGCGCGCGTTCGTGCTGCTGGGCATGTGTGCCTACCTCACCGGTGTTACCCAGGCACCGCTGACCTCGGCGGTGATCTCGCTGGAGCTGACCGACAGCGGTGATCTGCTGCTGCCGATCCTGGCCACGGTATTGCTTGCCCGTGGCGTATCCGGGCTGGTGTGCCGGGTACCGATCTATCGCGGACTGGCTGAGTTGTTGATGGCCACGCAACCGGCGGATGTCGACGAAAAGCACGCGCGCGACTGAGAGGAGTTGCTGCGCTGCGCTCGCAGCGGGATGTCGGGAATGCCTCTTGCGGCGAAGATTCAGCTGCCTATGCTGGCGCGGTGGTCGTAGCCAGGGATGTTGATGAATCTGTCGTGGCGATGGGCGATGCCGATACTGCTGTTGCTGTTGCTGGGCTGCACGCAGAAGGTGCCGGAGTGCTCTGGCCAATCCATTGAGAACGGCTGTACGAGGACGCATGAACTCGGCCGGTTGCGGCTCGATGCCAGCGAGGATCCGGCGCGTGTGATGCTCAATGGAAGGGAGTACGTATACCAGGGCACGCCGGGAACCTGGCAAGGCCCGGCTCCCATCGAATCGCGCATCATGATCAGGGTGCGGGTTTCCGATCCGAAGCTTCTGCAGGCCCTTGAGAAGGAACGCGAGGCGCGGCTGGCGCGCGAGCCGCTGCGGTAGCCACAGCAGGCACGCAGCGGGCCCACGAAGCAGGCCTGGGATCCGCGATCCATTGCGACGGCTTCCACCGATACGCCACTGCGCTGCAGCCTGATGGGCGTGGCCCTGCAGCCCGGCCATCCTCACTGCCGGCGTCCGTTGCTGCGAGATTGAAGTGCATCCGTACCTGCATGCCCTGGTCCGCCTGCTGCTGCCACTGCGTTGCCTGGTCTGCGCTGATCCGGGACACGACGGACTTGATCTCTGCCATGCCTGCTACGCGGAACTTCCCTGGTCCGGCCATGCCTGCCTGCGGTGCGCACTGCCGTTGCCACACAACGCGCTGATCGTCTGTGGCAGCTGCCGCGAGGAGGCGCCGCCGCAGGCCGCGACCCACGCCAGCCTGTTGTACCTGCCGCCGGTCGACCAGCTGCTGGTGCGCTACAAGTTCCATCAGGACCTCGCTGCCGGGCGCCTGCTCGCCCAGCTGATGCAGCGCGCACCGCCGCCCTGGTCATGCCCGCCGTTGGTGCCGGTGCCACTGCACAACCGCCGCCTGCGCCAGCGTGGCTACAACCAGGCCGCAGAATTGTGCCGCCTGCTGCCCATGCCGGTCTGGCAGGGCCTGTACCGGCGCCGCCACACTGCGCCGCAGTCCGAACGCAGCGCCGAGCAGCGCAGGGAGAATCTGTTCGATGCCTTCGACGTGCGCGGGCCGGTGCCACCGCGGTTGACCGTGGTGGACGATGTGATGACCACCGGCAGTACGGTGATGGAGGTGGCCGAGACGCTGCGCCTGGCTGGGGCCCAGCAGGTGCGTGTGTGGGTGTGCGCACGGGCGCCGTGACCCTGGCATCGGCATCGGTGCCTCCAGCGCCAGTGCCAGCCAGACCAGCCACGACCAGTCGGCCGTGGGCAGCACCCTCCGCAGCCAGGGCGACGTCAGCATCGTGGCCACCGCCGGTGACCTGAGCATCGTCGGCAGCCAGGTGAAGGGCGACAACGTGGCGCTGGCCGCGCGGGACAACATCACCCTGCGCAGCGAAGCGGAGGACCACACGCAGTCGTCGAAGAACAAGAGCGGCAGCGGTGAGATCGGCTTCAGCATCGGTGCGCAGACCGGCTGGTACGTTTCGGCCAGCACCGCCAAGGGCAAGGGCAGCGGCAACGGCACCACGCATGTGGAAACGGTGGTCGACGCCGACCGCAACCTGACCGTGATCAGCGGCAAGGACACCACGCTGCAGGGGGCCCAGCTGAGCGGCGACAAGGTGGTGGCCAGCATCGGCGGCAACCTGTCGATCATCAGCGAGCAGGACACCGACGACTACGCCAGCAAGCAGACCCAGGCCGGCGGCACGTTCGTGTACGGCAGCGGTGGCAGCGTCAACATCGGCCAGCAGAAGGTCGAGAGCCACCTGCGCAGTGTGCAGGAACAGAGTGGCATCGTTGCCGGCAGCGGCGGCTTCGACATCACCGTGGGCGGCAACACGCACCTGGAAGGCGGTGTGATCGGCAGTACTGCCGATGCCTCGAAGAACCGCCTGGATACCGGCAGCCTGACCGTTGTCGACATCGAGAACGAATCCCGTGCCAAGACCAGTGGCGGTGGTATCGGCACCGGGCTGGGCAGCGGTGGTGGCATCAGCAACCCACTGGGCAGCGTGGCCGGCGCAGGACTGAGCCTGCTGGGCGGCACGAAGAAGAACGACAGCAGTACCACGCGCTCGGACATCGCCGCCGGCACGGTGGTGGTGCGCGATGGCAATGAAAGCGCCCTGACCGGACTTGATCGTACGGCCACTGGGTTTGATACCGACAGTGCACTGTCGGCCGTTGATCTGCGCAAGATGCAGGAGCGCGCCGAAGTGATGCAGTTGGGCGGGCAGCTGTTGTTCAAGGGCGTGGGTGACCTGGGCGGCTACCTGAGCCAGAAGGCGGAGACCGAAGAAGGCAAGGCGTTCTGGGCCGACGGCGGCAATGGCCGCGCGCTGCTGCATGGCATGGCCGGTGCAGCAATGGCCGCGCTGGGTGGGGCGGATGCACTGAAGGGCGCAGTGAGTGCTGCCGGTGCGGAGAAGGCCAAGATCGCAATCTCGGAATTCCTCGAGAACAACAAGGGCAGCCTGAGCTGGGAGGACTACCAGTCGCTGATGGAAGTCGGCAGCGCGATGGTGGGTGGGGCGCTGGGTGGAAGCACGGGCGCCAACATTGCAGTGACCGGGGACCGGTTCAATCGGCAGCTGCACCCGGATGAGGTGAAGTGGATCAACATGAATGCTGCCGCGTTCGCTGCCCAGGAGGGTATCAGCGAAGCGGAGGCGGTACGCAGGCTGACCACGGAGGGTGCCGCGCGTGTTGATGCAAAGGTCAACCGGTTGGTGGGCAACGAGAACGTTGATCTCGAAGCAACCGCGTTCCTGAGCAAGATGGGTGGGACGTACGGGTTCACCGCGACGGAGGCTGAGTACAACAACTTCAACCTCTATGGGAAAGAGCTGCTCAAGGACGACGCGCTGTACCGGCAGGTCTTCAACTCGCTGCTTGCCTCGGGTATCTCCAAGGATGATTTGAACTACAGCTTCTTTGATCTGAACGGCCTGCGCGCCACGATGGGCCGCGGCCGAGACGGTCAGACGATGCTGGGGACCTTCAGTGGCGACGTGGGCGCCGCTCGGAGCGTGATCGCCAGCGTAGCCAACGGCGACGGCAACGGTGCTGCCATCGGCGCAGCGACGTTCCTGATCCCGGTGCGGTTGCCGGGGGCGAAGATCGTTGGTGAAGTGGGTGCGGAGATCGCGGGGGCTGCGACCAAGCAGGGTGTGCTCAAATCGGAGGAGATCCTGAAGTCGGTGCAGAATGCGGCGACTGAGACAGCTGGACAGGGAGCATCTGTCAGGTTGAGCGAGCCTTTGCTTGGCGAGCTGGCCGCCACTGGAGTGAAGCTCACGCGCGAGAATGTCGTTGCGGTTTCCCGCAATCCCAGCGGAAAAGTTGTATTTTTGGAGACCGGAAATTCCAAGGCTGGCTTGAAACACATCATTGAAGAGCACTCTAAGGAGTTCGCTCAGATGGGTGTGTCCGAGGCGCAAATTCCGGAGGTTGTAATGAAGGCTGTTTCTGAAGGAAGGCTCGTTGGGCACCAAGGTTCCGGAGTTGGGCGTCCGATTTATGAGGTGAGCATCAATGGGAAGATGCAACGTATTGCTGTGACTGTTAGTGACAATGGGTATATCGTGGGTGCGAATCCGCGTGGGAGCATTAAGTGAAGGCAATAAAACTCATGGCTGATTATCATTGCTTTCCAATTTGGGATATGACGCCAGGGAACTACAGGGATGTCGCGCCTGGCGAGCTTCCAATTTCGAAAGAGCTTCAAAGGCGTCTCCTGAGTTGGGCGTCATCTTATGACGAAACACTTGACGCTGATTATCCTCCGAATTCCGGATTCAAGAGCGATGTGGATGAGTCCAATTTCAGGCGAGAGGCTGAATCGCTGCTCAAATGTTTGAGGGCTGAGCTCGGTCCAGACGTCGACATTTCGTACACGGAAAATTGAATTGGCAGGCTGATCATTGCCGATGACGGGAATGTTGGGTTCACGGTGGGTAATGAGCCCCCTGCCAAGACCAGTGGCGGCCGCATCGACACCGAGCTCAGCAGCGGCGGTGGCATCAGCAACCCACTGGGCAGCGTGGCCGGCGCAGGACTGAGCCTGCTGGGCGGCACGAAGAAGAACGACAGCAGTACCACGCGCTCGGACATCGCCGCCGGCACGGTGGTGGTGCGCGATGGCAATGAAAGCGCCCTGACCGGACTTGATCGTACGGCCACTGGGTTTGATACCGACAGTGCACTGTCGGCCGTTGATCTGCGCAAGATGCAGGAGCGCGCCGAAGTGATGCAGTTGGGCGGGCAGCTGTTGTTCAAGGGCGTGGGTGACCTGGGCGGCTACCTGAGCCAGAAGGCGGAGACCGAAGAAGGCAAAGCGTTCTGGGCCGACGGCGGCAATGGCCGCGCGCTGCTGCATGGTATGGCCGGTGCAGCACTGGCCGCGCTGGGGGGCGATGCGCTGAAGGGCGCAGTGAGTACTGTTGGTGCGGAGAAGGCCACGAAGGCGATTTCGGAATTCCTAGTGCACGAGAAGGGTGGCTTAAGCCGGCAGAATTACCAGTCGCTTTCGGGGGAGGGCGGTCACGACATGTTTGAAGGAAAGATGGCACTGCGGATGGACCAAAATTGAGGCATGTCCAGGTTGTGAAAGAACGCCGAAATTAATGTGGGGATCTATGCTACCTGATGGTTCCATTGTTGGCGGTGGTGCAATAATTACGTGGTTTGCCATTGATATTAATGGGCGAATGGCAATGTTCATTAATAACCGATTTGGATCAGTGCCGAAGTGCGTTCAGGAGCTGGGAAATGTTTGTCAGCTGCTCCGGGAGCTTGGCGAGTTTGCTTGGGGGGACTCGGGTAATTACCCTTCATTCACAGTGGGGCAAGGCGGTGGATTCTCGGTAGACATGTATTCGTACTGGCTGAATAAGGATGCTTCGAGGTCCGATTTGACACGGGAGCTCCAGGAAGAATTTGATCGCTATGGAGTTAATTCAGATGCGTCAATTGCAATTGAAAGAGGTATGTATCTCTTCTTTGCAGTTGAGGGGAATAGCGTTGGAGATGATTGCCCGGTTGGTTGCGATCGCCCTGTAAAGATGGGGGACTACTACAGATACCTGGTCCCTGAGGTATGCTCGGGAATCAATAGCATTCCGGAAGAGCTCAGGGGCACATTCGCCCGCACTCGATCAATAGACTTCTCGAAGGATAGACTCCTGGTTAGAGAACTGATTGACGTGTACTTTCCGGAGGTATTTCCAGCGCCAGATGGAGTGGGCAGGGTAGCGGCAGCATGTGAATAGCCTTGTTGACTTGCGAGGCCAAGGCGTATTTTCCTATCAGCTTGTTTCACGACAGCTGGAGTCAAGTGCTGAAATTCCTTCGAACAATGCGTTCTCGCACGCTGGGGCTCAGGCAGGCTCGGGCTTGCAGTGATTTGAAGTGGGATTGCTTCCGTGGAGCCTCCTGCTATGTGGGAGTCATTGCTGAAGCAGCACTCAAGCAATGCGCTGTCTGCCCGCAGGAAGAATCCCTAAAGGAGGTTTGGCGATGAATGTTGGCGGGGCATCCATTCAGAAGATATTGGACGGAGAGATGGCGATATGCTTCTTCGTTCACCGCTCTGCTTTCTATTGGGTTATGGATGATAGGGCCAACTTCAGTCTTGATGCGGAAAAGGACTATAGGGCCTATCTTGATCGGGGCCATATAAGTGCAAGCCAGTACGACGCGGCCTGTCGTGAGTTCCGTGGTGGAATTCTGAGGCTCGACGAAAACAACTTTCTCGAGTACCTGCGCGCTGCTGGTGGCGGGCACACCACAGATGAAATGGCGGCGATGTTCAAAACCAACGACGCCGACGTGGGTGATCCACTTGGACTACATGCGAGGGTGGAGCGATTCAACGTATCGGGCTCCGGTCTTGCGAAGGGTGACTTTATGGCAGCTGAGCGCCTTGCCGCTCGGCTTCCAGGGTTCTATGTGAACTTCGACCGGAAGGTATTCTTGCATATGGAGTCGGATCGCTTTCACGAGGATCTGGCTTACCCTGACTGGGAAGCTGGATTCGGAGACTTCTGCCATCTTGTACCTGACGGCGCGCGCTACTGGATGGATGGCGCAGATTTCTGGAAGGTTCGATTTATTCATGGCTGAGATGAACGACTGCCAGCGCGTTGACGGCGGGTGCTACCAGTGTTTTTGCGAGTCTCAGGGTGGGTTGTACGGTGGTGGGAGGCAGCAAACTGCAGTTCAAAAAAACCTGGTTAATTGACGGGGTCCAAGTAATCAGTTCGAGTCCGCTGAAATGAAGATCAAAAATATTGATTCTACTCTTAAGCGAATGATTGAACTTCTTCGCATGGGCGGGGACGTGGAGGGGTGGGCGGTGGCTCTTGAGGGAATTCGGGCGGACTTTCACAGCGATCCTAAGTATGCCTCGTCAAAGTTGATGTCTATGTATGGTGGGATGGGCTCTCTGAATGATCTAGTTCTTTATGGCGATGGTCAGGCGCTGGTTGTAGAGAATAATGAATTTGACTTTCTGAGGGCGCAGCTTTATGAGCTTGCAAAACGTTAGCTTGATGGTGCAAAAGGTGTAGCAACAGCCGAAAGAGCCGCATTGCCAGCGGGATATCGCGAAGGATCGTCGGCAGGTTCTGGCTTTGCAGAGACTGCAGGTTTACCGGATGGTATCGCAGGGTAATCAATACCAAGGCCGGCAACACGGAGGTGCTGGCAGCAGATGGAAACTGTACCTGGAAACAGGCAATGGACTACAGCCAAAGGCGGGAGGATATCTGGCGGGTCTGGTTGAGGCGGGGAAAAGTATTGCGGCTGGCAAGGAGCCAACCCGCTTCATTGATGGCGTTACGGTTGTTGATAAGAAGGCCGGTAACGTCCTCCAAGGTGCTGTTGATCCTGCTCCAACTCAAGATTGGATAAAGTCAGGTGGATCCTACCCTCACAAAAACGATGGTTCTATATTCCAAGATCGTGCAGGAGATTTTCCGATTAAGCCAGCTGGCTACTATGCGGAGTATGTGCACCCTACCCCAGGAGTCACGGGGCGTGGAGCTCATCGTATGGTCGTCGGAAAGGGGGTGAGATGTACTGCGCTGCAGATCACTATAAGGCATCTATTCCGACCAGTAAGTGAGGGTTAATTAATTGTCGATAAAGTATTATGAGTCGATGCCGTCATACAGTGCTGCGGAAGTGTTTTATGTGAGGGTTGATCCTGGTATATCTGTTCCGGACGAGTTGTTGAAGGCTCTGTATTATTTGCTGTGGTTTCCAGGGTATTTTGGGTTTAATTGGGATGCTCTGTATGATTGTTTGAATGATTTTGAGTGGATTCCCTGCAAAAAAATTGTTGTTGTACATGAGCGTCTTCCGGATTTTGCGGACGAAGATTTGAGAATTTACTTGGAAATCTTGCGTGATGCAGTTGCCAGTTGGTCGGGAAGTGAAGCTCATGAGTTCGAAGTTTTCTTTCGAGAAAGCGATCAGCGTAGAGTGGAAAGTATTCTGGCTAGCTAGCTGGGGCAAAAGGTATCGAAATTGCGCCGGGCAAAATTAACCACCTATTTGGCAGAGTAGCCAGTAACTCCCATAATTCCGCGCGTTCGAATCAGCTTGCGCTGGAAATGATGAGGCTTGGTGTTCCCGGCAACGCTACTGGTCGGCAGATGTTAACGGACCACTTGGCCATTTCGGCTAAAAATGAAGGTAATGTGGTAGATACTTTCTCGAACCAGTGCTGTTCAAAGGGGGCCTGGGCGGCTACCTGAGCCGGAAGGCGGATACCGAAGAAAGCAAAGCGTTCTGGGCCGACGGCGGCAATGGCCTCGTGCTTCTGCATGGTATGGCCGGTACAGCAATGGCCGCGCTGGGTGGTGCGGATGCACTCAAGGGCGCGGTGAGTGCTGCCGGTGCGGAGAAGGCCAAGATCGCTATCTCGGAATTCCTCGAGAACAACAGGGGCAGCCTGAGCGGGCAGGACTACAAGTCGCTATCGAAGTCGGCAGCGCGATGGTGGGTGGGCGCTGGGTGGAAGCACGGGCGCAAACATTGCAGTGACCGGGGACCGGTTCAATCGGCAGCTGCACCCGACGGTAATACGGCAATTGCTCGTACAGGTTGGATATATGATCCGGGCTCTGCCACACCTGGGATGACGACCCTCTATGTCAAGTAAGGAGTGTAAGGTGGGCTATTCAATTCTTGATGTAGTTGTATTAATCGAGGATATCCCGGGAGAGGAGCTGCGAGCTGGTATGAAAGGGGCGATTATTGAGGTCCATAATCAGCCAGTTGAGGGCTATGAAGTAGAGTTTTGTGACGAGCAGGGGCGCACAGTTGCGCAATTGGCATTATCCTCTGATCAATTTCAACTCGATAAGTAGGTGCAAAAGCAACAGGTGGTGCAGTAGAGCTAACATTTGACAAGGCTGCCCGGACTTGGACAGCTCCAGCAGGTCTAGACTATGGACAAGGATCGGTTCAATGAAACAGAGTTTTGTATGTTTTAGAGCATGCAGAGCCGAATCCGGCCATGACGACGCATAGCGTCTTTAGTATGGACAGAAAAGAAGCTTTAGGCGCTGTTGATGAGGCATGGCTCAAGAAAGGTAGTCCCGTGGTAGGTGATCCGTGCGCATATATTGTCCCGATGGATCGTGCGATTGGTGCTTCTGGGAAAAGCGGGTACTAAATATTATTCGGCCAGGGGATAATAAGGTCATTGCCGCCTATCCTGTTAAATAGAGATATTTAATATGCTGTGTCCAAGGTGTGATCAGGGGGATGTTGTCAAGGCTAGAATTGTAGCTAACGGCACTTGCCTATTCGTATGTCAGGAGTGCGAGGCTTCATGGTTTCTGTACGAAGAAATTGGGGTTAAGGCATTTGTCGACTATGGTACTTATATGGGAAGTCTAGGGCTGAAACCACTATGGAGTGAGTTGGAAGTAATTCCTGAGTAGGTGCAAAGGGCTCTGAGCAGTCATTGAAGACCCACAGCGGCGGGATTGCTCTATCAGCCCGTTTGCGGTGAAGGAGTCGCGCGGAAAGGCAGTGACAATAGATGGCATGGCGACATTCGAGCTATCCCCCCTCAGAAATCAGGGAATTCTGGTTGTGAACACGAAAGGCAGCCTTGGAATATTCTGGACGCTTGTGGGCGATTCAGGTGATTGCTATCAGGACGAAGTGCCTGGGCTTATCTTCTACGGATACGGGTCTGGTGACCTGGGTAGGCAGCCTGTCGACAGTAGATGCACGTTTGAGGCCATCTGGAACGGTTGCGCTGACGTAAGGTTTAGGGATTGGGATGGCGATCGCATGAGTAATATGTCGGCGGAGGTAAAAATACACTCTTGGCCTGATGAGGCCGAGTGGTCGTCACTTGTCAGGCGATCGCTGGAGTGGTTTGTTGACGGTGGTGCAGCCGTTTCCTGGTGCGGGTCGGAGCTGAGTAGTCCCTCATTGGGCGTGTTCTCTCCAGTGAAGGGCTGCGGCTCGGTATACGCCGCATACAGCAAGTGTGTAGGCTTTGTTTGTGGTTCTGGATTGGGGGATGAATATCAGGATCTCAGTCCATCCCAACTTGATGGATTCAGTAAAGCAATCCTTGATTGCATGTAATGCTTGTCCAGGACTGCGTGTGACAGTGGACGTATCGTGGGCTCGAATCCACGTAATAGGTGGTTGAGCTGTGGCTGGCCTGCCACTCGCTGACATGCAATGCTGCTGAAGTCGATGTGGCGGTGCGATATCGTATGGCGGATATGGAAGTGACGTAGATCCGATGAGCATCCTCCTCGAGGCTCAGTAGTCACCACATGGGGCAAGCAATGGCGATGTACATATCCATAGGCGACGGGAATGGGCCGCCAGGGGTTGGCTGGTCCACTTCCGGCGGAGTGTTTGACTGCATCGTAGAGTCAACACGAATGCTCCTTCAGCCGGACGAACAGTGCTGCCTCAGAGATATCTATGCTCCGTTGGATGAGCAGGGACAGAATTTCATTGTCCTCGACTACGTCGATGAGAGCTGCTTCAATTTATTCTATTCACGGTGCAAGCAGGCGATGGAGGGATTTCCTTCATCGGATCGGGCGAAGATCGTTCCCGAAAGCCACATCCCAGGAATCGTGTGGAATTGGTCCGAAGTCCTGAGGATCATGCGAGAGGATCCTCGTTATCGTGAGTCCTCGTAAAAGATGATGGACGCTTGGACGAAGGTGGATATATCGAAATTGCGCCGGGTAACTTCGACTGCCTCTCACTGATAAGTTTTGTAATTTGAGGGCTACTCTGGTGGGGATTAAATGAAGCTGATTGGAAGCCTTACGGAACAATCCTATCGTGAGGGGCTATCTGCGTCATGGACTGAGCTTAGAGAGCCGGGAAATCAGTTGTTCTCTATCATGGTGGGCAGGCTCGGCTTGATTCATAGCGCTTTTGTGCTGAATTGGACGCCTGAACAATCTGAGGATCTATACACGGTCCTGGTCAATGGGGTGGAAGTGATTCGGCTTGAAGTTTCAAGACCTGGTGGGAAGGTTGTGGATTTTCAAGCTGCTGGTGTGAAGGACTACGAGAGATCGCTTCGTTCGCGACAGGGTAGGATTAAGCTGGCGGTTGCTCTTGATTTGGCAGGCAAGCGTTGAAAGCAGTCCTGATCCCGGGGACGATCCGATCGCTGGTGTAGAGGATTCGCCGAGAGGTAGGCGGTAATCTGCTGCGACGGCGGCCAAGCCCCCAGTTCTGGTCGTGACTTCCCTATGATCGGCCTTTTTCATGCTGTCAACGTAAGTACTCAAAATAGTCCAGTTCAACAGTTAATGAATTTGAAGGGGGTTTGCTGTTGAAGAAATACAGATTTGTCTATGAGCATGGAATGTTTGATGGGCTGAGCGCGCTTTCAATGGTCATTGACGTGCTGCGTGCTATGGGCTGCCCGCCTGCGTTCTCCCTGCGCGGAAATGATGTTGGCCTGAAAGCCATAGAGAGAGAAACTGCAGAGAGAAAAGCCTGGCCAAGTGGCTTGGCTTCAAGTGGATACGACCTTCGTTTCGGCTTGATTCCGGCGTGGGGACAGTGCTTTGTTCTGATGCAGGAGACGGTCGAGCATGATCATGTAGATCTGGGATCGAAATTTGATCCACTTCTTGGTGTCAGAGGGATGGTTCAGGCGTGGGTTGCCGATGTGGATTACGATTATTGGCAAAATGCGACCGATCCGCTGCAGTACGAGCACGCCGGTCGAACTCTCTCGGGCCTCTCGCTGAAATCCAATGGGCTGCCCCCTCCCTTGCATCAGATGGAAATAGATACGTCTCTGAATCCTGGGCGAAAGGTATTCAGGCAGGGATATATGGAAGCTGTTGGAAGCCTCATGTGGTTGGGTGATGCCTTTTGGAGCAAAGTTGGCACTTCCCGCGGTCGAAGTTTGTCGATGCTGAAAGAGGCGGGTGTGAAGGTATACGAATCTGGCAACGTTGATAAGATCTTTGCGTCTGACGATGTTTTCCGTGATGAATCAACTTCGAAAACCCAGAAGCTCCTTCGGAGCGCGCTTTTTGGAGTGGATTGAGGTCACGCGAGGCTGGAGTTCAAATGGCGGCGTCGTCTGCAATGGCACGGCGAATTGGCTGGTACAAAAGTCATTCTGATCTGCTGGTGAGGCAGCTGCAGGAAGGGTGGCGAAAAACATCCCGACTCCAGGGAAGAGGGGCAGTGTCGAACCCAGCGTTGCCGTCGATATTCCTGTTGCAGGGCCGAGCAGAAGCGAGCGCTAGCTGGGGATGGGTCTCCAAGGCTGGCCCAGTGCTTGTGAGGAAGCTTACGTGCGTCTAGGCGTCAACGAATTTGTGAGCTTGTTGGAGGATGTTCCTTCAGCGAGCATCTGTCGTGGCAGCCTTGGGGTGGTAGTTGCCGTGTTCTCCGAGCCGGCGGAGACTTATGAGGTTGAGTTCTGCGATGGGGATGGTACGTAAATTGCGCATAATTGTTCTTCGTGATGCCGCGAGATCATGGGTGTTACTGGGCTTCGTGATGGGTGGGTATCGACCCAAATTCGTTGTCGAGCATGCGAAGTCTGGAGGAGTTTGGTTTGATTAATCTGCTGGAAGATTGGTGTTCCTTTTGCGAGGGTGTTGCTGTTTTCGACAAGTCCCATTTTCTGGGATTGTTGAAGGAGCACTCCAGTAATGATGAGCTCAATGTTATATTCAGCCATTTCCCATTTTCAGATATTCTCGCATCGAGGGCCGCGCAGGTGATTGCGTCCGGCACTATCGAGGGGTCCTTCTATCTTTTGCCCGCATCATTTGCATCCAGGGATGAGCTTGTGCGGCTTGGGGGCGAATGGCTGAGTGCGCAGGCGTTGATATGCGGAGAGATTGACGATGTGGAGATCTCCGAGATCTGTGCCGGTGCAAGTGTGAGATTTGTTTCAGTCGATGATCTGGACTCTGCGCTTCGCCAGGACATTCCGCAGCACTGGATTTTTGACGAGGTTGGGGATGCATTGAGAGCGAGCAGGATGTCCGATTCAGATCAGATGTATGCCTTGCTTGAGGCGCTTTATGGGCTGGCTGCTGACTATTATCTGGCTTGGTATATCGCTGGTCCGCTATTTAAAATTGATGTTGATCTTGAGCCTTACTTTCGCTTTTGGAGTGCAGGTGGGCGTTGTGCGCTCACACGTAAGGAGCTGATGGTCTCCAGCCGGGCGGCATCTCTCAACTAGAGCGTGTGTTCTGAACCCTGCCATATATCTCGCATGTGTCCATAACGAATGTTGGTTTGTCAATCGAGTCGGCGCTGGTTGATGCGGCGATCGCACGGCATGCTGCTTGCAAGGAAGCTAATTGACTAGGCTTCAACGTCTCTCATCGGAGATTTGAGTGAAAGGAAGGAATGAACGGGCTGCGGACTTTTCCGGGCGGGTGGGAGTGCCCATTGAGCGGAGTCATCTGTCTGATTTCATTGATGTCATGGATGGGCTTGTTAAAGGGGAAGGCTCGTATTTCATTTTCAAGCTGGATGGAGAAAGGTCTGGTGGTAGGCTCACGTTCGTCTTCTGTGATCGCACAAGGGATGTTGTACTGAGAAGGGATACCTCCAGCATTGAGGACGGGATGATGCACATGTTTGCTGGGCTGGAAGAGGCGGGTGGGTACGCTTGATGGCGGCGCGAGGATATACGTCCTTGTTTCGGCCAGGTCCCTCTATCGCCGCCGGCGTGATGGCGCGTGATGTGATGTGAACTTCATGATCCATGACTTCGTGGGAATCGCAGTCTCTCGTCCCGATGGGATACTTCAAGAATGAGGGATACGTACGATCTGTATGGCGCTGGAGGCTTGGACCTCTATTCGGCGAAGTGCGTGGCGGAGGCCGCGCTTGGCGTGATTTTTGAAGAGAGGGACAGCGCCTACCAGGGAGGAATGTACTACCGGTATGTGGGGCGTGATTCAGAAAATATGGTTCTGAAGATCAACGTTGACCCGATTGATGGGGCGCCGGCGGAGGTTGCATTCCCGCAGTACCCCGTCCTGCTGTATGTGAATTCGACACGAAGAGCATCTGGCCTTGAAGAGGCCATCGGGCGTTGCGGAATGTTTGAATTACTCCGGCGTGAGCGCTTGTAGGCGACATGGCTGGATGCTTGGCGCCTGATGGGCCTTCCATTCAAAAGCCGAAATTTCAAGCAATTCCCCGCCAGGATCACCGGCAGTGGCATCAGCCCCCCGGCTCAGCCTCGGCGGCGCAAGGGGGCGCAGGGCCACGCGAAGATAGCGACAGCTAGTGTCCATTGATGAGATCCGAGCAATGTCGCCGATGGCAGCGCCGGCCCACGACAATCCCACCAAAGAGCACCGTCATCTCCCTCTTCATCCCGAACGGCTAGGATGAACCCGGTTCCGGATCGAAGGAGTGGTCATGAATTCCCCCTTGTCTCCCCTGTTGTCGGCGGTTGGCCGTAGCTGGTGGATCCTCCTGCTGTATGGCCTGGTCGCTCTCGGCTTCGGCATCATCGCCATCGGCTGGCCGTTGTCGGCGGCCATGGCATTGGCCTGGACGCTGGGCGTGATGGCCATCGTCGAGGGTGTCATCAGCCTGTTCGCATTGATCAGTGGCGGCAGCGGCGCTTCGCGCGGCTGGCTTGCGCTGTATGTCATTGCTTCGCTGGGCTTCGGCATCCTGGCGGTGATCAACCCGCTGGCGACGGCCAGCGTGCTGGTGCTGTTCCTGGCGGCGTGGCTGCTGGTGGCCGGCATCTATCGCATCGTGTTCGCGATCCGCGTGCGCAAGCAGATCCAGGGCGAGTGGCTGCTGATCCTCAGTGGCGTGCTGGCGGTGGTGCTGGGCCTGTTGTTTGCGGCCAACCCGTATGCCGGCGTGGCGGTCACCACCCTGTGGATCGGTATCGGCAGCCTGCTGTACGGGCTGCTGCAGGTGCTGGTGGCGTTCAAGCTGCGGAAGCTGAAGTGAGAACGGCGCTTGCACCGCTGCTGGCGGCGGTGCTGGCCGCGGCCGGATGCACGCCCGGCGCCTTGCCGGCGGAGCCGGGCGGCAAGGGGCATGCGCCACGGCCCGGAGTGGAGGTGCGCTTGAGCGCGGTTGATGCAAGCGGCAAGGGCACGCCGGCGCAGTGGCGGGGCGAGACCCTGATGCTGCGCGAGCCGCCGATTGCCGGCAGCGCGGACATTGCCGATGTGCGCTACGTGCTGGATGAGGGCCAGCAGCCGCGTCTGCAGATACGCTACCGGCCGGAGGCACGCCAGCGCATCCACGATGGCACGGCGGCGCTGGTGGGCAAGCGCGCGGCGATCAGCGTGGATGGCCGCGTGCTGATGGTGGCGACGGTGCAGGGGCCATTCGGCGAATCGATGATGCTGAGCGGGCTGCCGAGCGTTGCCGAGGCGCGGGAGCTGGCCAGGCACATCACGGGCGAATGACGGGCGCGCCAATACCCCCGCGCTGCGCGCGGAGGTCGACCCAGGTCGACCGCTACCGGGCGAACCGCGCCTCGATCTCCTCCAGTGATTTGCCCTTGGTCTCCGGCAGCCAGAACGCGGCCACCAGGAAGAACACAAACGTGCACGCTGCCCAGAATACGAACATGCTGGCGTAGCCGTAGTGGCCAACGGTGGGCAGGAAGATCGCGGCGATGGTTGTCGACACGAACTGGTTGATCAGCAGTGCGATGCTCATGCCGTTGGAGCGGATGCGGTTCGGCATCAGCTCCGACAGTGCCAGCCACACGCACACGCCGGGGCCGACCGCGAAGAACGCGACGAACACCAGGATGCAGGCGGCCACCGCCCAGCCGTGCGCCGGCGGCGGCACCGGGCCGATGCGGGCCTGCTCGATGCGCAGCGGCGCCTGCGGGGCACTGGCCGGGTCGGCGAACGGGTTCAGGTGGAGCTTGCGGAAGAACGTGCCGATCACGCTGTCCGGCTGCACGGTGCCGGCGCGTTCGATGCGCAGCTCGCGATCAATCAGGTTGTCGCTGCGCAGGGCGCGCACATTGGTGAAATCGCCGTAGGCATAGGAAACGGTGAGCTGCATCGGCCGCTCTTCGCGGTCGATCCCTGCGCCCAGGCGCTGCCACTGCGCGTCATCCAGAACCAGTTGCAGGCCATCGCCGCTGACCGCGGCCTGCAGTTGCGGCTGCACGTCGACGCGGCCACGCTCGGCCTGGAAGAACAGGGTGGCGGCGGCCAGCAGGGCCACGCAGATACCGCCGCTGCCCAGCATGAGCAGGAACTTGCGGCCCTTGCGGTCGACCAGCAGCAGCGCGACCACGGTCATCACCGCGTTGAGCAGCTTGATGGCGACGTCGGCACCGTTGGCGACCGAGCCGGACAGGCCGGCCTGGTTGAGGATGTTGACCGCGTAGGCCAGCACCGAATTGATGCCGGTGGCCTGGGTGCAGGCCAGCACCACGCAGGCGAGCAGGAACGGAACCACATAGCGACGGCTGAGCAGCGGGTCACGCTTGCCATCGCTGCTGCTCGATTCCGGTGCCTGGATCTGCGCCAGCGTGGTTTCCACCTGGGCGGCCGGCAGCACGCGTTGCAGGCTGCGGCGGGCAGCGTCGACCCGGCCACGACGGACCAGCCAGCGCGGCGACTCGGACAGCCAGAAGATGCCGGCGCAGAACAGCAGGCCCGGCGCCAGGCAGCTCCAGAAGATGGTGCGCCAGGCATGGTCCTTTACCGTGAACAGTTCCTGCGCCTGCTGCGCCAGGGGTAGCGAACGCACGGCCTCGGCGGCGGCATCCACCGCATGCGCGTGGTACAGGCCGATCAATGCAGCCAGCACCAGGCCGATGGTCAGCAGCAGCTGGAACATCGCCGCGCCGCGGCCGCGCCGCTCCGGGCTGAGCACTTCGGCCAGGTACAGCGGCACCACCACGCCGATCAGGCCGCCACTGACGCCCTGCAGCAGGCGGCCCAGCAGCAGTGGCGTATAGCCGGACGCCAGCGCCATGATCGGGATCGAGGCGGTGAACAGCAGGCCGGCCAGCAGCATCGCACCGCGGCGGCCGATCAGGTCGGCCACCATGCCGGCGAACAGCGATGACAACACGCTGCCCAGCAGCACCGCGGCCACGACGAAGCCGAGCTGCTGGCTGCTGAGTTGCCAGGCGTGGCTGGCGGTGGCTTCAAGATAGGGCAGCGCGCCGGCGATGATGCCGATGTCGATGCCGTACAGCAGGCCACCGAGACCGCCGATGAAGAGCAGGTAGCGTACGGGCCAGCGCGGAGCGGTGGAAGCGGGTACGGCAGGTGCGGCGGCTGCGGTCATCGGCGTATTCCTGGAATAACGGGGATGGTGCGTGGCTGGGGCATTGCGCTTGTGCGCTGGATGTAACGCCGAGCCATGCTCGGCTGCGTTCCGTTCCGATATCGAGGTTGCCCATGCCGCGCTTCGCGCGCAGAGCCGAGCATGGCTCTGCCGATCGTCCTGATCGGCACCCTCCGGGCCGTCGCAAGCGACGTTGGCAATGGCGCCTGCCATTGCCTTCGGCTCTACAGATTCACGACTCGCCCGCCCACCACCACCTGCTGCAGGCGCAGCTCGGCGTCCAGCACCACCAGGTCGGCGCGGGCGTCGGGCGCGATGCGGCCGCGATCGTCCAGGCCCAGGTAGTCGGCGGGGAAGGTGGAAACACGCTGCGAGGCATCGGCCAGGTCCAGGCCGACCCGCACCAGGTTGCGCAGCGCCTGGTCCATGGTCAGCGCGCTGCCGGCCAGCGAGCCGGTCGCCAGGCGCACGCAGCCGCCGCACTTGTGCACGCGCTGTTCGCCCAGTGCGTACTCGCCATCGGGCATGCCGGTGGCGGCAGTGGCATCGGTTACTGCGTACAGGCGCGGAATCGCGCGCGCGGCCAGGCGGATCACGCCGGGATGGATGTGCTGCAGGTCGGGGATGATCTCGGCGTACTGCGCATGGGCCAGCGCCGCCGCTGCAATGCCGGGGCGATAGTGGTCGACGCCGGTCATACCGTTGAACAGGTGGGTGAAGCCGGCGGCGCCGGCCTGCAGTGCGGCCACGCCTTCCTCGTAGGTACCGGCGCTGTGGCCGAGCTGCACGCGGATGCCCATCGCCGTCAGCGCGGGAATCAGCGCGGTGTGCTCGCCGATTTCCGGCGCCAGGGTCATCACCCGGATCGGCGCCAGCGCGTGCAGCTGCTGTACCAGGGCCAGCGTTGCCTCGATCGTGCGGTTGGGTTGTGCGCCCAGCCGCTGCGGGCTGATGAACGGTCCTTCCAGATGCACGCCGGCGATGCTGGCCGCTTCTGCATCGGGCGCGGACATGGCGGTGGCAACCCCTCGCAGGGCGTGCTCGATCTCGTCCAGCCCGGCGGTCATGGTGGTCGCCAGCAGGGTGGTGGTGCCGAAGCGCAGATGGGTACGGGCGATGGTGCGCGCCACGTCGCCGCCCTGCATCAGGTCCACGCCGGCCGCGCCGTGCACATGCAGGTCGATGAAGCCCGGCAGGATCACCGGCAGCTGCGGGTCATCGCCGCCACTGTGATCGTCCACCTGCAGCTTGCGTACATGCGCATCGAAGTGGACGTGGCCGCGCCGCCAGCCCAGCGGGGTGAGGATGCGGCCCTGCAGGGAACGGGTGTCGGTCATGTGGCGGGCTCGGCGATGATCACTTCGATGCCCAGCCGCTGCAGTCCCTCACGGGTCGCGTCGTCGATGCCGGCGTCGGTGATGATGGCGTGGATCTGGTCCAGGCGTGCGATGCGGTGCAGGCTGACGCGGCCGAACTTGGAGGCGTCGGTCAGCACCACGATGCGCCGCGCGCGTTCGACCATGCGGTGGTTGAGGCGGGCTTCGGCTTCGTCGTGGGTGGTCAGGCCGAACTGCAGGTCCAGGCCATCCACGCCCAGGAACAGGGTGTCGAAGCTGTACGAGTTGAGGCTGGCTTCGGCCTGGCTGCCCTGCAGCGACAGCGACTGCTGGCGCAGCAGGCCGCCGGTCAGCAGCACGGTAACCCCGGCCGCATTGGCCAGTTCCCAGGCGATGTTCAGGCCGTTGGTCATTACCGTCACGTCGCGATGCGCGCGCAGGTGGCGGGCCAGGGTCATCGTGGTCGAACCGGAGTCGATGATGATGTTGTCGCCGGGTTGCACCAGGCGCGCGGCGCGCGCGCCGATCGATTCCTTCAGTGGCAGGTTCAGCGCATCCTTTTCGTGGATGTCCTGCTCCTGCGGTGGCGTGCGCACCAGGGTGGCGCCGCCGTGGGTGCGGTTGGCCAGCCCCTGCGACTCGAAGTGGGTCAGATCGGCACGGATGGTCACGGCCGACACGCCGAAGCGCTCGACCAGATCGGCGACCTGCACCGAGCCGTGCTCGATCAGCAGCTGCAGGATCTGTTGCCGGCGGGAGCGGGTGTTGCGCATGGCCATTCTCGGTTTCGCGGGTAAAGGTAGAGATTAGCCGTTCGCAGGAACGCCAGCAGCCGAACGTGCGTTCTGCTTGCGGGTGCCAGCCTGGTTGGCACTGCAGGCGCGGGCGTACTCGCCCAGGCACAGGCCGATACGGTGCTGCACCAGGGCGGTGGGGGTGTTGGCCAGGGTGCCTTCGCGCACGGCGCGGTACTGCTCCGGCAGGTACTGGCTGAGCAGCACCAGCGGCGGCGCGTGCTGTTCCAGGTTGGCGAACAGGGTCTGCACCGCCTGCAGCAGCGCAGGTTCGCCCCAGTAGTAGCGACAGCGGTCGCTGAAGGAGTAGCTGCGCAGCAGGCGCAGCGCGGCCTCATCACCCTGGTAGTAGGACTGCCAGTACTTCGGCTGCGCCCGCATCACCTCGTCCAGTACCTGCGGCAGGCGCGAGCACCGCGCGGCCGGCAGCAGCTCGGCCTCGATCGCGGCCAGCGCGAACAGCGCCTCGCGGTAGGCAAAGGTGGCGGCCGGGCCGACCTTGAGGATGGCGAAGTGGTCGCGCACCAGCGCGTGCAGGCCGCTTTCGCGCTGGTAGTCGGTGGAGTGGGCTTCGAACACGATGCGCGGCTGCTGCTCGAGGAAGCCGGCCAGCGTGCTGGCGGCAGCGGCATCGTACTCATGCACGCTGCTGTGGTCGAAGTCCACGCCTGGCTGCACCACCATCGCGATCACGCGCTGCCAGGCATCGCGCAGCTGCGGCGTGTCGAACGCCTGCTGGTGGATGGCCAGGGTCTGCGCGGCCGCGGCCGGGGTGGTGACCTGCAGGCCTTCGGCCAGCGAGGCTTCGCCACCGGGAATCGGCACTTCGGTGCCGATCACATAGACCGGCGGCGGCAGGCCGTGTTCGGCGGCCGTGCGTTCGGCGATTTCAGCCAGCTCGGCCGAGCGCGCAGCGACGATCGCATCCGGCAGCGGCACCGGATCATCGGCGCAGGACATGCTGCAGTCCAGGTGGATCTTGTGGAAGCCGGCGGCGACGTAGGCCTCGATCAGCACGCGCGCATGGGTCATGGCTTCGGCGGCGGGACGCTTCTGCCAGGCGTTCGGGCCGAGGTGGTCGCCGCCCAGGATCAACCGCTCGCGCGGGAAACCTTCCTCATCGGCCAGCGTGCCCACGTAGTCGCGGTACTGCGGTGGGGTCATGCCGGTGTAGCCGCCGAACTGGTCGACCTGGTTGGAGGTCGCTTCGATCAGCAGCACGGTGCCGTGCGCCAGTGCGACATGCATGGCTGCGCGCAGCACCTGCTCGTTGCTGCAGCAGACGCTGTACAGGCCGACGTTGGCACCGGCGCGGTGGGAGGCAAGCAGGGTCTGCAACGGGGACATGGTCAGGCTCCGGACATCAGGAAAACGAGGGTTGGCAGGCGAGCAGGGCGGCACCGCGTGCGCCGCCGGCATCGCCGAAACGCGGCGGCACGATCGGCGGCACCTGCACGCCCTTGAACAGATGGGCGGCGATCGCGGCCGGCAGCTGCTGGTACAGCGGCGCGTACTGCGAAAGGCCACCACCGAGCACGATCACGTGCGGGTCGAGGGCCAGCACCAGCGCCGCCAGGCTGTGGCCGAGCAGGTCGCGATGGATGTCCAGTGCAAGGCGCGCGCGCGCATCGCCGGCTTCTGCCAGTGCGATCACGGCACTGGCATCGGCCGCACTGCCTCCCAGATGGCGTTCGATCATCGCCACGCCGCTGCCGGAAACATAGCGCTCCACACAGCCCTGCAGGCCGCAGGCGCAGTCGATCAGGGGCAGGCCGTGGCGCTGCAGCAGGTGCCCGGGCACGCTCCAGTGGCCCCATTCGCCGGCCAGGCCGTTGAAGCCGGACAGCAAACGGCCCTGCAGGCAGAAGCCGCCCCCGGCACCGGTGCCGAGGATGGCGCCGAACATGCTGGGGTAACCATCGGCGGCACCGCCGTGGGCTTCAGACAGGGCGAAGCACTGCAGGTCGTTGCCGAAATGCAGCGGCCGCTGCAGGCGCGCCTGCAGGTCGGCGGCCACGCTGTGGCCGGTCAGCGCCGGCACGTTGGCACTCAGCTGACGGCCGCTGCGGCGATCGCGCACGCCGGGCAGGGCGATGCCGATGGCCGCATCACTGCGGCCCAGCGCGGCATCGGCCTCGGCGACCAGGCTCTGCACCGCCTGCAGGAAGCCGTCGTAGTCACCCTGCGGCGTCGCCACGCGGCGGCGCCAGGTGACCTGCATCGCCGCATCGCACGCCACCAGCTCGATCTTGGTGCCGCCGATGTCGATGCCGTAGCAGGCGTGGGCGATCAGCTCAGCCATGATGGATGGTGACGCCCTTGACGACGCGGTTGACGGTGCCGTCGGGGAACGGGTTGTCCGGCGTCAGGCCGAGTGCGGCCGAGCGCTGCAGCGCGAACAGCTGCGCAAAGCCCAGCCACACCGGTGCCAGCCACGGGTCGTCCAGTGCCGGCACGGTGAGGGTGTACTCGTCATCGGCACCGATATCCGAATGCGGGCCGATCGCCAGCACCTGGCCGGCGACGCCATCGCGGCGCAGTTCTTCCAGCAGGTCCTGCTCGTAGCGGCGCGCCAGCGGCTGCACGCTGCGCAGCACCACCACCAGGGTGTTGCCATCCAGCGTCGACTTCGGGCCATGGCGGAAGCCCAGCGGGGTGTTGGCCAGGGCCAGCACGCGACCGGCGGTCAGTTCCAGCACCTTCAGTGCGCTTTCGCGTGCCAGTGCTTCCAGCGGGCCGCTGCCGAGGTAGATCACGCGGTTGAACGGGCGCTGTGCCAGCGCGGCGACCGCGGCATCCCACTGCGACTGGCCTTCGCGGGCCAGTGCGGCGATCTGCTTCAGGCGCGCCACGCGGGCGTCCCACGGCGAGCGGTCGAACACGGTCAGGGCGGCCAGCAGCATGCAGGTCAGGCTGCTGGTCATGGCGAAGGCACGGTCGCAGCTCGCCGACGGCATCAGCAGGGTGCAGGTGTCGGCACGGCCAGCACCGCGGCGGGCCAGTTCGCCGTCGGCGTTGCAGGTGATGTCGAGGAAGCGCGCGTCATCCACGTCGCTGCGCACGCGATCCACTGCGGCCACGCTCTCCGGGCTGGAGCCGCTACGGCCGAACGAGACCAGCAGGGTCGGGCGGTCGCGCTGCAGGTACAGCGCCGGGTGGGTCAGCAGGCTGGTGGTGTGCACGACGCGCACCTCGGCCGGCCACTGCGCGTTGATCGCATCGGCCACCATTTCGGCGATGAAGCCGGAGCTGCCGGCGCCGGTGAACAGCACGCGCTGGTTGGGATCGTTGAGGCTGTCGCCGAGGAAGGCCTGCAGGCGATCGCGGGCACGCGACAGATCCTGGGCCAGGACTTCCCACAGCGCAGGCTGCTGGGCAATTTCGGTAGCGGTATCGGCTCCGCCCAGGCGCTGCCAGGCGGACACATCGGAAAGCAGGGTGACGTCCATTCGGAGGTTCCAGTTGGGCCAGCGCACCATCTGTGTTTTCTTTCGAAATGTCAAATACCGAAAGCAAAAAGAAAGAAAATAGGGTCAGGGCTTTCCCGTGCGCGGGGGGCTCAAGAAAACGAAAGTAACGGCGGAATGCCGTATCGCACAATGCTTAACAGGCGCCTGCAAGCGCTTACACAAAGTATTGCGGCGCAACAACTTTCGTTTCAATGGAATATATCTTCCTTTTTCCTTTCAATTTGTTGACATCTTTCGAATCGCTGCCCTAGAGTCGGCCCAATCGCTTTCGAAACGCCCGGTGAACGGGTTGGGAGTCCGCGTGGAAAACTGCGTTCGTCGCTCGCCGCTGATGCTGGCCCTGCTGCCGGCATTGATGCTGGCGTCCATGCCGGCCCGCGCCGAGCCGGTCGGCAACCTGCGTTCGGTCAGCGCCAGCGCCAGCCGCGACGGCGTGCAGGGCTGGGACCTGCAGACCGACAAGGGCGCGCGCATCCGCATCGAACTGCCGGCCACCGACATCCTCCGCGTGCAGGCCGGCCGCAACGGCAAGCTGACCGGTGCCGGCGACAAGGCTGCGCCGATCGTGCTGCCGCAGCCCAAGGCCAACGTGCAGGCGCGGCTGGAAGAAGACGCGCAGGAAATCCGCGTGCGTACCGATGCACTGGTGCTGCACGTGCAGCGGCAGCCACTGCGCCTGCGCCTGGAGCGCCTGGACAACGGCCAGCCCACTGCCCTGTGGCAGGAACTGCAGCCGCTGGACCTGGATGCCACGCAGAGCGTGCAGGTGCTGTCCTCGCAGGCCGATGAAGGCTACTTCGGCGGCGGCCAGCAGAACGGCCGCTACCAGTTCAAGGGGCGCGAACTGGAGGTGTCCTACTCCGGTGGTTGGGAAGAGGGCGATCGCCCGAGCCCGGCGCCGATGCTGCTGAGCAGCCGCGGCTGGGGCATGCTGCGCAACACCTGGAGCGATGGCAGCTACGACCTGCGCCAGCCTGACCAGGCCACGCTGCTGCATCGCGAAGACCGCTTCGACGCCTACTACTTCGTTGGCGCCGATCTGCCGAAACTGATCGAACGCTACACCCAGCTGACCGGCCGCCCGAACATGGTGGCGCGCTGGGCGCTGTCCTACGGTGATGCCGACTGCTACAACGATGGCGACAACGCCAAGAAGCCCGGCACCGTGCCCGAGGGCTGGAGCGACGGCCCGACCGGTACCACGCCGGATGTGATCGACAGCGTGGCCAAGCAGTACCGCGCCAACGACATGCCCGGCGGCTGGATCCTGCCCAACGATGGCTACGGCTGTGGCTACAGGAAGCTGCCGGAAACGGTGCAGGGCCTGGCCAAGTACGGTTTCCGCACCGGCCTGTGGACCGAGAACGGCGTGGACAAGATCGCCTGGGAAGTGGGCAAGGCCGGCAGCCGCGTGCAGAAGCTGGACGTGGCCTGGACCGGCAAGGGCTACCAGTTCGCGATGGATGCCAACCGCCAGGCGTTCAACGGCATCCTCGACAACTCCGATTCGCGCCCGTTCCTGTGGACGGTGATGGGCTGGGCCGGCATCCAGCGCTACGCGGTGGCTTGGACCGGCGACCAGAGCAGCAGCTGGGACTACATCCGCTGGCACGTGCCGACCCTGGTGGGTTCGGGCCTGTCCGGCATGGCCTACGCCAGTGGCGACGTCGATGCGATCTTCGGCGGCAGCGCTGAAACCTTCACCCGTGACCTGCAGTGGAAGGCTTTTACGCCGGTGCTGATGGGCATGAGCGGCTGGTCGTCGAACGCGCGCAAGCACCCGTGGTGGTTCGATGAGCCCTACCGCAGCATCAACCGCGACTACCTGAAGCTGAAGATGCGCCTGACCCCGTACATGTACGGGCTGGTGCATGAGGCCGCGCAGACCGGCGCGCCGCCGGTGCGCGGCCTGATGTGGGACAACCCGCGCGATCCGCATGCGCAGGATGAGACCTACAAGTACCAGTTCCTGCTGGGCCGCGACCTGCTGGTCGCGCCGGTATACCGTAGCCAGGCGGCCAGCCGTGGCTGGCGCCGCGATATCCACCTGCCGGCCGGTGGCTGGATCGATTACTGGGATGGCCGCCGCGTGCAGGCCGGCGCCGACGGCCGCCAGCTCGACCGCCAGGTGGACCTGGCCACGCTGCCGGTGTTCGTGCGCGCCGGTGCGATCCTGCCGATGTACCCGTCGATGCTGTTCGACGGCGAGAAGCCGCTGGATGAAGTGACCTTCGACCTGTACCCGCAGGGCGATTCGCAGTACACGCTGTACGAAGATGATGGCAACACCCGGCGCTACCAGCAGGGTGAGTCGAGCACGCAGCGGATCCGCGTGCAGGCGCCGGCACAGGGCAACGGCCCGGTGCAGGTGCAGATCGATGCGGTGCAGGGCAGCTACAACGGCCAGCTGGCGCAGCGCCGCTATGGCCTGCGCGTGCTCAGCCGGCAGGCACCGCGTGTGGTGCAGGCGGGAGGCCGCGCGCTGCCCGCGCTGGCCGATGCCGCGGCCTTCGACAGCGCCGGCGAAGGCTGGTACTTCGATGCCAAGGAACGCCGCGGCACCCTGCATGTGCGTACCACCGCCCAGGACATCCGCCAGCCGCTGCAGCTGCAGCTGGACTTCGCGGTGGCCACGGCTGCCGCCGACGATGCCTACCCGGCGGCACCGGTGCTGGGCCGCGAACTGCCGGCCGACAGCCTGCTGGTGGTCAACCGCCCGGCCGAAGAACCCGGCCATCCGCTTGAAAACGCCTTCGACGACGATCCGGCCACCTGGTTCCGCAGCGTACGCAACCAGGCGGTGCGCACCGGCGCCCACGAGTGGGTGGTGGGCTTCGGCGAGCGCAGGATGATCGACGGCGTCGAGCTGGCCCCGCGCAACGACCAGCACTGGAAGCACGGCCAGGTGCGTGACTATGAAATCTACCTGGGCGACAGCAATGGCGAGTGGGGTGAACCGATCGCCCGCGGCCGGCTGCAGCTGAAGGAAGGCATGCAGCGCATCGATTTCCCGGCCCACGCCGGCCGCCTGCTGCGCTTCCGCGTGCTGAGCGTGCAGAACCCGGAAGGCGACGGTGCCAGCGGTGCCGACCCGATGGTCACGGCCGCACAAGGCAGCGCCCGTGCCTTCGATGCCCTGCAGCCGCGCGACGTTGGCCCGATCGCCCTGTCCACCTTCCACATCCTCGAGCACCAGGAACCGGAGCGACCGGCCCGGCAGCGCTATCTCTCCGAGCTGCCGGTGCCGGCCGCGCTGGCCAGCCAGGTGCGCACCGACCAGTCGTTCCGCGGCGATGCCGGCATGCGCATGAACGGCCTGCAGTTCCGCCGCGGGCTCGGCGTTGGCGCCAACAGCCGCATCGACCTGCGCCTGCAGGGCGGCTGGCACCTGCTGCGCGCCGACCTCGGCATCGACGACGCTTGCCGCACCGCCGGTGGCCTGCAGTTCCAGGTCTGGGGCGACAACCGCCTGCTGTACGACAGTGGCCTGGTCAAGGCACCCGGCGTGGTCAAGCCGGAGCTGGACATCCGTGGCCTTTCCACCCTGAGCCTGCGCACGCTGGGTGCGCAGGGCAGCCAACCCGCCCAGGTCTGCGCCAACTGGGCCAACGCCGTGCTGATCGGCCAGGAGGGCGACTCCGCCAGCATCGTCGCCCCATGACTCCCTCGTAACACCGCTCCTCCCCCCGCCCATTCCGACTACGGCCCTCGTGGCCGTGGCCCGGGAGCGTTTTGCCCGCCGAACGCCCATGCGCTCACTTTTTGCGCTGCACCCCTGCCAGGAGAGAACCCCGATGTTGCCCGCACGCCACCACCGCCCCCCCTGTCGTTCGATTGCTCCGCTGTCGCTGGCCATCGCCGGCGCGCTGCTCTCGGTCGCCGTACCTGCCTTCGCCCAGGAGAGCAAGGACAAGGCCACCGACCTGGCCCGCATCGAGGTCACCGGCTCCAACATCCGCCGCACCGACGTTGAAACCGCCTCGCCGGTGCAGGTGATCAGCAAGCAGGACATCCAGAACATGGGTGCGCGCACGCTGCTGCAGGTGCTGGACAACCTGCCGGCTGCGCGCCCGGCGCAGCAGGATGCACGCTCGCTGTTCACCGGCTCCGACGGTGCGTCGCAGGCCAACCTGCGTGGCCTCGGCGCGCAGGGCACGCTGGTGCTGCTGAACGGCCGTCGCCTGTCCTACTACGGTGCACCGGCCGGCTTCCAGACCCAGTTCGTCAACATCGATGCGATCCCGGCCGCGGCCATCGAACGCATGGAAGTGCTGACCGACGGCGCCTCGGCGGTGTACGGCACCGATGCGGTGGCTGGCGTGATCAACGTGATCACCAAGCGCAACTTCCAGGGCGCCGAGGTCAGCTTCACCAACGACACCTCCTCGCGCATCGACTCCTACGGCGAGCGCCAGGCCAGCATCACCGCCGGTTTCGGCGACCTGGCCGAGAATCGCTTCAACATCTACGGCGCGGTGAACATGTACCGCCGCGACGCGATTCCGCTCAGCGATTTCTACGACAAGCGGCCCAGCCAGTACTACGTCAACAACCCGAACTACCTCAACAACCTGCGCCTGGGCGTGGGCAGCAAGCCGGGCGAGTTCAACCCGGGCAGCTACTTCGCCTTCGATCCGGTCACCGGCCGCCGCGTGCAGGAAGCGGCACCGGGCTGCAAGAACGTGCTGACCAGTGAAGCGGCCGGTCCGCGTTGCGTCTGGGAAACCTGGATGAACAACGAGATCGATGCCGGCGCCAAGTCCGAGCGCAACACCGCCTACCTCAACGGCACCTTCCTGGTCGGTGACACCACCGAGATCTTTGCCGAGGCGACCTACACCGACATCGACCTGCGTGCCAACGGTGGTACTCCGCGCACCTACGGCACCACCACCGGCAACCCGACCAGCTGGTTCTCGCGCAACACCGGCAACTCGGTCAACCAGTTCCTGTACCCGTTCCTGGGCCCGAACAACGAGTACAACCACGCCAGCCCGGCCATGAAGGCGATGATGGGCGGGGTGGTCGGCCTGAACTACCTGCTGCAGGACGCCGGCCCCAACTACTTCGGACAGCGCAACACCGACAAGAGCTACCGCGTGCTGGCCGGTGCACGTGGCAACGTGGGTGACTGGAACTGGGAAACTGCGTTCGCCAGCGCCGGTACCCACTCCACCACCTACCAGACCATCAACGTCAACACCAAGGGCTTCGAGAAGGCCTTCGGCCCGTACACGATCGATCCGGGTACCGGTCGCGTGATCATCTCCGATCACCCGGCGTACAAGTTCGGCGAGATCAGCGAGGCCAACGCTGCACTGATCCGCGAGGCGTTCCCGACCTTCGACATCCAGTCGTGGACCCGCCTGCATACCCTGGACGGCAAGATCGAAGGCCCGCTGTTCCAGCTGCCGGCCGGCGAGATGCGCGCCGCGTTCGGCTTCAATGCCAGCCGCGAAACCTTCTACACCCCGGGCAACGCCGATGCCGCCAACGGCCTGATCACCCAGCAGGGCGGTTCCTGGTTCGACGGCAAGCGCAACACCTATGCGCTGTTCGCCGAGACCGTGGCGCCGATCACCGACAAGCTGGAACTGGATGCGGCGGTGCGCGTGGACAAGTACCCGAACTTCAGCGCCAACATCGCGCCGAAGATCGGCTTCAAGTACCAGGCATTCGACCAGCTGATGCTGCGCGGTACCTACTCCACCGGCTTCCGTGCGCCGAGCCTGGCCGAGTCCGGCAATGGTGGCGTGTTCGCGCAGCTCGGTGGCTACCGCGATGAGCTGCGCTGCAACGAGACCAATGCCATCGCCAACCTGCTGCTGAAGTCGCAGCGTCCGGGTGATGTCGATCTGGGCAAGAACATGCTGAATGTCGACTGCAGCCGTACCGTGGCGCGCATGACCCAGCCGAACAAGGACCTGAAGCCGGAGAAGGCGAAGATCGCCACCCTCGGCTTCGTTTACGAGCCGGCGAACTGGCTGTCGGTGTCGGCGGACTACTGGTTCATCTACCGCAACAACGAGATCGTGGCCCCGGACTACCGCCGTAGCGAAGACATCATCTCGATGTCGCGCTCGCCGATCACCGACAGCGACCGTGCCAACCTGGCGCAGCTGGCGGCGATGTGCGCCGATCCGGCCAGTGGCGTGACCTGCCCGACGGCGTTGCCGGGCTACTCCGCCGGCAACGTGGCCAGTGTGGTCGGCCAGTACAGGAACCGCGGCAAGACGCTGATCGACGGCTTCGACATCGACGCGCGCAGCCGCTTCTCGCTGGGTGACTGGGGCAACCTGAACATCGGCCTGGCCGCCACCATTGCCAACCGCAACCGCTTCTACCTGGATGAGCAGAGCGGCTGGTACTACGGCGACGTGGTGGGCTACTACAACAACCCGCGCCTGCGTGCCACGCTCAATGCCGACTGGACCTACAAGCAGGTCACCACCAGCATGTTCGTCAACTACATCGGCGGCACCAAGTGGGCCACCGACCAGGTTGACGAAGTGAGCAACAACAAGGAAACCTGCACCGGTGGCTACCTGGCCGTGCAGGAGAGCAAGTGTGATGGTGCGCCGTCGTGGTGGACCGCCAACATGAGCGTCACCTGGCGCCCGGACGACGCCTGGAACCTGAGCTTCACCGTCAAGAACCTGTTCAACCGCCTGCCGTTCTACGATCCGAACAGCTTCCTGGGTGACTCCAGTGACTACGCGACCATCTTCGGTCGTGGTTACAGTGTGACCATCGGCTACCGGTTCAAGTAATTCCGTTTGCGTGACCTGGCGTGCCGGCTGCGGCCGGCACGCTGCCAAGAGGAGAGATGTTTGCCATGAAGCGTAGGGAATTCATCGCGGCCAGTGCCGCTGTCGCCGCCAGCAGCCTGCTGCCGCAGACCCCGGCATGGGCGCGCGGGCGCAAAGTGCGCCTGGCCATGATCGGCACCGGCATGCGTGGCCTGGTGCTGCTGAAGGAGCTGGTGCGCCGCGACGACGTCGAGGTCGTTGCGGTGTGCGATATCGAGCCGATCATGCTCGGCCGCGCGGTGGAGATGATCAGCAAGGCCGGCAAGCCGGCGCCGAAGACCTACGGCCAGGACCGTGACAGCAACGCCTGGAAGCGCCTGCTGGAACAGAAGGGCATCGATGGCGTGATCATCGCCACGCCGTGGGAGTACCACGCGCCGATGGCGATTGCCGCGATGCAAGCCGGGGTAGCCGTAGGCTGCGAAGTGGTGGCTGGCATCACCCTGCAGGATCACTGGGATGTGCTGAAGACCCAGCTGAGCACCGGCACCCCGTACATGCTGCTGGAGAACGTCTGCTACCGCCGCGACGTGATGGCGGCGCTGCAGATGGTGCGCCAGGGCCTGTTCGGCGAACTGGTGCACCTGCAGGCCGGCTACCAGCACGACCTGCGTGGCGTGAAGTTCAATTCCGGCGACCCCAACCAGCCGTATGACAGCGGCGTGGAGTTCGGCCCCAAGGGCTGGAGCGAAGCACGCTGGCGCACCGAGCATTCGGTCGAGCGCAACGGCGAGCTGTATCCCAGCCATGGCATCGGCCCGTGCGCGATGTACACCGGGATCAACCGCGGCAACCGCTTCACCCACATCAATGCCTTTGCCACCAAGGCGCGCGGCCTGCACGAATACACCGTGGCCAAGAGTGGCGGTACCACGCACCCCAGCACCAAGGTGAAGTTCAAGCTGGGTGACATCGTCACCACCACCCTGGCCTGCGAGAACGGCGAGACCATCCTGCTGCAGCACGACACCTCGTTGCCGCGCCCGTACTCGATGGGCTTCCGCGTGCAGGGCACCAAGGGCCTGTGGATGGACGTCAACCATTCGATCCACATTGAAGGACGCAGCCCGCCGCACCAGTGGGAAGAGTTCAAGAAGTACCAGGACGAGTACGAGCACCCGCTGTGGAAGCAGAATGCGGAGACCGCGGCCAGCGCAGGCCACGGCGGCATGGACTGGTTCGTCATCCATGCCTTCGTGGAAGCGCTGAAGGCCAAGGCGCCGATGCCGATCGACATCTACGACGCCGTGACCTGGAGCGCGATCACGCCGCTGAGCGAGCAGTCGATCGCCAACAGCTTCCAGACGCTGGAGTTCCCGGACTTCACCGCAGGCGCGTGGAAGCAGCGCAAGCCGATTTTCGCGTTCGACGGAAAGTACTGAGACTTACCCCCTTCCACGCTGTGACGACAACGCCGGGCATTGCCCGGCGTTGTCGTCTGCGCGGTGCGTGTGCACAATCACCCCTATCCTTGGCAGTACGGCTGAAGGAGTTCGCGGATGCCCTGGCTCGGATTCTCCTGTCCGCTCTGCGGCTTCCACGGGCAGCGCTTTCCCTTCCTGTCTGCACTGAAGCGGCAGGCCAAGGTGGCCTGCTGCGGATGCGGGGTTGTTCTGCGGTCGGACCCCCGATTGGGCACGTACACGCTCTATGTGATGTGCACGCAGGTCTTCGCGCTGCTGCTGGCGTTGCCACTGGTCTGGGCCGTTTCCGCCAGGGCATGGGGATGGCGGGGGCTGATCGTGCTGACGGGGCTGGTACCGTGCTGGATGCTGGGCGCGATCCGGCACGCGCGCAGCCCGATCGTTCGCGCCACGCGGGACCCCAACCGCAGCTATGCGCGCAGGGAATCCATGAGGGATGCGGAAGCACCGTCCCAGGACCAGAACGGCCCATGACGGCGTTCGACGCGGCCTTTCCAACCTGCATGTGAGCGGGGGCCATCCTGCCGAGCAGCCGGTTCCGCACGCTGTGGAGCGGTCGGCGACGATGATCGAGGCAGGGAAAGATGGCGCGCCCGGAGGGATTCGAACCCCCGACCAATGGCTTCGGAAGCCACTACTCTATCCGGCTGAGCTACGGGCGCGTTGTAGAACCGCCACGCCGTCGACCAGTGCCGGGGCGGGCATCGCAGCGCCATGAGGCGGTGCGGGATGGGCATTCTATCCAGTTTCGCCGAACAAATCTCCCCCCGCCGGGCAAAGCCCTGCCAGAGGGGCAGGAGTATCCTATCGCCATGGCTGATACCCCCCTCACTTCGCCGCAGTCGCCGGCGACGCCGCGTTGGCGGCATTACTGGAGTCTGATGCGCGCCGATCGCCCGATCGGCACGCTGCTGCTGCTGTGGCCCACCTGGTGGGCGTTGTGGCTGGCCGCCGGCGGCCTGCCGCCGCTGTGGACCCTGTTCGTGTTCACCGCCGGTGTGTGGCTGACCCGCTCGGCCGGTTGCGTCATCAACGACTATGCCGACCGCTGGCTCGATCCGCACGTGGAGCGGACCAGGACGCGCCCGCTGGCCACCGGCGCGATCAGTGGCCGCGCCGCGCTGGCGCTGTTCGCGGTGCTGATGCTGGTGGCGTTCGGCCTGGTGCTGACCCTGAACGGGTTGACCATCGGCCTGAGCTTCATCGGTGTGTTCCTTGCCGCCAGCTATCCCTATCTGAAGCGCTACACGCATCTGCCGCAGGTCTACCTGGGCATGTCGTTCGGCTGGGGCATCCCGATGGCGTTCGCCGCCGTGCAGGGTGAAGTGCCGATGCTGGGCTGGCTGCTGTACGCCGGCAACATCCTGTGGTCCACCGCCTATGACACCTGGTATGCCATGGTGGACCGCGAGGACGACCTGAAGATGGGCTCGCACTCCACTGCGATCCTGTTCGGTGATCTCGACCTGGTCATCCAGGGCGTGCTGTACGCACTGTTCCTGGCCACCATGGCGCTGGTCGGCGTGCGCGGCGGCCTGGGCGGCTACTACCTGGCAGGCGTGGCTGTGGCCACGGCGCTGGTGGTGTACGAGTTCTGGATCTGCCGCAACCGCGAGCGCGGGCCGTGCTTCCGGGCGTTCCTGCACAACAACTGGGTGGGTGCCGCCTTGTTCGCCGGCATTGCCGTGGATCTGGCGCTGCGCTGAGCACACGAGATGGGTAGAGCCGGCCGCTGGCCGGCTGCACCCGTATGCGGTACCGAGGTTGCCGGCCAGCGGCCGGCACTACCACCCTGCCACCTACGACCAATAGGTGGCTGACAGCCTGCATCGCACCGCCCAGAATCGAGTGATCGAACCTGGGAGGGTAGGCGATGGCCTCGACGGCAGCAGTACAGGACGGCTGGATGGCGCGCGCTGCGCTGCGCTCGGCCGCCTGGGCGGAAAAGTGGTTCCCCGACGCCTACGTGTTCGCGGTGCTGGGCGTGGTCATCGTCGCGTTGGCCTCGATGGGGTTCGGCGCCACCCCGCAGGCCACTGCCAGTGCCTTCGGTGACGGCTTCTGGAGCCTGATTCCGTTCACCATGCAGATGGCCTTCGTGGTCATCGGCGGCTACGCCGTGGCGACCGCACCGGTGGTTGCGCGCTTCATCGACTTCCTCGCGCGGGTGCCGCGTACCGGTCGTGGCGCGGTGGTGTACGTGGGCCTGGTCAGCATGCTGGCCTCGCTGCTGAGCTGGGGCTTCTCGCTGGTGTTCGGCGGCCTGTTGGTTCGCGCGCTGGCGCGCCGCACCGAACTGCGCATGGACTACCGCGCCGCCGGCGCCTCGGCCTACCTGGGGCTGGGGGCGGTGTGGGCGATGGGGCTGAGTTCCTCGGCCGCACAGCTGCAGGCCAACCCGGCCAGCATGCCGCCGGGCCTGGTCGAGATCACCGGCGTCCTGCCGTTCACCGAAACCATTTTCCTGTGGCAGTCGATCGCGCTGACCGCGGTGCTGATCCTGGTCTCGCTGCTGATTGCCTGGCTGACCGCACCGGCGGCCGGCAGCGCCCGGACCGCCGAGGACTTCCCCGGTGCCGCGCAGGCCGAGCCGGAACCGCTGCAGCGACGTACGCGTCCGGGCGAATGGCTGGAATACAGCCCGCTGCTGACCGTGTTGCTCTCGTTGCTGGCATTCGGCTGGTTGTTCAACGAGTTCGCCAACAAGCCGGTGGTTACCGCCATCGCCAACCTCAACACCTACAACTTCCTGTTCATCTCGCTGGGCCTGCTGCTGCACTGGCGCCCGCGCAGCTTCCTCAACGCGGTGGCCAAGGCGGTGCCGAGCACCACCGGCGTGCTGATCCAGTTCCCGCTGTACGGTGGCATCGCGATGATCCTCACCCATGCCGCCGGTGGCGATGGGCAGACACTGGCGCATCGGCTGTCGAGCCTGTTCGTGCACGTGGCCAGTACCGACAGCTTCGCACTGGTGATGGGCGTGTATTCGGCGGTGCTGGGCTTCTTCGTGCCCTCCGGTGGTGGCAAGTGGATCATCGAGGCACCGTACGTGATGCAGGCCGCCAACGAGCTGAAGGCGCATCTGGGCTGGGCGGTGCAGGTCTACAACGCGGCCGAGGCACTGCCGAACCTGATCAATCCGTTCTGGATGTTGCCGCTGCTGGGCGTGCTGGGCCTGAAGGCGCGCGACATCGTGGGCTTCACCTTCATCCAGCTGCTGGTGCACATCCCGCTGGTGCTGGGCCTGCTGTGGCTGCTGGGCTTGACCCTGGCCTATGTGCCGCCGGTGATGCCCTGAGGGCAGCGCCGGCCTCGCGGCATGCTCCGGAGGCCAGCCTCGTTTCGCGCGCGTTCGCTGTGGTGAATGCCATGAATGCGAGCGTTGCCCGTGCTGGAATGAGTACATGAAGAACCCGCATGAATCCTTCAGGGGCTTGTGCGACAAGGGCCTTCGCGCGTTCATTCACGCGCGTACACATGGATGTAGCCGCCCGCGAACGCGCGATTAACCAATCGCTGCAGACGATGGCCCCGTCCACCGCATTCCGCGCGTGGCGTTGGAGAATCGGACATGGCACAGCAGAACCAGAACCCGAACCAGAAGCAGCCGGGCCAGCAGAACCAGCAGGATCCGCAGCAGGGACGCGGCCGTGATCAGCAGCAGCAACAGCAGCAGGACCAGCAGCAGCGCGACAAGCGCAACCAGCAGCAGGGCGGCCACGACGAAGAAGAATGATCGCGCCGCGCACGCGGTGTGACCGGAGGAGCCCCGCCTTGTGCGGGGCTTCGCTTATTCCAGTACGCCGATACGCTGCAGGACCGGCGCGGCCGACATGTCGTTCGGATTGGTGCCGGGCTGATCCTGCGGCACGTCCAGGCCCATGCCGCGGTACAGGTCGATCCAGTGCTGCGCGATCTGCCCGGTCTGCGGGTTGCGGAAGTTCATCGGCTGCAGCGCGAACACGTGGTGCGCACGGAACGCGCGCTCGATGAAGTCCGAGCAGTAGTAGCTGTCCTCGTTCAACACGTAGGACGTGTTGTACGGCTTGCCCAGCATCGTACGCGCGGTGGCGACCGCGTCCCTGATCGCTGCCTGTTGCGGCGCGCGCAGGCGGTAGACCACGATCTGCCGCTGCTTGGCCCGGGCGTCCTGGCGGAACGCGGCCAGTGACTGCTGGCGCGAGCCTTTCTCGTCCGCATGCAGAACCTGCCAGCCCTCCGCCGCGGAGGCGAGCAGGGCGACATGGTCGAAGCTCTGCGAATCCTGCCGGGCAGTGGCATCGTCGATGGCCGCGCTGAGGCCGCTGTGGCCAGCGGTGACGAACAGCAGGTCGCCTTCGCGGACTTCGACGCCCTTCGCCATCGCGGGCGACAGGGCTGGCAGCAGCAGGGCGAACAGGAGCAGCAGGCGGCGCATGGGCATCTCGGCAGGCGGAATGCGGGAAGTGTAGGCGGCGCGGTAGCATGGGGCGAACGAACCGGATTCAGGATGAGCCCATGCGTCGATACCGTTCTGCTGCCGTGCTGATGCTGGCCCTGGTTCTGGCCCTGGCTGCCTGCAGGCCTGCGCCGCAGGCCGCGCCCGCAGCCAAGGTCGCGCCCGCCGTGCCGGCACAGACGGCACTGGCAGCGCCGCCGACCGCGGCCGGGCCGACGCCAGCAGCGGGCCGCAGCGAATGCCGCTACCCGGGTTTCGACACGTTCCTGAGCCACTTCGGCAACGAGATCACGCTGCAGGAACAGGCCACTGCCGATCCGTTGCTGGACAGCTACATCGATGCAGAGGCCGAGCCGGAACCGCGCAAGGTGGAAAGCCGCCTGGCGCTGGCCGATGTCGAGTGGCCGGTGATGCCCGATCCGGCCGCCCTGGCCGGGCAGGGCCGTGAGATGCAGGTCAGCTCTACGGCGGAGGGGCAGCGGCAGGTACAGGTGCGCACGCCGGACAGCAGCGACCAGCAGACCTACACGTTCGCGCAGACCCCCTGCTGGACGCTGGTCAAGCGCGAGGATGAGTCGATCTGAGGCCGCATCCGGCACAGTCATGGCGGGCTGCGGCTGCTAGGCTCGAGGCCTGGTCCAGGCAGGGAGACGCCGATGCAGGCTCGCAGGATGCGCACCACCCCCGTCGTTGCCGTAGTGCTGGCGATGATGCCGTTCACCGGCCTGCAGGCGCAGTCGCTGCAGGCCAACGATCGCGCCTACTTCGCCACTGCGGCGGCCGAGCAGAGCGCGCGTGATGCACTGGGCCAGCGCGTGGAGGCCCTGCAGCAGGCCTCCGCCGTCGATCCTGCGGAACGCTTCCAGCAGGCCGAGGCACTGGAGTCGCAGTGCCTGCGCCATCTCGCCTATCTGCACCTGCAGTCGGCGCGCAACGCGCGCGACCACCGCCCGGCACAGGCACTGGAGCAGACGGCGGGGCTGTGCAGCCGCATCGCGCGCAGCGGTCGTGCGGCGCTGCGCGAGTCTCCCGCAGATGCGGCGTGGGCAGCGCCGTATGCCTTCCTGCGCGCGCGTGCGCTGAAGGAGGCGGCCACGCCGGCCAACGCCACGCTGGATGAGGCCGTGGAGGCCCTGGCGGATCCGGCGCTGGACAGCTTCGGGCGCCTGCGCGGGCAGATCCTGCGCAGTGCCGACTACCCGCAGATCGAACGCGATGGCCGGCACTGGGATACCGGACGCGACAAGCAGGCATTGGCCCGGCAGTCGGACCGTGCGCTGCGCGAGGCGGGCTGGAAAGGGTACTGGCAGGGGCTGCAGTCGCGGCGTGAGCCGATGGCCACGGTGCTGCTGGGGCTGGTACAGGTGAACGACGCCAGCGCACGCCTGCAGGGCGATGGCTCGGCCCCGGCGCGTGGCTACCAGCGCATGGGCCTGGATGCCGCGGCGGTGGATGCCACGCTGGTGGCGATCGAACACCACGCGGGCGATCGCCGCGCGTACCAGGACATGCTGCTGCGCCACGCCGCGCGTTCCGGCATCGATGCGCCGCAGCTCTGGGATACCACCGTACCGGACGCGGGATTCACGCCACCGGTGCTGACCCTGGCGCAGCTGCGCGACACCGCTGCCGACGCCATGCAGCACCTGGGGCCGGCCTACGTCACCGAGCTGCACGCGCTGCTCGATCCGGCCAACCAGCGTATGGACCTGGCCAGTGAACGCGGCGACCGCAGCCAGGATGCATTCTCGGTGAGCGCTCCCGGCAGCCCGGCCATGCTGTTCGTCGGCGTACGCAGGGGCGATCTGGAAAGCGACGTGGAGATCGCGCATGAAGCCGGGCATGCGCTGCACAGCGAGTGGATGCAGCGCGACCATGCGTCGCCGCTGCAGCGCAACGGCAGCAAATGGCTGACCGAGGCGTTCGCCATCTACAACGAACTGCACTTCCGCGACCAGCTGTACCGGCAGGCACAGGACCCGCGCGCCAAGGCCTATTACCTGAAGTCGCTGCTGGACGACATGGTGCTGCAGCTGTTCACCTCGTCCGAAGAGGCTCAGCTGGAGCAGTCGATCTATCGTGGCGTGGCGGCAGGCACGCTGGGCACCGCCGATGATCTGGACACGTTGACCGGCCAGGTGCTGGCACGCTTCGGCCAGCAACCAGAGCGCTATCCGCAGCTGCGCGCGACCTGGATCAACAAGCGCCTGATGTATGAAGACCCGAACTACCTGGTGAACTACCTGTATGCGGGGTTGCTGGCGGTGCAGCTGTACGCGCAGGACCAACGTGACCCGGAGGGCTTCCGCCAGCGCTATCTCGGCGTGCTGGGCGAAGGCTTCGACCGCGCGCCGCAGGAGCAGGTGGCGCAGCTGCTGGGCCATGCTGCGGATTGGCCAGCGCTGGTTGACGCCGACCTGCAGGTGTTCCGGCAGACGGCCGCGCGGCTGCAGGCGCTGCACGCACAGATCGAGGCCGGGCAGGCCACGCGCACGCAGTAGCGTGCGTCAGGCCTGCGCCGCGGGCTCAGATCGCGACGACCCGCCAGCCCAGCGCATCGTCGCGGAGCTCGCCGGCGCCCGCCACGCCGCCCACCTGCAGCTGCAGGCCCTGCGCGTTCGGCAAATCCTTCTGCTCGGGGAACCAGCGTCGATCCGCCGCAACCACGATCAGCAGGCCCTCGTCGTCGCCCATTGGGGCGAACTGCGGCGAGGGTGGGCTGATCGGCTGCAGGCCGAACTGTTGCTGTGACTGAGCGCGCACGCTGTCGACATCATGGCTGGGCAAGCCGACTTCACTCAGGCAGGTCAGTTCGCTGCCATGGAACCGGCCCGGGTGGCTGCCGTGCGGCAGGCGTCGGCGGCCGATCAGCTCCAGGATCAGGCCGTCGGGACCGGTGAAGTACACCGACTGCGATTGCCAGCTGCTTTCCAGCGCGAAGTAGTCCAGCCCTGCAGGATTGCGCTGCAGCGGTGTGCGCTCGCGCAACCAGGTGATGGCCTCGCCGAAGCGGTTGTCCGGCACGTTGAAGGCCAGGTGCACGCCGCCGACCGGTTGATCCCCCGCCGGTTGCAGTTCGATCGTGCTCCAGCCGATGTGCACGTGATTGCCGACCACGCGCAGCTGCAGCACGTCGTGGAAGTAGGCCGCGGCGGTGGCCACATCGGATACCGGCAGGACGAGATGAAGCAGGCGCATGAATGATCCTCCATCGACATGCCCACTGTAGCGCCGGGCGATGCGCGGGAGCCACTAGCGCAGGGACTGGCCGAAGAAGCGCACGGCGGTTTCCAGCGCCTGCCGCTGGGTGTCGGCCTTCGGCACCGCGGTGGCGCACAGCGCCGGCAGCTGTCGCAGGCCTGCGGGTGCACAGGCGGAGAGGAAGTCGTAGTGACCCACTCCTGGCAGGCGCTGCAGTTCGGCGCCTGCAATCGACGCCTGCGCGGCCTCGCCATTGCTCTGCGGTGGTGCAACCGTATCCGCCTCGCCCAGCATGATCGACACCGGCTGCCGCAGCGCCGCCAGTTGCCCGGGTGGGAAGGCCTGCACGATGGCCGGGGCCAGCAGGAACACCGCGCGCACGCCGGGAATCGCGCGCGGATCGTTGGCATGCTGGACCCACGGCGCCAGCGCGGGTGACGCGGCGGCAGCGAGGCGGGCATCCATCGTATGCGTGGCGGCTTCCTGCTGGGGCCGGCATACGCCGTCATCCGGATGTGCGCCGCAGAACGCCAGCAGCCGCTGCAGGTCGGGCCGTGCGCCGGCCGCCAGCAATGCGGTGTAGCCGCCGGCCGAGAACCCAGCCACGCCCAGCCGCTCAGGATCGATGTGCGCAGCGAACGCCGGGTCGGCCTGCACCGCCGCCAGCGCGGCACGCAGATCGTCGGCACGCAGCCAGCTCAGTACGCTGCCGGGCAGGGTCATCGGATCGGCACCATTGTTGCCGGGATGATCGACCGCGATCACCAGGTAGCCGGCCCGCGCCAACCCCGTACCCAGCCAGCCCATCATGCGCGCGCTGCCGCCGTTGCCGTGCGAGAGCAGCAGCGTTGGCAGGCGACCGCCGGCAATCGGGGCATCCATCGCCGCGCGGCCGACCTCGAACAGGGGCGCATCGGGCGGGCCGATCACCAGCGCGGTTTCGTCGCTGCCTGCGGGCGCCGGGTACCACACCGTATAGCGCAGGGTGTCGCGCTGCTGCGCGTCGCGCACCGCAGCGCTGGCCAGCGTGGTGGTGCCGTGGCGCTCGCCGGCCACCCCGGTACCGCCGGCGTTGGCGATCACGCTGCAGGCCATCAGGATCAATCCCAGCACGGCGGCGGGCAGGTGCATGTTCAACTCCATGTCAGCGCGGGCGTTCGTCCACCGGCAACCAGATCTCCACGCCGCCGTTGCCGGTGTGCTCATCGAAACGCGTGTCGTAGCGTTCCAGGTCCGGTGCATCGGCCAGGCCGAGACCGGAACCGGGCAGGTAGTGGTCCAGCAGCCAGAACCAGGTCGAGCGGATGGTCGAGATATGCCCGCCGTGCCAGGCCACCAGGTAGCGCCGCGCCGGAACCTCCAGCCGTTGCCAGTGCGCGGGCAGGGTCGGCAGCGAAGCGGCGGGCAAGGCGGCGATGTAATCAAAGCCACCGTCGTCATCGCTGTTGCAGCAGACGCCGAAACTGATCGGCGCCGGGGCGGGCCATTCGCGGTTGAGTTGGGCCCACTGTCCCGGTATGGCGCCACCGCTGGTGCGGGTATGGCGCATGCCGATGCCGGCCAGCTGGAAGGCGGGCGTATCGAGCAGCCGTGGTGCTTCGGTGCAGGCGGTAGGCGCATCGTCTACCCGGATCGCCTGCACCAGTGCCAGCCCACGGGTGCCGTGCTCGCGGACCCGTTCCGGGGTCTGCCCGAACTGTTCGCAGAAGGCGCGGGTGAACGCGGCATGGGTGGTGTAGCCCGCGCCCAGCGCAACCTGCAGGATGTCGCCTGCACCCTCGGCAAGCCGCTGTGCGGCTGCGGTCAGGCGCCGGCCGCGCAGGTAGCGCATCACCGACGTTCCGGTGCGCGCCTGGAACAGGCGTGACAGGTGGAACGGCGAAAGCCCGGCCGCGGCGGCGATATCGGCCAGCGCCAGTGGCGACTCTGCGTGGGTTTCGATGTACCACAAGGCCTTGCCTGCCGCGCTCATGCTGCTGTTCCGGAATCCATTGCCGGGCACAGTAGCGGATCGGCGGGTGCAGCGTTTAGCAGTTCTTGCGCTGCCAGCGCTTTGCGTCGGCTGGTGGCCCGGCAGCCCGCTCAGCCACGCCTGGCGTGGATCTACCGCGTATGCGCGCACGCGCACATCAAGCTGTCGTGCCGACGTCATGCCTTCTTCACAGAGCGCGCCGAGACTGCGCGCCTTGTCCAGGCCTGATGTGTCCGAGCAGGTGCTGGCCCTGTCGTGCCCTTCCGGAGCCCTGCCGTGCATCGTTCGAAGCTTTCGCGTTCCATCCTCCTCGCCCTTTCCATGGCCAGCGCAGGAGGCGCGATCGCAGCGGAGGCTGACGCGGTCGATGCCTCCGGCAGCCGCCACGCGGCGCCGACCCAGCTTGATGCGATGCTGGTCACCGGCACCCGCGCCTCCAACCGCACCCAGTTCGAAACGCTGGCACCGGTGGATGTCTTCAGCAAGGAAGACATCAGGTCGGTCGAGTCCACCGACCTGAAGGACGTACTGGCACAGCTGGTGCCGTCGTTCGTGGTGCAGCGGCTGCCGATGGCGGATGGCCAGGTGTTCGTGCGCCCGGCCACGCTGCGCGGCCTGTCGCCGGACCAGACCCTGGTGCTCGTCAACGGCCGTCGCTTCCACCGCAGCGCGCTGCTGGGCAACCGCGGCGCACAGGCCGCCGACCTGGCGCAGATTCCGACCAGCGCGATCAAGCGCATCGAAGTGCTGCGCGACGGCGCATCAGCGCAGTACGGCTCGGATGCCATCGCCGGTGTCATCAACATCATTCTCGAGGACGGCCCGGGTAGCGAGATCACCGCGGGGTACTCGCAGTACGCGCAGGGCGACGGTGCGTCGCGTGATTTCAGTGCGCGCACCGGCTGGTCGCTGGGGGACTACGGCAGCCTGGTGCTGTTCGCCGAGTCGTCCAACTCCAATGCCACCTCGCGTACCCGCCAGCGCCCGGATGCCATCGCCTTCCAGGCCGCACATCCGGACCTGCAGGTGCCCGATCCGGTGCAGCGTTGGGGCCAGCCGGACCTGGAGAGCCGCCGTGTCGGCTTCAACGTGAAGGCCAACGCCAGCGATACGCTGGAGCTCTATGCGTTCGGCCTGTACAGCCACAGCGAGGGTGTCAGCGACTTCAACTGGCGCAACCCGGATACCACCACCGGAGCCTACCGCACCACTGCGATCTTCCCCGGCTGGAACCTGCGCTCGTTGTACCCGGTGGGCTTCAGCCCGCAGTACGGCAATACACAGAACGACCTGCAGCTGGTCGGCGGGCTGCGTGGCGAGATCACGCCGAAGCTGCGCTGGGATCTCAGTGCGTCGTATGGCCGCAATGCCATCGACTACAGCCTGAAGAACTCCATCAATGCCTCGCTGGGTCCGGCCAGCCCGACCGCGTTCGACCTCGGCCGGCTGACCCAGACCGAGAAGAACGCCAACGCCGACTTCAACTACGAGTGGGACGTGGCTGCACTGTCCAAGCCGATCAACGTTGCCTTCGGTGGTGAGTTCCGCCAGGAAACCTACCAGGTGCGCGCCGGTGATCCGGCCTCGTACGCAGTGGGACCGGGTGCCGCTGCTGGCCTGGAGGCCAATTCAAACGGCGCGCCGGGCTTCTCGGCCAGCCAGGCCGGGCAGTGGAGCCAGCGCAGCAAAGCGGCCTACGTGGATATGGAAGTACCGCTCGGCGAGCGCTGGAGCATCGGTGCGGCCAGCCGCTACGAGGACTTCTCCAGCTTCGGCAGCACGCTGGATGGCAAGCTCTCGGCGCGCTTTGCGATCACCCCGGACGTGGCCCTGCGCGGTACCGTGTCCAGCGGCTTCCGCGCGCCGACGCCCGCGCAGCTCAATACCACCAGCACCACCCAGGGCCTGGACACGCGCACGCTGCAGATCTTCACCAGCGGCCGCCTGTCGCCGAACGACCCGCTGGCGCAACTGCTCGGTGCCAAGCCGCTGAAGCCGGAGGAATCGCGCACCGCCTCGCTGGGCCTGACCTGGCGTACCGACCTGGGCCTGTCCGGTTCGGTGGACCTCTACCAGATCAAGCTCACCGACCGCTTCAGCCAGTCCGCCAGCTTCGCCATTCCGCGCGGCACGCCGAATCCGCTGGGCTATACCTCGGTGAACTACTTCACCAACGACTTCGACACCACCACCACCGGCGTGGATGTGGTCGGCAACTACCTGCGCGAGCTCGGCGCCGGCCGCATGACGCTGACCCTGGCCTACAACTACAACCGCACCCGCGTCGACAACGGCAGCACGTCGGTGGCCACCAACGAAACCCAGCGCGTGCTGTTCGAAGACCGCCTGCCGGAGCACAAGGGCAGCCTCACCGGCAGCTGGGATGTGGGCGCCTGGTCGCTGATGGCGCGGATGCGCTACTACGGTGCCTGGACCGATTCCAGCGGCAATGCAGCGGGAGACATCTACCAGCGCTTCGGCGCGATGAGCTTCCTCGACCTGGCCGTGGGCTACCGCATCAACGAGCACCACAGCCTGCGCGTCGGCGCGGACAATGTGTTCGACCGCTACCCGGACGAGGCCACCTTCCAGGCCAGTCGTGGCCTGGTCTACTCGCGCAACGCTCCGTACGACACCGACGGTGCCAACCTGTACGCGCAGTACCGGTTGAGCTTCTGATGGACCGCAACCGCCGCTCCCTGCTGCGTGCCGGCGTACTGCTGCCGGCCGTCGCGTCCGGCCTGGATACGCTGGCTGCTCCGGCGGCCGCGCGCTACGCTGCGCCAATGGACATTCCCACTTCTTCCGCGGCGCCGGATGTGCTCGCCCGCGATGAGACGTACTGGTCCGCGGTGGCCAGCCACTTCGATATCACCGGTGAGGTGAACCATCTGGAGAACGGCTACTGGGGCGCGATGGGCCGCGAAACGCTGGCCAGCTACCAGCGCCATACCGCCGAGGTGAATCGTGGCAACGCCTGGTACGGCCGTCGTGAGTTCCCGGCGCAGTACATGGCGGTGCAGCAGCAGGTGGCGACGCTGCTGGGCGTGGGCGCCGATGAGATCGCACTGACCCGCGGCGCCACCGAAGCGATGCTGGCGCTGATCGGCGGCTACAACCGCCTGCAGCCCGGTGACCAGGTGTTGTACGCGGATATCGACTACGACAGCATGATCGGCGCAATGCGCTGGCTGCAGCAGCGCCGGGGGGCGCAGGTGGAGCGTATCGCGCTGCCCGCGGTGCCGGACACTGCGCAGATCCTGCAGGCCTACGAGGCGGCCTTCGCGCGGCTGCCACGCCTGAAGCTGGTGCTGCTGACCCAGGTCAGTCATCGTCATGGCCTGGTGCTGCCGGTGGCGGAGATCGCCGAGCGGGCCCGCGCCCGCGGTATCGATGTGATCGTCGATGCGGCACATGGCTTTGGCCAGATCGACTATGTGGTGCCACAGCTCAAGGCCGACTTCGTCGGCATCAACCTGCACAAGTGGATCGGCGCGCCGGTCGGGGTGGGCGCGATGTACGTGCGCAGGGGCCGCGTGAGCGATCTTGACCCCTACATGGGCGAGGCCGATGACGGTCGCGTGGGCAGCCGCGTGCATACCGGCACGGTGAACTTCGCGGCCTACCTGGCCCTGCCCGAAGCGATTGCCCTGCACCAGCGCATCGGTGTGGCCAACAAGCAGGCGCGGCTGCGCTACCTGCGCGAGCGCTGGACGGCACCGGCGCGGCAGATGGCGCATATCGAAGTACTGTCTTCGCCGGATCCGGCGCTGGCCAGTGCGCTGGCCAGCGTGCGCCTGCGTGGACGGGCCAGCGTGGCGGACAACATCGCGTTGCAGAAGCGCCTGCTGGATGAACATCGGGTGTTCACCACCCATCGCGACGGGTTGGAGTCGGGGGCGTGCGTGCGGGTGACGCCGTCGGTGTTCACCCGGCCGGAACAGATGGATGCGTTGGTGACGGCGCTGGCGGCGTTGGCCTGATCGCCGCCGGTCTGGTGGGTGCCGACCAATCTGGTGGGTGCCGACCGTTGGTCGGCACCCTCATGATCTGTGCATGCCATTGCCGGCCAGCGGCCGGCACTACCGCCTAGCGCTCGATCGCCGGCAACGCATCCGACAGCAACAACCGGTCGATCCGCCGCAGCGCACTCTCCAGCTGCCGGCGATCGGCCGCCAGCCCCAGCGACAGGCGCACGCCACTCTGATGCGACACCCCCGGCGGGCAGAACGCCGATGAGGGGGCAATCGCAAGCCCCTGCAGTTGCGCGGTGCGTACCAGGGTGGCATCGGTCCATGGTGCCGGTATCCGGCACCAGGCATGCAACCCTTCGGCGCGCTGCAGCAGCGACGGTGCCAGCAGATAGCGCGCCATGCGCATGCGTTCGCGGGCTTCGCTGCGCACCTGGGCCAGCAGCGACTGCGCCGAGCCGTCCAGCAGCAGCTGGCTGGCCAGTGCCGAGACCAGCGGATGACCCATCAACCGCGTTGCCCGCAGCGCCGCCGTCATCGCCTCGGCGTGCGCCGCACCCGGGCAGCGTACGAACGCGGTGCGCAGGCCGGGGCTGATCACCTTCGACAGCGTGGCCACATAGAACACGTGGCGCGGCGCCAGCGTGGCCAGCGGTGTTGGCGGCTGCTCGGCCAGGTGCCAGTACGGATCGTCCTCGATCGCCAGCAGGCCTTCGCTTTCCAGTACGCGTGCCAGGGCCTGCCGCCGCTGCAGTGGCAGGGTCAATGCGGTCGGGTTCTGGCAGGTGGGGTTGAGGTAGACCAGACGCGCGCCACTTGCGCGTGCCAGCCGGGCCAGTGCGTCGGGACACATGCCGTGTTCGTCGCTGTCCACCGGCAGCAAGCGCCGGCCCAGCGCGGCAGCGGCCTGCAGCAGGCCCGGATAGACCAGCGCATCGCACAGGATGGCGTCGTCGTCGCGGCCCTGGCTGACCAGGATCGCGGCCAGCGCGACCTGCGCGCCCTCGGTCAGCAACAGGCAGGCATCGTCCACCGCACCCAGCATCGGCTGCAGCCAGCGCGCCGCTGCGTGGCGGTCGGTCGGATTGCCGCCGCCCAGGTGATAGGTCATCAGGTTCGGTGCGTTGCTGCGCGCAAGCACGGCGGCGGCACCGCGGCGCAGCGTCTCGGCCAGTGCATCGGCGTCGGGCACCGGCGGCACATTCATGCTCAGGTCCACCACCTGCTCGAAGCCGGCCTTGGGCGGAGCGATGAAGCTGCCTTGTGGGCCGCGTGCTTCGATCAGGCCGCGCTTGCGTGCCTCATCAAACGCGCGGGTGACCGTAGTGAGATCGATGCCGAGCTGTTGCGCCAACGCGCGCTGCGAGGGCAGTCGCTGGCCAGGCGCGAGGCCACCACGGCGCACCGTGCGTTCCAGCGAGTTGACGATGCGCAGGTAGATCGGCCCGTTGTGCGCGAGCACGTCCTGCACCCACTCACGGGCTGCGACATCCGGTCGCGGCATGTACGGAGCATGTCGGGGCGTATCGTTCCTTCCAACGGCGGGAGCCTGTCCATAACCATCGGTCGGTTCGGACAGGTGACCGCCGTTGTTGTTTGCAGCGGCGGCGGCCGCTGCGGCCAGCGTCGGTGATGTCATTGCGCGTCCTCAGCGCTTGGCCTGCCAGGGGCAGTAACAGCCCACGGCAAGCAGTCCTTTCGGGCGCACGGTTTCGCCGCGCACCAGTTTGTCCAGCAGCGGTTCGACAAAGCTGTTGGCCGAGTTGCAGACCATGCCGATGCTGTATGGGCCGGCATAGGCGAGATGGCCCTGGCGGTCCCAGATGGCGACGGCGGGACTGGCCGGAATATGTTCGATGCCGTCGATGGTCGGCAGGTTGATCACCTTGCTGCGCAGCGGTTCGGGCAGCTCGCCCCGGGTGCCGGGGCGGCGGATCGCATAGAAGTCGATGCCGGCGCGGCGGTACATGCTGATCAGGTAGCTCAGGTGCGCGCCGGTTTCGCGGTTGCAGACCGCGCAGGCCGGGTCCCAGAAATGCACCACGCGGATGCGGCCGGTGTCGCCGGCCAGAGGGGCCGGCAGGCGCAGCTGCGAGTCGTCGAAGACGATCGCCTGTTCGGTGAAGCTGGACTGTGCGCTGTAGCCGAAGTACTGCCACAGTGCGCCCGCCACGCCAGCCATGAACAGGCAGGCGAGGGCGATCATGGTCGGCAGCAGCCAGCGACGGCGCGGCGCGGCTGCGCCCATCAGGAATCTGCCCCGCCGAACTTGTGCACGTACTGCTTGCGCATCTCGCGGCAGGAGTCGGCCTGGGCGCGACGCTGGATCTCGCTACGTGCCGGATCCTCGCTGCGCTGCACGCACTGCTCGATGGCGTGGCGCTCGGCGGCCTGCACATCCACGGTCTGCGGCTGCAGGCAGACCCAGGCCAGCGCGGCCAGCATCAGTACGACAAAGCCGCCGCAACCGGCCATCACCAGGTGGAACTTCAGTTTCTCGGCGCGCATCGACGCACGTCCCTTCATCCATACATTGCATACAAAATATCATCTTGTATGGATATCGCGCCATGCACCCGGTTCAGACGATGGCGTTGTGCCGGGCCTCGGGGGCTTCGGACAGGATCTCGTTCAGTTTGGCCAGCGCCCCGGCCAGTGCGCCCTGGTCGACCGCGCCGCCCAGCGACAGGCGGATGGCGTTGCCCGGTGGCGGTTCTTCCACGCTGAAGGCATCCGAGCTGGCGATGCCCAGCCCCTGCTCCTGCGCCGCCTGGATCAACCGGTACTGGTCCAGCCGCGGTGGCAGCGGCAGCCACACATGCAGGCCGGCCGGATGTGCCTGGGCGCGGGAGGGCAGGTAACGGGCGGCAATGGCCTGGCGCTCGCGCAGCTCCTGCTGGAAGCGCTGCACCATGTCCTGGGCCTGGCCGCTGCGGATCCACTGCGAGGCCACTGCCACCATCGACTGGGTCGGCATCAGCGCGATCGCGCGCAGGGCGTCCAGCACCGGCTCCATCGGTTCGCCGGTCGGTACCACCAGGTAGGCGGTGCGCAGGCCCGGCGCCAGGCACTTGGACAGGGTCGAGATGTAGTAGACCGGGCAGCCCGCGTCGCGCCGGGCGGCGAGAGGGGGCGCGGCATCGCCGGCCAGCAACCAGTAGGGATCGTCTTCGATCACGGTCAGATCGTGCCGCCTTGCAACCTCCAGCAGGGCCTGCCGGCGCTGGGCCGACATGGTGGCCGTGGTCGGGTTCTGGATGGTCGGCACCAGGTACAGCAGGCGCGGCGCACGCAGCTGGCAGGCTTCTTCCAGCGCCTCGGGCAGCATGCCTTCGGCATCCATCGCCACCGCCACCACGCCCCGCTGCAGCACCCGCGCGGCGGCCAGCAGGCCGGGGTAGGTCAGCTGTTCGGCGGCAATCAGTTCGCCCGGCTGGGTGCGGGCCAGGATCAGCGCGCACAGCGCGGTCTGGGCGCCGGGGCAGATCACCACCTGGTCGGCAGCCACCGTACCCAGCATCGGCGACAGCCACTGTACGGCGGCAGCGCGGTCCTCGCGGGTGCCGGCGCCGACGTGGTAGCTCATCAGTTCACCCTGGCCCAGCTGCTGGCCTACGTGCTGGAAGCCAGCCTCCATGCCCTGTGCGAACGGCGCGCTGCCCAGCAGCGGCGGGATGTTCATGCTCAGGTCGACCGAGGTGCTGCGGTTGCCGGCCGACAGCGCGATGAAGGTGCCGCCGGCGCCCTGCGCATCGAGTAGGCCGGCCTGGCGCAGCTCGGCAAACGCGCGGGTGACAGTGGTCAGGTCCACGCCCACCTGCTGGGCCAGGTCGCGCTGCGGCGGCAGGCGATCGCCCGGGCGCAGCACTCCGTCGTCCACCGCCTCGCGCACCTGCTGGGCAATCTGCAGGTACAACGGGCCGGCGCCCTCGCGGAAGGGGCGAACCCAGGTCCGGTTGGGGTGTTTCAGGCGGCGGCCGGCGGCAGGTGGCGTCATCGGTCAGTTTTTTCCATACGTGCAGATGCACAAGTCCATACAATCATGTATCTTGTATGGGCTTGATTGGAGTGGCTCGCCTTCTTGTAGGCGACCTCGTACCCACAGTGTAGCCGCTCCACGCCCGGGCGCTGCGCGCAGGCGAGCCGGTCAAGCGCGCTTCTTCAACAGGGTTGACCTCCAATGAATATCTGCTGGAACCGCATCCGCCTGGCGCTGGTCGCCCTGGCCTGCGTCGGCCTGTCGGGCTGTGACTGGGTGCTGCTGGATTCGAAGGGCATGGTCGGGCTCGCCCAGCGCGACCTGATCCTGATCTGCATCGGCGTCATGCTGATCGTGGTGATACCGGCCATCGTGCTGACCTTCGTGTTCGCCTGGCGCTACCGCGCCGGCAATACCAAAGCGAAATACACACCGGACTGGTCGCACTCCACCAAGGTGGAGATCGTGGTCTGGGGGGTGCCGCTGCTGATCATTGCCGGCCTGGCGGTGATCGTGTGGAAGTCGACCCACGAGCTGGACCCGTACAAGCCGCTGGACGTGGCCGGCGAGCCGCTGCACGTGGACGTGATCGCCACCGACTGGAAGTGGGTGTTCGTGTATCCGGACCTGGGCATCGCCACGGTCAACCAGCTGAACTTCCCAGCCAACCGTCCGCTGGCGTTCAACATCACCTCCAACTCGACGATGAACACTTTCTTCATCCCGCAGCTGGGCGGGCAGATCTATGCGATGGCCGGCATGCGCACGCAGCTGCACCTGATCGCCAACGAGCCCGGCCAGTTCCGCGGCATGTCCGGCAACTACAGCGGGCATGGCTTCTCGAACATGAAGTTCATCGCCACCGCCAGCAGCAACGAAGACTTCGAGCGCTGGGTGGCCGAGGTGCGCAGCGCACCGCAGGCATTGGATTTCAACCGGTTCAAGGCGCTGGCCGCACCGTCGAAGAACGCACCGGTGCAGCACTTCTCCAGCGTCGAACCGCTGCTGTTCAAGAAGGTCATCGACCAGTTCATCGGCGTCGGTGAGAACACCGCTGCTGCCACCCCGGCGGGTGCTGCCGGCGGTGCCCAGGTTTCCCAGGAGTAACGAACATGTTGGGTAAATTGACGTGGGAGGCCGTGCCGCTGCACGAGCCGATCGTCGTGGTCACATTGGCGGCGATGGTGCTGGGTGGCCTCGCGCTGCTCGGCGCGGTCACGTACTTCAAGCTGTGGGGTCCGCTGTGGCGCGACTGGTTCACCACCGTGGACCACAAGAAGATCGGCATCATGTACGTGGTGGTGGCGCTGGTCATGCTGGTGCGCGGCTTCGCCGATGCACTGATGATGCGTGCACAGCTGGCTGCGGCCGGACCGGGCAGTGACGGCTTCCTGCCGCCCGAGCACTACGACCAGATCTTCACCGCGCATGGCGTGATCATGATCTTCTTCGTGGCCACCCCGTTCGTGGTCGGCCTGATGAACATCATCGTGCCGCTGCAGATCGGTGCGCGCGACATGGCGTTCCCGTTCCTCAATGCCTTCAGCTTCTGGATCTTCGTGGTCGGCGCAGCGCTGATGATGATCTCGCTGGGTGTCGGCGAATTCGCCATGACCGGCTGGGTTGCCTATCCGCCGCTGTCGGGCATCGAGTTCAGTCCCGGCGTAGGCGTGGACTACTACATCTGGGCGTTGCAGGCCTCCGGCATCGGCACATTGCTGACCGGCGTCAACCTGTTCATCACCATCCTGCGCATGCGTGCGCCGGGCATGACCCTGATGAAGATGCCGGTGTTCACCTGGACCGTGCTGGTCACCAGCGTGATCATCATCGCCGCCTTCCCGATCCTGACCGTGGCGCTGGGTGCACTGACCCTGGACCGCTACCTGGACTTCAACTTCTACACCAACACATTGGGTGGCAACCCGATGATGTACGTGAACCTGGTGTGGGCCTGGGGCCATCCGGAGGTGTACATCCTGGTGCTGCCGGCGTTCGGCATCTTCTCCGAGGTCACCGCCACGTTCGCGCGCAAGAAGCTGTTCGGCTACAAGTCGATGGTCGGCGCCACGCTGGCGATCGGCATCCTGTCGTTCATCGTCTGGCTGCACCACTTCTTCACCATGGGCTCCGGTGCCAGCGTCAATGCCTTCTTCGGCATCATGACGATGATCATCGCCATTCCCACCGGCGTGAAGATCTTCACCTGGCTGTTCACCATGTATGGCGGCCGCGTCGAGTTCAGCGTGCCGATGCTGTGGACCATCGCGTTCCTGGTCACCTTCACCATCGGTGGCATGACCGGTGTGCTGCTGGCCATTCCGGGCGCGGACTTCCTGCTGCACAACAGCCTGTTCCTGGTCGCGCACTTCCACAACACCATCATTGGTGGCGCGCTGTTCGGCTACCTGGCCGGCTTCGCCTACTGGTTCCCGAAGGTGTTCGGCTTCACGCTCAACGAGCGCCTGGGCAAGTGGTCGTTCGCCTGCTGGGTGATCGGCTTCTACCTGGCCTTCATGCCGCTGTACATGCTCGGCTTCATGGGCATGACCCGCCGCATGAACCAGTACGACAACCCGGCGTGGACGCCGTACCTGATCGCGGCCTTTATCGGTGCGCTGTTCGTGTTCGCGGGCATCATCCTGATGCTGGTGCAGATCTACGTCAGCGTGCGCGACCGCAAGCGCAACCTGGACCTGACCGGCGATCCGTGGAATGCCCGCACGCTGGAATGGGCGACGCCGTCGCCGCCGCCGTTCTACAACTTCGCCGTGGTGCCGAAGGCCGATGAGCTGGACGCCTTCCACGAAGCGAAGAAGCGCGGCCTGCCGCCACCGCCGAAGAAGTACGCACCGATCCACATGCCGAAGAACACCGGCGTGCCGCTGATCCTCAACATCTGGATCCTGGTGCTGTGCTTCGCCCTGGTCTGGCACATCTGGTGGATGGCCGCGGCCAGCTTCATCGCGATGATCGTCACCCTGATCGTGCGGTCCTACGACGAGGACGTGGACTACTACGTCAGTTCCGAAGAGGTGGCGCGCACCGAAGCGGCCAGCCTGGCCAAGTTGAAGGAGGTACGCGCATGAACCTGTTGACCCGCCCCGAGCTGGCCAGCGATACGCAGGCGCACGAGGAACACCACGAACACGATCATGGCCACGAGCAGGGCGGCATGAAAGTGTTCGGCATGTGGGTCTACCTCATGTCCGACCTGGTGCTGTTCGGTTCGCTGTTCGCCTCGTACGCGGTGCTCAGCACCGCCTACGCGGGCGGCCCGACCGGCAAGGAACTGTTCTCGCTGCCGTTCGTGATGACCGAGACCTTCCTGCTGCTGGTCTCCAGCATCACCTACGGCCAGGCCGTGCTGGCGATGCACCGGCATGACGCTTCGGCGGTGCTGCGCTGGCTGGGCGTGACCTTCGTGCTCGGTGCCTCGTTCATCGGCATGGAGATCTACGAGTTCTCGCACCTGATCCATGAAGGTGCGGGACCGAGCACCAGTGCCTACCTGTCGGCCTTCTTCGCGCTGGTCGCCACCCACGGCCTGCACGTGGCCAGCGGCCTGATCTGGATGGCCGTGGTGATGCACCAGGTCTACAGCCGCGGACTGACCCCGACCAACATCACCCGCGTGTCGTGCCTGAGCCTGTTCTGGCACTTCCTGGACCTGGTGTGGATCTGCGTCTTCACCTTCGTCTACCTGATCGGAGCCTTCTGACATGGCCCACGTCGAAACCTCGCGCGCCGGCAATGCGCATGGCTCCACCAAGTCCTACCTGATCGGCTTCGTGCTGTGCGCGCTGCTGACCGTGGTGCCGTTCGCGCTGGTGATGAACCCGGTGCTGTCGCGGCCGCTGACCCTGTTCCTGCTGGTCGGCTTCGCGGTGGCGCAGATCCTGGTGCAGCTGGTCTATTTCCTGCACATGGACCGCAAGTCCGAAGGTGGCTGGAACCTGGCCAGCTTCGTGTTCACCCTGGTGATCCTGTTCATCATCGTCGCGCTGTCGGTGTGGATCATCTGGAGCATGCACTACCACATGATGATCAACTGACCGTGGCCGGGGGAATCGGCATGGAGCGCTCGATTCCCCTGGCACCTCCGTCCAATTCCCCCCAAGGGCAGGCCTGACCGGGACCCCGCCCACACCTGTGCTGGTGGTACCCGTGATGCGTCTTGCCGTTGTGGCCCGTTGGTTGCGTGCTCCCCGTTTCCGCCTGCCGTTGCTGGCCGGCCTGGCCGTTGGCCTGCTGGCCGGCTGCAGTGCGCAGTCGCGCATGGATTTCTACTCCAAGGACATCGCCTGCGAAGAGCTCGGCCAGCACTGGTCGATGCCCGACAGCCACGGCACGCTGCGTGGCCCGAACGACCTGCAGGGCCAGGTGACCTATCTGTTCTTCGGTTTCACCAGCTGCCCGGATGTCTGCCCGACCACGATGGTCGAGTTGAGCCAGGTGAAGCACCTGATGGGCAAGGATGCCGACCAGCTGCAGGTGGTGTTCGTCAGCGTTGACCCGGCACGCGATACGCCGGAGGTCGCCCGCACCTACGTGGAAGCCTTCGACCCCAAAGCGGTCGCGCTGGTCGGCAACGAGGCGCAGTTGGCCGCGATGGCCAGCGATTTCAAGGCGTTCTACGAGAAGGAACCCGGCCAGGTGCCGGAGACCTACACCATGAGCCATATCGCCGGTGGTTACGTGTTCGATCGCCAGGGGCGCCTGCGCCTGTTCGCGCCGTACGGCATGCCGGTGGAGAAGCTGTTCTCCGATGTGCAGCGCCTGCTGCTGGAACCCGCCCATCCGGCGGCCGGCAACGACGCACTGGCCAGCTGCAGCCTCAAGCACAGCGACACACTCGCCGCCCGCTGACCCCGGCGTTACCCGGCAGGTGCCGACCATTGTTCCGGTGGGTGCCGACCGTTGGTCGGCACTTCCCCCCCTCAATCCCCGGCCGGCCAGGAGAGCCCGCCGGCCGGGGCACCACTCAACGCCTTACTTGGTTTCTTCCCACTGAACCACGTCCGGCTCGGTGGCGCGGATGCCGGCGGTGGACAGCAGCTTGGTGCTTGCATCCAGTGCCGCGTTCACCGACGGGTATTCCACGATGGCCTGGCCCGAAGCCTTCGACACCTTCACCACGGTGCCGCCGGTGGCGGTTGCCGCGCGCTGGGCAGAGGCTGCATCGGTGAAGAACACCTTGACCCGCGAGGTCGCTACCACCGGCGCTCCGTCGTGGGATACCGCCGCCGCGAACTTGCCGGCGCCGGCATCAACCTGCGCGGCCACCGCGCCATCCAGCGAACGCTTGGTACGCGAGCTGGTGGTGCGGGGTGATCGTGAACTGACCGCCGCTGGCCTGCTTCACCGTGGTCGAGGGAGACAGCTGGAAGCGCGTGCCGCCCACGTCGAACGAGCGGCCGGTGGCAGACGCCTTCAGTTCCTGCGCATCCACGGTCGACAGGGTCCTGGCCGGAGGAGTCTGGCCCGAGCTCTGTGCCCAGGCAGGGGAGGTGATCGCCGCGAAGGCGAGCGTGCTCAACAGAATGGTGGTCTTCATCATCAGTGCCCCAGAACGCGGATCTTGAAGAATTCGAGGTTGCCGCGCGATGCAGCGGTCGCGGCCTGCCCCATGTCGGTGACTTCCAGCGTCCAGGTGCCGCTGGCGTTCTCATCCAGGAAGGCATTGCTGGACAGCAGGTCCCAGCTGGTGAAGTTGCTCTGCGCGCCCCCCGTGCCCGAACCGATCGCCGTGAACGCCGGTTGCACCACGCTGCGGGTACCGCTGGGCGAAACCAGCACGAACTGCAGCTGGCGGGTGTTGCGGTGGTTGACCCGGAAGCCCAGCTGCACGCTTTCGATGTTGCGCGCACCGTTGGCCAGCTGGAAGGTCAGGCGTGCGGCGGCGGCCGAGGTGTTGCCGATGGCCACGGTACGCGTCGTGTTGCGCCAGCCGCTGTCGACCAGCGGTCCCAGCGACTGGAAGTTTTCGGCAACCTGCACCGCACGCGCGGCGTTGACCACGCCGAAGCCGTACCAGTTGCTGTAGGCACGGTTGGCCGCATTCACCGTCCAGCCCGGCACCAGCGTGCGCCCGTCGGCCAGCGTCACCGCCGGCTGGTTCGGGTGGTTGCGGGTGGCGGTGGTGGCCAGGATGTACTTCACATCGCGATAGGACAGGTTCGGATTGGCTTCCAGCACCAGTGCCGCCACGCCCGATACCATCGGCGCCGACGCCGAAGTACCGTTCATCTTGGCGGTGTAGTTGCACGTGCTGTCGATGGCCGACAGGTTGCTGTCCAGTGTGTTCTGGCGGTTGGTGTTCTTGTTGCTGCCCTGCGTGCAGCCGGTCACGTCGGTGGTGACGATGGCCGGGTCGTACGCACGTGCCACCAGGCCGGGTGCGTACTGCGCCTGCAGGCCGTACTCGCCGCCAAAGGCCGAGACCCACAGCGCCGAGCCGGTGGACGAGTACGACGAGCGCACGCCATCGGCGCGCACCGCCGCCACGGTGATCACGTTGAACAGGTTGTTGCGCGGATCGCGGCCGGCCGGCACGCAGCCGGTGTTGCGGTTCTTGGTGTCGGTGGTGCAGACATCCTGGGTCTGGCTGATGGAGGCGTTGTTGAAGTTGTTGCCCGCCGACTTCACGTAGATGCCGCCGCGGCCACCGCGCGTGCCGGACAGTGCCTGCTCATACGAACGTATCGTGTTCTCGCTGTACGCCAACGGCAGGTTCGGATTGCCCGGGCCGGCACCCCAGCTGTTGTTGAACACCTGCACGTCGGCCGATTCCGCGCCATCCCACCAGGCGTACTCGATATTGCTCTGCTGGTTGCCCAGCGCCGTGCGCGAAATCGGGTTGAAGCCTTTCAACGTCGCCGCCGGCGCCACGCCACGCACGCCCAGGTTGTTGGCGCCCACCGCGCCGGCGATGCCGCCGACCATGGTGCCGTGGTTGTCGACATCCGGGTTGGTCGGGGTGGGGTTGTTGGAACCATTGGTGAAGTTCTTGCCGGCCACCGCCGCCACGTTGGCCGCCAGGTCCGGATGGGCGATCTGCAGGCCGTCATCGACGATGGCGATGGTGACGCCCTGGCCGCGGATGCCATTGCGGAACAGCCCATCCACGTTCAGATCGTTGCCGGCCACCGGCAGCGTATCGGCCGGTACCGTCTGCCCGGTGTTGAGCAGATGCCACTGGATGCCGGCCAGTGGATCGGCCTGTTGGGCCTGGGCGGTGGCGGCCAGGCTGCCCAGCACCAGGGCAGTGGCAAGGGCCAGGCGCGCGGAACGCGGTGGCGCGGAGCGTTGCGTGTGTCGCTTCATACACGAATCCTTCTGTTGTGAATCGGCATGGCAGGACGGCGGGGCGGGACTGCCCCATCGCAACGAGCCAAACGCGACACAACGAACAACCCCCTACCTCTTCACAGCGGCAATCTGCAGATGTGCCAAGTACGTCACAAACGCTTATGCCGTGGGGTAATGACGACTGCAGCGGCCGGCATCGGGTAGCGGTCAACCTTGGTTGGCCACGAGCATCCACGCGTGGCGTGGATCTACCGGCATCATCGCGCGTCCTCACATCCGGCTGTGCTACTACAGCCCGTGCACCCTTCCGCACGGAGCATCCTGATGGTCAACCCCCTGGCCCAGGCCCATCGTGGCCTTGGCACCACACTGTTCAGCCTGTTGAACCCGATACCGTTCGGCTTCTTCGTCGGCGCGCTGATCTTCGATGCGATCTACCTCAACAGCGCCGAAGTGATGTGGGGCAAGGCCGCCGCCTGGCTGATCACGTTCGGCCTGCTGATCGCCATCGTGCCGCGCCTGATCAACCTGTTCGCGGTCTGGCGCCGCAACGGCACCGCCACGCGCATCGACCGCATCGACTTCCTGCTCAACCTGGTGGCGGTGCTGCTGGCGATCTGGAACGCCTTCGTGCACAGCCGCGATGCCTATGCGGTAGCGGTACCGGGGACGATCCTGTCGGCGCTGACCGTGGCCCTGATCGCGCTGGGGCTGATCCTGTTGTCACTGCAGCCGCCGGTGCTGCACGGAGGTCGTCATGGCTAAGCACCCCCTGCCCGCCGTGGGCGCGCTGGCGCTGGCGGTGATGCTGTCGGCCTGTGCCGGCAAGGCCGAATACCAACCCACCGACCAGTCCGGTGCCAAACCGCCGCTGCCGGCGCCGCAGAACTTCCTGATGCCGCCGATGCAGGTGCCGCGCGGCGTCGGCTGGGCCGAGGGCCAGTCGCCCACGGTGGCTGATGGCCTCAAGATCGAGCGCATCGCCGCCAACCTGCAGCATCCGCGGCGCCTGCTGACCCTGCCCAACGGCGACGTGCTGGTGGTGGAGGGCAATGGCCCCGGCGAAGAACCGGTCACCACCCCCAAGCAGTGGATCGCCGGCAAGGTGAAGGCGCGGTCGGGCAAGGCCGGCAAGGGCGGCAACCGGGTCACCCTGCTGCGGCGCACGCCGGGCACCGGCACCTGGACCCAGCACGTCTACATCGAGGGCCTGCACTCGCCGTTCGGCATCCAGCTGATCGGTGACACGCTGTACGTGGCCAACACCGGCAACATCATGCAGTACCACTACGTGCCCGGCGAAACCCGCATGTCCGACAAGGGCCGCGAGTTCACCGACCTGCCCAGCACCATCAACCACCACTGGACCAAGGAACTGCTGGCCAGCCGCGATGGCCGCAAGCTGTACGTGGGCGTGGGCTCCAACAGCAACATCACCGAAAATGGCCTGGCCGTTGAATACCGGCGCGCGGTGGTGCTTGAAGTGGACGTGGCGACCCGTGGCAGCCGCATCTATGCATCGGGTATCCGCAATCCCACTGGACTGGACTGGGAGCCCAGCACCGGCACCCTGTGGGCGGTGGCGAACGAGCGCGACGAAATTGGTGCCGACCTCGTGCCTGACTACCTGACCTCGGTGAAGGAAGAGGGTTTCTACGGCTGGCCCTACAGCTACTACGGCCAGCACGTGGACGAGCGGGTGCAGCCGCAGCGGCCGGACCTGGTGGCCAAGGCCATTACGCCGGACTACGCCATCGGCTCGCACGTGGCCCCGCTGGGCCTGCTGTTCTACACCGGCCAGGCATTGCCGGCGCAGTATCACGGTGGCGCCTTCATCGGTGAGCACGGCAGCTGGGATCGATCGCCGCTGAGCGGCTATGAGGTGGTGTACGTGCCGTTCAAGGACGGCAGGCCGACCGGACGGCCGCAGACCGTGGTCAGCGGTTTCACCTCCAAGGATGAGAAGGCGCTGATGGGCGCGCCGGTAGGCATGGCGATGGACGCCGAAGGTGCGCTGCTGGTGGCCGATGATGTGGGCGATGTGGTGTGGCGGGTGTCGGCCCGGTAGCCGATTACCCGCCCGTCGCGATGTTTGCGTGGAGCCGAGCCATGCTCGGCCTGCGCGCGCAGCGCGGGTCTCAGGAATGCGGGCCCACAGCCGCCGAGCGTGGGCTCGGTTCTACACGTCCGAAGGCGCCGCGCGGAAGCCGCTGAACACCGATTCGGCGGCAACCCCCGCGCCGCCCAGCAGTACGCCGAAATACACCACTGTGGCCACCACGAAGCCATACCCGGCCGCCACCGCCGCGCCATCGCGCTGGATGAAGCCGATGGCGAAGGACATCAACGCCAGCGCGGGCAGGGTATTACTGAAGGGAATCGGGCCGGCCGGTGCCATCAGCAGCAGGGTCGCGAACACCAGCATCAGGTTGTTCACCCGCATCATCTTCTTCGAGCGCACCATCATCGCCAGCCGCATCGGCCGCGACAGCCGTTCCATGCGGTGCACCCATTTCAGTGCACGGCCGAGGTTGGCCTTCAGCGTGTCGGTGGCGATCTCGCGGCGCGCCAGCTTCTGCGGCACCCACAGCGGGCGGTTGCGGAGCCGGCTCAGGCCGATCAGCAGGATCGAGGCGCCGAACACCGTGCTCAGGCCCGGAATCGACACCGGAATGATGAAGATGGCCGAGAGCAGGATCACGATCAGCAGCAGGCCCTCGTCGCCCAGCGCACTGAGCAGGGTGCCGATACTGACCTGCTCGCCGGGCAGTTCGTCGATCATCTGTTCGATCTGCTGCGCCAGCGGCGCGCTGTCGTTGCTTTCGGGGGCACGGTAGGTCATGCGTCGCAAGGTTCTCCAGGGAAGGGCGGTCAGCGGGCCGTCCTGCGGTGGGGGACGCACAGGCTCCCGCAGTATCCCGGTCAATGTGGGCAAAGAGGTGAACCGGGCATGAGGGGGTAACATGGACGGCCCGCATGAAGGTAAGACGCTGATGGACATGGGCCGCAGGCAATCGACCATCCAACTGGTGGCCATCGACATGGATGGCACCCTGCTGGACCCCGCCCACAAGCTCACTCCGCGGGCCAGGCAGGCGATCGCGCAGGCGCGCGCGCTGGGCGTGCACATCGTGCTGACCAGCGGCCGCCCGGTTTCCGGCCTGGCGCCGTTCCTGCATGAGCTGGGCATCAACGGCGACGACGACTACTGCATCGCCTGCAACGGGGGGCTGGTGCAACGCATCGGCCCGCGCGAGACCGTGGTCGAGTTCCCGCTCAGCTTCGATGACTTCCTGTACTGCGAACGCGTGGCCCGCGAGCTGGGCGTGCACTTCCAGGCGCTGGACGGGGAGCGCATGTACACGCCCAACCAGGACATCAGCCTCTACACCGTGGCCGATTCGCACCTCTCGCGGGTGCCGCTGTCGTACCGGCGCGTGGATGAGATGGACCGGTCGATGTCCTTCATCAAGCTGATGATGATCGACGAACCCGACGTGCTGGACGCCGCCATCGCGCGGCTGCCTGCCGAACTGACCGAGCGCTTCGCGGTGCTGAAGAGTGCACCGTTCTTCCTGGAAGTGTTCGATCACCGCGCCGGCAAGGGACCGAGCCTGCAGAAGCTGGCCGAGCACCTGGGCATCGATCGCGCGAATGTCATGGCCATCGGCGACCAGGAAAACGACCTGAGCATGCTGCAGTTCGCCGGTACCAGCGTGGCGATGGGCAACGCCATCGCTGCGGTGAAGGCGATGGCGCGTTTTGAAACCGCGACCAATGCCGAAGATGGCGTGGCCCGTGCGATCGAGCGGTTCGTGCTGCAATGAGCGGGCATCGCCGATGAGCCAGCTCCTCATGCAGTTCGCCCAGGCCTTTGCCAGAGAGCGGATGTCGGCTGACGTCTTCGCCGAGGCCTACATCGTGCTGTGGAAGATCGAGCGCGACAGCGGTGCCTTGAACAAGGACGATGAAGCGTTGGGGCAATGCCTGTCGAACTTCTTCTGTGCTTCCGACATGTATTGCGGTGACGATGCAGATCGTCTCGACCATGAGCTCGATGCCGAGCAGTTGCATGCGATCGTCGTTGCCGGCATCGCCGCCTGGGAAAACGATACCTGCGTATAACCGCGCTGTACCACGGTGCAATGGTGCAGCCGGTACTGCAATGCAAGAATCTTCCGGGTCGACATCACGCCGGGCGCGCCGGCCACTGATCTCTGCACGAACGCGACGCTCCGTCGCTGCCCTTTCGTAGCCGCCTTCCAGCCACCGCATCGCCAGCCGGCGCTGCCACGCGCTGGGCGTGCGCCTGCGCGCTCATTCCCCTGCACCTGGATCTGGCATGAACACTCCACCCACGACCCTGCTTGCCCTGGCACTCGGCACCGCCCTCAGCGCACCCGCCTACGCTGCCGACACCGGCGAGGCCCCGATCACACTCAATGCCCTGCAGGTCATCGCCACCCCGCGCGGCGCCGCCGTCGCCCCCACCCAGGTGGTCGGCCCCAACCGTTACGTCATCAAGGCCGAAGATCTCGACGCGATGGTCACCGGCAACAATGGCCTGGCCATGCTGAAGCAGGTGCCGGGTGCCAGCTACACCGCCACCGATGGCCTGGGCCTGGATATCTCGGCCACCAGCCTGTTCGTTCGCGGCTTCCGCATGAATGAAATGGGCATCACCTTCGAGGGCGTGCCGCTGAACGACAACGGCTTCCTTTCGCTTACCGGCACCAGTGTGGTCAATGTCGGCGTGCCTGATGGCATCGGTGCGATCACCGTCAGCCCCGGCGCTGCACCGGTCAGCGTGTTCTCCAGCAGCGTCAACGGCGGCAGCCTGGAGTACCGCCTGCGCGAGCTGCAGGACACCCCCAGCCTGCGCGTGAAGCAGGGCGTGGGCAGCAACAACACGTTGGTCACCACCGCATCCGGGCAGAGCGGCCAGCTCGGTGAGCACGGCCCGAAAGTGCTGGTCGACCTGCAGCGCGTGTCCGCAGACAAGTACCAGGGCGAGGGCACCCAGAACTTCCTGCGCGGCGACCTGAAGCTGCAGCAGGACGTGGCCTGGGGTGACTTCACCGTGTTCCTGTCCGACAGCAAGGCCAAGGTCTGGGGTTACAACAACATCTCCTTTGACATGATCCACAAGCTGGGCTGGAAGGCCGATATCTTCTACCCGGACTACGCCTGGGCCTGGTACGTGGCCTCGCCGGAGAACGCCGACAAGTCCTGCGGCGCCTATACCTGCGGTGAGCTGTCCGGGCTGATTCCCTATGACACCGGCCAGATCACCCGTGATCGCGTGTCCTCGATCAACCATCGCTTCGAGATCACCCCGGCACTGCGCGGCAACGTGCAGCTGTACAACGCCAACAGCCACACCCAGGCCACGCTGACCGACCCGACCGTGCCGTCGCCCAATGGCGCGCCGTTCTCCGAGCAGGTGCAGACACCCCGCCTGAACCGGCTGGGGGGCATGTTCAACCTGCAGTTCGAGGCCGGTGCGCACACCTTCACCGCGGGCTTCTGGCAGGAGAAGAGCAAGGCCGCGGCCAGGACCGAGTGGTACCAGCAGCCACTGCTGGGCGAGGGCCCGCCGCTGAAGGCGACCGGTCCGTTCGATGTGTATGGCCCGGCATTCAAGACCGACAACGCTTCGAGCTGGGTCACCCGCTCGCGCCAGTTCTACCTGCAGGACGACATCGTGCTGAACGATACGTTGAAGCTGGGTGTGGGTTTCAAGGCGGTGGACTTCCGCACCCACGGCGGTGGCCTCGGCGACGCCGCAGATCGGCCGGTGAACGGCACGCTGCGTGCGAAGAGCAACTTCCTGCCGCATGTCTCGCTGTTCTGGAGCCCGACCGAATCCACCGATGCCTTCATCGACCTGGCCAACACCATGAACGGCTACCGCGTGGCCCAGCGCGGCAACATCGGCTACACCGCTTCAGCGTGGACCATCACCGACCAGGAGGAGTTCGATCGTGTGGCCGGTACGCTGCGCCCGGAGAAGAACTGGAATCTGACCGTGGGCGCGTCGCATCGCTTCGAGCGGCTGACGATCACCGGCGACGTGTTCTACAACGACATCCGCAACCGCCTGCTGTCGGCCGCGATCGGCACCCAGTTCGCGCAGATCAATACCGTTCGGCTGATGCCGAAGATGCATGTGATCGGTGCGGACCTCGGCATTACCGCCGACCTGACCGATCACCTGCAGTTCTACCAGGGCGTGGCCGTGGCCCGTTCGTACTACGACAGTGATTTCGTGGTGGGCGACACGGTGTACCCGATCAAGGGCAACGCGCAGCCGGGCTACCCGCAGCTCTCGCTGGTCAGCGACCTGTCCGCCCACTTCGGTGACTGGCGTTTCGGCGCGACCAGTACCTCGTACCTGCGCCAGCCCTTCACCTACGAGAACGATATCCGCGTGCCGACCTTCTGGCAGGTCAACACCTATGCCGCGTACCGGTTCGGTGCGGACAGCGCGGTGCCGGGGCTGGAACTGCGTCTGGACGTGAGCAACCTGTTCAACCGCCACAACATCGGCACCGCCACCATTGCCGGCTCGTCGTTTTCGGGCGATTACCAGACCCTGCAGCGCAGCGCGCCACGGCAGCTGATGTTCAGTACCTCGATGGCGTTCTAAGGCGATGAGGAGCGGGGTCAGAGCCCTTCGCACCGCAAAGGGATCTGCCCCCAGAATCCGCCGACGAACCCGCCTTGCGCAATCCGCAGCGATTTCCTGGCGGGAACGCAAGGTTCCCACAATGTTGCTGGTCCATCCTATCCACATGGCACAGCACGACCCGCGATCATCGCTGCATGACATCCGGCGTCCAGGACGGGCCCGGCAGGCGTTGTCCGTGGCGCCTGGGTTCGACCTGCAGACCGAGTACCAGTTCTGGCAGATGTACGAACGGGTGGTGCGTCCGCTGCCCGGAGGAGGGCTGCGGCGTGCCTGGCTGGTCTGCCAGAAGGTGTACCGCGACCGGTGGCAGTTTCCGGATGACAGTGATGCCGCGGCGCTGTCGCGGGTGTTGTTCGGCGGGAACATGACGGCGGGCCGGGCATCGGAGCTGGCGGAGCTGCATGCGCTGGTCAGTCGTCGGGTGGCGCTGCTCGCCCGGCGTGGGCGGATGGATCCGGCGGCGTGATGCCCCGCAATGGGGTCAGATCCCTTTGCTGGGCAAAGGGCTCTGACCCCGTATCCAGCACGCTCACGCTTTCCCCCGGTCCAGCTGCCGATACCCGATCGCCTCGGCCAGGTGCGCCGTCTGGATCGTTTCACAATCAGCCAGATCCGCAATCGTGCGCGCCACCCGCAGAATGCGGTGCATTGCCCGCGCCGACAGCTGCAGGCGCTCGATGGCCTGCTCCAACAGATCCTGATCGGCCTCGCTCAGCTTCGTGCACGCGCGGAGTGCGGCAGGCGGCAGGTGTGCATTGAGCCCACCACGCGCCTGCTGGCGGGCATGGGCGGCTTCCACCCGCGCGCGGACCGCAGCACTGGGCTCGCCCAGCGGCGTGCTCTCGCGCAGCTCCACCGCATCCATGCGGGTCACCCCGATATGCAGGTCGATACGGTCCAGCAGCGGGCCGGAGACGCGCGCGCGGTAGCGGTTGATGCGCTCATCGCTGCACAGGCAGCGGTTGCTGCGATCACCGGCCCATCCGCATGGGCAGGGATTCATTGCGGCCACCAGCTGGAATCGCGCGGGATACTGCACGCTGCGTGCCGCGCGCGCGATGCGGATGTGGCCGGATTCCAGCGGCTCGCGCAGCGTTTCCAAGGCGCTGCGGTTCCACTCAGGAAGCTCGTCCAGGAACAGCACGCCATGGTGGGCCAGTGAGACTTCACCGGGGCAGGGCGGGTTGCCGCCTCCCACCAGCGCTGCCGCACTCGCGCTGTGATGGGGTGACCGGAAGGGTCGCTGCCGCCAACGCCTCGGGTCCAGGCCCTCGCCACTCACCGAGGCAATCGCGGCCAGCTGCAATGCTTCGGCTTCCCCGGTGTCCGGCAACAGGCTGGGCAGGCGCGAGGCCAGCAACGTCTTGCCGCAGCCGGGGCTGCCGATCAGCAACATATGGTGTCCGCCGGCAGCGGCCACTTCCAGCGCACGCCGTGCGTGCGCCTGGCCGCGCACGTCGGCCAGGTCAGGCAATGGCAGCGGCGTGGTGTCCACACGCTCTACCGGCGGCAGCAGGCGTGGGTTCCCCAACCCGGCGCAGCACTCCAGCAACGTACGCGCTACCCGCACATCAGCGTGCTCGGCCAGTGCAGCCTCGGCGGCATTGCCTGGCGGCACCACCAGAATGCGTCCGGCTGCAGCGGCCGCGATCGCGGCGGGCAGTGCACCGGCCACCGGGCGCAGCTCGCCGGTCAGGCCCAGCTCGCCCAGGAACTCGTACTGCAGCAGCGATTGTGGATCGACCTGTCCACTGGCCGCCAGAATGCCCAGCGCGATGGCGAGGTCGTAGCGCCCGCCCTCCTTGGGCAGGTCGGCGGGTGCCAGATTCAAGGTGATGCGCCGCTGTGGAAAGTCGAAGCGCGCGCAGAGCAGGGCGGCACGCACGCGCTCGCGCGACTCACGCACGCTGGCCTCGGCCAGGCCGACGATCTGGGTGACAGGCAGGCCACCGGAGAGATGTACTTCCACCCGCACCAGCGGGGCCTCGACCCCGGCGCGGGCACGGCTGTGGACCAGCGCCAGGCTCATGTGTGGATTCCTGCGGGAACTGGCAGCAAGAATGCCGTGCGACGTCGATCAGGCGTATCGGAAGACCTCGCTCCGTGGTGTCGGCTTCTGGCGTTCGATCAGTTGATGATCTCGCCGCTGCCCGATGCAACAAATGCCCTCAACTGCCCAATGAACGCCGCATCGTAGGCCTCCCACTCGGTGATCTCGCCCACGACCCGCAGCGGCTGCGCGCTGCGATATGAGCGCGTGGGATTGCCGGGAAACTTCTTGTTGGTCACGTTCGGATCGTCCTCGAACGGTCCGGTTGGCTCCACCACGTAGACGCGAGGCCGCCCACCGCCCCGGGCCATTTCCGCAGCCAGCCCGGCGCCTTTGGCAACCGTGGTGAAGTAGATGTGGTTCATCACCACGCTGTCGCGATAGTTGGAGCGGAATCCAGCGCTCAGCAGCTCGCCCACCGCAAGGTCAGCGCGGGTGCCGTGATAGAACGGCCCGGCAACCTGGTCGCAGGTGTCATGCGCAACGGGTGTCCAGTCGGTGTCCTGCGTCATCGCCACGTCCCCCGCATTGTCCTGCCGGATCGGCAGGTGGGCGAGTCTAGGGCGCCGTGAGGGCCTTGCCGCAAGGCCCCATCAGGGAAATAATCTGAAGGTGGGAGGCGCAGTGCGCCTCCTTTTTCATTCGGCGGTGCCGCGGCCTTCCAGCTCGCGCACGGCCTGTTCCAGCGCATCCAGCTTCTGGCGGGTCTTCAGCAACACGGCGCGCTGCACTTCGAACTCCTCGCGGGTGACCAGGTCGAGCTTGGCCAGGCCGGCCTGCAGTGCACTCTTGAAGGTGGCCTGCAGTTCCTCGCGCGATTCGCGCAGGCCCGGCGGCACCAGGTCGCTGAGGCGACGGGCGAGGTCATCGATTTGATTCAGGTCGATCATGGGGTGCTCCGTGGGGTAGGGCCCGTGCATCCGGCGCGGGCAGGCCGATCGGGCACAAGGATACTGCCGGCACCCACCGGCCGGACAGGCTGCAGCGGCTTCGCATGGGCCGCGTTCAGGCGCTATCCTCCACGCCGGAATACAGGAGATCGACGATGAAGATGGTCATGGCGGTGATCAAGCCGTTCAAGCTCGACGACGTGCGCGAAGCGCTGGCCGAGCGTGGGGTCACCGGGATCACGGTGACGGAAGTGAAGGGCTTCGGGCGCCAGAAGGGCCATACCGAGCTGTACCGTGGCGCGGAGTACGTGGTCGATTTCCTGCCGAAGGTGAAGCTGGAAGTGGCGGTGACCGATGACCAGGTCGAAGCGGTGGTCGAGGCCATCGTGAAAGCGGCCGGCACCGGCAAGATCGGCGACGGCAAGGTGTTCGTGTACGACCTGGGCAGCGTGGTACGCATCCGCACCGGCGAGCTGGACGCGGACGCGCTGTAAACCTGCTTTTCGTAGAGTCGAGCCATGCTCGGCTGCATGTCGCGCGATGCAGGAAGAGCGGTCGAGCAAGCTCGACTCCTACCGGTGAAGCGGAGCGGCGCTTACCGCCGCTTCGCCCACGCATAGAACCGCTTCCAGCGTTGGCGCACGGCGGCCACCCAGCCGGGGTCCGCGACCAGCGCGGCCTGCGCGGCACTCGGTGCCAGGCCGGTCACGCGCTGGCGGATCTTCAGCAGGTTCTTCATGTCGCTGCGGCGCATCTGCCGGCTCAGCGGGTTGCGACGCAGCCAACGCGGTGCGCGCCAGGCCGAGGTGAAGTCCAGCAGCACCGGCACGCCGCCACTGACCACCACGTTGGTGCCATGCAGGTCGTTGTGGGTGATGCCGGCCGCATGCAGGCGGCTCAGCGCCTGCTGCAACTGCTCGAACACTTCGTTGCCGACCGCCTGGGCGCTGCTCAGGGTCTGGCCGGGAATGAACTCCATGCCCAGCGCCAGGCCGCCGAGGGTGCCCAGCAGGGCGGGGGCGTGTTTCCAGCCGCCGAGGCGCTGCAGCATGCGCGCCTCGCGCCGGACCATCAGCCGTGCGACGAGCGACAGCGGGGTGCCACGATAGCGGGAGTAATCCTTGATGACGGCTTCGCGTCCGTCCAGGCAGGTGCGGTAGACGTCGGGGGCCAGGAAGCGTTCGCCGCGCTTGAGCAGCAGCGGTGCCGCGGCGTCATCGCCGCAGGAGGAGGGAGGTATTGCGGGGAGGTACATGTCGGGGTCTCGGACGACCCGGTGGGTGGCGCTGAGCGTCAAGCGAACCGGTAGTGCGGGGGAATACTAAATGTTTTGTTAATTTTAGTACTCGCCAGTTTGCTATTCCACGATTTGTCGGAGAAATGTCGGCGCCGCCGCTGGAACAGTTCGTCACGCATATTCGGACAATACTGTCTCACTTGCCATTTTCGCCTTTTACATCATTGACTTGGACACGGGTTCCGTGGCCAGACGCTGGACAAACGGCAACAGCGCATCACGTAGCTGGTCCAGGCCAGGCTGCTCAATGGGGAAGTGGCCGCAGCCCTCCAGCGACACCTGCTGCTTCGGCGCCGCCAAACGCCGGAAGAAGCGATCGCTGATCGCCATCGGCGTCCAGTCGTCACTGGCCGGGTGCACCATCAGCACCGGACAGCGCTGGAACTGCTCCGGTTCCAGCGCCGGGGCGCTATCGAACAGCGAGGCCAACAGGCCCAGCGGCACACGGTTGCCACCGCCCAGCGGGTCGGCACACACCAGTGCGGTCAGGGCGGGGTCGTGCGACATCCGCTGCATGTGGGTGAACCAGCGCACCGGTACGCGCAGGCCGCGGGTCAACCGGCTCAGCGGTCGCAAGGCTGGCAACAGGGCCCGCATCCACGGCCGCCGGACCAGGGCAGCCTGCACGACCGGATCGCGCGGATCGGCGAGGGTGGTGACCACCAGCCCACGTACCCACGGCGATTCGGCGGCGACCAGGTAGGCCAGGTAACCGCCGATGCTGGCACCCAACAGGATCATCGGGCGGCAACGGCGCTGCTGCTCGGCCTCGATCAGGGCCAGCAATGCCAGCTTCCAGACGCGGTAATCGATCGCGCTCCAGGGTGCTGCACTCAGGCCATAGCCGGGCAGATCCGGCGCCAGAACTTCATGGCCTGCGGCAGCCAACCCCGCCGCCAGGGGCGCGAACATGCGCCCATAGCCCCCGGCGCCATGTACCAGCAGCACGGTCAGGCCGGCATCGGGTGGCCCATGGCGGTCCATCCGCAGCGTGCCGCCGCCCCACCTGAACGGCTCGCTGCGCGGCGTGGCGGCGGGTTGGCCGGCGAAGAAGTCCGCATAGCGGGCGCTCAGGGCGGGGTAGGGATCGGTGTCGAGTGCGGCCATCGCGCCAGTGTAGGTCAGCTGTTCAGCAACGCGACGATGAACCGGACGCACGGGTAACTTGACCCCGGTGCACCGGCTGCGGACCATAAGCTGTTAACCCGCGACATCGGCGGCCGCCCCTCTCCGGCACGTCCCCGTCCCCTGCCGCGTCCCCCACCGGTGCTGGCCGCCAGGCCGTGCATCGCCCCGTTTCCCGTTCCGGCCGCGGCTGGAGGAAAGTGTTTTGATCATCAAAATCGTACTTGCAGCGCTGTTCGTGGCCTGCGTGCTGTACATCCACTTCCGTGGCAAGGTCCGCGCGCGCTGGTCGCGCCAGCTGCTGGATCATTCCAGTTTCATGGCCCCGATCAACGTGGTCATGTACATGTTTTCCAAGGTGCCGACCACGCCGTTCCTGGACCCGGGCAAGGAGTTCCCGCAGCTGGAACCGCTGCGCCAGAACTGGCAGATGATCCGCGACGAGGCGCTGGCACTGCGCGACGCGCAGAAGATCGCCGCCTCCAGCACCTTCAACGATGCCGGCTTCAATTCGTTCTTCCGCCGTGGCTGGAAGCGCTTCTACCTGAAGTGGTACGGCCCCTCGCACCCGTCGGCGAAGGCGATGTGCCCGAAGACCACCGCGCTGCTGGAGTCGCTGCCGGACGTGCGTGCGGCGATGTTCGCGCAGCTGCCGTCGGGCAGTGAACTGCGCCCGCACCGCGATCCGTTCGCCGGTTCGCTGCGCCTGCACCTGGGCCTGGCCACGCCCAACCATGACGGCTGCTACATCGAAGTGGACGGCATCAAGAAGAGCTGGCGCGACGGTGAGTGGATGATGTTCGACGAGACCTACATCCACCATGCGCACAACGAGACGCCGGATGACCGCGTGATCCTGTTCTGCGACATCGCCCGCCCGCTGCGCTTCGGCCTGCCGGGGCTGTTCAATCGTGCGGTGGCGGCTACGCTGCTGGCCGGTGGTGCCTCGCCGAACCTGCCGGGCGACCCGACCGGCGGCGTCAACAAGGCCTTCGGCAGCGTCTACAAGGTACGCCTGAAGGCCAAGGCGCTGCGCGAGCGCAGCGTGGTGGCCTACCAGCTGATCAAGTGGGGCCTGGTGGTGGCGGTGATCGCGGGCATCTGGGCGCTCTGATTCCTGCCTTGCATGAGGTTGCCGGCCAGCGGCCGGCACTACCGGAACATGAAAAACCCGCGCTGTTGCCAGCGCGGGTTTTTGTTTTGCATCGGTGGGTGCCGACCGTGGGTCGGCACGCCTTACTTCAGCGCCGCCTGCACGAACGGCGGGGTCACCAGCACGCCGGTGTGCAGCGCAGCGGTGTAGTACAGGGTCTCGAAGGTCTTGGCGGCCGAGTCGGCCTGGCGGAAGTCGAAGCTGCTTTCGCCCTTGCGCGCCAGGGTCACGCTCCACCAGCCGGTCGGGTAGCACGGCTGCGGGAACGGCAGGGTCTTGAACGAGCCGAAACCGGCCTTGCCCATCTCGGCGCGCATCTCGTTGATCAGCGCCAGCTGCATCAGCGGCGATTCGGACTGCTGCACCAGGATGCCGTCGTCCTTCAGGGCCTTGAAGCAGCTGGCGTAGAACGCCTTGTTGAACAGGCCTTCACCCGGGCCGACCGGATCGGTCGAGTCCACGATCACCACGTCCACGCTGCCGGCCGGGCAGTTGGCCATGTAGGCCACGCCGTCGTCGAACAGCAGTTCGGCGCGGGCGTCGTCATTGGAATCGCACAGTTCCGGGAAGTGCTTGCGCGCCATCACCGTGACCTGCTCGTCGATGTCGCACTGGGTCACGCTCTCCACGCCCTTGTGCTTGAGCACTTCGCGCAGGGTGCCGCAGTCGCCGCCACCGATGATCACCACGCGCTTGGGCGCGGCGTGGGTGAACAGCACCGGGTGGCTGATCATCTCGTGGTAGAAGAAGTTGTCCTTGCTGGTCAGCATGATGGCCCCGTCGATGGTCATCAGGTTGCCCCAGTCGGTGGTCTGGAAGATCTCGATCTTCTGGAACGGCGACTGCACCTCGTCCAGCTTGCCGGTGATGCGGTAGCCGATGGCCGAGCCGGTGCGCTCGAAGTGTTCGATGTACCAGTTGTTGCTGTCAGTCATTGAAAACAGTCCTGTTCGGAGGGGTGAAGCCGGGCTGGCGGGCGGGGCCGCGTGGCACAGATGCCACATCCGGACGGATCGGCCCGTTCAGGTTGAAACCTGTCACGGGCGCGGGCGCGCATGATAACGAACCTGTGGGCATATAGGCGTTATCATGCCCCCCCTTTTATTGCCAACAAGGCCGACTGAAATGACCGATTGGTCCCTCGACCAAGCCCGCAAGACCTACTCGATCCCGCATTGGGCGGACGGTTACTTCGACGTGGATCAGGCCGGGCACATGGTGGTGAGACCGACCGGGGCAGACGGCCCGGTGGTTTCGCTGCCCAAGGTGGTCGATGCCGCGCGCGCGGCCGGTGCCAAGCTGCCGCTGCTGGTGCGCTTCCCGGACATCCTCGGCCAGCGCCTGGGCAAGCTGCAGGCGGCCTTCGCCCAGGCCCAGCAGGACTGGGAGTACAGCGGCGGCTACACCGCCGTGTACCCGATCAAGGTCAACCAGACCCGCGGCGTGGCCGGCACCCTGGCCAGCCACCACGGCGAGGGCTTCGGCCTGGAAGCGGGCAGCAAGCCCGAGCTGATGGCGGTGCTGGCGCTGTCGCGCCCGGGCGGCCTGATCGTCTGCAACGGCTACAAGGACCGCGAGTACATCCGCCTGGCCCTGATCGGCCGCAAGCTGGGCCTGCAGACCTTCATCGTCATCGAGAAGCCGTCCGAACTGAAGCTGGTACTGGAAGAATCCAAGGCGCTGGACGTGAAGCCGGGCCTGGGCGTGCGCATGCGCCTGGCTTCGCTGGGCGCCGGCAAGTGGCAGAACAGTGGTGGTGACAAGGCCAAGTTCGGCCTGTCGCCGCGCCAGCTGCTGGACCTGTGGAAGTCGCTGCGTGACACCGAGTACGCCGACTGCCTGAACCTGCTGCATTTCCACATGGGGTCGCAGATCTCCAACGTGCGCGACATCGCCAACGGCATGCGCGAAGCGACCCGTTACTTCGTGGAGCTGTCGCGCCTGGGCGCGAAGATCACCCACGTCGATGTCGGTGGTGGCCTGGGCGTGGACTATGAAGGCACCCGTTCGCGCAGCTTCTGCTCGATCAACTACGGCCTGCATTCCTATGCCAGCAACATCGTGCAGCCACTGGCCAATGCCTGCGAAGAGTTCGGCCTGACCCCGCCGCGCATCGTCACCGAGTGTGGCCGTGCGATGACCGCGCACCACGCGGTGCTGATCGCCAACGTCTCGGAAGTGGAAGAGGCGCAGGAAGGCCGGGTGCCGGACCAGCACGACGATGAGCCGGCGGCGATCCGCCACCTGCGCGAGATCCACGACGAGCTGGACGTGCGTCCGGCGGTGGAACTGTTCCAGGAGGCGCAGCATTTCCATGCCGAAGGCCTGGCCAGCTACGCGCTGGGCCAGATCGACCTGCCGCAGCGTGCGCGCATCGACGACCTGTTCTATGCCATCGCGCACGGCGTGCGCGCGCGCCTGAGCTACGACGAGAAGAGCCACCGCCCGGTGCTGGATGAGCTGAACGAGCGCCTGGTCGACAAGTACTTCGTCAACTTCAGCGTGTTCGAATCGATCCCGGATGTGTGGGCGATCGACCAGGTGTTCCCGATCGTGCCGATCGAGCGCCTGGACGAAACCCCGGATCGTCGCGGCATCATCGCCGACATGACCTGCGACTCGGACGGCATGGTGGAAACCTATGTCGAGAACGAGAGCCTGGACAGCTCGCTGCCGCTGCACAAGATGAAGCCGGGCGAGAGCTACCGCATCGGCTTCTTCATGGTCGGCGCGTACCAGGAAATCCTGGGCGACATCCACAACCTGTTCGGCGACACCGATGCGGTGGAAGTGCTGGCCGATGCCGATGGCTATGCCATCACCCAGCAGCGCCGTGGCGATACCACCGACGTGATGCTGGACTACGTGGGTTACCGCCTGGACGAGCTGCGCGCGACCTATGCGCAGCGCGTGGCCGCGGCCGAGCTGTCGCCGGAACGTGCGCAGGAGCTGTCGGAGGCGCTGGAAGCCGGCCTGACCGGCTACACCTACCTGTCCGACGAACCGCTGGTCTGATGCAGGGCGCCGGGCCTGCCCGGCGCCACGCCTGCCGATGAGCGCCCGCGCGATCTTCCATCTGTTCCTGCATGCCGCCGTGCCAGCCCTGCTGGCATGGCTGTTCTGGCGCAAGCGTTTCGCCTCGGCCTGGCTGCTGATGCTGCTGGGCTGGATCATCGACCTGGACCACCTGCTGGCCGATCCGATCTACGCGCCGAACCGCTGCAGCATCGGTTTCCATCCGCTGCATACCGCACCGGCGATCGCGGTCTACGCCGGCCTGTGCGTGCCGAAGAAGACGCGGCTGCTGGGTATCGGCCTGATCATCCACATCGTGCTGGATGCGATCGACTGCTGGTGGATGCACCACCGTTGATGCCTGGGGGATGCCGACCTTGGTCGGCGCGTTTGATGCGTGTCGACCCAGGTCGACACCTACCGGGGGCGCGTGAACCGGTAGCGCCGGGCCATGCCCGGCGAGCGCAGCGGTGCGTCACCCCGCCGGCAACCACACCGTAGCCCGCAAACCCGGCGCCGCATTTTCCAACGCCAACCGTCCGCCATAGCTGGCGGAGACATCCCCTACGATCGCCAGGCCCAGCCCACTGCTGCCCTCGCGCTCATCCAGCCGCACGCCGCGCTGGGTGACCCGTTCCAGCGCGTCTGCAGCCAGCCCGGGGCCGTCGTCGCGTACCTCGATGCGCAACTGCCCGTCGCTGGCTTCCGCTTCGACCGTGACCCGCTGTTTCGCCCAGCGCCCGGCGTTGTCGAGCAAATTGCCCAGCATCTCCTCCAGATCCGCACTGGCACCGGCGAACTGCAGCGCCGGATCGATACCCTCGGCCGTGAACGTAATGCCACGTTCACCATGCACGCGTGCCATCAGCCGGGACATCGCCTGTGCGACTGCCGCCACGCCGGCGCGCTGGCGGTGGTCTGCTGCCAACCCTGCGGCCAGGTAACGGTCGACACTGGCCTGCATGCGTGCACTCTGCTCGCGCACGGTGGCACGCCAGTGCGTGCCATCGCCGTCCGCTTCGGTGGCCAATACGCTCAACGGTGTCTTCAGCGCATGCGCCAGATCCTGTGCACTGGTGCGCGCACGCGCGACCATGCGTTGCTGGTGGTCCAGCAGCGCATTGAGTTCTTCACCCAGTGGTGCGACTTCCGCGCCCAGCTCCTGCGTGTTGATGCGCTGCGCATCGCCGCGCCGTACCCGTTCCAGCTGCGTACCGAGGCGATGCAACGGGCGCAGGCCGAACTGAACCTGACTGACCAGCACCGCCAGCCACGCCGCAACCAGTACGCCCAGGGCGATGGCGGTGCGTTTGCGGAACGCAGCGACATCCGCATCCAGCGTGCTGCGATCGGTGGCGACCACGGCCAAGAACGGCTCGCTGGCGCGGGGCAGGCGGACCTGCTGCACGCGTGCGCGCAGGGATTGCTGCAGCGGTCCGGGCAGATTGCGCGTGGCTGGCCCGATAGCCGGTGCCGGCAGGGTTTCATCCCACAGCGAGCGCGACTGCAGCAGCACGCGGCCATCGGCACCGGCGATCTGCCAATAGGCACCGGAGAACACGCGCAGGAAGCGCGCGTCATTGGGTTCCTGGCGCAGGCGCAACTGTCCTTCCGCATCCACTTCGGCCTGTGCGATCAGGGTCAGCATGTCCTGTTGCAGTTCGTGGTCGAGGCGGTCACGCGCGCTGCGCTTGAACAGTTCGCCCAGCAGCGCACTGGCCAGCAGCGATACCAGCAGCAGGCCGATGCCGCCGGCCAGCAGCAGGCGCCACCGCAGCGACGGTTGCCGGTTCATGGCGCAGCCAGCCGCCAGCCCTGGCCGCGCACGGTCTGGATCAGGTCGGTGCCTAGCTTGCGGCGAACCCGTCCCAGCAGCACATCCAGTGCGTTGGAGTCCGGGTCATGGCCGCCGTCGAATACCTGTTCGCCCAGCCGATCCCGGCCGATCACCTGTCCACTGTGATGGATGAAGTAACTGAGCAGGCGAAATTCCTGCGGGCTGAGTGGCAGCGCGTGGCCATCCAGTTCAAAGCGGCCTGCGTTGACGTCCAGTTGCAGCGGACCGCAATGCAGGCGCGGGCTGGCGTGGCCATGGCTGCGGCGGATCAGGGCGCGCAGGCGCAGCACCAGTTCGTCAGCCTGGAACGGTTTGGTCAGGTAGTCATCGGCGCCGGCATCGAAGCCGGCCAGCTTGTCGTGCCAGCGTCCACGGGCGGTCAGCACCAGCACCGGGAAGCCGCGGCCGTTGCCGCGCCAGCGCTCGATCACGCTCAGTCCATCCAGGCCGGGCAGGCCGAGGTCGACGACGGCCGCCTGCAGGTCTTCGATCTGGCCGATCTCCTCGGCCTGGCGACCGTCGGCGACTACTGCCACCACGTAGCCGGCCTGTTCCAGCAGCGGCACCAGGCGCTGTGCCAGTGCGGCATCGTCTTCGGCCAACAGGATGCGCATCAGTCGTCGAGCTCCGTCTTCAGCAGCTTTCCGCTGCGCGCATCATAGTCCAGCTCCACCACCACACCGTCGCCGCGCAGGATCTCCACCTCGTAGACGCCGTCGTCCAGCTCCACTTCCAGCAGTTGGCCCGGAAAGCGCTTGAGTGCATCGCGCACCACGCTTTCCAATGGTACGTAGCGCCCCTGCTGCACGGCGCGGCGCGCGACCTGCTGCGCCGGGTCCTGTGCGGGCGCGGCGGCGGTCGGGGCGCTGACGAGGGCCAGCAGCAGGGGCAGGGTGGAGAGCATCGGGGCGCGGGGAGGGCTGGAGGAACAGGCGTGAGTGTGCCGGGGGTGACTAACAGCTGGCTAACAGGGCCGGCTAAGGCGCTGTTAACCACGGGGTGCAGTGTGGCGTTGCCGGGATGGTCCGGCCACAAACACGAACAGGAGAACCCCATGTTGAAGTCGCTCACCCTCGCCACTGTTGCGCTGCTGGCCGTCGCACCGGCCGCACAGGCCGCACCGCTGGGCATGGCCCAGGTCGAGCAGGCCCTGCGCAAGGCTGGCTACACGCAGATCCACGAAATCGAGCGCGATGATGGCCTGTGGGAGGCTGACGTGAGCCGTGCCGATGGCCGCTTCAGCGAGGTCTACGTCGATCCGAAGACCGGCGAGATCTTCGACGAACACAGTGGCCGCGCACTGCTGGATACCCCCCAGGTGCTGGAGCGGGCAAAGGCACACGGCCTGCGCGACATCCACTCCCTGGAACGTGACGGTGCGACCTGGTCGCTGGAAGCCCGCAATGCCCGCAACCAGAAGGTGGACGTACGCCTGAGCGGGTACGACGGCCGGATCCTGCACAGCGAGCGTGATGGTTGGCTGGATTGACGAACGGGTAGCGCTGGCTGCTGGCCGGCGACCCATGATCCTTCCTGAACCAGGAAGTCGCCGGCCAGCGGCCGGCGCTACCGCAGGTTCGGCAGCGGATACATGTTCCCGTGGTGGCCGACCAGGGTCGGCCCGTATCCCGCAGGTGGCGTTACCAGCCAAACGGCGGCGGGTAGTCCCAGTAGCCCGGGCCGCGCCCGTAATAGCCGCCATACGGGCCGAAGAAGCCCGGACCCTTGCCCTCGCTCACGTGGATGTTGAGGTTGACCCCGTGGGTCTTGCCTTCATCGGTGGTGTAGTTCTTGCTGAGGTTCAGCGTGGCCGCGTTGTAGTGGCTGTTGCCACCATTCTTGGAATAGCCGATGCCGGTGGTGAAACTGCCGGATACCTTGACCTTGTCGTCGGTGACGTCGGCGATCTTGGCATCGTCGTGCACGCGCGGGCCGGTCTTGTCGCCGTAGAACGTCCCCGGCGGGTCCTGCTGCAGGGTGGGGTCGTTGAGATAGCGCATCGGCGCCTGCGGCAGCGACAGATCCAGGCCCGCCGCCTGCGGCGCGGTGGCGCCGGCAGCGGACTGGGCCAGCACGGTTCCCGGCAGGGCCAGGCACAGCAGCAGGGTCAGGGGGCGGATCATGACAGCGCTCCAGCGGACGGGTGGCCGCGCAGCACGCGGCGGTACAGGCCGACGCTAGCAGGGGCTGCTTGAATGATGCCTGTCGGCGCCGCGTCGCGGTAGAGCCCGGCCATGCCCGCCGGCAGGCTACAGCCGGGCGAACCCGAACAGGCCTTCCAGCGCGTGCCTGCGCCTCTCGATCCGCGCCCGCAGCAGCTGCGCGCCGATCATCGAATAGGTGATGCCGTTGCCGCCATAGGCCATGGCGAAGTGCACCCGCGCTCCCCATTGCTGGTGCGGGCCGAAGAAGGGCAGGCCATCTGCGGTCTCGGCGAAGGTGCCGGCCCAGGAGAACGCGGGTACCGGGTCCAGCCTCGGGAACCAGTGCCGCAGCTGCTTCATCAACTTGCCGGCCTTGGCCTCCACGCGGCGGTCGCGGCGCGCTGGAATGTCGATGGCGTCGTCCAGGCCGCCGACCAGCAAGCGGCGCTCACCGGTGGCGCGCAGGTACAGGTAGGGGCGCGCGCTTTCCCACACCATGGTGCGCTGCAGGCGGCCCAGCACGTCGGCATCGATGGGGTCGGTGATGAAGGCGTAGCTGCTACGGTTGCGCGCGACCCGTTGCTGCAGCCAGCCCTGGTTGGCATAACCCATCGCCAGCACGACGTGGCGGGCGTGGACCGTGGCACCGGCCTCGGTGAGCGCGCGGACGCCACGCGTCCCGGTCGCCAGCGAATGCAGTACGGTGCGGTCATGCACCTGGCCGCCGCGGCGGCGCACGCGTTGCAGCAGTGCATAGGTCAGGCGATAGGGATCGACCCGCGCGGCCCGGCGGGTCAGCAGGGCGCCACCGGCCTCCACGTCGAAGCCTGCCTGCAGCGCCTCCGGGTCCAGCCAGCGAGCGTCCAGGCCGATTCCGCGCCGCGCGGCACCCTCGGCCATCAGTCGCGGTACGTCGCGCCGGCGGCTGGCCAGGTACAGGCTGTCCATCCGCCGGAAGTCGACATCCAGCCCGCGTGCCACCTCGGCCAGTGCCGGAATCGCGTCCGCGCAGGCCCGGTAGGCCTGCGTGGCAGCATCCTGGCCGTAGCGCTGTGCCAGTTCCAGCAGATGGGTGTCGATCTCGTACTGCAGCAGCGCGGTGCTGGCGGCAGTACTGCCCCAGCCGATATCACGCTGCTCGATGACGGCCACGTCATGGCCATGCGCGGACAGTTCATGGGCGACCAGGGCGCCGGTGACGCCGCCACCGACCACCAGCACATCGCAGCGCAGGTCCTGCTGCAAGGGCGGGAAGGCGTGGATCAGGCCATTGCGCACCGCCCACCAGGGGTAGCCACTCTTCAGGTCCATGGGCGGCGGCGGCTCAGGCGGTGGGATGGCCGGTATGCGGGGTCTTGATCAGTTCGGACAGATCGAAGCCCTGCAGCCGGGCGGTCGCCAGATAATGGTCCTGCACGGTCGCGTCCAGCCGGGGTTCGCGGGCCAGCAGCCACAGGTATCGGCGGTCCGGGCTGCCGACCAGTGACACGCTGTAGTCGGGTGCCACCTGGATCACCCAGTAGTCGCCCTTGGCGAACGGCAACCAGCGCAGGCCCTTGGGCAGGAAGCTCACCTCCAGCCGCGCGCTGTCATTGTCGACCGGGCAGGCCTCGCCATTGGCTTCCTCGACCTCGCCGTCCATGCGGCAGCGGTTGGTGACGCCGACATTGCCGTTGTCGAGCAGGCTGTAGTGCGCCGACACGTCGGTGCAGCCTTCCGGCTCGTGGCGCATCGGCAGGCGCGCGATCTCATACCAGGTGCCCAGGTAGCGGGGCAGTTTGAGGTCGGCGACGGTCTTCAGCGGCGGATGGTCGGTCATCGGTGTTCGTGGCTGGGGCGAGCCTCCACGATGCCGATGGCCTTGCCATGGGCGGGTGAAGCCGGGGCGATGGCCGTGTCCAGAACGTTGCGTCGCCCCGGCGGAGCGCGCGTTGTCACCGGCGCGGCGGTATCCTGCTGCCAGCGCCGTGTTTTCCTGATCCAACCGAGGTGGAGGTGCCGATGTACCAGGTGATCCTGTTGAAGAGTGAATCCGCGTTCGCACGCGAGCAGTGGCCGCAGGTCGATGACCTGGTCGACTACGAGGGGGTCAGCTACAGCCTGCGCGCCGGCCCGCGCCAGCCGCTGCCCACCGACCATGACTGGCACCCGGTGGCGGTGTATGCGCCCGACGAGATCACCGAGGAAGAGTTCCAGGACTGGTATGCGCTGCAGCAACCCAGCGTGGAAGAGCTGCGCCTGAAGTACTGATGCCGCCGGCGGACAGGCCCGCCCATCCGGCCTTTACCGGCGGTGCCGTATAGTCGCGCGCAGGCGCGGTGGTCCGCGCGAACCGGTGTGGCTGGCTTGTCTTCTTTCCTGCGATCGATCCGTGCACGGGGACCCTGGTGGGTCCTGCTGCTGTGCGCTGCCTTCCTGCTGTCCGCGCCGGTACTGGCCCAGGATGAGGACCCCACGCCGAAGCAGCAGCTGGCGGATATCGACTCCAGGCTGAAGGAGGTCGAGCGCAAGCGTGGTGATGCTGAAGCCATCGAAACGCTGGCGATGCTGTCCGAGAATGCCTCGCAGGCACGGCGCGATGCCGAAGCGCTGGAGAAGGCCTTGCAGCCGCAGCTGGATCGGATCAGCGAGCAGCTGGCGCAGTTGGGTACGCCCGCAGAGGGCACTACCGAGCCGCCTGAACTGGCAGCACAACGACGCACCATCACCCGGCAGCGCGATGGCCTGGCCGCTTCGGTGGCCCAGGCCAAGGCCAGTGCCGTACGTGCGCAGCAGCTGGCGACCGATATCGATCAGCAGCGTGCCGCGCAACGTACCGAAGAGCTGGGGCAGAAGGTCGCCTCGCCGTTGTCGCCTGCGTTGTGGAGCAAGGTCGCCGAGCGCCTACCGATCGATATCGCGAGGGTTGCGCCGTTGGCAGAGCAGGGCCGCGATGCGCTGGTTACCGGCATCCGTGCCAATGGCTGGGGCACGCCGTTACTGGGCCTGGTGGCGGCGTTGGTGATGATGTTCCCGCTGCGGCTGTGGTTGCGCGCACTGGGGCGCCGCTTCGCCGCTTCCGAGCGTGCCCCCGATGGTCGGCTGCGTCGCTCCGGGCTGGCCATGTGGCTGCTTCTGGTGGGTACGCTGCTGCCGGGCTATGCCGTGGTAGTGCTGATGGCGGCACTGGACGCGATTGATGCCATCGCACCACGCCTGCAGGTGGTGGCCGATGGCCTGGAGACCGCCACCTTCCGTGCGGCCTTCATCGCAGCGCTCAGCGCCTGTCTTCTGGTGCCCAAGCGCCCGTCGTGGCGGCTGCTGAACCTGGACGACACCGCCGCACTCAAGCTGCGCAAATATGCCTGGGGCGCCGCAGCACTGGCCTGGTTGAGCACGGTGCTGGTCGCCGTCGACCAGGCCACGCGCACCAGCGATGTCACCACCGTGGCGCTCGACGGCTTGATTGCGCTGACCTACCTGGGCCTGATCATGGCCATGCTGGTGACCCTGGCGCGCCTGCATCGCCGGCAGACAGCCGAAGCCGAGGCCAAACTGGAAGCGCAGGCCGATGGACTCGGTGCGAGCACACCTGTGCGCCGCAGCAGCTGGCTGGTGCTGGCACGGGTGGCAGGCAATGTTGCGGTGGTGGCCGCCATCGTCGCGACCTTGCTGGGCTACCTGAACTTCGCCAAGTTCGTGAACCAGCAGCTGATCAACGGAAGCATCGTGGTGTTGGCTGCGACCCTGCTGTTCAAGTTCGTCGATGACCTGAGCACCTGGATGCTGAATGCTGACAGCAAGGTTGGCCAGACCATCCTGCTCAGCACGGGCTTGAGCGTATCGCGGCTGGAGCAGGCGGGCGTGTTGTTGTCGGCGGCACTGCGCACGATTGTGGTGCTGATCGCACTGCTGGCGCTGGTGGCACCGTTCGGCAACATCGCCGCGGTGGTCGAACGTTTCGCTTCGCTGTTCACCTCCGGATTCGACATTGGCGGAACCAAGCTGGAGCCGGTGCGGATCGTGCTGGCGGTGCTGGTGCTGCTGGCGGGGTTGGCGGTTACCCAGCTGGTGCAGCGCTGGCTGACCGATACCTACTTGCCCAAGACTGAGCTGGATCTTGGCGCACGCAACTCGGTGAGCACGGTTGCCCGCTATGTGGGCATCATCATCGCGGTGATCTGGGCGCTGTCGGCAATGGGCCTGCAGCTGAGCAAGCTGGCCTTGCTGGTCAGTGCGCTGTCGGTGGGCATCGGCTTCGGTCTGCAGGTGATCACCCAGAACTTCGTATCCGGTCTGATCCTGCTGGCCGAGCGGCCAGTGAAGATCGGCGACTGGGTGAAGCTGGGCGACCAGGAAGGCGACATCCGGCGCATCAGCCTGCGTTCCACCGAAATCCAGGTGGGCGACAAGTCGACGCTGATCGTGCCCAACTCCGAGCTGGTCACCAAGACCGTGCGCAACATGACGATGGGCAACAACCAGGGCCGCATCCAGATCCAGTTCGCGGTGCCGCCCAGCACCGATGTCGGCAACCTGCGGCAGGCGCTGCTGGATGCGTATACCGCGCATGCCAACGTGCTGAAGCAGCCGGCACCGACGGTCTACATCGACAGCATTGCCGGCGGCCAGATCACCATCAACAGCTATGCCTACGTCGCCAGCCCGCGGCAGGTCTACGCCACCCGCAGCGATCTGTACTTCAGCCTGCTGCAGATCCTGGCCGAGCGGAACATTCCGCTGTCGACCCCGACCGATATCCATATCACCCGCGATCCGCAGGAGTAGCGGTTTGTTTGCAGGGCTGTGCCCTGCACCCGCAGAGGCCGGAGCAACAGCAAAGGCAACGGCAAAAGCTGATTTCCTGTGGGATGGCGGGGTGGGTCCGGTTGCGGGAGACGCCGTAAACCCGTCCATGGGGGCTTGGCCGCGGCATCCATGCCGCGGACACTCCCGCAACCGGACCCACCCCGCCTTCGACAGATTTCCGCGATCTGTTGGAAATGCGCTTGGGGTCAGATCCGCTTTCCTCCGGAAAACGGATCTGACCCCAGATTGATTTCGATATCTGACAGAAGTGTCGACCAAGGTCGACACCCACCAACAGCACACGGAATCTGTCAAAGGTGGGGCGGTGTGGGGTGGCGGGACCGTTGGCGCCATGGATGGCGCCATCGAGCCCCCATGGATGGGTTTACGGCGTGTCCTGCCACCCCACACCGCCCCGCCAAACCACGGAATGCACGCTTTTGCTGTTGTTGTTGCTTGTGCTTCAGCGGGTGCCGGGCGCAGCCCTGCAAGGAACCCTCATCCCCGCGGCCGGCCGCGCGACGGCACCAGCGCGAAGGTATCCACCGCCAGCTTCTCGGCATGGTTCAGCCACGCGCGGATTTCCAGGTCATCCACTTCGTGGTCCAGCCCGAACGTGACGTTGATCTTGCCGTCGGCATCGGGCTGCACCCACTGCTGCGCCAGCACCACCTTGCGCTGCGAGGACACCGCCTCGATCCAGAAGCCGCGATCCGGGCGCGTGCTCGCCACCAGCTGCAGCATGTACTGGCCGGCGCGGGTACGGCGGCCCTTCTGGGTGATCATGTGCGCCTGGCGCACGCTCGGGCGCGGGCCCTGGAACGCATCCAGCGGCGCATCGACGGCAATGCCGCCGCGCAGGTCGTTGTCGCGGTAGAGCTTGATGCCGTTGTCACGGTTGACCAGCAGGGCACACCAGTCACCATCGGCCGAGCCATCCTCGAATGCGGTGCAGCGATCGACGTAGGCCAGGGTATTGTCCGGGTCGGCATCATCGAACTGGCGCGAGGTGTTCTCCAGGTACACCGACTTCAGGCCCCAGTCCTTGTCGTACTCCAGCAGGACCGGTGGCTGCACGTGCTGCAGGCCGACCACCACCTGGTCATCGCCATCGATCTTCAGTTCGCGGGTCGGTTCGCCCAGCCACAATGAACGGGCGAAGGCCAGATACTGCGGATAGTCACGGCCACCATCGCGCTGCGTTGCGACGCTGGCGCTCGGCGCGCGCTGGCTATCGACCAGCGAACGGCCAAAGCCCATCGTCTTCAGGCTCGGGTCCAGCAGGCTGAGCAGGGTCGCACCCGAATCCAGGGTGGTGCCTGCGTCGGCGCTGAGTTGCTGCGGGGCAACGCCATCACCCAGGAACAGCAGCAGGTTCTCGCGCTTCTGCTGGGCCAGGATGTGGGTCAGATCGTTGGGCATCGCCAGATGGTCGGAGGCAATCACGATCAGCGTGTCCTTGCCGTACGGGCTGGCCTGGATGCGCTGCACCAGCTGCGAGATCAGCCGGTCACTGCACTTGAGCGCGTTGAGCATGTTGATGTTGCCGTACTGGCTCTGGTAGCGCTCGCCTTTGCATGACACCGGCAGGTGACCCGCCGGATGGTGGGTATCCATGGTCAGCGTGGTCAGCATGAAGGGCGAGCCGGCACGCGAGAGCTGCTCGAAGCGCTGGTAGGCGGTATCCAGCAGTACATCGTCGTGCACGCCCCAGGCCGAGTAGTGGATGCGGCCGATCTTCTTCTGCTGTTTGAACCATGCCAGGTCGTGCACTTCATCGAAACCGTGGCTGGCCAGGAACTGGCCCTTGCCGGCGAACTGGCCGTTGGCACCGCCGAGGTAGTGGTTGGTGTAGCCCTGCTGCTTCAGGTAGTCGCCCAGGCACACCGCCTTGGGCAGGAAGCTGCCCATGCGGTCCATGCTGTTCTCATCGCCCTGCGAGGTGGTCAGCGGCACGCCGCACATCGACGACACCAGGCCGGCGATGGTCCAGCCACTGCCTTCGGCCGAGGCCACGCCGCGCACGTCCAGTGACTGGGCGGCGAGGCGGTTGAGATTGGGCATCAGGCCGGGGAAGACGGCCTCGTCCAGGTAGGTGCGTTCCAGGCTTTCGCCGTAGATCCAGACGATGTTGCGCGGGCGCTGCAGTGGCTGCGTGGGCACCTGGTACTCGGGTGCGATGCGCGCGAAGTCGACCGGGCGCAGCTGCTGGTAAAGGCGTTGGCCGTCGCGGGCCAGTGGGCTGATCATGATCGTGGCCACCCACACGGCAGCGAAGCCGGCGAACCAGGCGCCGCCGTGGCCGGGCCGGCGCCAGCGCTTTACCCGCGTGGCGAACAGCGGCAGCAGCGAAACCAGTGCCAGCACCACGAAGCCGGCGATGTAGCCCTTGAAGTCGGAGACGCCGGCGCCTTCCATGTCGGCGCCCAGGTGATACAGGGTGGCGGCGTTGAGCCCGTCACCGGAGAGCTTGTCGATCAGCCACCACGCACTGAGCGTGAGCAGCAGCAGTGAAAGGGAGCCGGCTTTCCACCACACCCACCTGCCGGAGGCGAGCAACAACCAGCACAACAGCAACAACGACAGCAGCAGTATCCAGAGCATAGGCAGCTTCGGCAGTGACGGGGTGGTGGTGATGGACGTCGTACCGACGCGTGTCCATCCGACCGGCGCTGCCGCAAGCACATCCACATGACAGGCCGATGACCCGATAGTGCATGCACGAACCTGACTGAAATGTTTGTTGGAAATGCGCGCGCGAACACATGCCCAGATGGTAAATCGAGCGTGAAAGACCTCGTTGGATTACATTAAAAACCGCATGAATACGGCTGATTGAACGATGCGCTAGCGATGCCCGCGTTCTTCGCGCGCACGTGCACGGCGGTCGAACAGCAGGGCACTGGTGACGATGCCCAAGCCCAGCACCACGCCGATCATCAGCAGCACCAGCGCGATGAGCGGATAGCCGAAAAGATGCCAGCCGGTGTCGATCTTCATCATCATTGCAGCGGCCATGATCAGCGCCGCACTGATGATGCCGGCGGCGACGCGGTTGGCGATCTTCTGCAGGTTCTCCATCAACCGCGACTCTTCCAGCCCGGTCACCTTCATCTGCAGGCGGTTTTCGGCCAGCAGCGCCATGATGTCCGACAGCTTGCGCGGCCCATCGCGCAGCAGTTGCTGCAGCTCCATCGCCTCGCTGGCGATGTTGGCGGCCGACAGTGATTTCTTCAGCCGCGCGCGCATCACGTGCTGCAGCTGGCGCTCGACGATGCGACGCGTATCCAGCTCCGGCGCCAGCAGCCGGCAGACGGTTTCCAGGTTGAGCAGGGCCTTGCCGAGCAGGCTCAGTTCCGGCGGCGTGCGCAGTCCGCAGGCCGTGGCGATGCGGACCAGATCCAGCACCACGCGGCCCTCGGAGAAGCTGCCGCTGGCGGCGTAGCGTGCGATCAGCTGGCCGGTCTCGCGCAGGTAGCGTTCTTCGTCGAACGCTTCCAGCCGCGTGCTGATGCTGATCAGGTCGTCGGCGACTTCCTCGCCACGGCCATCCACCGCGGCGAACAGGATCTTCAGCAGCCGCTCGCGCAGGCGCGGTGGCATGTGCGCGACCATGCCCAGATCGAAGATCGCCAGGCGGCCATCGGGCATCACCCGCAGGTTGCCCGGATGCGGGTCGGCATGGATCTCGCCATGCACGAAGATCTGGTCCAGGTAGCCGCGGATCAGGGCCGCCGCCAACGGGTCCATCGATTGCTCGGTGCGGCGCACATCGGGGATCGCATCCACCCGCACGCCGGTGGCCAGCTCCATGGTCAGCACGCGCTGGCTGCTGTAGTCCCACAGCGGCTGCGGTATCCACAGCCGCCGGAACGGCTTCAGGTGGCGGCCGAAGCGGGCCAGGTTCTCGGCCTCGGCCTGGTAGTCCAGCTCCTGCATCAGCGTCTTGGCGAATTCGTTGAGCCAGTCGCGCAGGCGTACGCGGCGGCCGACCTGGGTCAGGTGGTCGGCGGCAAGCGCGAAGCTGCGCAGTGCCTCGAGGTCTGAACGCAGCTGCGCCGCCACTTCGGGCTTCTGCACCTTCACCGCCACCTGGCGGCCATCGTGCAGCACCGCACGGTGCACCTGCGCGATCGACGCGCAGCCCAGCGGCTCGGGGTCGAATGCGGCGAACAGCTTGTTCACCGGTGCGCCCAGTTCCTGCTCGACAATGGCGTGGATGCGCTCGACCGGGATCTCGGCGACCTTCTCCTGCATGCGCTCCAGTGCCGTGGCGAACTCCACCGGCACCATGTCCGGGCGCGTGGACAGCATCTGGCCCAGCTTGACGAAGGTCGGCCCGAGCGCTTCCAGGTCGCTGACGAACTGTTCCGGATTGCCGTCGGGGGGCACATCGGCGTGGTGGCTGGCAGCGTCCAGGTTCATGCCCGAGAACACCCCCGAATGGCGGTAGCGCATCAGCAGGCGCAGGATCTGGCTGCGCCGGTTCATGCCTTTGACCAGCGGAGGATTGCCAGCGGCGGAGGGCGGATTGCTCAAGCGGAACTCCCATGCGGCGAATACAGGTCGTGCCGGCCGCGGGCCGGCAATGTCCGGAACGGCGCGCTTGCTGGCCAACGGCCGGCACTACCGGATTTCGCAGTGTCGCCGGGGGGCGGTAGGCGTGCGGTGAACCCGATGGCTTCCGCAGTGGCCGCTGGATCGGTCAGAATCCGCTCATTCCCTCTCTTGGACGCCTCATGGCCGGTGCCAGCCTGTTCGCCCTGCTCGACGACATTGCCTCATTGCTGGACGATGTCTCGGTACTGACCAAGGTCGCCGCCAAGAAGACCGCGGGTGTGCTGGGCGACGACCTGGCGTTGAACGCGCAGCAGGTGACCGGGGTCAACGCCAACCGCGAACTGCCGGTGGTGTGGGCGGTGGCCAAGGGTTCGCTGGTCAACAAGGTGATCCTGGTGCCGGCGGCGCTGGCGATCAGCGCGCTGGAGGCCTGGCTGCACAGCCGTGGCTGGAACGTGCCGCTGATCGTGCCGCTGATGATGATCGGTGGTGCCTTCCTGTGCTTTGAAGGCGTGGAGAAGCTGGCACATCGATTCCTGCATTCAGCCGACGACGATGCCGAGCGCCTGGCCGAGCGCCGCAAGGCGCTGGCCGACGGCCAGGTGGACATGGTGGCGTGGGAGAAGGACAAGGTGAAGGGCGCGATCCGCACCGACTTCATCCTCTCGGCGGAGATCATCGTGCTGACCCTGGGCGTGGTCGCCGCCGCGCCGCTGGTCAACCAGCTGGGCACGCTGGCGGTGGTCGCGGTGGCGATGACCATTTTCGTCTACGGCCTGGTGGCCGGCATCGTCAAGCTCGACGACGTCGGCCTGTACCTGTCGCGCAAGGGTGGCGCCATTGCCGCCTTCGGTCGTGGCCTGGTCGCCTCGGCACCGTGGCTGATGAAGTTCCTGTCGGTGGCCGGCACCATCGCCATGTTCCTGGTCGGCGGCGGCATCCTGGTGCACAACGTGCCGGCGCTGCACCACGCGGTGCAGGCGCTGGGCGGCGAGGGCCGCTGGGGCTGGCTGGTCAGCGCGGCGGGCAACATGGTGGTGGGCATCATCGCCGGTGCCATCGTGCTGGCCGCGGTCACCGGCGTGCAGAAGCTGCGCGGGAAATAGGCCGGGTTTTCCCCATGGAGCCGAGCCTGCGCTCGGCTGCCTTGCGCCGCGGCGCTGCCCGGTAGAGGCCGACCCTGGTCGGCGCCTTGCTATCGGCGGGGTCAGGTCCCTTTTCCGTCGGGAAAGCGATCTGACCCCGAGCCCATCAACCCGCGTGCACGCGGTTCTTGCCCTGCCGCTTGGCGGCGTACAGCGCATCATCGGCGCGTCGCAGCAGGGTCTCGACATCGTCGCCGGGCTGCCATTGCGCCAGGCCCGCACTGAAATGCACCGGAACCCGCTGCTCGTGCACGGTCAGCACACGGTGTGCCAATGAACGCTGCAGGCGCTGCACGGTGGCCATGCTGTCGGCCCCCTGGGTTTCCGGCAGCACCAGCACGAACTCGTCGCCGCCCAGCCGCGCAATGCCGTCGGTAGCCCGCAGCAGCAGCTTGCACACGGCCACCAGATGCTGCAGCAGTGCATCGCCACCGGCATGGCCATGCGCGTCGTTGGTCTGGTGGAAATCGTCCAGATCGATCATCGCCACGCCCAGCGGCGAGCCGTTGCGTGCGGCACGGGCCAGCTCGCGCTGCAGCAGTTCGTCCAGCCCGCGGCGGTTCAGCGCCTGGGTCAGCGGGTCGATGCGGGCCAGGTCACCGGCGGCGCGTAGTTCCTGCTCCAGCTCGGCAATGCGTTGTTCCGCGCGCTCCACTTCCTGCCGCGCGTTGGCCAGGTGGTCGCGGGCCTGCGCCGCCTGCTGCTGCACCTTGCCGGTATCGCGCATCACGTCCTGCAGCAGCTGGTTGAGATCGGCGATGCTGCGCGCCTCGCGCAGCTGCAGTGCATAGCTGCCGATGCGGTCGTGGTACTCGCCGGTGCTGGTGGCCATGCCATCCATGCGTTCGATGAACTCGCCCATCAGGCCGCGCATCGCCGCCTTCGAATCGTCGATGCCCTGGCGCAGCAGTCCCTGCTTGTAGATCACTTCGCGCAACTCGGCGCGGGTGCGCTCGACCGCCTCGGCTTCCAGCGGCCCGTCCAGCAGCTGGCGTACCGCGGCAATCTGGCCCTGCAGCCAGCTGCGGTCGTCCAGCAGCTCGCTGACGTTCTCCAGCAGCAGCGCGAACAGTTCCAGCAGCAGCGCCTGCTGCTCCTGCCAGCTCTCGGCGCGTACGCCAACCTGGTGGCCGAGTTCGCGCACCCCTTGTTCGATCGGCTCCAGCGCGGTACCGGGCTGCCATTGGCGCAGGCGCATTGCCAGTGCCTGCGCCTGCTCGCGCAGGTCCGGGTCGTGCTGCAGCAGGGCGACCACCGCGCCGCCCAGCAGCAGCCGCAACTGCTCGGACAGGCGCAGGCTTTCCGGCTGCCCGTCCGGCGAATGCTGTTCGATGGTGCGGATGTACTTGTCGATCAGCTGCCGCATCGCCCGCCCGTAGCGGGGCCAATCGGCGCTGGCCTGTGCCGACTGCAGGCGGTCGCCCATGTCGCCCAGTTCGCCGGGCAGGGTCGCCATGCCATTGGCGAACGCCGCCAGCAGCGGCTCCGGTGCGTCGGCCCCGGCGAACAGCTGCTGCAGGGCTACCCCGCCGCCGCCCTGCAGCACCACGCGGTCGCCCAGCCCATCGTCGACCACCGCGCGCATGCGTGCCGGCGGCCCAAGGGCAGTACCGGGGGCGGGGCGGTGGTCAGGCTGGTCCGTCATCGAGTGAATCCCGGGGCTGGCAGGGGCTGGTTCCAGCATATCGGCGCGGCCGCCGATGGCTTGAACGGCTAGGATGGGCGACAGGATGCCGCAGTGGAGGTGGTGATGCGCGTGATGTTGCTGGGGGCGACCGGCCTGGTGGGCGGACTGGCCCTGCCCATGCTGTTGGGCGACCCACGCTGCACCGCGCTGGTCGCACCCACCCGCCGCCCATTGGCGGCCACCCACGGCAAGCTGCGGAACCCGGTGCTCGCCTTCGATGCGTTGCCAGCCGCGCCGGAGTGGGCGCGTGTGGACGCGGTCATCTGCGCACTGGGCAGCACCCTTGCCCAGGCGGGCAGCCGCGAAGCCTTCCACCGCATCGATCACGACTACCCGCTGGCGTTTGCGCGCGTGGCCCAGGCACAGGGCGCCCGCGCCTACGTACTGAACTCCGCCGCCGGTGCCAATGCGAAGTCGTCGATCTTCTACAGCCGGGTGAAGGGGGAGCTGGAGCGCGACCTGCGTGCGCTGGGCTTCGCCTCGCTGACCCTGGTAAGGCCGGGATTGATTGGCGGCCAGCGCAACGAGGTGCGTCGTGGTGAGCGCCTCGCACTGCATGTACTGGGGGCGCTGGGCCCGGTCCTGCCCAGGGCATGGCGGATCAATCCGGCCACGGTGATCGCCGCGGCGCTGGTGGAGGCCGCACTGGCCCCGCAACCCGGTGAGCATGTGGTGGCCTCGAGCGCACTGGTCGGCTGATGTCACGTGCGCTGCGCCTGACCCAGCTGCTGCAGCTGCTGCGCCGCCATCGGCGGCCGGTGGCCGGCCAGGCGCTGGCCGCTGCCCTGGGCATCAGCCTGCGCACGCTGTACCGCGATATCCAGACCCTGCGCGAACAGGGCGCGGACCTGAGCGGTGAGGCTGGTGTCGGCTACCTGCTGGCGCCGAGCGATACCCTGCCGCCGATGACCCTGCCACCGGCCGAGATCGATGCACTGGTGCTTGGCCTGCGCTGGGTCGCGGCACGTACCGAGCCGGCGCTGGCGGAGGCTGCGCGCGATGCCCTGGCGCGGATCGCGCATGTGCTGCCTGCGGCGCGCCGCGCGTCGCTGCGCGACAGCGGCCTGCGGGTCGGCCCCTCGCGTACGGCAGCTACGGTGCCTGCGGCACGCCTGCAGGCGGTGCGCGAATCGGTCGGTGCCCAGCAGCGGCTGCGGTTCGGCTACGAGGATGCGCAGGGGCGTCGCAGCGAACGCATCGTCTGGCCGTTCGCGCTGGGCTACTTCGACGAAGTGCCGATGCTGGCCGCGTGGTGCGAGCAACGCGGGGACTTCCGCCACTTCCGCCTGGACCGCATCCGCCAGGTACGCAGGCTGGAGGAACGCTACCCGGTGCCGCGCGCCACCCTGCTGCGGCGCTGGCAGAAGGCGCAGGGCATCACGCCGGACTGGCTGGACCGGTCGTAGCGTCGAGCCTGCGCGACGGCGCCTGATGGGATGGGATGGCGCCTTTGCTGTGTGCTCTTTGCGCCTGGTGGATGTCGAGCTTGCTCGACGGCCCTTGATCTTCGCGAACAGCCGTCGAGCTGGCTCGACCTCTACCAGGGCGAGGGCAACAGCCGTCGAGCAGGCGCGATGATGCTGACAGGATCTGTCAGCAGGGTGGGACCATGCTGAGGGCTCCCAACAACGGAGCTTCCCCATGTTCAAGCCCAGTACCCTGCTGCAGTACGTGCGCGATGTCGCCAGCAGCGCGGACTTCTACCGCGGCATCCTCGGCGTGCCGCCGGTCGAGCAGTCGCCCGGCTTTGCGCTGTTCCTGCTCGGCGACGGTGCCGCGCTGGGTCTGTGGCAGCGAGACGACGTGCTGCCGCCGGCGGACGCGCAGGCCGGCGCCGCCGAGCTGGCAATGCTGGTGGCTGATCCCGGTGCGGTGCAGCAGATGCACCATGCGTGGCTCGCACTCGGCGTACGGATCCTGCAGGCTCCCGTCACGCTCGAATTCGGCCATACCTTCGTGGGTGCCGATCCAGATGGGCATCGCCTGCGTGTCTACAGCCGCGCCGAGGGGATGGTCGCGCGCGATTGATCGCACGCATCGTGTAGATCCACGCGATGCGTGGGTGCGGGCCAAAAAAACGCCGGGCAGTGCCCGGCGTCTTTCCGTTCATGTGCCAACCAACGGTTGCCACCCACCGACGTGTGCCAACCAATGGTTGGCACCCACCGATCACCCGCCGATAAGGTGGGTGATCAGCTGGCCAGTGCCAGGTCGTCCATCATCGCGCGCAGGAAGCGTGCGGCTTCGCCACCGGTGGCCGCGCGGTGGTCGAAGGTGACCGACAGCGGGATCACCTTGTGCGCTTCCACGCCGCCCATCACCGGGGTCATCTGGTGGCGGGCACGGCCGGCACCGACGATGGCCACGCACGGCGGCACCACGACCGGGGTCGCGTAGCGGCCGGCGAACATGCCGAAGTTGGACAACGAGATGGTGTAGCCGCTCAGTTCCGAAGCCGCGATGGACCGCGACTCGACCTGCTCGCGCAGGCGGTTGACGCCTTCGCGGATGCCGCGTGCATCCAGCATGTCGGCGTTGCGCAGGGCCGGCACGAACAGGCCGTCGTCGGTGTCCACGGCAATGCCGATGTCGACCTGCGCATGCAGGGTACGGGTCAGCGCTTCGCCATCGAACCAGGCGTTCATCGCCGGCACCTTCTGTGCGGCGACCACGATCGAACGCACCAGGCGCGCGGTGACGTCGTTGCCGGGCAGCCAGGCGTGGATGTCGGCATCGTCGTTCAGCGTGGTCGGTACGACCTTGCTGTGTGCATCGGCCATCACCCGCGCCATGTTGCGGCGCACGCCCTTCAGCGGCTCCGGCTGGCCCTTGGCGACCACGCCCGGCGGCTGGGTACGCATCGGCTTGCCGGCGGCGGACAGCGGGGTGCGGGCTTCGCTCTGGACCGGGGCCGAGACTTGGGCCGGGGCCGGCGCGGCATAGGCGGCAGCCGCCACCGGGGCCGGCGCGGCGCCGAGCTTGGCGGTGCCGTTGGCAGCGGCCTGCTTGACGTCGGCCATGGTCACCGCGCCGTCGCTGCCGGTGGCACGCACGCGGCTGAGGTCCACGCCCAGCTTGCGGGCCATCGCACGCACCGCCGGCACGGCCTTGACACCACCCACGGCCAGCGCCTGCTCGGTGTGCACGGCATTGGAGCTCTGCATCGCGCCGACCACGGTACCGGCGTCATCGCGCTCGGCCTTGGCTTCTTCGGCGGCGGCCGGCGCCGGGGTCGGCAGCGGCGGCGGGGTCGGTGCGGCGGCCGCAGCCGGTGCCGGGGCATGCCCGTGGCTGTGGCCGGTATCCTGGCCATCGGCGCGCTGCGGCAGGTTCGGGTCGATCTCGAAGCTGGCCAGCACCGAGCCGGTCGGGATGATGTCGCCGGCGGCGCCAGACAGCTTCAGCACCTTGCCGGACACCGGCGACGGCACTTCCACGACGGCCTTGGCGGTCTCCATCGACACCAGCGGCTCGTCCAGCTTGATCACATCGCCTTCCTTGACGAACCACTCGACGATGGTCGCGTCCGGCAGGCCTTCGCCCAGGTCGGGCAGGTTGAAGTTCTTGGTCTGGCTCATTTGCAGTTCTCTTCCAGCAGTTCCAGTTCGCGGGCCGGCAGCCAGCCCGTCGCGCCATTGGCGCGCTCGGACCACCACCATCCACCGTGTTCGTGATGCAGCTTCACCATCTCGCCGCTTTCCACATCCAGCTCGCGGGCGTCGTAGTCGCACAGGGCTTCGGCGCGACCATCGTCCAGCAGCTGCAGCCAGGCGACGGGCGCCCATCCAGCGCGCCCATCGTTGGTGCGTACCCAGGCAAAGGCCGGCCATTCCTCGTCACGTACACCTACTTCGACGATCTGGCCGGCGCGGAACCGGAGCGGGTTGGGATATTGGCTGCGGTAAGCCCCAAGAAGGCGGGCCCGCATGTCAGCCCGCCGCCACCGCGCGCTTGGCCGCGGTCACGATCCGGTCCACGCTCGGCAGGTACTTCATTTCCAGGCGGAACAGCGGAATGTGGGTGTCGTAGCCGGTAACGCGCTCGACCGGGGCCAGCAGGTCGTACATCGATTCCTCGGCCAGGCGCGCGGCGATCTCGGCACCAAAGCCCGCGGTCTTCGGGGCCTCCTGCACGATCACGCAGCGACCGGTCTTGGACACCGACTCGGCAATGGTGGCGAAGTCCAGCGGACGCAGCGTGGCCACGTCGATGACTTCGGCACTGATGCCTTCGCCGGCCAGCTTGTCGGCCGCTTCCAGCGCTTCCTTGACCTGCGCGCCCCAGGCCACCAGGGTCACATCGGTGCCGTCGCGCAGCACGAAGCACACGTCCAGCGGCAGGGCTTCGCCGTCGTTGACGACCACTTCCTTGTACTGGCGGTAGATGCGCTTGGGCTCCATGTAGATCACCGGATCGGGATCACGCATGGCGGCCAGCAGCAGGCCGTAGGCACGCTGCGGGCTGGACGGCAGCACCACGCGCAGGCCCGGCACGTTGGTGAAGATCGACTCGTTGGCTTCGCTGTGGTGTTCCGGTGCACGGATGCCACCGCCCCACGGCACGCGCAGCACCATCGGGCAGTGCATGCGGCCACGGGTACGGGTACGCAGGCGCGCGGCGTGGCAGATGATGTGGTCGACCATCGGGTAGACGAAGCCGTCGAACTGGGCTTCGGCCACCGGCTTCATGCCCTGTGCGGCCAGACCGACGGTGAGGCCGGCGATGGTGGTTTCATCCAGCGGGGTGTCGAGGATGCGCTGCGAACCGAAACGCTGCTGCAGGCCGGCGGTGGCGCGGAACACGCCGCCGTTGACGCCTACGTCCTCGCCCAGCACCAGCACCGACGGGTCGTGTTCCAGCTCCCAGGCCAGCGCCTGGGTGATGGCTTCGATCAGGGTGATGGGGGTAGCGGTCATTGCGATGTCTCCACCGGCGACAGCGGCACTGTCGGCGGCATTGGCCTGGGAAGCGGAAGCGCCGGTCTTGATGTCATCCATGGCGCTGCTCCAGGGCAATGGCGGCCGCGCGCTGGGCCAGAAGATCCGGCGGCGGATCGGCGTAGAGGTAATCGAACATCGCCTCGACCGGCTGCACCGGGGTGTTGAGGTACTGGTTCACTTCCTCATCGACCTTGGCAGCGCATTGCTCGACCCAGGCCTTCTCTTCCTCTTCGCTCCACACGCCCTGTGCGGTGAGGTACTTGCGCAGGCGCAGCATCGGCTCACGGGTCCAGGCGTCCTTCACCTCGGCATCGTCGCGGTAGCGGCGCGCGTCGTCGGCGGTGGTGTGGTCGGACAGGCGATAGGTCATCAGCTCCAGCACGGTGCCGCCCTCGCCGGCCAGGCCGCGTTCGCGTGCCTGTTCCATCGCGGCCAGCACCGCGATCAGGTCGTTGCCGTCCACCTGCAGGCAGTGCAGGCCGCCGGCCAGGCCCTTCTGGGCCAGCGTTTCGGCACCGGTCTGCGCCGAGCGCGGCACCGAGATGGCCCAGCCGTTGTTGACGATGCACAGGATCAGCGGGAGCTTGTAGGCACCGGCGGAATTCAATGCGGCGTAGAAGTCGGTCTTGGAGCTGCCGCCATCGCCGCACACCGCCACCGCGATCTGCTTTTCATTGTTGAGCTTGAACTTCAGCGCAGCGCCGGCGGCGTGCAGGCACTGGGTGGAGATCGGCACGCAGAACGGGAAGTCCTTCACCGCGTTGCCGGTGAAGTCGTTGCCGCGCTCGTCGCCGCCCCAGTACATCAGCACGTCGTACGGGCGCACGCCACGCATGAACATGGCGCCGTATTCGCGATAGCTCGGGCCGAACACATCGCCGGCGTGCATCGCGGCACCGATGCCCACGTGCGCGGCCTCGTGGCCCAGGCAGGCGGCATAGGTGCCGAGCTTGCCGGTGCGCTGCAGCGCAATGGATTTGCTGTCGAACGTACGTACGTACAGCATCTGCTTGAACAGCGGTACCAGGACCTTGGGGTCGCGCAGCGACGCGGGCAGGTCGTCACGGACGAGCTTGCCGTCCGCGTCCAGGTACTGCAGGTATTCGATCTTGAATTCAGCGGCAACCGTCATTGCGTACTGCACCTTCGACAGAGAAGTTACAAATGATATGAATCACCATGTTAAGGAACGCGTACGGAATAGCCTTCCTGCGGCGCAACACGGCAATCCCCCGTTTTACCCCTGCCGGCGGGTGGGGGGCCAATAACAACAACGTATTCAGTCGTTGCTGCAAAGCATCAGAATATGCCCCTGGCTGACTGCCCGCGCAACGGCCGGATCGGTTCCACGCGCAGGCACGGCATCGCTCGATGCTCCACGGCCAACCGCACGCCCCGGTATGGATGGGGCGGCTGCCAGCGCGGCGGCAACGCGCTACCCTTGCCGCCCCCGATCTGGTCCCACCCATGTCCGTCGACAACAACCAACGCGATCTCGAAGCCGGCATCCATACCGACCTGCAGGGGCGCCTGACCTATGGCGGCTACCTGCGGCTGGACCAGCTGCTCAGCGCGCAGCAGCCGCTGTCCAGTCCGCCGCATCACGACGAGATGCTGTTCATCATCCAGCACCAGACCTCGGAGTTGTGGTTGAAGCTGCTCGGCCACGAACTGCGTGCGGCGATCGGCTTCCTGCAGCGCGATGAAGTGTGGCAGTGCCGCAAGGTGCTGGCGCGCAGCAAGCAGGTGCTGCGCCAGCTCACCGAGCAGTGGTCGGTGCTGGAAACGCTGACCCCGTCCGAGTACATGGGGTTCCGCGATGTGCTGGGCCCGTCGTCGGGCTTCCAGTCGCTGCAGTACCGCTACATCGAGTTTCTGCTGGGCAACAAGAACGCACAGATGCTGCAGGTGTTCGAGCATGACCCGGCCGGGCAGGCGCAGCTGCGCACCGTGCTGGAGGCGCCGAGCCTGTACGAGGAGTTCCTCAAGTACCTGGCCCGCTTCGGCCACGCCATTCCGGACCTGTACAACGGGCGCGACTGGACCCAGCCGCATGTGGCCGACGACGACCTGCAGCCGGTCTTCGCGCGCATCTACCAGGACACCGACCGCTACTGGCGCGAGTACTCGCTGTGCGAGGACCTGGTGGACCTGGAGACCGCGTTCCAGCTCTGGCGCTTCCGCCACATGCGCACGGTGATGCGGGTGATCGGCTTCAAGCGCGGCACCGGCGGCTCGTCCGGGGTGGGCTTCCTGCGACAAGCGCTGGAGCTGACCTTCTTCCCCGAGCTGTTCCAGGTGCGCACCAGCCTGCAGGTTGCGCCCCCGGCAGAGCTGGGCTGACCCCCCCATTCAGCTTTACCCCCGGCCGGTGGCTGGATCGTTTCAGATGCAAGTTCAGCGAGCAGGCCGGCACCTGCCTCAAACGGCGTGTATTTGACGTGAACGCCACAAGTCGGTGATCCTCGCGCGTTGCTCCAACTGCACAGCGGACGTGCTCGTCATCCACCGAACCAGGAAACCCGCATGAGCGTAAACGCCACTGCGAACACCCCAGAGCCGGCGCTGCCGGACTTCAAGACCACGATGGGCCATCCGCGTCCGTTGTGGATGCTGTTCATGACCGAGTTCTGGGAGCGCTTTGCGTTCTACGGCATCCGCTGGGCCTTGGTGCTGTACATCGTCGCCCAGTTCTACAACGGCAGCGCCGCCGGTGAAGGCGATGCCAGCCGCATCTACGGCGCCTACCTGGCACTGGTGTACGCCGCGGCGATCTTCGGTGGCTACGTGGCCGACCGGGTGCTGGGGTACCAGCGCTCAATCCTGACCGGCGCGATCATCATGGCCGCCGGCCTGTTCATGATCTCGCTGCCGCAGGAGCACATCTTCAAGCTCGGCCTGGCCACGATCATCGTCGGCAACGGCCTGTTCAAGCCCAACATCTCGACCATGGTCGGCAAGCTGTACGGGCTGAAGGACGAGCGCCGCGACTCGGGCTTCACCATCTTCTACATGGGCATCAACATCGGCGCGATGATCGCCCCGGTGCTGACCGAATACCTGGCCCGCAAGGTGTTCGGTACCTCGGAAATGCCGTCGTACAAGGTCGTGTTCATCGCCTCGGGCGTGGGCATGCTGATCTCGCTGGTGTGGTTCTACATCGGTCGTGCCGGCCTGAAGGGCATCGGTGCACCGCCGGCCGGCGCTGAAGGCTTCGGCCGCATCATCATGGTGCTGGCCGGTGCCGTGGTCGCCATCCCGGTGGCCTACTTCCTGCTCGCCACCGGCGCCACCGCGCTGGCCTGGATCCTGGGTGCGATGTTCACCGCGCTGGCCATCCTGCTGCTGGTCGAGGGCATCCGCGAAGGCAAGGTGCAGCGCGACCGCGTGATCGCCATGCTGATCATCTTCGCCTTCAACGTGATGTTCTGGATGTTCTTCGAACAGGCCGGCAGCTCGTTCACCTTCCTGGCCGAGAACATCGTCAACCGCCAGTTCGGTGAGTGGACCTTCCCGACCGCCTGGTTCCAGTCGGTCAACTCGGTGGCGATCATCACCCTGGCACCGATCATCGCCTGGATCTGGGTGGCCCTGGGCCGCGCCAATCCGTCGATCCCGCGCAAGTTCGGCCTGGGCCTGCTGTTCAACGGCGCCGCGTTCGCCCTGCTGATGTTCGCCCTGTCGCAGATGGTCGTGGACGGCAAGATCCCGTTCTGGACCCTGTTCATGGTCTACGTCATCCAGTCGGTGGGTGAGCTGTGCCTGTCGCCGATCGGCCTGTCGATGGTGACCAAGCTGGCCCCGGTGCGCCTGGTCGGCTTCGGCATGGGTGGCTGGTTCCTGTCCACCGGCATCGGCAACAACCTGTCCGGCATCTTCGCCGGCGTGGTCAGCGGTGAAGGCGGCATGACGGTCGAGTCGGCCCTGAAGGGGTATACCTTCGGGTTCTGGGCCCTGATCGGCTCCGGCGTGGTGCTGTTCCTGGTCGCCCCGCTGATCAACAAGCTGATGCACGGCGTCAAGTGATGATGAGAGGGTAGAAGGCATGCGCATGAAGCTCGGTGGTGCAATGGCAATGGTCTGTGCGGCGCTGATCGGCGCCTGTTCGCAACCCCAACCGCCCGCCGCCGCCGAGCCCACGCAGCCCTTGGATACCCGTCCCACCGAGCCACCGGTCGCTGATCCCAGCGAACCGGTGGCCTCGGGCAACACCCCGGTGGCGGCGGACATCGCCGCCATCGCCGGGCTCGGCGCACAGTTCGACCCGGCCCGTGACCCCGCCGATGACCTGGCCACCGCCAAGGTGGAAGCCCAGCGCGGCAAGAAACGCATCCTGCTCGAAGTCGGCAACGCCGCCTGCGATCGCTGCCAGGCGCTGGACGAGACGGTGGAAGGCAACGGCGAGCTGCGCCGCTTCCGCGATGCCCACTATGTGTGGGTGAAGGTCAACGCGAGCGACGAGCACCCCAACAGCGCCTTCTTCGCCCAGTTCCCGGAGATGGAGCGCGATTACCCGCGCCTGCTGGTGCTCGACGCCGATGGCAGCCTGCTGGTATCGCAGGCAACCGGCGAGCTGCGCCGCGGCGAAGCCTTCGCGCCTGCGCGGGTGGCCGCCTTCCTCAAGCAATGGGCACCTGACAAACCGGAATAGGGTAGTGCCGGCCGCTGGCCGGCAGCTTCGGTGGGTGCCGACCGTTGCTCGGCACTGATGTTGGGTCGCATCCACGCATGGCGTGGATCTACTGCGTGCGCGGTCACATTCCGTGGATTGCCGCCTCAATTTCACCGCGCGCGCGCCGCTACCGGCAAGGACCTCAGTCGACATCCCGTCGATGCAACCTACCGGAACGCCCATGCACAGCGACCACGCCGAACGATTGCCCGAACCTGCCAGCGACCTGGCCGAGGGCAGGGCAGGCGACGGCGTGACCCTGCCAGCACAGCAGGCGCTGCTGGACGATGCCGGTACCGGCGAGGACACCCTTGAGCTGGCTCCGCCGCGCCATCGGCTGCCGCAGATCGCGCTGCCCGACAACGTGGTGCTGAAGGGCGCCGTGCAGAAGCTGGTGGAACAGAAGTCGCGGCTCGATGCGCTGGCCGCCGAGGGCCAGCTGGCCGGGCTGCTGCCGCCGGAATGGCAGGGCCACGGCGTGCGTGCGATCGAACTGTCCACCTTCATCCAGGGCGTGCTGCCGTTCCTGCAGCCGGGCGAGCGTGGCGAGACCGCCGCGGCGCGGCTGCCGGTGCGCCACGTGCTGGGGGATGACAGCCGCTGGGGCCTGGACGATGTCTCTGAACCGAAATCGCTGGCCTGGTATCTGGCCAGTGACGAGCGCGCGACCGCCGGCAGCAAGGACGTCGCCGAGGCCTGGCTGGTTGGCGCGTTGGGCCTGGCGTGGATGCAGGAAGGGCGCAGTCGCCCCGGCTTCCTGCGCGCGATGGGCCAGGACAGCCTGGCGGCGCGGGTGACCATGCTCGGCTATCCACCGGCCAACGAGCTGGCGCTGTACAGCGTCAGCGCACACGGGCAGCAGCAGATCTGGTGCGTGCACGGCCGCCGCCGCATGCGGCCGCTGGTGGCGCCGTGGCTGAGCGTGCCGCTGCTGACCGCCTACGGCGTGCCGGCGCCGGTCGCCTGGCCCTCCAGCTTCCCGCCGGTGGAGGCGGTGGCCGAGGCCCTGGCAAGCGCGCGGCTGGGCCGCGCACTACCGGAAGTGGACTTGGGCAAGGTGGTGGCGAAGATCGCCGAAGACACCGCTTCCGAGGCCTGGCAGCCGGTCAGCCTGCTGCAGCTCAACACCTGGTCGCCGCGCTGGCACTTCTTCCTGGGCACCTTCGTCGGCCTGCCGTCGCTGCTGCTGGTGGCCGCTGCGCTGGCACTGCCGGGCGCGATCGAAGCCGCCACCGTCGCCGCCTCGCTCGGCTTCGCCGGCGGCGCCATCGCCGCGCTCGCGGTGCCGTGGATCCACGCCCGCCGCAAGCACCTCAGCTGAAAAAAAGGGGACGGAGGGGATTAAGTCGCTTTGGCCCCTATGGCGCCGATCGCGACTTAATCCCCTCCGTCCCCTTTTTGCTCAGACGCCTTCACCCATCCGTTCCAGGCCTTCGCCGGCCAGGCGCAGGATCAGCTTTTCCAGCACCTGCTCTTCCTCGTCGCTCAGCACCGACATCAGCTTGCGGGTGATCTCGATCACCATCGGTGCGATGGTCTCGTACACCTCGAAGCCGGCGGCCGACAGTGCCAGCACCGAGCGGCGGCGGTCGTCGCCGTGGGTCTCGCGCTTGATGAAGCCGCGCTCCAGCAGGCGGGCCACGGCGCGGCTGACCGCCACCTTGTCCATCGCCGTGCGGTCGGAGACCTCGCTGGCCGAGGAGCCCGGATACAGCGCCAGGATGGTGATCACCCGCCACTCGGGGATCGCCAGACCGTAACGATCACCGTATAGCTTGGCGATGTTGCCGCTGACCCGGTTGGACAGCACGCTCAGCCGGTACGGCAGGAACTGTTCCAGGTCGAGCAGGACGTGCGAGGCACGCAGGCGGGTCGAAACGGGATCGGCGGGGCTCATGTTGCGGTGCACCTTGCTGGTGGTTTCAAGTGTAACTATAAGTGTTGGGTCCAGACCCTGCATTCTCGCCGGGTCCCTACCTGCCCGCACCTGGTTTGTACCGATGCGGTACCGATTCGGAGCCACGCCATGAATACCGCAGTCCCGACCGCCTCGCACCCCAATCCCGGCATGCAGGTCACCACCTTCGAGAACCCGATGGGCATCGACGGCTTCGAGTTCGTCGAATTCGCCGCCCCGGCCGGCCGTGGCCAGGAGCTGCACGAGTACTTCCGGAAGATGGGCTTCAGCGCGGTGCTCAAGCACAAGCAGCGTCCGATTACCGTCTATCGCCAGGGCGACGTCAACTTCCTGGTGAATGAGGACCCCGATTCGTTCGCGGCCGACTTCGCCGAAAAGCACGGTCCGTGCGCCTGCGGCTTCGCCATCCGCTTCAAGAAGCCGGGCCAGGAGGTCTACCAGACCGCGCTGGGCAATGGCGCCGAAGCGATCGCGTTCAAGCCGGACAGCAAGGCGGTCAACGCGCCGGTCATCAAGGGTATCGGCGACTGCATGCTGTACCTGGTCGACCGCTACGGCACCGCCGGCAGCATCTACGACGGCGACTACGAGCCGATCGCCGGTGCCGACCTGCACCCGGTGGGCTTCGGCCTGACCTTCATCGACCACCTGACCCACAACCTGTACTTCGGCAACATGCAGCAGTGGTCGGATTACTACGAGCGCCTGTTCAACTTCCGCGAGATCCGCTACTTCGACATCAAGGGTCTGAAGACCGGCCTGGTGTCCAAGGCGATGACCGCGCCGGACGGCATCGTGCGCATCCCGCTGAACGAATCGTCCGACCCGAAGAGCCAGATCAACGAATATCTGGACGCGTACAAGGGCGAGGGCATCCAGCACATTGCCTGCTTCACCGACAACATCTACGACACCGTCGAAGCGATGCGCGCGCAGGGCGTGGACTTCCTCGATACGCCGGAGACCTACTTCGATGTGATCGACCAGCGCGTTCCGAACCACGGCGAGGACGTGCCGCGCCTGGCCAGGAACAAGATCCTGATCGATGCCGATCCGGAAACCCACCAGCGCAAGCTGCTGCAGATCTTCACCCAGAACTGCATCGGCCCGATCTTCTTCGAGATCATCCAGCGCAAGGGCAATGAAGGCTTCGGTGAGGGCAACTTCACCGCGCTGTTCGAGAGCATCGAGCGCGACCAGATCCGCCGCGGCGTGCTGTAAGGTCTGCAGGGATTGCCTGCCGTTGGCCGGCGATCCCTGTCCGAATGGTCGTGCCGGCCGCTGGCCGGCAACCTCTGGAGTTTCCATGTCCCCCTCCATCACCGCCCGCGGCTACCAGTCCGGCTTCGGCAACGAATTCGCCACCGAGGCCGTCGCCGGCGCGCTGCCGGTCGGGCAGAACTCGCCGCAGAAGGTGGCCCACGGCCTGTATGCCGAACAGCTGACCGGCACCGCCTTCACCGCGCCGCGTGGCAGCAACCGCCGCAGTTGGCTATACCGCATCCGCCCGGCGGTGACCCATGGCGAATTCACTCCGTTCGCGCAGTCGCAGCTGCAGTGTGATTTCGGTGCGCAGCCAGCCTCGCCGAACCAGCTGCGCTGGAGTCCGCTGCCGCTTCCGGAACAGCCGACCGACTTCGTCGAGGGCCTGTACACGATGGGCGGCAACGGGTCTCCCGATGCGCATGCCGGTGTCGGCATCCATCTGTACGCGGCCAACCGCGATATGGTCGGCCGCTATTTCTACGATGCCGATGGCGAACTGCTGATCGTGCCGCAGCTGGGCGCGCTGCGCCTGCTGACCGAGATGGGCGTGGTCGAGATCGAACCGCAGCAGATCGCGGTGATTCCGCGTGGCGTGCGCTTCCGCGTGGAACTGCCCGATGGCCCGAGCCGGGGCTACATCTGCGAGAACTACGGCGCGCTGCTGAAGCTGCCCGACCTCGGCCCGATCGGTTCCAACGGGCTGGCCAACCCGCGCGACTTCGAGACCCCGCATGCGGCATTCGAGGATGTCGACGGCGACTTCGAACTGATCGCCAAGTTCGAGGGCCGCCTGTGGCGCGCGCCGATCGACCATTCGCCGTTGGACGTGGTGGCCTGGCACGGCAACTACGCGCCGTACCGCTATGACCTGCGCCGCTTCAACACCATCGGCTCGATCAGTTACGACCACCCGGACCCGTCGATCTTCCTGGTGCTGCATTCCCCCAGCGACACGCCGGGAACCAGCAACATGGACTTCGCGATCTTCCCGCCGCGCTGGCTGGTGGCACAGAACACGTTCCGCCCACCGTGGTTCCACCGCAACATCGCCAGCGAGTTCATGGGCCTGGTGCACGGGGCCTATGACGCCAAGGCCGAAGGCTTCGTCCCCGGCGGCGCATCGCTGCACAACTGCATGAGCGGCCACGGTCCGGATGCCCCGACCTTCGACAAGGCATCCCATGCCGATCTGTCCAGGCCGGACGTGATCAAGGACACGATGGCCTTCATGTTCGAAACCCGCGCCGTGATCCGCCCGACCGCGCAGGCGCTGGCCGCCGGCCACCGCCAGGGCGATTACCAGCAGTGCTGGAACGGCCTGCGCAACAACTACCGCTGACCACAAAAAGGGGACGGAGGGGATTAAGTCGTTTGTGCCACAAACGACTTAATCCCCTCCGTCCCCTTTTTTCTCAGGCGAAGGCGTTGCCGTGTTCCAGTGGCAGTGCCTCCAGCAGGCGCTGCCGCACGCGCTCGCAGTAGCCCTCCGAGGTCAGCCCGGGCAGCATCTGCATGGCGGATTGCATCCGCAACAGCACCTCTTCTTCGGCGCGTGCCTGCTGCAGGTCGCGGAACAGCGCCGCGGCCTGCGGATGGCGCTGCATCTCCAGGATGCCCAGCACATAGATGCGCGCTGCCACCAGCGAACGTCGGCGCTCGACCGGCGTGGCCGCGGCCACTGCCGTCGGCAACGGTGCGGCGGCTACCGGAAGGGCGGTGGCAGCGGGGACGGGCGCGGGATCTGCCGTAACCGGCCCCGTGCTCAGGTAGCCGGCCTGCACCAGCTGCAGGACCATGGCCGGTGCGTCCTGGCCGAGCAGGCCGCTCAGGTCGGCGAGGGTGCGCTGGCCGTCACACAGGATCAGCAGCCGGCGCTGGCGCATGTCCAGCGGCGCGCGGTGGGCCTGCAGCGCGGTTCGGGCGAGGTCGGTCTTGCGCGGTTGCATGGAAGGGACAGCCAAGTCGGTGCACGCCGAGCCTGAACGAGGGCGATGAAACCGCGATGACAATGCAGCGCCTGCACGCGCGTTGCGCTAGCGTGCAGCCACCTTCGTGCCAGGGAACCGCACCCATGAAGCATCTTCCGCTTGCCGGCCTGTTGCTGCTGTCGCTCACTGCCTGCAACCGCAGCGCCGAGGCGCCTGCGGCAGCCGCTGACGCTCCGTCGGCCACCGCCGCGGCCCCCACACCCCCGGCACCGACGTCGGCCGCCGCGGCCGCCGAACAGGGCCCTGCCCATCTGGACGGCTTCGGCGGCGCGAAGCTGGGCGCGGGCATCGCGGAGGTACGCAGCGGCTTCGCTACCCCGCTGCAGGGGCTGGGCACCGATGCCAGCGGCACGCCGCTGCCGGCCGACGACGGCAACGACGGCTGCTACTTCCTGCGCCCGCAGGGCGCCGAGGATCCGCGCCTGATGATCGAAGGCCGCAAGCTGGTGCGCTACGACGTGCACAGCGCGGGCATCACCGCACCGGGGGGCGGCAAGGTCGGCATGACCCTGGGCGAGCTGCAGCTGCTGTATCCCGATCGGGGGGATGTCGGCCCTGACAAGTACGACGAAAAGGCACAGCACCTGCGCGTGCGACCGGCGCAGGAAGGCGGCGCGGTGATCGACTTCGCGCTCGGCGCGGATGGCCGGGTGGGGGCCTGGCGCGTTGGGCAGACTCCGCAGGTCGACTACGTGGAAGGCTGCGGCTGATCCTTGATCGACGGCCCAGCCCCGCGCGCGGGCCCAGCGTAGAATCGCGCCACGACCGCTGCGGGAGTGCTCGATGATCGCCATTGCCATTGCCTGGTTCCTGCTCGGCCTGCTGCTGCTGGCGCTGGGTGGGGACTCCATCGTCAAGGCGGTGTCCGGTCTGGCCCAGCGTTTGGGAGCCAGCCCGTTCACCGCAGGCCTGCTGCTGCTCGGGGTGACCACCTCGTTGCCGGAGCTGGCGGTCAACGCGCGTGCGCTGGCCGTCGGCCAACCGGAACTGGCACTGGGCAATGCGGTGGGCAGCAGCATCGTCAACCTGGGCCTGACCCTCGCCCTGGCGGCGGTTGCCGCGCCGCTGCTGCTGCGTGCACGCCTGCAGACGCTGCTGTGGTGGTCGTTGCTGGCGGCTGCCGTGCTGCTGATCCTGTTCGGTCTTGACGGCCGCCTGGCGCGCTGGGAGGGCGGCGTGCTGGTGGCCGGCTTCATCGTCGTGCAGGTGCTGCTGCTGCGCCGTGGCCGCAACGAGCGTACCGACGTGCAGGCCGCGATCGCCGAATCCGCACTGAGCCGCACCAGCCTGCCTCTGAACGTGCTGCGGCTGTTGATCGCCGCGCTGGCGCTCTACTGGGGTGCGCGCCTGGTGGTCGGTGCCGCCGCCGACGTCGGTGCCGCACTGGGCTGGACGCCGCTGCTGGTCGGCCTGCTGCCGGTGGCGATCGGCACCGCGCTGCCAGAGGTTGCCAGTGCCATCGCTGCGGCGCGTCGCGGTCATGGCGACATGGTGATGGGCCACGTGCTCGGTTCCAGCGTGGTCAACCTGCTGCTGGTGATCGGTGCGATGGCGATGCTGCAGCCGCTCGCGTTGCCGGCCTCGTTCGTGCGCCTGGAGCTACCGGCCCTGCTGGCGTTCGCGCTGGTGCTGTACCCGATGCTGCGCGGCGACCTGAAGATCAGCCGTGGCGAGGGCGTGATCCTGCTGGTGGCCTTCGGCGGCTGGCTGGCGCTTGAGCTGCTGCTGGTGACTGCACCGGCGTTGTAGCGCCGAGCACACAGTAGATCCACGCCATGCGTGGATGCTTTTGATTCCGTGCCGACCCACGGTCGGCACCCACCCACACAGGGTTACCCGCCCCGCGCGTGCTCTTCCCGCGCCGGCTCCGGCGGCGGCAGCTGCTCCTCGGCGGCCGGCTCGTTGCCCGGCAGGCTGGGTCGGGTTTCCATCAGCAGCGACAGCGCGGCCTTGGCCATCATGTGCGCGCTGATCGGCGCGGTGATGAACAGGAACACGGTGATCAGCAGTTCGCGCGGCTGCGGGTCCTGGCCGAGGAAGATGTGGTAGCACACCGAACACACCAGCACGCAGCCCACGCCCAGCGTGCTGGCCTTGGTTGGTGCATGCAGGCGCTTGAAGAAGGTGGACAGCTTCACCAGGCCCAGTGCGCCGACCAGGATGAAGAAGCAGCCGAACAGCAGCAGGATCGATACGCCGATCTGGATCGCGGTGATCATTCGACGATGTCCCGGCGCAGCACGAACTTGCTCAGCACCACGGTGCTGCCGAAGCCGAGCATGGCAATGATCAGCGCGGCCTCGAAGTAGATCGGCGAGTTGAGGTACATGCCGAACAGCATCAGCTCGGCGATGGCGGTCACCGACAGGGTGTCCAGCGCGAGGATGCGGTCGGGCACGGTCGGCCCGCGCAGCAGGCGCCAGGTGGCCAGCAGCATGGCCAGGCCGACCACGTGCATGCATACCACCAGGGTGGTCTGGATGACTTCAAAACCGGTCATGGGAAGATCTCCATCAACGGGGCTTCGTAACGTCGCTTGATCGTGTCGATCAGCGCCTGCGGATCCTCCAGGTGCAGCACGTGCACCAGCAGGAACTTGCGGTCGTCGCTGAGCGCGGCCGAGACCGTGCCCGGGGTCAGGGTGATCATGCTGGTCAGCGCGGCGATGCCGTGGATGTTGGCGATGTCCAGCGGCAACCAGATGAAGCCGGGGTGGATGTTCTTTTCCGGGCCCAGCACCTGGATGGCAACGCGGATGTTGGACATCAGGATGTCCCACAGGGTCACGCACAGCAGCTTCGGCAGCGGGCGCAGGGTGCCGATGCGGGCGAACTCGCGGTCCAGGCGTGCGGCGAACAGCGGCACCACCACGCCCAGCAGCAGGCCCAGCACGATCTGGCCGAGGGTGAAGCTGTCGGACATCAACAGCCAGAACGCGACCACCATGATGCTGAGCGCGGGCGAGGGGATGATGCGGCGGAACAGGGAGCGCTGGGCGGTCATGGCTGGCGGATCTCCGGCGGGGTCGCGCGCAGCTGCTGCACGTACTCGCTGGGGTCCAGCAGCTGTGCGGCGGTGGCGTCGGTGTAGCGCATCAGCGGCGCGGCGGCCAGGGTCATGCCGATGCCGTAGGCGAGCAGGATGCAGGCGGCATACAGCTCCACCCGGCGCAGCCGCGCCTTGCGCGGAACCGGCGCCTCCGGATCAACTGGCGGCACGCGCCAGAACAGGCGGATGCCGCCGCGGGTCAGGCCCATGATCACCAGCAGGCTGCTGACCAGCACGGCGGTCCAGACCGGGCCGGTGTACTGCGCGGGCATACCGGCCAGCAGTGCGGCCTTGGCCAGGAAGCCGGACAGCGGCGGCAGGCCCGCCACCGACACCGCGCCGATCAGGAACAGGACGGCCGGTGTTTCCTTGCCCGGCATCGGTGCGACCACTTCCTTGCGGTCGCTGGCACCACCGCGGCGGCGGCGGATCAGATCGGCGATCAGGAACAGCGCAGCGGCGACGAAGCTGCTGTGTGGCAGGTAGTACAGGCCGGCCGACAACACCTGTGGCGTGCCCACCGAGAAGGCGATGAACAGCGTGGCCGCCGACACGATCACCAGGTACGAGATCAGCACGCGCAGGCGGGTTGCGGCCAGCGCACCGAGGCCGCCGAGCACCAGCGTTGCCACGCCGGCCCACAGCAGCCAGTCGCGGCCGTAGCCGGCCATCGCGCCGGCGTCGTCGCCGAACCACAGCATCTGGATGCGCAGCACCGAGTACAGGCCGACCTTGGTCATGATCGCGAACAGCGCGGCCACCGCCGCCGGTGCGCGCGAATAGGCTTCGGGCAGCCACAGGTACAGCGGCATCAACGCCGCCTTGGCGCAGAACACCAGCAGCAACAGGCCCATCGTCGCCTTCACCAGGGTCAGCTGTGCCGGTGGTACTTCGGCGATGCGCTGCGACAGCTCGGCCATGTTGAGCGAGCCCAGCGAGGCGTACAGCAGGCCCAGCGCGATCAGGAACAGGGTCGACGCGGTGACGTTGAATACCACGTAGTGCAGGCCGATGCGCATGCGCAGGCCACGCCCGCCACTGAGCAGCAGGCCGTAGGAGGCGATCAGCATCACCTCGAAGAACACGAACAGGTTGAAGATGTCGCCGGTCAGGAACGCACCGTTGAGACCTACCAGCTGGAACTGGAACAGGGCATGGAAATGCGGTGCGCGGCGGTCCCAGCCCGAACAGGCATGCAGCAGGCAGGGAATGGCCAGCAGCAGGGTGGTCAGCAGCATCCAGGCCGACAGCCGGTCGGCCACCAGCGCGATGCCCAGCCGCGACGGCCAGTCGCCGAGCAGGTAGACGTTGATGTCGCCGCCGGCGGTGCCGGCGAACAGCAGGCCCACCGCCAACGCCAGTGCCGAGAGCGATGTCCAGGCCACCGCGCGCTGCACCCGCGGACCATAACGGCGGTGCTCGACGAACAGCGACAGTGCGGCACCGAGCAGGGGGATCAGGATCGGCAGGATCACCAGATGGTTCATGCGCGGTCCTCGCCCTGGCGCGGCGGCGCGTCGTCATCCGGCTCGTGGGCGTCCACGTGGTCGCTGTGGTTGTCGCTGCGGCTGCGCATGGCCAGCACGATGCTCACCGCGGTCATCGCGAAGGCGATCACGATCGCGGTCAGCACCAGCGCCTGCGGCAATGGGTCGGTGTAGTTGCCGAGGTGGCTGTCCACGCCCTCCTGCAGCACCGGCGCCTTGCCCAGCACCACGCGGCCACCGGCGAAGATCAGCAGGTTGGTCGCATAGGACAGGAAGGTCATGCCGAGGATCACGTCGAAGCTGCGCGCGCGCAGCAGCAGGTAGATGCCGATGGCGGTCAGCACGCCGATCGCGGTAGCCAGGGCCAGTTCCATCAGTGCATCTCCCCGGTGCGGGCCGAACGGCGTTGCAGGTCGATTTCACCCTTGCGGGCGGTGCGGGTGCGCGACGGCTTGATCGTGCCCATCATCGACAGCATCAGCATGGCGCCACCGAACACCACCAGGTAGACGCCGATGTCGAAGCCGATCGCGCTGGCCAGCGGCACCTCGCCGATCAGCGGCAGGTGCAGGTCGAGGTGGCCGCTGGTCAGGAACGGCACGCCGAACAGCATCGAGGCGCTGCCGCTGAGCAGGGCGATCAGCAGGCCCATGCCGATGCAGCGGATGTAGTCGAAGCCGAAGCGCGATTCCACCGACGCGGTGCCCTGGATCACGTACTGGATCAGCAGCGGTACCGCCAGCACCAGGCCGGCGATGAAGCCGCCGCCAGGTGCGTTGTGGCCGCGCAGGAACAGGAAGATCGACACGGTCAGGGTCAGCGGGAACATGATCTGGGCCAGGTCGGCCGGCACCGGCAGCTTGATCGGCGGGCCCGGCATGATCTGCTCCGGTGCCATCCGCGTGCGGCGCAGCAGGGCATGCACCACCAGCGCGGCGATGCCGAACACGGTGATCTCGCCGAACGTATCGAAGCCACGGAAGTCGACCAGGATCACGTTCACCACGTTCTGCCCGTAGGCCTCGGGCAGGGCCCGCGCCAGCAGCTCGCCGGCCATGGTGTTGGGCGGCAGGGTCATCGCGCTGTAGGCCAGCGCGCCGAGCCCGGCACCGGCGATGATCGCGATCACCGCATCACGCCGCTTGCGCCAGCGCGGCCGCTCCGGCCCGGACTGCGCGGGCAGGTAGTTCATGCCGAGCAGCATCAGGACCAGGGTCACCATCTCCACCAGCAGCTGGGTCAGGGCCAGGTCGGGCGCCGACAGGAACACGAAGGTCAGCGCCACCATCAGGCCGACGCCGCCGACCAGCAGTACCGCCAGCAGGCGCTGCTTGTAGACGCGCAGGGTGGCGAGCGCGCAGGCCATCATCACCAGCCACAGCGCCCAGCCCAGCAGCGGGATCGGCTGTGGCGCGGTCCAGTTCGGCGAGGCCGGGTTGGCCACGAAGGGCGCGGCGGCAACCACGATCGCCACCAGCACCAGGCCCAGCAGCATGCGCTGCAGGCTACCGTTGGCCACGCCGTTGGTCAGGCGCATGGCCAGCGCGGAGATCGCATCCAGCTGCGCATGGAACACATTGCGGCCGGTGGTGCGGGTTTCCACGCCGTGCAGGTTGATCAGCCTGCGCAGGCCGAAGTACAGCGCCACGCCGCCGACCACGCCGATCGCGCTCATCGCCAGCGGCAGGTTGAAACCGTGCCACACCGCCAGGCTGTACTCGGGCATGGCAGTGCCGAGGATCGAGGCGGCGGCGGCATGCAGCACCGGCGCCACGGTCAGGGCTGGGGCTACGCCCACCGCCACGCAGATCACCACCAGCAGCTCCACCGGCACCTTCATCCAGCGCGGCGGCTCGTGCGGCACGCGATCGAGGTCGTGCGGGCCGGAGCCGAAGAAGGTGTCGTGGACGAAGCGCAGGCTGTAGGCCACGCCGAACACGCCGGCCAGCAGTGCGGCGATCGACACTGCGGTGCGCATGGCACCCGGGCCGCCGCCGGCGGTCAGGGCTTCGGCGAACAGCATTTCCTTGGACAGGAAGCCATTGAGCAGCGGAATACCGGCCATGGCCAGCGACGCGATGATCGCCAGCGCGCTGGTGAATGGCATCAGCCTGCGCAGTCCGCCCAGCTTGCGCATGTCACGGGTGCCGGTCTCGTGGTCGATGATGCCGGCGGCCATGAACAGCGAGGCCTTGAAGGTGGCGTGGTTGAGGATGTGGAACACGCCGGCCACCACCGCCATCGGCGTGGACAGGCCGAACAGCAGGGTGATCAGGCCCAGGTGGGAGATCGTCGAATAGGCCAGCAGGCCTTTCAGGTCATGCTGGAAGATCGCGTTCCAGGCACCGATCAGCAGGGTCAGCGCACCGATGCCGCTGACCGTGTAGAAGAACAGGTCGCTGCCGGCCAGTGCCGGATGCAGGCGCGCCAGCAGGAACACGCCGGCCTTCACCATCGTGGCCGAATGCAGATAGGCCGAGACCGGGGTCGGCGCCGCCATCGCATGCGGCAGCCAGAAGTGGAACGGGAACTGCGCGCTCTTGGTGAAGATGCCGGCCAGTACCAGGAACAGCGCGTACGGGTACAGCGAGCTGGCGCGGATCTGTTCGCCGGCGGCCAGCACCACGTCCAGGTCGAAGCTGCCGACGATGCGCCCGATCAGCAGCACGCCACCGAGCAGGGCCAGGCCGCCGCCGCCGGTGATCACCAGCGCCATGCGCGCGCCCTCGCGGGCATCCTGGCGGTGTGACCAGAAGCCGATCAGCAGGAACGAGCTGATGCTGGTCATTTCCCAGAAGATCATCAGCAACAGCAGGTTGCCCGACAGCACCATGCCGAGCATGGCGCCCATGAACAGCAGCAGGTAGCAGTAGAAGCGGTGCGCGTTGTCCTGCTGGCTCAGGTAGTAGCGCGCGTACAGCACCACCAGTGCGCCGATGCCCAGCACCAGCCCGGCGAACATCCAGGCCAGGCCATCCAGGCGCAGGGTGAAGTCCAGGCCGATCTGCGGCAGCCACGGCAGCAGGGTGCGGACCACCTGGCCATCGAGGATGGAGGGGGTCAGCCAGCCGAGGATGGCCAGCCCTCCCAACGGCGCCAGCGCCGCCAGCCAGGCAGCAGTCGAGCGCGAACTACGGGGGAAGGCCGCAACGGCCGCTGCCATCAGGAAGGGCAGGGCCAGCAGCAGGGGCAGGCTGGGGAGCATGCAGGGAATCCATGATTCACGAGCAGGTCAGGGAGGATAACAGGCTGCGAAATGTCGCCGAAACCCATCGAACAGCGATCAATTGCATGTAACGTCCGCTGATTCATTTTTTCTGCGGCGCAACATCAGGTTCCGGTGTGACCTCTCCGGCAGCCCCCGGGCAGCACCCTACGCCCGCGCAGGGAGACCGCAGGCCCTGTCGCACAGGGGCTGCCGTCAATGGCCGGGAAGTGGGGAGTGGATCACCGGGGCAGGCTGGCAGGGCCGCCGTGGAGTGCGGGTGACGGAATCTGCCCGTTCAGGAAACGACGGCCGTTGCCGGCCGCCCGCCGGTCAGTAACGCCAGTCGAGCTTGCGGTAGAGCTTGGCCATCACCCAGGCCGGACCGATCAGCAGGTAGGTCAGGTCGGTCAGGAAGCTGGGCTTGCGCCCTTCGAACTTGTGGCCGATGAACTGCGCGATCCAGGCCACCACGAACACGCCCACCGCCAGCCAGCGCAGCGCATGCAGGCCGATCTCGGCCTCCAGCAGGCGGCACAGGCAGCCGAACACGAAGAACTGGATGAGCATGCCGATGCCCAGCGGGCGCGACAGCTTGTTGTAGAAGCACCAGGCACTGAACATCGCGAATGCCGACCAGATGCCGTACTGGAACCAGGTGATCAGCGGCGGGACGCACCACAGCAGGGCGACCACCGACCACAGGATCGCCGGCACCGCCACCACGTGGATGCGCTGGTTGATCACATTGCGGTGGTCATCGGAGTAGCTGGCGAAATAGCGGTCGATCGGCCGCGCAAGCTGGGTGGTGGTCTGCATGCTGCGTCGCTTCCTCGGACAACGGTAGTGCCGGCCGCTGGCCGGCAATCCAGAGCATAGCCGAGTTCACGAGGTTGCCGGCCAGCGGCCGGCACTACCGCAGGCAACCGACAGTAGAGCCAGGCCATGCCTGGCTGCAGGTTCGCCGGATGGCCGGCCAGCGGCCGGCACTACCACAGTCAGAACGCCCCCAACCCTGCCGGCTGGGGGCGCAGGGGGATCAGTCGACGCTGATCCCGGCCAGGCGCTGCAACGCCTCGGCGTACTTGGCGCGGGTGCGCTCGATGATTTCAGCCGGGATGTTCGGGCCCGGGGCGGTCTTGCCCCAGTCCAGCGTCTCCAGGTAGTCGCGCACGAACTGCTTGTCGTAGCTCGGCGGGCTGGTGCCCACCTGGTACTCGTCGGCCGGCCAGTAGCGCGAGGAATCCGGCGTCAGCATCTCGTCCATGATGTACAGGCGGCCATCGGCGTCGGTACCGAACTCGAACTTGGTATCGGCCAGGATGATGCCGCGCTCGCGGGCGTAATCGGCGGCGAACTTGTAGATGCGCAGGGTGGCATCGCGCACGCGCTCGGCCAGGTCGGCACCGACCTGCTTCACCATCGCATCGAAATCGATGTTCTCGTCATGGTCGCCGACGGCGGCCTTGGTCGAGGGGGTGAAGATCGGCTCGGGCAGCTGTTCGGCCTGGCGCAGGCCATCGGGCAGTTCGATGCCGCTGACCTTGCCGGTGCGCTGGTAGTCCTTCCAGCCGCTGCCGATCAGGTAGCCGCGGGCGATCGCTTCCACCGGCACCGGCTTCAGCTTGCGGGTGACCACTGCGCGCTTGGCGTACAGGGCCGGGTCCACGCCTTCGGGCAGCACGCTGGCCACGTCGATGCCGGTCAGGTGGTTGGGCATCAGGTGCGCGGTCTTGGCGAACCAGAAGTTGGAGACCTGGCACAGCATCTCGCCCTTGCCCGGGATCGGGTCGGGCAGGACCACATCGAACGCCGACAGGCGATCGGTGGCCACCATCAGCAGGTACTCGCCCGGAGGAGTTCCGGCCGGCAGCCGCTCGCGCGGGATATCGAACACATCACGCACCTTGCCGCGATGGCGCAAGGGCAGGCCGGGGAGATCGGATTGCAACAGCGTGGTTGGCACGGGCACTCCTGGGGCTTCGTCGAGACGGCTGCCCAGGGGACCCGGCGGGCCCGCAACTGGTCAGCGGGCGGCCTAGTGTAAAGCCGTCCGGGCCCGCTGTGACGTAAAATGAGCGTCCATTTCGTCGGTCGACCCCGGAGCGCCATGCGCTGGTACGGAAAACTGCTCGGATTCATCGCTGGGGCCCTGCTGTTCCGGCCCAATCCGCTGTTTGGCGCGGTGGTCGGCCTGTTGATCGGCCACGCCTTCGACTCGGACTGGTTCCGCCTGAACAAGGAGAACCCGTACCGGGAGCTGGGGCTGACCTCCGAGGCCACCGACGCCGAGGTCGAGCGGGCCTACCGCAAGCTGATCTCCCAGTACCACCCCGACAAGCTCGGCGGCGCCGCCCCCGAGCTGCAGCAGCAGGCCGAGCAGAAGTCGCGGCGGATCAATGCCGCCTACGACCGCATCAAGACCCTGCGCAAGCGCTGATTCCAGAGTCCCGCCTGCGGGCGGGACAACCTTTTCCCCGTTCCGAAGGCCCCGGCCATGTCCAACTGCCTCATCGCCCCGTCCATCCTGTCCGCCAACTTCGCCCGCCTCGGCGAGGAAGTCGATAACGTCCTCGCCGCCGGCGCGGACTGGGTCCACTTCGACGTGATGGACAACCACTACGTGCCGAACCTGACCATCGGCCCGATGGTCTGCCAGGCGCTGCGCAAGCACGGGGTCACCGCGCCGATCGACGTGCACCTGATGGTCGAGCCGGTGGACCGCATCATCCCGGACTTCGCCGAAGCCGGTGCCACCTACATCAGCTTCCACCCGGAAGCGAGCCGCCACGTGCACCGCACCATCCAGCTGATCCGCTCGCTGGGCTGCAAGCCGGGTATCGTGCTCAATCCGGCCACCCCGGTGGACATCCTCGACTGGGTGCTGGATGACCTGGACCTGGTGCTGCTGATGTCGGTCAACCCGGGCTTCGGCGGCCAGGCCTTCATTCCCTCGGCGCTGGACAAGCTGAAGGTGGTGCGCAAGATGATCGATGCCAGCGGCAAGGACATCCGCCTGGAGATCGACGGCGGCGTGAAGGCCGACAACATCGGCGAGATCGCCGCCGCCGGCGCCGACACCTTCGTCGCCGGTTCGGCCATCTTCAACGCCAAGACCAGCTACCAGGACGTGATCGCGCAGATGCGCGCCAACGTCGCCGCAGCCCGCTGACAAAAAGGGGACGGAGGGGATTAATCTCGCTTGATTCCCTCCGACCCCTTTCATGCACATGGCACTGTTGAACATCCGTCCGGCCACCGTTGCCGATGCAGGCCTGATCCTGCATTTCATCCGCGAACTGGCCATCTACGAGAAGGCCGAGCATTCGGTGCAGACCGATGAGATCGGCATCGCCGAGAGCCTGTTCGGTGCCGATGCCACGGCGCGCGCGCTGATCTGCGAAGCCGACGGCGAAGCGATCGGTTATGCCGTGTATTTCTACAACTACTCCACCTGGCTGGGCCGCAAGGGCATCTACCTGGAAGACCTGTACGTCAGCCAGGAAAAGCGCGGTGCCGGCGCCGGCAAGGCGCTGCTGAAGTACATCGCGCGCCAGGCCGTGGCCGAGGGCTGTGGCCGCTTCGAATGGTCGGTACTGGACTGGAACACGCCGGCCATCGAGTTCTACACCGCCGCCGGTGCCCGGCCGCAGGACGAGTGGACCGTGTACCGCCTGCAGGGCCAGGCCCTGCACGATTTCGCCAACGGTTGAGGTGAGTGCATCCACGCATGGCGTGGATCTACTGTGGTCATGCACGTTCTTCAGTAGATCCACGCCATGCGTGGATGCTTCTGGCAGACAAAAAAAAGCCCGCCAAACACGGGCGTGGCCCTGCTGCATGCGTGGGAGGCTGATCCTGCCTCCATCCGTCGTCTTCGCCAACGGTTGAGCCACGCCCCTTCGACCCGGTCGCACGCCGTTTCGATCACGGCGTGTCGCTTCCGCCGCTGAATTTCGCAGTTGTCGCAAGTCGCTCTGGAAGGGGCGTCGTCGCTGTGCATACTCGTCCACATGAGGAGCGGGTTGCGAAGGAGAAGGGCGATGACGAAGGCTGCCTGCACAGTCTGGCGTTGGGTGCGGCCAAGGGCATGCGCATGGGGGGCGCGCCGTGCGTGGCTTGGTGTGGGCATCACCCTGGCGGTGGCCCTGCTGCTGGCGGCCTGCTCACCGAAACTGCCGCTGAGCGATTACGGCGACCGCTTTCCGGTGGCCAAGCCGTTCGAATTGACCCGGGCCGGTGGCCGGGTTGAAGCGGATTTCGAGTTGTCGGCACGATCGGACGGTACCTGGCCGGACATGGTGCTGATCGGCTTCCGCACCGGCGGCCCCAAGGGGCGGCCGGACATGAAGCTGGGGGACGCGGATTACATCAATCATTTGGCGCTACCGCTCAAGGTCCAGTTGTGGCGGATCGACGGGGCGCAGCGCATTCCGGTGACCCTGCTGGAACAGCGTTTGGGCAGGGCGAGCGATGACACCTATCCCTTCGATCAGAACACCTCCCATGTCTTCACCAGGCATGGGGGCATGAGCATCGATGCCGCGACCCTGAAGGCCCAGGGCCGCTTCAACATGGATCTTGCCTACAGAAACAGCGAGATCGCGATCATTTCCCCAGCGCTGCCAGGGCGCTACCACCTGGAGGTGGAAAGCCTGCAGGACCACCCGCAGATCCGCCATCTCGATTTCGAGCTGCTGGTTGGCTATTTCCACTACAAGTAAGGCGTACCGATGAGCAGCCGTCTTGCCGATGGGCATCCTCATTGCTTGCATGGAAAACCTGTTCAGTTCGACGATAGGTGACGCTTCCGCCCTTGATTTTGGCTGTTGTCGCAAGTCGCTCTGGAAGGGGGGCGCTGCTGTGCATACTCGTCCACATGAGGAGCGGGTTGCGAAGGAGAAGGGCGATGACGAAGGCTGCCTGCACAGTCTGGTGTTGGGTGCGGCCACGGGCATGTGCTTGGGGGGCGTGCCGTGCAGTGGGCATCACCCTGGCGGTGGCCCTGCTGCTGGCGGCCTGCTCACCAGAACTGCCGCTGAGCGATTACGGCGACCGCTTTCCGGTGGCAAAGCCGTTCGAATTGACCCGGGCCGGTGGCCGGGTCGAAGCGGATTTCGAGTTGTCGGCACGGTCGGATGGTACCTGGCCGGACATGGTGCTGATCGGCTTCCGCACCGGTGGCCCCAAGGGGCGGCCGGACATGAAGCCAGATGACTGGGACCACATCTATCACGAAGCTTTGCCGCTCAAGGTGCAGCTGTGGCGGGTTGAGGGGGTGCAGCGCATTCCCGTGACCTTGCTGGAACAACGGGGGATCAAGGGCAGTAACGGCATCCGTCCCTTTGAAGAGAACACGTCCCATGTGTTCATCGAGCACGGTGGTGTTGGAGTGAATGCCACGACCCTGGAGGCCCAGTGCCGCTTCAACATGGATTTTGCTTACTTGAACAGCGAGATCGCGATCATTTCCCCAGCACTGCCCGGGCGCTACCACCTGGAGGTGGAGAGCCTGCAGGACCACCCGCAGATCCGCCATCTCGATTTCGAGCTGCTGGTTGGCT